>CAVXRU010000030.1:0-269177 GCA_963763905.1 uncultured Acidobacteriaceae bacterium | reverse complement strand
ATTCGATCGCAGCGAACTAAGGGCTCGGTTGCGAGCCTGTAACCGTATCCTCACGCTGCAGGACGATCAGATGCGAGCCCATGAACAACTTCGTTTTCAGGCAACCCATGACGCTCTTACGGGGTCGTTTAACCGCGGCGAAATTCTGGAGATGCTGCGCCGCGAACTGGAGCGCGGCGTTCGTTCCAAGACGACGACTGGGATCCTGATGCTCGACATAGATCACTTCAAGTTGATTAATGACACCTACGGGCACTTGACCGGCGACGCGGTCCTGCGAGAGGTGACCCAACGCATTAGTAAGGCCGTGCGGAGTTATGACTCGGTCGGACGCTACGGGGGAGAAGAGTTTGTGATCGTACTGCCTGGTTGCAGCCGGGAACAAGTGGACCAGGGCGCGGAAAGAGTCCGAGCGGCCGTAGATAATGGACCGGTGCGGGTGAATGATGCGCAAATCGCCGTGACCGTGAGCATCGGCGCGGCCGTAACCACACATGCTGGGATTTCCGATAAGGAGATACTGGCGGCAGCGGATGTTGCCCTATACCAGGCTAAGAGAATCGGACGGAATCGAACCGTGGTATCGGATTTCGTTTCTACTTAGGTCCGCCTGGCCGCATACCAGATGTTGGCGCAACCGAAGAGCAAGCAGACGATGTTGATCACGGCATTCAGAGCGCCTCGGGAAAAGGAACCGGTATATTGGCCGTGGCGGAAGTTGCAGGCGGCGTCTAAAAGGCCGAGGTAGGCCAGCGAGCTGCCGGCTACCGCGGTGGCGATGCCGGCGCGCCGGTCGCGGGTTATCAGCCAGTGGCTTGCCAGTGCAAATGCTCCCGAGATCCATAGGATATCGGGCAGCAGAAAACACCACTCGAAGTCCACCACGTTTTGCGGCAGGTCTGTGTGGTTTGCCCAGAACGAGATCCAAAAGGCGAGGATCGCCAGGGCGGCGCCCCGCTGTGTCCAGGCGAGCTTTTGGGGGGATATTTTCATGTAGGGACGGGAGGCAAAGGGGATGCCGCGGAAGTGGTGCGCGCGGAGAGATTCGAACTCCCGACCTTCTGGTTCGTAGCCAGACGCTCTATCCAACTGAGCTACGCGCGCATGCGTACCTCAAAAGACTACCAAACGGGGTCAAAAACTCCAAGTTCTGTGGCGCAGACGGCGTCTTTTGCATCCAAATTGTTCGATGGCACGCCCTTATTGGTCCGGACAAATCTCCATTTCGCTGGTCAGTTTCCCGGTCGAGATCTACCCCGCAAGCAACTCGGCTCGCCCGTTCCAGTTCCACCAGATCGATCGGGAAACCGGCCAGCGCATCCACCACCAGAATGTGGCCTCGAACCATGAGGACGACGACGATGGCGAAGATCGGCATGCGGTCGAGAAGTCCGACATCGTCAAAGGCTACGAGTACGAGAAGGGCAAGTACGCCATCATCGAACCGGAGGACCTCAAGCGCCTCCGGATTCCGGGCAAAGATACCCTGGAAATTGCACAGTTTTCGCCCGCGGACGAGGTGCCTCCTTCGCTGTTTGTGAAGCCATACTTTGTGGTGCCGAAGAAGGGCTCGCAAGCGACAGCCTTCGCTGTGGTGCGCCAGGCGATGATCGATACAGGCACGGTTGCCTTGGGCAAAATCGCCTTCGCCGGACGGGAACACCTGGTGGCCATCACCCCGCCGCCAGACCGCAAACAATTGGGCATGATGCTTTACACTCTGCGGTTCGCCGAGGAACTGCGCGACCCAGCCGAATACTTCGGCAAGGTTACGGCAGTGAAACAGGACGCGTCTCAACTCAATCTGGCCAAACAACTGATCAAGACCTATGAACGGCCCCTGGAGGTGGACAAGTTTACCGACGACTACGAAGCTGCGGTCAAAGAGCTGGTCGAAGCGAAGCTTGCCAACAAGCCTTTGCCCAAGGAAAAGCCTGCGGCCCGTGGTAAGGTGGTTGATCTGATGAGTGCCCTGCGTCAGAGCTTGGCCACGAAACCAGCGTCGAAGACTTCTGGGCGTGGAGCTCCTGCGGCTACACCGGCCAAACGTAAGCTGAAACTGGTTCACGGCAAACGCAGCAAGACGGCATAAATGGTCGCGAAGGGAAAGAAAGCGGCGACAACTCGTGCGGCAAAGTCTCCTACTCCGTCGGGTTTAGTGGATGAGCAGTTGGCGCGCTATCGCGAGATGCGCGACTTCAGCCACACGGCCGAACCAAGCGGCCAGACCACTTCCGCCCCTGATACAGGACCTCTCCCTTTCGTCATCCAAAAGCACGCCGCCACCCGCCTGCACTACGATTTTCGCCTTGGGTTGCACGGAGTGCTCAAGAGCTGGGCGGTGACCAAGGGCCCGAGTTACGTGCCCGGCGATAAGAGGCTGGCCGTCCAGGTAGAAGATCACCCCATGGAGTATGGAGGGTTCGAAGGCACCATCCCCAAAGGTCAGTATGGCGGCGGCACGGTGATGCTGTGGGATGAAGGCACCTGGGAACCGATAGGCGACCCGGATCAGAGCCTCGCCAAGGGCAACCTCAAATTTGTACTTCATGGCAAGAAGCTGCACGGCAAATGGGTTCTGGTGCGCATGGGGGGCAGGGCTGCGAATGAAAGCAAGCCGAACTGGCTGCTGATTAAGGAACATGACGAATACGAGCAGAAGGCCGGCGACGAGCCAATTACAGAGAAGGAACCCAACAGCGTCCTCACCCAGCGGGATATGGACGCCATTGCCCACGCCGAAGATCACGTGTGGCAGTCGAACCGGGCGGAGACGTCCCACGGCGCAAAAAGCTCGCCGCAAAAACCGCCAGTTCCCTTCTCCCCATCCGCGCTGCCGGGTAAGAAAGAAGCTTTGCCAGGATTTGTTTCACCGCAGTTAGCCTCTGAAGCTGCGTCGCCGCCCGTGGGAGAGCACTGGGTCCACGAGTTGAAGCTGGATGGCTACCGCGTGCAGGCGCACATTGACAAGGCGGGTAAGACCCGGCTCTACACCCGCAGCGGGCTCGACTGGACGCATCGCATGGCTGCGGTCGCGCGCGAAGTGAGCAAGCTTGCGGTCGAAGGCGCGATCCTTGACGGAGAGGTGGTTGTCCTCACCGCAAACGGGCAAAGCAGCTTTGCCGCGCTGCAGGCTGCTTTTGAGGAGGGCGCGAAGCATCCGCTCATCTACTTTGTTTTCGACCTGCTGCACTTGAACGGACACAATCTGCGCCAGCAACCGTTGACCGAACGGAAGGGCATCCTCTCAGAAATGCTCGAGACCCTTGAGGACCAGAGCACCGTGCGCTACGGCCAGCACATCCAGGCCGAGGGCAAGCCGATCTTCGACGAGGCGTGCCGGATGCAGGCGGAAGGCATCGTGTCTAAACGTGCCGACAGCGCTTACGTTTCCGGGCGCAGCAAATCGTGGCTCAAAATCAAATGCGAACGCCGCCAGGAATTTGTGGTGGGCGGGTTCACCAAGCCGAGTAATGGCACGGAAGGGATCGGAGCCCTGCTGCTGGGCTACTACGAAGACAAGAAGTTGGTGTACGCCGGGCGTACGGGCACCGGATTTACCCAGGCGAATGGACGCAAGCTGCGCCAGCAATTAGAGGAAATGCGGCAGACCAAAATGCCCTTTGTGGACGTTCCAGGCTCGGCTGCTAAAGGCGCACTCTGGGTGCGGCCCGAGCTGGTAGCGGAAGTCCAATTCAGCACGTGGACTTCCGATAAGTTGGTGCGGCAAGCCAGCTTCAAGGGTTTGCGAGAAGATAAGAAACCCACGGAGGTGCATCGCGAGGTGCCTGACCCCAGCCTTAGCCAGAAGCCGGCAGAGCCGAAATCTGCACCACCCAAGCTTGGCTTCAAGGTAACCCATCCGGAGAAGATTATTGATCCGGAAACCGGCCTCAAAAAGCAGGCGTTGATTGATTATTACCTGGCGGTCGCGAAGCTCATGCTGCCGCATGTCGAGGGCCGTCCGCTGTCGCTGGTCCGCTGCCCGAACGGCGCCGGGAAGCACTGTTTTTATCAAAAGCACCTGGGACCGGGAATGCCGCCTGGAATCGGGGGTGTCGAGATACCCGACAAGAAGGGCAAGGGCTCGGAAACCTACGTGACGGTTCAGGGGGAGCAGTCGTTGGCGGGCCTGGCGCAAATGAATGTGCTCGAGGTGCATCCCTGGGGATCGACCAATGCTGATCTGGAGCATCCCAACCGAATCATCTTCGACCTTGATCCGGATGAAAAGGTTTCGTGGTCCACGCTGGCTGACAGTGCCGTGGAGGTGCGGGAGCGGCTCAAGCAACTGGGTCTGGAAAGCTATGTGAAAACCACGGGCGGCAAGGGGCTGCACGTGGTGGCGCCGATCCAGCCCAAATACGACTGGGAGCAGATCAAGGCGCTGACCCACGCCTTCACGATGCAGATGGAGCAAGACAACAGCAAGCTCTACATCAGCAAGATGACCAAAGCAGCGCGGACCAACAAAATCTTCGTGGACTATCTGCGCAATGAGCGGGACGCGACGGCCATTGCTCCCTATTCCAGCCGAGCCCGTTTAGGCATGGCAGCAGCGCTGCCACTGGACTGGTCAGAATTAAAGACGAAGAATGCGCCCAAGTTCCTCATCGCAAATTTCGCGGACTGGAGCGACCGGCTTAGCAAAGATCCCTGGAAGAGCATGTTGACCAGCAAGCAGTCGATCCCGGCGAAGCTGTTCGATGCATAGGCGCCTCCTTGGTTAGAATTGCCTCGGCTTCTGCCGCCGGGAAACCTCATGTCCAACACCCGTCTTTGGCTTTTCATACTCGCGGCCGCGTTTGTCCCTGCCCTTGCGTTGGCCCAATCCGACATCGTGATCGACCGCAACGTCACCATGAAAACCCGCGACGGTGTCACCCTCAAAGCCGACGTCTATCGACCCGCGAGTGACGGCACCTTCCCCCTGCTCCTCGAACGGACTCCTTACAACAAAGACCTCAGCGCGGACTTCGCCCTCAAGGGCGTCGCTCGCGGCTTCATGGTCGTGATCCAGGATGTGCGCGGCCGCTACACATCCGAGGGCGAGTGGTATCCCTTCAAGCACGAAACCGACGACGGCTACGACACGGTGGAGTGGGCTGCAACGCTTCCACATGCCAACGGCAAAGTGGGTTTGTTCGGTGGATCCTATGTAGGCGCGACGGTGATGCTCGCCGCCATCAGCCATCCGCCGCACCTGGCCGGAATCTGCCCCGTGGTCACAGCGTCGAACTACCACGAAAACTGGACCTACCAGGGCGGTGCGTTCGAACAGTGGTTTGACGAATCGTGGACCGCCGGCCTGGCGCAGGACACGGCGAACCGGCTGCTCCACAACGACACCAATGCGCTGGAGGGCGACCGCGTCTTGCCGTTGAGCGACTTCCCGGTCTTCAACATCAAACCCGTCACCAGCGGATCGCAATTAACGCACGAGCTAGCTCCTTATTTTCTCGACTGGCTCGCGCATCCCACCTACGACAGCTATTGGAAACAGTGGTCGATCGCCGAGAACTACCAGAACGTGCAGGTCCCAGGGCTAACCATTGCCGCCTGGTACGACCTTTTCCAGGACGGCTCGCTGCGCAACTACGCGGGGCTCAGGACGCATGCCGCAAACCAGGCGGCGCGCGATGGACAGCATCTGATCATCGCGATCGGCGGCCATTCCGGCTGGAAACGCAAAGTCGGCGATGTCGATTTCGGCGCCGCCGCGCCTTTTGACGAGATTGGCACCACGCTCGACTGGTTCGATTATTTGTTGCTGGGCAAGCAGAACCAGTTCGCGAGCAGCAATCCGGTGAAGATTTTTGTGATGGGCAAGAACGAATGGCGCGATGAGCCGGCGTGGCCCCTCGCGCGTGCCACCGAGACTCGCTACTATCTCGAGTCCGGCGGGAAGGCCAACAGTGCTTCGGGCGATGGTTCGCTTGCCACGGCAGCGCCAGGAAAGGAGGGCGCCGACAGTTTCGTCTACGACCCGGCTCATCCTGTTCCGACGGTGGGTGGTCCACTGTGCTGCGATTCCGAACATCTGGCGCCGGGACCACGCGATCAGAAAGAGGTGGAAGCCCGCTCCGACGTGATGGTGTACACCACGCCGCCGCTCGATCAGGATGTAGAAGTCACGGGGCAGGTCACTCTGGATTTGTTTGCCAAGTCTTCTGCCGTGGACACCGACTTCACGGGCAAGCTGGTGGACGTTTGGCCCAACGGGTTCGCGCAAAATCTAACTGAGGGAATTTTGCGCGCCAGCTTTCGCGCCTCCACAACGGGAGAACCGGCACCCATCACGCCTGGGATAGTCTACGAGTACAAGATCGATCTGTGGTCGACGAGCAACGTCTTTCTGAAGGGTCACCGCATCCGGCTGGAAGTATCGTCGAGCAATTTTCCGCGCTTCGAGCGCAATCTGAATACCGGTAAGCGCGGCGCTCAAGAGACGCAATCTGTGAAGGCGACCAATACGATTCTGTACGGCGGTGCGCACTCGAGTGCGCTGATTTTGCCGATGGTAGCGGGTAGGTAGTTTAAGTACCCGATGCCCGCTTCGAGTTAGCCCCGAAAAAAGAATGCACTTTGTGAGAGAAAAGAGAGATAAGCCCCCCGACCGGTGCTTTCATACCGGAAAACGATTGAGCGAAAAGCGAGATAAGACAAAACTCAGCGATGCCTATAACCCGCCATCCTCCCCGATTGGGCTTCCCGGGGGAGCAGCGACCATTGGCGCAGATTTAAATCCATCCGGATCCTTCACAAAAGCGGCAATCCGCCGCTTGAGTTCCTTCCCCTGGGCGTCGTCTGGAAAAGAAGCCGCCATCGACTGCAGCTTCGCCAAAATTCCCGACCGAACGCAGAAGGAGGACTGCGCATCCGCACCCAGCCGAAACAGCGCCTCGAGGATTCGTGCTTTGACCGCCGCCCCGACAACATTCCCAAGATTCCCTGTCCCGCTTACAGACTCTGCCGAATGCATCGTCGCGTCCACAACCTCATCCAGTGTTGGCATCGAAGCATCGCGCGCGTGGTATTCGCAAAGGCGATTGGCACGCGCCGGATCGAAGAGCACGGCCAGCGTCAGATCGGCGGCACTCTCCGCCACTGTAACCGGATCAAACGTCACCAAAGTATGCGAAACAAAAGTTTCCACGGTTGGAGTATTGTCCACGGTGGTTCGCATACCAGGCGTCCTCGGCGGCAGTTGCCGCAGAATCGTTTCCGGCAAGGTCAACACCTCCGGCGAGAGCGTCTTTACCACCGCGGCTAACGCAGCCCGCTGCTCTTCGGCCGGCACTATTTTTGGCTCCTTTTGTCCGTCGCCGCGCACAGTATAGCGATAATCCAGGCCGCCAATCTCTTTGATCGCCGCTTCCGTCTGGTAGCGGTGCAGCAGATACAACGGCACCAGGGTATCGGCAAGTTGCGCCGAGGGCGTTCCCGGGCGAATCGCATCCGCATCAAAGCGCGCCAAAGCGACGCGGCGAACCTCGAGAATCCGATTCAGCTCCGCACCCGCATTGGTTCCGTTGTCCCAAAGATTGTCCACAGGACTCGCGGTCCCCGGTTTGCGGGCGTCCGCGTCAGTCAGGAACAGGGTCCCCTGCTCCTCTGCCGCGTGCAGTATTTTCTCAAGCGCCGGTGCATCCTCGTAGGAATTTCCGCCATGGTCAAACTCGCGGTATCCATAATTGATAGCCACCTTGTCCCACACCCCGATCCCAACCGGATAAGCCTGGCTGACATCGGGCGTGCCGCCTGATCCCAACGTGACCCAGGGGTGGGGATAGTCCATCACGCTCATGGTCTGATCTGGTGAATGCGGAATACTGCTGGCTGCGAAGTTATGCATGAGGCCGAGCGTGTGCCCCGTTTCGTGTGCCGCAAGTTGGCGAATGCGACGCAACACCATGGCAAGTGCAGCGTCATGCGCTGCGTCGGGAATCTTGCCATCCTTATAGGGGAGCAGAAGCGACTCAGCCAGCAGATAGTCTTGCCGGCCGCGCAGGCTGCCTAACGTCACATTGCCCTTCAGGATCTCGCCGGTGCGGGGATCGATGAGCGCAGCCCCGAAACTCCAACCGCGATTGTAGCGGTGTACCCACTGGATGATGTTGTAGCGCGCATCCATTGGATCGGCGCCCTCGGGCAGCAGCTCCACCTGGAAGGTTCCCTTGGCCCACCCGGCCGCCTGAAAAGCTGTGTCCCACCAACGGCAGCCTTCGACCAGAGCGCTGCGGACCGGCTCCGGAGCGCCGCGGTCGACAAAGTACTGGATAGGCTTGACGGCTTCGCAGTCCTTCACGCACGACGGATCTTTCTTTTGTAACCGAAACCGTTCGATGAATTGCTGATCAACGTCAACGCCCAAGGGGGTGTTCATTTCGCGCCAAGTGGTGTCGAAATAGCCGGCGCAAGGGAAAAAGCGGCGGGGAACATATCCCGGGGGCGGAAGCTTGAGAAAGGTGTGGCGCTCGTGCACCGTGAGCGCGCGAACCTCGGGCGCTACTTCGGCCAGCTTTTTCGCCTGGTTAGGATCGTCGGTGCTCAGCGTCAACTCGGCCTCGACCTCGCTGTTCTCCGGAAAAGCTTTCGACGCTTCGGGAATAATCGTAGACCGGTCCTTATCGACCTTATAGGTGCCCTGCTTGGTCACCGACAGGACTTCGGAAACGGCCTGGATGTCCTCAAGGAAATAATCTGTGGCATCCACTTCGGCCAGGCCCGCGGTTTGGTCGACGATCTTGAATTGTGCAAGTATCGCGGAGGGAAACGACTGTTGCACTGCGAACTGCTGGGCAGGGTCGCCCGCTGCGGTCCGAAACCTGGTGTTTTCCTGCACCAGCAAAATCTTCGGTCCAACTTTTTCAAAGAACACGAGCCGCGTCGACGGGGTCAGAACGTCAGTATTCTGGATCCCAATCTGCCCGCGATCCATGGACAGATCGTTCTCGCCGACACCGTAGGTGAGCGTATCAGACAGAATATATTCGGGCGAAGCTGTGCCGGCCTTCTCCGTTAGGGGAACGCCAAGAAAAATCCTGCCCTGGTCCGGGTCCCAATGGAGTGGTAATAAGGCATTGCCCTGCTGAACCTCCTGTTGCATCTGTGCAGCGACTTTAAGAGGTGGGGGCGTCTGGTCTTCGGCGAATACGGACGTTACCAGAGTTCCAGCCGCTATTGCAAGCAGCATGCACCCTCGGAGAATGTGCTGAGCATCCAGCCGGCGACGAAGTGTACGAAGCGATCGAGAATCCTGCGCCCCGGATGAACGCATTGCTTTCATTGGCATATGGACTAAATTCTGTATCAAAATTCCCCGCAAGTGAAGAGGCTCTCGTAATTCGTTCTGCAATAGTAAACACAGCGATGAGTGTCGACTTACCGTCCTAAGAGGGAAATTTTATTAACAACGGTTTCTTAGATGGTGAACATAAGCCACTTACCCGGGAAGCTGTCCTATACTGTAGATCTTCCTCCGTAATAACGAGAACCGATCCCTTTCTCCTTCACATCGGCTTTTAGCGGCCTTCATTGAATCTTCTACGAATCCGATTCCAGCCAACACTGCCTTCATCCTTAGTGCCGCTTGCCATGAAAAGAGTAACGGAAGCGGAACCCGGAAGGTTCTCTTCCCCCGCGCATCCTCCAAGCCAGCGCGTGTAGTGTTCACGCAGTTCCGGTGTTTTGGCTACTACCTTCGCATTGCGAAGTGAATGAATCGCGCGGCCGGGCAAGAGTTTATTTTTGAGCCGGCTTTGCCTCCGCCGCGATTTTTGCATGTTGGCGCGCAGCGAGGGCCTCGAACGTGGGATCGCCATGCAGGGGTTTGAAAACGGGATCAGTGCCCGGATCGTCTTCGGTGGTAAGCCCGTGATCGATCGCGCTGGTTAGCCAGGCGAGGGCGTCGGCCTTCTTCCCTTCTGCGGCGCTTAACTCGGCGAGATTGAATGCGGCCTGGCCTGTATACTCGTGGTCCTTTCCAACGACGCGCAGCAGGCTGTCGTAGCCTTCCTTCAGTACCTGTTCCGCTTCCGGGTACTGGCCCTCTTTGGTCAAAATCTCGCCCAACACAATCTTGCTCAACAGCGTATCGGTGTGATCCTTGCCCAGGGTCCGCTCTTCGATGGCAAGGTTTTGCCGGACCACTTGTTCCGCTTCGGCATACTTCTTTTCCTTCAGCAGCGTGTCGGCAAGGTTGCCCGCCGTTACGAGAGTGGAACGGTGTTCCGCGCCCAGCTTCTTTGTCTTGGCAGCCAGCGTTTCGCGAAACAGATTCTCTGCCTCCGGGTAGCGCTCTTCATCCAGCAGGGTGAGCGCGAGATTTCCCTTATCGAGCAAGGTTGTAGGGTGTTCCGGCCCAAGCACACGATCCAACTTCGCGATCGCTTCGCGAAAGAGCTTCTCCGCCTCATGATACTTATGTTGTTGCAGAAGGATGGCGCCCAGATTCCCTTCGGCGCGCAGCGTATCTATGTCGTCGGAACCGAGGGTGGCCGTATCTGCCTGCAGGACTTCGCGGAAGGTCTTTTCTGCCTCGTCCAACTTACCGGCATACGCCAGATTGACCGCCAACGTCCGTTCTGCAGAAATGGTGGTGGGGTCCAGCGGCCCAAATTTGCGGAGCGCGATGCCGGCGGCCTGGCGGCTGATTGGCTCTGCCTGCGCATAGCGACCCTCGTCGACAAGAATGTAGGCTAACTGCCGCGTTGCATCGATGGTCCCGCGGTCTTCAGGGCCGCGCGCGCGGGTTCGCCGCTCCACCTCCTCCCGCGCCACCTTCTCTGCGTCGGCATAACGGCTCTCGTCGTCAAGCACACCCGCGAGGCTGTGTATGGATTTCAAAGTGTCTGGCTTGTCTACCCCGGATCCCTGGTTCTCGATCGCGAGCGTCCGCCGGAGCAGTGACTCGGACTGGGGATACAGCCCGAGATTACGGTAGACTTCGGCCATCACCTGCATCAGCTGCGCCTGGTCCTCGGGATCCTTTTCGAGCCCGTTCACAATTTGTGTGGAAGCCTTATCGAGCACCTCGCGAACGCGAATGTCATTGCCGCGGGCCGCACTGGGGTCGGAGACCTTGAACATGCCGGTCATGAAGGCAGTAATCCGGTCGGCGCGATCACGTTCTTTGCGGATGGTGCGCAATTCGACTGTCTGGGCAATGGCGAAGCCGAGCAACAGCAGCAACACGGCGGAGGCCAGTCCCACGCCTACGCGATGGCGGCGGATGTATTTGCGTGCGCGGTAGCCTCGGCTGGGCACATGGGCCGACACGGGCTCGTTGCGCAGATAGCGGCCGATATCTGCAGCCAGTTCGGAAGGCGATGCGTAACGGCGTTGGCGGTCTTTCTCCAGGGCTTTGAGAGCGATGGCATCCGGATCGCCCTTCAGTTGCCGGGTGAGTGTGGGCAGATCAACGGAGCGGTTTTGCGCGGTCACTGCAGACTCGCCTGCCAGCAGGCGCAGCCGGGTGCTGGGCCGGGGTGAATCCTGATCGCGCAGGCGCCGCAATGCTTCGTCTGTAGCGAGCTTCTTCAGGTCGAGCGGTAAGGCGCCGACCAATAGCTCGTAAAGCACAACACCCAGCGAGTACACGTCACTGCGGGTGTCGATGTCTTCACCGCCGGAACCAGCCTGCTCCGGGCTCATGTAGCCGATCGTCCCGATCGGCGCACCAAGCTGGGTGACCATGGTGGCTGCGTCCACTGGCTGAGAGGTCGCTTTGGCGACGCCGAAGTCGATGATGCGCGGGGCGGGCCGGCCGTCGACTTCTGTGACCAGAATGTTGGAAGGTTTGAGATCGCGATGAATGATGGCTTTTTGGTGTGCATGCTGCACACCTTCGCAGACCTGGATGAAGAGCTCCATACGCTGCCGCATGGAGAGGCGATGGCGGTCGCAGTACTGGGTAATCGGGAGCCCGTCGACATACTCCATGACGAAGTAGGGTCTGCCTTCCGGCGTGGAGCCGGCATCGAAAACCTTGGCGATCGCGGGGTGGTCCATGAGGGCGAGAGCCTGCCGTTCGGACTCAAATCGGGCCACCACCTCACGGGTATCCATGCCCACCTTGATCAGCTTGAGCGCCACCCGGCGGTGTACCGGCTGCTGCTGTTCGGCCAGCCACACCTGGCCCATGCCGCCTTCGCCGATCAACTGCAGAAGCTGATAGGGGCCGATGACGACCGGAACAGGGGGAATGCTGCCGCCCGCATAGGTGGCGGGGGAAGCAGCTTCCGTCAAGTCTCCGGATGGGTCGGTCGTCATGCGCACCAATATACCTGTTCGTGAGTTAGGTAGCTCATTCTTTCAGGCCAATGGCGGCCACCGCAGCCGAGCTAGTGATTGCGAAGCGGAATGGCCCTGGGACTCGCCCGCTTCGAGGTACTCGCGCCAACACACAATAGACGAAATTCCCAACTTGCCCTTCGGTCTGTAGGAGACGTCTTTTCCCTACGTGACGGTCCCGTTTGACCACTCAATCTTCGATTTTTGTAAAATTCGATAAAATTCGATCGTTTTTGGCTTTTTGGGGGCATTGGCAGCGCTGCGTTTTCTTTTAGATGCTCTCCCCGTTTTTGGTTTCCTTGTAGAAATGTGCGAAGAAAGCGAACTAAGCGAACTAAGTCCGGAGCGAGCTGAGCCTGCATCGGCGATTCAGGCTCCCGGAAAATGTGCGTGATAAGCGTGGTAAGGGGGTGTCTGACATGCTCTTTATCCTCATTAAGGGGCTGAACTGTGCAATCGACGTATAAGCCTCCGCCTGGTCACGTAACTTCAAAAAAGTGCGCAAAAAGCACGTTCTTACTTGCAGGCTTTCAGCTTTCCCTCGATCACGGAGGCTTTGCTCCAAAATTTCGATAGGCAGAACGTTGGCCGACTCCTGGAACCCACTTCTACCGGTGACGAACGGGACAATATGTCTGCCTACGCGCTTCGTATCAGCGATTGTCCCATTTGCCGTCCGGCGTCCGTTATCCTCTGGCCGCGGCTGGCCCGGGGCTTTCCGGTGATGTGGCGTTTCTTAAGTTGTCAAAACTTCTCAATCAAGAGGACGCACTGAGCGCACCCTGCTGACGCCGTGAATCCCGCTTTCCGGAGGCGCGCCCTCGCGGGCCGCATCCATGCTGAGGACAGGCGTCAACCATCACTTTGTTTGTCACTTTACCGTTTGCTGCACCCGAGTCATCATATGATTCAAGCGATGATGTCTCCGGGTGGTGGGCGGCAGATGCACGGGAAAAGCTCACCGGGGCAAGGCCAAGCAGCGCCGTCGTGAAGACGGGCCGACGGATGGTTCTTACTTATACATTAGTACGGCTTTTGGAGCGTGTCGAGGGGTAAGATGATCTCTTTGGTAACCACGGCAGATCGCTGTTTCTTCGTCATCGCGCAAAGAAGTGAGTGTCGTTGTGGCGCACTTTGTTGCGACTGCTGAATGGTTGGTGAACTTCCCGTCCGTCATCGAAACTCCGTCTCCGAAACTCGTCCAAACTGCGCGACAGTTCGAGCACCGAACCTATGACCCATCCGTCTATCCCGGTTTAGGTTTCGGTCCAAAGCTTTCAGTCTGGTAAGGGGTGTTGCATGGTCCGGAAACTAGTTTTCCTCAGCCTTGTTGTTGTAGGAACATCGTTCGGTTGAGACCACGGAGCGATATCTTGCTCCCGGCAGCGGATCGTGCACGCTTTCAATGACAAGCAGGGCATCAAGCCGGATTCCGCACCGGGCTGAAGAACTTACCGCAAATCCCACCTTTCAGGGTCCTATCATTGGTCTGGTGACACTTCGCTAATATGTCGAGGTATGGACGATGTGTTTTTTGCGTTGCTCTCTGCCGTTGCCGAGCTGCTGTTCGAGGTGTTCTTCCAGGTTGTCGTGGAAGCGGTAGTTGCTCTCATTGTGCGATCGGTTCGAAATGTGTTTGAGGAAACAAACGCCATCAACCCGATCCTAGCCACCATCGGTTATTTGTTGCTGGGCAGCGTTTTCGGGCTTGCGAGCGTACGTCTCTTTCCGCACCCGTTCTTTCAACCATCAAAGTTTCACGGCGTTAGCTTGCTGATCAGTCCCGTCATAACCGGTATGGTGATGTCGCACGTGGGCACCATGCTTCGGCGGAAGGGCAAACAAGCGGTTCGGATCGAGAGCTTTGGATATGGATTCACGTTCGCATTGGGGGCGCCATTATTCGCTTCATTCTCGTAAGATAGGCCGATCTGCTGAATCAACATCGCCGGGGCGCTCCGCAATGACTTCAACCAGGCCAACAGCTACTACACGGTCGCTTACACGGCGTCGGACAAGGAATGTATTGTGCAAATTGGTCACCATGCAAATTGGTGACCAGGAAGCTGTGAAGAAATTGGCACATGTATACCATCAATAACTGTTACTAATAATCTTATGGCAATACACTGTATGCGTGAGCACCCCACCACCTGTACCTCGCCTGGCTTCGATTGACCGCTCCCAGCTTATATTCCGTACCGTGGACGTGGAGAGATTAATCGATGATGACCACAGTGCACGCTCGATCTGGCATCTGATAGGGCGAGCGGATCTGAGCTTGTTTTATGCCAAGATTGCCGCGGTGGAAGGGCGGGCGGGCCGCGACCATACCGCACCGCGGTTATTAATCAGCTTATGGTTGTATGCCTACAGCCAGGGAATTAGCTCTGCACGTGAGGTTGCACGCCGCTGCGAGTTTGAACCCTGCTTCGAGTGGCTTTGCGGATTGCGGCCGGTCAGTCATCGCACTCTGTCAGGGTTTCGCACGGACCACAAAGAGGCTCTGGACAATCTGTTTGTGCAGGTGGTGGGTATGCTGAGCGCCGAGGGTTTGATCAGCATGCAACGGGTCACGTTGGATGGTACGAAGATCAAAGCCAACGCCAGCGGAAACACCTTTCGGCGCAAGGAGAAGCTCGAAGCTCATCTCGTTCTGGCGCAGAAGCAAGTCGAGGAGATGAACGCACAGGCCGCAAACGAAGAGAAAGTGGCTAAGCGCCAAGCTGCTGCGCAACGCCGCGCTGCGCAGCAACGGAAGAGTCGCCTGGAAGCGGCCGTGCGTGAGGTCGAGCGTCTGCAAAAGATCAAGCACCGTGACAGCGATCAATATGTAGCCAGAGCCTCCGGCACCGACCCGGAAGCGCATGTGATGAGAAACGGTGAAGGTGGCACCGTGCCTAGCTACAACGTGCAGTTGGTCACCGATACCACCCACGGATTGGTAGTGAATGTAGAGGCAACGACCGACGCCGTCGACTATAGGCAGCTGGAACCAGCTCTTCAGCGTTGCAAAGAGACTCTGGGACGGATGCCAAAGCAGATCGTTGCCGATGGTGACTATACCAACCATGCCTCAGTGCAGGCTGCAGCAGCCTCGGGCGTCGACTTCTATGGGTCATGGCAAGAGAGCTGGAAGCCGACGGAACAGGATGCCCAAGGCCGTAGCGGGGCCTTCATGAGCAGTGCGTTTCCCTACGACGTTGAGCACGATCTCTACCTCTGTCCCGCTGGACAACAGTTAACTCACAAAACTGTCATCAATCGGGGGCACGGTGTGCTCACGCGTTTGTACAAAGCGCCCGCGGCGGCTTGTTGCTCCTGCGAATACCGAGATAAGTGTGCCTCCAAGAAACCGCGGCCGAAGTGGAGGCGGATCATCACGCGCATCGAACAACCCACCGCGACGGTCGCCTTCAAGGCTAAAATGGAGACCGAAGAGGCAAAACAAATTTATCGTCAACGGTCGCAGATCGCTGAGTTCCCGCATGCCTGGATCAAAGAGCGATGTGGACTCCGACAGTTTCGATGCCGGGGACAAAAGAAGACATCGATGGAAGCTACCTGGGCTTGCCTCAGTTACAACATCATCCGGTGGTTCAGCATACGGCGCAGGCTCAATGCCACAGCCGCCGCCTAGAGAGGTTTCCAATGTGCCAGAAGGTCGAATTCGCCGGTCGGGCGCATCTCAAGTCGAAAGTAACCCCGTATTGGCTCCGCAACGTCGATACGCCGCACCACCCGCCCCTTCGTGCTACGTCCAGAGATAAAGCTGAGCTAGCCGAGCCCTGGTTCGTTCCGGGCTGAATCGAATTTTTCACAGCTTCCAGACGGAACGTTCACCTGCGCAGAGGAGAGACTATCATGGGTTACGTCCCGCCTGGTCACTAATTCTGGTCACTAATTCCCAAAAAGGCGTGAAAAAGGAGTGACGGACGGCGACGCTCACCCAACCAGTATGGAAGTTTGTGCGACCGCACGTGTTCACAGGTATCGCAGGCTGGCTCGGACGCATTTGACGGACCTCGGTTGGCCAGGCGCTCTCTGGAAGCCAGACAATTCTAGATTGGCGCAGACGCTCTTTCTTTAGTGCCAACTCCGTCTGTCCTGCTTCTCTTCGCGGACAAGACTCGCTTACGACAACCGTGTAATACCGGGGAAGGAGTCGAACCCTGAATCAAAGCTTAGAATTCGTTCGATGCCGTGCCTTTCCATGATCGAAAGATGGATTGCATCGCGAGCAGACAGGCGTCGATACTCCAGAACAATCTGTTTTGCACGCTCGACTGTTTTGTTGTCTACTGCCAGAACCTCATCGACGACGCCCAGCAGCGCATCGAAGGCTGGTTGGATTGCATCCCGGCGATCGATCGCGACGTAGCGGTGAAGTATTTCCTGCAGCACTTCCGCATCCGTCGTCAATCTTTGGCGATCTCTGATGAGTTTTTCCAGCATTCGCTGGGCCTCGATTTTATGCGGATGAGATGCGCCGACAAGGTACATTGGGATGTTCGAGTCAACGAAAATCACGAGCGTGTGCCCGCTCCATAGCCTGCTTCGATTTCAGCAAGCATGTCTTCAACGTCTCCGGCAGGATATTCGTGCTGCACCGCGATCCGAATTGAGTCAAGCTTCTTGCCTGCACTGCCCAGCGGCTCCTGCCTGCGTGCGGACTCCAGCGCCTGGCGAACCCACTCCGCCAAAGACATGTGCCGTGATCGCGCAACCCGCTGTATTTCCCTGTATTCGGGATCCTGGAGAATGACTTGCAGCCGTTTAGCCATGTGGTTAGTGTATTTGACTCATGATGATGAGTCAAATACACTTTGGCGCCGGACGGTTGCGCGGATGCAGATGGTCATCGTGGAAAGCGCAATTCTGGCATTACTCGCGGCTGGTCTGGGATTGCTCGCCTTGCCTGCATTTTGGTGCTGTTTGCCGCAGCTTTGCTGGCGGTCCCGCCGGCGGTGGTGCGGGCTGCACGAATTGATCCGGCGATCATGCTGCGTACTCAATAGCGAATGCACACATGGGAGTTTTGGGAGTTTCGGGAATTATCCGATTCTTCGATAATTCCGACGATCTTGACGCCCGAAGACGAGGGCTACAACAGCGAAGAGGATGATAAAGACGAAGGCGAGGACGAAGAACCGCCTTATTCACCATGAAACATAGAACCTCTGTGAACCCTAACGTGTCTCCTCAACCCCGCAACCTCGTGTTGGCTGCTTTTCCCTTTGGTGTGGAAGACCGGGCTACAACCACGCGAGCATCGTTGGAAGGCAGGTGAAAAGGTATCCTGTCACCGGATTGGACCCAACCTCCCTCTCCCGGCGCGCCCTCCCCCGAGCGCAATGCCAAGGTTGCTCTGTAGCGACCGCTGCCGGGTCCGCTTAACTCCGGAGAGCTACGTAGAGCCCTTTCAATATTCTAGTGGATTCGGTTTGGTCCGGCAGACGGGCAATCAACGGGCCACCCGCTCCTCTGCCGGACCGATAACCGCTTACACAACGTTCGCTGCCACAGATCCCCAAACCGAAGGGTCAGGCGACGTGTTGATTCTACGACGAGGTTGTTGTCGAGTGCTTGCCTGACTTCACCTCGATCTCGTCGACTACTTGCTGCACATTCGGTATCTTCTTGGCGAGAGCGTCAGCAACCTTTTTTTGCGCGGACGTTTTTACTGAGCCGGTCAGTACCAGAGTGCCATTCTTTGCCTTGTAGGAAATGCTTTGATCGTCGAGTCCCTTGTGCGCCTTGATAGCGGCTTTGTAGTTATCCTCAATTCCGCTATCCAAGCTGGACTGAACTGAGGCCGCCTGGCTTGCCGCCCCCGGCGGACGAACGCCAATTTCGTCGGCAACGGTGTAATCAGGTGCCGCCTGCTTTGTGACCGTCTCTGCCTGCTGTTTCTGGTCCGATGATTGCACGTTTCCGGTAAGTGTTATCACGCCTTTGTCACGATCCTGCGAGACGCTTAGGTCGCCCAAATTGTTGCTCTTAAGCGCGTTCGTGACGGCGCCCTTTTCATCTGGATGCTGATTGTTGCAACCCAAAGATAGCGCCAGCCCCAGTAGGCCCATAGCAGTTCCAACGACGATCGAGATCTTCTCCGATTTGTTTTTCATAGCACCTTCCCTCGCATTACTCCCGCGAATACCACGATGATCTGAGATGCGAGGAATGTTTGTGGAAGAGGCTTGGGGTGTTGCAATAAAATCGCAAAACTATTACACCACGCCGTCTCGGGTTCAGCGTCAGAACTTTGGTTTGCCCTGAAACCTTTGCTTCGCCCGAGACTTCTCTCAGCGGTCCATGTCACGAGTTCTTTCCGGGGACGTGAGGATACGGCGACGCCTTTGCCTTTGCAAATGGACTCCCGGCTCTCAGACGGAGGAGGTCCACAGCTTTTCGGCATCAGCTCTGGTATCAGTTGAAGCCGTGCTGCCTAGCGCTACAGTTGACCCGCGCTCATTTGCCATGTAACAGATCCTGCCCCACCTTCGGGTGCTGCGACGTACCGGTGACGGCAATTGAAGCGATCGCTCCAGTTCCGTGGTGACGAAAAAATGGAATGAGCGGCTTGAGCATCAAAGACTTCCACCCGGTCGTGGCGTGAGAGATATCCTGTTCCAGTGCGAGCTTCCCGGTCAGGTGGATCCTGCTGTCGATCAGGTTCAAGTTACCCTGCAGAAGCGCTTGTGCACCCGGCAAGGCGACGTGAACGTCCGGGAAGTAGGCTATCCCGTTGACAAACCGAGTGTGGGACCACGCAAGCGCAGTTACCGGTGGAGGATCATCCTTCGCATCGCCTTTGGGATCCTTTCGAACACGGTAACTGAAGGCGTCCATCGCGTGCTGCGTCTCCGGCTTCTTAAACCGTATGTGCGCCAGTGAGATTTCGCCCTTTAAGTTCATTCGCTGGAGAAACTCACCCGGGCCACCACCCACTTCCACTGCAGCCTTAAAGGTTGCCGTGCCCGCTACCGACGGGCTCTCCCGCTGAACCATCTTGAGCAGATCACCCACCGGACTGTCCTTTGTTGCAACTGTGATCGACAACCTTTTCGGGGATCCGGCGACAGAGCCGCAAGCAGAAATCACACTGCCCCCGCTCTTCACCTGTGTGTTCTGAATTTCGACATCACCGCTTGGAGCATTCACGGTGAGGTGATAGTCCGCATCGATCTGAACCGGTTGTGCGGAGCCGGAACGAAAGTCGGAAATGGATGCTTTGCCGAGTACCTCGATCTTTGAGAGCGTACCGCTGTAGTGCCCATTCGCCATTGCATTGCCGGAAACGCCGTGCAGCTTGCTCAAATCCGCGGTCAACAGTGAATATGTTCCCGAGAGAGGTGTTCCGGCGTAGTCGTTGGGATGGATTGGCCCGATCCAACCATTGGCCAGGACGACCCCCGGCGGCTTCGGGATCCCTACCTGCGCGGAGAACATGAGCGGCTGGCCCGGCTTTACGTTGTGAACCTGCAGGGTCGGAAACTGGAATCGAAGCGGAGCATTGCCGTCCTCCCGGAGAAAATCAAGCGTGGTCCCGTCCGCAACAATGGTCTTGATCACGATCTTCTGCCTGGAGGAACTGACCACACCTTGATCGAAGTCCATCCGGCGAGCCTCTGTGCCTGGGGGCGGAATCTGTACATGAAGCCCACTCAATCTGATCTCATAAAGTGTGTGTGGATGAAAAACCAGGGCTGTCCAAGTACCGACGACGGTCATTCGATCGATGGTGGCCAGGGCCGGTATATGCGTATCGCCGTGCCTGTAAAAAACCAATCCTTCTGCTACGTATCCCGGGTGGGGGAAATATGTACGGTGGTATCTTTTCACGTCCACCCTGCTGCGAAAGGTCTGCTGCAGCAGCGGATGCACTTCACGGTAGCGGAACGGCCAGAATGTAAACATCAGCGCCACTCCAGCAAGCGCGAGACTGAGGGACCCGACTGCAACCAACTCAAGGACAAACCCTCGAAGTTTTAGCCGGGAATGAGTAGCAACGTTCATGACCATGGCTTAGGACGCACGACCGCGATCGAATGAAGCTATCCCTCCATTGTCGGGGCGTCCGCACGCGGTTTAACGACGTGCGGTGGATCGGTGAATCTGCCCTGCAATTTCTTCACTTGAGGTAATAATTCCTCGCGCGTTTAATCTGGCCCGTCGAAAGAAGTGCCGCTCCCACGTAACGAGTACCAAGGCGGGGCCTCCCCCCAGAGGTCCCGGTAAGTTGATGCATGATCTAGTCCGGGGGTTTACTTCCTCTCATGTCGAAGTGATCGTTAGCAGCGCCGGGCGTGGAAGGGCGTTAGCAAGCTGGGGCTTAAAGGGCGGAATGCAGGACAGCCTGAACTGCGCGTTTTTTTGATTTTTATAGTCCAGAAATGGGTCGATGTGCATTGTCTGGGGTTTCCTGCCACTTCACGCAGTGTTGCCTGGGATTTGAGACGTTCTCGACGGACGATGATCGAGAAGGCTCAGTTTCTCTCGTTCCCTGACGGAAAATCGCGCAGTTCAGGCTCCATTATGACCGCTGAGTGTCCCGAATTTTTCCCACTGCCGTGTGTCTCACTTTTGGGGTGCAGTGACAGTATGCCCCGCCTTTGCCCGGTCGGAGTAGGGATCGTGATTGCTCATGACCCCCTCCACGGATCCGGACGAGCGGATTTCCCGCATCCGGCTCTTACCTCAGGTAATGACGCGCATGCGGCGCAGTGGATAAGGATGATGGACGCGTGCGGGAGGCAGCCAACGGTCGATCAAGCGTCGCATTCGGTCCCAACGAACGTGGCCAGTCTGGCTGCGGCGCGAGAGCGCTTGATGCCAGAGCAAACCTGTCCGTAGTCGGAACGCACCCAGCGCGGAGCTGTTCATGGGCACTCCGTAATAGCGGATGTGTCCACCAACGACCGCCCGCAACCATTGGCCTACTTCCGGGATGGGGTCGTGCATGCGTCGCCTGAGTTCGTCTTTTACCTCGCTCAGCTTGGCTTGCATCCGCTTACGAATCGTCTGCCGCAACACCGTGTAGTAACCGTTGCTTCTCGTCTTCCCGCAGATATGCGTGAAGCCAAGGAAGGCGAACGTTTCCGGCTTCCCTTCTCCGCGCTGTTCCCGGTCTTCGGCCGCGAACCGACCGAATTCCAGAAGCCGCGTCTTGTCGGGATGCAGTTCAAGTTGGAACTTCCGAAGCCGCTCGGCGAGTTCCATCCGGAATCGTTGGGCATCCGAATCAATCTGGAATCCAATCACGATGTCGTCCGCGTATCGCACGACGATTACATCACCGTGTGCTCGCGTACGACGCCACGCATGAACCCACAGATCGAAAACGTAATGGAGATAGATATTGGCCATTAGTGGCGAAGCACTGCCGCCCTGAGGCGTACCCTCCTCCATTCGGATTCGTTTCCCATCTTCCAGCACGCCCGCGTTCAACCACTTCTGGATGAGCCGTACGACGCGCCGGTCCGCGATGCGGTGTTCGATGAACTTGACGAGCCATTCGTGCGAAATCGCATCGAAAAAGCTGCGGATGTCCAGATCGAGCACCCAGTTCACTTTCGTCGTCACTAGTCCCGTGTAGAGTGCATCCAGCGCGTTGTGCTGGCTGCGTCCTGGACGAAACCCGTACGAGAAACCGAGAAAGTCCGTTTCGTAGATGGCGTTCAACACCTCAACCGCTGCGCGTTGGACGATCTTATCCTCCAGCGCTGTGACGCCGAGCGGCCTCAGCCGCCCGTCGGTCTTGGGGATGTACACCCTACGCACCGGCTTGGCCCGGTACGCCCCTCGCTTCAGCCTATGGGAGAGATCATCGAGGTTTTCCTCAAGATCCTCTCCGTAGTGCCGCCACGTCTCACCATCCACACCGGGCGCAGCCTCTCTCTTCAAACTGAGATAAGCCAGCCTCAGTGTTTCCAGCGCGTAGATTTGATGAAAGAGCGCCGTGAACCGCATCTCCTTATCTTTCTTTGCTGCTTGTCGTATCCGCTCCAGCGCACTGGGCGCGTCGCTACGGCTCGGTGTCCGGGACGCGTTTTGCTGTTGCGGCTTCCCCTTGGCCAAACCTCTTCCCTCCATCCTCTCCGCCACCGGTGGCCCGGTTTTGTTCGAGGACTTCATCGGTAGTACAGGTTTGTCCGACTTCCTACATTCGTTCATCATCGGCGTACGTCCTCGGACTTCCCGATGCGTCCCAAGCCATTTTCGCTATGGGAGAACGCAGGATCTCCCGGTTCCCGTGCAAGGTGTTTCGGTGCGTGCTCGGGGTCTGCGACCGCGCGGAACTCAGAAACGCCTCGCGATAACGGCGCATCCGATGGTGCCTTCCGCTTACCCTAAAAGCGTCGGCGCTCCGGAGTGAAGTTTCGCGGCTGAATAACCGGCCCGCACTTTCCCCTGTCAACGCTTCGACGTTGTCCTCGCGAACAACTCCGCATGACTCGGGGCCAGTGTAGATCGCTAATCTTTCACTGTATGACTCTTGCATTCACTACACCTCGCCGGTTTAACCGGCGCACTAGGGCTCTCTGCATCCCCTACAATGTGCCGGTTTAGCCCGGCGCTCTCCGTCCCCGGGTTATCCTCGGTGCTCTCTGTCCGAAACTTCGCGAAACTCCGCGAAACTCCCCGAAATTCCGTCCGATACAAAGGATCAGTCCCTTTTTACTGCACAATTCTCTCTCCTATTTGCTCGTGAGCAACGACCAGACCTTTCTCTCTGTGTAATCGTCTTTAAATCATGAAGCTTGTTGAAGCAGAAGGATCTTTACTGTGAGTGACCAGAGGCCTCGTCGGGAGCCAGGCATGGGGTGCCAGTCCTGCGGAGCAGTCAACCGGCGCAAGTTCACGGCGGAGATCGCCATCCATTGTCCCGGACCCGGACTCAAAGACATTGACATGCCCGTCGTGTGGGTATTCCCCGAGCTTGCTGTCTGCCTGGAGTGCGGCATCGCGGAATTCGCCGTGCCGGAAGCTGAATTGCGCCTACTCGCAAACGGCGAGGCCGAGGCGGGATGACTTGGACTTCAGTTCCTACCGGTTAAGCCGCTACTGACAAATTGCTTACCCAGCAGAACCGCGTCGACGGCAGGCAGGAGTTCCTTTCGGGCATTCATTTTATAAACGTAGCCTAACGCGCCCGTGTCCAAAGCTGCCTGCACGACTTCGAGCCTTTTGTTCTGACTCAGGAAGAGTATTTTGGAGTTGGGCGAGAGTTGTCGTATCCGCCGGGCGGCTTCGATTCCATTCAACTTTGGCAGACCGATGTCCAGCACAATCAAATCCGGTTTCAAATCGTCGGCCATCTGAACAGCTTCTGATCCATCCGACGCTTCGCAGACGACTTGTAATTCTGGCCTCCGCCGGAGCAGCAGACGGACTTGGCGTCGCCAGGCTTCGAAGTCATCGGCTAAGAGTACGCGAATCAATAACAAGAGGAGCTCCGTTACCGAGTCTCAATTTGTCCATCTTTGTACAAATGTAGTTGAAGATCTATGAGATTGGCTTGGTGGTCCACAGGATTGTTGGCGATGTAGAGCCGTGACTCATTGCTACGCCTGAAGATTTGGGCTCCAGAGGCAAACGCGGTCCTTGTCTACCGCATCGGAAGATTCACCATGGTCCTCGAAACAATTCGTAAGCCGTGCCGGTAATTCCGATCATCGGATCACGAAAGGTATCTCAACTCCAGGACAATCTTGCCAGTCTCGATCTTCAGCTGAGGGAAGTAAGGTCGAGCTCGGTTTCCCGCACGATCTCTAGGGGAGATGCTAGTTGCTTTGCATCTGGGCGGAATGCGTGATCGTCTCGTCTCCAATCTCCCGTGAGCGATGAGCGCGCGATGGTGCGCCACTATACGCTCAGCTCCGAGGATCTAGCTCTGATCACCCTATTTGAACATCAGGACTTCAAGACCAGGGGTCCACCCGGAACTACGAAGAGGTCCCACTCGAAGGACCACTCTTGCTCCCGGATTCTGTGGGAGGACCCTAGCTGCGAGGGGGCTTGTTGGGATCGGAAAGTGAAAATCCCGTACCGATGAACTGCTTGTCGCGCAAGACAGTTCTGATGGCGGGCAAAAGCTCACGTGAGGCCTTCAATTTCAAAACATAGCCCAGCGCGCCAACGCTCATCGCTTCGTGCAAAATCTCTGGCCAACTGTACGAGGTCAAAAACAGAATTCTTGAAGCGGGTGCAACCTTGCGGATTTGTCGAGCGGCTTCCACACCGTTGAGATTTGGAAGCCCGATGTCCAGCAAAACCAGGTCGGGTTGCAATTCTTCACTCTTCTGGACCGCCTCTAAGCCGTCCGAGCATTCGCCAATAATCACCAGATCCAAGTGCGTTTGCAGAAATAAGCGAACAGTTTGCCGCCACGCCCGCGAGTCATCCACTATCAGAATTCGACTCGATTCAATCTTCAGAAGACTCCTCCAGGGGACGTTTACCGACTGCCATTGTTGGCCCAGCCGAACTGATTACTTCTGAGAGTGACGCTTATGCCGACGTGATTCGTTGCTCATGAGCAATGATGAGCCGACGCATCGGGTGTACTGCTCGTTCATGCTCCATGGGGAGCAAGGTGCTGCCAGCTCATGACGTCGCACCTGTAGCCGTGCTGCCCCAAGCCGACTTTCACTGACCCAGAGAAGATCATGGAGCTGACAAAGAGAGGTGAACCCTGGGGCACGTTAGAAGGTAGGCAGATGTTGGAGCATGCGATTGAGACAGGGCGAGGTGGGGTTTAGTTGAAACTGACCCCAGAGTAATACGCTAGACTCCTGATATTTCTTGATATCGCCCGTTTAGGTTGGGTCATCGCCGTGGATACTCCGCGAGCTACTTGCGAAGAGAAAACGTTATATCCCCAGGTTTCGTCCTATCGGGAATTCCTTGTCGCAATAGGAGATGAAGTTCAGGCCGACGGCGCGGACGGCGGGACCAACATCCGGAACTCCAATAAACGTGATTTCGTGGCCACAGGATTGCATTTTGCAGGCTAATGCAATCATCGGGTTGATGTGGCCGGAAGACGTTCTCGGCCACCGCGGGCGGAATCGCGGAGCGAAAAAGCAGGACAGTAGAACAGCAGTGAGAGCTTACTGCAGCAAATGAGCTCCTGGCGGTGAATAGGTATCATGTCACCTCGTTTACCGCCAAGGAGCCCGCTCCAAAGCAATTATTGTTTTGATGCCGTGCACGTGTCGGAAGGGGCAGCGCGGTGTTGGAAAGCTTCCACCCACTGCCAGTAAGGGTGTGCATCAAACTTCGCCGGGAAGTGGCAATCGGCATACGCGTCCATTCTCGCCTCTTCCACCTTTGTCATGTTATGCGCCCCGGAAGCACGCAGATGTGCCAACGTGGACTGGGTTTGGGCGTCTACGCACGCGGCCCATTCGCTTGGTTGCACGCTCTCGTTGGCGTTGGCGGCCCATCCCGCTAAGGTTCGGGAACGCCAGTCAGCACATTGTTCAGCGGACACCTGCATGGCTTGTGACCAGAAGCTCACAACTACATCTTGCGCGTTCGCGACTGAAGCTGAGATGGCGATAACGAATGCTGCCGTGGTTCCTTTTAAGTTCATACGTTTCCTTTGCAACGGAATGCCCCTCGAATGCTTGATTATTTGTCTTGTACGATTGGGTTACAGGCGGCCCCGTGCGTATCGCCCGGTGAACTGCGGGAATCGAATACACTCCGAGCAACTCCCCAAAAACTCGATGGTTCGGTCGCGGTCGCGCTGCACCGATAATACCAACTCATCCGCTTTCTCAAAATTGATCCCCCCTGATTAGCGGACAGGCACCAAGCAAGTAAATAACTCAAGCAGTTATCTTCTAAAACTTTTCCCTGTTGACTTAGCGCATGGTTGTGCTACAACTAGCCACTTCACGCAACTTCGGGTCATAAGGTTTTCGCCTTTGCCCCTGCGTTAACGGGCGGTTTCCGTGTGACCACGGGTTGTGTCCGAGATGCCGCCTTCACGGCCATGTGGCAACTTCCGCGTTGCCGACAAACCGGGAGTAAAGTGACGACGGCCACGCTTATCAAATGACTAATCCGCAGATCGGTGCAGACCTGGCCCACAACCATCGCTCCATCCAGCGCGTCACTCAACTTACCCCGTGGTCTGGACCACTCGGAAGCGCATCATGCCACATCGTAAGTGCGCGTCGCCTCTCCATCTATCTTGTGACTGCTACGGTTTCTGAGTAGAGACGTCGCCTTACTCAGCTTTTACCCCGATCATGGTACGAGGGATCTATTCCATTTTTCCAGCAGCCGGACCCACGGCAGTGGCCTGCCTGGTCTTGGGGTCAATGCCGATCAGCGCCACTCCGCCGACTCCGCCGCGGTTGACGGTAACTACGTGGCCGCGAGCCCTCAAGTCGGCCTGCACCGCTTCGGGTAGGGTGTTGGGCACGGAGAGGCTGCCCAAGCCGGCACGGTCCTGACCGAAGGAGCTGATGAAATGCTCGGTGGAGAAGCGCGGCGCCTTAAACGCCTCCTCGGGGCTCATGCCGAACTCAACGTAGTTGAGGATGACCTGGATGGCTGCCTGATCCTGTTGGTCGCCGCCCGCTACCGAGATCGCCATCACGGGTTGGCTGTCGTTGTCATTGTCACGGAAAAGCAGCGTGGGACTCAACGTGATTCGCGGCCGCTTGCCAGCCAGTTCCTCCGCTTCAATCACCGCATGGATATAGTCCGCCGCATCGAAGCCCATCTTCTTCAGGTCGAAGCCTTCCAAGAGGCGCAGCGTCTGCAAAAGATAAGGTCCCTGCGTCAGCGGACCGGCCTTATAGACCGTGTAACCGCGGTAGGTGGCTTTAAGCGGATCCACCACGGGAGTTTTGTGCGCGGCCAGATCAGACTTGCGAAGGAAACCGTCCTTCTCGATGTACCAGGCTTCGAGAGCCGCGGCGATGTCGCCACGATAGAAGCGGTCCGACACGGCTTGCATTTTCTGCTCTCGTGTACCGTTCGCAGCCTTTTCGGATTCCACCAGCTTGCGAAAGGTTACCGCCATATCCGCCTGCCAGTTCACGCCGGTTTCGATCCTTTGCCCGCTGCCGGTATCGATATACCAGGTGGGGCCGCCAGCGTCCAGAATGGCCAGCGTCGGCTGCACGACCTCCTCGAAGCTTTTGGTTCCATAAAGTTTCAGCAGGGTGACGATCGCGTCTATGGTGCCAGGCACGGCGGCTGCCTTGACGTCACCGTCCGGGATTCCGTGTTCCATGTACCAGGCGATGGCTTTGGGGTCGCGAGGGGCTTCCCCTTGTCCCTCCAGCATCTTCACGTTTTTCCGGCCGGCCCTGTAAACCAGAATGGGAACCCTCTCCTCCCACGCAGAAGGCGCCTACATAGGTTACGGACAGTGCCAGAAGAGTGGCGGCGCCTGCATCGGCGGCGTTTCCGCCCTGTTCCAGAATCTTGATGCCGGCCGCAGTAGCGGCAGGCCTACCCGAAACAACCACGCCCTGGCTACCGGCGGCGACACTTGGTCCCCGCGTACTGACCGGCGTTTTGGTGGCTTGAGGCAAAGCGAAGGGGCGCGAGTGACAGGAGGGAAACGGATATCGAAATGATCTTGCGCATTAGAGGTCAACAGGCCTTGCTCATACTGCTGCCAACTTACCCCGTCCACTCCGGGTGCTGCTCTCCGCTTGAGCGCAAAGTAGCTTTCCCGTAGTAAGTCGATCGTAAGGTGATGCAGTAAAGCGGTGAACCGTTCCTGCTTCCTTGCCTGCGCCGTACGGCGCGCGCCGCCTAACCCCTGGGACACGGATACTCCGCTCTGAGTCGGTTCCGTGCTGGGCTGGGCGTCGTTCTCCTTGGTCCGCACCCTTCCCTCCGCCGCCTCCGCGGAAGCTTTCGCTTCTTTGTTCGGTCGCTCCATCGGTACTATGGCGCAGTCCGACCCCTCCAAAACGTACATGCCCGAATGATGGTTCTTTCACCTTCCCGGACCGGTCTGCTCGCGCAGACGCCCTGGAGGTCTCCCGGTTCTCGTGCACATTGTTTCCTGACGTGCCTGGAGTCTTCGACTACGCCGAGCCCAGCGGCCACTCGCGAATAGCGCGGCTCGCCGGTTTTGCCTTCCCACAGACGGAAAAGGGTCGGCACTCGGTTGCAAATTTTCGGAGCTCAATCCTCCCGCCCGCCAGTACCTCTGTCTACGCTTCGCTGTGACTCCTCGCGAAGTCACAGGCAAGACTCGAGGCCAGAATGGAGTCGCTTCTCCTTTTCCGGTCGGAGTAGGGATCGTGATTGCTCATGACCCCCTCCACGGATCCGGACGAGCGGATTTCCCGCATCCGGCTCTTACCTCAGGTAATGACGCGCATGCGGCGCAGTGGATAAGGATGATGGACGCGTGCGGGAGGCAGCCAACGGTCGATCAAGCGTCGCATTCGGTCCCAACGAACGTGGCCAGTCTGGCTGCGGCGCGAGAGCGCTTGATGCCAGAGCAAACCTGTCCGTAGTCGGAACGCACCCAGCGCGGAGCTGTTCATGGGCACTCCGTAATAGCGGATGTGTCCACCAACGACCGCCCGCAACCATTGGCCTACTTCCGGGATGGGGTCGTGCATGCGTCGCCTGAGTTCGTCTTTCACCTCGCTCAATGCGACTGCAAATCCTGAGTGAGTCGCGACAACAGATTCCGCCGAACTGAGACCGCCTATATCGGGCGAGCAGCCGCTGAGCGCCGCTGACGCGGGGCTCACTTCTGCTCTCCCGGGCGCCAGTTCAGAATCACGTTCAGAGAAGATCAGCAGGAGTTGTTTTTTCCCGGCTGCGTTGACAGCTTCCCGATAGATGCCCCCGGACCTGAACCAGGCGACGTACTTGCCGTCGGGAGACCAGACTGGACTCATGTTCGCCGCATCGAAACCTAGCCGGGTGGAAACTCCGGTCGCGAATTCGAGCACCCATAGACCACCACTCAAATGATCCCCCAGCACCCGCTTTCCATCCGGGGAGATCCTGACATCCGAGCCCGCCTCGCCGGCCGAGCCGAGATCCTTGCCCTGCCGGTTCCGCCAGACATACTGCCAGTTCCGGCCCTCCCCGGAGACCCAGGCCAGCAGGCCGGCGCTGGAGGTGGAAGCCAGGGACTTGGGGGTAAACGATCGCGCCACGACTCCTTCTGCCACCGGATATGGCTCGCCTGTGGCTTCGAGCCGCTTCAAGTCAAAGGGCAGGGCGGTCAGCGTTCCAGCACGCGTCAAGATTACCGCGCCCACGGGGCCGGACGGCGGAGCCACAACCTGGGCGTTGGAAACATCCGGGAGGATGCGCCGCTCCCCTGGATCGTCGATCGACCCCAGCCAGACTCCGGTGCTGCTGCGTGTCGCAACATAATGGCGGCCATCGGGGAGGAATGAGGGATAAATCTCGGTCACCATGTGGCCGGGAAGATCGGCAGCCGATCCGCCCGCATCAGTAACGGTTTGCGGCCTCCACAGTCCCCCGATCAGGATCACGCCGTTCCGATTCCACGTGCCACCCAGAGCGCCCAGCGCATTGCAAATGGTGCGCGTGACCGGTGAATGAACTCTATGGATGCGCGACGTAAAGTAGCCTGACCGTCTCCGACCCTTGTGCAAGGGCCCAGCCTATTCTTTAATGCCGCGCGAGTTTCCACCCTTCAGTTGATGCGAATAGCTCCCGAAAGTCTGATAAAGCGAAGAAGTGAGTCCCAAAACGATTGCAAGCCCTCATCGCGTTTCCCAAAAACGCTTTGACCGAGTTACCGAGCCCACAACCGGTGTTGGTCAAAGGAAGGGTCTATCAATTGCCTACGACCACCACGGCCAAATGGGTTGAGTACGGATGGATATACATCTTCAGCAAGTTGCCGACTAACGGCTATCCGGAAATCGTGGCACGGAAGGCGAGGGACGACGGTCCGCCGTGGGTAACTGTGCGAGAAACCGTCTACGGCCAAGTGGATAACTTACTGTTTGGCGACTATCCACCCAGAACCGTCTCAAGCAGCCCAAGAGGGCCAAATTGGAAGGGGGTTCAAGGCGTTGCTAATAGCAGTATCATTTTGTCGAGCTGCCAGGCGTGTGATTCCCCGACCGTAGCACGCAGCGCGCCGGGCAGACTTTTGGTCGAACCCCGGGGCCGAAATGAACCAAGCACCTGCCAAACTCACTGCAGATATGAAGCGTGTTGTCGCGGAGCAGCGCCTAGCCTTTGTGGCGACTGTTTGCCCTGATGGAACGCCCAATCTTTCACCGAAGGGCACCATCGCAGTTTGGGACGACGGTCACCTCGTTTTCGCCGATATTCGCTCGCCAGGAACGATCTCTAACATCAAGAAGAACCCTTCCGTCGAAATAAACGTCGTTGATCCCTTTTCGCGCAAAGGGTATCGGTTCAAGGGCATAGCCGAAGTAGTTGTAGCCGGTGAGCTCTTTCACGAGATCATAAGTTTTTACCGGGGTCGATGGGTCGACACGGCGAAAAGTACGACAGAACCTAAGATTCTAAGATTTGTCCTGGTGAAAGTCGAAACAGCGTTGCCGCTCATCTCCCCTGCTTATGACAATGCTCCCGCGGATGAGCCGTCAATCCGGAAGCACTGGATTTCATATTTTGCAAAATTGAGTGAGAGTGCATCCCGTTGACTCGCGGAGCACTAGCCATTGTTTTTGAAGTCAAAAAGGAGATTCGATTACTTGACCATCTGCTTGACCCCGATACTCCGGAGGCAAAGACCGTGCTCGTTGCGGACACGCACCGGTTGGTTGGCCACGCCGGTTCTCACGGTCGTCGCGGTCGGACTGACATTCGGTGCCGGACAAAGCGCGAATCGTGTCACCGCAATCCACCGGCAGGTGGTGTTCGTGGACATGCACTCACATCCAAGCCAATTCCATCGCGCGAACGTTTCGCGCATCGAGCCCGACGAACTCGCACGCTATCGCCGCGGGCTCATAGACGTCGTGGTCTGCAGCATCAGTACTGACGCCCCGTTCAGCGGCGACTACGTCAAGCGCGACGGCACGGAGGTGAAACGTGGCGAGCTTCAGCGGCCCAGACCGGGGGAGCTGTTTGCATTCACACTTGACCGATTCGCCCGCATCACCCGGACGGTCGACGACGGCGAGGCCGTGCTCGCGACCAGCCCAGAGGCGGTGCTCGACGCGAAACAACAAGGCAGGCTGACGCTTCTGGCTGCGCTCGAGGGCGGCGATGGCCTGGAGGCTCGGGTCGAGAACCTGCGCGACCTCTACCGTCGCGGCCTGCGCCTACTGCAGCTCGTGCACTTCCGCGCGAATGAGCTGGGACACATCCAGACGTATCCCTATTCACCAGGAGGCCTAACGCCGTTTGGGCGCGAAGTGGTGCATGAAGCCAACCACCTCGGCATCATCATTGATCTGGCACACGCCAACACTGAGACGATCATGGATGCGCTTAAGGAGTCGTCGCAGCCCGTGCTGTTCAGCCACACGGGCGTGAAGGCGTTGCACGAGGGCGATCGGTACCTGGCGGACGGTGAGATCGTGGCCATCGCTTCGAAGGGCGGTGTCATCGGGATTTGGCCGAACGGCGAGTCGAATCCTACGATGGACGAAATGGTCCGGAACATCGACTACGTCAAGAAGCTCGTCGGGATCGATCACGTCGGCATTGGCAGCGATCTGCGCGGGATGGCTAGCTACACGCGGGAGTTCGGTGAGGATGCGAACTTCCAGGCGATTGCGGAAGCGCTGTTCGCGCACGGCTACAGCGACTCTGAAGTCGGAAAGGTGATGGGCGGCAACTTCTTCAGGGTCTGGCAGCAAGTCAGCGCCTCATCGCAGCACTGACGAGCGATCGAAGCCGCGCAACAGAAATCCTCGAGTCTGTGTAAGAATTCAAGAATCCTATTGGGTTCCATTCATTTTATTGTTTTCAACAGTGATTTCCGCTCTAGCTTTTCTGCATTCCGCCTTTAAGGATCAAGCCAGGTTTCGACGCTTGAATATCTTATCCACTGCTCGGCGTTCCTCGCCATCTTCATAAAAGCAAGTATATGATAGGCAGCCAGTTACTAGAGGTCGGTCGCCGACGGCACCGAGTGGGGCCAGGCGCTATTCCTGGATCACGGGCAAACAAGAACTATCGGGGCGGCAGTCTAACTTCCGGGTGGGCGACCATGCGGACACGACCAATCCCCGAGCCTATGGTGTTTGTCGGGACTGATCCGCGTCAGGGGCGCCATCTTTCATGTCCCATTTGTGCGATGGCCATTCGGAACGCTTGGGCCCTCGTTCACAGTGGCTTCGCGGTTTGTCCCGAAACTTACCCATTTTGAAACGAGTCGCCCGCTTGATCTAGGGGCCTTATGAAAGAAGACTACTTCTGGGTTGCTACTTCACCGACAACCTGCATTTTGCAGGCTCTGGTTGCCGGAGAAGGAAGTTGTGTCGTCAATGCCAACTTTGTAGATAGCGCTGCCGGTGCCACCGCCGCCGGTGTAGAAGTTCTTCGCTATGGGCGATTCGAAGTCGAAATCAAACTGTGGGTTGCTGTATGGTTCACCATCAAATTCGACCCGCATCGAGTCGACCCAAGCAGTTCCGGTACCCGTTAAGAGCACGCCGAAATTGATGTTGGAAGCGGTCTTGTCGACGGGTAGCTCGAACTCGTAGAGGGTCCATGGCGTGGTACCAGTTGCGCCGCGAAGAGTGCCATTACCAGTGTCCGGCTTGCCATCGATGAACCGCGCCACGGAGTTGTCAAAAGCGAGTTGGGGACGGTTGGTACCCTCGCCCGGACCGTCGACACGCCACCATAGGCCGGCATAGCCATTAAGAACATTTTCGGTCTTGATCCAGGCGTTGAAGTGTACCGTCTTGCCAGCGGCATTCTTCACGGGAAACGTGCCCGTAGCGACTCCAAACAAGGAGCCGCTCTGCTTCGGCGGCGCTGCCGAATGGAGCATCTGGTTGAGCACCGGCTCCGTGATGCCAGCCGCGTGCAACGCGATAATGCCCTCGGCTGAAACATCGAACTTCACAGGCGTCTTCTGTATAGCAAGAATGATGGTCGACTCAGGCACGCTGGCGCGCAACATTTCAACGACATCGGCATTGGTGAGCGGCTGCTTGCTGGTTTGCGCGAAGGCTGCGAGCGAAAGTAGTAATAGAAGCGGCAGGGCGCGTTTCATGTCGGGGATAGTAGTCGAATTTTGGATAACCCGCAATTACGGGTCCCGAGAAACAATGGGAACGCGACGGCGGCGTGTTGCACAGAGAACCCTTTTCGAGACCGAAGCGGGAGCACAGCTTCGTCTTCGTGCGACAAGGGTTGCAAACAGACAGATGCTTACGAAGTACTGCTTCCGATTTGACGGCCGACCTCAACCACCGGTTCCGGACGGATGACCGGCAAGCCTTTCCTAATCGGATTCCTTCCTGTTTGTCATGACTCGCCCAGAATCCTAAGCACACCCGAGCAGTAGGCGAACGATTCCGGACCACGAGATGCCGACTCGTACAACTGACTTCCTCGATGCCATCATTGTCTTTCCCCGTGCTACGAACGCGACCAACGCCGTTCCCGATCCGATCCCGCGAGGGGTCAGCCACACTTCGCAAGAACGATAGTCTCGACGAAGGAGTCTGTCGAAGCCGGCTGGCTGGCCAAGCGCCGCGTCAGGCCTTCTTGTAGACGGTCGGCGAAACTGCGTAGCGCGTCAGCGTCGCCATCGCGCACGCGGGTCAACGCGGAGGCGAGCGAAGGCATGAAGACCGAGCGGAAGAACAGCGCTTGCTTCGTCGCTAGCGCTTCCTTATCGGCGTCCAACTGATAATCGGTCCACGCGGCGTCTGGAAGCACCGACATCTCGCAATCCTCCACAATGAGCCGCCGGAACTGGCCCTCCTTCGCGAATGGTGCAAGGAGCTCGCTTTTCCGACGCGGATACGTTCCCAGTACCATTCGGGCCCGTTCCTGGGCGGTGATTGTACCCTCGTCGACCATCTCAGCGAGGACAGCGTTTGCATGATCCATCATCACTCCAAACCCAGACAATCCGTCATCGGAGAGGCCTGGGAGCACAACCACTAAGCGAGCACCGGGCCGCATTTCGCATGCCCGCAATGAGAGGAAAGTTTCCCAGTCTTCCGCGCCCTGACGCTCGAACGCAGCGTGCGCGGCGCCTGTGCTGGAAGGTGGAAAGAAGTGCCCCGGAATCAGCGACGGAATGCGGCTGAGCCATACTGCGGCATATGAGGACCACCCAAGATAAACCGAATCAGGCGGAAGCACTTGCTCGTAAAATGATCTTCCAATCGCGCACGGGAAGACGTTTGCTCCGCCCAAAACATAACGGTCCGGGTCGGAACTCAGCACTTCGAACAACGAGTTGAAATCGTTCGATGGCTGGTCGACGTGAAAGACCAAGATTGGACGATTCGGGCCGAGGCGTGGCCACAGGTTTCTGATGGCGATCTGCATCGGTACGAGTGAGTTCTTGCCCTGCGACGATCCATAATCGGCAATGACCACGGGCCGATCCTCTGGGTCAAGCGCTATCTTCTGCACCGCCTTCTCCAAAAACGGTGCTGCCAAAGCAGCGCCGCCGGCCGGAATCTTCGCGTGCCTGTTGTAGGCGCCCTTTCCTTCCATTACGCCGTGGGGAAGCTTTATTTCGTCCAACATTTGGATGTCCTTTTCCTGTTTTGCTTACTCGGGAAACGCATGCCTAAGATGGGAGCATTTCTATCTCTGGGCCGCCTTCACCAGGCGGTGTGACCCGGTATCGGTACGGGGGGAGACGCATCATGAATGCGGCGCCGATGAACGTCAGGATGCAGAATAAAGTAAGCATGAGTGCATAGGAACCGGTCGCATCGAAAGCGGCGCCCATCAGGAACACGCCCAATCCTCCCGCCAGACCGAAACCAGCAAAAATAAAACTATAGATCGTGCCAAAGGAGCGGAGCCCAAAATAGCGGCTTGTGAGGTATGCCATAATGTCCACCTCCGCACCGAGTCCGAGACCAATGAAAAATGCAGCAACAAACGCAAGCTCTGGTGAGCTGGTTACGCGAAGCAAAGCAATTCCCCCGGCAGCGCAACAAAAGATCAGGGCCGCGACACGCGGGGCGAAAAAACGGTCCAACAGGTAACCCGACCCGGTTCTACCAACCAGGAGCCCGCCGCCAAATGGCGAAGTCGCAAGGGCGGCAGCCCGTGCAGGCGTTCCCCGATCGGCGAGGATGGCCGCGATGTGCGCGAGACACCCTTGCACGCTGGCCGAAACAAGGATGAAAGCGCAAAACAAAAGCCAAAAGGTCGGCCCGCGCCAAGCCTCGCCCCAACTCACGCCTGGATCGTCATCCGGTCTGGAAGATGCCGTGACAACATAGGGAGCACCGTCCGGCAGAAGGCCCAACGGTTCCGGTCTCTCCTTGAGAAATCTTGTCACGACCGGCGCAGTGATAACCAAAATCGCGGCTCCGAAAATGCCAAACGCGAGACGCCACCCGAATCTTGCAATCAGGTATTGCGCGGCTGACGGCATGATGAGCGCGCCGGCACCCAGACCGAACATCATGAAACCGAGGGCCAAACCTCTGTATCTGTCAAACCAGTGCGAGATCACGTCGCAATAGGACACGGGCCCCACCCCGCAGCCGGCAAGGCCCAATGCCGCGTAAAACAGGTAGAGCCCCCAGATCCTACCCGAACAGAAATAGGCTGAAAGCAGAATCAAGCCCACCGTTAACGTCGATGGCAGGATTACTCTCCGCGCACCAAAATGATCGACAAGTCGCCCTGCGAAAGGCTGGCCAAAAGCAAAGACCGCGTTGTGAAGAGTAAAGGCGAGCGAGACAGCGCCACGCCCCGAATGGAATTCCTTAATGAGCGGTTTGAGAAACACTCCAAAGGAAAAGACCATGATCGGAATGGGCCCCAGGAACAAGGCGAGTGCTGAAGTTGCAACCAGCCACCAGCCGTAAAACAATCGAGGACGGGTCTTGGTCATCGGCACCTCCCCGGCTTCCCTCATCCGCGCGCGAGATTCGCGGCGCGCTGCACTCAAGCTTCCTGTTACCCAGACATCCTCGCAGGTGCCATCTGAGCCACTGCGGGTCCGAGGCAAATATAGCGGAGCAATTTTACGCCCAAATCATGGGTAGGGTTCTGGCGGATATCGCGTTGAGGTTGAGCGTCAAATCGGCGTCTGTAAATACGCAGCAAGCACGGCAAGGTTTATGGCTGGGATCACTATAAATTCCGCAATAGGTTGAGCAGGCGGCAAAAGATGCCGGTAGGTAAGTCTTAAGAGGAAGCACGATGGGTAAAAATGAACATCGCTACTGCTCATCGCGGGAGCAGTAGCGATGGATTCCAGGCAGCATATGTTTCAGCGTCCTGCTTGCAGCAGAGCCAGCTCTACTGCTGTCGGCGTTTTGGCGGCGGCAACTTGCATTTGATGTTCAGCCTTCGATCTGCCACAGAAAAGGCTATTATTTCCAGCGACCCAGACAGCGCGCAGAAAGTATTTGTCGCCGTAGTGAGTGAATACGGCCTTGCCCTTCGTAGCCGGCAGGCCGTCATCGGCCAGATGGGTCAGCACTAATCCAGAGGTTTTTGCTCCACGAATCAGCATGGTTTTTTCGCCGTTCATGCTGATGGTGTAGATGCCAGGAGCGAAATGTTGCCCCATCGCGGTTTCGAATGTGAAGGGCACGTTGATTTTGGCTGCAAATCCTGGAGCCAGATCCTGTGCCTGGGCTGCCGGCGCCAACGAAGCGACAGCGAGAACAGCGGCGATCAAGCCTGCGGGAACTTTCAACATCGTTAAGGTGAGCATGGTAGTTTCTCCGTTTCTCTTTGTGGAAGGCGTCTCACTGAGCGCCCTCACTTACTGAGGCGGAAAACCACGAGAGAAACTGTCATGATCCTCACAATTATTATTTCTGGCTCTCCTTTCTCCGAGTCAAGGAACAGAAAACACGTCCTGAGTGAGTCGCGACCACAGATTCCGCCGAACTGAGGCCGCCTGTATCGGGCGAGCAGCCGCTGAGCGCCGCTCATGCGGGGCTCACTTCTGCTCTCTCGGGTGCCAGTTCAGAATCACATTCAGAGAAGATGTTTCCTGCGATTTGTCGCTGATAATCAGGAACCGTTTCCCGTCCGGTGCAATATCCCAGCTGATGGGCCCGGTGCGAATGCCCGTATCCACCATCTCTGTATCAAACAGGGCTTGCGGTGTGCCGGCCTGGAAAACCGACGCGGTGCTCACCGGCACCGCCATCATGGTCCCGTCCGGTGAGATGTAGAACAGCTCTCTGCCATCGCGGCGCCAACGCGATTGTACGCCGCCGCCGCGGGACACCATCCATCGGCCGCCGTTTGCTGTGGGCGGGAACGGAATCACATAGATTTCGCTGAGTCCGGATTCGTTCGAGGTGTACGCCACCCAGTGCCCATCGGGCGAAAACTGCCCCTGATCCTCGTTCGCCTGAGTGCCGGCGAGTAGCAGCGGGCGCCGATCCCCTGCCAACGGAAGCGCGAACAGGTGAGCCGATCCGGTCGCAGAATTGACCTGCGCATAGATAATGTAACGTCCATCCGGCGACCAGCTCTTGGGAACGGAAAGAAGATCGGCCTTCAGCAGGAGCTGCTTTTCCCCGGCTCCGTTGGCAGCTTCCCGATAGATGCCCCCGAACTTGAACCAGGCGACGTACTTGCCGTCGGGAGACCAGACTGGACTCATCCCCACATCGAAACCGAGCCGGGTGGAAACTCCGGTCGCGAATTCGCGCACCCATAGACCACCACTTAGAGGATCCCCCAGCACCCGCTTTCCATCCGGGGAAATCCTGACATCCGTGCCCGCCTCGCCCGCTGAGCCGAGATCCTTGCCCTGCCGGTTCCGCCAGATATATTGCCAGTTCCGGCCCAGCCCGGAGACCCAGGCCAGCATGCCGGCATTGGAGGTGGAAACCGGGGACTTGAGCTCAAACGATGGCGCCACGACTCCTTCGGCCACTGAATACGGCTCGCCGGCAGCTTCAAACCGATTTAAGTCGAACGGCAGGGCGGTCAGCGTCCCAGCCCGCGCGAAGATGACCGCGCCCGTGCGGCCGCCGGACAGCGGAGCCACAACCTGGGCGTTGGAAACATCCGGGAGGATGCGCCGCTCCGCTGGATCGTCGATCGACCCCAGCCATACGCCGGTGCTGCGGGTCGCAACATAATGGCGGCCATCGGGCAAGAATGAGGGATACGCCTCCCTGACCTCGTGGCCGGGAAGATCCGCAACCGTCCCGCCCGCATCGGAAGCGGTTTGTGGCTTCGACAATCCCCCAATCAGGATCACGCCTTTCCGATTCCACGTGCCACCGAGAGCGCCCAGCGCATCGCAGATGGTTTGCACCGGTCCTCCGAAGCGCTCGATCTTCTTTAGCCTCGAATCGGCAAAGAAAGCGATGAAACGGCTGTCTGGGGACCAGAACGGATCCGCTGCCCCACCGGTCCCGGCGAGGGGCTTCATATCGATTGAGTCGAGCGCCCGAATCCAGATCTGCTGTTTGCCGTCTTTCACGAGGACCAGGGCGGCGAAACGTCCGTCAGGAGAAACGGCGAGCGACAAAGCGCGCGATTTTTCCGGAAGCAGAATGTTCATGCGCGCCAGCGGCGGCGGCGCGGCATGCCGGCTAAAGCGCAAAAGTGCCAACACCACGAGAGCGGCGATTGTGATCGCTGCGAGGGCCACCACCCAAGCTGGAAACTTAGACTGCGAAACGGATTGCGAACCGGGCAAAGCCGCCGGCGGGGTCTGTGCAATCGACTCCAGTTCCCATTGCAGGTCGCGCGCGGACTGCCAGCGTTCGTCCGGGTCAGTCTCAAGGCATCTCCTTATGACACGATCCAGGGCGGGCGGCAGATCCTTGGGGAATCTGGAGAACTGGCCGGTTGCCATCACCACCAGGATCAGCCCGAGTGCGTAGATATCCGCTCGCTCATCGGCTTCTTTTCCTTCGGCTCGCTCCGGCGCCATGTAGGCAGGGGTACCAATCACGTGGCCGGGCTCCGTCAGAAACGGATCGCCCGGCGATCGGGCCAGGCCGAAGTCCAGCACTTTGACGCCCGTCTTCGTCATCATGATGTTCGCGGGCTTCAAGTCCCGGTGCACGATGTCCCTCGCGTGAGCCACGGCCAGCGCTGCGGCAATCTGCGCTCCGAATCGAAGCGTCTCGGCGAGGGTCAGTCTGCCGCGCTTCAAGCGCGCGGCCATGGTTTCGCCTTCGATCAGCTCCATCACCAGGTAGTTGGGGCCGACGTCATGCAGGGTGCAGACGTTGGGGTGGCTGATAGCTGCAATCGAACGCGACTCCTGCCTGAAGCGGTCGAGGAAGGCACGCTTGCAGATCTTGATGGCGACCGGACGTTCCAGGCGGGTATCGGTCGCGCGGTACACCTGGCCCATCGCGCCCTGCCCGAGCAGCGCTTCGATTTTGTAAGGCCCTAGTTGGGTACCGGGAGTTAGCTGCACATCGGCGGTATCGGCAATGAGGTCCGCGGCAACGTGATCGAGCAGCTTGTCGCCGGATTCCGAGTCCTGCGCCAATAGCCTTTCAACTTCCCGCCAAATCTCAGGATCAGCGCCGGCCAGAACTTCCCCGCCCCTCTCACGGGCCGAGTGATAGAGCTCCTCGATCTGCCGCCAGCGCTCGGGTGTCAAGCTTTACCTCAGGAAGTATATGAATGGTATTATTGCGCCGACAGCGTCCAATTGACACGATTTGCGGTACTCTCGGCGATTTATGCCGGAGGGTAAGGAGGCGTGTGTCGTGACCCACCAGCCCCAGCCGAGCCCGAAAGAAGATAAGACATCGGAAACAACGCAGCTGCTTCGCGCCTGGGCCGGGGGAGATCGAGACGCGCTGGAACGGCTGACGCCGCACGTGTATCGCACCCTGCGGCGCATCGCAGGACATCACCTGCAGAACGAGCGCCCCGGAAACACGTTGCAGGCTACCGCGCTGGTGCACGAGGCGTACCTCGAGCTCATCGACATCACCAATGTGAATTGGCAGCACCGGGCCCACTTCTTTGCCGTGTCGGCGCAGATCATGCGCCACATCCTGCTGGACCGCGTGCGGCGCCCGGGTGGCAGCCAAGCGGGGCGGCCACGCTGAGCGCGTGGACCTGGACGAGCTGCCCGACCTGAGCGGAGATCGGGCGAACGAGTTGATTGCTCTTGAAGATGCTCTTAACGCCCTGGCCGCGATGGACGCGCGCAAGGCCCGCGTGGTCGAGCTGCGCTTCTATGGCGGGCTCAGCGTGGAAGAATCTGCCGCCGTGCTCGAAATCTCGCCGGAAACCGTGATGCGGGACTGGAAGTTCGCGCGCTCCTGGCTGCAGGCCGAACTGAGCCGCCGGTAAGCCTTCAAAAAAAATTCACCCTGGTGCCAGTTTTCTCCTTCGCTTTGCACCTAAAGGGCAAAGCCGTTCAGAGACAGGTTCCCCTACCGGACCTCTGCTCCGCTTCTCAGTTCACACCAAAAAGGAGATTGACATGACTCAGCGTATGTTTAGGATTTGCATCCTTCTGACTCTCGGCTTCGCGGCCTCGCAGACGATCCTCCCGGCACAGGAGAGGAACGAGCTGGAGGGCATTTGGAGCGTGAGCGTCAACGTAACCAACTGCCAAACCGGCGCTCCCATCCGGACCGTCGTTTCTCTGCAGCAATTCCGGCCAGACGGTTCCGTGATCGAGACGGCCAACACCGCCTCGCGCGGCATGAGCGAGAGCTGGAGTTACGGGGGCGACAAGAACGTCGCTGCGTTGTACTGGTTCTTCCGCTTTAACCCGGATGGGACGTTTGCTTCGCGGGCCAGCGTCACGGACAAAATCGTTCTCGGTTCGAATGGCGAGTTCACCTCAACTGGCATGGTCCTCGACTATGACGCGAATGGCAAACTACTCACGACGGGTTGCTTTACGCACACGGCCACCCGGCTAACCGCCGGCTTTGACCGTCATGGAAACGAGTGGGATCACTGAGGCGCCGCGCCCACCTGGGCCGTTGAGCGATCTCCAAGTCGCGCACCGGCCCACGGGCGAATTCTGCTCCTCGCTGCGGGCATTAGGTCGTCAATTGACCGCGATCGTCAGCGAATTCGATCCGATGCTTCCGGGATTGGTTGCAACTACGGTGCCGGTGCCGGAAGTCGCAAGGTCACTTGCCGGAATCGCCACGGTCACATGCGCCGAGTCTACAACCGTTGTCGTACGATAACTTCCGTTCCAAGTTAGAGCTACTCCCGGTAGGATGTTGGTGCCGGTGAAGGTTATCAGCGTATTGCCGGAACCATGCGGAATGGATGCGGCGGAACTAGCAGTGAGAGTCGCTGCAGCTGAAGTCTGCAGCAACTGAGGAACGACCGCGGCTCCCCGCACGAGATAAACGTTCCCTCCCCCGCTCAGAATGGCAAGGCCATCCTGCCCCCAACGGACCATATCGACGCTGCTGAACCCAGCAGAGCCTTCATAGGTAGCATAGGGAAGCGTCAAGGTACTCACCGGCATGAAGTTCTGCATGCTGAAGGTAGTAATTGTGTCAGAGCTGATTGAAAAAAAGTTTGGGTTTACCGTGGCAAAGAAGTACGCCAGGCCCAGGGATGCGTCAGGAGCAAAATTTGTAAGCCCGTTGGTCACCCCCGCTTCCGGTAGACCCTCGAAGACTCCCACCTGGTTGAGTGGAATGGTGGTTGTGTTTGATACTCCACCGGACACGGTCACCAGAAAATCTCCAGTCAGTTTGTAACAGTTAAAGTATTGTGTGACCGAGGTATTTTGAAAATAGCTGGATTCAATTACCAGGCCGGTTGGAACAACGCTCCAAATATTCAGCGCCGAAGGGCTTTCACCCAGATCGATAGAGTACAGAGTAGAAGCGTTTGGAAATGCAGGACAGCTTCCCCCGTAGGTCGCGGCTGTGTCCCGCATGGTTGCGGTCTTCGATGTGGGATCGAAATCGAAGATGGCGATGCCGGAATTGGGATTGAGGTCTACAGCCACGGTGTTTTCGGAGCCGGGTTGGGTGGCAATATCGCCAAGACCGGTGGATCCCGATATTGGCACCGAGAAGTCAGGCTGCTGCGTAAGCATATTGAAGCGGGCAATGGTGTTGTTTGTTCCCGAGGGCAGCACGGTGTAAAGAATCTGCCCATCGGAAGAGAGCGCGAGGTTGGTTGGTGTACCGCCGATGGGTACGGGAGCCCCCACGGATGCCGTGCCGGGTTGAATTGCGGCGATGGAATTACCTGCGATCGATGAGGTGCCCGATCCCACGCTGGCCATAATCTGGCGCGAGTATGGGTCGTAAAGAATGTGGTTGGCGCCCAGGGGGATTACCGAGAACACACTCAATGGAAGGGCCGTGGAAACGCCGCCTCCCGGCGCAGGACTCTGGACCGACAAGGCAGCCCATCCAAGCCTGGTGAGATCGGCCGCTGGTACGACGGCAGTCAGCTGGGTGCTGCTGTCGAAGTTTGTTGCCAGGGCACTTCCGTTTAGCAGTACGGTGGAAGCGCTGGTGAAATTTGTTCCGGTCAGGGTGACCTGGGTATCGCTGGATCCGCTTACGATCGCAGCCGGAGAAATTGCCGTGAGCACCGGCGGCAGATTGTACGGGCTTCCCGTAGTGGTCACCGTCGAGGTTGCCTGATTGTTTGCGGGCACCGGATCGTTCTCCGAACCACTCACCTGCACGGTCATGGCAGAATTGCCTGCGCTGACCTGGAGAACCTGAAAGACCACGGTCGCAGATACGCCGCTATTCAAATTTCCAAGGTTGCATAGAACCGGACTTGTCGTCGAACAGGTCCCTACCGAGGAAACCACGCTGCTCAAAATGCCGGTGGAGGGAAGAAACGCAGCCAGCGCCACGCTCGATGCCGGCGCTGGACCTTGATTCGTCACCGTAGCGGTGTAGGTGCTTGTACTCCCAGTGACGTTGGTGCCCGTAGCTGCGATGCTGACTCCAAGGTCGGCATTCACACTTGAAAGATTTTGCACCATGCTGGTGCGAAGGCTCATAAATCCGCCCGTCGTGCGGAACGCCAGACCATCTGACCCCCAGCGTGTCAAGCGATTGCCGGTGGGCCCCTCGATCTGATAGAACGGCCTGTACGTTGGGTTATAGATGGCTATTGGCGCCGAGGTTGTGGCTGAGAAATCGGAGAGGTTAAAGGACTGAAGTTGGAACTGGTTCGAACCCCAGTAGCCTTCGAGAACGAATGCAAGGCCGAGGTTGGTGTCGACCGTTGTTGAGCCTTGTGCCGCGGTCGCTCCACTGGAATAGAACGTGCCCAGGAGTGCGCCGGTCTCGGGATCGTCAACCTGGCCAAAGTCTGTGTAGAGCCGGCCATTGGCGATCTCCATCTCATTATTGTTCTGGTTGGCGTAAGAGAGATTCACCGGGCCGGTAGTTTTTAGCGTCAGCCCGGAAGCATCGTAGGTGTAGACGTCGTAGTTCTGCGGATAAAACTGGCCGGCGTCGCCACCGGCATAGATCTCGCCTTTGGTCCCATCAACCAGGAGCGCCCAGGGGTTATAGGTGGTGTTGGTGGCCTGTATGGCTTGTCCTCGCATTACGCCGCTGTCGTAGATAGCCAGCGTCTGACCTATATTGCCGGCGACGGTCGATACGACCACCGAGTCCGGGGCGCCTGGCAGCGCTGCAAGTACAGCCGCGGCAAACGCTTCCTGCTCCTGAGGAAGCTGGAACTGGAAGCCGGCGGTGCCTGTGACGAGATCAACCTTGCGAACAGATGAGGCGCCGTCGAGCGCCACCCAAAGCGACGTTCCATCAGAAGTAATCGCGAGCTGGTCTGGCTCACTGCCCACGAGAATCGGCGGTCCTGGTTGCCCGGTCAGTGGATCGATAGGAACAACACAGTTGCCATAAGGTGGACCCACAGCACTGGGTACCGACAGGTAGAACAAACCATTGACGGGGTTGTAGACCATGCTGTTGTTCGGGATTGCTACGTATGCCGTAAAGGAAAGCGCCGAGCTGGTTCCGCCACCTGGAGCGGGTGTGTTGACTGTGATGTTGTAGACACCCGGAGCGGCGATACTGGAGGCCGGTAATTGGGCTGTCAAGGATGACCCGCTATTGTAGGTGGTGCTGACAGCGGTTCCATTGATATCTACGGTCGACTGGGGAGCGAATCCGCTCCCTGTGATGTCGAGTGCGGTCGCTGTGTTGAGGGGAGCAGCCACCGGGCTGATGGTAGATAGTGTAGGCACAGGAGGATTCACGATCGAAAGCGTGAACGGCTTAGAAATCGACGGAGTCAGCTCCGGGGTGTTGACGGTTATTGAAACAGTTGCCGGCGCTGTAAGGTCTGCCGCAGGTATAGTAGCCGTCACAAATTCGCCAGATGGGGAAAAGCCGACGCCAGTGTTGCCGGGGAGTGGCGTGCCGTTCCAAAGCACAGAGCTATCCGGCGCAAATCCTGATCCAGAGATGGTGATCGTCGTATCTGGCGAACCCACGTAGATCGGATCTGGACTGATCGAAAAAATGAAGGGAGTTCCCGCGGTCACCGTGAGGCCCGCCGCCGGGGAGGTTCCCCCACCCGGAGGTGGGTTCGTTACCGTCACTGCGAGGATCCCTGCGGCCGCTTGATCAGCTACAGTCGCAACGAAGGTGAGTGTATTGCCATTGACATATGTGGCTGGCCGGGTGGTGCCGTTCACCTGAAGAGTAGAAGCCGGGACAAACGTGCTCCCCGTAACGGTGATGGTTGCCGGCGACGCAGCGCCCAGAGGAAGCGTGGAAGGGCTTAGCTGGAGCGGGCCAATGTATGGATTGTTGATGCTGACCTTGAACGCTGCCGAGGCGCCGCCACCGGGCGAGGGATTCACCGCAGTCAGTGAAAGACTGCCTGCGGTGGCCAGATCCGCGGGAGTCAGGCTAGCGGTGATCTGGGTTGCACTGCCGTAGCTGGCGGCGCGCGGACTTCCGTTCACCTCTATGACGGTTCCCTGCACAAACCCAGTGCCTGTTACGGCGATCGTTTGAGCACCGGTCCCCGCCACGAGCGCCGGCGGGAGCACAGACGTGATGGTTGGCACCGGGTTCGAGGCCACGACCATGATGCTTGCGGGGGCAGCAGTCCCCCCGCCTGGAGTTCCATTCACAACTGTCAGTGAAAGCGTTGCGCCGGTTGCCACGTCGGCCGCTGCCAACGTGGCGCTCACCTGGGTCGTGCTGATGAAGGATGTCGGCCGAGCGCTACCGTTCACCTGGATCATCGTAGTTGGCACGAATCCCGAACCGGTCACAGTAACGGTGGGCGAAGTGCTTCCGATCAGTAGTGTCGATGGTGATACAGATGCGACGGTTGGCGCTGGGTTATCAATTTCAAGAGTGATGGGTGTGCCGTTACCGCTGCTGCTGACGGAGCCGTTCGACACGGTGACTGCCAGCTCCGCCCCGCTCGCTAACTGGCTTGCAGGCGCCCCAGCGGTCAGTTTTGTGCTGTCGACGTAGGTCGTAGCTTCCGCGACATTATTGACATTGACCACACTGGTGCTTAGAAATCCCGACCCGGTCACGGTCAGCGTAAGCGGCCCGGAGCCTGCCGTTGCTTTCGCCGGGCTAATGGACGAGATGACTGGCGGAGGTGCAGTCTGCTGTCCTCCACCATTCCCGGACGTTGAGCCCCCGCCGCAGCCGCCAGCAATTGTGCCCACACCAAGACTTAGAAACAGAAGCGGAAACCGTAGGGATTTCATAGGCGATCGATGATTACGTGACTATCCTCGGAACAAGGAATTACCTCGTTCATATTCGTTAACCGGGTGAGTTACGTGCTTTGTGGAATGTTCCTGGAGCTCTTCAAAGGCAGAGAGACGCGAAATGCGGTTGCTTGCGTGCTCGGCAGCTATAACTAAAGGGCAAGTCGCGAGAAGAGGCGCGACTGAAAACAAAATCTGATGTACAGACTGCGAGATGCTGGCCGGCACAAGAACCCCAGGGCAAAGGAAGTTTTCAGGTCAAACGAAAGGTAGTGTAGCGCAGCTATCCAGGGTTGAACAGAAAATTGCGCAGCGGTGTCAGCCATTCGTTACCCGATCAATTGGCTAAATGGGGGACATCCATGATATGAGTCAAGGGTCTTTTCCTCCTGCTTTTCCGCGCAATGCTTGCCCTAGCCGCACTGACCGCGATCAAAACAGAAACTTTCTGAAATGTTTTTTGGCGGAAAAAGCGGGACAGGCGGAGTAACCCCTAACGCTAGCTACGGGGGTTAATCCGTCTGGACCGCCTCGTCCCAATCCGTCTATCCCGCCTGTCCCGCATCGTCATGGGACTCACCCGCTTCGAGGTACTCGCGCCAACACACAGCAGACGAAATTCCCACCTTGCCTTCGGTCTGTAGCAGACTTCTTTTCCGTAAGTGACGGTCCCGTTTGAGCACTAAATTTCCCCCTGGTTTCCCGTGTGTCTTCGATTTTTGTAAAATTCGATCATTTTTGGCCTTTTGGGGTATTGGCAGCGCTGCGTTTTCTTTTAGACGCTCTCCCCGTTTTTGGTTCCGTTGTTAGAAATGTGCGAAGAAAGCGAACTAAGTCCGGAGCGAGCTGAGCCTGCGATCGGCGATTCAGGCTCCCGGAAAAATGTGCGCGATAAGAGTGATAAGCGCGATAAGGGGGGCTGGCATGCAATGATACCCACATTGATATCCTACCGAGTCTTCCGCACTATCCAAAACGCAATCATTGAAGCGATCACAGCCAATTCATGTTTTCTCCTTTAGAACCGTCAGACCATTCAGAAATTTCCTTATGCTATCCAGTTCCCTGGCCACGTACGCCGAAGCCAACGCTTGCTCGATCGCAATTTCGTGCTCAGTCGAACCAAGTATCTTTCCTACACCTCTCTTCTGCCTCTCGTTGAACAGGTAAGTTCCGAGCCGTTTAATCTGTGCATCGACCGAATCGTCATCAGCCATTCTTAGTTCTCCTTCCCCACACATTCTAGAGGCTGGTTCGTCGTCATAATGAAGTGCATTGGACGTGGAAATGAGGGTCCAGTTCCAGTTTGCCCCAATTGAAAACATGCCCCCCTTCAGGTTTCCCGTGTGTCTTCGATTTTTATAAAATTCGATAAAATTGGATCCTTTTTGGCCTTTTGGGGCCATTGGCAGCGCTGCGTGTTCTTTTAGATGCTCTCCCCGTTTTGGTCCCGTTGTAGAAATGTGCGAAGAAAGCGAACTAAGCGAACTAAGTCCGGAGCGAACTGAGCCTGCGATCGGCGATTCAGGCTCCCGGAAAATGTGCGTGATAAGCGTGGTGAGGGGGTGTCTGGCATGCTCTATCCTTATTAAGGGGCCGCTGAACTGTGCGGTCGACGTATAAGCCTCCGCCTGGGCGCATAACTTCAAAAAGTGCGCAAAAAACCCGCTCTTACTTGCAGGCTTTCAGCTTTCCCTCGATCACGGAGGCTTTGCTCCAAAATTTCGATAGGCAGAACGTTGGCCTACGCCTGGAACCCACTTCTAGCGATGACAAACGGGACAATATGTCTGCCTACGCGCTTCGTATCAGCGGTTGTCCCGTTTGCCACCGGCGTCCGTTATCCTCTGGCCGCGGTTGGCCCGGGCTTTCCGTTGATGTGCGTTTCTTAAGTTGTCAAAACTTCTCAATCAAGACGACGCACTGAGCGTACCCTGCTGACGCCGTTACGTTTATCAGGACTTTGCAGGATTCCCTGGGTATCCCTGAATCCCGCTCTCCTCAGGCGCCCTCGCGGGCCGCATCCATGCTGAGGACAGGCGTCAACCATCATTTTGTTTGTCACTTTACCGTTTGCTGCACCCAAGTCATCATGCATTCAAGCGATGATGTCTCCGGGTGGTGGGCGGCAGATGCACGGGCAAAGCTCACCGGGGCAACGCCAAGCAGCGCCGTCGTGAAGACGGGCCGACGTATGGTTCTTACTTACACATTAGTACGGCATTTGGAGCGTGTCGACTGAGGGTAAGAGGATTTCTTTGGTAACCACGGCAGATCGCTGTTTCTTCGACGCAATTTGGCTATGATGATCGGGCACGGAACAGATGAACTTGCCATCCAAGTCCAAGTCGCACAGCCTCCAGTCGACGGAAGATAACGCCGCCTTCTCTGAGGTGGTCCGGCTCATCTCCGCCTCTCGCGAGCGGGCCGTTCGGGATGTCAACACCGCGCTGATTGATCTTTACTAGAAAGTGGGCGAGATCATCAGCCGCAAAATCCAAGCTGCGGAATGGGGCGACGGTACGGTGGACCGGCTCTCTTTGTATATCTCCAGAACGCAGCCCGGCATCCGCGGTTTCAGTCTTGAATCGATTGTCTCACCACTGGTGAGACAATTGCCGTGGTCGCATCATCTCATCATTCTCGGGCAGAGCAAGCGCCAGGAAGAACGCGAGTTCTATATACGGCTGGCGATTCAGAAGAGGTGGAGGGGTACTTCCGTCCTGTCACATCCATTTCGCAACGCTCACATCCGCCAGCTCGGAGAACCTATTCTGCCGGGTCAAGGGGAATTTCCTTTCCCCGTTGACTTTTACCTATCATGGATGTCCCTTCAATGCCATCGGGATCTTGTGGCTCCACTTCCAACTGTTCGCCCGACTATTTTTGTGCGTTTACAAGGCAGCCGTCGTGCCCAGACTTTCGGGTTCGCCCCGATGGGAGTGCGTGCGTGTCAGCAAGAGATAAATGACAGCCAGCACCATCACCATGAGAGCATCGACAAAGAACCAGCCATATCCCAACACGAAGATGTGACTGAGAATTACGGCAGCCATCCACACAACAGTCAATGCCGCTCCCAATCTGGCTGTCTTCGGGATCAGGAGCAGAACCGCCACCACTGTCTCGAACACCCCTGACCCTAGCCGGAACACCGGCTGAGATACCAACCCGTGGACCGCTTGCGACATCTGCCTGAACAGGGTCACCGAATCTGGCACCCCTGCAAACTTGAGAAAGATGGCGGCATACAGAAAGTTCGCGGACACGAACAGACGAATTGCCAGTAGTGCTGGTCTCTTACCCATAAAAGGTTGCCCCCTTGACCACCCAACCGGCCAATGCTACGTGAATGATGGTACTCATTTCTGTGCCTTCATGAACCGGGATCATTTGCTCCCGGCTTTCGCTGCAGCTTGCCGCACTACGTAACGCCAGCTAACTCACGAACGGCCATGCAGGAAGCCGGCGACCAGGTCTGTCGTCGCCTGCGGCTGCTCTTCCGTGATCCAGTGCCCGCAATCCAGGATGATCACGTCTTCGACGTTATCGGCGACACACCGCATCACCGCGCCGATCATAGGGCCGAATGTAGCTTCGCCTCCGAGGGCTAAGACCGGCATCTGAAGCTTGCCCTGCGCAAGGAACGTCCTGTTGTCGACCGCATCCTGTCTGAACGCCAGGAACTGGGCAAAGCCCGCTCGCATTGCGCCGGGTTGCGCATAGAGCGCCGCATAATGCCGGCGCTTCGCTTCATCAAACCGCTTCGGGTCCCGGGAAAGTTCGTTCCAGAAGCGGTCGAGATAGATGCGCTCGCGGCCGGCGACCAGGCGCTCCATGTCCTGACCACCGAAGCCAAAGTGCCACATGGCCGGATCCTGTGTGATCTGATCCCAGGGTCCGACGCCGGGCAGCGGCGCATCGATCGCCACCCATCAGCTCACGCGCTCGGGGTGGGTGGCGGCAACTGCAAAGCCGACCATGATGCCGATGTCGTGCGTTACCAATTCGGCCGTACGCACACCCAAGGCGTCCAGGACGCCCACCACGTCCGCCGCCTGATTCGTCTTGTCGTAGCCGCCATCAGGCTTCGACGAAAGGCCCAAGCCACGCAGGTCGGGCGCGACAACCATGTGGTCTTCGATGAGTGCGCTCGCCAGATGACCCCACATGTCGCCCGTGGTGCCGAAGCCGTGCAGCATGACCACTGCCGGGCCATGGCCGCCGACTCGCACATGGATGGATGTTCCGTTGGTTTCGATCGTCCGCGTCTGCATCACAGCCGGGAAGGGATAAACCCCATCTACGTGGGCATGCTCGCTCATCTGTGTACTCCAGGTTTGCATCAAGATTGAAGTCATAGTTCGTCGCAATTCTTGTAAAACGGTCTGTTCCGGGTCCGGCCTACACCACGTTGAGCGTGACGTCGATGTTGCCCCGTGTAGCGTTGGAATATGCACATGTCTCGCCGTGCGTGGCGTCCACAATGGCCTGGGCGACTTCGCGCTCCAAACCCGGCAGGCTGACGTTAAGCCGTGCCCGGAGGAAGTAAACGTCGCCAGAATTGCACAGGTCTATTTCGGCATCGACGGCAACCTCAGCCGGAAGTTTGACCTTCATCCTGTTGGCCACAAGCCCCATGGCGCTCATGAAACAGGCTGACCAACCAGCGGCAAACAACTGCTCCGGATTCGTACCAGTTCCCGGGACGAGGGGAGCCGAGAACTTAACATCCAGGCGGCCATCATCACTGCGGGAGACGCCGCCGCGCCGACCGCCCGAAGTATGGGTTTTGGCGGTGTAATGCACCTTCATGACTTCCTGGGTTGAACCAGCTACTGCGTTGGTTGTTTGATAAGCGGTCATCCTTGTTTTCTCCGTGCGCGGCTTCGCGGCCCTGTTCGACGTTGTACTCTCTGCCCAGCCGGCCTACGAACTTCGGTTCATGTCCGATGACCGGGAGAATGCCGCTGAGATAAAGAAGGTTGCCCGTTTGGACACTCTCAACATAAGCGCCAAGCGGGGTAGGCGCGGGCGCCAACTCAATGCCAAGCTCCGCAAGCCGGTGCTCCGCGTTCGCCGGCTTCGGGCACTTCGGGCTCACCATTTACCTGCGTGCGCACCACCGTCCACGTGGAGCACTTCCCCCGTCACATGACGGGCCTCAGTGAGATAGACAACTGCGTCCGCAATGTCGTTCACGTCTGAGATGGTACCCATCGGCGAGAACGACTTGAGAAAGTCTTTGGGATTGTTTTTGTGAAGGGGAGTATCCACGACACCAGGAGCGACGGTGTTGAAACGGATGTGCTCCTTCGAATACTCGCTCGCCAAGCTCCGGGTAACTGCTTCGAGACCGCCCTTAGTGATCATCGGCACGGAAACGGGGACGCCGGCGATTGGGTTCACGACGAGTGAGCTGGTGATGCCGACCACACTGCCACCCGATTTTTGCGCAAGCATCTGCTTTACGGCCCCCTGCGTCACATAGAGGAAACCTTCGAGGTTTGTGGTTGAAAGGGCCTTGAAGTCCTCGGACGTATAGTCGGTGAAGGCTTTCGCGAAGAATATGCCTGCATTGTTCACCAGCGCGTCAATCGATCCAAACTTGCTGATCGCTGTTTCAACTACCTTGGCGGCTTCGGCGCTTTCAGCGATATCGCAGTCCACCAGAACGAGCTGGCCGGACCCGTTAAATGCACCGGATTTTGTGATGTTGCGTGAGGTGGCTACGACGTTATAGCCCCGATCGAGGAACGCTTGCACGACCCCCGCTCCAATACCTTGCGATGCCCCGGTTATGATGACTGTTTTCTGTTTGGTTCCCACTGCAACCTCCTTACGGCTGCGACTACACCAAAAGAGATTCGCGGCGGGTGATAGAGATGCGTCGTATATTCCAATCAGACGATAGGCATTTCCTATCGCAACCGATTAGGTGTAACGCGTCTTCTGTCGAATCGCGGGCAGTTCTTCGTCGAGCAGTTCGAGGAACGATTTGAGAGCAATCGAAGGTCCCTCCTTGCGCCATGTGGCGACAAAGTCGATGCGGACGTTGTCGGGCTGCAGGCGGAAGAAGGAGACGTTGTCTGCACGCAAGTTGCGGGCCGATGCGGAAACAATGGCTACCCCTTCCCCGGCTTCGACAGTGGAGAGGACCGAGTGCATATTGTTCAGCTCATTGTGCATACGCGGTGAGAATCCGTTGTCATTACAGGCGCGGATAATCGTGTCGTACACCTCCGGGGAGCTTGCACGTTGAAAGGTGACGATGCGCTCGCCTGCGAGATCCGCAATGCGAATCCGCTTTGCTTTGACCTTGCGGGTCTTGGGAAGCGCTACGACTAGCGGTTCGCGGAAGAGCAGTCGCGACTCATAGGACGAACTGCGATCGGCAGAAGGTGGACGCGTGAAGCCGATGTCGATCTCTCCGCGATCGAATGCAAGGTCTTGCCCGCTAGGCACATTCTCTTCAAGACGCAGCGCGACCCCCGGATGACGAGCCTTGTATTTGCGCAGCAAGCCGGGGAGGAACGAGTGAGTAGCAAATCCTATAAAGCCGATTCCAAGCCTGCCTATTTCTCCCTTGGCAGCGCGCTGCGCAGTTGCAATGGATCGCTCCGCCTGGACGAGCGTCTTAATTGCTTCCTCATAGAACATCTGTCCTTCAGGAGTAAGCCGAGCTACGCGGCCGTCCCGCGAAAAGAGTTTGATGCCGAGCTCGCTCTCAAGATCAGATACGGCCTCGCTGATCGAAGGCTGGGTAATATACAGGTGCCGCGAAGCCTCCCGATACCCCTTCCATTGGACAACCGCTGCGAAATAACGAAGGTGTCTTAATTCCATATGATAGGCACTCCCTATCAATGGATTAGACCATGCCTCTCAGACGCTACGCCCGACCAGCCGGAAGCCCGGAAGGGCTGACGCTGCGGGAGACGCCCCTACCTGAAGTGCCTATCGCATGGGTTGATTAACTCCAAATCCCGAAGGGGGTCTTGTCACGTTTCCAACGATCAGTAAAGGGAAACGCTGCAGCGTTTCTCTGATTTCCGGTTGGGGGACTACTAGAAAAAACAGCCTTAGCTAGGGGTCTAACCTTAATTCGCCTCGGCTTCGATCCGTAACGATTTTTCGTAGGGACAGCAACTGGCAACGCTATTAAGCTTTCGGAAAAGTATCAGTCCCGTCTGGCCACAATCTCCCAAGCGCCTGAGCAGAGAGCGCTGAAATGAGGAACACAATAGCCAAACTGTGCCGAGCTCGCAAAAGAGGAATCCCCTTTCTAATGATCGCCCTAGTTCGGCGTCGGCAGTTCGGCCGAATCAATCACAATCACATCAACCGGCTCCTTCGTCGATTCAAGCTTTAGGCCGAGCTGTTCCTGCAATGCCGTAAGAAGCGAAGGAGCGGAAGAGCCGGATTTCAGCCCGTCGTCGGCGTCCGGAGGTGCAGCCCCCATCGTCGGATCCGGCGTCCACCTAATCACAAAGTCGAAGCTTCCCTTGAGGCCGGTCCTGTCAACCACAATCTTGCCGCCGATCTCAGGGAGCGACGAAAGCTCGTTGGCGAGCACTTGCATGGTCACGCCTGTTGCTTTCCAATTCCCCGGCGGCCCATCCGCATCACCGAGTTCGTCCTCGCCGGTCAAACCCGATAGCTTCATCTTGGATCCGCTTTTCGCCTGAACCAGCGCATAGACTGGAAATCGCCTCATCTCATGATGCGTTCGCAGCTTGAACCTCTCGACCAGGAGCGCCTGAACCATGTTTTGCTCAGCGCGAATTTGCTGTTTCAGCGGCATCTTCCCGAAAGTATGCACGGTTTCTTCGTCGCACTTGGCCTCAATGTCGAATTTCGATGAACCGAGCCACTTCGGTCCGCCAACGATACGCTGGTCGACGTTGTAATAGCCAAAGTCTTGCACAAATTCGATGATTTCCTTCAGCGATTGCGACTTCGCATCGAACGAACCAGAAGGCGTAAACCCGACGCTTCCATCAGCCTCGGCTCTGTTCGGATCGCTTGGCTTGATGGTGGCTACGATGAATCTGGGAGAAGACGAAGCGAGCGCCTGCGCGCCACGTGGCGCAAGCGAGCCCAGCAGCGCGAAAACGATGCAACGGACAACGACCAGCTGGAGCATTCTCAATGGACGCTTCCATCGCGGATTTGCCACCAAGCCCGACTCACCACTAAACTCCCAGCCGAGTACACCTTGACGGCACTTCAATCGGCCATGCACGGGCTAGAGGGGTTCCTCAGTGCCTTCACAAGATCCGAATGGCTCATTGGTTTCGACAAAAAAGCCCAGTCTCGACTGCGGATCTCGTTTAGAGTTTCTTGGCCAAGATCTCCTCCGGACATTAGAATCACCCGCAGTTCCGGTTTATGCGCTGTGAATCTCTTAGCCAACATCAAGCCTGTCGTTTCTGCCAAATTGTAGTCCGATAGGAGCAACTCGACCTGGCCATGCCCGGAAAAGGCTAGCTCAGCATCAGGCGCGTTGTCCGCAGAGATGACCGCGTGACCTAGGCTCTCCAGGAGGCCGGTGAGAACCCCGAGTACCGACACGTCGTCATCAACCAAGAGAACTTGCAATGGGCGCATTTTTTCAAACATGGCATCGGGTGCCGACCCGAAGGCCGGAGCTGGCGGAACGGTTCCGGGGAGAGTTGTGGTTAGCGAGATGGAATTAATAAAGTCTCCTCAGTTCTGGTGGCCGTCTAGATTCAAACGCGATCCATCAAACCTCTAGGTAGTGACGATGCTGCCCCAACCGTTACAGATTCCTTCCGCCGTTTCTGTTAAGTTTAGTCGTCATAAGTTTAGTCGTCAGACCGGAACTGGTACTTTTGCCATCTCACTGCAATTCAAAGTTCCAGTTTCCACGGAGTTCTAACAACCTCCTATTTTCCCAAAGTACCAGTCCCGTCTGACGACTAAAACCTGACGACTAAAACCGACGACTAAAACTGACGACTAAAACTGACGACTAAAACTTCGGGCGGATTACCGGCGACGACCCGACCGGAACAGGGCGTGACATGGGCCTTTAAATATAAACTCGCATTGTCCTCATCGAAAAGAGTGGCTGCATGGGAACCAAAGAACTGCGCCAAGTTTTCGGCCTCGATCCGCGAAAACCCAGGGCTGCGCAGATTATTTTGATCATCGGCAGTGTACGTATTGCCGGTGTATTCTTTCCCAAAATGGGAGACAGCGGCGGTTGGCGCCTTTCGCGATCATCGGTAGGGGCGCAGAAAAGGATTCTCGACATGGGAAGCGAACGGGCAAGGTGCAATGTGTGTTTTGCCGGCAAGCCGCTGCATGGGCCCCGGTTTGTCAAGGCAGCAATCGTTACAGCTCTGTTAATGATGTCCATCGGGCCGGTTGCGAATGCGCAGGCCGCACCAGCCCCGGCGCCGGCCGGACAGAGCCCCGCGACGCCCGCTTCGGCGACGGACATTGTCGGGATCTGGCAGGGGACGCTGCACGTTCCACAGGGGAATCGGGATCTGCGTATTGAGAACAAGATCAGCAAGGACGACAAGGGCAACCTGAAGGTGGTGGACTACAGCATCGATCAGGGAGGTCAACCCCTGGTGGCGAACAAGGCAAGCTTTGATGGCGGAGTGCTGACATATTCAATCGACAGGATTGGGGGCAAGTACGAGGGCAAAATGAGCCCTGACGGAAAAACGATCACGGGGAACTGGACACAAGGACCGAATCCGCTGGCGCTCAACCTCGATCGAACGACGGAGGATGCGGCGTGGCCGATTCCCGAACCGCCCAAGCCGATGGCAGCGGATGCCAATCCGAGGTTCGATGTGGTGACGATCAAACCGAGCGATCCGAATCGACCCGGCAAGCTGTTTACTATTCGCGGGCGTCACGTGATGACGATCAACACTACCGTCAATGACTTGGTTACGTTCGGCTACTCGATCCAGACCAAGCAGATGGCGAATGCGCCGGCATGGTTTGACGAGAAGTACGACATCGACGGCGTCCCAGATGTGGAGGGCCAGCCCAACATCCAGCAGATGCGGATCCTGATCAGGGACGCACTGGTGGAGCGGTTTGGCCTGAAGTTTCATAACGAGCAGCGCGAGCTTTCGGTCTACGCGTTGACCGTTGCCAAGGGCGGCCCAAAGATGACCGTCACTTCGGACAAACCGAGCACGCCGGGGAACTTTCTCTTCGGCGCCCTGGGCAGGCTGAGGGTGACCAACTCGACGATGAAGGACTTCTGCCACGGCATGCAGGAAGCGGTGATGGACAAACCGGTGGTGGATCAAACCGGGCTGACCGACCGGTATGATTTCAACCTGAACTGGACGCCGGACGAGTCACAATTCGCGGCGATGGGCGCTCATGTTCCGCCGCCGGATACTAATGATCCGAATGCGCCGCCAAGCCTGTACGTAGCATTACAAGAGCAATTGGGCCTGAAGCTGGAGAGCACCAAGGCGAACGCGGACGTCATGGTGATCGACCACGTGGAGAAGCCGTCGTCGAACTGAGTTGGACGGAGGATGCTGTTCCGGTCGGATCACCGCCAATCCGGAAGTAATCCACGCGCGTTCCGGGTTGGTACCGGAAAATGCCGTAGGATCCTGCATCCTGCATCTCGGTTCCGGATTCCCGGAGCCATGCCGACTTTAGAAGACCAACCGCGAGGCGGAGGTTGGATACCTTCCGGTTAAGCCAACTACTCACCAGTCCAAAGGCGTTCCCCGTCCGGATCCATCAACAAGACTGTTGATATCACCGGCGAAGACTCAACGTCTATGGAACAGCACAGATCGTTCAGTATGTAGGCTTGAGCCATTGGCCATCATCTCCAGCGTTGGCTTCTCCGCAGCGAACAAGGATTCCGCCTGCGATGCGGTTCTCGTGGCATACCGGAAGAGACACGGATCGAGGCGAAATTCCACACTCCTCGCCGAGTTCCGATTGGACGGCTGGGCACCTCAGGCGCGTCGTGGCATTCTTTATTGGGTAACCCAACCGAAATGGGTCTGGCGAAGAAGCGAGGGATGGGGAGCAGTTACCTGCTTCCCACCTTCATTTCTACACGTTGTATTTCTTCCAAGAGAGCGTCGTATTCGTTAACAATGGCGCGCTGAAATCCACCCTCGCTCCAGCGCAACGGATCGCCGGCATCATCTCCTATTGGGGCATGGAGATGTTGTTTCCTGCGCTTCTCGATGAGTACAATCACATCATCGACGGTCATAGCAACCTCCTGTCTGACGTTGATACTGCTGCCACGATTGAATCTTCGCCTACCCTATAGGTCGTAATAAAGGAAGAATTCGTAGGGCACGGGGCGAAGGTTGACCGGAGCCAGTTCGCGCTCTCGCTTGTAGCGGATCCAAGTCTCAATCAAATCTTGGGTGAACACATCGCCCTGCAACAGAAACTCGTAATCTTCCTCCAAAGCGTCTAGAACTTCACCAAGTGAGCCTGGTGTGCTCTTGATCTTTGCTGCTTCAGACGGCTCCAGTTCATACAAGTCTTTATCCAATGGATCTCCAGGATCGATGCGATTCTGTATGCCATCGAGTCCGGCCAACAGGAGAGCAGGAAAGCACAGGTAGGGATTGGCGGAAGGATCGGGGCAACGGAATTCGATGCGCTTTGCCTTCGGACTGGTGGAGTAGACGGGGATCCGGCACGCAGCCGAGCGGTTGCGCTGTGAGTAGGCCAGATTCACCGGAGCCTCGTAGCCCGGTACCAGCCGACGATACGAGTTTGTGGTGGGGGCAGCGAACGCCAATAGCGCCGGTGCATGTTTGAGAAGTCCGCCAATGTAGTATTTGGCGGTCTGGCTTAACAGAGCGTACCCGTTGGAATCGTAGAAGACATTGTTCTCGCCTTTCCAAAGGCTTTGATGGACGTGCATGCCGGAGCCATTGTCGCCGAAGAGCGGTTTGGGCATGAATGTGGCCGTCATGCCATGTTTTTTGGCGATCATGCGAATGATGTACTTGTAGTACAACAAATTGTCGGCCATCCTGGTGAGCGTGCCGAAGCGCATGTCGATCTCACACTGGCCGGCGGTGCCTACCTCGTGATGATGCACTTCGACTTTCACTCCCAATTGTTGGAGAGCCAGCATGATTTCGGATCGGACGTCCTGCAGTTGATCTGATGGCGGCACCGGGAAGTAGCCTTCCTTGTGTCGCAGTTTGTAGCCAAGGTTTGGGCCATCTTCTCGCCCTGTATTCCAAATGCCCTCGTCGGAGTCGACGAAATAGTAACCGCTATGCGCCGTCTGGTCGTAGCGGACGTCGCTGAAGATGTAAAACTCCGCCTCGGGTCCCCAATAGCTCATATCAGCAATACCTGTGCTCTTCAGGTAGAGTTCCGCATTGCGTGCCACGTGGCGTGGATCGCGACTGTAAGCCTTTCGGCTGATCGGGTCGTACACCTCGCAAATCAGGTTCAGTGTGGGAATGGAGAGCACCGGGTCCACAACGGCGGTTTCGGCGTCCGGAATCAGAAGCATGTCGCTCTCATGGATCTGCTGGAATCCGCGAATGCTCGAACCATCGAAGCCGATCCCATCGCTGAACAAGTCGTCTTCGAGATCTTCCACGGGAATTGAAAAGTGTTGCCACATTCCCGGGAGATCAATAAACCTGAAGTCAACGATCTTGACGCCGGAATTTTTGGCCAGTTCTCTAATCTCGGCGGGAGTACGTGGCATGCTGCTCACTCCTTTCAATTGTCGTTGTGATATTGATTCTTGATGCGGAGAGAACCATCGGAGGCTAAGGAATGATCTCACTGCTCAGAGTCATTCTCTTTGCGACTAGAAATTATACTGCCGTGTTCCAAGGAACCTATAAAAGTTTAAAAAAAATTACAGAAGGTGGCGCCACAACCTCTTTGAAAAACTGCTGCTGCATCTCAGTGCTGCTTGGACATTCGGTAGGCCCCGCCCGTAGGGAGACATCCGTTTAAAGTCAATCGCCATTCGAATTATCGGTAACGGGGCCGGTGGAAACGCCGGGGAATTGCGACGCCTGCCTGAGAAGTGAAGCGAGCAGCACCGCAAGGGCCTGGCGGATATCCTCCTCTGCGATGGGCCGCTTCTCTTCCGCGGCCTTTTTTACGACTTGCCAGACGTAAGAATCACAAAAGACCATCGACCACTCGGCTGGTATCAAGGCAGCTTGCACCTGACCGTCGCCTTGCACGCACGAAGGTGCAGCAAGATTGTCCGCGAAACGAATCCGCCCCGCAACCGGGGAACACCCCAACTGATCGTGCAAGGAGGATTCAACCTGCTCGAGAAGCCTCCGCGCCGCCACTACATAATTCTCGGGAACGGTTTCCAAGAGTATGATATCGGCGTGGTTTGTGCTGAGGTGTTGCCCGACCAATGGGTCGTGGGAATTTCTCGCCCGCGCGTATGCGATGCTTGCGGCGCGGGCTAGATCACGATCAATCTGCTCCAGGTGTGGCCGGCTGGGAGCCATGCGAGCGTAGTATCGATATCTCGCCAAATAGGCAAGCTCGGCCTCTGATCCTTGAAAATGTTCATATTGATAGAGAAGATCTTCTTCAAGCGCAGAGAGCCCTCGCGCCCGTGCCAGTGAGGCGTACCACTTGAATGCTTTGTGCAGGTACCAGTCGCGCGTCTTATACAGACGGTCTTTGCCGGTATTCTCACCGAAGATATTGAAGCTCAGTTGGTCGAACATCTCGATGTAGTCGTCTCGCTGCTGTGCGATTAGTTCAGACCACTGCAGGTTGGCCGATTCTAGGTATTCATCCAGGGAGCCCTCAGGAAAATAGGCGAAGTGAGGAGAGTAGCCGCCATCATGATGAATGTCTCCCCGGACAAACCCGGGCTTCATAGCTATCAGAAAGAAGTGAAACCCGTGGACGACGGCAGTCCGCTTGTCGCGGAGTTGCACCTGGGGGAGCTCTTGCGCATCCTTTCCAAACAACAGCGGATAGAGTTTGTATTTGTGGAGCTCTTGCGTCAGGTTCCGCTCCAGTTCTGACTTGAAGCCGGAAAGATGGCCGATCTCAGGAGGCAAAAAGATCCGCCAATCCAGATCGCGTATGTAGTCCCAATCCACGTGCCCCCAGCGGCTAACGCTCAGGCCCATGCTTCCGTATGGGGAAATTGGCGTTTTTCCCACATATTCCAAAAGATGTGGGCTCCCACGAGCGTAAGAACGAAGAGCCTCATCTACAACATGGCGGACCAGAGGAACCAGCTCAACGTCTTGCGACCCTCCGAATCGTTCCTTAGGCAACAGAAAAGGTTCAACGCTAACAAGGTTGCGATGTACGGCGATGAAAGGTTGAAAGCGCAAACCCTGAAAGGACAAGCTCTCTGCTGTGTTTGGGAAAATCAATTCTAGTGTTTTGAGAAGAATGGGATTTCGGGAGAGAGCAGCGCGCACGGTTTCCAGCACAATTGATCCGTTGCGTTTCGCGGACGGTTGGCGCGTAACCATATCTTTCCTGACGGGCGGGTTTAATTGTAGCCTTCAAGGCGCACTTGTTCTGTCCGGTTTGCGGTAGACGCGAATGAGTTCATTTCCCTCTCCGGCCGCTCGTTTCAAGCGCTCCTGATAGTACACAGGAAAGAGCTTCCATTCCCTTCGGGGAAGCGGCCGCCTCTGTATAGACGCAGAAGAGCTTCTTGATCTTCTGCTTTAATCCCCACTGTTGTGTCGCCAGAGACGGGGCTTCGATCACGTAAGTCCAAGTGAGTTGTTTGAACATGAATACTTCATCCTCATACTGGGGCTTGACTTGCGCGCGTAGTCGACCGTCCTTCTCGATGAGATCAACACCGTTAATATAACGGCCGATCAGTGTGCCCGTGAAGTTGCGCAGGCCGATTCTTTGCGCTTCGGAGCCGCTGTAGGCACGTATCGGTGGGAACGTTGAGAACATCATGTCAGTAAAAGCTTCTTCAAGGTCGCTGCGCCGCTGGGTTTGCCGCGCGTTTTGCGCTTGTCGTCGTTCAAACAGGTCACTGAAAAAATATTGGCGCTCGCTAGGGTCTCGATTGCCGAGCAGATGCAGGGGCACTCTGCCGGCGCGGTAGAAATCTTCGAGGTCATGGATGGAGTAGGTGATATCGTCAGCCCAATCCATCAGCGCAGCTTCCATGGTTTGGGCCTGACTATTTGGGTAAAGCTCTCGAGCGAATTCAAAATCTCGTCTTTCTGATTCGTACGCGCCGAACTTCCTGACTTTTTCAGGATTTTCTCCCCTGAACCACGGATACTTCAGAACGGCCGCCAAGGTCGCACGGGTGAGATCCAGTCCTCTGTAATTAGCGGACCGGAAAGCGAGCCTGCTGAGAATGCGAAAGCTTTGTGCGTTGCCCTCAAAACCGCCGTAAGAGGGTGATGATCGCCGTCAGCGCGAAGCCGGGGGCCTTTCGTAGTTGCCGCAGCGCGTCGCGCATATCTGCCAGCATGCGTTCCTCCAAGGGGGTGGTGTTGCGTCTCCGATGTAGGGATACGCAAACTCTACGGCGGCGGTTCCGTTGGCTGGAAGTCAAGTGGAGTCATCACCGGGTGGAAGATTCGAGCGCCTGGATCTCGTTATCCGTGGCAACCACTTGACCTCGTGTATCAGGGATTCGCCGCCTCGAATAAAGGTCCGTACTCAAGCTTCCAATTGCTTCACGATCATCTACCTGAGATTGAACGATGATTCGCGAGTGAATCCTGGATCCCACCGGTTCGCCCGCAATTTGAAAATTCGTGCACAGACGGGACGTTCGTGCGCAGACGGGACGCTCACTCATCGGAGGAAGTGACATGCTGTCACCGGATATCGCACCCAACATGGTGACTAATTCCGTTTTCGGAAGTCTCCCCAGCGCAGGGGTCGAGAATGTTAGGGAGTCGCGCGAAGGCCGAGGGATTCCGCGACTCTGCCGAGAGGCCGGTCGATGGTCCAGATCTGCGTGCCATGCGACGTGATGCACGAGGCAATGAGTTGAGCATCGATGAAGCCGATGCCTTTGGAAAACAAGCCGCGAGTTTCGAGCATGTATCGCACGTCCGCCGTGCGTATGGTTGGTAGTGCGGTGAGTTTGTCGAGCTCGAGGAGTGTTTGCCGACGGTCTGGGAGATACCCGCACGCTAATTCCGCAACTACGAACGGATGGGTGCAGAGCTGGTCATTCCCGATCAAAGTTGCCAGCTCCGCCTTGAATCTTCCCCTCCGAAACATTTCAACCCAGATGGAAGTGTCGACGAGGATCACGGTTTATCCACTCGACGCCTACGCACATCTTTGATATTCGGAGCAGTCCCGGCCAGCGCCAGAAGCCTGCGTCCGGCTTCCCTCGCAATGATTGACTTCAGAGCTTCGCGAAGCAGTTCCGCCCTCTCCGTCAACCCGGTGTACTCGTGCGCCCTCTTCAGCAGATCGTCATCGAGCGTTACGGATGCTCTCATAGCTTCGCCCCTTTACACCAATAATAGCACCGCTATGCGCTGCATTTTGGTGTTTCAGGGGCTGGCCATTCACTTTCCGTCTGTCCTGCTTTTTCACGTTCTTTGCGGATGGTGCGCAATTCGACTGTCTGGGCGATGCCGACGCCTAGCAACAGCAGCAACACAGCGGAGGCCAGCCCCACTCCTACGCGATGGCGGCGGATGTATTTGCGTGCGCGGTAGCTCGGCTGGGCACATGGGCCGCCACGGGCTCGTTGCGCAGATAGCGCTCGATATCTGCAGCCAGTTCGGAAGGCGATGGGTAAAGGCGTTGGCGGTCTCTCTCCAGGGCTTTGAGAGCGATGGCATCCGGATCGCCCTTCCGTTGCCGGGTGAGTGTGGGCAGATCGGCGGAGCGGTTTTGCGCGGTCACTGCAGACTCGCCTGCCAGCAGGGGGCAGCCGGGTGCTGGGCCGGGGTGCATCCTGATCGCGCAGGCGGCGCAATGCTTCGTCGGCAACGAGCTTCTTCAGGTCGAGCGGTAAGGCGCAGGTTGGTAACAAAGACCGAAAATACGAATCGATTACAATTCGCGCCTGGTAATCCAACAGGTCCTCAGAAAGTAGTAGCCATAGATAAGGGCGAAAATTAAATCGAAAACGAATACGATCTTGCCCACACCAGACTTGAAGACGTCGTTCACTATCGCTAGGTACGCAACCACGGTCTTGGCCAGGAACCAGACAAACAGAACCGGAATTACGGCGTAACGGAGGATCTTGACTTCTTGATTTCGTCCGAGCCAAGCCAGAATCCCGAGCGCCAGGATTGCCGCTCCAGCAGTGCGGGCCGCATTCGTCCGGGAGATACTCTCCGCGGCCCCGTACAGGACCGCCATACGGTGGGTTGCGAACATCAGGCCGCTGCCAAGAACTGTAAGTGTCACTGCCGTGATGGTCAGAATTAACTTGAGTCCCGGATTCGATGAAGGCAATCTTCCGATCATCTCTCTCCTCCTAAGCTGCGGTTCGTGGTTGATATTCCCGAGAGCGTTTCGCCAGCAACAGAAAGATCATGAAATGTGTAACCAGGCCGAGTGGTACATAGCAGACTGGTATGTACCAGAAAGCTCCGAGACTGCCTCCCGTTCCCTCCAATGTGCCTCGGAGCACAGAGTGAAGAAAGTCAAGAGACCCAAACAGGTTGAAGATCCAGGTCGCCGCAATCGCTCGTGGATGCCGGAAATGGATGAGCGCAAAGCAAGCGAACGCGAGGACAAAGGCGGCAAGATCGCCATAGGCTTGGTATTGTGCGAATGCCGAGTGTGTCACCGCTGGATCGACCACGCCTGGCACCAGCGACATGAGTCCCAGGTATCGCGGCAGAAACGGGACGAGCAGGATAAGAAGTGCTTGAGAAAAGGGCCGCGCGCTGAGAAATGGCCACACGTACCATTTCGCGAGCATGCCAGAGACTAGCAGGCTCAATCCGAACTCGATTCCGAAATTCAGGAACGTACTCATGGCAGACCTCGCCCCGTGCCCGGCCGAACCCTCTGCTTCACGAGGGTGCTGTCAGGAACAGGCCTTCCTCTCTATGCATGGTCGACCTCCCGAATCACTGCTTCGCGGCAAGCGTCCAGGATATCGGCAGACAACCCTCGATCCTTAACCGCGCGAGCCAGAATCAGCCCCCCAACACAGAGCGCGATCGCCGAAATAGCGCGGGTTCTGGCGTCCTGAGCCAACCCGGACTTAGCTTCGACTGTCTCAATCAAATTCTGCAGGTGCCGCTGAAAGACTGCGCGTGGCATTCCTCCAATACGCGAAATTTCCGCTGCGAGTGCCGGCATGGGGCAGCCGGCTTCAGGCTTGTCCCGATGTTCGCTGCTCAAATAGAAGGAGACGAACTTCCGGACCCACGAGAGCCCCTGCAGCGTTTCAGGCTGCGAAGACCAGGCGCCGCGAGATTCGCGAAAAGCAGCGTCCAGAGCTTTGGCCAGTAAGTCTTGTTTGGATCGAAAGTGTGCGTAAAACGCCCCCGAAGTCAGATTTGCCGAGGCCATCACGGAGTCAATCCCGGTGGCCGTATAACCCCGTCTGCGGAATAGATTGCCTGCTGCTCGCAGGATGCGCTCGTACGCTTGCTGTTTATGAGCGGCCGGATATCGCATGTTGAAGATATTATATTACGATCGTACTACAAAGAAACTTTGTTATTTATTGCTGTCGACTTTGGCGTGGGCGCTCTATGCAAGCAACCCCCTGCCGCTCCGAGGGATAAAAGCGAATCCAAGGATTTGTGGTCAAAGGATTTGTGGTCAGAAGCGACTAGGATTTGTGCTCAGACGGGACTGGAACTTTGCTGTAAGTGGTAAAGCGGCCGCCATTTTTCAGAAGCTCTACAGAAGCGAGGACCCGGCGAAAAGATCGTCACAGACCGAAGGCAAAGTGAGCTCACCTTCGGCCTGTAGCAGACTCTCTTTTCCCTAAGTGGCTGTCCCGGACCACTAAATTTCTGCCTGTTTGCACCAGTGATACATTTGAGCCTGGAATTTTGTCAACAATGGCTGTAAAGTGCCTTGATGCCCGGGCGACTGACTGTTTTCATACTGTTCGTGCTCTTCCTGACCGGTGCGACGGGCACTGGGGCGCCAGGTCCTTCACGTACAAGTTGCACAACCCGCAGAATGATGGTCGGTACTCGACCCTGCATTCGATGCCCGATGGCGCCTTGCTGATGCTCTCCGAGCAGTTCGAACAACCCAAGCAAATCTGGAATCTGCTGCGCATCACGGACTGGGACACATCGCAACCCCGTGAGGACAAGCTGGATGTGGACGTGGGGCCGAACGAAGAAGAATACGGTGAACTCAATGGGGGAGCTAGATATGATCGGAACGATCAGCTTTTGATGGATCCTGGAGGGAACTATCTCGTGGTCCGGTTGAGCCAGGACGCAGGCTCATGGGACCTGAACTCCAGTGAATCTGCAAAGCCGCCGCGGAGTGTGCTCAACATTATCGATCTTCACGGGTTCAAGCTTCTCCGCCGCATCGCGATCACCGATCCTAAGCTGGCCGCTGGCGATATGGGATTCAGTCCCAAAGGAGCCTTCATGGTGAGCGGCCTTCAGGAACACAGCAGCGCAACGACCGGCGGCTACGTGACCCACACCGGCCAGTATGCGTTGGAAACCCTGACGCTTCCCGGCTTGGAGTTTGAAACGGTGTGTCGTTACACGATGGTCGTCAGATCCTATCCCGCTCAAAAGCCTTCGACGCCGGAATAAAGCAGGCGGATTGACAAAGAACACGACGAGGAAGTTGAGCGGAAGGAGAATCAGCAGCAGGCTGCCGACAATGCATGTGCACCCAAACTCGCTCCGCTGGGCTTCTCCTCGTTGGACGATGTTTATAAAGCCTTCAACTTCTGGGGACGGCTTCAATACAACGTGGACTACACGCAGCGTATCCCACCCGACGCGCTCGGGCCCTGGGGTTGCGGCATCGAAGATTTGTCCGGGGATCGGCAATATGCGCTAGTGGATTGCGACCAGGGCCAAGTTGTGGTGTTCGGCCGGTATCGTGCATTCAGGCTCTTCCGCCTCGCGGACGGAAAGCAGATCATGGATTTGAAGGTGCCGCGCAGCACGCTCTTCGGCGAGCGCCGGGTGCTGTTTTCCGGCGTGCTTGCCACGCGCCGCGGAGTCACCTACGTGGTTCTATTGCGTGATGGCGCCGAACTGGAAGGCTACCGCGTGCCTTAGTTTGCGGAGGTCAAGGTAGGATCCCGCATGCGACGAGTTGTCGTACCCGCGACAACCTCGTCGGCATTGAAGAACGGTAACTGGCGAAAACTCGCCATCTCGCACTCAAAGATGTTGACTTTGGTTCATTCCTTCTTCTCGTCCTGCGGGGGATTGCATTTCTTCCGCATGGACTCGCATGGACGTCCCCGAAAAAGGGTCCAATGAGCGAGTCGGCTGAATAAGTGCAACTTTAGAGTTACCAGTTTCCAAATTCACCTCAAGGCTGCTAGTAACGCGTGTACTCTTTTGACGCACCGACTCTTTGTTATGATCAGCTGCGTTTGCTATAAGTCTGTGGATCCAGTCGAGCTTCCCAGGCCTGAAGGGAATTCACCTATGTCTCGCCGCTTACGGTTGTTATGGTGTTCCTGGGGCCTTCTGCTTCCTGCACTACTCACTGCCTGCGGGGGCGGCAACTCGACCACGAGCGGTGCTTCGACAACCACTCCCCCACCTCAGCCGGATTTCTCTATCACCGCTCCTCCTAGCGTCACAATCGCCCCAAACGACACCGAAACCATTGCAATCGCGGTCAACGGGGTCAACGGATTCTCCAGTCCAGTGCAAGTAACGCTCTCGGGAATACCCGCAGGTGCGATCGCCACGCCTTCAGCCTTTACATTAAGTCCAGGCAGTTCGAGCCAAGGTATTCGAGGAGAGACAACTCCTCACGACAGCACTTCGGGCTCGTCGCAGACAGTTGTGATCACTACAGACAAGAGTGTTGTAACTGAGGCCGTGCCCCTCACCATTACTGCGACATCGGGATCGATCACTCACAGCGAGACGACCGGCACCAGCCAGCCCGATTTTGCGCTAACCGGACCGGTTGGGACAATCGCGTTGACAGCCGGTTCCACGCAACAGATAAGTGTTAGAGCCGAAGCTATCAGCGGCTTTAACGGGACGGTGGCGGCAAACCTTTCGGGCTTGCCCGCGGGTGTAACCGCATCTTTGTCCACGTTCCCGTTGACTCCAGGGACGGCACAAACCATCACGCTGACCGCGTCGCAAGCCGTCACCGTGGGAACGGCAACACTGACGTTGCAAGGCACGTCGGGCATGCTGTCGCACAACGCGGAGTTCTCGCTTGGCGTGACTCCGCCGGCGGCCACTCCCGGCTTCACACTCTCCGCGACACCGGCCAGCCTCACGCTTCAGGCCGGGGGTGCTGGCGGACAATTGATGGTTTCGGCAAGCGCGGTCAACGGTTTTTCCGGATCCGTGAATGTGACGATGACCGGCCTGCCCGCAGGCGTAACCGCTACTCCATTGAGCTTCGCGCTCGCGCCGGGAAATCCACCGCAGACGGTCACGCTCTCAGCGAGTTCAACGGCAACCGTGGGCAACATTAAGTTAGTATTCGTTGGAACAGCGGGGGCACTCACAAATACTGCGCCCGTGAGCCTGAACGTAACCGCTGCGCCAGACTTTTCGATTTCGGCGACTCCCGCCAACCTGACCCTTGCTGCTGGTGGGGCTTCGCAGAGCTTTACTATCCAAGCAGCAGGGGTCAATGGGTTTACCGGCCCGATTGCGGTGGCGTTAACCGGGCTCCCAGGTGGCGTGGCCGCCATGCCGGCGACGTTCATGCTGACGCCCGGCACGCCACAGCAGATCTCGTTGAATGCCGCTTCTACCGCAGCTGCTGGAAATACCAATTTGATCGTGTCGGCGACCTCGGGCTCTCTCGCTCACAGCGCCACAGTGACGGTTACGGTCCAGACACCGACCCCGGATTTCAACCTGACGGTGAATCCTGCGAGCATCAGCTTGCCCATCGGGGGAGCAGCGCAGCAGGTTAGCATCACGGCCAATGGAGTGGGCGCGTTCAGTTCGCCGGTCAATCTGAGCATCACGGGACTGCCCGCGGGGGTAAGCGCGTCTCCGGCTTCTCTCACGCTAACACCGGGAGGTGCTCAGACGATTAGTTTCGAAGCAAGCAACAGCGCAACTACAGGATCGGCCACCGTGACGTTGCAGGGCATCTCCGGCACGTTGACACACAGCGCCACATTGTCGCTCATCGTGGCTGCGCCTGCGCCAGATTTCCAACTCTTCGCCGGACCATCCACGCTCAATCTTTCCACGACTGCAAACCAGGAACTTACGATTGCGCTCATTCCTATGAATGGTTTCAATGGTGCTGCGACGGTTACGGTGTCGGGATTGCCAACCGGCGTGAGCCTCGAGAATCCTCCTTTGCCGTTAGTTGCAAATATCCCACAGATGCTCTGGTTGAACCCTGCAAATGGCCCTGGGACCGCCACGGCCGGTCAGACGCCGATCACCATCACCGCGACCTCCGGCACGGTTACACATACCGCGCAAGTGAACCTCGTTGTCACAACGCCGACTTCAGATTTTGACCCTAGCCTTTTTGCGGGCTCAAATCCAGGAAATGCGGCGCCCATTCCAGGCTTGCTCTTAACGCCGGGAACCTACACGTTCTCTATCATGGTGGGTGGCTCAAACAGCGAAATCACCGTACAGCTCTCCGGTCTTATCCCAGGTACCGGGCTGGACCAGACCCAATACACCTTTTCGGGGACCCCTGGCGACCAGGCCGTGTTCAATATCACCGTCACCCCGAGCGCGGTGGGCGAGCGGGGCGTTCTCACCGCCGCCTTCACTGGAGCACAAATCAATCATGAGGTCGATCTACCGATCTACGTCGTCGCCCAGCCTTCCATCTTCTCCTACATACCACCCCTCTCCATACAGCAGGGCGGGGCGACGGATCTTCCGTATGAGGTTGCCAGTACCTCACCCAACAGGATTTATTTGGATCTGGGCCCAGGCTGGCCGCAGAATTTTTGGCTGAACCCCTACGCTGTCAATCCGGCTGATCAAGTGCGCGTTGAAAACAGCGGCGTCGAGTCGGGACGACACAGCCTCTCTGTCGATGCGAACATGGCGAGCGGCCCCACCAGTCTGCCATTGGAGTTTGTTGAGGGCAACCTGTCCCAGGTATTTCCCGTAGCCGTGCAAGTAAATTCCTTTTCCGACTTCAAGGTGAATGTGGAGCCCTCAACCGTTGCTCTCGAAGCTGGTGCTATGCAGCCGTTTAAGGTCAGTGCCTCCGCGTTAGGCGCCTTCTCAGGGCCGATTCAATTCAGCCTGGATAACTTGCCGGCCGGTGTGCAGGCCTCACCGCAGTCATTCACCCTGGCTCCTGGAAATTCGCAGACGGTCACGCTGACTGCCGGTTCAAGTTACTCGGTAGGAGGGGCGCTGAGTGTGGATTCCACGTCCGGCAGTATCAATCACGCAACGCAGGTTGCGGTCTCTCCCGGCTCCGCCCTAACAGCCCTCGTCGTTACCGGAAACACGTTCTCCGGATTGGGTGTAGCCCAGATCTTCAACTCCGGTACCTACAACTCAGTTGTGTCCATCGACCCCTACCCAAATTCGACGTACCCAAATGTGATGCAAGTGCTGCTGCCGTATTCGCCGAATTCACAACTCTTCCCCTATATTTCCAATTGCAACGGCAATGCCAACAATCCGGCATGCGCTCCGGCAAGCATGGCAGTTTATCCCTATGCGCCCATCGAGTCGCCTATCCTGGATCAGCCCGGAACGGTCACGTTGAACGCAAATGTCCCCGGTGTGCCGTCTGCTGTAGTGCACTACGATCAGATACTTCCGGATTTCACTTTAAGTTTTTCGCCGTCAACCCTCACGATTCCAGCCGGCGGTGGGGCAACGTTGGCAGTGACTCCTTCCGTTATTTCCCCGACGTTTACTTCATACTGCGGGACTTCTTTCGTTGCCAATCTAGATGGGTCCAAGGTATTCAATGCGACGTTTACAACTCCACCTGGGGGACCCAATGTGCCCCCGCCGCTTGACTTTTGTGGTACGAATCCGCTCACAACATCTATCTCTGTGCCTGCAAACACGCCGCCCGGTAACTATGAGATATCAGTAAATGCCCAACTTAATACGGGCTATCAGCCTTATTACAGCTTACAAGCGGAGCACAATCCTATCGCGACGATTGCGGCCGCTCACACCTTTGGCGTTGGGGTTACTGTAACGCCCGCTGCTGTTCCCACCCCTCCGAGCTTCCAACTCGCCGCCTCGCCGGTGGACATTAGCGTCGCTGCCGGCCAATCTTTCCCGGTCACGGTGTCGGCCACGGCGAGTAATGGCTTCACTGGTCCCATTTCGGTTTCTGCCGGCAACCTCCAGTCCGGGGTGACCATCTCTCCGAGCAGCTTCACGCTGAATGCCGGTTCTTCCCAGCCGGTCACGGTTTCTGTTGCGCCGGGCACGGTAGCTGCTTCCGGTCAAATCACGCTCACCGGTACTTCCGGATCGACAACGGGTGCGACTCAAATCTCGATCACGGTTCAGTAAGCCGGTGGGGAACCTGGGGAGAACGTTTACCTGCAATCACGTACAAACGTGGAAACGTTCCGTCACCAGGTTTCCGTCTGTTTGAATGTATAGGTGTCGTGAGAGGTTATGGACGAATGTCAGCGCGGCAACGCTCGGCGCTTTATCCTGCAAGACGAGCCGGATCGGAAGGTCTACCTCGAAAAAAGCGGGACAGGCGAAGTATCCCCTAACGCTAACTACGGGGGTTAATCCGTTCTGTCCCGCCTCGTCTTCGCGTCCGTCCCGTTTTCGATACGTTTTTGATACGTTTCGTCCAAGTGATTTATTAACAATGAGATAGAGCGACACGGACCAATCTCATTGTCATGACAATGTCTGGCAACCATGTTATGATGTTTGAGTAACGGACAGTAGGAGAGAGAAATGCAAAGCACTGAAACGCGCAATGAGAAGCTCGACCTTCGGTTGACGCCGTCGGCAAAGCGCGTGTTGCAAACGGCCGCTCTCGCCGCCCACAGATCTGTCAGCGAATTTGTTCTTGAGAGCGCTCTCGCTCGTGCCGAGGAGACACTGCCGGATCGCCAGCGTTTCGGGCTAACCGCCGACCAATGGAAGGCTTTCCAGGAGGCTCTGGACGCGCCTCCCCGCCCTGCCCCGCGGCTCGCTAAGCTTCTCAAGGAAGCGAGTGTCTTCGACCGTAGCGGCGTCTAAGTGAGCTCGCTCCGTATTGAAAAGTTGCAACGCTTTCACGCGATCGACGCGTTTGATTGTGGCCGTGAAGCTCTCAATCTTTTCTTGATCCGATACGCATTTCAGAACCAGCAGGCAGAAGCCTCACAGACCTATCTCGCTCTCTCGGATGAGGAGCTCATCGGCTACTACACGCTTGTCGTCGGGCAGGTTGAATATAACGACGCTCCTCAGCGCCTCACCAAGGGTTTGGCCCGTCATCCCGTGCCCATTATGTTGCTTGCCCGTCTCGCCGTGGCAATCTCATGGCAAGGTCAGGGAATAGGTGCTGGTCTCCTCAAGGACGCGATGCTTCGAACGCTTCAAGCGGCAGACATTGCCGGCATTCGCGCGTTTGCAGTCCACGCGAAGGACGACCAGGCCAGAGCTTTTTATGAGCACTTCGACTTTGTCCCATCACCGAGCGACCCCTTTCACTTGTTCCGTCTGCTCAAGGATCTCCGCAAGCTTCTTAAGTCCTGACCGTTCACCGGAATTGCAGGCAATGCATTACCCATTTCGCAGGAGCCCAGTTGTGTGGAATGAGAGTCGAGGATTGTCCGTATTCCCCGACGCGCACCATACGACTGCACGATCTGCGCAATCGCTATGGTCATGGGCTTACCCTATACCTAGACGGAACTCCGACCTTTGCCATCTCACTGCAATTCAAGGTTCCAGTTTCCACGAAGTTCTAACAACCCCCTATCTTCCCAAAGTACCAGTCCCGTCTGACGACTAGATTCCTCGGCGATTGTCCAGACCGCGAGCGGCGACCTGGAGATGACCTATACGTGGAACCACAAGACGATCGAAGATGTTCACTTTCCTCTAGTCGATTTTCCTAAGTGAGCGCTGTCGAAAAACATTCCCAAGAAGGGACCGCTGAACCGCAGATCTCTCCACTGCGCTGCGCTTCGGTCGAGATGACAAAGGGGAGGCCGGTGCTTCCAGGCAGAGTCGTTGCTGGCATTGAAGGGACAAGGGCATTGAAGGGCATTGAAGACGAAGTGACTTCCACTCGCCCAGCTTTTATAGATGCGTGGCACTTTAGATGGGGGTTACTTCGTCCCGCATCTCTTTGTCCCACATCTCCTCCGGTATAGACTTCCGGCCTGCCTCCTAACTGCACTACAGCCTCATCGCAGGCGCGCTCTCGTTCCTGCAGCATCCACGAAACTAATCAATACCCCGAACGGGCTTCCAGGATGGCAAACTGCTCGGCATGGCAAATGAAGACACGTTGAAAGAGCCTCAGGGGAAGCAGGCCGTCGAAGTCCGACGGCTTCGATATATCCTCGGCGCGGGCGGGCGCGAAAAAAGGAATATTGGTTAGTTGCAGGCGTCCGATCTTCACGTCCTGTGGCGGAAGGGTAATGTAGGCTATTTGCAATCCGTTCGCGCCAGTGCCGCGCAACGAACCCGCCATAAATAGTTCAATCGGCTTGAACCGAGCGGCGTCGTAGAGCACCGGTGCGTTTGCGCCGGAGTCAAGCTTCAGTCGAATCGCCCGCGTCCCATCGGAAAGGCGAACGGCAAAAATGAGCGAATTCGGAGGCACTCTGTCTGCCTGAGACGCCGTCTGCAACGCTATGCGCGATCCCTTCACTTCAGCGCGCAAAACGGTCGAGCTGTCGAGACATAGGACTCGATGTGCGTTGTCTATCAACATGTCAAATTGCAGAAGAAAATCCTCACCGAGAATTCCGCGGACGCTCGGGTTGTACGGCCGGATACTCTGAACGTTGAACTCCAATGCTGCCAGCTTGGCGACAGCATAGGGGCCGACTTCGAGCCGATCAAGTTGCACAACGGAGGATGTTGTTTGAAAGCCGGTGCCTGCCACCGGGACCGAGCCTTTCGTGCCCAGGTGGAGTTCGGCAGCCAGGGAGGGATCGAGCATCGTGAACTGAGCCCCGGTGTCCAGTAGAAAGTCATATGGCCCCGAATGATTAATAGTCACGGCCACTATCATTTGATAGCTGTTGACAAGACGCAGCGGTACACTGGCAACGTTCCCCGGACAGTGGGTCTCTGCCCAAAGGGAGGGGACCAGTGCAGCCGGAAGAAAGATCCAGGCAAGACCCTTGAGACTTGTCATCGAGACATCTCCTCAGCCGGATAGGCTGAGGGAACTCTGGGCGCGTGGCTCGACTTGTTCTTTTTGGGCGCGTTAACAAATTCTTACGGATTTATTATGGTTAGTAAGTCCTTTGTTTACTGCTTTGACGATGTGGAAGTTTGCGAGCGGGAGTTCTCGCTTTCGAAGGCCGGCGAAGTAGTGACGATTGAGCCGAAAGCTTTTCGAGCCCTCTTATTCCTGCTCCACAATCGGGAAAAACTGGTCCGGAAGGAAGAACTGCTGCATGCCGTGTGGGGCGATACCGCGGTAACTGATAATTCCTTGACGCGCTGCATCTGGCTGCTGCGCAACGTACTGGGAGAAGATACCCGCAACCCGCGTTACATCGAGACTGTGCCAACCGTCGGCTATCGCTTTATCGCGCACGTCGAGGAACGGGTTGAATCCAGCGAGAGCGTAATTGCACCCGTCGGCCCGGGGAAGAGCGAACTCCCCGGAATGGCGGATCAGGCACCTAAGAGGAAGACGTTTTCGAGGCGATGGACGTGGATTGGTGTGACATCGCTGGTGCTCATACTGGTCGCAAGTATCGCTGTCTGGGTGGGTGGGTGGGCGTCGATCGCTCACGCCAAGGATCCACTCCGTAACCGTGCTTCCGCTTCAGAATCTTTCGCCCGACCCGAATACGGAGTATTTCGCCGATGGCATGACGGAAGAACTGATCACTGAACTGTCGGCCATTCCGGAACTGCAGGTCGTCGCTGATTCTTCGACAGTGCCAGTGAAGGACAGTCCGGAATCACTGACGGAGACCGCCCGCAAGCTGGGCGTCGATGCAGTCATTGAAGGATCGGTGTTGCGATCAAAAAACAAGGTCTCTTTCGACATTCGCTTGTTTGATGCGCGGTCTGGTCACCAACTGTGGGCGGGAAGGTTTGAAGACGCGCCGGCGAACGCATCGGCCCTGCAGAAACACATTGCCGCAGTGATTGCCTCGCATGCTCGGGTGCTTCTTACGCCGTCGCAGCAGACCAGACTCAGCAGTGCAAAGCCGCTGGATCCCTCAGCCTACGACGGTTATCTGCAGGGGCGTTATCTGCTCAGCAAACGTGATTCTGAGGGAGCGGTCAAGATGTATCGGCGCGCCGTCGTGCTCGATCCCGGCTATGCTCGATCCTGGGCGGGCCTCGCAGCGGGGTTGGCAGACCTGGGGGGGAGGTCTGATCCTGCTCAAGAGCCGATACCCGAGGCGAAAGCCGCTGCACGTCACGCCATCGAAATTGACCCCGACAATGGCGAAGCCTGGTCGGCGCTCGGTCAGATCGCAATGAGCAATGATTGGGGACTGGAAAACCGCCGAGTACGATATGCGACGGGCGATCGAGCTCAGTCCCAGCGATTCGACAACAGAATTGCGATATGCGACTCTTCTGAGCATCGTTGGGCGCCCCGACGAAGCGGTGAGCCACATGCGACGCGCTCTGGAACTTGATCCATTGTCCTTCTTCTGTGTCCGGCACATGGGTTCTATTTTGTACTGGTCGCGCCGGTACGATGAGTCATTGCAATACATTCGGGAGGCGGAAGAGATGGAGCCCGACCGGGTGTGGCTTACGGTGGACTGGGAGGTCAGCGACTATGTAATGAAAGGAATGGCTGAACAGGCCGTGATGGCCGATCTGCGGAACTTTCCCCTTCCTGATGGGAAGAGATGGCACGATCGCCTGACTGCAGCCTACCGCAGCGGCGGAAGAAAGGCTTATTGGGAAACGAGAATAAAACTCCTCCAGGCGATTCCAGACTCACCGTGCCTCGGGATTGATATAGCCAGAATCTATGTAATGTCCGGAGAGAACGATAAAGCCCTGGAAGAATTGAACCGGTCGCTGAACGAGCGCTGTGGTGGTCGGCTCACTGGGATAACGACGCCCATCTGGGACCCACTCCGTGGCGATCCTCGTTTCAAAAACATACTGGAGAAACTTAACCTTGGCGGATAGGAGCAATTCGGCGACGCTCGCCCACCGAAGAAGCCCGGCAGCGCTTGTGCCCTGAACGACCACCCCAACTACGACGACCCGTGACCGGGGCATTTTTTAGGCCTCGTAAGTGGTCGGAGACAAAAACCACGACACTCCTGGGACCGGCGGCTGGCCCGGGTCTCGCTTTTTTAGACCTGGGTTGGTCAGGAGGGCCTGATCGGATACCCGCAGACAAGACAGGAGCCGTGATGACAAGGCAAATGTAACGCCGGAAAGCACCGCAAAAGCAACCCGGCTTGGCCCATACGAGATTCTCTCGCAGATCGGGGCGGGAGAATGAGGAGGTCCCTCCACATGCGGAACCTGATGGCCGAGATATCTCCCTTGTTGTTCATCCTGCTCCTTTCGGCTCAATTGAGGGCACAGGATGCGGCATCCATTACCGGTGTTGTTACCGACCCAACCGGCGCGGTGATCCCGGGCGTTACTGTCAGCCTCCAGAATCCTCAAACCGGTGCTACCTATACGACCGTCAGCAATGGCGAGGGCTCTTATACGTTGAATGAGGTTAGACCGGGGCCAGATTACAAGATCAAATTCACGCGTCAAGGCTTCAAACCCCTGGTCATCTCCGACATGTACATGAACGTAGACGCCACCCGGACACAGAACGCCCGGTTGAGCGTTGGAACCGATCAGCAGACGGTGCAGGTGTCGGCGTCCGCCGAAAACGTAACGCTGAATACCACTGACGCGACCGTGGGGAACAACTTTGAAGTTCAGTTTGTGGCTGACCTGCCGCTGGAAGACCGGAGCAACCCCACCGCCCTGTTTACCACGCAACCCGGTGTAACGTTGGACGGAGCGGTCACGGGCGCCCGCGTGGACCAGAGCAGCGCGACGCTGGACGGTGTCGACGTGAACGACAATTTTACGGGTTGCTTTGGCTGCATCGTCGCCAACGCTCCTGTGGATTCCGTGCAGGAGTTTCGCGGGGTAACCGCGGGCCCGCTTTCCAGCGCCGGCCAGGGCGGCGGCGGCCAGTACGAACTGGTAACGCGCAGCGGCACCAACCAGTTTCATGGAACCCTGGTGGAATACCATCGCGACACCGACACGGAAGCCAACGGATGGTTCAGCAACAACGACAGTCCCGTTGTGCCCAGGCCCCCACTCGTCCTCAACCAGTTCGGCGGCAGTATCGGCGGCCCGATCCTGAGGAACAGGCTTTTCTTCTTCTTCGACTACAACGCCCGTCGTGACACGCTCTCCAACAGGGTGGTTCAGACGGTTCCGATGGACTCCTACCGGAACGGCGAAGTTTCCTACATCAACACCGCGAATGCAATCGAAACGTTGAGCCCGGCGCAGGTCGCGGCGCTCGATCCCCAGGGCATCGGTTTCAATTCGTCCTTGCTCAGCCTGTTCGGCAGCCGCTACCCTCGCGCCAATGACCTATCGGGCGATGCCGGAGATTTGATCAATCTGGCAGGCTTTCGTTTTAACGCGCCCTTTCCTTTTGTGGAAAACGACTTTGTGCAAAGGGTCGACTACACCCTGAACAGCAGGATGAAACTCTTCGGGCGCGGCACGTTTACCAAAACGAACGGCACAAATAACGCCATTCAATTCCCCGGCGATCCGCCGACCTACCCATTTCAGGACCAAAGCAATAGCTGGGTTGCGGGACACACCTGGACCATCGGAAAGACCAAAGTGAACCAGGCCGAATACGGCGAAGCGTTCGAAAGCTACAACTTTCCGAATACGTACAACAAAACCGGCATCACGCAATGGCAAGTCTGGGGTGGAACCGGGACAGGAGCGTCGATCATGGCTCCTCCCTATGCCAGCGCCGCCTTCGCCCAGGGCCACATCTTTCCCATTCCGTTCGTGAAAGACGACTTCAGTTGGCAGAAGGACAAGCATGGCATTACATTGGGCGGCACATTCAAGTGGGAGACCCCGAACGGCTATGCGAACCTGGACTACAACGGACCAGCGATCGGCCTGGGCGGAAACATGGATACCCTCAGCACGTCCGGCCCGAACCCGCTGCGGCCCGCCGATTTGAACAACAGCTCGCAGGATACGTCGTTATACGATGAGGCCTTTGCCCTGGCGCTGGGTCGTTTCGCATCGTCAGGGGCCACGTTCAACTACGGCGCATCAGGGGATCTTCTTCCCCAGGGCTCCGGATCGGTTTTCCGGGATCGGTATTACGAAACCGAGTTGTATGTGGGGGACACCTGGAAGCTGACGCCGCAACTTACGATTTCTTATGGGTTGCGCTGGCAGAATTACACGGTGCCGTATGACACGCATGGCATTGAGTCCGTGCCGACGCTGAACTTCGACCAGTTTTTTGGTGCGCGACTGACGCAGAGCGCGGCCGGAGAGTTCGGCAACACAGCGGTGCCCTTTGTATCCTATGTGCTGGGTGGTAAGGCAAACCACGCTCCGGGTTACTTCGCTCCTGCGAACCACAACTATGCGCCGCGGCTCGCCTTTGCCTACAGTCCAAGCTATGACAAGAAGAGCGTATTCAGCGGCGGGGCAGGCATCATCTACGATCACACGGTGGTCAACGCGGTGCTTTCTTAGGTGGAGCTGTATTCCTACCTGTTCGAGTCCAGTGCGAATCACCCGTACGGAACACCGGGCGACCCGGTGGCTTCGCTGAGGAACGATCCGCGCTTCACCGGACTGGGCAATCCTCCTCCTCCACCGCCTGCCCCGGCTGCGATCTCAGCGCCGTATACGCCTTTTGTGAACGGGGCCGGATCCAGCGCAGTTCCTTTTGGCCTTATCAATGGAGCGGCATTCAACGTTGGCATCGATAACACTCTGAAGACGCCCTATTCGATTCAGTACAACTTCGGCATCCAGCATGAGTTTCCGGCTGGCTTTTTGCTGAAGATGAGCTACGTGGGCCGCGGGGGCAGGCGGCTGCTGGGCCAGGCCGATGCCAACCAGCTGATCGATTTCCCCGATTCCATTGGGAACTCCGGGCAAATGATGTCCTCGGCCTTTGCAGGCATGGAGACGGACCTGCGGGCGGTCCCGGTAAACACCCCCATCACCCGGGATCAGCCATGGTTCAGGGACATGCTTCCCACCGGCATCGGGGCCGCCAACGGTTTTGCCAACAACACAGACCTGGTTGCCCGCGGGTTTGCGCCTCTCACGTACCGTGGTGATTTTGCCGACACGCTTCAGGCGCTGGCAGCGAATGGGCTGATACCGCCGAATGTCGGCATGGGATCGCAGTACTCCGAATTCACGTATTTCACCAACAAGGGCTTTTCCAGCTACAACGGGATGCTGGTGACCCTGCACAAGAATGCCGGCTACGGTTTGCAATTCGACATCAACTACACGTGGTCGCATTCGATCGACAACACCTCGCTGCCCGCCATCGCGATGGCCTACAACGGCTATGGCTTCATCTGCGACGTGGTGCGGCCGCGGGAATGCCGTGGCAACTCCGACTTCGACGTGACCCATTATCTGAATGGCGACTTCCTCTACGAATTGCCCTTTGGCCGGGGAAAGAGCATCGGCGCAACTATGCCCCTATGGGCGAACGCGATCGTGGGCGGCTGGGAGGTGGCCTTCCCAGCTGGCACACGGGGAATGCCTACCAGGCGTTTGCCAATGCATTTGTGGCCGGATACGCGAACGATGCACCCGCCATTCTGACGGGATCGACCGCTCTTCTGAAGGCTAAGGTAAATGGCGGAGAGGGCGCGCGCGTGAACATTTACACCAATCCGGATGCGGCGCTTGCCGCTTTCCACGGCCCAGTCGGCTTCCAGATCGGTACGCGCAACAACCTCCGCGGACCGGGATGGCTCAACATCGATATGGGCGTTGCCAAGACCTTCCCGATCTATGAGGACAAGGTGATCCTGAAATTCCGCGCGGATGCTTTCAATGCGACCAACCACCCCAGCTTCAGTACACCATGCAGCGATATTACGGAGGCCACCTGCTATCCGTTCGGCAGCATCACTGGCACTGCCAGTAATGCCCGCGTGCTGCAGGGCGCACTGCGGCTGGAGTTCTAGGTTAGAGTTGAAGGGACAGGAAGCTGTGAAGAATTTAATATAGCCCCGATCAGAAGACAGAAGGCGGGTAGGTGCGCGTATCGACGATACGCGCGGTACAGAGATTCTCTCGGCTTGGCGCGGCTTAAGGTTTGTGGTCAGGCTTAAGATTTGTGGTCAAGATTTGCGGTCAGACGGGAGTGGAACTTTGTCTTGGTTGGATTCCGGGCGGCCTATGTTTTCGGTCTGAGCCAGACCGGAAGGGGAAGCTTCCAGAATTCTCAGAGAGCGTCTCCGGCAGCGCCGGAGAGTACCGCGACCGCCTTGTGGATTTTGTCATTGCTCAGGGCATCGCGCTGGAGCTCATTTATTGTTTTCGGGTGCCTTCTTAGCCTGCCCGCTCATAGGCAGATGTCCCAATTTTCCCGCTAATTACTTCCCTTTTCTCCGTTACTTAATTTGCCGAAGGTCTCTCGATGTGGTCGATCGCGATCACGTCAATCGGGTTCTTGTTGTATTCCAATTTCAACCCAAGCCGTAAAGCTTGAGCAACGCTTTCTGGACCAGGCAATCGGAAAATAGATCGTCTCAGACCGAAGGCAACGTGAGCTCACCTTCGACCCGTGGCAGACTCTCGTTTCTCTAAGTGACTGTCCCGACCACTAGATCTGATGGCTCGCTAAAGAACCATCGGATCATTGCTTCATCCGCTTCGGACGTCCCTCTGAGCCGTCAGGGTTTAGCAAGTTGTCAAGAATGTTTCGCACCAAGACTCTCACGAAGTCCCATTGTTGGAGTTCCCGTGGCAGCTGCGACATGGAGTGGACAGCGGCATTGATAGCTGAAATCGCGACCCATGTCAGTATCGGATCGAGTTCAGGAACAGAAGCGGTTCCCTTGGCTTGAATCTTTCGAGTGGCGCTCTGCGCCGGCCCCAGGAGTTTCAGTCGTTCAAGATTTTGGTAGACGACGCCTCTTACTTGGGCATCGTCTCGATGGGCTGTCATCAGCGCGTCCACGAGATCGTCAACGAGAGTACCTTCCTTCTGAGGCCTGCCTGAAGAGCCTTCAAAAATTCGTCCGAAGAGTTCCGCATCCTGCTGCATGAACGCCAGCGAGAGGTCAGCCAGGATCGCATCCTTATTGGGATAGTACTTGTACAAGGTCCCGACGCTGATTCCAGTCTTCTTCGCGATATGATTTGTCGACACTTCGCCAAATGGCTTCCGGTTCAAAAGGTGAGCAGTCGCCTCGAGAATGTCTTCTCTCGTCTGCCTGGAGCGTGCTTGTTGCGGCGTCTTTCGTGGCTTAGTTGTTTTCTTCATCCGTCTCCTTCAGGCACTTCAAAAGCGAGCAGAAAAGGCGAGCTATTACTCGCTAATCTCCTTACAATTGAAGCATGAACGCAGCGAGAGCCCAGGAAAAAACGAAAGAACATTGTGATGTTCTGATCCAGGGAGCAGGCATTGGAGGGCTGACGTTGGCAATCGCCCTGCAGCAGCGCGGCTACAAGGTGAAGCTCGTAGAGCGGGCCACGGGGCTTGTGGAAGTAGGCGCTGGTATCTGGATGGCAGCAAATCCCATGCAGGTGTTTGCCCGGCTTGGCTTTGCGGAGAAGATCATTGAAGCAGGATGGGCCGTGAAGCTGTTGCGACTTCAGGACTGGAAATCTGGCGACATCCAGACGACAAACATGTCCCAGATCTCAAGGCAATATGGCTTCGAGACGATTGCCCTCCATCGCGGCGTCCTGCAGAGACTGCTTTTCGAACAGCTTGAGGCGGACTCAGTCCGTTTCGGTTGCGAGGTCCAATCCATGACGCAGAGCGGCGATCAGGTCTTCGCAAACCTGCCCGATGGCTCTTCCTGCGCCGCCGCGATCGTTGTCGGGGCGGATGGATTCAACTCGCAGATGCGCCGCATGGCGGGACTGGGCGGCGTAAAGCGATACTCTGGCTCTTCTTCCTATCGCGCCATAGCTCGTGATGCCCGTATCCTGCCCGCCAAAGCCGAGCATGAGGCCTATGAGATATGGGCGAAGGGTTGTCGCGTCGGGTTCTCAAAGATCAATGCCGACGACTACTACTGGTACATGACCTTCGATGCCCCGGCCGGAGAAGCTTCCTCAGCGAGCGAGATCAGAACTCATGCGGAAACATTATTCTGCAGCTACTTTCCGCAATGGATCGGATTGCTCCAAAAGACTCGGATGGAAGACATCTTGAGGACCGATATCAGTGACTTGAAGCCTCTATCGCAGTGGTCTTCAGGACGCATTGGGCTGATCGGCGATGCGGCGCACGCGGCCACTCCGAACCTCGGACAAGGCGGAGCGATGGCCGTCGAAGATGCTCTGGCTTTGGCGGAAACATTCAAAGAACGCGGCCTCAGCGAGGCGGCATGGAAGCGCTTTGAACAGCGTCGGCGAAAGAAAGTGGATTGGACGGTGTCAACCTCGTGGTCCATCGGGAAGATCTGCCACCTCGGTAATCCGTTCTTTCGCTCTCTCCGCAATATCGCTCTGAAAAAGACGCCCGACAGCGTCACGCAGAAGCAGCTTCAGCGGGTTTACAGTCTCGAATCAACTTCAGATAGGTCCTGAGAAGCCGGTCAGTGTTTACCGGGGCCCCGAGAGGGGACGGACAGGAAGCTGTGAAGAAATTGCCCTGTGTACCAATACAATCACTGTTACTAATGCGCTGATGGCAATAGACTGCGGGTAATGAGCAAACCACCGCTTCCTCCTCGCCTGGCTTCGATTAACCGTTCCCAACTGGTCTTGCATACCATTGACGTGGAGCATTTGATCGATCAGGACCACAGTGCGCGATTCATCTGGGAGTTGGTCGGGCGATTGAATTTGAGTCTGTACCACGCCGAGATTGCGGCCGTCGAAGGTCGCGCTGGTCGAGACCATACGGCTCCGCAGTTGTTAATCAGCCTGTGGCTATACGCCTATAGCCAAGGAATAAGCTCAGCACGTGAGATTGCACGTCGATGTGAGTTCGACCCTAGCTTCGAGTGGCTTTGCGGATTGCGGCCTATCAGTCATCGAACCTTATCCGGTTTCCGGTCAAGCTACAAAGATGCGCTCGACGATGTGTTTGTACAAGTAGTGGGCATGCTGAGTGTCGAGGGTCTGATCACCATGCAACGAGTCACGCTGGACGGAACGAAGATCAAAGCCCACGCCAGCGGTAACACATTTCGTCGTAAAGAAAAGATCGAAGCGCATTTGGCTTTGGCTCGGAAGCAAGTACAAGAGATGAACGCGCAAGCCGCGGAGGAAGAGAAAGCTTCCAAACGCCAATCCGCTGCTAAGCGCCGCGCCGGGCGGCAACGAATCAGTCGCCTGGAGGCGGCATTTCGTGAAGTGGAGCGGCTGCAGGAGAGCAGGAAACACGATCGCGACTACGTAGCCAGAGCCTCTACTACCGATCCCGAGGCTCATGTGATGAGAAACGGTGAGGGGGGCACCGTTCCCAGCTACAACGTACAGTTGGTTACCGACACCGCCCACGGATTGATTGTGAATGTGGAAGCCACCACCGATGCCATCGATTATCGCCAATTGGAGCCGGCTCTGAATCGCTGCCAGCAAACTGTGGAGTGCTTACCGAAGCAGATAGTGGCCGATGGTGACTATACCAATCATGCCTCAGTGCAGGCCGCTGAAGTCTCGAAGGTCGATTTCTATGGTTCATGGCATGATAGCTGGAAACCAACCGAGTATGACGCCCACGGGCGCAGTGGAAAGTTTATTAGTAGCGAGTTTCCGTACGACGCTGAGCACAACGTCTACGTTTGTCCCGCTGGCAAACGACTTACTCTTCATGTTGTGAAGACCAACGAGCATGGTGTGCGCTTGCAAATCTACAGAGCACCGAAAGCAGCATGCCGTTGCTGTCCGCTGCGTGATCAATGCGGCCCCAAGAAGAAGGGCTCCGAATGGAGAAGGTCCATCACTCGCGGCGAGGATCCTGCGGCAACCGCGGCTTTCAAAGCCAAAATGGAGAGCGAAGAGGCAAAAGCAATCTACCGCCAACGATCGCAGATCGCCGAATTCCCGCACGCCTGGATCAAAGAGCGATGTGGACTCCGCCAGTTTCGATGCTGCGGAAAAGTAAAAGCCTCGATGGAAGCTACCTGGGCCTGCCTTAGTTACAACATCATTCGCTGGGTCAGCATACGACGCAAGCTCAATGGCGCAGCACTTGCTGCTGCTTAAGCAGATACGGGTGAGCCGTTCTGAGCCCGGAACAAGCGCAGAGACGCTCATATCGCGCCGCGTCGTCGACATCCGCACCTACACGTACCTCCATGCCGATCAGCCAATCACGACAGAACCAAACCCCCATTTGCGTTAAATCGTCGCAACAATCAATTCTTCACAGCTTCCGGACGGAGTAACCCCCTAAAGCTTAGCTACGAGGATTACTCCGTCCATGTTTTTCCTAAGACTGCTTCAAAAACGCGCCCGGTGTAAGAAGCTGGACTCCCTGGAAAGGATGAAGCGCGAGCAAGTCTGCATCGCCAGTAACGATGTGTGTTGCCAGTCCACTTACGGCAAGAGAGAGAAACTTATCGTCTTCGGGATCGCGGCATGCGGTTATCTCCACATGAACATCGATCCGGGTTTCGTTCCTTCTGCTCTGGACCCGCCCAACGGACGCCTCAACGCGACGCTTGCAGCAGATTCAACGAAGGAAGAAAGATGCAGGTTTCAGGTTGCCTTCACTAGGCGAGGAAGCGCAAGGATGCTGCTTCCGCCCCGGAGCCGGAGGGCCAGAGACTGCGAAGATCGGAAATAAATGCCATCAGGTTCTCATCCAAGTTCTAAATCATAACGCGAACTGTTTACATGAGCTGCGGGATGGCCCGATGATGAAGGCATGACAGGCACTACATGGAGGGACTGATGCGGAGCCTATGGCAGGATCTTCGCTACGCCCTGCGGCACTTGCGCAGATCCCCCGGATTCACCTTGACCGCTGTGCTCACGCTGGCCATTGGCATCGGCGCCACCACCACGGTCTTTTCCATGGTCGAGGGTGTTCTGCTGCGGCCCTTACCTTTTCCTGGCCAGTCCCGGCTGGTGGCGCTCGCCGATATCGTCGAAGGGGTCGATTACGGAGACGACTCACCTGGCGTAACCGCGCCTGGGACCCGCGTCTACATTCGCGATACCAGCGCCTTTTTGAGTCTTGGCAGTTATCAGCCGTCAACTTATGAACTTTCCGGATTGGGCGATCCCATGCAGATCGGAGCGGCACGGCTCTCTGCCAGCATGTTCGAGGTACTCGCTGTACCGCCGTTGCTGGGCCGGGCCTTCACCCAGCGGGAAGACAATTTAACTGTGCCGGTCACTGTGCTCAGTTATCAGATGTGGCGAAGCCGCTTCCATGGCGACGCAAACGTTGTCGGAAGGAAGATTCTTCTCGACCGCAAACCTTACGAGATCATCGGGGTAATGCCACGGGACTTTGAGTTTCCCCTGATTCCGGGCCAGTTAAACCGCAGTGAACTGTGGGTACCCATGAGCCTGACGCCCGGTGAGCTCCAGGGCCAGGGAGGTTGGGCCTTCTACATGGTCGGGCGGTTGAAGCCCGGGGTAACTCCCGCCCAGGCTCAGCAGGATGCTGCCGGAGCGGCACGCGAGATCATGCGCAATTTTCCGCCAGCGCTCTCCAGACGCCGCATCCATCCGCTTGTCGCACCTCTCGGCGAGTCGACGGTGGCGCAAGCTCGCCCCCTCATACGCACGCTGTTTTTCTGCGTGACGATCGTTCTGTTTATCGCCTGCGCAAATCTGGCGGGATTACTCCTGTTGCGGGTGATTCGCCGCAGCCGCGAAGTCTCCGTGCGCCTCGCGCTGGGAGCAAGCGCGGCATCGGTTTTAGGTCAATCCCTGGTCGAGGTCTTCCTGCTTAGCTCGGGTGGCGGTCTCGTAGGACTCGCCCTGGCCTGGGTTGCACTCCGCACTGGTGTCAGCTTTCTTCCGGAAACGCTGCCCCGCGTGAGTTCCATCGGCCTTGATTGGCAGGTCGTGGCTTTTGCGTTTGCACTCGTGATGGTTACCGCCGTCCTGTGCGGCCTCATCCCAGCGCTGGCGGCCACGCGCATCAATGTGAACGAGGCGTTGAAAGAAGGCGGCCGCACGGGCAGCTCCGGCAGCGGCTACGCGCGCCTGCGTTCCGTTCTGGTGATCGCGGAACTCGCCGTAGCCCTGGTTCTGCTGACCTGCTCTGGCCTGCTGCTGCGCAGCTTTGAGAAGGTGCGCTCCGTCGACCTGGGCTTGCGTACCGATCATATGCTGACCGCCCACTACAGCTTGCCGCGGCAGCAATATGCGACCCAGGCCGCCATTGATGCATTCAATGGATTGCTCCTGAACAAGCTGCAAACCCTGCCCGGAGTGCAGGCGGTGGGTGTTACTTCCCTGCTGCCCATTGCCGGTCAGGACGTTCGCGCCACCTTCGCTCCCGAAGGCTACATCCCGCCCCACGGCTCCGGCTTGAACCTGGTTTGGGCGTCCCAGTTGATCGGCGACTATTTCCGCGCTGCCGGCATTCCCATCGTCCGAGGTCGCGCTTTTACCCCCGGCGACGATGCACTCGCTCCCCTTGTAGCCATCGTGAACCGAAACCTGGCGCAGCACTACTGGCCCGGGCAGGATCCCATCGGCAAACGCCTCCACCGCGGGCCCGCGGAGGCGACAACCATACCCTGGGTGACCGTGGTGGGTGAGATCGGCGACGTGAAAGAGCTGGCGGCTGATGTGCCGACCACGAACCAGGTCTATTTTCCTTTCAGCCAGGCCAAAGGGGATGCGGGCTCCTTTGCGACGCCCGACATGCTGGTGGGCAACGGAGGCTCGATCGTATTGCGCAGCCAAGAGCTGCCGGAACAAATGATCGGCACGCTGCGCAATGTTGTCCGTTCGATCGATCCTCAACTTCCGCTCACCCAGGTTGAATCGATGGAGGCGATCGTGCAGGAAGGTCAGGCTCCACGCCGTTTCAATACCGCGCTCATCTCCAGTTTTGCCGCGGCCGCGGTATTGCTGGCGCTGTTAGGCATCTGCAGCGTCATCGCCTATTCCGCTGTGCAGCGCACGCAGGAGATGGCGATCCGCCTCGCGCTCGGCTCGCAACGCTCCGGTGTGGTGCGGCTGATTTTGAGTTCGAGCGCCAGGCTGGGGCTGCTCGGTTGCATCATCGGTGGGGTTGCTGCGGTATTTGCAACCCGCTTTCTCCGCTCGCTGCTATTTGAAGTGGATCCGCTCGATCCTGTCGTGATCGTGCTGGCAGCAATTTCTATTTTCCTGCTTGCTCTCGCTGCATCCGCAATCCCCGCTTACCGCGCCGCCCGCGTTGAGCCCGTAGATGCCCTGCGTGCCCAGTAATGGATGGGCGCCTGACTCCGGCAAGATACGGTGTCACGATACCTATTCTCCTGAGCAGGCCGAAGGCGATCGGTTGAATTTTCTGCGATAGGTATGCTGTCACCGGATTTAGTCCGATGTTCCTAAGTGAGCGCTCTGTCGAAAAACATTTCCAAGGAGGGACCGCAGATCTCTCCACTACGCTGCGCTCCGGTCGAGATGACAAAGGGAAGGGCGGTGCCTCCATCAACAGTGGTTGTTGAACAGGAGCCGTTTTTCATCACCTTGGGTGGGCCGAAGGCCCATGATTGCATTTCCAAGAAAGGACCGTTGAACCGCAGATCTACGCTCCCTCGGATTTCCTATCGAGATCCGTGGCGGCCGGTTCCCGCACATATCCCGATTGCACGGCAAGCTGAAATCACCGGAGTCAGAATGAGCGTGTGCATGTTCACTTACTGACTTGCCGGGCCGGATTTCGGCGCGCCTCGCGACCATAAACCAATAATGTGAATGTTCCTGGTGTCGTGGGCGGAGGGGGATGAGGGTCGTCGGCAGTAGATTGGGGTTGCGGGCCGAGCTCCGCCGTCACTAAGTAAACGCGATGCGTCTTTGGGTCTATCTCCATTGTCCGCGCTCCGCGCTGAGTCGGGACACTGGTGACCACCGTGTATGTATCCGACGAGTCCTCGTGAATTACCGACAGCGTGCCAGCCCCGTTTGAACTGAATACCAACTGCGTACCTGGATCGAAGCGATTGGCGTCTACGCCTTCGCCGATGGGCACAGTGGCCACCACCTTTCCCGTATCTGCGTCCATGGCAACCATCGTCCTGTTCCGGCAGCCGACAAAGAGACGGCGATGCTGACGGTCGATAGCCATGCCCGAAGGGCTCTCGCCAGGAACGAGAGGCCAGCGGTTGAGAACCCTTAACGACCGGGAGTCGATCCGCAGCACCTCACTCTTGTCCTCAAGATTGTTGTAGACGTGACCCCGACCGTCGGGCGCCGCGAATTCGGGTTGTCCGCCAAGTTCAATCGTCCCGGCGACCGCGCCAGTTGCGGCATCGACAGCAGTGGCGGTCCCATCGTGGTTGAAGACAAAGACCCGCATTGAAACGGGGTCGTAAATGATCCCATCGGGACCCTTACCCGTCCTTGCGGTTGCGATCGTCTTCAGGGTTCGAAGATCGAAGATAGTAATCTGATTTGCCTCATCCTCACTGATGAAACCGCGGTCAAACTCGTGGGCGATGGCGATGCCATGCACGCCATGGATTCCTGGAATGTCACCGACTACCTTATAGCTGTCCGCGTTTACGACCATCACATGTGTCCAGCGAGAGATGTAGAGCCGCCTCGCGGTGGAGTCCATTGCGAGATAATCCCAAAAACCCTCACCACCAAGCGTCAGCCGTGCGAGAGGGCGATAATCAAGAGGTGCGGCAGCTAGAACCCTGAAGCGGATAGGATTGGAAAGCACAAATGCCATGATGGCGACGAGTAGCGCGATCCACCGCGCGTAACCGAATTTCCTGATCTTCACGAATGCTCCTCCTGTCGGCAGCCTTGGCTGAAGCCCGTAAACACAGGCTATGCACGGTGAGTTGCTCGCTTCTACTTGTTCGTCGCCAAGCGCTTGTTTTTGGGTGCAGGATGAGGTTGATGTGAGCGCGCGCTTGGAGATTTGGACGACGTTTCGGGGACACGAAGTAAGCTCCATCGAAAATTCCAGGGACCTATAAAGGATGGGCAACGTGAGCTCACCTTTCACCCGCAGCAGACTCTCGGTTTCCTAAGTGACACTCCCGTCTGACCATGAGTTCCGTTTCCGTCAACGGAGGAAAACTCCTGACGTGAACGCTGATTAGAAACAGACTCTCTGATTTTGGCTCTTTCCCCGCTGGGCTCCCCAGCCCCTTTACACTCATTCGCGTTCGAAAACGAGGACATTCGGCTTAGCTCCACTTGCCGGCTGAATAGTCATGGTCAGAGTCTTGCCGTCTGGAGAAAGCTGGATATGCTGTGTGTCGGCCACCTTGCCATTTCTCTTTTCAGTGAACTCGAGAGTGCTGGCATTCACGCGGCGCGCCGACGACATGGCGCCCGCTGGCGCGTTCGCATCCTTCACCGGGTAGTCTTTGCCGTCAAACTTCATATTTTTCGTGGAGTGCTGTGTCTGATTGATGAAGGAAAGGCCGCTGTCTTGATAGGGTTGCACCTCTATTTCGACCCGGCCGGGCTTCTCGCTGATGCTATCCCACGTAGCAGCAAAGCCAGAGGCTCCTGCAATGGGTGTGTAGATGTAATGGATAGTGAAACTGGAGCCGTTGGGCGGGTAGCCGGTGAAGTCGTCGCGCAGCGAGTTGCCGTCCGGAGAAAGCGTCCAGATGGCGGAGATCTGCATACGGCCGTCTTTCTTGCGAACGACTTTCCAGACACGAGGAGCTTCTGCAGTTACAGCGAGGGTGGTTCCCTCGAGGCCGGGTTGATCGGTGCCGTTGGCAACAATCAATTCCGGGCCGCCGCCAAAGTCGAAAGCGTAGCGGTTCGTTCCCGCAGAAGTGACCTTCATCTGGTCGTGCATCGTGCTTTTTTCCGGGTTGAGCTTCCACTTGCCAACGAAGGACCCGTTCCCGGCGTGAAGCCTGGTGGTTGCGATGGCAACAACAAGCAGTAATAGAAAGAGCCGTTTCAGCATGGCGTTCTCCGCAGGTCGATTTGGGAGCCCTGTTTGGAGAAGCTGCAATGCACTTAGATGGCCAATGGATCTCGCAAGATCGCGCAGAGATGATCGAGCGCAGGGAGAGACTGAGTTGTGTAGCCGATGAATCGGGGCTTTCGTCGCAGCGAGCGACAGAATCGTTCGGAAACGAACAGCGTCGTCTGAAACCGGACAGCGGATGCTTCGGTGCCCCCCTGTCGAATGAGCCTCTCCACTCCTCTACTGCGTGGATGGCGCTGTGTTCGAGAAGCTTTCCCTCGCTTCGGCTTCCCACTGCAACTGTCCTGAAAAAAAACTTTGCGCATACCGATGAGTTCTACCCGCGCCCACAGTCATTGGGGCATAAGGAGAAACGATCTTATGAGCGGCCTTCGTCCAAGAACCAGCCACCGCATCCTTTCACGCCCATTTTGAAACACCCCCCGTCACAGCAAAGCAGAATAGAAACTCCAACCCAGAACACGGAGACTGAAATGAGAAAGCTCAAAATCATGGAACACATCTCGCTGGACGGCGTGATCCAGGTCTCCGGCGAAAACGGCGATTTCCCCTACAGCGACTGGACCGCGCCCTATCGGACCCCCGCTGGCCGGGAGGCACTCCTCGCAGCGCATGGCGGGACCTTCGATCTGCTGCTTGGCCGTCGCACCTACGATATGTGGTCGGGCTTCTGGCCAAAGGCGCCGAGCAGTCCGATGGCGGACGGCATCAATGCGGCAACAAAATATATCGCTACCCACCGTCCGGAAAGTCTTGAATGGGGCCCGTTCGAGGGCCTTGGACCGGACATCGTCGAGGGCATTCGCCGCATCAAGTCGCAGGACGGTCCGGACCTTATCCTCTGGGGTAGCTCCACGCTCACATCGACGCTGCTAGAACATGGGCTTGCGGATGAAGTCCTGCTGGTCGTCTATCCGGTCCTGTTGGGCACGGGGAAGCGCTTCTTTGCGGAGGGAACCCCGCCACGCTCATTCGAGCTCGTCAGCACGAAAGCAATGCCGTCCGGCGTCATCCTCAGTACTTACAAGACTTACAAGGTTGCCGGGCCTTTGAAGACCGGATAGTTCAATACCCCGTGATAGATTAGCCACACCCGTGGCCGAAATAAGCTTTTTCAAAGCCAGCGCTCGCGAGATCACCCCTTGGGGAGACTACGGTGACATCCTTCAGAACGGGATGACGATGCATTCTCCCAGAGTTGGCGGAAGGCTTGCGCTGGAGAGAACTGGGCCGTATATCCCGCCGATAACGTTTCCCGGGCTAAGTATCATTCTCACCGACGCAGCACGAACGCTCTTGGGGTCTTCCGGCCTTACCGGGTTCAGTTTTCTTCCAGTTGAGAAGAAGCTAATTGTCGAACTGCACTGGGAGACTTGGAATCTCGACGCCGAAGATCCTGGTGAGTTCCCCAGCTCAGGCGAGCCGGAGGATTACATTCTTGGAAAACCACACAGCTCGACTGTCGCTATGGCTATGGGGGAGCTTTGGGAGCTGGTGATTCCTTTCGATGTGGAGATTCTTCGTCCGGCCCCGATTGTGAGTTCATATAAGGAACTCACAGTTGATCTGAGGACCTGGGACGGCGCCGACCTCCTAAGAGCTAGGGATTATGGCGGAACACTCTTTTCCCAACGGGCGCAAGATTGGTTTACTGAGCGTTGGGGACAGTATGTAATGTTTGATCCTTTCTCTGCCGTATAGGTTGAACGCTAGTTGCCTGGGCCGCCGCTGCCGGGTTAGCGCTTCAGGAGCTGCCACCACTAAGTTTCATGACCACTAAATTTCAATGTCCCGAGAGCTGCCTTCGCTGTCCCGTGACGCAGTTACGGCGCCCAAGCAGGGTGTATATCCTCTGCTCCAGTCCGGACACCGCCTGTAAACAGCCGTGTACACCGGCCCGGCCAGGGAGCCACGGACGGCCCTGAATTCCGCTTTCTTTTCACTTCCGCCGGTTTGGAAGGAGAATTGCTATTCCACTAGATCAGGTGTGATGACGCTTGGTAAACGGGTTCTTGCGGAAAATACGGCCGCGTCACTCTGAATCGCCTCACCACTCTGGCCCTCCCAACCCCCCAGCCCTCGAAAGAGGGAGTGACGATCACTCTCCCCTGAGTATTCCTCCTCCAAGAAGTGCCAAGGGCGTTTGCTGTTCGGGAGCCAATGCGGATGCGTTCCCTGAAATATAGTTCGGTCGTCGCGATGATGGTGGTTCTGTTCCTGACGGAGATCTACGGATCGCCTGTGATCCATGTGCCTACCGGCACATGGCAGCCCAACCCAATATCTATGAGCATGCGCGCTCTGGCGCGACGGCGGCCGTGCTGCTGGATGGGGCAAACACGCAGAGAAAAGGAGAACTAAAGTGTTGAGAAAATTCCTGGTAGCAGCTCTGTTGGGTCTTTGCTCGGTAATGGCGGCTTTCGGTCAATCAGCTGTCCCCTCGGACAACGTAACGGTCCAGATGAATAATAATGGGCCGGGCCAGAATAACGGCCACCTCCAGACTCAGTACAACGTCAATGGTCAAGGCGTCAACCAGAGCCAGGAAGCCCTAATCAGATTCAACTTGAGCAGCTTGCCTGCCGGTCTGACTCCTGCGAAGATTCAGACGGCAACTCTGACTGTGTTTGTGGACGGCGGCGGCAATCCGGGAACCATCACTGTCTGCGAGTTAGCTGCAACTCCGTTATGGAGTTCGAGCACCATAACAGGCACGAATATGCCTCTCTGTAGTGCCGTCGCAACTGTCTCGTTCAACGTGTCGTCCACTCAATTGCAAAACGGGTCATTCATTGTCGTGAACGTCACGCCAATCGTCCAAGACTGGATTGGTGGCGGCGTGAACAACGGCATCATGCTCGCGGCAGACGCACCACCGTCGGGCATAAATCCGATCAACGTCCAGTTCGATGCTTTGCAAAACAACGGTCAGGGATTCCCACCGCAGTTGCAGATTGTCTTGCAGAATCAAGGTCCGCAAGGAATACAAGGTCTGACTGGCGCTGCTGGCCCGGCGGGACCACAAGGCCCCGCTGGACCAGCGGGAGCTGCTGGTGCAACCGGACCACAAGGCGCAACCGGACCACAAGGGATTCAGGGATTGACGGGAGCCACTGGTGCGGCAGGTCCCCAAGGCATGACTGGATTGACGGGAGCACCTGGAGCTACGGGAGCAACAGGATTGACAGGTGCAACTGGAGCGATTGGTCCGCAAGGTCCACAGGGAACAGCAGGTTTGGCGGGAGCTACGGGACCAGCAGGGCCAATCGGACCTACCGGGTTGACTGGAACGCCGGGAGCCTCAGGTGCTCCTGGTGCCGCGGGGATGGCCGGGGCTCCGGGAGCCATTGGACCACAGGGACCAGCAGGTCCAGCAGGCGCAAATGGACTTGGATTCACTTTCCAAGGAACGTATGCTCCGGCGTATACCTACGGTGTAAACGATGTGGCTGTGTTCAGTGGGAGTGCATACGTTTCGCTGATTGCGAGCAACATCGGAAATGAGCCAGACAAAAGCCCGTCCGCTTGGGGTTTAGTCGCTCAGGCCGGAACTAATGGCACCAACGGAGCAGATGGAGCAGTAGGAGCGCAAGGTCCACAGGGGCTAATGGGTCTTACCGGCGCCGTCGGTCCGGCGGGGCCGCAGGGAGCAACCGGTCTCACTGGTGCTACGGGGCCAGTAGGTGCCACGGGAGGCATTGGACCACAGGGACCAATAGGTTTGGCGGGCGCGAATGGAACCAACGGCACAAATGGCACGAATGGACTCGGATTCACTTTCCAAGGAACGTATGCTCCGGCGTATACCTACGGTGTAAACGATGTAGCTGTGTTCAGCGGGAGTGCATACGTTTCGCTGATTGCGAGCAACTTCGGAAATGAACCAGACAAAAGTCCGTCCGCTTGGGGTTTAATCGCTCAGGCCGGAACTAATGGCACCAACGGAGCAGATGGAGCAGTAGGAGCGCAAGGTCCACAGGGGCTAATGGGTCTTACCGGCGCCATCGGTCCGGCGGGGCCGCAGGGAGCAACCGGTCTCACTGGAGCTGCGGGGCCAGCAGGTGCCACGGGAGCAACGGGTGCGACAGGCGCAGTCGGGCCTCAAGGACCATCAGGTACAAACGGAACGAACGGCGCTGCAGGTGCCACGGGAGCTATTGGACCTGCTGGACCCACAGGTCCAACTGGACCGGCCGGTGCTGCGGGAGCGGTAGGCGCAAATGGTCAGGGCTTCAACTTCCGCAATGCATGGCTACCGAACACATCGTATAACCCATACGATGTGTTTACGAACGGTGGCCAAACCTACGAGGTCAGCACCGCATTTACATCCGGGACTACATTCAGTGCTACTGGCTTGAACTTGTGGGCGCAGGCAGGAGCACAAGGTCTGCAGGGGATACAGGGCATTACCGGTGCGACTGGAGCCACTGGAGCAGCCTCGACGGTTCCCGGTCCGCAGGGGCCAGCAGGAGCAACTGGCGCTACGGGCGCCACCGGAGCTACGGGACCAGCGGGTTCCGTAGGACCACAAGGCCCGTCAGGGCCAACGGGAGCTACAGGACCAGGAGGAACCAGCATATATGCCGGCATCTGGAGTCCTACGGCTACCTACAGCCAGGGGCAGGAAGTGCTGAGAACGGCGGGGATTGGTTCTGTTGGACCTTTCTTTGCCATTAGCGCGGCGCCTGTGGTGGGCAGTGATCCTGCTGGTGATTCCACAGATTGGGTGTATTGCTGTGGGACAGCTACGCTGGGATACACGCCTTTCAGCACGACTGGTTCACTTCCGACTACCTTTGCAACTAGTTCCACTGCAACTCTGTTGAGTTACACGTTCAACGTGGACGATGCTCAAGCTATTTCTTCTCTTTCCGTAACGGTATCAGGTCTATCCGGGTCTGAAGCGTGCGTCAACAGTGGTTCGCCTAGCTGTGCTTCGATTGACGGAGGGTCCCTTAATAATTGCACTAAGGTAAATGGACAAAATTACACTTGTCCTGTTGCAGCCGCAGCAATGACCGTTACACTTTCCCGCAATGGGATGATAGTAGCAACGGGAACAATCAACTCTGACGGTACTTTCACCGCGCCGTCCAGTTTCAGCGTCATCTACAATCAAGGCGACACGCTGCTTCTAAAAGTGATGAATCCCTCCAGCACGGTGACGGACACGATCTCCTCAGGAACCTGGATGCTGTAGCGGGTCCCCGTGGGATTGTTGAATGCGCTCAAGGTCGGTTTGCGGGACAGCGGAGATTTGTGGTCAGACGGGACTGGGACTTTGCTGTAAGTGGTAAACCGGTGACCATTGTTCAGAAGTTTTTGCACGACCCCGAGCAGACTCTCTTTTCCCTAAGTGACAGTCCCCCGTCTGACCACTGAATTTCGTGGCAGAGGAATATGTATGATGTTCCTGTGTTCTTTTCATGGAATATTCCATGTCAACTGGTCAGATTGAACAAGGTCAGATCTTTGTCAGTTACCGTCATGGACTCGAAACCGAGTTCGCGCTGAAGTTGGCTGCTGATTTGAAGAATGCCGGCCTCGAAGTCTGGATTGACCGTCTTGACGGAATCAAGGGAGGTATTGATTGGCGCGCCTCGATTGAGCGGTCAATCAATACGTGTGCGGCGCTGGTACCAGTGCTATCTCCCGACTACTTAGACAGTACCTACTGCCGCAACGAACTCGCACGCGCCGATGACCTAAAACGACCAACATTTCCGGTTTTGCTGCGCCCCGTCGCTCCCGCGGACTGGCCGATTTCGATTCAGCGCCTGCAGTACGAGGACTTCACCGGCTGGCGTGACGAGGCGGCTTATCGGGAAAGATTCGATGCGTTGTTGTCACGGCTCCTGGAAGCGAAGGGGGGCCGAATCAGTGTCCCTGTGGATGCAGAGACCCGGTACCTGACAAGCCTAATTGCCACGATCGAGGCAAAGCGTGGCGTGAGTCAGTACATCGAACTTGGGGCTGAAGTTGAAGGGTTGGCCGAACATCGGCCCGCGCCTGTACCAGAAGACGAGTGGGGGTATGTTTGGCTAATTCCCGGGTCTGGAAGACTGGGATCTAAACCTCCGCCCGGCGAGGGTTCATATTCGCTTACATCCAAGCAAAAGCTTGCCGGCATCAGAGAAGCCGTTGATCGTCTTTCGCGATTTGTGCTCACAGGGGAGCCTGGAGCTGGGAAATCCACTGCGCTGCGGCGTCTTGTGCGGGAGGCAGCACGCCGGAGACTGGAAAACCCAACCACCGCACCACTTCCTGTTTTGCTTGAGCTACCTTCCTGGCGCAACGAGCTGAATCCTGCCGATTTCGTGCAGGCGCATTGGCCGTTTCATGGCGATTCGACCGAGCCGCTGCGAACTGGAGATGTATGGCTATTCCTCGATGGATTAAACGAGATGGGTGCCGCCTCCTCGGAACGTGCCGCGCGACTGCAGCAGTGGGTGGCGTCTTCTGATGGCCCATCTCGAGTGATCATAACTTGCCGTGCAGGCGACTACGCCACAAAGCCGCTCCGATTCGACGACCTACCTACGGTCATGATCCAGAATCTTGAATTAGGCCAAGTCCGTAATTTTGCCAACAATTATCTCAACGAGAAGGCGCCGGCATTTCTGGATCGGGTTTTAACGAGTCCGGGAGCATCCAACAGTAACCGGGATCTTACTGCAATTGCTCGCAACCCCTATATGCTGTCATGCCTTGTCATTCTCTTCGAGCAATCGCCAGGAGGCGATCTACCGCGGAACACGGGCGCGCTTTTTCGAGCGTTCGCCAGAGCGCTGTGGGAGCGTGAAAGGAAGCGCGGCACGCCAGGATGGGTTCCTTATGAACAAGCTGAGCGCGCGTTTGGCGTGCTCGCGTATTCGATGATCAACGAAGACGCGGGAACCTCTGTTCCGCAGGAGTACGCGATCGGGAAACTGGCAGAGTCACCTCAACTGCTCCTCGCTGGCGAAAGTGCGAGCTATCTCAACCGTGCCGGCGGCCTTGTCCGGTTCTATCACCAGTTATTGCAAGAATATTTCGCTGCCGTGGGGTTTAGGAATGCCGGAACGGATGCGGGGTCGATACTACCGCAATACCGACATCTCCCAGGAGGAACACAGCAAGATGTTCTGAAGTCGACCGGCCGCCGGACCGGCAAGTGGGACGAGGTTCTAGTGGCGCTCTGTGGAATTGTCGATCACCCCGATGAGCTGGTGATCAAATTGCTCGAGAGCGACCCTTATTTGGCGACCCGCTGCGTTCAAAGTGGCGTGCTGCTTGATCCCGAGACGCGAAGAAAAACGCTTGATCGCCTGATCGCTACTCTGCGCGCCACCGATCAACCGATCGCCGTCGCCGCGATGAAAGCCCTTCAATTACTGGGGCACCCAGATGCGGCCCCCGCCGTAGTGAGCATTCTCCTCGAGGACTCATCAGGTTCAAAAGGGGATCGTCCGCGACAAGTGGCAGCAGTAGCCCTCGGCCGCATTGGAGGTCCCGTAGCTATCGCGGGGCTGACGAGAGCTCTCGAAAGCGGTTCATCCCGCGTCCGCGTACGTGCGGCTGAATCGCTGGCCGATATCGGTGATCCTGCTGCGGCGCTCGCGCTTGTCGCAGCGCTCTGGGATGACACGGAAACCGTGATGTACTTCTCGAGAAGGAAATGCGTCGGCCAGATTGCTCGTGAGGCGCTGGTCTTATTGGGCGACCGAGCGCCGGAGCGCGTGGTCCCAGCTCTGCTTGATGGTCTGAGGAACCTGGAACCACGGATTCGTTCTGGATCGGCCGCGATCCTTGGCCAGCTGGGCGACATTTCCGCAACATCCGGGTTGTGGGCTGCGATGACCTATGACGTCGACGCTGGTGTGCGAACTGCCGCATCGAGAGCCCTCGGGCTCATCGACAAATCTCGCGACCTTCCGGCTCTGCTGCGGTGTTACCGGGAGTCGTCAGGCAGGGACCTCACGACGGAGGCCCATGAATTGCGACAAATGGCGGGGACAGCGTTCGTAGTAAGGCTGCTTCATGCGCTGGCCGACGAAGAAGAGCCATCGACATTTGATTTCGTAAGGAACGCGCTCTTCTATGGGGACAAGCGGAGGATTGCGCCAGGTCTCATCGATGCACTTGAATCATCTGACCGTAGAGTACGTGTCTTAGCGGTCGAAATGCTGGGTTCTCTTCCCGATGATACCGCGATTCCGGCTTTAGAGCGCAAGCGGGACGAGCCGGGGTGCGATATTATTCCCATGATTGACAAGGCTCTGCTGGCTCTGGACAAGTTTCGGGGGATAAGTTTCGAGGACAGATAGCTGGGAGAACCCGGGGACCGGTCGCCGGATTCTCTTTGCTCGGCGGTCGAACTGCATGCCTGCACTCAAGAAGTGCGCCTTTGGCGGTCAAGGGTAAATCCCGCTTGCTCCACTTCGCTGAAGGGAAGCCGCACAACGCGTTTTTCAAAGCGGACCCACACATCCCACAGCGAAACCCTGGTCACTTGCCCGATTGCGCCGGCCGGGATACTCACCGGCGGCTCTAGTTCCCACTTAAGCCTCACGCGCTGCCCGACTGCAAAATTTCCTTTTCTCATGGCCCTCGAACCTGTCAATCTCTTTGTCTTGTATCCGCCCATTCCTGCGAACGCTATTTCCGGAGGCGCAAAGAAAGAATAAGACGAGCTTTCTTGCAGGCGTCTTTCGCGCGCCTGCGCACCGGGGAAGCTTTTATAGCGGGGGAGCAAGGCTCGATCCCTCGATCCCGTCGAAAGATCGAAGATGTAAACAGAGCAGTTCGTGAGCTGGGGATTTGTGGTCGGGGATTTGTGGTCAGACGGAGAGTGTGTCGGAGATAGATTTGTCGCCGTTTAGAATCAGTAACTTACAAAATCTATTGTTTTAAGTAAGTTGCTGATACTACGTAACTTATACAATTACAAATTCTTTTTCCCGACACACTCCGGGACTGGAACTTTGCTAAGAGTGGTAAACCGGCCGCCATTTTTCAGAAGCTCTACAGAAGCGAGGATCCCGCAGAAAGATCGGAGCTAGAATTGGTAGGCACGGCAATCGCCTGGGCTGGGTCAGTATTTCCCCCCAAACGCCTGCCAGATCCCCATCGCGTTGCGACCCCGCGACAGCTCCAGCTCGATCAGCTCCCGATACGCTCCACTGGCTCCGGATGGGCGCTTGGAACCATGCTCCGGCAACCTCAGTCCCGGCAAAAAGCCGGTAATCCCCTCGTTGGCCGGTTTTGTCTTTTCTTCGGGTCTGGATGAGGAAAAGCCGGTGATCACCTCATTGGCCGGTTTTGTCTTTTCTTCGGGTCTGGATGAGGAAAAGCCGGTGATCACCTCATTGGCCGGTTTTGAATTGTCAGAGCCGATGGTGACCGAAAGGGCCGCTGTTGCTGGAGCCTGTCGCCCCCAACCTCCCGGCGTGCGTATCGCTATCCCGGCAGACCTCAAATAGCCGCCAGCCGTCTCGCGACGGACTCCCGTCGCCGCCTCAATCTTGCGTAGGGACCAACCAAGACGCCCTAGCGCGAGCACCTGTTCCTGCTTTGTTCTTTCCAAGACATTACCCATGCCAACTGAGGCTAATTTCCCTCGTCGGAGCTAATGTCTTAGGCCGGTTCTCATTGGCCGGTTTTGAAGTGATTATCTATGGCCGGTTTTGGGTGATTACCGAGGCCAAACGGGCCTTCGCAAGATCGACACCAGCCTTATCGCGTGCTTGAAGAGGCTGTAGCTTCCGTTCACGACAGGTTGCTGTGTGGACACGCAAGCATTATTTGTGCGCGAAGGACGATCGGCGCCCAGTTGGGCCTCTAGACTCGTACTCAAGCGGACGAGGATTGTTGAGCAAATATATGGCGCTGATGGATAAAACTCGACGAGAAAGATCAAACCCATCTCTGTTCTTAAGTTATTCCTCCGAAGATCGGCCGTTTGCCGAAGAGCTGCGCGATAGGTTGGCTCGATATATTGAGGTGTTCTTAGATGCGAAGAGTATTCCGGGAGGAACCGAATGGGAACATGAAATTGAGAAAGCTATTCGCGACTGCACGATCTTCGTCCCCATAGTTTCTGAGGCGTCAAACAACTCCAGATGGGTGGCGAGGGAAACGCTTTTGGCACTCCAAATCGGTGTGCCAATACTTCCACTGCTCTTCTCTGACAGTCTTCCGTTGCGGATCGTCGATCGTCAGTTCGTCGATTTTCGTGATCGATTCGAGTCGGGCCTGTCAGACCTCCTCTTGACGCTATCGGATCACGTGGGCCCGCTTCGAAGCTCACCAGAGTTTATCGACCGCCTAATAGCCAGAGCTATACGCGCTCGGTTGAAGGGCGACATGCGTGAAGCGAACGCTCTCGTCGAGCAGTTTGTTGGGAATGACTGCGAATTGGCATCAAGTGGTTATACGTTTTGGCGCAAATTGGAAACCGCACTAGACAGTGATTTGGCCGCGACCATTGGTCCACATTTGGTCGTCAAGGAGAAAACGAGCCAGATGAGCCAGCGTGAATACGATGACCGCGACGCTTTCCTGTGGACGCTGGAGCTTCACGGTGGGGATAACCATCTTGCCATGATCGATGCCGTTGTATATACACTACATCCAACTTTTCCAGATCGAACCCAGAAGGTCCGATCAAGTGAAGACCACTTCAGGATTCAGCGAGTCGGATGGGGAGTATTCAGGGTACAGATTCATGTCGAATTCGTTGACTATACGGCTTATGATGGCAGCTACATGTTGACCTTTGCGGAAGCACACGAGGCTCCTCTTGCGACCATCTAGTTGCATCCCGCCATCAGATCTCCACTGGACTATCGCAAATAGTTCATTAGCGAGTTCGTGTCATGCTTGCGAAAATCCCCCTACCGCCCGTTAATGAAACGTCCTTTATCATTCGCTACCTGGTGTGGTATGCCGTGGTATTGAAGGGACAGACCGCACGTTTCCTCGTTCATATGTCATTACAAGGCAAACGTTCCGTCCCATCACCGGGTTGTCATTACCGGGTCGTCACCGATATTGCCCTCAACGTGAACGTCCCCAGGTTCCTTCGCTAATTACTTCACTTTTCTCCGTTGCTTAATTTGCCGAAGGTCTCTCGATGTGGTCGATCACGATCACGTCAATCGGGTTCTTGTTGTATTCCAATTTCAACCCAAGCTGTTCATGAATTGCGCTGAAAAGAGATGGTAGTGAAGCGTCTGATGAGCCAATGTCATCCGGTGACCAGCGCAGTGTGATGTCATATATGCCGGTTAGCCCAGTTTTATCAACAACGGCATGACTAGGTCCTTGCGATGAAAGAAGGTTCGCCAGAACTGAAAGACTAGATCCTTGAAGGACAATCTTACCCGGGGTCACGATCGCTGCACCCCTACCGCTCGCACTGCCGGGGCCCGTAATGCCATTGGGATAAGTTTCGCCAGGTTGTGCCTTGTGGAGTTTCGGGCCATTCTTCGCAACCACCAGAGAATAGGTCGGACGCTCGCGGGTTTCGTGATGGAACAGTAGATTGAATCGCCTTACAAGCAATGATTGAAGCGCAAACCCCTGTTGAGACAGGGACAACGCCTTCCACTTAGGGACGTCTTCGTCGTCAACCTTAGCTTCGACATCATAACGCTCAGATTTTGTCCAGCTTGGCAATCCGAGGATTCGATCATCTTCACGAGATATGACGGGCTGCGCGGAGAATGCCTGGGAAACGATCCATGCGACAAAAACAGCTCGGAAGGAAACTCCGTCATCTGAGAAACGCATGCTCGACGGATCGCTGTCAGCAACCGCAACCGGCTTGATTGTAGCGACGGCAAACGGAGGAAGATCAACTGCGGTGTCCTTGTTCGTTGTTGCGGGCTTTCCGAACAGGCTTGGCGAATTGACGTTCATCGTTGTAGCTGTATCTAATTTTGCAGATAATCCAAGCGCAACCGGAATCGCCAGCGATACGAATGCCACTCCGCCAAGCAGTAGCTTTCTGCTGAGATCCATTTTCTGTACAAGATGCTCGGTCATGATGCGGATAATTCGATCTCTTAGGTCCGCGCCTGTAATACCCGAGACACAAATCAGGGGCGACTCAGCACAGAACCGGCATGCCTTCAACAAGCCCTCGGCATAGACTTCCGGCCTGCCTGCCAACTGCACTACAGCCTCATCGCAGGCGCGCTCTCGTTCCTGCAGCATTCGAGACTCTATCCACCACACCATGGGATGGAACCAGAAAACAACCTCTACCAACATATGGATCGCTGCGGTCAGGTTGTCGTGGCGTCGGGCATGCACCAATTCATGCGCCAGGATGCCTTCGATATGTTCATTCTCTAATCGCTCGCTGAGCAGGTCAGGCCACAGCAACAGCGGATTAAAAATGCCGAATAGCCCTGGCTCCATCATGTCGACGGACCGTAGCATTGGGATATGTCTGCGCACCTTCGTCAGAATTTCCAACCGGCGCAGCAACTCAAACTCGCGTCCGCTCCTGACCGGCACAGCCCGTTGCAGTGCTCGATAGGTTTTCGTCCATCGCGTGCACCATATCAGCAATACCGTCACAAAACCGCAGATCCATACCCCCGCAAATACTTCGGGCAGCAGCACAGTAAAGTGCTCGGGGAGGCTCTGAGCGTTCATCGGGTGAGCTGGCAAACCTGAGAACGGCTGACCTACAACACTCATCGCCGAGGAGAGGGTGGCCTGCAATGACAGCGGTGCGTGCTGGGGCCTTCGCAACAAACCGCCCAGATCAATGAGAAGCGAAAATGGGATAAGAAACTTGATCGACGCTGCTAGCCAAATCCCATGCCGCACTTGCGCTCGGTTCCTGCGCAATTGCAACGCCGTCAACCATGCTGCCACACCGAAGACAGACGACTGCCAAAGATGGTTCGCGACTGCTGCTCCGACGCCTGTTACCATAAAAGCTGGATGCGGGATCACACCTTGCCTCCTTTCTTGAGTTCCTTCAGTGTCTTCTCGGCGTATTCGACGTCTTCGAGTGTCAACTTGCCGGCACCGATGAGATGGGCCACCACCGGGCGGGATTTTCCACCAAACATAGCGAGCAGATCATCCACCAACTTCCTTTGCGCGGTATCTCGCGAGACAATAGGGGCGAATACGTGGAAGTTGCCCACCTTTCTGACGCGACGCACGACCTTCTTAACCTCCATGCGGTAAATCATTTTTTGGACGGTCGTATATCCAGGTCTCTTCTTCTCAGGAAAAGCCTCCTGCATCTCGCGAATAGAAGCTTCGCCTTGGTTCCAAAGCGTTTCCATAATTTGAATCTCAAGCTTGGTCAATCGCGTGCCCGCCATTATTATGACTCCCGTCTGTGCAGTTACGACAAGCGTCAGCGATGATAACCCTGGAATTTCAGCTAGTCAAGAGACGCTGAAAGAAGCCGATTGTGCGTGTGGGCAAGGATCGCCGAGCCCCAACCCAGCATTGCAGCCGGTTGCGGGGGGAAACTGGAGGACGGGGACGGATAGGAAGTTCACCCCTGATGTTTTGGTGCTGCGGATTGGAAGGCGCGAATCTAGGAAATACTTCGTTCAACATAGGCACGCAAGCCGGTAGATTAACTGCAGCTGCTTGACGATGGTGAACTTCCCGTCCTGGTCGCCGGATTCTCTTTGCTCAGCGGTCGAACTGCATGCCTGCACTCAAGAAGTGCGCCGTTGGCGGTCAAGGGTAAATCCCGCTTGCTCCACTTCGCTGAAGGGAAGCCGCACAACGCGTTTTTCAAAGCGGACCCACACCTCCCACGGCGAAACCCTGGTCACTTGCCCGATTGCGCCGGCCGGGATACTCACAGGAGGATCTAGTTCCCACTTAAGCCTGACGCGCTGCCCAACTGCAAAATTTCCTTTTCTCATGGCCCTCGAACCTGTCAATCTCTTTGTCTTGTATCCGCCCATCCCTGTGAACGCTATTTTCGAAGGCGCAAAGAATGAATAAGGCGAGCTTTCTTGCAGGCTTCTTTCGTTCGCCTGCGCACCGGGGAAGCTTTTAAAGCGGGGGAGCAAGGTTCGATCCCATAGAAAGATCGAAGATGTAAACAGAGCAGTCCGTGAGCTAGCAACGATGAATCACGCACCGGGATGCCTCCTTTGGCACAGCTCAGCAGCCGTAATGGCGGCCTTCTTCCGTCTTCGGCTTCCAGGAGGAAGTCTGCAGGGGTGTAAAGGTGCGCTGGAAGAAAGCATTGTCGACCACATAAGTTTCGCCGTTCTCGCCGTTTACGATCCAGTCGCCTTTCGACACGCTGCGGAAGCCGGTGTGGGTGGCAATGGTTTCGGGGTGTTCGCACTGTGTGGCGTCTACGAGCAGCGGTCGAAGCGTACGGAATGTACTCATGGGGCCTCCATTGGCGGCGTCGCCAATATCTATATTGGAGGACATTTTTCGTAAGGAATGTGATGCGGAGTTATTAGGGATTTGTAAAGGCGAGCCGTCCGTTCAATGATGCCGCCCGGGTTTTCTAACCAGGAAGATCCAGAAGCAATGCGTCAAAAGTGCTAAAGCCAAGCTTGTCTCCGGCAATGTAGAAGTGGCGGGAGGCTTCCACGTGAAAACTCTTTTCGTCACGCTCATTCTCTGCTCGGCAGCGTCGGCCAAAGACAGGTCCGGGCCGACGTATCAGGACGCCACTTTCCAGGATACTCACGCGGAATCTGTTCGCATGAACTGCGATGGGGTCGGGTACGGCAGTAGCATGACTCCCTGTCACGACGCGGAAATGCTCGTCTATACCGTGAAAGCCGGGGAAGTCGTCTACACCCTGACACCTTACGGCACACGGCCTCATCGCGAATCTCTCTGGAAGCAACCGGCAGGCGCCGCGGTGGCGGTGTGGAACGATGGGAAGCATGTGCACGTCCGGACCGGCGCGAAAGAGTCCCAGTACGACATCATTGGGGAGAGCGCCCAGGACGCGAGCAGATGATGGACAACCCGATGGCGCTCACCAGTTCGTAGGCGCAGTACGCGGGTTCCTTTTAACGAGTTGACCTCCCTCCACAAAACCCAAATAACTGTTCAGTTTACCCTCCAGCTCCCGGCTTTCGTTCGATTGCCAGCCCGGTCACCCTCTTTTGCAAATGCGGAATAAAAGGCACCCATGGGTGTTTCTTATGCAGGCGGGGTTCACCGAAGCATGAGGACGGATTGTTCCCCGCAAAACATCAACCACAGTTTTACAGGGAGAGAAGGGATCGTAACTATGAAAATTGGGTTCGTCAGCTTGCCCGCGTCAGGGCACCTTAATCCAATGACCGCACTCGCACGCAAGATGCAAGCACGCGGAAATGAGGTGGTCTTTATCGGTGTTCCTGAAACTGAAGCCGCGATTCGGGCCGCCAATCTAAGGTTTGTACCCTTCTGTGAACGTGAGTATCCGATGGGATCCGTCGCGAAGGTGTTGCGTGGGGTAGCGAAGCTGCACGGGTTGGACGTCGTGCGGTATTCGTGCCGAGAGAATATACCAGGGCTGCTCGAGGCAGCGCTCGAGCACTTGCCGGAGAAGATCGCAGAGACAGGTGTGGAAGCGTTGGTATTGGACACCATCTACTTCTTTCTGGAACTTGTGCCGATGCGACTGGGAATGCCTTATGTGCACATCTGCTCCGCACATCATCTTGATTTCTCCGGGGCCACCCCGGCCGCTTTGTTCAGCTGGCCACACGAAACTACTTCGGCGGCGATCGACAGGAACGTCGAGGGATTGAAAATCTGCGGCGAGATCCTGGCTCCTGTGCTGGCCATAGCACAATCTTATGCGGAGAAGGCTGGACTGCATATCGATTGGAACGATCCCAGCGCAACCACCTCTAAGTTGGCCACGATCACGCAGTCGCCGAGGGAATTTGATTTTCCAAATCCTAGCCTGCCACCCACATTTCACTACGCTGGTCCTTTTCACGACGACGAAGGGCGGCAGGAAATACCGTTTCCATGGGAGAAGCTGACGAACAAGCCACTCGTCTATGCTTCACTGGGAACAATTGTGAATGGCCTGGACCACGTGTACCGCGTCATTCTGGAGGCGGTTGGGAAGTTTCCAGAAATTCAGACAGTGCTCTCAGTCGGCAAAAATATCAACCCGGACGTCCTGGGCCAGATTCCACCGAATGTGATCGTTGTCAGTGAGGCTCCGCAAATTGAATTGTTAAAGCGGGCGACGCTGTGCATCACCCATGCGGGGCTGAATACAACGCTCGAATCGCTAGCGCAAGGGGTGCCTATGGTGGCGATTCCCATCGGATATGATCAACCCGGTGTTGCAGCCAGGATTGCCCACCATGGGGTAGGTGAGTTCGTCGAAGTTGGCGATCTGACAGCAGACCGCCTTTTGGAACTGATTCAGCGTGTCGCCACAAACCAGGACTACCGCGTGAGAGCGCGTTACTTCCGGGATGTGATTGCGAGGACTCGGGGGCTGGATGTAGCTGCCGAGATCATCGAGCAGTCGCTCGGAACAAGTCAAATTTCAGATCCAGCCGCAAAACCTGTCGAGTTATTGCCTGCCTGAATGAACTTCGCTTCCATCCCTCACAACAACAGGCCGGGCCCTGCTCCTCGGCTAGGGCGGAGGCAGCACACGCTGCCTCTGCCCATTTTCACTTGCAGGAGAACAGATGTTCCTGCTTCGCAAGACATTGTGCAGAACCACAGAGGGGATATGAACTTTGAAGACAGAGTTGCGCTGATCACCGGTGGCACCGCCGGGATTGGAGAGGCGACAGTCCGCCACATTGCCGGGCTCGGAGCAGGAATCGTCTTCGTTGGCCGCGATGAAGAGGACGGCCGGCGCATCGAGTCCGAGCTAGTCCGCGACGGCGCCAGGGTTGTGTTCCTGAAAGCCGACCTCAGCCTTCCTGACCAGGTACGCAGGATTGTGCCTGCTACTGTGAATATCTTTGGCCGTCTTGACTACTGTTTCAACAACGCCGGTATCTCCGGCCAGATCGGACTGATCGCCGATCAATCCGAAAACAATTTCGATGAAGTCTTTTCCGTAAACGTGAAAAGTCTGTTTATTGCCTTACAGCAGGAAATTCGCCAGATGCTCCGGCAAGGATTCGGCGGCTCCATTGTCAACATGGCATCGGTTGGTGGTTCACTGGCCACCGCGGGAGCATCTGTCTATGTCGCCAGCAAGCACGCCGTGCTCGGGCTGACCAAATCGGCAGCCATCGAATATGGCTCTTGCGGCATTCGTGCCAATGCGATCAGTCCAGGGGCCGTCCGGACAGATATGCTGCGCAAGGTAATCGGTGATGACGAGGTGCTCGATCACATGGCAGACATCCACCCTGTCCGTCGCCTCGGCCTTCCTGAAGACGTAGCCAACGCCGTGGCCTGGCTCTTCTCTGATGAATCCTCCTACTATACGGGGCAGTCACTTGTGCTGGACGGAGGCCTGACCGCACAACGTCCATTGTCACGCCGTGCAGCCATGCCACTCGATACAGTCTGCACGGCTTCGTCGGAATAGGCGAGGCGCATTGTGGGCTGGTGTTGGTGGCGTATTAGCTTTACGCCGGAAAACGGGTTGGGGGACCTCGAGCATGTTTGAGGTCCCCCAAAAGTAAAGCAACAACTAAGGTTTACCTGCGAATGGCGGCGTCGGCTTCATAAGCCAACTGCTGGAGTGTACCCAGGAACTGCTTGCTCTGACCGGTGAACAATCCATCGGCCGTGAGGGCTGCAACCGAAGCCACTGCGCCCGCAAATCTATCGGTCAGCGGACGAATGATTGCGACCTGGGGCAGGCTGGAGTCGATGAATTCGCAAGGGACTGGAAAGATCAGGCTGGGCTGAACCAGGTTGGCCGGCTTCAGCGGCGGGTTGTTGAAAAAATCGGGAAACGTCAGGCCGGATATGGTGTCGGTAAACGGCGCCACAGGCTGCTGCACACCGTTGCCCGCGAAATCAACCCACTCCAGGAAGTGAGCGATCTCGTCTCCACCAATGCCAAGGGTAATCTGAAGCACCTCTGGATCCGACACTTTCTGGCTCATGGCTGCGTAGAGACTGGTGCCGCCCTGCTCGATCATTCCAAAGTGAAAGGCGGCTATATTGGCAATCGCCTGGATATGGTTGGAGACCGGTGTGGGAAACTGGCTGTTGGCCGTACCGTTGAAATCGTTATTGTTTCTGGGAATCGCGGTAACCCCATTCAGTGTGACTGCCTGGGGAAAAGTGGCGCCCAAATCCGGGTTGGTCGTGCTGCGATAGCGAACGTACCAGCTGGTATCGACATTGAGGTGCATGAGATTCGTGAGCCGCAACTTGCCCGATGATCCTGTAGCGGTGCTTCCGGGCAAGGTCTCAAACTGGGTGAAGTTGACCGGCTCCGCTCCTCGGGACTCGAGATAGGCATTGAGGAAGGCAGCGTGGCTTACTTCGTCCAGCGTGTTGCTGGCGATGTATTGTGGGCCGTCAGAATCCAGATTTGACAAGGCCAGCTGGTAGTTATTCAACGGCGGATTTGGATTTGGATTTATTTCAATCGGCTGGTTGTTGCCGATGCCGCCCAGCTCCGCATATTGTGTCCAAAGATCGGATTCGATCAGTTCTGCCGCTGCCAGAAACCGGAGGATGGCGGCATCGCCCTCCTTCAGCCTGCCGCGTTCCTGTGCCGAAGTAGTTTTTGCTAACAGCCCGACGCCAACTGTAGCAGCGCCTCCTGCCAGTAGACCGTTTTTCATAAAAGAACGACGGTCGACTGAACCTGTGGTGTTACTCACTGATTTTTTCATGATTTACCCTGCTGACTGCCTGGATTTCAGACTGGCCTTCTTTTCAGAGGCCTCGTCCACCATAGGCTCGGCAAACAAGGAAAGATGTCACGGAAAAGTCAGAATATTGTCACTTCGGCTAAGTGTATCGATCGATATACTGAACCCGTCTTTGGATATTTCATATGATGAAAAGCGAGAGAGACCGCGCACAGTATCATCCACAGTTACATGTTAACGAAACAATTGTTGATACATAATTACAAGTTGGATGGTAAAATCCAGACCCTACACCTGCTCGATCGAGAATTTAGTGGTTAGACGGGACTGTCACTTAGGAAAAAAGAGAGTCTGCTACGGGTGGAAGGTGAAAAATCGGGAAACCGTTCTCAACAGTGTGCCCGGAGCTAACCTGGCGGCATTGAATTTTCATACAAATCCGGTTCCAATCTGCACTGCCTTCAGGCCTTTGTACCGGTTGCCATGAACAGAGTGACTGAAGCGGAGCACGGAAGATTCTCTTCCCCCGCGAATCTTTCGAGCCAGCGCATGTAGTGTTCGCGAGCTTCCGGTGCATCGGCCCCTATCTTCTCAACTGTGGCCTTCATATCGAAGACGCAATTCGCTGCCTCCCATCCATCAGTGAACAATAGATATCCGGTAAGATCGACGTCGATCAGGCCGCACTTGATAAGCATCCCCGGGAGCTGGCGCCCAATCCAACTGTTGCGGATGTCCTGTTGCCACCTGTCCCCTATAGCGCGACCAACAAGCCGATCGGCGGTGTTGACGGTGTAAGTTCCCCAATCAGGCTCGCAGCAAACGATGCGGCCTCCAGATCGGAGAACTCGCACCATTTCCGCTACTACGTGCTGCGGGTCAGTGACGTGTTGCAGCGTGCGGTCTACGCGAATGGCGTCCGCGCTGCCGGCTTCGCATGGAATCGCAGAAGCATCTGCCAACGTAAAGCGAAGCGGCACGTCATAAGTTGCGTAAATTTCGAGCGCACGCTCGATCAGTTTCTCGCTGTTATCGATACCTATCGACAGGCCCGATGGACCGACAATCTGCGCCATCGAGAACGCGTCCGCGCCGAGGCCGCAGCCTACGTCGATGGTGGTGCTGCCGGGCTTAAGCTGCAAGCGATTGAGACTTTCGCGCTTGTAACGTTGAAAGCATGGCATGTTCTGCATGAATTCAAGGCAGCGTGAAAGCTTTGAATCTCCGCCGGCGTCCACTTCGCGGAAGCCGGTTGCCAGGTATCTGTCGTCCTTCGTCATTCTTACCTGCTTCTCCACCCAGAAGTAACCTCCCGCTGCAATGAGGTCGGCGATTGCCCAGAGGCGGGCCAGGATGCGGTCGCGGGTGCCTCATGTCCCCGGGGCCGACTTCGTTCCAGACATCAGGGCCCGCTTCTCCATAAAAAGGAACCCGTTTGCCCACCGGCGTTGAGTTTTCATTTCCGAAGAAACGTCGAATTTTATAAACTTGTCCGGTCAACACAACAGAATTGTCATCCCGACGGAAGATAGCGAGTGGAGAGCCTGCCTGAGCGAAGTCGAATGGGGACCCGCGGTTCTACACACAATTGCGACTCTTCATCCGCGAAAAGGCCCAAAAGCATCGAATTTTACAGAGTTTTACAAAATCAAAGAGATGGAGGGACGAGACCTGACGGGGCTGGAACACACGCAGAGTTACTGTGCGAAAGCATGCGCGCCGGCACTGCCGGCCAAAACGGCCCCCGCCTTCGGCTAGTAGATGCGGAAATTAACCTCGATATTTACTTCTACCGGAACGGGTTTTCCCTGTAGCGTGGCGGGCTTGAATTTGTATTGCTTCACCGCTTCAACCGCCTTCTCGTCTAGACCCATACCCAAGTGGCGAACTACCTGCACCCGCTGCGGATTGCCCTGAGCATCGACGATCAACGAGACCACGCAGACGCCCTGGTATTTTGCCCGGCGCGCTTCGTCCGAGAACTCGGGATCCGGGGCAAACACCAGCTGCGGAGCAGAGACGCCTCCGCCCACGTGGTAAAGGCCGCCCCCGTACCCGCCGCCTTCACCGGGTCCGTATCCATTTCCCTTGCCTGAACCGATGCCACCGCCAGAACCGGTGCCCATACCCGACCCGCTGCCGCTGCCATTGGAAGCCGGACCGACCACGGTAGTACGCGGGTCTCCCAGGTTAGGCAGATTGTTGTTGGGCAGCTGGATGTCCTTGGGCATCATGATCGCAGGATCAACGGCCAGCTTCGGGTGCTCGTTTACGATCACCATGGGTGGGGTGATGGGCTGCTCCTCGAACTTGGGCAAACGTCCCTTGGGCGCCTGCAGGATGTCGTGGGCGCCACCGCCACCGCCACCACCCATCTGCGGTCCCTTGGGGGCAATGGGCATATATTGCGGCACGTCGACATTGGTCAGTAGCTGGTTCTTTTTCGCTACCACCTTCTTTACCGCGAGGAACGTCCACAAAAGCGCCGCGATGATGATCACATGCAAAACGACGGAAATGATGGAGGAGGTGAGCGAGCGCTTCTCCTTCATCGGGTCGATGACGGCGATCGGCTTGGACGTCAGTACGAGCGGAGGCAGCTTGGGCGGATAGAGAAGGTCATAGATGTTGGCGACCATGGACTTCCACGCCGGTTCATCAATGATTTCGGCAAGAAGCTTGGGCTCTGCCGGTTCCCTTTTGTCCAGCTCCGGAGGTAACAAAACCTGATTGGCCATAGAACTTATGAGAAAAGAGGATTCGCAAGCCTCTCTCCGGCTATCTCCCCATGATTTTGGACGACTGTCGCCCTGCTTTTCCTGCTCTCCAAGAATACGGAGGCCGCACGGCTTGGAGATCCATTAAAAAGTATTAGACACCTTTTTACGCCCATCCGTAAGCAAATGGTCAACTTTTGCGGCGAAGTTACAATAGAGTCTGCTCGTTTTGTTACTGGAGACATGATGCCCGCTCCGCCCGAACTCAAGGCGACCCTGAACCTACCACATAGTGACTTCCCGATGAAGGCAAATCTGCCCCAAAGTGAGCCCCGCCGGCTCGCAGCCTGGGAGAAGGAAGGGATTTACGAGCAGATCCGCGCGATACGGCGCGATGCTCCCCCCTATGTGCTGCACGATGGGCCCCCGTATGCCAATGGGGAACTCCACCTGGGCCATGCGCTCAACAAATGCCTCAAAGACTTCGTGGTCAAGTCGAAGACCATGGCCGGGTTCAATGCTCCGTATGTCCCGGGTTGGGATTGTCATGGGCTGCCTATCGAAATCAAAGTCGACGAAAAACTAGGCCGTAAAAAACTTGAGATGCCGGCAATCGCCGTTAGACGCGCCTGCCGCGAATATGCGCAAAAATATCTTGACCTGCAGCGGGAACAGTTCAAGCGGCTGGGCGTTTTCGGACGTTGGGAGCGCCCCTACTCCACGATGTCGCCGGAGTACGAGTCGAAGATCATGGAGACCCTTTTCCAGTTCCTGGAAAAGGGGTTTGTCTACAAGGGTTTGAAGCCTGTTTTGTGGTGCATGCATGACCGTACGGCACTCGCCGAAGCGGAGATTGAGTACGAAATGCACACTAGCCCAAGCATCTACGTCCGCTATCGTCTGACCAGTCCGGGGGAGGCGATCGATGCCAGGCTGGCCGGAAAGCGGGTCTCGACCATCATCTGGACAACCACGCCCTGGACGCTGCCCGCGTCGCTCGCGGTGGCGTTCCATCCTGATTTTGAGTATGTCGCGCTGGAACAGGACGGAGAGGTTTATCTCGTGGCGGAAGCGCTGGCGGCCTCCACCCGGGCGGCGTGCGGCTTGGAAAAGGCGCACGAGATCGCTCGCTTCCCCGGGGCGCGCATGGACCGGGTTACCTTTGCCCACCCATTCCTCGAGCGGTCGATCCTGGGCGTTCTGGCGACCTATGTCACTACCGACCAGGGCACTGGGGTCGTGCACACGGCGCCGGCTCATGGCGTGGATGACTTCGCCACCGGGGCGCGCTATGGGCTGAGCCAGCTTTGCGATGTGGATGACGGCGGGCACCTGCGCAATGGCTTGCCCGAATATGACGGGCTTTACGTGTTCAAAGCGAACCCGCACATCATCGAGTTGCTGGTGGAGCGCCACGCTCTGATGGGTCAGCAGGAGATCCATCACTCCTACCCACATTGCTGGCGCTGCCACCGGCCGGTGATCTACCGGGCTACCGAGCAGTGGTTCATCAAGATGGAAACGCCCATGACGGGCGCGGATGGTTCTGTGACCACGTTCCGCGAGCGGGCTTTGGAGGAAATAACCCGGGTTAAGTGGGATCCAGCTTGGGGCCGCGAACGCATTGCGAACATGGTTTCTGCCCGGCCTGACTGGTGCATTTCGCGGCAGCGGATTTGGGGTGTCCCCATCGCGGTCTTTCTGTGCACCGGCTGCGGCAAGCCGTTGAATGACCCGGGAGTGAACCGCCGGGTGGTCGAGCTTTTCGCAAAAGAGGGTGCGGACGCCTGGTACATCCGGGAGGTGGGAGAGATTCTGCCACCTGGTACGGTCTGTGGCTCCTGTGGTAAGGCCGGCGAGTTCAAAAAGGAGATGGACATCGTCGACGTTTGGTTTGAAAGCGGGTGCAGCCAGGCGGCTGTTCTGGGGCAAGAACCTGACCTTCCCTGGCCTGCCGATCTGTATCTCGAGGGCGGCGACCAGCATCGCGGCTGGTTCCAGTCCTCCCTGCTCTGCGCTGTGGGAACCCGGGGTGCTGCGCCGTACCGGATGGCTGCGACAGCGGGCTGGACGCTTGATGAGCAAGGACGCGCCATGTCCAAGAGCCTTGGCAATGGGGTGGACCCGGTGGACATCGCAGAACGCATGGGGGCCGAGGTTGTCCGTTTGTGGGTGGCTTCGGTCGATTTTCGCGAAGATGTGGTGGCCAGCGAAAACCTGATGCAGCGGGTTGCGGAGACCTACAAGATGCTGCGCAACAGGTTTCGCTACCTGTTGAGCAACCTCAATGGGTTTGAGCCTGAGAAGCATGCTGTTCCGTGGGAGCAGATGCTTCCGCTTGACCGGTACATGCTGACGCGGACGCGCGAGCTCACGGAAAAGATCCTGGGGTGGTATGAGGACTTTGAATTTCATCGCATCTATCAGGCGCTGAACGAATATGCCGTTGCTGAGCTGAGCGCGCTGTATATTGATGCGGTCAAAGACAGAATTTATACCTTTGCGCCTCAGAACACGGCGCGCCGCTCTGCCCAGACCGTCCTCTGGAAGATCGCTGAGGCATTGGTTCGCCTGGTCGCACCGCTGCTCAGCTTCACCGCGGACGAGATATGGCAGTACATGCCGGCCGTCAGCAATCGCTTACCCAGCGTCCATTTGGAGCTTTTCCCCAAGCCCGAGAGCCTTGCGGCGACGATTGATACCGGACTGATGAGCGACTGGGCAACTCTGTTGATGATGCGCGACGAGGCTCTCAAAAGCCTAGAGGAGGCGCGCAAAGCAAAGCAGATTGGTAAGGCGCTCGATGCGCGGCTGGTGTTGGAAGTCCCCGCCGAGATGGCTGCTCTGCTGGATCGATACCGGGGGAGTTTGAAGGAGCTGTTGAACGTCTCCCAGGTGGAAGTGCGGACCGGCCCGTCGTCGCAGGTCATTGCGACGACGTTGATGGCCGATGGTAAGAAATGTGAGCGGTGCTGGAACTACTCCATGCATGTGGGCGAGGATTGGCGCTGGCCCGCGCTGTGCGAACGCTGCTCGGCGGCGCTTGATCAGATCGGATTTCCTCCGGACCCGGACCAAGCCGCATGAAGGTGAAGGATTCGAGGGGTTGGCTGCTGTTGCTTTCGGTGCTGGTCGTGGCCGCGGACCGGGTCACTAAATGGCTGGCGTCCACCCGGATTGTGATAGGCAACAACGTGATCGTGATTCCTCATGTGTTCGCGATCAGCCATGTGGAGAATCCGGGTGCGGCGTTTAGTTTGTTCAATGATTCGAGTTCGCCGGCCCGGGTCCGATGGTTGCTGCTGATTTTTTCCTTGCTGGCAGCAGTTGCGGTGCTGGTGGCTTTGGTAAAGCTTGGCCGCAGGTTGACCGCGACCACGGTTGCTTTGGCGCTGATTCTTGGCGGCGCGTTGGGGAATGCGTGGGACCGGTTGCGGTTTGGTTACGTCATTGATTTTCTTGAAGTGCACATCATTCATTACCACTGGCCTGACTTCAATGTCGCCGATTCGGCGATTGTGGTTGGCGGGATTTTGCTGGTTTTCGATGCACTGTTCAATGGTCAAGACACGGCTCCGGTCAGCGAGCCTGCTATTCGTAACCATCACGGTTAGCTGAGCAGGTCCGAAACAAAAGCTGTCGAAGGGCTTCGCCCATCGTTTTCGGCCCACGTATCCCGGATTTCCTGTCGAGATTAGTGGCGTTGAGCAACTTCATGCGGCTTTCTTTGAGAGAAAGCCGCATCCGTGTCGTGGCTATTGCTGCGAGTAGGAAATCCGGGCAACGCTGGTGCGAACATGGGGCACCCGTACGGAGTTGTGGGACCCGTAGCAGGCTTGAGGGTGAGACCTGCGGTATCCCACATCTCGCCAAAAACGAGCGAGATATGGGGCACCCGGCAATTAGGGCGGGGACAGAGCTTAAAAGCGACTTAGATTGTCTTTAGGTATTCCTTGGCTTTGTGCCACTCGGGAAAGAGGCGCTCTTCGTCCTGAAATTCGCGAGGATGAACGCAGCGGCGGCCTCCGCGCACTTTTACCGGGTGCTTCAAATGCAGCATCTCGTGGTAGAGAAGATACTCTACCGCGTAACGCGGGGTGTTTTTTCGGTCGAAGACACGGCTGACCACAATGGTGTTGTGGGCGGGGTCGTAGTGACCCAGGCTACGTTTGGCGACATGCCCACTCCAGGTGAGTAGCGGCCGGCCCATGAGGCCGTGGAAAAAGCGTCGGTTCAGACTCTCGAAAATCTCGTCCAGGTCGTAGTGCTGCCCCTGCGGACCAAGCATCTTTTTGCGGCCACGAGACTGGCGAATCAACTCCGTCTGCCGCATCACCGCTTCGCTGGAAGCGAATTTGCGGTAGCGATTGGTCTGCATGGCGTTCAGAGGCTTGCGGTAAAGCTTGGCCAGCAGGATGTGAGCAATCGCTCTTAAAACGCCTTCCGGAGCGCCTTCCAACAGATCTGACAAGTGCACGTGTACGCGGCCTTCGCGCAAACGGATGGTGGTGTTCAGACTGGTGAAACGGCGGAAACGAACTTCCAGCGAAGGGATGGGCGCGCGCGGCCGAAGGGCACGGTACTCCTCCACGAACAGAGACTGCAATTCGGGATTCACCGCCTTTCAGCCTAGCAGGACTTGGCGGTGAAAGCCGTCACCTTTTTTGTTCCTCTTTTTCCTGCTCTTTTTCTTTCTTCTTCTCTTCGATGAAATACTTTGTCTCGTCAGTCACCATCTGCACCGCCGTCTCGTGGGCGCTCTGGTTGGCATCGATAGCCGTCTTGCGCGAGAAGTCGTATTGCGGACTGGGTTTCGGCTCGTTGAGGATCGTGCCCCATTCTGTGGTCTTGCCGACAATCTCCTTCAGGACTTTGCGCAGATCGGCGTGCTGCTGGTCGAAGTTATCCATGTTGTCCTGCAGCTCGTCAGAAAGCCGGGTGAACTCTTCCATCAAGTTGTGCAGGCGCACATTCTTGTTCTGGGCGATGGGATCGGCGTTGAGAGTATGGATCCCTTTGGCCCGGTCGTCGACGTATCCGACGAACAGCTTGATCCTTTGCAGGGGCTGGTCTCCGGCCTCGCGGACGTCTTCGATCTGCTGATCGGTTAAGGGATCTTTCTTCGATTGGGCGAACGCGGGCGTAATGGCCAGCAATATCCAAGCGCCCGTGATGGCCACGGTTCTCTTCAAAGTCTTTATTTCTTGAAGACCTGCATCATCAGCTCCGTCTGCACTTGCTCGAGCTGTTTCAAGGTCGCTTGCAATGCCTGACGATCTTCATACGAAGCGGCATTGAGGATGCCGTTCAGGCGGAATGAAGTGTGTCGCATCAGTTCCTCGGCATTCTTTAACTTCTTGCCGTCCGCGGCGACACCCATGTGAATCTTCTCCGCGTACTTCTGCACCAGGCGCAGAGTTTCCGAGGCATGGTCTCCGTCACCGGAGCTGTACTGCTGCCCGGCGAGCTCAGTCATCTGGTGCACCAGTTCGGCATAGAGAAAGCATTGTTCTCTTGGTTGCGCCTGCTCAGCTTTGACGATGAGAGCCTGCCATTGCTTGCGGATCGATTCTTTCATCGATGGCAAACGCCGGGGCACAACAGAAGCCGAGGGCTAGGGCAGATAAAACGATGGTCGAGGCCGCGAACCGCATAGGGCACCTCTCGGAGGGCTTACGGTACGTCTTACGTTAATGACTACCACCAAGAGCAACGAGTCGATGCCTGGCTTGCCATTCCTGGTCGGGAAATTTGCCGTTCGAAGCGGTGAGGAATTTGCGGTAGTAATCCTGCGCTTGTTTCGACAGATGCAGGCTATCGCACGTGGTTGCCCAAAGGAAGTAGGTAACTGGGGTCTCTGACAAATATTTTGATCTCATGGAAAGAGCATCCAGAGCAACCTGGTATTGCTTATTCTCCGAGGCAGCGAACGCCAGGCCGCTCCAGGCATCCCCGTCCTCCGGCTTTAGCTTGACCGCCCGCTCGAACACCTGCTGAGCTTGGTTATAAAGATGCTCCCGCGCCAGGTTTTGGCCCTGGCCGACGAGAATTTCCTCGTTGCCCGGGTTGGCAAGCGCCATCCGGGCATAGATAGGATCGGCTTTTTCGGGATGGCCACCCTCGGAATAAGCGTCGGCAAGCATTTGGTCGACTGCCGGGTTGGCCGGCTCCAACTGCCGCAAGGTTTCGAGCACCGGAAGAGCTTCGTCGTTCTTGCCCTGGGCCAGCAACGCGGTGGCCAATTGGGCATTCAAGGCTGGATCCCGCGGATCGCGCTCGACCGCACTTTTGAGCAGCGGCTCGGCGTCGGCATACTTCTTTTGCTTGATCAGCAGTTCGGCCAGGCCGCCGGTTGCGGCTGCTGCCACGCTGGGCGAAGGCGCCGGGTGACCGGAAAGCAGGCGCTGGTAGGCGGTTTCCGCCAGCTCGGGATCGTCGTTGGCTTCGGCGATCTGGGCGGTCAGCAGCAGATCGTCGGGAGTCTCCGGGCTGAGCTTGAGTGCCGCCACCAACGCATCCCGGGCTGCCGTCGGATCGGCGGTGCGGTCCAGTTTGGCCAGGGTTCGGAAGGCTTCGGCTCGGGCTTCGGGGTTGGGCGGGTCGTTGGGCGATTCAGGGATAAGCAAAGTCGCCTGCTGGACTTGCACCCGGGCCTCTTCGTACTTACCCTGGTGGGCCAGGAGGAGCCCAAGCGCCATGCTGGCTTCGAACTGCCTGGGGTCGGCGGCGATCGCCTTGCGGTAGTCGGCGGCGGCGGCCTCCTGGTGGTTCGCTGCATCCTCCACATATCCAAGATCAAAGAGGGCGCGCGCATCGCCCGGATTCTGGCTGAGGTATTGGACCAGCAGGGGTCTGGCGCCCTCGAAATCTTTCTGCTCGATCTTGCTTTCGGCTGCCTCCCGCTGGGGCGGTGGCGAGGTAGCGGCGTCCGGCGCCTGGGCGTCTGGTACACGAGTACCTGGCGGGAGTTGATTCTGGGCTGGAAGCTCCGCCGGCAAGAGGGCTGCCGCGAGCAAGAGAGAATGCACCAGTCTCATTGCAGGGCCCGCGCCTCCTGCGCTGCCAGGGCAAGCGCAAGCCAATGTCCGGTGTGCGAGCCTGGGGTTTGGGCCACTTGTTCCGGGGTTCCCGCAGCGACCACCTGTCCACCAGCCGCACCCGCTTCCGGGCCCAGGTCGATTACCCAATCCGCCGACTTGATCACGTCCAGGTTGTGCTCGATCACCACCAGGGATCCGCCAGCGTCGATCAGGCGCTTGAAGGCGGTCAGCAGTTTGCTTACGTCGTCGAAATGAAGGCCAGTGGTCGGCTCATCCAGGATGTAGAGTACCCGGCTGCCATCCTTCTTCGCGGCGCCATTGGTGGTGGCCCGACTTGCAGCGCTGCGGCCCTGAGAAAGATGGGCCGCCAGCTTGACCCGCTGCGCTTCCCCGCCGGAGAGCGTGGTGGCCGATTGACCCAGGCGCACGTAACCCAAACCAACCTCGTCGAGGACTGCCAGTTTCTCCAGAATCCTGGTTTGCCCAGTAAAGAACCGAAGTGCTTCTTTGATGGTGAGGTTGAGCACATCGTGGATGGTCTTGCCTTTGTACTTAATTTCCAGAGTGCTCGACTTATAGCGGGTCGCATTGCACTCTTCGCAGGGCAATTCGACGTCGGCCAGGAATTGCATTTCGACGGTGACAGTACCGTCGCCTTCGCAGACCTCGCAGCGGCCGCCGGGCACGTTAAAGGAGAAGTGTCCCGCCGTGTAACCCCGGCGCTGGGCCTCAGGCTGAGAGGCAAAGAGCTCGCGGATGGCGTCAAACGCCTTGATGTAGGTCACGGGATTGGAACGCGGCGTTCGCCCGATGGGCGCCTGGTCGACAAGAACAATATCGTTGAGCCGCTCGGCTCCTTTGAGCTCGCGGTACAGGTGTGAGGGATCGCCGCCTTCGTTCTTGCCCAGCGCGTGGGAGACCGCAGGGTAGAGGACATCGTGCACCAGGGTGGATTTGCCCGAACCGGAAACGCCGGTGATGCAGACGAGCATGCCCATTGGAATCTCGACGTCCAAGCCATTGAGGTTGTGGATCCTAGCGCCGCGTAAGACCAGCTTCTCTTTCAAGGGTTCGCGCCGCCGGGTGGGAATCGGAATGGTGAGCTGCCCACTCAGATAGCGTCCGGTGAGCGAGTCGGGGTTTCTCTCCACATCCTCGACCGTGCCTGCGGCGAGTATCCGGCCGCCCAACTCTCCCGCGCCGGGACCGAGGTCGACCAGCCAGTCGGCGGCGCGAATCACGTCGGGATCGTGTTCCACCACCAGGATGGTGTTTCCCAGGTCGCGTAGTTCTTCGAGGATGCGGATCAGCTTGGCGGTATCGCGGCTATGCAGTCCAATCGACGGCTCGTCGAGCACGTAGAGCGCACCCACCAGTCGCGAGCCCAACGACGTAGCCAGCTGGATGCGCTGCGCTTCGCCTCCGGAGAGGGTGGAAGCGAGACGGTCGAGGGTGATGTACTCCAGGCCGACCGCATCGAGGAAGTGTAACCGTTGCTGTATCTCGACCAGGATGCCGCCGGCAATCTCCTGCTGTTGCGGGGTCAGTGTCAGGTTTTCAAAGAAGCGGTTCGCCTGGCGGATGGTGAGGGCGGAGACTTCGCAGATATTTTGTCCATTGAGGCGAACCGCTCGTGCTTCGGCGCGCAGACGTGTTCCTTTGCACTCAGGACAAAGAGCGTAGCCGCGGTATTTACTCAGCATGACACGCACGTGCAGTTTGTATTTCTTGCGCTCGAGGTAGGCGAAGAAGCCGTGGACACCAAGAAAGGACTCGTGGCCATCGAGCACAAAGGCTTGCTGCTCCGGGGTCAGCTCTCGCCACGGCGTATCCAGGGGAATGCCATGCTGCATGGCGGCTTTGCGCAGCTCGGATTGATACGGGCGATACTTCGGCCTGGTCCAGGGATCAATAGCGCCCTCGTTCAGCGTCTTCTGCTTGTCCGGAATGATCAGGTTCAGATCGAAATCGATGGTGTTACCGAAGCCCTGGCAGCGCTCGCAAGCGCCGTACGGATTATTGAACGAGAACAACCTGGGCTCGGGCTCGCGGTAGATGCGATGGCAGAGCTTACATTCGAAGGCCTGAGAGAAACGTAGCCGCCTGGGCTCTGTTTCTGTGTCCCGGGGGACGGTTTCGAAAACGATCTCCCCTGACTCACGAAAGCCAATCTCTGCCGCGTCCACGATTCTGGCGCGGTTTTCTGCGGAGACCACCAGGCGGTCGACCAGTGCGTAAAGCCCCTGTTGGAAGTCCAGATCGAGCAGAGACTCGGGGGTGGAAAATTCGACAATCTTCCCATTCTGGTAGAGACGATTGAATCCTCGCGTGCGCAGCTCGGTGAGCCGCTCCTTGAATCCGTCACTGGGCAAGGCAGGGTTTACCGCGGCCTTGGCTTTCTTCTTCCGTTTGGGTTCCGCTTCCGGCTCGGCCACAATTCTGGGTTTTACGGGAAACAGCGCGTAGAGGCGGGTGTCCTCGCCCAGTGCCAGGATGCTGGAAGCGATTTCGTCCACGGTGTCGCGCTTGACGACTCCGCCACAGACGATGCAATGAGCAGTGCCGCAGCGGGCAAAGAGCAGACGCAGATAATCGTAAATTTCCGTCGCCGTGGCCACGGTGGATCGCGGGTTGCGGGTTTGGTTCTTTTGCTTGATGGCAATGGCCGGGGCGAGGCCGTCGATCAGGTCGACGTCGGGCTTTTCGATGCGCTCCAGAAACTGCCGGGCATAGGCGGAAAGCGATTCAACGTAACGGCGCTGCCCTTCCGCGTAAATGGTGTCAAAAGCGAGCGAGGATTTCCCGGAACCCGAAACTCCGGAGACCACGGTCAACTTGCCGTGGGTCAAATCGCAGTCGATGTTTTTTAGATTGTGGGTCCGTGCACCACGGATGGTGATTTGATCGTTCAATGTCTCAACCGGCCAGCTCGCCGTGAACCTCCTCGGTGGGGGCTTCTATCTCTGTTTCAAAAGCCGCTTTGATGCGCGCCAGCATTTCCATAGGGTCGCGTTTCTCTGATTGCTCAAAGGCGGCAGCGATGTGGCGCGCCAGGTCGGCCAGCATCATTCCCCAGGCTTCCGGTTCTTTCCACACGCCGACCCGCATACTGATGTGTTGATCCTGGTGCGCGATCCAAACGCGCAGAAGTTCGAAGGATTTGGCGTCGGTGCGAGCCGGGTCGGGCACGCGGAGTTGATCGGATTGAGCCATGTTTCCTCGCTTAAGGTTGGGAAGACAAACTGCAACTTCAAGACTTTGAGTGGGTGGCCCAGGTCTCGCTTTTGAGACCTGGGCCACCCACTCAATATCCGTCCGCGCTTTCCGGTGGTGCTACTGGCGGGAAGTTGCCGCCACCACCTCGGCAGCCTCGGCCGTAGAGCTTACGCTGTGCCGCCGGGCCCAGACCATGAGCAAAAAGCCGGCGACGATGGAACCCAGGCTGGCGACCTGGGCGTTACTCATACCCCAATAAATGCGGGGGTTGATGCGGATGAACTCCACCAAAAAGCGGGCCACGCCGCTCAGCACCAGGTATTCTCCGGTGAGCTGGCCGACAGGCAAGCGACCGCCAGATTTCGCCCCCCGTCGCCATAAATACGCGGCAATCAACAAAGCGACAATCAGTTCGTAAATCGGTGTCGGATGCACTCTCTGGGTGGTGGGAACGAGTCCGTTGGGGAAACTCATGCCCCAGGGCAGACTGGTGGGAATGCCGTAGTCGCCATCGCCGGAGATAAGGCAGCCAAGACGGCCTACACCGTAGCCCACTGCGACGGCGGGAGATGCCAGATCCAGCATGCCCAGGCCCCCGGTTTTCGCTTGCCGTCCCTGCCAGAGGAGCACTGCGATCCCGGCGAGCAGACCCCCGAACCAGGCAAAGCCTGCGCGGTCAAACAAAACCGTAAACGGGTGATGCAGCAGCAGTCCCGGCTCTTCCAGAACATGCCATAGCTTGGCCCCGACTACCCCGCCTACCGTGGTATAGGCCGCGACTCCGACGGCGTCGGCGTCAAGGCCAAAGCGCTGAAAATTACGATAGAGCGTCCAGCACGCACAGACAGAGGCCAACCACAGGCAGAGACCAAAGGTGCCAATGGAAAAGTGTCCGATGTGAATGAAGGGATACATGGAGTGCGTCTGTCTCTACAGTATAGCTGCGCTTTCTCTTGGCGGAGATACGTGGAAGAATGACAGAGCCAATGAGAGAGCACGAGCACGATATGTTGTTCCGGCGCGAGGAGATTGCTACCCGGGTAGCAGAAATCGGCGCGCAGATCAGCCATGACTTTGCCGGTGAGGCTATTTTGCTGGTCGGCGTGCTGAAGGGGGCGGCCATTTTTCTGGCCGACCTGGCACGAAGCATTTCGGTCGAAACCACGTTCGATTTTGTAGCTATTTCCAGCTACAAAGGGGTAAAGACGAGCGGCGCGGTAAGATTGATTAAGGATTTGGACACTCCGATCGGGGGACGAAACGTGATCCTGGTCGAAGACATCCTGGATACGGGCCTGACCCTGGTGTTTCTGCGCAAATTGCTGCAGCAGCACAAACCTAAGTGCTTGAAGATCGCAACCTGCCTGGACAAGCCGGCGCGGCGGCTGGAAAAAATCGACGCCGATTATGTGGGTTTCACGATTCCCAACCATTTTGTCGTCGGTTACGGAATGGATTACCAGGAGCGCTTTCGTAACCTCCCGGACATCCGCATTTTCAATCCGGAAGAGTCACCAAATTCCCATTGATCTTTGCCAACGTAAGGGCATAGAGTCCCCACCGGAGCTACCCATGACGACGAGACTGCTGCAATCGGAGGCCGATCATGCCTCTGGATACTTTGATGTAACTGGATTTGCCAATTCTGCACTGGCGAGCGAATCTGCCCTGGCCGCGGTGTTTGACCACACGCTACTCAAACCGGAGGCCACCCGGGACCAAGTGGTGAAACTGTGCGAGGAGGCGGCCTCATTCCGCTTTGCCTGTGCCATGGTCAATCCAGCGTGGGTTTCCCTGGCGCACTCGGTGATGGTGGGGAGCGGTGTCCCAGTGGGAGTGGTGGTTGGCTTTCCCCTGGGGGCCAACCTGGCCACCAGCAAACGGGAGGAGGCCCTGGCGCTGATTAAGCTGGGAGCGCATGAGCTGGACATGGTGATGAATCTGGGCCTGCTCAAGTCGGGCATGAATGCGCTGGTGGAACAGGACATCCGCGGGGTAGTGCAGGTGGCGCACGAAGCGGGCGCGGTGGTCAAAGTGATCCTGGAAACATGCTTGTTGACGGTCGAAGAGAAGCTGCGCGCCTCAGAGCTGGCGCTGGCCGCTGGGACGGACTTTCTCAAGACCAGTACTGGTTTTTCGACCGGAGGAGCGACCGCTGCGGATGTGGCGGTGTTACGGGGGGTGGCTGGTAATCGCTGCGGCGTCAAAGCTTCCGGGGGCATTCGCACGCTGGCCGATGCGCGCGCCATGCTGGAGGCCGGGGCTAGCCGGATTGGTGCCAGCGCCAGCGTTGCCATCCTGCACGAGTATCAGAGCGAAAAATAAGTGGGAGGCCCAGGTCTCAAAAGCGAGACCTGAGCCTCCCACTCAGCGTCTCGTGGTCGCAGCTTTATTTTCAGGGACCTGCTATCTCTTCAAATCCCACCCTAACCAGCCTTGGCGCCAAATGCTCTATGATGACTCGATATTTGTATGACGCCTCCCCGCGACCAAGACGATGCCGGCATCGAGAAAAAGCCGGCGCAAGCGGTTGCTACTCAATCGTTTGAAGGCGATTATCGTCCCAGCTCGGAAACTCCCCTGGTGGCCGGTTCGGTAAAGGTCGACCCGCTGCAGACCGAGTTCCTGATGCGGCTGGCGAATGCGCTCAATACCACGCTTGATCTGCAAACCCTGATGCACCGCACCGCCGACCTGGTGCGCGCCGTCATTGACTACAGGATCTTTGCCATCCTGCTGCTGAATGAACGGACCAATGACCTTCGCATGCGCTTCCAGATAGGTCATTCGCCGGAAACAGAGCGCCTGAAGATCCGGGTGGGCAAAGGGGTGGTGGGCCGAGCCGCGGAGCACCGTGAATCCATTCTGGTGCAGGACGTGCACCTGGAAGAGAACTACATCAGCGCCAACCCCGACGTCCGCTCAGAGTTGGCGGTACCGCTGATCGTGAAGAATCGGGTCATCGGCGTGATTGACATTCAATCCGAGCAGGTGGGGTATTTTCAGCCGGAACATCTCCGTTTGCTGGAGTTGACCGCTTCCCGCGTGGCCCAGGCTATTGAAAATGCGCGTCTTTATACCCGGGTGGCGCGGCAGGCGCAAACGCTGGCCGTGCTGAATGAAATTGCCCGCGAGGTTACGTCGATTCTGGATCTTGATCCCCTGCTGGAGCGCGTTGGAGAGCTCTTGCGGAGACTCATCGATTACCAGATGTTCAGCATTCTGCTGCTCAATGAGCGGGAGCAGGTACTGGAGATCCAGTATTCTGTCCGCTTTGGCCACCCGGTTTCCACCCCGGCAGAGAAAGTTCCGATCGATCGCGGGCTGGTGGGGACCGCGGTGCGCGAGCGGAGGCTGATTCACGCCGGAGACGTGCGCAAGGACGCGCGTTACTTCATGGTGAATCCGGAAACCCGCTCGGAGATGGCGGTGCCGCTGCTCTACAAGGGCAAAGTAGTCGGCGTGCTCGACCTGGAGCATGTGCGGGTCAACTACTTCAACGACGATCACCAGCGCACGCTGGTGACACTGGCCTCGCAGATAGCGGTGGCGATCGAGAATGCTCGGCTGTACCGAAGGGTTACCCAGCAGGAACAACGGCTGGAGCACGATCTGGACATGGCGCGCGACGTTCAGTTGCGGCTGTTACCTCCAACGCCGGCGCGCAAGCCGCACGCCGAGTTCGCCACCCGGTTTTTGCCCGCGCGCACCATCGGCGGCGACCTCTACGATTTTCTGCCCTATGACGACAACTGCATCGGCATCGCCATGGGCGACGTCAGCGGTAAAGCGGCTCCCGCGGCCTTGTATGCGGCGCTTATCAGCGGCATCATGCGCGCTGCGACCAGCCAAATGCTTTCTCCCGCGGATATGTTGAAACAACTCAATGATTCGCTGCAGGAACGCAAGATGGATGCGCAGTACGTGACCATGCTGTTCGCGGTCTGGAATGATGAGAAGCAAACGCTGCAGATTGCCAACGCAGGCGCAGTGCAGCCGCTGTTCTGCCGTGCAGGACAAGTAGAAACGGTAGAAGCCGAAGGATTCCCCCTGGGCATGTTCAAGGACGTGAGCTACGAAGAGTTCACGCTGTCTACCCGGCCGGGGGACGCCATTGTCTTTTTCAGCGACGGCATTGTGGATGCGGTCAACGAGAATGAAGAGATGTTCGGCAACGAGCGGCTGGTTGCCCTGGTCACCAGCCAGCTCACAAACTCGGCGCAGGGGATGGTGGACGCGATCTACAAGGAACTCTCCGCTTTTCAGGGTGGGGTGGAGCGCTTTGATGACGAAACGGTGGTTGTGCTGAAGGTCCTGCCCGGCCCGGGTTAGGATAAGCTTTGGAGTTTCGACATTGACGGACACCCTGACAACCGAACGAACGATCCATCCTGCACGCAACCTGCTCGGCACCCTGCGGCTGCCGGGCGATAAGAGCATTTCCCATCGATACGCGTTATTGGCAGCGCTGGCGGAAGGCGGCAGCCGCTTTCAGAATTTTTCTACCGGCGCGGACTGCGCCAGCAGCCTCGCCTGTGTGCGGCAGCTGGGCGCGAAAGTCACGCGTTCAGGAGATACGGTCGAGGTGGAGGGCAGCGCCGGCCGGTTGACTCCGCCGGGCACGGTGCTGGACTGCGGCAATTCCGGCTCCACGATGCGGATGCTGACGGGATTGCTGGCACCGCAAGGGGGCGCGTTCACGCTGGAGGGAGACGCATCGCTGAATCGCAGGCCGATGGAGCGGGTGCGGAAGCCGCTGCTGGAGATGGGCGCGAATATCACTCTGCTCGATGGCCACGCGCCGGTCCAGATCCAAGGGGCGAAGCTGCGGGGAATTTCTTACACCACACCGGTGCCCAGCGCCCAGGTGAAGACGGCCCTGCTGTTCGCCGGATTGCAGGCAGAGGGCACAACCACGGTGAACGAAGCGGTACGTACACGCGATCATGGAGAACTCGCGCTGCGTGCCTTCGGAGCCGAGATTCGTCGCAGCAGCGATTCCGTGTCGATCACCGGCGGCCAGAAGCTGCGTGGGATGGAAGCCACGGTGCCGGGAGACATGTCCTCGGCTGCTTTCTTCCTGTGTGCTGCAGCACTGTTCCCGGAATCGAGCCTGCTGTTTGACCAGCTGGGGATGAACCCCACGCGGGCGACTTTGCTCGATGTGTTGACCGTCCTGGGGGCGAGGGTTCACGTTCTCAACCTGGAGGAGAAGCACGGCGAATTGGTCGGCAGCGTGCAGCTCAGCGCGCCGGAACAGGGCCTGGGCACTATCGACATCTCCGGAGCGTTAACGGCGCAGTTGATTGATGAGCTGCCGGTGCTGGCGGCGATTGCTCCGTACACGCGCGGAGGGATTCGCATTCGCGATGCGCGGGAACTGAGGGTGAAGGAGAGTGATCGCATCGCGCTGGTGGCGAGAAATCTGCGCGCGATGGGAGCAACGGTGGAAGAGTTTGAAGATGGGCTCAATATACCCGGTGGCCAGCGGCTCCACGGCGGGGTGGTCGATTCCGACGGTGACCATCGTATCGCCATGGCGTTTGCGGTGGCTGCTCTACGGGCGAACGGGGATACGCTGGTGTTGGGAGCGGATGCGGCGGCGGTTTCTTTTCCTGAGTTTTTCAGTTTGCTGGAGCAGGTGGCAGAACGTTAGTCATGTTACCCGCAAGACATATGTCGCGGCGCGCTTTCCTGGCTGGGGCGGGGGCTGCCGCCGCCGCGATTCCATACCGAGCCTGGCCGAGCGACAAAGCCATGCGGCTGGGCGGCCCGGTTTTTGTGAAGTCGGACGATCCGGCTGTCCTGGCGAAAGCCCATCGTGATCTTGGGTATCGTGCTGCGTATGCTCCGGGCGATCTTTCTGTAACCGACAAGGATCGCATTGCGGGTTGGGTTAAGGAATTCGCGCGTCAGGATGTGGTGATTGCGGAGGTGGGCGCGTGGAAGAACATGCTCGATCCGGACGCCGGAAAACGCCGAAGTAACATGACTTATGTCACCGAGAGGCTCGCCTTGGCCGAGCTGCTCGGTGCGCGTAATTGTGTCGATATCGCCGGTTCCTACGATCCCAACGTCTGGTACGGAGAAAACCCCAAAAATCTGAGCCAGGAGTTTGTGGATGCCACGGTTGAAAATTGCCGCAAGCTCATCGACGCAGTGAAACCCCAACGCACGTATTTCAGCATTGAAATGATGCCGTGGAGTTTTCCCAGCGGCCCGGATGAATATGTGAGGCTGGTCAAGGCTGTCGACCGTAAGGCTTTTGGGGTTCATCTGGATGTGTGCAACACCATGAACAGCCCGGTCCGGTTCTACAACAACAGCGAGGGAATACGCGAATGTTTTCGCAAGCTTGGGCCCTGGATCAAGTCCTGCCACGCGAAGGATCTCAGGTGGGGACCGGGTGTCCAGGTTTATATCCAGGAAGTTGTTCCCGGAACCGGGTTAATTGATTACAAGACTTATTTGCAGGAATTATCGGCGTTGGGAACAGATGCTCCGTTGATGTTGGAGCATTTGCATAGTGAAGAGGAGTACACGAAAGGGCGCGAATATATTCAGGGGGTCGCGCATTCCCTCGGTCTTTCGTTTGGGGAATAGGGCCTGACGCTGGCACTACTCGTCTTGCCCTTCGCTCTCAGTCCTCATCAAGGTCGGCAAAGAGCTGTAACAGGTTGACCTGGATCTTTGTTCCAGGCACCTCCGGCGTCTCGGCGGCTGTCCACGCGTCTCCGATGCACTAGCGGCCAGTCCCGGACGTCGGATCAATGATCCATACGCACGGAACTCCCATGTGCAGGTAGTCTGCCGAGCGTGACTGGGTATCGGTATAGGTGTCATCCGGCGAAAGAATTTCTACCACGAGCACGGGCGGATCGACGGCTACTTCCGGTTGCGGACCTCACGGCACCAGCATGACGTCTGGAATGCGGACACGGATCGGGGAAACCTGTACTCTCTGCTCCGTGGCTACCTTGACTGACCAGCCCTTTTCCTGAGACTGGAACCAACTTGCCAGGAGAGCCTGAAGCCGCGCATGCTCCCACTTGCCCAAGTTTCGCTCCCGCAGCTCGCCGTCGACAAACTCCCGGTCGGGCCGGTAGCTCGTCTTCATGTACTCCGACAGCGAGAGTCGCGTTGAGGTTGCCATCTGGGATCCCGTTGTAACCATTCTAATCGAACCGCTTTGGAGGGAGCCCTTGTTTATGGCGGAGCTAAAAGCTGCAACCTGCAGACTATGAGTGGGTGGCCCGGGGCTCGCTTTTGAGACCTGGGTGTTCCGGCCTGGACCCATTTGCGAGGAGAAACCCAGGTCTCAAAAGCGAGACCTGGGCCACCCACTCATTATTCGTCCGCGCTATTTCTGTCGGAGAGTGTCCGCAATAGTTACTGTGGCGGTGGCGTGTTGGCCGGCGGCGGTGTTGCTTGTTCCGGCGGCAGGTTTTGCTCCTCTTGCGGAGTTAGCTTTGGCTGCGGCGGCATCACCGGTAGCGGGGGCATTTGCTCGGTATGCTGCAGTTGCTGTTGCTGACCAGGCACATTCGCTTCCGGTGCAGCCTTTGCCGGCTCCAGACCGGGGATAACAGGTTCCTTGGTTACCGTACCCTTCACCGCATCAGAAAGCTGAATTCCGTATTGATCCAGAGTCTCTGCCAGGAGTTGCTCGAGCGAGGCGCGGTCCTTGGCGTAGGTGGCCTCGGTCGAAATGACGTTGTTCTCCGCAGTGGCGAGATTTCGCTCCTGCTGCAACACGTTGGCCGTGGTCGATGCTCCCAACCTGAGTTTTTTTACTTCCGCCTGGTAGGACTGGAAGTTGTACTCGCGGGCAGCCAAGGCAGCCTGCACAGCGGCGCGGTCGTTGGTCAGCGCATACTGTCCGTTGATGACCTGGATCCGTACCTGAATGTAGAGCTGCTGCAAGCGCATTTCCGCCTGGCGATATTCGAGCAGGGCGCGAGCCTGAAGCGACTGCGCGGTCCGATTGCGGAGCTGGATATTCACGTTGATCCCAGCTCCCTTATCGGGGCCTGAGCTGTTAAAGAGGTTGGTGAAGACCGTGCTGTAGCCAATGGTAGGAACGTTGCAAGCCTCAGGCCCAAAGAACTCCGGCGAGCAAAAAGGACTCTTCGCGCCGCCGAGGCCAGCCGCGCCATAAAATCCGTAGAGATCGACGGTTGGCAATAAATTATTTTTCGTTGCTCGCAGCGTGATTTCGTCGTTGCGCAGAGTCAGAATGTTCTGCTCAATTTCGGGCCGGTTGACGTATGCCTTTTGCACCAGATCCTCGACCGGCGTCCGCTCTTCCGGCATCTCCAGCAGCGAGACCCGATCGGTGGGAATCACAGGAGCGCCAGAAAGAATGGGATCGCTCAAATTACGGCTGATCGCCTGCTTCATGATCAGTTGCTGGTACTCAAGCGCGGTTTGCGAAGTGATCAACGCCTGGGTATCGGTGGATACCTGGTTGTCGGCATTCAGTACATCCAGTGGAGCCAGGGTCCCTATCTGCAGCTGTTTGCGGTTGTCCGAAGCCAGGCGGGTGGACTGCTCCAAAGCGCGCTGTTTGGCCTGCACATCTTCGTAATCGCTCACCAGAACCCAGTAGATATTCTCAATCTGGTTAATGGTGAACAGAATCTGCTGGCGGAATGCAGAGTCGGTGATGCGCCGGGTGTTTTTCGCCTCGAGAATAAAGCGGCCGTTAATGCCCGGACCAAAACCATTCAAGAGATGTTGCGTCAAGGTCGCCCGAAAGGTCGACTGTAGCTGCGGACTGTACGCGTTGAATATGTTATCGGACGTTGTCCGGCTGTTGTTAAAGCCGACCTGGAGCGCAGTGCCGGTGACGAAACCCTGATTGTAAGTGAAATTGTATTGGTCCAGGTTCTGATTCAAGGTCGGAGCGCCGCTGGCGAAAGGCGTAGACTCAGGCGTGGTTGTTCGCTCGAGCTGCATGGTTCCCGCGAGGATAGGATCCATATTTTCCGGCGTCGGACCCTGGCCGTTGGTCGTTTGCACCAGGCCTCCGGAACCGGAACCGGCGCCGCCGGATGCGACCGATGTGCCACCCGGACCACCGCCCGATGTGAGCGAACTATTGGTGGTTTGTGCGCCACCAAGCGTACCTTGCACCAATCCGCTGTTGACACCTAAAAGGTTTGAGCCGGCCCGTGCGCGAAGCAATTCGGTGTCTGCAATATCGAGGTTATAGCGCTGGATGGCGATATCGTAGTTGTTCTCCAGGCCGAGCACGATGGCATCGGCCAGGCTGAGATAGATCTTGCCATTGTGCACCAGGGCTTCCAGCCGCTGTGAGTTGGTGGTCAACGGAGCTTCGATAGTGATGGGCTCCCAAGTTTTGAGGAAATTGGGAAAGATCTTGTGCGGCCGGGTGAAATCCCGGTCACTGGGCCCCATAAGCGGCTGGGTGTAGTTGGGCTGGGGCGAGGGCGGCAAACCCTGTGCCGGCGATACCGGAGCAGCACCCTGCTGCGCTTGTTGTGCCGCGGCCGGCAGGGGAAGAACATAGGCACTCAGCACCGATAGGATGGCCACGATCGCTTGCAGCTTACGCAGGAGAAGCCTGGGATGGCGATAGGAAATACAGCGGGATTCTGAGTTTTTCATCGTCAGGTCAAAATCTCGGGGTCCGGGCGCACGGCCCTCGCCGTTCTGTCTGAATAATTAGGAGCTAGCATGGCAGATGCGGCATGGTCGCCCGATGACTCTAGATTTCGTTGGCGCGCCATGGAAGGCATTACGCTGGAAACCAGCCATTCGTTCCATGGACTTGGCGAGTATATCGCAGTGCCGGTTGCGAGTAAGGCGGCAGCGAGCTGCTGTGCGATTCCGAACACTGAGCAAGGGACCATGCAGACCCAAGAATTCATGTGGAAACTGGTGCTGGCCTATGACGGTAGCGAGTTCTACGGCTGGCAGGTACAACCCGATCGGCCAACGGTTCAGGGCGAATTGCGCGATGCCCTGCTCCGGATTACTGGCGAAGACGTGCTCCCGCAAGGTTCAGGGCGAACCGATGCCGGAGTCCATGCGCTGGGCCAGGTGGCGTCGTTTGCCCTGGCGGCTCCCATTCCTGAAACGAATCTAGCCCGAGCGTTGAATCGGGCTTTGCCGGCGTCTATCCGCGTGCTCAGCGCCAGCAGGGTCACGAGCGATTTTCATGCGCGGCATAGCGCGCTCGAAAAAACTTACGAATACAGAATTTTCCGGGGTGAGATTTGCCCGCCCTGGCGCGCACGGTATGTCTATGCACTGAATGTTCCGCTGGACGTGGATGCGATGCACCGCGCGGCCGCCAGGGTTTTGGGCGTGCATGACTTCACTTCCTTTGCCGCCAGCGACTCCGATTCGCCCGACCATGTGCGCTGCCTGCATGCGTCGCAGTGGATAGCGGCGGAGGAAGAGCAGTTGCTTCTCTATCATGTGCGTGGCAATGGCTTCCTGCATCACATGGTGCGGAATCTGGTGGGAACGTTTCTCGAAGTGGGACGCGGGAATGTGGAGGAAGCGGCGATTGCGGCGATTCTTGAAGCCCGCTGCCGCGAACGTGCGGGGCCTACCGCGCCGGCTCGAGGACTGTTCCTGGTCAGCGTCGAATACGGCCCGTGAGCCCAGGAAGAGGATGCTACTCTGAAGCTCTGTTATGCCCGGCTCCCTTGCCTCCTCAGCGTTTTCCCGGATCGGCCAGCTGGCTTCGCTGCCTCGCGTGCACGCAGCGTTCCAGTGGTTTCATTTGCACGATCGCCGGATGATGCAGTGGCAGCAGGAGTTGGTATCGATCGCGGCACCGCCGTTCGGGGAGAGCCGGCGCGCGGAGTGGCTCGCCGGACGTTTCCGTGAACTGAAGCTGGAGCAGGTGGAGATCGACGCGGTAGGGAATGTACTGGGCTGCTATCCGGGTCAAGGTTCGGGGGCAGGCCAGCGTTGCGTCATGCTATCGGCCCATATCGATACAGTATTTCCTCTGCACACGCCAATCCGTCCGCTGGTGGATCACAACCGGCTGGAGGCGCCAGGGGCGTGCGATAACGGCGCCGGGGTCGCTGGCATATTGGCCCTGGCGGCAGCGCTCGATAGCTGCGGCATAGAGCTTCCCTGTGACTTGCTCTTTGCCGGCAATGTGGGCGAAGAAGGCGAAGGCGATTTGCGCGGGATGCGCTACCTATATGGAGCTTCTCCCTGGTTTCCGCGGATCGGTGCCAACGTGGTGCTGGACGGCGCCGGTTGCGAGGTGGTGGTGACCCAGGGTCTGGGCAGCCGCCGCTATCTGGTCACCATGAAGGGTCCAGGGGGGCATTCCTGGACCGATGCCGGTACCCCCAATCCCATCGTGGTGTTGAGCCGGGCGATTGCCGCTATGAGTGACGTCGCCTTACCCGCCTCGCCGCGGACCACTCTGAACATCGGTACGATTGAGGGCGGCAGCTCGGTCAACTCGATTCCTGAATTTGCCACCGCTCGCTTTGACTTGCGCAGTCTGGAAGCGGAGCAGTTGGTACGGTTGGAGGTGGAACTGCATCGCGCGGTTGAAGATGCGGTGTTGATTGCCAATGAGGGAACGGGTGGTCCGGTGCAGTTCCTTATCGAGCGCATCGGAGACCGTCCGGCAGGGCGTCTGGACTCGGATTCGCCGCTGCTCGAGGCGCTGCACGCGGTAGACCGGCACCTGGGTATTCGCACTGAGCAGCGGGTGGCCTCGACGGATGCCAACATCCCTCTCTCCCGCGGTATTCCAGCGTTGAGCATTGGCGCGGGAGGCGACGGGGGCGGAATCCACACGCGTGGCGAGTGGTACGACGCCGGGGGTCGTGACCTGGCGCTCAAGCGAATTTTGCTTCTGCTCCTGATGGCGTCGGATCAGGTAGCACAGACGGTATCCCAGACGCCGACTGCCAAGCCGTGAGGCGGGTCCTGACGATCTGCTGGTTGTTCGCCGCGACTCCTCTCCTCGCGGCCACGCCCCGAGCGGACACAATTTATTACCACGGTAACGTTATGACTGGAGTTGGTCTTCCAGCTGCGTCGCAACGGGTCGCGGCGATTGCGGTTGACGGCCACGAGATTGTCGCCACCGGCGACGATGCCACAGTTTTGCGACTCAAGCAGCCTGGCACCAGGCTCGTCGATCTGAAGGGCGCCTTTGTGATGCCCGGCTTCAATGATGCTCATGTCCACCTGGCGGCTGCGGGGGAGACCAAGCTCAGTGTGGACCTGAATGGGTGCACCTCCCTGGCAGATATGCTTCGCCGAGTGGGAGTCGCCGCCAACCAGGCGCTGCCAGGACAATGGTTGTTGGGTGGCGGCTGGGATCATACGTTGTGGGCCAACCAGACGCTCCCGACACGGCAGGATCTTGATCGCGTGACCGCAGGACATCCGACGCTGCTTGATCGGGTTGATGGGCACATTGCCGTTGCGAACTCGGCAGCATTGGGAATTGCCGATGTTACCAGGCAAACGCCAAATCCAGCGGGGGGTCAATTTGACCGCGACGCGAGTGGTGAGTTAACCGGGATTGTCCGCGAGTCGCCAGCGCGGGATTTCATCCCGAAGCACATCCCCCCGCCCGGCCCGGAGCTGCGGCGCCGGGCCATCCTGTTGGCGCTCAAAGACGCGGCTGCTCACGGCGTGACTTCGATTCAGGACTACTCGGATTGGGAGGATTTCCTGGTCTACCAGCAGCTGGAGCGGGACGGACTGCTGACGGTTCGTATTTCTGAGTGGCTGCAATTTGACGACCCGGTCGACCTTCTTCTCAAGCACAAGGCCGCGCAACCGGCGGACGATCATATGCTGCATACCGGGATGCTCAAGGGCTTTATGGATGGCTCTTTGGGTTCACGAACGGCTGCTTTGCTTTCCCCGTATGCGGATGAGCCGGCTAATTCAGGATTACCGCGGTACGAACAGAGCCGGTTGAATGCTATGACCAAAGAGCGTGCCGCCGCTGGATTCCAGATTGGCTTTCACGCTATCGGCGACCGGGGCGTGGAAATGGCGCTCAATGCCCTAGCTAATAGTGGGCCTGAAATGCGGAATCGCATTGAGCATTCGCAGGTCGTCGAGCCGCAGGATATTTCGCGATATAAATCCATGGGTGTTGTTGCTTCCATGCAGCCGAGCCATTTGCTCACGGATATGAATTGGGCTGAGTCGCGATTGGGTCCGCAACGGGCTCACTTTGCCTACGCCTGGAAGGCCTTCCTCGATGCCGGTGTGCCCCTGGCTTTCGGGACGGACTATCCGGTGGAACCAATCACGCCGTTTCGCGGTGTGTATGCCGGGGTCACGCGTAGGAACGAGGCCGGTGACAAAAGCTACTTTCCCGAGGACAAGCTTCCAATCGGGGAGGTCCTATTCGCATATACTCAGGGGTCCGCGTTTGCGGAATTTTCTGACACCTATAAAGGCCGGCTGGCGCCTGGGTATGCTGCGGACTTTGTGGTGCTGGACCGCGACCTGACGGCGATCCCGGCTGGTGAAATTCTTAAGACAAGAGTGTTGCGGACAGTGGTCGACGGGCGAACGGTGTACGAGGGGAGCAGAAATTAAAGTTTCACTTAAGATATAGCTTGTACTTAGTTGGATTTGTGGCGTCCCTTCGGGACTCGCCTTCTCACTAACCCTACCCGGCACTGCCGTGCCGGGCTACAGCTGTACCGTCCCTTCGGTCCTGGCCGCTGTCAGGTTTGCGGCAAGTGTGCTGGAAACTTGGGAAAATTCCAGCAAACCAGCGGCATGTGTGGGAATTCCGGCAGGCCAGCGGCATGCTGTAGAAGATTAGGGGGAAACTCCGGGCTCAGCTCTGTTACAAACGTAACGTTACTTCCGAATGTCAAGATCCGTTCGTGCCCATCTCCTGCTGTTCTGCGTGGTTGGGGTCTGGGGTTCCACTTTTGTTCTGGTCAAAAGTGTGCTCCGCGACGTTTCTCCCCTGCTCTTCAATCTGCTGCGCATGGCGCTTGCCTTTCTCTGCCTGGCGATTTTGTACCGGGCACAGTGGAGACGCATTCGTCGTGCGGGGTGGATCAGCGGCGCCCTGCTGGGATTTGTTCTGGCCATCTCCTACCAGTTTCAAACCGCCGGGCTGAAGCTGACAACTCCTTCGAAGTCAGCATTCATTACCGGAATGACGCTGGTTTTGGTGCCGGTGCTGGGCGCTTTGCCTGGCGTTCGCCGAAGTGGCTCGCGGCCACCGGCCTGGAACGTCTGGCTAGGGGTGGTGCTGGCCTTTTCCGGCGTGGTACTACTCGCCGCGCCACCCGGCAACCTGACCGGGATTGGGGTTGGGGACCTTCTTACGCTGGGCTGCGCTTTTGCATTTGCCAGTCACATCCTCCTCCAGGACCGAGTTTCTGACAAAGGCAGCGGCAGGGAGACGGACCTGGCAGCGGTGCCCTTCGAGCAGCTGGCCCTGTTGCAGGTTGGCTTTTGCACCCTGGTCATGGCGGCGTCCACGCCGCTACTGGAAAAACCCTACCTCCACTGGACCGGCCTGGTGGTGGTGACCTTGATCATAGAAGCGGTTTTTGCCACTGCTGCCGCCTTCACCATTCAAAGCTGGGCGCAGAAGTTCCTCGCGCCAACCTACCTGGTCCTTATATATGCAATGGAGCCGGTGTTTGCCTGGCTGACGTCGCTGGCCGTCCTTCACCAGGGCTTGAGTGCGCGGGCCGGTTGGGGAGCCGTCCTGATCCTGGCCGGGGTTTTGGCGGCGGAGTTCCTGGGGAATCGGTCCTTAGTGTGACCGATAGCGCGGCAACCGCGTCTATATAATTGTTGCTGCGGCACCACTCGCTGCAACAGGCCGCCGTTTCATTGGCAGGGTTTTGGCTATACTAGTGAGAGCACACAGTGGTGCCATCCTGTTAGAGCCGCCAGCCGTTGTATGCTTCCCAACCGACGAGGTTAGACCCAGATGAATCCCCTGCTCGAACGGCTTCGCACTAGCCGTCTCGCTTCAACCTTTACTATTCTTGGCACGCTCTCAGCCGGCATATTGATCGGGTCTGTTGCTGTCCACGGTGTCCGGGGCAATGAAACCCAGACAGATAGCTCAGACGCCAAGCCGCTGACGATTCCCAATCCGGTCACGCTTTCGACGACGTTTACCCAGATTGCCAAGGACGTGGGCCCGGCGGTAGTGAATATCAATACCGAGACCCTCCCCCAGGAAGATACCCATTCCCGGCGGCGAACCCCGCACGGAGCGACGCCCACCCCGCCCCCGGGTGGCGGTGACGACGACAATGGCGACGGGGATCAAGGGCAAGGGCAGCCGGACCAGAACTTCCAGGATTTCTTCAACCGCTTCTTTGGCGGTCAGGGTCAAGGTGGAATGCCCGACCAGGGTGACCAGGTGCGGGAGTCCCTCGGCTCTGGCTTCATCGTGGATCCCCGTGGCTACATCATTACCAACAACCACGTGGTGGAGAAGGCGGACAAGATTTTCGTCAAGCTGTCGACCGACCCCGAAGGGTTCCAGGGCCGCGTGGGCAAGGTGATCGGTGTAGATAAGGATACGGATCTGGCAGTGGTAAAGATTACGACCACGGAACCTTTGCCCTCGGTCAAGATGGGCAACTCCGATGCGGGCCAGGTGGGCGATTGGGTTATCGCGATTGGCAGCCCGTTTGCACTCACGCAGACGGTTACGGCAGGGATCGTCTCGGCGAAGAACCGTACCATTGAAAAGGGTGCGGCCGGCCAGTTCCAGCATTTTATTCAAACAGATGCGGCGATCAACCCGGGCAACTCCGGGGGACCGCTGGTCAACATGGCCGACCAAGTCATTGGGGTCAATACTGCGATTCTGACGCAATCCGCGGGTTATGAGGGCATCGGCTTTGCCATGCCTTCCAATACAGTCATTGGGGTTTACAACGATCTGATTGGGCCGGAGCATAAGGTGATCCGGGGTTCCATCGGGGTCCAATTCCAGGCCAGCCTGAATCCGGCGGTACAGCGTGTTTACGGCTTTAAGTCTGGAGTTCTGGTGAACCAGGTAACCCCGAAGGGCCCAGCCGACCAGGCCGGGTTGAAGGCGGGCGACATTATCACTACGGTGGACGGCAAACCTATTAAGGATGGCGATGCCCTGGTGACCGACATCGCGGCGCGCAAACCGGGGAGCACGGTTCATCTTGGCTACGTGCGCGGCGGCCAAACTTCGATGGCCTCGCTGACCATCGCGGATCGGGCGAAACTGTACGCCGCACAGCCCTCGTCGCAAAACGGACAGAACGGACCGGAAAGCGCCCCTAATGCCTCCGAAGGCAAACTGGGCATAACGGTCGAAGCTGTTCCGGGCGCTCTGGCCAGCAAGGGAATCAAGGGTGTCCTGGTTACCCAGGTGAAACCTGGTTCCTTCGCCGACGAATCCGGATTAGCTCCGGGGTTGGTGATCACTGAAATCAACCGGCAGCCGGTGACCAGTATCGAGCAGTTCCAGTCACTGGTTTCTGCTTTGAAGGCGGGACAGGATGTCGGCTTCCGAGTGGTGGATTCACGCAATCCGACAGCGGGTGGAACTTACCTGGGAGGGACCCTCCCATAGTAGTAATTGCCTACACAGGCCACACGTCTAACCATAAGGTAATGAGTTAGATGGGGCTGATCGGTAAAGTTGAACATTTTACCTGGTAATGGTTACCGGCGGCGCGAAAAATAGCGTCGCCGGTTCGGTTTCGTTTGCAATCTTGCGGATGTTCTTTTAGTGTGTCGAGAAGCAAGAATTCCCCTAAACGAGGTAAGCATGCCCTCTTTTCGCGCAAGCCAGGCGTTGCTGTTACTTTGCACTCTGGCGATTACTCCAGCGTTCGGCAGCCGAACTCACCGTGCACCCACATCCGGTCATTCCAGGGTGACCTCCTCTAAAAAGGGCAAGAGGAAAGAAGTTAGCCGGATCCACGGTCAGCGGGCTATTGACTCCAGCCGCGCGGCAGAAATTCAGACCGCATTGATTCACCAGAAGTACCTGAGCGGTGCCCCTAGCGGACAATGGGACGCGCAAACCCAAGTGGCGATGCGGCAGTACCAGTCCGATCATGGTTGGCAGACCAAGTTGACACCGGACAGCCGAGCGCTTATTAGCTTGGGACTGGGACCTAACCATCCGGCAGATGCTGTGACTAACCGGGCTGTTTCCGGTTCTCCGGTGGGTCTTACCACCCAGGCGCAGTCGGCCGAGCCGGAAGCAAATACTCTGGCTTCGGTTCATTCCCTTTCGCAGTAGATATTCTTCGGTATTGGTGAAAGGCCCGGGCGTTTGCCCGGGCCTTTTACTTTTGGAGATTATGCTGTGGCCCAGGAAGGATTTGAGCGAGCCGCAGGGCACACTGCAGATCCCTCACTTCGTTCGGGATGACAAGGCGAGAGGAGTGGCTCAGGTTCGAGTGGCTAGTGGATGGGCACACTGCAGATCCCTCCACTTCGTTCGGGATGACAAGGGGAGAGGCGTGGCTCAGGTTGGAGTGGTTGCAGGATGAGAAGAAAGAACAGCCTAAAGAAGGCGAGTTTCCTGGCGGATTAGGTCCTGGATGGTTTCCCGGGGGCGGATCAGCCGGGCTCGCTTGTCTTCGACCAGGACTTCGGCCGGACGAGGCCGGGTGTTGTAATTCGAACTTAGAGACATGCCATAGGCGCCGGCATCGAGAATTGCCACCAGGCCGCCTTCCTTAACTTCTGACAGGGACCGGTCCCGGGCGAAGAAGTCGCCAGTTTCACAGACCGGACCTACGATGTCGACGATGGCCGGCTTCGAGTCGGGATCCTGAATGACGGGCACAATCTCGTGGTAAGCCTGGTAAAGCGCCGGGCGGATCAGGTCGTTCATGCCGGCATCGGTGATTACGAAAGTCTTGGCACCATTGCGCTTTACGTAAAGGACCCTGGCCAGCAGCGCTCCGGCCTGCGCCACCAAGAACCGTCCCGGTTCGAGCAGCAGGCGTACGTCCAGTCCGCCAAGCGAACGTTCCAATGCGGCAGCGTACTTCCCCATCGCGGCGGCTGGATCAAATGCGGAAGACGAAGAGAGATAGTCAATTCCCAATCCCCCCCCGGCATCGACGAACTTGATTCTTATTCCGTCTGTCTCCAGTTCCCGGATCAAATTGGCCACCGCTTCTAACGCTGCCCCGAAAGGCTCGGCGGTCTGGATCTGGGAACCGATGTGCACGCTGATCCCAACCGGGTCCAGGAAACGGGATCGCTTTGCAAGCTGGTAGACATTCCGGGCGAGCTTGATGTCGATTCCAAACTTGTGCTCGCGCAGACCGGTGGATATATAAGGATGCGTCTCGGCGAAGACATCGGGGTTCACCCTTAGGGCGATCCGGGCCCGAACCTTCTGCTTACGAGCTCGCTCGGCAAGCAGCGCCACTTCGGATTCGCTCTCCACGTTGAAGATCAAAATTCCGGCGGCCAGAGCTAAATCGATTTCCGGGGCTGTCTTGCCCACTCCCGAGAAGACCACCCGGCGAGCGGCTTTCTTATTCACTTCGAGGATGCGCTCTAGTTCTCCCCCGGAGACGATATCGAAACCGGAACCCCGATCTGCCAACAGCTTGAGGATAGACAAATTGGAATTTGCCTTTACCGAATAGCAAATAAGGTGATCGCGATGAGCAAACGCTTCGGAGAAAAGCTTATATCGATTGAGTATTTGCCCTGCCGAATAGACGTACAGGGGGGTCCCGTACTTCCTGGCTAAGTAGGGGAGAGAAACACGCTCACAATGTAATGCCGGTTGGTTCCGGGGATACCGGAAGGGGCGGTCAATCATTTAAACAAATCTAGGTGGTGGTATTCAGTGTGGTCACTGGTGGAACCGTCCGGGCCTCTTCAGGCACGATTAGCCACATCAGCAAATAAACCAGGATCGCTATCGGGAAAGTAAAAATGCCTAATAGGGCAGTGACGACCCGGACCAGAGTCACATCCCAACCGAATTGATTGGCGATCCCCTGGCACACACCGGCTACCTTCCTCCCGGTAAGGGGCCGGACCAAAGGGGAAAACGCGCCCCGGGCGTTGCCGGTGTAACCAACAGGGCCAGGTTCAATCACGGCCTTTCCGCAAGTCGAGCAAAAGTTGGCACCGCCGGGCAGCGACGCTCCACAGCCAGCACAATACGAAGCCATTCGACACCTCCTTACACCATTAAACGCCTAGCGCGTGGTAAACGGGGACTTGAGATATTTGCGAGCCGAATCCGCTTGCGCCGAATCGCTGTCCTGGCGAAGTACGACCTCATACTGCCTTAGCGCCATATCTCGTTCATTCAGAAGATCATACATCTTCCCAGAGTTAAGATCGCAGCGACTTTTCAGATCCATGCTGATGGTGGGTTGTAAGGTGGCCTGGTTGTAGGCTTCAGCGGCCTCAGCATAGTTCTTTTGCCCCTGCAAGGTGTCGGCGAGACCAAACCAGGCGAGTTCCAGATGGGCGGATGGGAAATAGCCAGCCTTTTTGGCTTGTTCGAGGACCTGCCGGTATTCTGCGATGGCTTGAATGCCCTGGCCGGCATCTTTGGTCAGATTGGCCAACTCCAGCCGGAAGAGGAAATCACGGGGGTATTCCTCAGTAAGTGATCGGGTAACGGCAATCGCTTCCTCATATCTCGCTTCCCGCCGGAGGAAAAGCCCGAGGGCCGTACGGGCCTCGACGTTAGTAATCACACCGTGCGCGCCTGCGTCTCGTAAGTCATCTATCCCTCTAGACTTAGACCCGGTGATACCGGCTGCGCCGGCGAGGATCTTTATGCCGAAAGGGAGGCTTCCGGTTACATATTGATGGACGCCAAGAATCAGCTTGGCGTCGGTGTAACGCGGATCCAGTCGGAGGACCTTTTCGTTGTCGCTGCGAGCCTGTAAAGCGACATGGAGGGCGGAAACGAAACTCCGTTCGATGAGCCCGATGTACAGCGCGTGCAAGCTGCGTGCCCAGCCCCGGGCGAAGAGCGCATCGACATCCTCCGGCCGCTGGCTGAGTTGCTGGTCGGAAAGCTCCACGGCTTTGTTAAATAAGGAGTTAACTCGTTCTGCGACGGCTGGGTCACGAGCTACTGAGTGCCTACCGTTGAGAAAACCGTCGTGAGCATAGAAGGTGGTATCGAGCAGATCCAGGCGGTAAAGTTCGCGGAAGAGGACGGCATCGAGCACGTAGTCAACAGCCAGCGGATTGTCGGGATTCTGATTCTGAATCTTTTCGAAGCGCGAGAGGGCTCCGTCGTAGTCGAGAATGTAGAACCGGTCGAACGCCTGGCGCACGGTGGGATCCAGGTTGAGCGGGTTGGTGTCAATCCCGGAGGGCGTGGTAATTGCTCCCCGTCCGGCTTGCGGAAGGAAAATGAGCAATGATACTAAACTATTGAGGATAATAAGCTTACGAGTTATTATGCGCGAGGAGGGCGCTTCCCCGGGCTGATGGCCGCCGACATCAGCGGAGATGCGACCGCGACCGGACAAGAAAACGCTGCGAATTTTTTGAGCAAATCTCATTAAAGTGGTAGTCAGGAACCGGCCCCTTGGCGCATAAATAAGGACTGACGGTAGACGGCGTTGGATAGTGTGGCTATAGAAAAACGTACCTCCCCCTAAGGTATCGAGGTAGAAGAGGAGAGGCTATGACCAGACAGGAACTCCTTCGCATTGTGATTCGCCAGGCGCGGACGAACGGTTTTCCGTTCCGCAAGTGGTTTCAGAGCAAAATCGAACCCACGTGGGACAGCTTTGACGACGCAGTGGAGCTGCTTGCCGAAGGGCGGCGCTACTATGCTCTGCTTTTTGCCCATGATTTCGCCCGCGCGTTCTGGAAGCAGGGATCTCAGATCAGTTTCGTCGTGCCTGCGACGACTTATACACGGCGGGATAAGGAAGGCCGCATCGTAACGGTCACCCGCAAGCCATTCACCCGGCGGACGCTGAAGGCCGATGTGTGGAAATATCACCTGCGTGAAATGGCGAACCACGATGAACCACTCCGATACATTCGACGTTTCCTGGTTATAGAGGGAGACGTACAGCAATCGAAAAGCGTCGCGTCTTAGTTACCTTTCGGTGATTCAGACTGGGACATTTTTGCAACCAACGAGTGATATACTCCGGCCTCCAGACAGCCTACTCTCGGCATGTAGAAATCGGTAGAAGAATGGTCGTCCGGCACCACAGTCGCGGTCTCCCCGCCACCCTGCTCCCGCCCGCCCCTTCCAATCAAACCGAGTTTCTGCTCTCCCCCAAGTCACGGTAATCGAAGACATGTCAATCAGTGTCTTCAAGCGAAATGCGATGTAGTACGTCCACACGCTTACGCCGGGAAGGGTCTCGTCATGAAAATAGCTCTAGCAGCATTGTTCGCCGCGACGGTGGCTTCCACCGCAGGATCAGCCTTTGCTCAGGATCTGGCGCCGCAGACTGCGGAGTTGATTCCAGCGGGAGTCCCCCTGCGGGTTGCGTTGGACAAGAGCTATTCATTAAAGGTGGGCACGAAGCTTGAAGGCCACCTTACCGAACCGGTGTACCTGATCGACCACGTTGCCATACCGGCAGACTCCAAGGTATTTGGCACCATCACCGGCAAGCATTCGGTTAGCCGCCAGGTACGCACGGCGGCGATGTTTAATGGAGACCTGACTCCGCTTAAGAACGCGGATGTCACCTTCAGCGAACTGGAAACACCGGATGGGCGCCACTTCAACATCGAGACGGATACTACCGAACGGACGACCAAAGTCGTGCGGATGGCAAGTCCCGATGGAGCGCCGCGCCGTTCCCTGGGACAGCGCATCGCCGCAGCGTTCCGTTGGACCAAGCGGGAGACGGGAGAGGCATTCAGCTCGCAGCACAAGATGGATACCGCGAAACAGGCCCTGTATGCACAGGTTCCCGTGCATCCCCAGGAGCTCTGGGCAGGAACCCAGTTTGACGCAGAGCTGAAACAGCCATTGGAGCTAACCGGGAAGGACGTGCCAGCTCCTGTGGAGACCGCCGACCTCGGCGAGTTGAAGCTTACCGGAGACATCGAAGCTCGGCTGGTGGATCCAGTGGACTCGAGCACCGCGACCGCCGGCATGCCGGTCGAGGCGGTGCTGACCCAGCCTTTGTTCGAGAGTGATGCTGCAACTTCGGTCCAGGCGGCAGACGGCACGGTTCCAGCTCAGGCTCACGGAAAGCTGCTGCTTCCTGAAGGAACACACCTGATCGGAAGCGTGGTTGAGGCGAAGCCTGCGGGAATGTTCGGACACAACGGCAGCCTGCGGCTGACCTTCCGCAAGGTGGAACTGCCCGCGGGTGACGAGCGGTTGGTGCACGGACGGGTGATCGCAGCCGAGAGCGTCAGGAGCGATCGGGTGCAGATCGATGAAGAAGGCCAGATGAAGGCCAACGGCGGTAGCCGCTTCCTGGCTCCCATTACGCTGGGCTCGCTGGCAGCGGTTTCGGACAGCACCGGCGCCGGGCTGATCAAGGAAGCAATGACCAGCAACGGGCTCGACCTGCTGACCCGGGTGATCGGAACGGCTTCCGCGAATAGCGGGCTGATTTCGGGCTTTGCGTATTACGAGGTCGGCAAGGTGGTTTTCGACACCTGGATCGCACGTGGACATGAGGTCACGTTCGCGAAGAACACGCGGCTGGAAATCGAACTCGCTCAGCGGTAGAAGGTGCCGGGCCTGACTGGCCCGGATGATGTAGTCGCTTCCTCTTCCCTTCTGGTAACAATCCCAAATTAAAAGCAGAAGTCGTTTTCATCCTGGGTTCGGAGTGCCTGAATCCGCATTGTCCAATTGACTCTCTCGGATTGAATGCCGAAGACAAATGGAAGATGGTGAATGGCATTCACGACTCCCTATCGGCCTATTGAGACAGGATTAGGGAGGACTGCAGATCACTGCATTTCCTCTAGCAAAAACATTTCCAGGAAAGAGCATCCATACAGAGATCTCTCCACTGCGCTTCGCTTCGGTCGAAATGACAAAGGGGAGGGCGATGCTTCCATCAACAGCAGTTGCTGGAATGGAAGCTTAGGGGAGGGCAACGCTTCTGCCGAAACTAATGGTGAGCGGGAAAACCCGCTTGATTGGAGGTAACCGGTTTGGATATCAGGGTCCGGAATACAGGTCAAGCAACACCGCAACTTCAGTCGGTAACCTTCACATTTCAGGATCAAACCGATACAGGTGATTCATTGGGCCCTTCCCTTTCCCAACCGGGTAGGCCGATCGCAATGCTTCGGTGACGTATGCCTTCGCGGCAACCACAGCTTCCCTCGCACCCAGACCGGAAATGAGTCCGCACAGGAGCGCGCTCGAAAAAGCACAGCCGGTTCCGTGGGTCGAGTTGGTGGCGATCTTTTCTCCTGGGAACCACAGCTGGTCCCCCGACGCCGTCAGCAGAAAGTCGTCTGGCCGGCTGAGATCTCCCCCGGTAACCACCACGTTCAGCTCTTCATTGCCCAGCCGTCCGGCAATCTCTTTTAGCCGGGCCGCCGCCGCCGGTACCTGGTCCCGCCCGCCGAGGTCGTCTCCAGTAAGGATGGCCAATTCTCGAATGTTTGGGGTGATCCAGCCGATGCGATGGAGTAATTGATCTCGCAGGAGCTGAACGCCATTTGCGTCGAGGAGAGGGGTTCCGGAAGTCGAACGCAGCACCGGATCAAGCACAATGCGGTTTCGGTCGAGCCTGGCGGATTGCCCAATCAGAAAGGAGACGACTTCGCTGACAATTTCGGAGCTCCCCAACATTCCTATCTTTATGCCGGACAGAGAGACATCCTCGGCCAGGCAGTCGAGCGTCTGCCGCACCAAGGCGGCGGAGAGGGGCTCGACCGCCCGGACGCCCTGGGTCGATTGCACCGTCAGGGCCGAGATACAGGCCACGCCGTAGACCCGGTGAGCAGAGAAAGTTTTCAGGTCGGCGGTGACTCCGGCGCCGGAGCCAGGATCAAAGCCAGCGATGGTGAGTGCTACAGGCTTGGTGCACATTTGGGGGAAAGTCCAGGAATTCTTCCTTTTCCGCTAACATTTTGGTTGCACAGCGGCAGTGTCAGTGTATGCTCCCGCGATAGGGTTTTTCGCAGGTTCGGATGACTTTGGTGGCGAAAATGCTCCGGATTTCCGAGACACTTCGCACCCAAATACCGTCTAATAGTTCAGGCAGCAATCGCAGTTTCCCCACAGGAGGACACCCTAATAAGTAATTGATAAATTTTGACTTAGGCCCGAAGCGCTCCATACAATATAGACAGGAGAACAATGTCCACTATCGCAACCCAGTCTCATTGGCCCATAGGGCCCGCACTTCTTGCCGGCGCTGTACTCTCGGCACTCTGCATCAGCCCCGGCTCGACGCTAGCCGAGCATGATAGTCCGCCATCTAGCACGCAAAATGCTGTAGCCCCATCTGCCCACCACCACTGGCATCAGTTAGGAAAAGCTTCCTGGTACGGGCGTCCGTTTCAAGGTCAAGCAACAGCAAGCGGCGAACTGTACAACATGAATTCCATGACTTGCGCTCATCGCAGCCTGCCTCTGGGAGCTTCCGTGCTGGTTACAAATCTGCGTAACCATCGGTCGGTGCTGGTGCGGGTAAATGATCGGGGTCCGGTCCCTGAATCCCGGATAGTCGACTTATCCTATGCAGCAGCCAAACTTCTTGGATTCCACGGACTCGCGTCGGTACGGCTCGACTTGGTCGATCCGGCATTGAGCCCGGCGCAAATAGCAGAGATGAGCTGGCCGGCTCAGTTTCAACGATGATCGAGAACACCAACCGCTTAATTGTTGCGCTGGATTTTCCCGACGCCAGGGCGGCGTTCGCCCTGGTGGACCGGTTAGAAGGAGCGGTACGGTGGTTCAAAGTAGGCCTCGAGCTCTACATCGCTGAAGGCAATTACCTGCTGGCCGAACTCGAGCAGCACGGCTTCGCAGTCTTCCTTGACCTCAAGCTTCACGATATCCCCCACACGGTTGGATCGGCTGTTCGCGCCGCGTCACGACTGGGCGTGAAAATGTTGACCGTGCATGCCGCAGGCGGACCGGAAATGCTGGCTGCCGCGGTGGAAGCAGCGGACCCCGGACTTGCGCTTCTCGGCGTTACTGTCCTGACCAGTATGGACGGAGCGCAGTTGGAAGCAACCGGGGTGCACGGGAGTGCGGCCGCACAAGTAGAACGGTTAGCCACCATGGCCTGGGCCTATGGTCTTCGAGGATTTGTCTGCTCTCCGGTGGAGGTGGCCCACTTGCGCCGCCACCTGGGGCACGACGCCCTGCTGGTCATTCCCGGGATTCGTCCAGAGGGTTCAGCCATTGGCGATCAACGGCGAATTGCTACTCCCGCGGCCGCGATGGCTGCCGGAGCAAGTTACCTGGTGGTGGGGCGGCCGATCACCCGGGCTGCGAACCCGGGCGCTGCGGCAAGAGCGATCTTAGCGGAAATGCAATCGGCGATAAGAATTGCGTCGGCCTAGAGCTTCTCGTAAAAGTCACAGGCCGAGCAGGAAATGTAGACGCCTCCGGGAACTCCACGCTCCCGATCTTTTACTCGTTTGACAATGCGGGTCGCCTTATTGCATTTGGGACATTCAATCCCTTTGGCAGTGTCCATCATTTTGGACCGGTCGGCGGTCTTAGCTATTTTTGCCATAAATCGATTCCTCTTCTAACAGGCTCCGTGCCACACTTCCGCTTGAACATCCTCACGCGGTTTCGTATCGTCTGGGGCGAAACAGAAGGCGCTGCTAAACGGTATTTTACACCAGCCCTAGATCAGTTCGCCCCGCGTACGTCCGACACATTGATCAATTGGGATGGAGGCGGCTGAGCGGAGCCTCCTGATGGCGGCGGCGGAATTGGCTGCGGCTTTTGGTCATCGGGATATTGCACTTTCTTCATCTGCTGGTCTTTGTTGACCGCATCCGGCAATTGCTCTCCCGGCTGGCGTAAGGTTGGTGCGGCTGCGGGAGCATGTTCTCCGCTTGGGGCGGCCGGAGGGGCATCCCCAAGACGAACCTGGTGTACGAACTGGCCGGCAAAATAGCCGTCTGTTTCATCCTTGTCGCGAATGATCGGTGGCTGACCGACATCGGCAATCTCCAAACGGATTACGCGGTTGCCATTGAAGCGCACAAATTGGACCTGGTGCGGGGCTTGCCCATAGATCCATTCCTCAAACGGAGTCTGCCCATCAACTTCGCGAACCTTCTGATCGGGCTGGCCCACGGCTTTCAGCACCATCTCGCGATTCATGCCGACCAGAACTTCGTGGTTCAGAACCGCTCCCTTAAGCTTGGGGGGCAAGGTGTCGGCGAAGGCCTCAGCCGGGGTTTTGAGAGAGAAGTCAATCATGGGAACGATCAGAGCGCGAACCTGGGAGGCTGTCATTTCCGGGACAAATTTGTCGAAGACCAACACCATCCGGGAACCGATCGGGACATGACCGTCGTCCTGGGCCAGGGGCACAGCGCCACCCATGCCACCCACGGAAATATGCTGCAGGATATGATGATGCTTCTCGGGCCCGTCGTTAAATTCGAATAGAATCCGGTCCTTCAGGACCTCGAACTTGGTGATGACGACGCGGTCGCCTGGCTTGGATGAGACTCCATACTTCTCCAATTCCTCGGCGTAGCCGTTGCCTGTGGGACTGAGAGGCCCGTTAGCGTGGAGCACAACGCCTTTGGCGCCCAGCGGAAGAGGTCGGACGGCAAACGCCTCGTCGGCTTGAAAAGTGCGGATCAACTGCTGTTTTGTTCGCTCAGTCACAGGCTTGGTATCAAGCGCGACGGAGGTTGGTTGAACCGTGGTTAGATTTGCTTCTTTTGGGCCCAGATGTTCCCGTTGCACGACGAAGACTTGTGCGTGGCCTAGCGCGCAGGTACCAAACGCAGTGACTGCCAGCAGGGCTGCGGCGGGAAAGAATTCTTTGGTCGTGAACGCAACCATGGCGATTCCCTCATTCGCCAATAATGGTCCTAAATGCAGGTGATTTGCAAGTAACGTTTCGAGCGTGCCGCTACAAAGTTTCAGGGAAGCAAACTACTCGAGAATCTCTGGAGGCTGGGGGTTGGAAGGGGGCGGTTTTGGCGCAGATTCGATCTGCACCAAGGTCGTTCCAGCCGGCGCCGGCGGGGGCGCGACAGGATGATGCGGAGCCAGGGTGCTGCTCATCGCGTCGAGGTCAATCGGGATGCCGGCAGCTACGATGACTGGCTGGGTGTGAAGATAGGCGAGCTTGCGGGTGGTTCGGTAGACGACGAAGATACCGACCAGAATGACGATGGCGGTGACGGCGCTGGCTTCCGGACCGTAGTCTCCGCCGGTCATCCAGACAGGACCCACGGTATTGCTCTGGATGACGGGCGAGAATTGAGTGAGGCCGCTCACTGGGAGGCCAAAGAGAACGCACATGCTAGCGTTCCAGGCAAAGTGCCAGCCCCAGCAGACCCAGAGGGCGCGGGTGCGCAGATAAGCCACCGAAAGCAGCCAACTGCAGAATACGGTAACGAGAAAGCTGGCCCGGTTGGCGCCGGGATTGAACATGTGCAGGACGCCAAACAGAATGGAAAAAACGATGGCCGCAAGCGTTGGTCCCATGGCTTCGACCAACTGCTGAAAGGGATAGCCGCGGAAAACGACCTCCTCGGCCAGCGCGGCCACGGCCAGAACGAGCAGATCGACGACGAGGATTCCGAACTGGCGCGGAATAGCCCAGAAAGTGATGATCAAACCACCGCTCAGGACCAGGGGCAAAATGCTGGCCAGCAACATGGCCCAACCCAGGGCGGCGCCTAATCCAAACTCTTTTTGCCAACCGGGGCGAAAGTCCAAGCCCATGCTGCGGATGGGTTCGCGCCGGCCATTGAAGACGCGCGCCATGACGGCGTAGCCGACCACGAGCAGAAAAAGCAAAATAGCACGCTCGATGAGGGGAAGCCAGACACCGCTGGAAAGGCCGTTGCCGGCGTGAACCGAAATGATCTGGGCAATATAAAAGTAGATAACGGCGATGATGACATAGCCGAAGGAACGCACTCGATCGGCGGGGGAGAGATGGGTCAAATGCATTGCCCTTTCAGGCGTTTTTATAAAACCGGGCAATCTCCCGGAATTTAGCCAGCCGGCGGGCAATGCGATCTTCGACCGTCATGGCCTTCAGCTCATTGAGATGCCAGGCAAGCTTTTCGTCGAGCAGCGTAGCGGCAGCAGTTGGATCGTTCTGGGCTCCGCCGGGAGGCTCTGGGACTACATCGTCCACACAACCCAAACGGCTCACGTCTTCGGAAGTAATCTTCAGAGCGGCAGCGGCCTGGGCCTTCTTGTTCGCATCGCGCCACATGATCGAGCCGCAGGCTTCGGGAGCAATCACGGAATAGACGGCATTTTCCATCATGAGCACGCGGTCGGCGACGGCCAAGGCGAGGGCACCGCCCGAACCACCTTCGCCGGTAATGGTTGCAATGGTGGGCACGCGCAGCCGGGACATCTCGCGCAAATTGCGAGCGATGGCTTCTGCCTGGCCACGTTCTTCGGCGGCGATACCGGGGTTGGCACCGGTGAGATCAATGAAGGTGAAGATCGGACGGTTGAATTTTTCCGCGATTTTCATTACGCGCAGTGCCTTGCGGTAACCCTCAGGATTGGGCATGCCGAAGTTACGCCGTACCTTTTCCTTCAAGCCCCGGCCTTTGAGGTTGCCGATAGCGATCACTTCCTCACCGTGGAATCGCGCCATGCCACACGCCATGGCGAGATCGTCGCCGAAGGCTCGGTCCCCGTGGATCTCCGAAAAATCAGTAAAGAGACGTTGAATGAAATCCATGGGGTAGGGCCGCTGCGGGTGCCGAGCGAGTTCTGTCTTGATCCACGCCGGGTTTGTCGGTTCGGCGACTACCTGTGTCTGCGCAAAACTTGTTGCTGCCTGTTCGGTCATGAGACTTTCGATCGCCCGTGCCAGCGCGGAAAGTCTGCCGCTTGGCCATTGAATCTATCGATCCTCTGGATTATAGCGTTTTCCACGCGATTCCACTGGATATAGGTGGGTGGCCCAGGTCTCGATTTTGAGACCTGGGTGCTCCGGATGGAACCCATTTGCAGGAGAAACCCAGGACTCCTAATGAACAGATCCGCTTTCCGATATGTCTGCTGTTATGGACGGTGAAGGGGTGGGATTTGACTATCCCACCCTTCGCAAAGAACGCGAAGGATGGGGCACCCGTCGGTTGTTGAGGGGAGAGAGGGTGTGTGAATACCGGGACAGGAACCGCTGGGAAACTATTCGAAGGCTTGTACTGCGCCTTGGCCTAGTAATTGCTCGGCGCGTTCGATGAAGCCTCTGTCGGCACCGACGGTCAGGCCTTCCGGTTCTAACATGACGCAATATTCTCCGCTGCTTTCGAGGTTGATCATGAGCCGGCCGGGACCCGGCGCAGCGGTGATCATGGCTCTTAGCGAACCTAGCATCGCTTCGCTCGCGCCCTCCAATAACACGCGAATACGGACGTTCTGAGGGAGCTTGATCTTGATGTCTTCAAGGGGCTGGATGCTCGAGACCGATAGTTTCGGCGCCGACTCATCGTCATCCGCGCGCAGCACACCCTTGATCAGGACCGGCACTTCGATTTTGAGCTGCTCGCAGAGGCGCGCATAGTCTTTGGGGAAACAAATGAGGTCAATCTTGCCGACCGTGTCTTCAAGCGCGGCCTGGGCGTACATTTCCCCTGAGCGCTTCGACTTGCCTACTTTCAGGCCGACGATGACGCCGGCAATGGCGAGCAGGTTTTCTGGTTCTCCACCACCGTTCCGCCGACGAGCAGGCGGAGGCGCTTTCATTTCCAGCGCAGTGGCGGTATCGACCACATTCAGGTTGCGCAGCTTTTCCGCGTACTTATCCAACGGATGGCCAGAAACAAAGAAGCCCAGCACTTCTTTTTCAGCCTGCAGGCGCTCGTTCTCATCCCAGTCAGGAGTGTTGGGCAGATCATCGGCGCTCTTGTGGCCATTGCTGCCTCCGCCTTCGAAAAGGGCGGCCAGGCCGGCAAAGAGTCCATGCTGTCCGGCAAGAAGATCTCGCTGCGCCTGCTGTGCCCGCTCCATCGCCCGGTCGGCCACGGCGATCAATTGGGACCGGCGCCCAAAGCAGTCGAGTGCTCCAGCCTTGATAAGCGATTCCAGAACGCGCTTGTTCATCAGGCGCAGATCAACCTTTTCGCAAAACTCCCAAAGGGTTGGGAAACCGCCATTCTGCTCCCGCGCAACGAGAATCGAATCGATGGCGTTGCGGCCTACGTTCTTGATGGCCGTGAGTCCGAAGCGGATCCCAGTCGCACTGGGCGTGAAGTCCGCTCCGGAAATCTGGACATCAGGAGGCTCGACCGAGATGCCCATCTCGCGGCACTCCTTGATGTACTTGACTACGTTCTCAGGTTTGGAGATTTCCGAAGTGAGAAGCGCGGCCATAAATTCGATCGGGTAATGCGTCTTGAGATACGCCGTGTGATAAGCCAGCAGTGCGTAGGCTGCGGAGTGAGACTTGTTGAATCCGTACCCGGCAAATTGCTCCATCAGGTCGAAAATACGAACGACCTTGTCCTTGGGATGCTTTCGCTTGATGGCTCCTTCGACAAAGCGAGTGCGCTGCTTGGCCATCTCCTCGGGATTCTTTTTTCCCATAGCGCGGCGGAGCAAATCGGCTTCGCCCAGCGAATAGCCCGCGAGCACGTTGGCTATCTGCATTACCTGCTCCTGGTAAACGATCACACCCAGGGTTTCCTTCAGCAGGGCTTCTAACTCCGGCAATTCGTAGCTAACGACCCTGCGGCCCCACTTACGCTCGATGAAATCGTCAATCATGCCGCCCTGGATCGGGCCGGGGCGATAGAGCGCGTTGAGGGCGGTTAGATCTTCCACACAAGTAGGTTTGTAGCGGCGCAACACATCGCGCATGCCACCGGACTCAAACTGGAAAACTCCAGAGGTAAGTGCGCGGTGAAAGACCTTCTCGTAGGTCTCGGTATCGTCCAGCGGGATCAGCGACATATCGAGCGCGCTTTCCCGCTTGCGCTCGATGAGCTTAAGAGCGTCATCAATCACCGTCAGCGTGGTGAGCCCAAGAAAGTCCATCTTGAGCAGGCCGAGTTTTTCTACCGCCTTCATGTCGTAGGCGGTGACGACTTCGTCGTTCTTGCTGCGACAGACCGGGACCAGTTCTGTCATGGTTGTGGGCGCGATCACCACACCGGCCGCATGCAAACCCGCGCCGCGCACCAAGCCTTCCAGCTTGCGGGCGGTGTCGACCAGTTCCCTTACCTGGGGCTCTTTGTCGTAGGCCTCCTGCATCTGCGGCGAATCCTGCAGTGCCTTGGTGATGGTGACGCCGATGGTTGCGGGCACCATTTTGGCCACCCGGTCCACTTCTCCGTAGGGCAGGTCGAGTGCGCGACCAACGTCCTTGATGGCAGCGCGCGCGGCCATGGTATTGAAGGTGATGATCTGCGCGACCTGGTCCCGGCCGTACTTGCGGGTGACGTAATCGATGACTTCTCCGCGGCGATTCATGCAGAAGTCGATATCGATATCCGGCATGGATATGCGTTCAGGATTGAGGAATCGCTCAAAGAGAAGATTGTTCTGCAGGGGATCGATGTCGGTAATTTCCATTGCGTAAGACACCAGCGATCCTGCTGCTGAACCACGGCCCGGTCCAACCGGGATATTGACCTCGCGCGCGTATTTGATGAAGTCCCAAACGATGAGGAAATAGCCGGCGAACTTCATCTGCTTGATGCAGTCGATCTCCCGCTCCAGCCGCTCTTCGTAGTCGGAGAGGGGCCGGCGGCGCAATCCCCGCTCCCCGAGGACGCGAATGGCGGTGTCGAGGCGCTTGCGAAAACCTGCACGGCAAACCTCAGCAAAATAGCTGTCGATGGTGTGTCCGGGCGGAACAGCGAATTCGGGGAAAGGATTGGTGACCTTGGCGAGCTTGAACGAACAACGTTCGGCAAACTGCATGGTGCGGCTGACCACTTCAGGAGCATGCGAGAAGAGCTTTTCCATCTCAGCAGCGCTCTTGACATAGAACTGGTCAGTATCGAACTTGAAGCGTTTGGGATTGTGGATGGAGTCCGCGGTTTGCACACAAAGCAGCACCTCATGCGCGTGATGATCGTCTTCGCACAGGTAGTGACTGTCGTTGGTGGCGACCAGCGGAATATCCAATTCTTTTTCTAATCGGAACAGGTCAGCATGGATTTTCTTTTCCAGTTCCAATCCCTGGTCCTGGATCTCAAGGAAGAAATTGCCGCGGCCGAAAATATCCTGGTACTGAGCCGCAGTCGCTTTCGCCTCTTCGTATTTCCCCGCCATCAAATTGCCGCACAGCTCACCCGCCAGGCAGCCGGAGAATCCGATCAGGCCTTTCGCGTGCTTCGCCAGGTAATTTTTGCTCACCCGGGGTTTGCGATAGAAGCCGTGAAGCGAGGCCTCGGACGTAATCCGCACCAGGTTGCGGTAGCCTTCTTCATTTTCCGCTAACACCAGCAGATGGTGGTACTTATCTTTTTCCGGAGCGGCGCGATGGTCTTCCTGGGGGCAAATGTAGAGCTCACAGCCGAGGATGGGCTTGACGCCCCGGGCGGTCGCAGCTTCAAAAAAGTGCACTGCGCCATAGATGTTGCCGTGGTCGGTGATGGCCACGGCCTTTTGTCCGATGCTGTCGACGTGGGCTACGAGCTTTTCGACATCACAAGCGCCATCCAGGAGCGAATAGTCTGTATGCAGATGGAGGTGGGTAAACTCAGCCATGGGATAGCTTTAGTTTAGTCCGTCAAGCGGATCCCACGGCGCGAGTTGATGTGCAGAACTGGTGCAGGTTGAGGAAAAGCAGGTTCCGAACTGCGAGCGGGCGCTCTCTACGACACCAACAAGAGATCGAGCTCAGTCTTGGCCTCGGCAAGTACGAATTTCGGCCGTGAAACTAACGAGACCCCTCCGTCTTTGGAAAAAAGGAAGTCGTAGTCCACGTGGCATTCGCCGCATAGCCAGAAATGTTCGACTCTAACCGTTGACCCGATCCGGCTGGTCGTGCGTATGACCCTACCGTTACGAAGGTAGCGAAGCTCCTTGCGGCACTCCGGATTCATACACTGTGTAATCATGTAAGTCCTCCCGGTAACTTCGTAAGCATACTCCCGTTAGGTTACCGCTGAACGGTACCTCTGCCCCGAAAGTTGTACGATCATCGCAGTTATTTTCCACAAGGAATCGAGATCGACAATGCTGGCCCGCGCGATCAAGTGCTAAAGCGCAATGTTTTCATTAATTTGATGCTTGGCTCGCGATGATATTTCGGGAAACGCCGCAAGCCGCCGATCTACGCGAATGAACGTTTTTTAATCCTAGTTTTAAGTGTTCTGCTCAAGAGATTCTTTTTGCGCCATCGGAAGCGCGGCAGAGATAGATGTCGGCATCGATGCCAGTGATGTCGCGATACCGCGCATGGATCTGTTGACGAAACTGGTCCGCTTTACTTTCCTCTACCAGGTTGACGGTGCAACCGCCGAAGCCGCCGCCGGTCATGCGCGCCCCAATGCAACCGGGAAGGCTGGACGCGATCTCGACGAGAGTATCCAGTTCACTGCAGCTGGCCTCAAAGTCGTCGCGGAAGCTGATATGCGCTTCGGCCATGAGGGCACCGAAGGCGGCCAGATCGCCGCGCTCGAGCGCGGATGCGGCCAGTTGCACCCGCTTGTTCTCGGTGATGATGTGGCGGCATCTGCGGTAGACGTTCGGCGGCATCTGCGGTTTGCATTCCAGGAGTTGTTCTTCCGTGGCATCGCGCAGAGAGAGGATCGAAGATATGTGACTATGAAGGATACGTGTGCCCTCTTCGACTTCTTCGCGGCGCACATTGTACTGTCCGCCTGCGTGCTCATGCTTGACCATGGAATTGCAAATGATAAGCCGCACATGGCCGGGGATGGGCAGGAGACGATATTCGAGCGACCTTGTATCCAGCATTAAGGCGTGGTCCTGCTTCCCCGCACAAGCGATGAACTGATCCATGATGCCGCTGCGCGCGCCAACGAAAGCGTTCTCCGCGCGCTGGCAGGCAAGCGCGATGGTGGCCAGCGGCAGCGAAGCGCCGGCGAGCTCGAGCAAAGCGAACGCAGTAGCGACTTCGATCGAGGCCGAAGAACTGAGGCCGGCGCCCAGTGGAACATTACCTTCGAGGGCAAGCTCAAAGCCGCGGATGGGAACACTTTCCTTGGCCAGGCTCCAGGCAACTCCCATCGGGTAATCGCTCCAGTGCTTGCGGGCGGCGGCAGGCAGGGCGTCCGCAGAGTATTCAACCTCTTCGGCCATGTTTTGCGAGGTAATCAGGATCCGCGCATCGACGCGGGGGCGGATGGTTGCGATGGTGCAGAAATCGATGGCCGCCGGCATGACAAAGCCGCCGCTGTAATCCGTGTGCTCACCAATCAGATTCACGCGTCCCGGAGCCGAGCACTGCATCGCCGGCTCACCGGCAGCGGTATAACGTATTGCTACATCGTCAGAAGAGGCCATTTTGTTTCTGTCCCGTCGCTGCCCATCTATTAATAGCAGAGCCTTTGCGAATCATGTAGCGGGTTGGATCCGGCGGCTGGTGCCTTTTGAGCGCTGCTCGCAGATTCTGCAGCTGGTTGAGCGAGTCGTAAAGGGTCACGGTCAATGCCGGAACCGGAAGGTTTTCGGGATACACAGCAAAGCGTAACGATTATGAGCCAAAATCGCCCCCTGCAGCAGCCACCAGTTGCAGGCGGAGAAACTCAGCCACCGGCGCCCCGGAAGTGAAGTTGTGGGCGGTAAAGCCAGCCATAACCAGGTCGTCCTGCTGCAGCTTGCCCAGTTCATCGGCAAAGGCCTGGGTCGAGTCCATCCCCACTGCTTTTCATTATGCTTTGTATGACGATGGAGGGATGATTCCAGTCTCGCTCCACCCTGATTTGCGCCTGAACGCCTATGGCTGCCAGCAGCCCGATGAAAGGATGTACTCACCTTGACCGCCGTGCGCATGGACGAGGTTTGCTCCCTTTGGGTGCGGTTCATGTACTATTCGACCACCTGAACCGCACTCGAAAGCATATAGCAAGAAGAGATCACCCCCCGACTAACGATCTCGTTTGCCGGCGAAATCTACCGTGACTTCGATGTGCCGGTAAATGGCGTCTCGGGTCAGGGCCTGGTCAACGATCAACTCGTACTCACCTTGCCCCATCATGACGAGCTTTGCTCCCTGCGCTCCGGATGGTTTCTCGTCCGTTCGCAGCGTAATGACCGAGGAATTCTCGTCCAGCCGGACGTCAGCCTTCAGCACCAGAGTTTTGGAGTCATAAGCGACAGAGGTTAACTTAATACCTCTGCTTGATTCGCCCACCAGGGGAACAGGGTCTTTTACGCCTATTGCGATGCCGCCTTCGTAACGGAGGAGGCAATCGCTTTTTCCGCTGGGAACTTTGAAAAGGAGCGCTGCGTGTGTGTCTTGCTGGTGCTCTTCCTTGTGTATTGGAAGAAGTTTGCCATCCAGGGTCGCACCGTTGAGACGAGCTGCAAACGGAATCTCCGGAGTGAAGGACAGTTCCAGCGGGGAACCCTTGTTTTCAATCTGCAGGTCCAATCCGCCTGGCACGCGGGCTAGAGCCATCGCGACGGTTCCGTTAGGCATCTTGATGTTGCTAATAGACACCCTGTCCCAGGCGGACGGCAAGTGAGGCGAGAAATTGAGGCGGTTGGCTTGGGCTTCTGTTTCGAGGCCCAACAATCCATGGACCGCCGAGGAGAGAAACCCCGCGGAAGACCAGGTCTGCTCGGGCACAGACTCTGCTTGCTCACGATAAAAATCGCCGGTGACCACCTCGTGCATGTGCCCCATCGCGTCGAGCGTGCCCCAGGGCAGCAGCGAGCTCCAGATAGAAAAAGCTGTCGACGGCCGATGCTCCGCCCAAAATGCGGAGGCGATATCCGATGTGGCGAGCGCCGAAACACTGCCGCTGGCGTAAGAGTTCGGATCGAAGCGAGGAGAGCTCGCGGCTACACCGCGGGTGCCCCAGTCTGTTTCGAAATCGGAGGAGGCGATCTGATCGAGGATGGATCCGGATCTACGCTGATCCAAAATGCGGAGCAGATCCACCGCATCGTCGCTCCGCCGGAAGACGGGACGGCCCGATCCGTCGTAGCCGTCAATCCAGGAGTTCTGTTGATCGTCCCAATAACGATGGGCGACGGATCGCTCAGCCTTTTCGCTCCGCTGCTGCGCTTCTTCCGCCAGTTGGGCATGGCCGGTTTCCCTGGACAACCGGGTAAAAGCCCCCGCTGCGGCCACCCAACTGGTGGACAGGTTCAAATCGTCGGTCATCCTGTCTTGTTCATTGCCCCCTTCCTTGGTGGAGGGAATCCGGGGCAGGCCGTCGTCTTTGTTGAGTAACGAGGAACAATAGCGGTAGGCGGCTTCGAGTCCCTGCCAGTTCTGTTGAACCCACTGCGTATCGCCGCTGCTTGCGACGTAGTGCTCCACTGCGATCAGATACTGGAAGGTTATGTCGACATGCACAAACATGTAGGGATATTTCGTGGCCCAGTCGGCCGGATCGGCGCTCTGTGAGATCTCATGCCAGATCATTCCCGTGTGCTCGTCCTGGTATTTGGCGATGAAAGAGAGCTCCGCTTTTGCCTGGTCGAAGTCGCCGGTATTCACGAGAGCGTTGACAGCGACCAGTCCGTCGCCGGCAAAAAACCAGTCGTACTGAGGGCGGCGGGCATCCCTCGAGGGACCGTACCCGGCAACCAGGCCGCAACCCAGAACCTCATTGCATACCCAGGCCTGATCGAGTGCAATCTGCGCCCAGGCGAGTTGCTGATTGATGGCAGGGTCGGGAGTGTCGATGCGCACAGTATGGGCGAGCAGGTTAACGTAATGAGCGCGTGCCTGGGTCTCGAACCTGGTCCCGGCGGTAAGAAGGTCTTCGAGGCGGGCTTTGGGACTCGAGCCGGGGTTGTTACGAGCAATAATCACGGTTGCTGATCGATTGGCTTCGCCGCCGGCTCGGACAGCGAAAGCCAGTTGCCTGCCAGAGGTTCCCGGCTCGGCACTGTTCAGAATCTCGTCATGCGCGACAACACCGGGAGAACCAATCAATGCCTGGTACTTGTGTGTAGCTTCTGCGAGGACGTAAGCAGATGCGGCAGAATCCCAATGTGTGTTTTGCCCTCCCAGAGAAGCAGGCCACATGAGGTCAAGAACAGGCCTGAAGTGAATCATGATTTCGATACTGTGACGGCACTCTACGGCGTAGGTCACGTAAATCGCCTGCTCGTCAAGAGGTACGAAGAGCCGTTCGCGGACAATGAAATCAGGACCTACATAAGTGCGGATAATGGCTTCGGGATCGTAGGTAACCCGTCGAAGCAAGGCAACGCCCGTCACTTCGCTGGTTTCTCCGGCAGATCGGAAGCCTATTTTATAGCCATCCAGGAGTTGTAGCGGGTAAGCCCATAGTTCAAGGGCGCTGGACGCGTAACCCATAACGATCGCTTTGCTGCCGTGGGCAGAGATAAATCGTTCAGGAGCAACCGAAGTTGTATCAAAGGACAGCTGTGCCTGCGCACGAGGGGCAAAGGGGAAAAAGCAAAGCAAGAGGCCGACGATAGAAGCTTTGATCAGGATGCGTCCGAGTGCCCAATGTTCGCCTAAGCATGCACCAGGGAGAAAATGATTTCTTCGAATGCCTTCATGGTTCCGCACGTGAGTTCCCTGACCTAAATAGAGAAAGCTTTTGAGGGGCTTCGCTCATCTTATTCGTCCCACGTACGCCCTGGCGAACGTGGGGCACCCCGACAGGTTTGATAGAGGTTAGACTCGTGTCACCATGTAACTTCCTGGAGGGTTCTGTAGTTGGAGTTGGAGTTGGAGTTGGAGTTGGATTTCCGTTACCAGGTGAACTTTACCGTCTTTTCTACGTACCCTTCACCCGCTCCGAACTGAACCTCCACCGATCGCAGCGATGAGTTGCCTGGCGCCGTGGTTTGCGCACCGTCTATTCGAGGCCTGGCACGGGGGTCGTTCACTCTCATCAGGAGAGTCTGATGACTGTTCGCCATGCCGGATAAAGTCAACGTCAATGAGTTGGCCGAGGACTGCTGATCAATTACTTTGATCTGCTGCGTCGTTGCTCCGGCTTCAGGGAGTGCGTGGGCGAACGCTACCTCCACCGCAGGCAGGGGAATCCGCAAAATGCCGCCGCCCCACTTGGCTCCCGCCGTGTGCGACGACAATACCAGCTGCTGCGCAGAGGGGCCGGACGGACGCACCGTCAACGTGGTTCCGTCGCGGTTTATTTCCAGATCGACATTGCTGCCGACAATCGGAACATGATGCAGGTGTGCCTTATCCCAATCCGCGGGAAGACTCGGAGTCACCGTAAGCCCGTGGGCAGCTTGATCCCACTCCAAGCCAAACAAGCCTCGGATTACGGGAGATATGACCATGGCAGAAGACCAGAGCTGATGCGAAGTGCTGCGCCCGAAGGGCGCGAAAAATTGGCCGGAGAGCAACTCCGTCACCGCACCTGGATCCTGCGCCCAGGTCAGATCGGCATTCTGCATCAGATGGGCATACGCGGAGAGACTGCGGCCGTTGCGATACTCCGATACCGCGACCCAGCCAGTGTAGAGCGGCCATACGCTTCCCTGGTGATAGCTGATGGGATCGTAAAAAGATACCGTTGGACTCAGGTCGCGCGTGCCCCAGTCAGTCGAGAACTCCGGCGCTGCCCAGCGATCGAACATGGGCTGAGCATGCTGCAAACGGTAAGTGCCATCCCAGGAGGCGACCGACGGAAAGATCGTTGGGCTTGGGTCTGTGCTGCCGTCAGCATTGCGGCTGAAGGCGTAAAACCCTCCACCGGGAAGCAGATACTCCTTCTCAATCGTGGCGCCGATCTTCGCAGCACGCGCTTCGGCCTGCCCGGCGAGGTCCGCGTGTCCCGTGGCACGTGACAAGGCCGCCATGGCGGTGCTGGCCTGCTGATCGAGCGCGGCCAGATAGATTTCCTGGTGGGGCATGCCGGGTGGCCAGGATTCAACCCATCCCGAACCTTCCGTGTTCTCGTAGATGCCATCGCCGTCGGAATCATGGGTCGTCTCGAACGTCCAGGCGCGCTGCAGCGCATCCCAGTTGGCCTTAATAAATTCGTTGTCGCCACTTATCTTCAGGTAATCTTCCGCGGCCATCAAAAACAATTCATTGGCATCGGCAGATGCGTAGGCATACGGCAGACTCTTCCAATCGACTAAGTCCGCCGTCTGCGACCACTCGTGGATAATCTTGCCTTCCGGGCTTTGCCGCTTGATGAGAAAATTCAGTTCATCGCGAGTCAATTGATAATCGCCATAACTGTTCACCGCATACAGAGTCCACAGAGCGTCGCGGCCGAAATACCAGCCGAAGCCCGGCCGGGCGGAGTCTCCCGAAGTATAGAAGCCTGCAACCAAAGCGGTTTCAGCATGCGAAGGGGTGGTTTCGACCCGCAGCTGGTCGATTGAAACCTCGGCCCAGGCGAACGCCTGATTCAGTTTCTGGTCCGGAGTTTCGATGCTCAGGTGTTGGTCGGCGAAGGTTTGAAAGTGCTTTTGAGTGTCGCTGTAGAGTTCGCTCAGTCCACTGTCGAGAGCCTGCAGCTTTGACGCGAATGCGGCCGTAGTAGCAGCCGCCGCAGTGTCCGCGGTAGTCATCAGCAGAGGATAGAGTTTGTCGCGGTCCGTGGCCGGATCAAAATGTATCACAAACTGTAGCGGATAATTTTTGGGGCGTTCCTGATACGGCGGAAGAATGCCATATTGCGCGGAGGGCATGGCAATGGCCGCGGCATGATCGGGAAAATTCAAGTGCAGGATGTAGAAGCCGGATGTGCCCATCTTGACCCACTCCGGCGAGGGACGATCGTCGGACAGCGCCGGCCACATGCGCAGCATCTGGGGAGTGAAGCTAAAGGTGAGCGTCACAGGGCGGACTGCCTGGATCTGATAGAAGGCCAGAGCACCGGCGCCGTCGGGTGCGTGTTGGGGTGCAAAGAGGATCTCGCGAACCGTGAAGTTGGCATGGGAGAAGGTGATGATGGTGCGGCCCGGCTGCACATCAATGGTCGAGGCTTGTTCATTGACGTCAATGGGCACCGCGTAGTCTTTCATATTCGCGGTGATGCGCATGTCAGCGAAAATTTTCCAGGGAAAGATCCAGGCTTCAAACGATCCATCCTGCTGGCCGAGCAGCGCTCCACGGGGGCCGATCACGCTGAAAGGCTTGACCGGCATGATGCCGCTGACGATCCTGGGCTGGCCCGGTTCCTCGACAGAGAAAGGAGGCAGCAGGGGCAAATCGCCCGGCGGCTCGGCGGCCCGCAAAGGCAGAGATACCGCAAAAATCAGGAGAGCGACAGTCGACCAGGCTTTCATCGTCCGTTCCATATAACCACGTCTGGTCTGTAACGGAGAAACAAAGAGGCAGGCGGTGGTTGCGGCGCCTGCCTCCAAGTAAGACAAGATCAAAACTGGAACCTGGCCGCAAACTGCAACCGGCGCATGGTGGTTCCGTCTTGAGAGGCGACAATGTCAGTGATCAAACCTGAGCTGGTTCCGCAATCGACGCAACCACTCGGATTGTTGAGGTTGGGGTGGTTGAATAGGTTGAAAGCCTGCGCAGTGGCCTGGAAGTGCAGTCGCTCGGTCAAATTGAATGTCTTAGCCACAGCCAGATCGGTGTTAACCAGACCCGGTCCAAAGAGAGAGTCTCTCTCGATGGTTCCAAAAGTTCCCGGGTTTGGACGGACGTAAGGTCCCGATACCTGACCCGCATAGGCAAGCGTGGGTACAGGATTGAAGTAAGCCACGCTGTGTGAAATCGGATTGAACGCTTGCTTGCCCAGAGTCGCCTGTGGCGCCCCTGGAGCCACCGCATCGGGCCGGCAGAGAGTGCCGCCCTGTCCATCAATATCCTGGTCCTGGGTGCACAAGCTGTAAGAGGGGGTGAAAGGCAAACCACTCTCAGCAGTCAAGGTGCCATTCAGCGCCCAGCCGCCGGCCAGTTGATTCGCCCATCCATGCAGGTTTCCCCCGATCGGCTTACTTTTCCCAAAGGGAAGATCCCAGTTACCAGTCAGGACGAACGCATTGGTGCGGTTATAGTAGCTATTCCCGTAGTCAGCCCTGGGATTGATAAAGAAGTAGTCCGACTCGTGTGCGCGCGCGTGAGACCAGGTGTAGTGGGAGAGAAGCTGGAAGCCCTGCGCATAGCGTTTTTGAACAACGACCTGCAAAGCCTGGTAGCTCGTGGTCGCCTCGTTGGCGTTGTATCGCAGCCCTTGGGTCCATCCAAAGGGAGCACCGAACTTCACCCCCAGATCTGCCTGGGCGGTACCGTCATAGTACGGATAGCGTTCATCTGTGGTGTAGGGCTGGCCCGTCTGGGGATCGATGGGTAAATTGCAGCCCACAGGAGCGTTGCTGCAATCGAATCCGGCGAGGGTTTGCTGGTTTGGATTGGCCTGGTTTGAGGAATCGAACATATTGTGTATCCCGTGACTGCCTACGTAGCCAATCTGCAGGGCGGCACTGCTGGAGAGCTCCTGCTGAATCATCATGTTCCATGAATCCAGGGTCGGTATGCGCATGGTGAGCGGACGGGTGGGCTGTTGAATACCGTTGGGCAGAGGATAATTCCCGCTTGCCGGAATGGCAGGGAAGTTATAAGCCGGCGGCCCCTGGGTCAGATTGAAGGCGTAGTAGGAGGTTATGTTCGACGCGACTATGTTCTGCTGCACCGCGGTGGGATAAGAGAAAGTCAACACCTCACCGAAGGTGTCGCCCGACCAGCCCATTCCATAGGTGCGGCCATAACCGGCACGAACGACCGTGTTCCGATGCCACTGCCAGGCCAACCCTACGCGCGGAGATAAATGTGTGTATTCCATATTGACGTTGAGGTTGTTTCCATAAGGACCATAGCCCGCGATACGGACATTGCCGGTATTCAGGTCGAGCAGGCCGCCCTGGCCTCTGCCGGCAACGGATTCGGGGAAGTACAGATCCCAGCGCAAGCCATAGTTCAGGGTCAGCTTCTGGGTAACTCGCCATTGGTCTTGTCCGTAAAAGAACCACCGCTTCTGGCGCTCGGCGGCGGCGGTATTTTGAATGACGGTGCGGAAGAAATTGTTGACATCGCCCAACACGAATGTGGCGAAGCCTACGCCCTGGCTACCCGGGCCGGCGGTGACCGACTCAGGAAATTGAAACTGCCCGGAAGGCAAGTTGTTGTTATTTACGCCAATGAGGTGGTTCAGCGCCAAACGAATGTCTCCGCCAAAGCGGATGTTGTGGTTGCCGACGGTATGAGACCAGTTGTTCACCCACTGAAACTGGCTCTCGACCTGGTCGTATTTATTGGCAGAGGTTCCAAAGGTGATCGAATTCCCGCCGTTGACGCCATTCGCGGGAACAGCGATCTGGAATTGTGGCAGCCCACCGGTCAGTGAGAGATCTCCCTGGTTCACGCCGGGTATGCCGAGTTGGGTGCCGAGAGGCTGGTTGTAGCCAGGCCCCTCCTCGTTGATGGAAAGGCGAAACCAGCCAAACCGAAAGTCAGTCAGCCAACTAGTTGACAGTGCGTAGTCACCGCCGCCTGCGATGCTCTGGTCGAGTGCGTTGTCGGTTCCAGCAAAGTTCCCCAGTCCAAAGCCTTCACCGCCGGCGGCTCCAAAGACAGGAGCGCCATCGAGGCTGGAGTTGAACCGTGTATACCGCCCGAAGATATGAAGATTCTGTTTGAGTTGGTCGTCAATGCGGACGTCAAACTGGTCAGTATCGAAACCGCCGGAGCCGGAGCCGGCGTAATTGTTATAGATGCTCCCGTTGCCAATATTGGGCAGCGGCATCAGCTTCATCAGGCTCACGGCTGGAGCCGAGAGCCGGCCCGCCGGGATGACATTTCCTGCAAATGGCGCGCGGCCTGTTGTACCGGCCGGATTGGTCTCAGGGTCGAAGATCTGGTACGTCGAACCACCGCCTAAGCCCGTGTTGAGATAGTCGCTGAGATCGCAGTTGCCACCCGAAGTGCAGGTGTTATGAGCAGTCGCCGTGGGCACAGTTTGCAGCAGCGTGACCCCGGTCTTCTCACGCAGGCCCTGATAGTCCCCAAAGAAGAAGAGCTTGTCCTTTTTTATGGGACCACCGATCGCCCCGCCAAACTGGTTGTGGACGAACGAGGGAATGGAGCCTGGGGTCAGCTGGGTAAAGGGATCGCGGGCTTGCTGAGCATCGGACCGGCGATATTCGAAAGCCGAACCGTGTAAATCGTTGCTGCCTGATTTGGTTTGTGCGGTCACCAGCCCGGCTACGGCGTTTCCGAACTCAGCGTCGTAATTCTGCGAGGTGACCTTCATCTCTGAGACGGCATCGAGGTCGGGATTGATGACCTCGACACCCTGGATCGGATCCTGATTATCGGTACCGTCGAGTTCATAGCCGGTAGCAAAAGGCAGCTGGCCGTTCACCTCGATCTGCTGGCTTTGTTGCGGGTTGGTCGCCTGGCCCACGCTCCAGCCAATGTAGGTGGTACCAGGAGTCAGCAGTTCGAACTCGGTAAAGTTCCTTTGCAGGTTGGGCAGATCCGAGACCGCGCGGGCGTTCAGGATGGTGCTGACATCGGCGCGGTCGGTCTGCAGCAGAGGTGCCGCGTCGGTGACGGTCACCGTCGTAGCCGCTGCACCGACTTGCAGACTGAGGTCCACTTTGGGAGAAGTGTCTGCGTAAACCACGACGTTATCGGCGCTCACCTTGGTGAAGCCGGGCGCCTCGGCATCCACCCGGTAGGTGTCTGGAATCAGGTGCTGCACCCGGTATTGTCCATCTCCGCTTGTCTGCGTGGTGACCGTTGTTCCTTTGGCCACGTCGGTGACGGTAACGGTCGCGTTGGGCACGACGGCGCCTGTGTTGTCGGCGACTGTCCCGAAAATTGACCCGTAAACCGCCTGTGCGCGTGCGGCCGGGGCAAACGTGATTAACAAAATTGCTTGAATTATGGTGAAAGCCTTAAGCCATCCCTTGCTCTGCATATCCGAGCCTCCTCGAATCTTTTTGCCAGTGTTTTCAACGGGTTCATGTATACCGAATGCCTATCCGAGAGACACCGCGGCATTTCATTTTTTGGTTTGCAAGAAATCGAACAGGATCACAAATTGCAGCAACTGCATCTAACGGTTAGTGCCAACCGTCTTCGAAGGGATGGACGGGGAGCGCCGCCGAACCTTCGAGATGTTCCATGCGCCGGATCTGCGAGTCCCGAACGCTTTCTTAGCCTCTCCATTTGAGGCCTTACTGCCAACGTTTTTTACGGTGAATTGACAGTGAAGAGTAGTCAAAGGACCCCTGCTGTGAAGCGATCAACGGAGTTGACGTCGGTAATTCACTCGTCAACTCTCGATCCACGCCGAACCCTGATCGAGCGGGTAATCTCCAGCAATCAGTTTCGAGCTTCCGTTCGGTTGCGCGAGTTCCTGCACTATATTTCCGAATGTGCGATCAAGGGATCTCCTGAAGAGGCCACCGAGCAACAAATCGGTGTTCACGTTTTTAATCGTTTGCCCGGTTACAACTCCAGCGAAGACAGCATCGTGCGCACCCATGCTCGCCTGCTGCGACAGAAGCTGGCGGAGTATTTTTCTACGGATGGGCTGGCCGAGTCCACGATTATTGAAGTTCCCAAAGGCCATTACCTGCCTATCTTTTGTCCGCGTCATTCAGAGCCACCACCGGCTCCGTTCCCGTTGCCTGTCGAGGGAGCGCCCGAGAAGGCGAAATTTCTTTCAAGCGCAGGCGGCTTTTGGAGATCGACGCCGCTCGGAATCGCGTTAGGTATCTTGTGTGTTCTGGTGCTGGCGGGCTTCGCAACCATGCTGCCGCGAGCCTGGCCGAAAGCTCCCACGGCGAAGCCCCCCATGGAGAGATTTTGGGCTCCGTTTCTCACGGGCGATCCCCCGGTTGTCATTTACAGCAATGCGCGTTTCTCAGGCGATTCCAAGACCGGTCTTCGGTATATTCCCTTCGGAGACAGTCCTAAGGAGGTCGTCGATCATTACACAGGGATTGGTGAACTGGCTTCGGTGTATGAACTCACCAGGCTTTTTGACAGCCACCAGGCCACGTTCGTGTTGAAGCGAAGTCTGTTGGTTACATGGGACGAGGCGAAGCTCAGAAACCTTGTTTTTATCGGGTCGCCAGCCGAGAATCCCTCGTTAAATGCCGTGCCGTCGATGACTGACTTCACGCTGACGACAGGAGAGGGATACTCGGGATTCGCAAATCGCCACCCCCTTCCCGGTGAGCCTGAGGTTTACTCCCGGCCAGAGCACCCACTCACCATGGACTACGCAGTGATTGCGCTGATGCCGGGTATGCAATCAGGGAAGCGCACGCTGATTTTTAGCGGGCTGACGACTTTGGGAACGCAAGCGGCCGTCGAATATGTCTGCCGAAAAGAGAACGTGGCGGAATTAATGAAGACGATCTCATCACCATCGGGAGAATTAAAACCTTTTGAGGCGCTGCTCGCAGTGACACTGGAGGGCGGGGTCCCGTTACAAAGCAAGTTGATTTCGGTGCGCGTGCACTAGGCGAGACACCCCGAATTTTCCTGCTGAGAAGAAACCCTCTGTTTGCGCGATAACCACTCATCGGGTGCCCCATCCTTCGCGCTCTTTGCGAAGGGTGGGAAAGACGAATATGCGGGGGAAGGGCCCCGGGTGCAGAGCAGTGGCATCCCACCCTTCGCAAAGAGCGCGAAGGATAGGGCACCCGGTCAGTGATTATCGCGCGACGTAGGTGGACGAAGCCTCGCAGGAAACCGGGGATGGGGAGCATATCGTCACTGCATGGGCTGGAGTTTTAATTGGCTTGAGGTGTGGATCTGGGAAGCCGTTGCCAGCTCTCGCTTGGCGTCTTCTTCCTTTCCCAAGGCGCGGTAGGCCTGCCCTAGCAGGGTGTGGGTGATGTAATTGTTTGGGTCCATTTTGGCCGCGTGTTGCAGGTAGATTGCCGCGCTCTCGGGATCGTTGCGGCGTAAGAAAACTTTGCCCATCTGAATGAACGGTCCGGTGCTCGATACATCGAGAGAAATGGCGCGGGTTAATGCCTCCTGCGCTTGTTGATACTGTCCTGTCCTGGTATAGACATCCCCCAGCCGGTCGTAGACTGCCGGATAGGCGGGGTTGATCACCCGCTCATGCTCGAATTCCTCAAGGGCGTGCGCAACGTCAGATTTGTACAGGTAAACCTCGCCCAACATGAAGTGGGCCAGGGGTAGATTGGGTGAAATTTCAAGCGCCTTTTGCGCATCGCGCGCTGCCAGCTCAGGAAGATTGGCGTCCATCAGCATGCCGCCGGTCAATAAGTACGCGGCGGCGGAGTTTGGCTCTACGCCATATTGCGCCGCAAAGGCTCCGCGGGCGTCGTCGTAGCGCTGCGCATTCATGTAACACAGTCCGAGGACATGATTCGCGTCGGCGTTTGCATTGGGCATCCACTGCCGCACGCGCTCCAGATAGGGGATAGCCGCCACCGGCTGCCCCAGCCGATAGAGCGTCAAGCCGCGCATCTGGACTGACTCGAGATCGGATGGATCTTCCGCCATCGCCGCGGCAAATGCGCTCTCTGCATCAACCAATTTGCCGCTGCGATAGTCAGCAATGCCGAGCTCACGGTTGGCGCTCTTTGCGGCCGGGGTCACGCTCTGGCCCAGGCAAGACAAGGGCACGAGCGCAAAGATGAGGAAGCGGAGTTTCTGCATAGCCCAATAAAAGAATACGCCCGCGAGTGCTAGCATTTGCAAAATGGCTGTTTGGTACAGAGTGCTGGCTGCAATGTTGGCCGTTGCACCGGCTCCTTATCCCGCGGACAGCGTTCATCCGCAACCTGCGTGGTTTGTGAATGTAGCCCCGCAAGCGGGCCTGCAGATGGATAACGTCAACGGCGATTTGAATACCAAGAAGTACATCATCGAGACCACCGGCAGTGGTGTCGCTGTCATCGACTATGACCATGACGGCTGGCCCGACATCTACCTGGTCAACGGCGACACGTTGGAGAGAAGCAACCAGCATCCCTCCGGTCACCTCTACCACAACAATCGCGATGGCACATTTAGCGACGTGACTCTCAGATCCGGACTCACGGCGAGCGGATGGGGCCAGGGTGCTTGCGTGGGCGATTACGACAATGATGGATTCGATGACTTGTATGTCACGTACTACGGCTCCAATAGGCTCTACCACAATGAACACAATGGCACGTTCAAAGAGGTGGCCGCGATTGCCGGTGTTGCCGGAAGCGGCTCTGAGTGGGGATCCGGCTGCGCCTTTGTCGATTATGATCGCGACGGCAAGCTCGACCTGATGGTCGCAAACTATGTCCACTTCGATGTAAAGACTTCTCCCAAGCCAGGAGAGGGGCAGAGGTGCATCTGGAAAGGGGTGCCGGTGATGTGTGGACCGCGTGGCCTCGACTCCACCGCCAACGTGCTCTACCACAACCTTGGTGGCGGGCGTTTCGCGAACGTAAGCAAGAACAGCGGGATAGAAAAAACCAACGGGCATTACTGTCTGGGCGTCTCAACGCTCGACTACAACCGGGATGGTTGGCCGGATATTTACGTGGCCTGCGATAGCACGCCCAGCATTCTCTATCGCAACAACAAGGACGGTACGTTTACCGATGTTGCCGTGGTTGCATCTGTAGCCTTCGACGAAGACGGCCGAGAACAGGCGGGGATGGGTGCTACGATTGGCGACTTTAACGGCGATGGTTTGCCCGATATTTTCAAGACCAACTTTTCCGACGACACGTCCTCGCTTTATCAGAACAACGGCGACGGAACCTACACCTCGAAGATCTTCGACGCCGGTCTGGGGTTGAATACGCAGTATCTCGGTTGGGGGGTCATGTTCTTCGATATGGACAACGATGGCTGGCCCGACATTCTGATCGCCAACGGTCACGTGTATCCCGAAGTGGATACGGCGCACTTAGGAGCGAGCTATAAAGAGCCGCGCCTGGTTTATTGGAATCAAGGCAACGGGAAATTCAAAGACATTAGCCGCACCGCTGGCCCGGGCTGCGCAGAGCCGGAATCCAGCCGTGGGCTGGCCATCGCTGATTTTTGGAACGATGGCCGGATCTCTGCCACGATCAACAACTCGGGAGCGAAACCGATGCTGCTGGTCAATCAGGCCGCGAACACGAACCACTGGATCGGGATTCGTGTTATCGGCGTGCAATCCAATCGTGACGGCATCGGCGCCAGCGTGCGCGTGTCCGCTGGGGGCAAAAGCTGGGTGCAAGAAGTGCGCAGCGGGTCGAGCTACCTCTCCAGCAGCGACCTGCGGCTTCATTTCGGAATCGGCGCCGCTACCAGGATCGATAAGGTAGAGATCGACTGGCCCAGCGGGCGCAAAGATTCGTTTCCTCCTCCGCCGATCGACCGCGTGGTCAGCCTTACGGAAGGGACCGGCGCGGCAGCCACCGGACCCTAGATAAAGCCAGAGCGGCGAAGGCGATCACGATGGGAAAGCATTCCAGCGTGTATCGCGGCTCGGGCCCCTCGAGGGTGGCAAGCAAAATACTGCGCAGCACAACATAGGCCACCATGGGCAGCGTAAATCTTGGCCAATAGAACGCTCCGACCAGCGCCGCCAGGATGTAGCAAAAATTGAGCGCTCCATAGGCATAAGAGATGCGGGTTTCTACGTGGTGCAGGCGATATTGCCACCATCGCAGTTCTATGTTGAGCATTTCTACCCTTGGACGAAGCCACATATCCGCCAGACGCAGGAGCGGCAGCGATACGTAATAGCGAACCGGATGAGCCTGAATGCGTCTTGCTGCCAGCGCGGCGAAGCCGGCATCGATTTGCGGTGTGACGACATCCGCAATGTTGTATTGGGCTATTAGATTAAGAGTTTGCTGAGAGTCCTCGTCCAGTGCTCGTGCGGGCAGGGCATGGATGTCCATGTCATCCCCGGGCACATTCCAATAGATTTCGTAGGTCGAGGCAAAGTCGGCGATCCAGGTTTTCGTCCAGCGTTGGAATCCTGGGGTAACGGGTTCTCCTGGATCGGTAGCCGACCGTGGGGCGAGCGGCTGAAAAATGTGGAAGGTGCGACCGTTGCGGATGGTCCAGGCAGCAAAGGGAAGGACCGAGATCAACCCGCATAGCAAGGCAATGCGTAACGACCGGGCAAAGCCGAAAGAGCGCCGGCCGTAGAAAACAAGGGCGGGAAAGAAGGCGACGGCCAGCAGGGCGCCGTCGGGCCGCAAGAGCGCGGCGTAGCTCCAGGCAAAGGCAAGAGCCAGAATCCATTTCCAGTTCGGCCGTTCGAGTAGGGACGCAAATGCGTAAAGGCCGAGCGCAACGCAAAAGATGGAAGGCGTTTCGGTAAGCGGCATGGCCACGTAGTTGGCGGTGAAGGGACAAAGTGCGGCAAGCCAGAGAGCTGCCATGGCAGTCCGGGGCCCGCTCAGTTTGCGCACGAATCCCGCGATCAACAGGCAGGTGGCAAGATCAACGATGACTTGCAGGTAGAGAACGGCCAGGTAGTTCTGTTGTCCGAAGGCGGCAAAGCAAAGGGCGAGCAGGGCTGGATATCCAGGCAAGCGAACCAGGGTGGGAGCAATGGTGGACGGACCGCCAGGGTGAGTGATGGACCGGCCGTATATGCCATGATTCAGCCAATTCCGGGCGATATCCGCGTAGAGGAGGGTATCTCCCTGGATCTGAGTGAAGTAATGGATGAACCATAGGCGGAGCGCCGCTCCCATCGCCAAGGCGCAGAGAACGAGCAAAACTGTGCGCAGGCGAAAGGTGGGCATAAAGGTTAGAATAAGCGGGTAATAGCGGGCGGGAGTAGCTCAATGGTAGAGTAGCGGCTTCCCAAGCCGTTGGTTGCGGGTTCGATCCCCGTCTCCCGCTCCAGGATAGGAGCTCCACAGTGGGGTTGGAAACCCGGGAAAGAAACCGCAGGTCCCTCCACTTCGCTGCGCCGACCCGGATCTCCGGTCGGAGATAAGCTACAACCTGCAGACCTTGAGTGGGTGGCCCAGGTCTCGCTTCTGAGACCTGGGTGTTCCGGCCGGGACACATTGATCGGGTAGGAGGCAGGGTCGCCCCTGCCGTCCTCCCACACCACCGGACATGCGGTTCCGCATCCGGCGGTTCATGAAACAGACGGGAAGCGCCGCCGAGTTTCCAGCAGCGAAACCAGCCCCATACGGTCGAACCAGGACTTGGGATAGGCTTGATTCATGTGCGGCGCGCCACCATTCCACCATGGGCCACGCCCATTGGTGGCTGATTGCCACGCTCGCTCTGTGCTTATCCCAGCCTTGATCAGATTTCGAGCCCGTCGATAAACGCGCTTCCATTGCCGCCAGAGCAGGGTCCGCAACTTATGCCTGAGCCAGCCGTCGAGTTCTTCCAGCACACCCTTGACTTCGGTGAGCCGGAAGTAAACAACCCATCCCCGTAGGACGGGATTGAGCCGCTCGATGACTTGTTGCAAGCTGCTGCTGCGAACTGCCCGCATCGTCTTGCGGATCTTCTCCACGAAACGCTTGCGGCTTTGGGGCGCTATCTTGAGCTTTGGTTTCTTATGCCACGTCATGCTGTAGCCAAGGAACTTCCGCTCCCACGGTCTCGCCACTGCGCTCTTGGACGCATTAACTTTCAACTTCAGTTTCTGCTCCAGAAACGCCGTAATTGCCTGCATCTGCCGCTCTCCTGCGCGCTTGCTTCCGACGTAGATGTTGCAGTCATCCGCATAACGGCAGAAGCTCAGCCTGCGCCGCTCCAGTTCCCGGTCAAGATCGTCGAGCAGAATATTCGATAACAGTGGGGACAGCGGACCGCCCTGAGGCGTACCCTCCGTCCGCATGCTCGCTACCCCGCCTTCCATCATTCCCGCTTCCAGATAGCGCCGGATCAGCTTCAATACCCGTCCATCTTCCACCTTGCGCCCCACCCGTGCCATCAGCACATCGTGGTTTACCCGGTCGAAGAATTTCTCCAAGTCGAGATCTACGGTCCACCGCTTACCTGCCGCCACATAGCCTTGCGCCGCTTCGACGGCTTGATGCGCGTTGCGTCCGGGACGGAAGCCGAAGCTGGACTCGGAAAACTCCGGGTCGAACAGCGGTTGCAGTACCTGATTGAGTGCCTGCTGAATCAGACGATCCCCCAGCGTGGGCACGCCCAGGATTCTTACCCCGCCTTGCGGCTTCGGTATTTCCACCTTGCGCACCATCTCCGGCTGATATACCCCTGACAACAGATCCTGTCTTACCCGCGCCCAGTGCCGTTGAAGCCATGGCTTGAACTCGGAAACCGTCAGTCCATCGACTCCCGGCGCTCCTTGATTCTTCACCACGCGTTCATAGGCGCTGAACATGTTGCTGCGTTCCACTACGGCTTCCATCAGCCGCAATGCCTCCGGTTTCGGTTGCCTGGCAGCCGCCGCGCCAGACTCAGCACCAGAATCGGCCCAAGACAGGTTCCGCCTGTCTCCTTCCGAGCTGGCCATACTTGCGTATGCTTCTGCTTCGTCGTCTCGCATCGAGGTCTGCTTTCCTACTCCCGTGTTTCACGTTTGGCCCTTCACTCCGCTTGCGCGAAGCCACTACGGCCGCTGCTGACTTCTGGCGGCTCATCCCAGCGCCTCACGACGCCGGTAGCCCAAAGGCAAGTCGCCAGATCTCCCCGGGTATTACGCACTCACTTTCACGCTTATGCCTGTCGCATCTACATCACGGCGTTCCGTGCAAGTACTGGGCTTTGCGAAAATTGGCCCGCTCACCCCACCGTGAAGCCTCTATCCGCTAGCTGTTCGTCAGGCCAGCGCTTTGCCTACAGCTTCCTTCAGATTCCACCTCGCGATGGACACCCTTGCCGTTCAGCTAACACTTCCCCTTGCCCGGTGTGTAGAGGACTTACACCTCCAAGTGAGTGCGCCCTGCCGGGCGCACCAAGGAGAAAACCCAGGTCTCAAAAGCGAGACCTGGGCCACCCACTCAATCATTCTTCCGCGTCATTCCTGGGTCCGACACGGTCGCTAGCGCCGTAGGGTTTGTGGGGTTTCCGTGGAGGTGGCCAGAGTCCGCGCCCGGTCGAAGACCTCGAACAACATGGTGCGCGTCAGCTTGCCGGTGTTGGTATTTTGCAGCGACGGGTGGAAACTGGCGATCAGGTAGCGGCCACCAGGAAGCGAATATTCCGCGCCATGGGCGAATTTGAACCGCGGCTTGCGCTCACACTGACCTGTCCGCTCCAGGTGCTGCAGATAGCTGTCGAAGGAGATGCGGCCGAGGCAGACAGTGACACGCAAATTGCTCAGCAGCGAGATCTCCTCATCAAGATGAGAGGCGCAGTTCTCGAGTTCCGAACGCTTGGGCGTGTTATCGGGAGGAGCGCAGCGGACCACGGAACTGATCCAGCAATCCGTAAGCCTCATGCCGTCGCCACGAGAGACTGAATTGGGTTGCGAGGCAAAGCCTGCATTGTGCAGGACGGGATAGAGAAAGTCGCCGGAGCCGTCGCCGGTAAAGGGGCGGCCAGTGCGGTTGGAGCCGTGAGCGCCCGGAGCCAGCCCCAGGATCAACACCCGAGCTTTTTCATCACCGAAAGAAGGCACGGGCTTGGCCCAATAAATCCAATCGCGGTAAGCACGACGCTTGCTGGTGGCGATTTCCTCGCAATACTTGCGCAGGCGGGTACAACGTTGGCAGCGAATCAAATCCTGGTTGAAAAGAATAAGCGGGCTGGGCTGGAGTGGGCCAGGCTTGGCCGAAGGCAGACCGGGACTTGCTATAGGCGAGCCCGAGCCAATGGGCGAACCTGGGTTCGGTCGAGGGGTGGAACTCATACCCGATTGTAAGGCTGTTTAGGAAACACAGCGTAATATGATTTTTGCATTTTCTTGAGGCACCTGAGGATACCTATGGATAAGGGAAATAAACGGTTAGGAACCCTTTTGGCAGGGTTAACTTTACTCACAGCCGGGTGCCGGCAACAACCGCCAAGCGAACCGCCGCCGCAACCGGTGACACCGGCCGCCATCCAGGTCGGGGGCGAGGACGTTTTGACGCTTTCCAGGAAGGCAACAAGCAGCGGCAATAAGCCGGAATTCCTCTCCGTGACCCTGTTTCCGGGGCGGGGCATGAACATGTTCCAGGTCACCGCCGCCATCCCAGGCAAAGGGGAAATACCCCTGATGCACTCGCCCTCGGTCAAGGATGCAGCGAGCCAACTGAGCAGCACCGGTAAGGATCTGCAAGGAAACGCTTCTTTTGGTTTCGGAGGAGCGTTTCTGATTCCCTACCCCAATCGCATCATTGGAGAACCTTCCTCCGACGGCAAGTCGGTGGTGACTCAATGGCGGGGCCATACGCTGGCTCTGCCGGCAAACTTTCCCAGCAAGAACCCCGGTGGTCGTACAGTGGCGATTCACGGCTTGATTAACCAGGCCAAGGTGGAAAACCTGCAAACCGAAACCACCGCAGACGGACAGACAGTAACCGGTGTTATCCACGCCGGAGATTTCGCCGGCCACTGGATCTCCGACACCGACCTGAACTTGACCATCGCCCTTACCGGGGATGCGGTCGACGCCACCATCACCGCCAAAAACGTGGGCAAAGAACCGGAGCCCATGTCCATCGGTTGGCATCCCTACTTCGCGATACCAAGCGGGCAGCGATCACAGGTGAGGCTGCACGTTCCAGCGTCGATGATGGCACTGGTGAACAATTACGGTGACGCATTCCCCACGGGACAACTCAAGCCGGTGAAGGGAACAGAGTACGACTACAACGCTCCCGACGGCGTTCCCCTGGACGACCATTTTCTGGACGACAATTTTTCCCACCTGCAACGAACCGGCGGCGCAGCGGAGGTGAAGCTGATAGATCCGAAGTCGAATTACGGGCTAGTGGTTTCTGCTCTGTCTCCGGAGATCAGGACTATCCAGGTTTATTCGCCAAAAAATAGTTCCTTTGTTGCCATCGAAGATCAATTTAATTACGTCGATCCTTTTGGCAAGCAATGGAAGGGCATGGATACCGGCATGGTGACACTTCGTCCGGGACAATCAGTTACCTGGAAGGTTCGCCTGTCGTTGTCCAAGCCCTAAGGATTTGGCTCGAGGGCGCGGAGGGTTACCGTCGTAATGGTCCCCCAGCGCGAGGTGCCCGCAACGGTGCGCGCATCCGGAGGATACTTGTAACATGCGAAGAGCGACTGCGGCCCGCTGCCTCTGCTGCGGGTACAAGACGCTGGCGCTGCCCGAGGCCCTGGAACTCTGCCAGGTGTGCTGGTGGCAGGATGATGGTCAGGATGACCGCGACGCAGATGTCGTCCGCAAAACCGTGAACGGCAACCTCTCTCTAAGCGACGGACGACGCAATTTCAAACACTACCAGGCCGCCGACCCGCGGTTCGTTACGCATGTCCGGACGCCGCGTCAAGAGGAGCTCTAGCCCCCGCCCGCATCCCCAAAGGTAATAAGAAAAGGGTGTATTGTAGTTAATAGCGGCTTCGCATTCCTTGCGCTGCGGGTTTGACCCTCCCGGCAAAGCCCCATACGATGAAAGCAGGCTGTTTATAGGCTCCTGAGCGCTTGCATCGTTTTCGCCATTGCAGCCGCAAAGAGAGCGAGCGAATCTGGAAGGCACAACGTTGAGCTCAAGCGAAATGATTGAAACGACTCCGCAATCCGACGAGGTAGCCACCACCACCGAAGAACCTGGCGGACACGACCATGAAGGCCACTCGCATGCAGTGGCGACCCTGAATCCCGACTGCACCCGGGAAGTTGAAATTGAAATTCCTGCGGACGAAGTGACCCGCAATTTTCAGGCAGTAACCAAACGTTACAGGAAGATGGCGCGAATCCCGGGCTTTCGCTCGGGGAAGGTTCCGGAGTCGCTTATCCGCGGCCGCTTCGCCGAACAAATCCGCCAGGACGTGATGGAGGCAGTGCTGCCGGAGCATTTCCGCAGCGCGATCGCCGAGAAGCAGCTGAAGCCCGTCTCGCAGCCTCAGGTGACGAAAATCGAGCTCGAAGACGGCAAGCCGTTACGCTTCAAAGCAGCCTTTGAAGTGCTCCCCGAGTTCTCGATTGATGGGTACAAGGATGTGAAGGTGGAAAAGCCTTCCACGGAATTGACCGATGCCGAGGTGGATGCTGAGCTGGCGCGCATTCGGGATTCCCGCTCCACCATGGAACCGGTGACGGAAGATCGGCCCTTGGCAGACGGCGATTTTGCACAAATCAGTTTCACCGGGGACGTGCAGCCTGCGGAAGGCGAAGCCACACCCCCCGAGACGCCCAATGCGCAGCAACCGATTACCGGACAGGATGTCATGGTCCAGGTCGGTGGTCCGAACACACTGGATAGTTTCAACGCCGCTCTGCGCGGGGCCACGGTGGGCCAACAGTTAAAGTTCGAGGTGAGCTATCCGCCGGATTTTGGTGAGCGGCAATTAGCTGGTAAGCGGGTGGCCTACGATCTTGAAGTGAAAGGCATCAAGAAAAAGATCGAGCCGGAAATGAACGACGAGTTCGCCAAGGAGTTGGGGAAATACGAGAGCCTGGAAGACTTCACCGGGCAACTGCGCGAACACCTGGCCCGCGATAAGCAACGGCACGTACAAAACGAAACCACGAACCGGCTGTTGGACGCGCTGGTCAACCGCTTCGAGTTCCCGGTGCCGGAGTCGTTGGTGCAGCAGCAGATCGATGCGCGCCTGGATCGTGGACTGCGCGCGCTGGCTTCGCAGGGCATGCGTACGGAAGACATGCGCAATCTTGATTTCGATCGCCTGCGGGCGGCGCAGCGCCCCTCGGCAACTGCTGAAGTGAAAGGGTCCATGCTGCTCGATCGGATTGCCGATGCAGAGAATGTGACCGTGCCTGAAGAAGACGTAGAAAATGAACTACACGCCATCTCCATGCAAATGCGCGAGCCAGTGGATACACTGCGGGCACGTTTGACTGAGGACGGCAGCCTCGCTAGAATCCGGGAACGCTTACGTAGAGAGAAGATGGGCGCGATGTTGTATGAGCGGTTAGCGTCCTGAACTAACGGGTAACTCAAGAGCGGGCGCAGGTTGTCCGCGGGAACAGAAGCAAGGGAGCGCATGGCACTTGTACCTATGGTGGTCGAGCAGACGAGTCGAGGCGAGCGAGCCTACGACATTTACTCTCGTTTGCTTCGCGACAATATTATTTTTCTGGGAACCCCGATCGACGATCAGATCGCGAACCTGGTAATCGCCCAAATGTTGTTCCTCTCCGGTGAAGACCCGGAGAAAGACCTTCAGCTCTATATCAATTCGCCAGGTGGTTCGATCACTGCGGGCCTGGCCATTTACGACACGATGCAATTCATTCGCAATGACGTGGTGACCTACTGTATCGGCCAGGCGGCAAGTATGGCGGCCTTCCTCCTGATGAGCGGGAACAAGGGCAAGCGCTTTGCTCTGCCCAACTCACGCATCCTGATTCACCAGCCATCCATGGGTGGCCTTTCCGGTCAGGCGACCGATATAGATATACATGCCCGCGAAATTCTGCGAATTCGCGAGATTACCAACAAGCTGATGTCGAAGCACACCGCGCAGCCGTTGGAACGCATTGAACGCGATGTGGAAAGAGACTTCATCATGAACGCCCAGCAAGCCAAAGAGTACGGAATTATTGACGAAATCATAGACCGGCCGCGCACGTGACAGGCCGCCAGGCCAAAGGAGTTGCAGTATGAAAACGCCGAGGGGAACAGACGATACGCTACGTTGCTCGTTCTGTCATAAATCGCAGGACGCTGTTGCAAAATTGATCTCCTCACCGAGCGATTATCCGCGGGCATACATTTGTGACGAGTGTGTCGCGGTCTGCAACTCCATTTTGGAAGACGACCGGGGCGAAACTCAGCCCGGCGCGGCGCCGGCGCACTTGCCCAAACCGCAAGAAGTAAAAGGCTTTCTCGACGAGTACGTCATCGGCCAGGAGCAGACGAAGAAGAAGCTGGCGGTGGCGGTTTACAACCACTACAAGCGTATCCAGATGAACCGCACGCGGGGCAACGATGTGGAGCTGTCGAAATCCAACATCCTCCTCGTAGGTCCGACCGGAAGCGGCAAGACGCTGCTGGCGCACACACTGGCCAAGATGTTGGATGTGCCATTCGCGATTGTGGACGCGACCACGCTGACCGAAGCTGGATATGTGGGTGAGGATGTTGAAAACATTATCCTCAAGCTGCTGCAGGCGGCGGACGGGGACGTAGCCAGAGCCCAGACGGGCATTATTTATATTGACGAAATCGACAAGATCGGCCGCAAGGACGAAAATCCTTCCATCACTCGCGATGTTTCCGGCGAGGGCGTGCAGCAGGCCCTGTTGAAAATTCTTGAAGGCACGGTCGCCAACGTCCCACCCCAGGGTGGACGCAAGCACCCCCACCAGGAGTTCACGCCGGTCGACACCACCAACATCCTGTTTATCTGCGGCGGCGCTTTTGTTGGGCTGGAACGCATCATCGGCCGGCGCGTAGGCAAGAAGGCGTTAGGCTTCAAGGCGCTCTCAGAGAAGGATGCGCAAGAGGCAGGGACATTGCCGGCACAACGCGATACGGAGCTGCTGCGCCAGGCCCAGCCCCAGGACTTGATCAAGTTTGGGCTTATCCCTGAGTTCGTGGGACGCTTACCGGTGATTGGCATTCTCGATGAGCTCGACGAGGCTGCCCTGGTAGAGATCCTCACCAAGCCGCGCAACGCCATCCTCAAGCAGTATCAACGGTTGTTTGAGTATGAAGGTGTGCGGCTGCTGTTTTCCGACGACGCCTCCCGTGCGGTCGCCCGCGAGGCCCTGAATCGCAAGGTGGGCGCGCGCGGCCTGCGCATGATCCTGGAAGAGCTGATGTTGGACTTGATGTACCACCTCCCCAGCAACAAGAAGATCAAGGAATTGGATATCACCGCGGAAATGGTGCAAAAACGTGACCTCTCCGTGACTCTGCTGGAGAAGGCAGGCTAGGTTACTCCCCCCTTGGGACTTTGCACATCTCGCGTGTTTTGCGGGATGTGCAAGTCCGTGCTGCCAGTCGCGCCATCCAATAATTGTTGTTGTTGATCGGTTGAACGCCTCAACGGCCGGGTCATTGGCGCAAGTCCCTTTTCCTCTGTATAAGGGAATTAAGCGAAAGGAAAACCCTCGTGACACAAGCAAAAGAAACCCGGGACAAAGGCGATCTTCGCAAGCTCCCCATGATGCCCATTCGGGACATGGTGATCTTTCCTTACATGATGACGCCCTTTGTGGTGGGGCGTGAGTCCAGCGTTCGAGCGCTGGAAGAGGCCCTGACCGGGGATCGCAAGATTTTTCTGGCCACCCAGCACGACGCCGGCATCGATGAGCCGCGGCCGGAAGACATTTACACGGTGGGCACCATTGGTAACATCGTCCAGAGCGTCAAGATGCCAGACGGCAATATCAAGGTCCTGGTCGAGGGGCTGGAACGAGCCAAAGCGGTCGAAATGAATGACTCAGATGGCTTTTTCGTAGCCACGGTGCGGGTTGCCAACCGGCAGCTGGAAGTAAATCCGCAAATTGAGACGTTAATGCAGCGAGTCACTTCCCTGTTTGAGCAGTACGTCAAGCTTCAGCAGTCACTAAATTACGAGACCATGATCGCCGCCGTGCGGATGGATGAGCCGGCAAAGCTTTCAGACACCATCGCCGCCAACCTGCAGCTTTCGATCGAAGAGAAGCAAGAGCTGCTGGACATTTTTGATCCCAGCGAGCGCCTGTCCCGAGTGGCGGATGTTCTGGACATCGAGATCGAGAAGCTGAACATGGATCGCAGCGTGCAGAGCCGGGTGAAGCGGCAGATGGAGCGCGCGCAAAAAGAGTATTACCTCAACGAGAAGATCAAGGCTATCCAGAAGGAACTGGGCCGCGGGGAAAAGAGCGAATTCGATGAGCTGCGCAAGAAGATCGACGGCGCAGGCATGCCCAAGGATGTGTTCGACAAAGCTATCCAGGAGTTGAAGAAGCTGGAGGCCATGCCGCCGATGTCGGCTGAGTCCACCGTTTCCAGAAATTACCTGGACTGGCTGCTGGCGGTGCCGTGGAAGAAGAGAAGCAAGGAAACGCGCAGCATCGATCACGCCGAGAAGGTATTGAACGCGGATCACTACGGCCTGGAGAAAATCAAAGAGCGCATTCTTGAGTTTCTCGCGGTGCGCCAACTGGTGAAAAATCCCAAGGGCTCGATTCTCTGCTTTGTCGGACCTCCAGGCGTTGGCAAGACGTCATTAGGGATGTCGATCGCCAAAGCTACCGGCCGTAAATTTGTGCGCATGTCTTTGGGCGGCGTACGGGACGAGGCGGAAATCCGCGGGCATCGCCGGACCTATATCGGCGCCCTGCCTGGACAAATCATCCAGTCGATGAAGAAGGCGGGAACCAAGAACCCGGTCTTCATGCTGGATGAAGTGGACAAGATGGCGTCGGACCTGCGCGGAGATCCCGCGTCCGCACTGCTCGAAGTGCTCGATCCGGAGCAGAACACGAGCTTCATGGACCACTATCTCGACGTGGAATACGACTTGTCGCAAGTGTTGTTCGTAGCCACTGCAAACGTGCTGCACACTATCCCGGCGCCCCTGCAAGACCGCATGGAAATTCTCCGCCTGCATGGCTATACCGAAGCGGAAAAGCTCGAGATTGCCAAGCAGTACCTGGTCAAGAAGCAACGTGAGGCGACCGGGCTCAGCGATAAGAACGCGATCTTCAGCGATGCGGCCCTGGTAGACATCATTCGCGGCTATACGCGCGAGGCCGGCGTCCGCAACCTGGAGCGCGAGATCGGCAATGTATGCCGCAAGGTGGCGCGCCGGGTAGTCCGCAACGGTGCGAAGCACAAGGAAGACATTGCTGATAGCAACCTGAACGAGTTTCTGGGCGTTGCCAAGTTCCGCGACTCGCAGTTGCACGAGACCAGCGAGATTGGCCTGGTTACCGGGCTTGCCTGGACCGAGGTCGGGGGCAGCATTCTCTCCACGGAAGTGCAGGTGCTGGACGGCAAGGGTAAGTTGACCTTGACCGGCCAACTGGGCGATGTGATGCAGGAGTCGGCGCAGGCCGCACTTTCCTACATCCGCAGCCGGGCACAGCATCTGGGGCTGCCCAGGGACTTTTACCGGAACTTGGACATCCACGTGCATGTGCCCGAGGGCGCCATTCCCAAGGATGGTCCGTCTGCGGGTATTACCATTGCCAGTGCGCTGGCCAGCGCACTGGCTAAGATACGCGTTCGACGCGACATTGCCATGACCGGCGAAATCACTCTTCGCGGCAAGGTACTGCCCATTGGGGGATTGAAGGAGAAGCTGTTGGCGGCGCACCGGGCGGGTATTTTCGAAGCCATTTTGCCGCGAGCCAATGAGAAGGATCTGGCCGATCTTCCGGAGAATCTGCGCAGCGTGATGAAGCTGCACTTTGTGGATCAAATGGACGACGTGCTGAAGATCGCCCTGGAGGCTCCGCTGCCGGAGCTGCACGAGGAAACTCCGGAGGCTTTGGCGGCGGTCAAGTCTCCCGTCGCTGCCGATCAGCCGCGCGCCCAGTAGTGGTCACGAAGTTCCTGCTGTCGGCATTGGCGCCGGAACAATTCCCTCCTGCTACGGCCCCGGAATTCGCGTTCCTGGGCCGTTCTAACGTTGGCAAGTCGAGCCTGATTAACGGTTTGTTAGGCGAAAAGGCGGCTAAGGTTTCGGCTTCCCCGGGCCGCACCCGGGCCATCAACTTTTTTGCCTTATCAGACTCGGCAACCGCGCGAGAGCCTCGGCTTCTGTTGGCGGATTTGCCGGGTTATGGTTATGCCAAGATTTCCCGGTCGATTTCTGCGGAATGGCCTAAATTCATCAATCCCTATCTCGAAGAACGGGCCAACCTCGTCCTGTGTATTTGCCTGGTAGACAGCAATATCCCGGTGCAGGCCAGCGATCAGCAATTGATTGTGGCTCTCAAAGGGATGGGCCGCAGTTTTCTCGTGGTAGGCACCAAAGCAGACAAGCTTTCCGGGAATGAGAAGCCGAAGGCGGTCGCCCGGCTAAAAGAGGGCTTGGGACTAAGCGAGATTCTGTTGTGCTCGAGCAAGACTGGCTACGGCACAAAGGAATTGTGGGCGCAGATCTTATCTCGGGCGGGCGAGTAAGAAACATTTCCAAGAAAGAGCATCCACACAGAGATCTCTCCACTACGCTGCGCTTCGGTCGAGATGACAAAGGGGAGAGAGGCGTCTCCAGGGAGAGTAGTTGCTGAACTCAAGCCGTTTTTCATCACTTTTGGTGGGCCCAATGGCCTGTGCGCCTCCGTCGAAAACATTTCCAAGAAAGAGCATCCAAGCTTCGGTCGAGATGACAAAGGGAAGGGGTGGAGAGATCTCTGTGCGGATGCTCTTTCTTGGAGGTGTTTTTCGATCTGTTCCCTACCAGGTGTTGTAAGGCTGGCCGTCGCTGCCGGCCTGGTCTGATCCGCTGTGCACATCGGTCATCCCTGGGTCGGTTTGATCGACGCTCTGCAGGGTGTCATCGATGGTCGGCACCCAGGTGGCGTTGCTGTGAGTCACCGGGTCAACCGGAATGGTCTTGAGATAGCCAGAGCTCACCAGGTCATCCAGCGACTGTGGCGCCTTGTTCTTGTCGTTGGTATAGGCGTCAATGGCATCCCGCAGGACGTGCAGGTCTTCACGGAGCACTGCTTCCCGGGCAGCACGGATCGATGCCACGTAGGCCGGGATCGCAATCGCGGCCAGAATGGCGATGATCAGCATCACCACCATCAATTCCACCAGGGTGAAGCCACGCGCGAATTGAGTGCGAGGTCGAGACATACCTACGAGCCTACCAATCGGCGTACTTCGTTCCATCCATCCCAGTGCCTTGCGACTTGGAAGTGACATCGAAGACATTCTGCCCACCCCATGAGTCGCTGTTCGATTCGTCCTGCATGGAACGTAAGTTCCATTCGGCCTTGCCGGTCATCGGATCCACCGGAATGTGGCGCAAAAATTTCATTCTCTTGCCCTGAGCGTCTACGCCTTTGACCAGGGTCTCGAGATCTGGAGGATAGCCATTGCTATCGAGCTTGGTCTGGAAAGCGTGCTTATCCGCGGCGTCTTTGTAGCGGTCGATGGCATCGCGCATCTGCCACAAGTCGTAGCGTAGTTCCCTTTCCTTTTCGCGCTGCACGCGGAAGCGAGCCAACGGAACAGCGGCCGAGGCCAGGATGGCCAGGATGGCCACGGTCACAATCAACTCGACCAGCGTCAGCCCCTCCTGCCGGCCTGCCGCTGCGCTCCGCTGAGGTAATTTGTACTGCATATCTGGGCCCTATTGGATGTGTACCACGGTTTGCGAACCGGCGATGTTGATGGGTTGCTGGGCACTGTTCTTAACCGAAGCACGGATAATTTGCATGCCCGCGTCCCCGGGCGCGTTGGCCTGGAAGGTCAGAACGCAAACCGTTCCCGCCCCGGTTACGCCCGAGACTCCAGGTGGGCGTGAAGCCGAGATGACAACATTGCCAACTCCATCGTCGCGATGGACTAAAGCGATTGCCTGGCCATCATGGCCCAGGAATCCGCCGGTATCTACATTGATCAGGGCCAACTTGGAGTTGTCGTAATGGACCTGCATTGGTACAGAGAAAACGTCCTGACCGCCACTTAGGTTGACTGCCACCTGAAAAGTGCTGCCGGCCTTGGGCGGAGTCTGAGGCGGAGCAATTTGCAGGGTCACCGTACTTGACACCGCGGGCGGTGGGGTGGGCGCTGCGGTGGGCGGGGTCGCTGCGGGCTGGGCACCGGCGGGTACCCCGGCCGGGGCATGCGGCTGCAGCCCGGGCGGCAGCGTACCTGTACCGCCCGGCTGTTGGTTCGCCGGCGCAGAGATGCGCCGCAACTCGACATTGGTACCCGTGCCGGTGTCAATTTCCCTGAGGTTCAACGGACTGATTTCCGTAGAGCGGACAACATGCGGGGTCAGCATGAAGATAATTTCGTCGTCCTGCACTTCGTGCTGGGTAGAGCTGAAAATCCACTTCAAAATCGGCAGTTCCCCAAGGCCCGGGGTTCCTCCGATGGTGGTTAGATCCTGCTTCTGCAGGAATCCGCCCAGGATGTTGACCTCGCCATCCTTGAGACGGACGACCTGATCAGCCGTGCGCTGGGAGATAATCGGCTCTGTAATCCCGCCGATGTTGGTCGAGCCTTCTTCCTGTGAGGAGACAATTTTGATCTTGAGGGTTACGTCCCGGTCGTAGTGAACGATGGGCGTAATTTCGATCTCCACGCCTACGTCCAGATATGTGAACTGGGTGTTCACCAGCGAGCTGACGACGGCCGTCGCTGCGCCCGTCTGGTAGGAGCCAGTGGCCACCGGGATCCGTTCGCCGATCTTGAGGTCAGCTTTCTGCCCGTCAGTCGCACGGATACTGGGATTCTGCAAAACCTTGGTATCGGAATCCGAAAGCAACAGGTTGGCTGTCGCCTGGCCAATGGTCACAGCAAAGTTGGTGGCGTTCAGGTGGGCGAGATTGTTCAGGGTCAGATTGGTGCCGGTGGTGCTTGTAGTGCTTGTAGTGGTGGTGGTGCTGGTGGTGCTGGTCGTGCTGGTGGTACTGGTCGTGCTCGTGGTGCTGGTGGCGTTCGGGGGCTGCAGTTGTATGCTGGCAGTACCCGGCAGCTGTATGCCGATGGTTCGCGTCTTATCCCGATTCACTTCGAGGAGGGCTACATCGACCACAACTTCGGGACGCGACTTATCCAGATCGTAGATCAGCTTTTGCGCCAGCAGCAGTTCGTCCGGCGTCGCGCGCATCACGATGGCGCTCTGGCTCGGTACGCCATAGAGCTTGGCATTCACCAGCAGGTTGCGTAGCGCGGTCTGAATATCGTTCAGGTCGTTTTGCTGGGCAGTATTTGCCAAGTAGAAGGTCTGTACCGCCTCTTCCTCCAGTTCCTGACGCTTGGCGCGGGTGTTCATGGCTACGAAGATGGTGTTGGGAGTGACCGGGTGCCAGAATGTGCCGGAAACGGTGGCCACGATGCGCAAGGCGTCGAACAGGGATACGTTGGCAATATCCACCTGGATGCGCTTGGATGTGTATTCGGGGTCGAACAGCACGTTGATCCCTGCCGCCTTGCCGATGGTCGAGTAGACCACCTTGCTGTCTTCGGTCATGTGCAGGGTGAGCGGTTCATTGGAGATTGGCTTCAACTCTACCGGGCTGCCTACGTCATTCAGTTCGCTTGCCTTAGCCTCCGGGATTGAGGTTTCCTGGTTAGGGGTGGGCAGAGCAAGCTTTTCCTTTGCCTTTTGGATATCCTGGTGCGCCAGCTCGTTGCTGGGGTCGATCTCGAGCGCGCGCAAAAACTCGGTCAGGGCGGCGCTGATGTCGCCTTGGGCCATGATTTTCTCGCCTTTTGCGATGTGCGCCGAGCCCGCGACAAAGCGAAGCCGCTCGTAAGCAGTCTTATAGCGAAGATTTTTGGGTTCCTTCTGCCAAGCCTGGTAATAGTCCTCATAGGCAGTGATAGGGTCTTCTTTGGCCTCGGCCGCCTGGCCTTGCGCGTAAAGCTTCTTCGCCGAATTGCCAGAAGCTGCCAGGCAACAGGCGCTCGCAACCAGAAGCAGGGTGAGCAGAACGGACAGAGCCCAGTTATTTTGACGGCGATTCATCGCACTCCAGATAGCCGAAATACATTGTTCCAGGGAGAAAAATCGACGCGTCCACAAAGGCCCAGAACAGCTTTTCTCTTGGTTAATATCGCCTGAGTATAGCATCCGGCGCAGCCAACACTTCGCTCCCAAGTCGCGTGCTAGCATGAAGATTCATAACCAAATGTATGCCTCGGCCACTGCGTCAAACTACGAATCCATCCCCTCAAAAAGCGAAGCCCAGGGAGCCTGTCGCTGCCGGTGAGCGCGACGCTGCCGTGAATCGGGCTGCTGGACACAATTACTTCCTGCTGGACAAGTTCGAAGCCGGCATTGCCCTCCGCGGTACAGAGGTCAAGTCCATCCGCGAGGGACAAGCGAATCTCAAGGACGCCTACGGGATCATCAAAGACGGTGAAGCGTATTTGCTGAACGCTCATATCGGTCCCTACTCGCACGGAAACTCTTCCAACCACGACTCGTTACGCACCCGCAAACTGTTGCTGCACCGCCAGGAATTGCAAAAACTCATGGGGAAGACGCAGTTGAAGGGTTTAACGCTCATCCCCACCCGGCTTTATTTCCGCCATGGCCGCGTGAAATGCGAGTTGGCCGTAGCTAAAGGCAAGCAGGATTGGGACAAACGCGAGACCGAACGGCGTCGCGAGGACGACCGGGAGGCTCGGGCGGCCATCGTGCGCAGCCAGCACAAATAGAACAATAGAAAAGACTTATCGTCACCAGGAAAGCCCACTCACACATGCAGACAAAATTTATATCGGCTAAACTTGACCGTCTCAGTAGTTCCCTCCTGGTTATCTTCGCTCTGGATACGGCGGAGAAAAAGCAGACCAAGCCCGTAATCAAGCTGTTAACGACGGGCGGTCCGTTGGCCAAAGCGACCGCGTCGATCCTAAACAGTGGTGAATTTGCCGCCGCGAGCTTCGAAACTGTCCTGCTGCATGAACCGGATGGGTTCAAGGCGGAGCGGATCCTGCTGGTTGGCGTGGCTAAGCTTACCGCCGCCGAGGTTCGCAAGGCAGCGGGTGCAGCGGTGCGCTTCGCCAAGCCTCGTATGCTACGCGAGCTGGCCATCGCGATTCCGGAGGGTCTGGACACGCTGGCAGCCACCAAGGCGGTGGTGGAAGGCGCATATATCGGGGATTTCGATTCCGATACCTATCGCTCGGACCGCAAAGATCAGAGCATCGAGCAGCTTAACGTTGTTTCGGGCAGTGGAGTGAATGCGGCCGCCATCGAAGCCGGTATCCGAGAGGGTGTGATCCTGGGCGAAGCGCAGAATTTTGCCCGTGCCCTGATCAATGAACCGGGCAATGTAATGACACCCACCGTGCTGGGGCAAAGAGCCGCAGAGATGTGCCGCCAGCACGGACTGCAGTGTGAGGTCTACGGTGCGGACAAAATCAAAGAACTAAAGATGGGCGCGTTTTGGGGAGTCACCAAGGGCTCAGAAGAACCTCCGGCTTTGATCGTGATGACCTACGAGCCCAAGAAGGCCCCGGTCTCTCCCGTACTCGGATTGGTGGGCAAGGGCATCACCTTCGACACCGGCGGCATCTCCATCAAGTCTGCGGACGGCATGGAGAAGATGAAATACGACATGGCAGGCGGTGCGGCCATGGTTGGCGCCATGCAGGCCATTGCTCAGCTCAAGCCGGCGGTGAAGGTGATCGGCATTGTGTGCGCCGCGGAAAACATGCCTTCGGGAAGCGCCATGAAGCCGGGAGATGTGCTGATTGCCATGTCCGGCAAGAGCATCGAAGTTGTTAATACCGACGCCGAAGGGCGGCTGGTACTGGCGGATGGGCTAGCCTACGCACGGCAGCTGGGCGCAACCCATCTGATCGATGCAGCTACGCTTACGGGCGCTTGCGTGGTGGCTCTGGGACAAGTGAACGCGGGCTGTTTCGCGAACGATGAGGATGCGTACAGGCACTTCACGGGGGCGGCCGAAATTTCCGGTGAGCGATTCTGGCGGCTGCCACTGGAGGACGACTACAAGGATCAAATCAAGTCCAACATCGCTGACATCATGAATACCGGCGTGAACCGCTATGGCGGCGCAACGAATGCCGCGATGTTTCTTAAGGAATTTGCTGAGGATACCCCGTGGATCCATCTCGATATCGCGGGCCTGGCTTGGTCAGACGATGCCAAGCCGTGGATGGCCAAAGGGCCTTCGGGAATTGCCATGCGCACCATCACGGAGTGGGTGCGGAGTTACGCCAAATAGCCCATCGGACACCTTGACGGTGTCCGATGGGAAGGCACTTTAGGAGGCCACCTTGGTGGGCTCCTGTTGCGTGGCTTTGACTTGTTTTCCCTGGCTGAATTCCTGGATGAGTCTTTTACTAAACGCCGGAATGTCGTCAGGGTTGCGGCTGGTGGTCAGGTTTCCATCCGTAACCACTTCTTCATCGACCCAATGGCCGCCGGCGTTGCGGATATCGGTTCGCACCGACGGCCACGATGTGAGCGTTTTCTTCTTCACTACTCCGGCCTCGACCAGCATCCACGGCCCGTGACAAATAGCGCCAATAGGCTTGCCTGAGTTGAAAAACTCGGTCACGAAAGCCACTGCCTTGGGCTCGATCCGGAGTTTGTCTGGATTGATTTGGCCGCCGGGCAGGACCAACCCGTCGTAATCGGTCGGTTTCGCGTCGTCCAGAGTTTTATCTACTTTTGTGCGATCGCCCCAATCGGTAAACTTCCAACCCTTGATTTCCCCCGCCTTGGGGGAAATGACGTCCACCTTCGCTCCGGCCGCTTCCAGAGCCTTCTTGGGCTCCGTTAGCTCCATTTGCTCGAAACCGTCTGTGGCTACGATCGCAATCTTCTTTCCCTGCAATTTTGCGCTCATGGTTACAACCCCTTTCTCTCTCAGAGGGCTGTATGCGCCGACTCGTTGCCTCGTGGTTCGTTCGTGAAATGTCGATGAACTTTGGGTAGTGACGGGCATCTCGTGGCATCCTATTCGACAAACGTTTGCCCAGAAGGATGCCTATGCCCTGCAAAAAGACGTATAGAAACGCTACTTGTGCGATTGCAGTTTTTGCGGCGATCGGTTTTCTGACCTCTTGCCAATCTTCATCCAACCATGTTGCGCTCAATGGCGCGGGAAGCACTTTTGTTTATCCCGTAATGGGGCGCTGGATTCAAGACTTCCAGCAATCTCACGCCAACGTTGAGATCAATTACCAATCCATTGGGAGTGGCGGTGGGATACAGCAGGTAAAGTCGGGCACCATTGATTTTGGCGCCTCGGACGCGCCGCTTTCTGACGCAGATATGGCGCAGATGGCACCGGTGATCCAGCTTCCAGAATCCGCCGGCCCGATATGTGTAACCTACAATTTGGACGGTCTGCAGAAGCCTCTGCAGCTCTCTTCCGAGGCGCTTGCAGGAATTTTTCTGGGCAAAATTACAAATTGGCAGGATCCGCTACTCAAGCGGGACAATCCCGAAGAGAAGCTGCCGAATTCGAAAATTACGGTGGTTCACCGGGCTGAGAGCAGCGGCACCACGGCCGCCTTCACAACTTATCTTTCCGCCGTCAGCCCGGATTGGGCGCAACAGGTCAGCAAGGGCACTGCGGTTAAATGGCCCACCGGCCTTGGAGCGAAGGGTAGTGAGGGAGTCACCGGCCAGGTGAAGCAATTTCCCGGCGCTATCAGCTACGTCGAATTAACCTATGCAACCCAGAACAAGCTGCCGGTGGCTGGGATTAAAAATCAGGCCGGCAAGTACGTACTGCCAAGTACTGCGGGGACAACGGCGGCGATTGATGCATTCAAAGACCAGCTGGCGAAGGACGCTCGCACCCCGATTGCCAATCCACCTGCGTCCGCGCCGGATGCATATCCTATTTCCACTCTGACTTTCCTGATCATTCCGAAAGATGGCAAAGATGTTCCCAAGCGTACGGCCTTGAAGCAATTCATAACCTACGTGGTGACGGATGGCCAGCAAGCCTCGAGTGGGCTCAACTACGCTCCACTTCCCGATGCGGTGAAACAGTTAGACGTACAGACGTTAAACCAACTGACGGCTAACGGTAGCCCTATTCAGTAGAAAAACATTTCCAGGAAAGGCCTGCTAACCGCAGATCTCTCCACTGCGCTGCGCTCCGGTCGAGATGACAAAGGGGAGGGCGGCGCTTCCAGAGAGAGTATTTGCTGAAAAGGAGCCGTTTTTCATCACCTTGGAGGGCTACTTCAGCAGATCCAAGAGGATGAAAAATGGCCTCCATTTAACAACTACTTTTCATCTCGACCGGAGCGCAGCGCAGTGGAAAGATCTCTGTGTGGGTGCTCTTTCTTGGGAGTGTTTTGAAGGGTCACATCACTTCTGGGACAGATATTCCCAGCCAGGCTAGCGAACGGACGAGCGCCCGCTCTGCTACCGCGGCCGTGGCCAGCAAAAACTGCTTACGCGCGGGGTCTTCCTCGGTGAGGATGTGGTGACGGTGATAGAAATTATTGAAAAGCTGAGCCAATTGGAAAGCATGCTTGGCTAGGTACGCGGGCTCTGCGGCCGCAATGCATTGCTCCAACAACAGACTTAACTTCGAGGACATGATCCACAGCTCCCAAAGATCGCCCACGAGGTAGTCCGCGGCATTCACCCCTGACAGAGCAGCTTCCGGCGTCGTTCCCGCCTTACGAAAAATGTTGCGCGCGCGCACGATGGCGTATTGCACGTAGGGTCCGGTCTCACCTTCGAAACTGAGCGCCTCCTTGAAATCGAAAGCAATCACCGTGTTCCGGGTGAATTTCAGCATGAAGTAGCGCAGGGCTCCCACAGCGATCTGGTGCGCGATTCCCTCTCGTTCTTCCTGGCTTCGCTGGGGATGACGGCTGTCCACTTCCTCCCTGGCAGCTGCGATAAGCTTGTCCAGCAGCGCATCGGCCTTAACCCCGAACCCCTTGCGTCCCGAGACTTCAATGTAGGGGCGCTCCCGGTCTTCGTCGGAAATCTGGTAGCCAAGCTCGAGCGCGCATCGCGGTGTCAACGCGACCATTTCGTAGGAAAAATGGACATAGTGGGACGCGGCTTCGGTGTATCCAAGTCCTCGCAGGGCTTCAATCACGTTCGCCTGCGGATCAGCCTGGCGGCTGTCAATAACGTTGTAGATCGCCTGTGCGCCGCCGAAATGAGGATGCGGTTGCTCACCCACTTCGGTCGAGATCCAACACATGTGATCGGCATATGCAAAGAAGCGCGCGTAGCCGAAGTCGCGTCCTAACAACCCAAACTTCCACAAGTGATAAGCGATGTCTTTGCCAACGTAGGTGACGGTTCCGTTTGAACGAACGATCACTTTGGCGTCTTCGTCCAGTGCCCCGGCGTCGGTAACCGCAGTGGCGCGCCGCATGACCCAGCAGCCCTTGTTCTTACCCTCGGTCTCAAAATAAACCACGCCCTTGTCTTTCAGCTGGGCAAAGGCCAGATCCCAGAACTTGAGGTGGAGGATCTCGCTTTCGCGGGGCAGAAAATCATATTCGATGCCCAGGCGCAGCATAGTCTCCAGATGCCGGCGCAATACCGCGGTTGATACCAGATCAGCAATCTCCGCAGTCTCATTGCCGCCGGCCTCAATAGCATGCATGGTATCGAGCCGGATCTTCTTCCGGTCGTTCTTCTGCTCCAGGGCCTCCGGACCCTCGTACCACTGCGAGACCCGCGCATAGAGGTCCCAGCAGTAGTCGTCAAGGCCCTCCCCTTTGGCTTGAAGATCTGCCATCAACTGCCTAACCCCGGCGAGAATGTAACCTTCAAGGTGCGTCAGGCCGACGACCACGTCGGCCACCTGGACGCCGGTGTTGTCAATGTAGTTCTGCACGTCGACCTTTTGCCCCGCGGCACGAAGCAGGCGCACAAACGTATCCCCCAGGATCGCATTGCGCAAATGGCCGATGTGCGCGGACTTATTGGGATTGATACTCGTGTGCTCGACCAGCGAATGAAGATGAGTCTGCTCTTCCGCAGTATCGTCGCGGGCAATTTGCTGCGCGGCCGCCTGGCGGTCCAGCTTGCCATTGATATAGCCGGCTCCCGCAACCTCAAATGAGGCGAAGCCCTCGAGCGGCATCAGTTCCTGGACTAATTCCGCAGCAATTGCCCGCGGCGCGCGTTTGAGCCGGCGGGCTAATTCGAAAGCCACCGGAAGTGCGTACTCCCCCATCTCCAGGTCAGGCGGCTGCTCGATAGCAATTTGCGGGAGTTCAACCTGATATTTGGACTGAAGCACTGAGCGGAGGCGCTCGCGAAGAAGTCTTTGCTGTTTGCGATACACCCAAAACCCCTGGTTTTCTTGCCGATTTTAGCAGAACGCTTTGCCTGTTAAGATTGAGAGACTGCCCTGCTCATGTCGAACAACTCCAGCTTTTACATCACTACCCCAATCTATTATGTGAATGCGCGGCCGCACATCGGTCATGCATACACCACGATCGTGGCCGACGCCATCGCGCGCCGCAAGCGTTCCCAGGGCCTGGACACATGGTTCCTGACCGGAACCGACGAGCACGGGCAGAAGATCGAGCGCTCGGCCCGGCAAGCGGGACAAACGCCACAGGAGTTTGCGACCGCTGTTTCCAGCCAGTTCCGCGCCCTGTGGGACCGGATGGGGCTCACCTACAACGATTTCATACGGACTACAGAGGAACGCCACCGCAAGAGCGTACAGAAGCTGTGGAGGGTTTTGCAGGAACGCGGGTTCATGTACAAGGGGAGCTACACTGGCCAGTACTGCGTCTCCGACGAGCTTTACGTCGATGCGCCACCCGGTTCGCCCTGCCCAGACTGCGGACGGATCACCGAGACGGTGAGCGAAGAGAACTACTTTTTTAAGCTCTCCGCTTTTGAGCGCAAGCTGCTCGAGTTCTACGAACAGAATCCCGGGTTCATCCGGCCCGAAGCAAGCCGCAAGGAAGTGATTTCCTTCGTCCGCAGCGGGTTGAAAGATCTGTCCGTGAGCCGGACCAGCTTCGATTGGGGAATTCCGGTGCCTGGCGATGAAAAGCACGTGATCTATGTTTGGATGGAGGCGCTGGCCAACTATATTACCGCCCTGGGCTACGGCAGCGACGAACCGGAGCTCCAGCGGCGCTTCGCGCGGTACTGGCCAGCTAACGTACAGCTGGTCGGCAAAGAAATCGTCCGCTTTCACTGCATCTATTGGCCCGCCTTGCTCATGGCTGCCGACTTGCCGCTGCCCAAAGCTGTGGTAGCCAACGGCTGGCTGCTGTTCGAGCAGAGCAAGATGTCCAAGTCGCGGGGAAATGTGGTTCGCGCGGAAACCATTATCTCCACCCTGGGCGCCGATGCGCTGCGTTATTTCCTGATGCGTGAGGTGGTCTTTGGCCAGGACGGCAGCTTTTCGTTCGACGCCCTGGTGCAGCGTTATAACGCCGATCTGGCGAATGGCTACGGCAACCTGACCAGCCGCGTGCTGGCGATGATCAACCAGTATTTCGGCGGAGTGGTGCCCGCGGGCGAGGCCGAGCCGCGCATTGTCGCAGCCGCCGAAAAAGCGGAACGGGAGTTTGCGGACCACTTTGACGCGCTGGATTTTTCGCGCGCGCTTGAGTCCCTGTGGGCGCTGGTGGCGGCGGTGGACGGATACATCACGGAAAAGGCTCCCTGGAAGCTGGGGGCGCCGGAGGATGTGGCCCTCAGGGCCTCGATCCTGTACACCTGCGCCGAAGCCCTGCGCATCATCACCGCGCTTGCCTACCCTGTGCTACCCGATGCCACTACGAGAATCTGGGCGCAACTCGGCTTGGGCGATATTGCCCAGGCTGACATCAAACAGGTGAGTTGGGGACAATTGACTCCTGGAACCAGGCTCGGGCCGGCGGGCCCAGTCTTCCCCCGGGCAGAAAAGGATACGGTTCAACGCATGCACGAATTGGAGAGCAGTGACGGCGGCAGGAGCGCGGAGGCGGAGCTAACGGCTGAGTCCTCGGTTACGACCAGCGTACCGGCTCCCCCGGAGCCGGCGCCGCGACCCACGGTGGCGGATCAGTCTACGGCCGTGGCGGCATCGCGGGTGTCCGAGGCCATCGCCGCAAAAGCGCCGGCCGCGTTGACCACGGCTGCTTCCCTGGGAACTGCCAGTTCACCCGCCGAGCCCGCAACCCGTCCGGGAACCATCACCATCGACGATTTTGCCAAGGTCGAACTGCGTGTGGGACAAGTACAGGTTGCGGAGCGGGTGAAGGGAGCAGATCGGCTTCTTCGGCTGGAAGTAAACATCGGCGATGAGGTACGGCAGATCGTGGCCGGAATCGCCGAAGCCTATGAGCCGGAGAAGCTCATTGGGCGCAAAGTGGTCATTGTGGCCAACCTGCAACCCAGAAAATTACGTGGCCTGGAGTCCAACGGGATGATCGTCGCGGCCTCATTGGGAGAAAAAGGCAAGCCTGTGCTGGCCGGTTTTCTGGAAGATGTCGAAATAGGGGCCCGGCTCAAATAATCTGTCCTGACGAGGGGTAGTTCCTGGTCGACTCACACGCACACCTTGACAGCCCACGGTACGATGCCGACCGGGATGAGTTGCTCGAGCGGGCCTGGAAACAGGGCGTACGTACGGTTCTGTCTATTGGCATCGGTGACGGCCCAGACACCATGCAGCAGGCGTTACAGTTGAGCCAAAGCTATGCCGGCAAACCAGAACGACCCCGCATCCTGGCCACAGCCGGCATCCACCCCCATGAGGCCCAACTGGCCGACCGGGCTGCGCTTGAAAAACTAGACGATTTGCTGGCGAACCCGGAGGTCCTCGCGGTGGGGGAAATAGGTCTCGATTATTATTATGACCACTCACCCCGGGAACAACAGAAGAGAGTATTTGCGCAGCAGATGGAAATTGCCGGGCATAGGCGGCGGCCGATTATCATCCATTGCCGGCCGTCTGAGGGCAGTAGCAATGCATGGGACGACACCTTGGAAATGATTGAGAGCAACTGGGCGGAGACCAACCTGGGCGGCATTCTGCATTGCTTTACCGGCGAGTGGGAGCACGCCAGGCGGGCGATGGACTGTGGCTTTCTGATCTCTTTTGCGGGGAACATCACGTTTCCCAAGGCTGAGCCGATCCGCCAGGTAGCCGCCCGGGTCCCACTCAACAGCATGTTGATTGAGACAGATGCCCCGTTTCTGGCTCCGGTGCCGTATCGTGGAAAGCGCAACGAACCCGCCTGGGTGAGCCGGGTAGCGGACAAATTGGGAGAGGTGTGTGGCATTGCCGCGGAGCAGGTTGCCTCCAGCACTGCCAACAACTTCTTCCGTTTTTTTGGTGTAGCGCCGGACGTAAATCCGTAGGTACCAGAGGGCAGCGCTTGCGCTCATAATCGAGGAGGCAGCACCATGGCGGCAGACAACTCGTTTGACGTGATCAGCAAAGTGGACGTTCAGGAAGTACGCAATGCAATGGACCAGGCCACCAAGGAAGTACGGACACGCTTCGATCTGAAGGACTCGCACTCCGAGATCAAGCTTCTGGAGGGGGACGAGGCAATCGAGCTGGCGTCTTCGGACCAGTACAAGCTGAAGGCGGTGACGGAGATTTTGCAGCAAAAGTTCGTCAAACGCGGGATCTCGTTAAAGGCGCTGGAGTATGGCAAGGTCGAACCGGCTTCCGGGTCCAGCGTGCGGCAGAAAATTACCCTGCAGCAGGGTATTCCGGGAGATAAGGCAAAAGAGATCGTTAAGCTGATCAAGGAATCTAAGAAAAAGGTGCAGGCCTCCATTCAGGGTGATACCGTCCGCATAACGGGCAAAGATCGCGATACCCTACAGGAGACGATTGCACTGTTAAAGGGCCACGACTTCGGTATCGACATGCAGTTCACCAATTACCGGTCGAATTAGAGCGTTTTCACCAGCAACTGGAGAGTGAGTGAGCACACAAGCGATAGCGACGGCAAAAGAAGTCTTCGATCTGCTTCGCGACGACTTAATCGCCATCGAAACTGAGCTGGTGCGTGATGCCGTTTCCAATGTCGGGGCTATTACCGACATCGCCGACCACCTGCGCGACGGCGGGGGCAAGCGGATCCGCCCTTCCCTGCTGTTGCTGGCAGCCAAGTCGCTCGGCTATCGCGGGCAGGGCATGGTGCGTTTGGGGGCGGTGGTCGAAATGGTGCACACGGCGACGCTGGTGCACGACGACATTATCGACGGGGCCGATACCCGCCGCGGCCGGCCATCCGCAAATACCACCTGGGGGAACTCAAAATGTGTGCTGGCGGGCGACTGGCTCTATATGCAGGCCTTCCACATCGCTCTCGAGGAGCGCAACTTCAAGGTGCTCGACCTGTTGATCGGCCTGACTCAGCAAATGGTCGAGGGCGAGTTTGTGCAGATGGAAAAGCTGGGCCGGATGGTGGGCGAAGCCGAATACTACGACCTCATCTACCGTAAGACGGCTTGCCTGTTCGACGTCTCCATGCGCCTGGGCGCCGTCCTGGCAGGCGCCTCGGAGGAAATAGAGGAACAAATGGGTGAGTATGGCCGGAACCTGGGGATCGCCTTCCAGATTGTGGACGACGTACTTGACCTGACCGCCACGGAGCACGTTCTGGGCAAGCCGGTAGCCAGTGATCTGCGCGAGGGTAAGGCAACGTTGGCGGTGGTTCATGCCATGGAGCACGGGACGGCGAAGGACCATGCGGCGGTAAGCCGGGTGCTCGAGGATCTCAGCTTCAAACGGACCACGCATCCGGAAGTGCTTGCCATCCTCGAACGGCACGGATCAGTGCAGTATGCTCTCGATTGTGCCTTTCAGTACGCTGAGGTGGCACGGGCGGCGATTGCCGGCCTGCCCGAATCCGACTACAAACGGGCTCTGTTATGGATGCCGGACTTCGTGGTCGCACGGGACAAGTGACCGGCGTCCCCATCCGCGTACTGGTTGCCAAGCCAGGACTCGACGGACATGACCGCGGGGCTAAAGTCATCGCACGGGCCCTGCGGGATGCCGGCATGGAAGTGATTTATACCGGCCTGCGTCAAACCCCTGAAATGATTGTCAATGCCGCCCTGCAGGAGGATGTCGACTGCATCGGGCTGAGCATCCTGTCCGGCGCCCACAACGTAATTGTTCCCCGGGTTCTCGATCTGCTCAAGGAGCGGGGCGCCCTGGATATCCTGGTGGTGCTGGGCGGTACTATTCCCAGTCACGACATTGCGGCGTTGAAGGCGTTGGGGGTAGCCGAGGTGTTCGGTCCCGGCACGACTCTGGATAGTACGGTGGCGTTCATCCGCAGCCGGGTTAAGCCTCGTAGTCTTCCCCTATCTTGACCCCCGGGTCCTTCTGGTTCCAGACATGCGTCACTGCTCTATCCGAAAGTAAAAACAATCGAAGAAACCTCGATTTCGGCCCACGTATCCCGGATTTCCTGTCGAGTTCGGTAACGTTGAGCAACTTCATGCGGCTTTCTTTGAGAGAAAGCCGCACACGCGGTCGTGGGCAGAGCTGCGTAGTAGGAAATCGGGGCGACGCTGGTGCGAACATGGGGCACCCGGACAGAGTCGTAGTGCATGTAAGGGTGGCTCTGTAAGGCAGTTTTTTACAGGGTGCTCCCATGTTCGCACCAGGGCATGAAATCGAGTTTTCTTCGTTTGCTTTTACTCGCGATTAGAGCGGGAGCTTCTTGGCGCTTCGCGGGAACCAACACGATTACAGATGTTGCTGCTTTGTTTGCAGCATTATTTTGCACTCATGCCTTATTTTCGCTGCCCTGCGGTGATGACAGCGTAGATTCGCCTAACAAACAAAGGCTAGAACAGTGTGGCAAAATATTTTTATTTATTCGCCACTGTTTTTGTTTTGTTTGCGATTGGTCCATTCCCTATAAGTAACTTTTACAGTAACGAGAATTGCAAATTTTTCCATAATCACCACAGTCGCAGATCGTTAATGAGCCTCGATCCACAGGTTATCCACAATGTGGATAAAAGGCTAAGTTACCTCTGGGGAGTACCCCGTCGCGGCAGGTAAAGACCGCCTGAGCATGACGTACGCCAGGGCATTCAGAAAGAGGACAGCGAGGGCGGCCGGTAAGTAGCTGCGGGGCTGCTGACGGAAGGCAAACCAGGCCAGCCAACAGGTCAGCAGGTGGAGCAACATCAGCGCGGAGGCGCGGAGACCGCGAAGGTCATACGACCTGGACAGAAACCAGGGTAGAAGGACAAAGTAGAACGGCCATCCGTACTCGACCAGGCGGTCGGCGCTGGCGCCTAGCAGGGGCGTCATCAGTATGCTGAGGAGCCCGTAAACCAGGCAGAAGCGGAAGACCATCGCCCGTCCCCGGGGTAACTCACGGGAGAGGAAAAGCAGCTTGCGCCACAGGACTATGGCAAGCGCAGGCCCGATACCGAATATGCCGAACCAGGCGAGAAGAAGGCGTGTGGGACCCCAAAGAGAGGGCTGACAGAACCCGACGGAACGAATGGCGCCGAAATGCCAGCCGGGGGGAATCGCCTTCACCCAGGTCGGACTGCACTCCGGCAAGGTGTTGCTCCACAGGGGCAACCCGAGCGCGTTTTTGAAGAAGCTCCAAATGAACTTGCCCAGAATGTAGGGCCCACCGCTGATGCCATGAACGCTCACCGCAGCCTCCTGGTTGTAGTGGCGGGAAATCAGGCCAGCAGCAAGAATCGCGAAAGCGCCGACGAGCGCCGGACGGAGCCGAATGCGCCGCCAACAGGCAAAAACCAGGCAAAGGGCTACCAGAAGCGTCGATTCGCGCGCCAGGTAGGCAGGAAAGAGCATCAGGAAGGCCAGGCTGGTGTATCCGGAGAGAAGAAAGAGTAGAAGAGCGGCCAGGAGTGCGGCGTGAAGCAGGTCTGGAAGGTAGTAATCGTGGAATATATCCACCCAGAAGGGCATAAGGAAAATTGCGGCGGATAGAACAAGGGGAGCGCGCCAGGACCACAGCAGCCCGGCCATTAGGCCCAACAGCGCGATCAGGCAGCCGATACCCAGCAGAAGGAAGCCGGTGTCGACCCCACCGCCAGTCACCCGTCCCAGCCAACCGGCCATGGCGGGGCCCAGGATTCGTGCAGAAAAAGGCGCCGGGACTGCACTGTGTTGTCCCAGCGCAAGAAGGCGGTACTGCCCGGCGTCCGGCACATAAACTGCGTATGGAAGTCCGAAGAAGAGGGCAAAGCACAGGCACCAGGCGGGGAGCAGCCAGGAGAGGACGCGGTTAGACAAGGAATTGCTCGAGGACGGTCACGTACTTTTGGGGCAAACGCACCTTCCGCAAAGAGCGGTTAACGGTAACGTGGGTCGTCTCCCCTTCTGCGAGCAAGGTCAAGGCTTCGTTTTCGGGGCGCAACAGGCGATAGCCAAATTTGATGACAGTGCGGCGTAAGGCAAGCACGGTCGTTTCCAGCAGCAGCTCGTCGTCATAGCGCGCGGGAGATTTGTAGCGGCAAGTGGCCTCCACGACGGGGATGTGGCAATCGTCTTCGGTTTCCATTTCTTTGTATTGGAAGCCGAGCTGGCGAAGGAGTTCCACCCGGCCAATCTCAAACCAAATGAAGAAGTTGGCGTAGTATACGACTCCCATTTGATCGGTCTCGGCATAGCGGACGCGGATTCGGGTCTGGGAAACGGGCATGGATGAAGATCAGTGTAGCGGACGGTAGCGTGACGGGGCGCGGACCAAAACTGAGTGGGTGGCCCAGGTCTCGCTTTTGAGACCTGGGCCACCCACTTAAGGTCTGGGGATTGCAGCTTTTTCTACGGTTTGAGTTTGCTGAAGACTTGGAGTTTGGAGATGTCGTTGAACATGACGAAGGCGGCGAAGATCAGCAGCACAACAAAGGCTGCCTGGTAGATCCGCTCCTTGAACTCCTGGTTCAAGTCGCGGCGCATGATTCCTTCAATCAGAAGCAGAACGATCACCCCGCCATCCAGAATGGGAATGGGGAGCAGGTTGAAGATCCCGAGGTTAAGGCTAATGATCGACATCAAGCCGATGATCGGCTGCCACCCAGGCTGTTCGACAGCCAGGCCTGTTTGCTTGGCAATCCCAATAGGCCCGCTCAGGTCCTGCACGGCGAAGCGGCGAGTGACCATGCGGTGGAGAACTTCGAGGATCAGACCGGAATAGCGCAGATTGAAATGAACCGATTGCTTCAGGGCCTCAGGCAGAGGAAGCTGCTGAATCTTGAACGGCGGCAGGTTCGGCGCAAAACCGATCCGGTAGAGTTTGCGCCCGTTGCCAGCATCCGCCATGATGGGCTGCAAGGTGAGTTGAAAGGTCTTGCCGTCGCGTAGGGCGGTCAGTTGAATCGGCCGGCCATTGCCCTGCTGTAAAAAGGCGAGCATGGCATCCACGGAGTGGAGCTTCATCCCATCGACGGAGAGAATCTGGTCGCCGGCCTGCAGACCCGCTTTTGCTGCCGGCATTCCCGCCTCGATCTGGCGGACGCGAATAGGATCCTCCTGCATGCGGGGCACAAAGCCGATGGTGTCAAAGTCGAAATCGTCCGACCCGGTAGGATTGGGAACCACCAATTGCGTGCTGACCATCTGCCCATCGCGCTGGACGTCGACAGGAATCATTTGCCCAACGTTCATCGCCGAGCGGATGGACACTTGCTCCCAGGTAGGGTTCTTGACGTTATCGAAGCGGGTAATCAGGTCGCCTGGCTTGAGCCCGGCGTTGGCAGCCGCGGTGTGGTCGGAAACGAAGTCGATATTGGCCGCCTGGGAGCGGAAGGCCTCGACTTCGTTGTGCATCATGTAGAAGCCAGTCATGAGCAGCAGGGCCAGCAGGAAGTTTGAGACCGGGCCTGCCAGGCCGATGAGAATCCGCTGCCAGCGCGGATGGGCGTTAAACTCCGCCGGATCGCCGGTCGACGCTTCGCCGGGAGTTTCGCCGGACATTTTTACGTAGCCGCCGAGAGGCAGCAGGCTCAGCCGGTAATCAGTGTCTCCGCGGCGGAAGCCAAACAGACGCTTGCCGAAACCTATGGAGAACACTTCCACCCGCACGCCACACAACTTGGCGACTGCGAAGTGACCAAACTCGTGCACCAGTACCATGATGCCGAGCACAACAAGCATGGAAACTGTGCTGGTTAGGAAAAAAGACATAGGAATTCGCTCATTTACCTCTCTCGGCCGGTTCCAGCCTGTTGAGCACTCGTTATTGACTGGTAACAACCGCCTACGGTGAGCATTTTTCCTTCAACGCAGAGCAGGCGAAAAACCAGAAACCACCCTGTGTGCAGCCCGCCGCGCTTCCTGGTCCAGCTCAAGCACTTCCTGGATGGTCTCAGGATGCCTCGACGGAGTTACCTCAAGAACAGCCTCAATTGTACGCGGGATGCTGGTAAAGGGAATGGTGCCTTCGAGGAATGCCTCAACTGCGACTTCATCCGCCGCATTGAGGGCAATGCAGGCCGCCCCCCCGGTTTCGGCCGCCTGGTAGGCCAGGCGAAGGCAGGGAAAACGGGCAACATCCGGCGGCTCAAAGCTTAGCTGGCCCAGAGTGGCCATATCGAAGGTCAGTTCGCTGGGTACCCGCTCGGGAAAGCTCATCGCGTACAGGATCGGCAACCGCATGTCGGTGACGGAGATCTGCGCCAGGATGCTGCCATCGACAAACTCAACCAGCGAATGGACAGTGGATTGAGGGTGCACGGTCACGCGTACGGCGGAGGGCGGCAGGTCAAATAGCCGGCAGGCTTCGATGATCTCCAGGCCCTTGTTGAGCAGGGTGGCGGAGTCGATTGTGACCCGGCGTCCCATAACCCAGGTCGGATGACGCAGAGCCTGCTCCACGGTGACGTGTTGGAACTGATCCGCGGGTAGCTGGCGGAAAGGGCCACCGGAGGCAGTCAGCCAGATGCGGCGAACCTCTGCTGGGGATCCGCCCCGCAGGCATTGGTGGATCGCGTTATGCTCGGAATCAATGGGCAACAGAGGGACCTTACGATCGCGCGCCAGCCGGATTAGGATTTCGCCGGCAGCCACCATGGCTTCCTTGTTGGCCAGGCCAACCTGCTTCCCAGCCGCCACCGCGGCGTGGGTTGCTTCCAGACCGGCCAGGCCGACGATGGCCGAGACCACGAAATCCACCCCAGGCAAAGTGGCGGCACGGACGGTACCCGCTGTGCCATAAACCACCTCAATGTCGGTCAGGCCGGCAGCCTTGAGCCGGGATGACAACTCTCCGGCAAGTTGCTCGGTAGCTACGGAAATCAGTTGGGGGCGCCATTGCCGGCACTGAGCAAAAGCCAGATCCAGATTGCGGCCGGCGGCCAGCGAAACGATGGCAAACCGCTGGGGGTAACGTTCAACGATGGAGAGGGTGCTGGTCCCGATGGAACCGGTCGAACCGAGGATGCATATCTGCTTCAATGCAATATCCAATGAGCGTACCACAGGGCGGGGGCGGCCAGGAGCAGGGCGTCGATGCGATCGAGTATGCCTCCGTGGCCTGGCAGCATGACTCCCGAATCCTTCACGCCGGCGCCGCGCTTGATTGCGGATTCGACCAAATCGCCGGCCTGGGCGAAGAGATTGAGCACTACGGCTAAGCCGAGCCAGTACGGTAACGGGGCGGCATAGCGGAGCACTCCGGGGATTCTAGGCGCTAAGGCTACCAGTGCGATGGTGATCAGGAGGCTTCCCACCAGGGAGGCGGCAGTTCCTTCCCAGGTTTTGTTGGGGCTGATGCGCGGCGATAGCTTGTGGCGGCCGAAGTTACGGCCGATATAGAGGGCGGCGGTGTCGCCGGTCCAGACGACGCAAAAGAGTAGGATGACCACCGAAGGACCGTCCGGCTGCACCCAAACCATGGGTACAGTAGCCAAGGCCAAGCCGCAGTAGATAAGGCCGAAGAGGGAAAAGGCGGTGTCCGGCAGAACCCGCTCCAGTGGGGACCAAAAGCCGCAGACGAGCAGCAGAACCAGGCTGCACAGACCGATCACAGGAAGAATGAGTGAGAAGCTCCGGAAGGTGGCAGCGAAGAGGACGGCTACACCAAAAAGGAGCAGGGTGCGCGGTAAACGCGATCCGTGGGCGTTGGCGATGGCCGCATATTCCCAGGCAGCTAGTTCGGCAACGAGTGCGGTTGCAACCACCACCATCAGGAAGGAGCCCTTGAGCAGGAGCAGCAGAACCAAGGGGATGAGGACCGCCGCCGTGATGACCCGTTTCATGACTTCAAGAGCATACACGGCAGCTTTTTTCCCGGTTCTGCCCCGCCCTCCTGGGGCCGCCACTTTATTACGCTGGCCTCAGCGAATTCTGAGCGCTGCCGACTGTACTTGCGACAAGAGCTGGTCAAGATCGTTCCTGGAAAAGTATCTGCCGGCAAGCACAACACTCTCGATCTTGCGCGCGTTGTGAATATCTACCGTAGGATCGGCGTCCAGCAGCACCAGATCGGCAAGCTTTCCCGGGGCCACTGAACCCATCGTCGCTTCCGTTCCCAGGAAGCGGGCGGGATTGCTGGTAGCCGTCTGCAACGCTTCCATCGGTTTAAGTCCGGCTTCGACGAATAGTTCCATCTCTTCATGCAGACTGAAACCAGGGACGACGTAGACACCCGCGGCGGTGTCGGTCCCGGCCAACAAAGGCACGCCTGCTTTGTGCATGGACAGCGTCATCTCCATCTCCATTTGCACGTATCGTTCCCGGTAGGTGTAAGGATCGGTATCGAGGGTAGCCAGGATGCTGGAGACAAATTTCGGATACGTCTTCTCTTTCCAATAGACCGGAACGTATTTGTCCAGCGGTTGGTGCTTCAGGTCGGTCTTATCGATCAGCCACTGTCCGCGTTCCCAAACCAGCGTCGGAACCTGCCAGGTCTGGTCTTTGGCAAAGAGGGCAATCAGGCGTTTGGCACGCGTTTGATCGAAGGTTTCAACCGACTTGCGCGGCCCCCTTGGGCCCACAATCAGCTTGTCCTCGATAGTGGAACAGCCTTCGAATACGCCGGTGTAGTGCTCAATGCTTTTTTGGCCGGCCTGCGCGGCTTCACTGGCTCGTACCGCATCGGGCACGTGGCCGGCGAAGACGATTCCCTGCCTGCGGGCTTCGGATGCTGCCGCAAAGTATGCGTCGCGCGGAATCAGCGACTGGATCTTGATGAAGTCCACGCCCTGAGCCTTGAGGCTATCCACAGCATGCACAGCATCCGCCGGGTTCGCGATCTGTACGGATGCAGGAAAGTTGGGTTTGGGTCCATCCAGCATCGGACCGGACGAAACCATTCTCGGCCCCAGCATTTTTCCCTGCGCGATCGCGTCTCTCCACTGCAGGATGGTTGGCAGCTCATCACCCATGGTCCTGATTCCGGTGACGCCGTTGGCAACGAACAGTGGTAGTGTCACATCGGTCGCCCCCGGCATCCAGTCGCCCATGAGGGTGTGGACGTGCATGTCCCACAATCCAGGAATCAGATACTTGCCCGTACCATCGATGATGCGTGCGTTGCGGGCGGACAACTGCCCTGCCGGAGCGACGGCCTGGATTTTTCCACCCGCGAGCAGAACCGAGGTAGCAGGAGTTACAGAGTTTTTTTCTGGATCAATTACAGTTACGTTTTGAATCAGGATGGGCGGCTCCGCAGTTTCCCGCCGTTGGCACGCAGTCAGAAAGACAGCGGCGACGCACAAAAAAGCGGCGAGCTTTCGCAGATAACAGTTCAGGTTTGGATTACGCCGGGATTGAATTTTTCGACCTCTGGGTTGAGAGCTGTTGCCTGAAGAGCGGTGAATAACACTTCCCTGGTTTTTGCCGGATCGATGATGGCGTCCACCCACAAGCGGGCAGCAGCGTAGCGGCCATCGGTCTGCTCGTCGTAGCTGGCTTTGATGGAGGCGAAAACCTGGCTCTTCTCTTCCTCGCTCAGCTGCTTTCCCCCACGTTCCAATTGGCGGATTTTGATTTCTACCAGCGTGCTGGCCGCAGAAGCGCCGCTCATCACCGCGTAGCGGGCGGTCGGCCAGGCAAAGAGAAAACGTGGATCGTAGGCCTTGCCGCACATGGCATAGTGGCCTGCACCGAAGGAGCCTCCCAGAATGACCGTGATCTTGGGCACGGTGGAGTTGGCCACTGCGGAAACCATCTGCGCACCGGCGCGGATAATGCCGCTCCACTCCGCATCGCGACCCACCATGAAGCCGTTAACGTCGTGCAAAAAGATGAGAGGAATCAGATTCTGATTGCAGTCCATAATGAAGCGCGCCGCCTTTTGCGCACTCTCGGCATAAATTACGCCTCCAAACTCGACCCTCTTTTCCCCGGTCTGGCTGGTATGCGTTTGATGGGTCTTTTGATTGGCGACAATCCCGACGGCAAAGCCGCCAATCCGCCCATAGCCGCACACCACGGTCTTGCCGTAATCCTGCTTGTATTCGTCGAATTGCGAGCGATCGACGAGCCGCGCAATGATCTCGTGAATGTCATAACTATGCCCTGCCCCTTTGACCGGGTCCGGATCAAGCAACGCGTAGAGCTCCTGCGGGGGGAACCTGGGCGCATCGAGCTGGGGGTCGAAAGGGGCGCGGTCAAAGGGCGCGGACGGACCATGGCCCAGCCTCGAAACCAAAGATCGTAGCCGGGCCAGGCACAGGTGATCGTTCGGCTCTTTGAAATCCACAGTGCCCGAGATTTCAGAGTGCATGGTGGCTCCGCCCAGTTCTTCGGCCGTATATTTCTGCCCGATGGCGGCTTGGACCAGTGCCGGCCCGGCAAGAAAGAGCCCGCTGCCTTCGGTCATCAAAATATGGTCGGTCATGACCGGAAGATAGGCTCCGCCAGCCACGCACATGCCCATAATGGCTGTGATCTGCGGGATCCCCCTGGCGCTCATTACTGCGTTGTTGCGGAAAATGCGCCCAAAATCGTCCTGGTCGGGAAATACATCTTCTTGCAGAGGCAGGAAAACGCCTGAGGAATCGACCAGATAGACGGTCGGAATTCGATTTTCCAGAGCGATTGCCTGGGCGCGAAGAACCTTCTTCGCCGTCATGGGGAAAAAGGCGCCGGCTTTGACGGTGGCGTCGTTGGCGATGATCATCACCAGCCGTCCGGCGATCCGTCCCAGGCCGGTCACCACCCCGGCAGACGGGGCGCCGCCCCACTCCTCATACATGCCGTAGGCCGCGAACAGGCCCAACTCCAGGAATTCCTCCCCAGAATCGAGCAATAAGTCCAATCGTTCCCGTGCGGTAAGCCGTTTCTTTCCATGCTGCGCTTCGACGGCCTTCGCGCCACCACCCTGCCGGAGGGTATCCTCCTGCTGTCGCAGGGTCAGGAGGAGGGCCTCCATTCCGGCACTGTTGGCGCGGGCTTTCCTGGCTTCCGGGTCTAGCTTCGAGGCGAGCAGGTTGGAGAATCGGGTGGCCGGTTCGGTCGCGGGCAGGGTAACGGGTTGGTCTGAATTTGGGCCGGGCATAGGAAACTCGCCACCATAGCATCTCAGCCGTCCGGCCGTTGGACAACCCAAATCAGGGTAACCAGCGGGGGAGTCACGCCAGTGTGAGCGATCAGCACATTTTCCCTCTTTGCAACATCCCCCGAACGTGACATACTGCTTTCGATTATCTTTTGGCCAAACCCCGATGACTGAAAGATTCCGGTCGAAAGAGTTAGATATGGCTAATTTACTTTGGAATTTGAAACCGTCCAAATCCTGGCCCACCACCGACGCAACCGTGGACTCGTGTCAGTGGGTGCGACTTCACGATCACCTGGGAGGCATCGCCGGCCACTACCAGGTAAAGTTCAGCTATCTTGCAGGCGGTCAGGTGAATCACGGAGACTTTTGTCATCATGGAGCCCAGCACATTGCCCCTTACACGGTGGGCGAACGGCTGACGATCCAATATGACCCGAAGAAACCCAGCCGCTATCACTTTAGCGGCGCCGAGTCCTCGAACTACGAAAAGCTGGAAGCAATTCTGGTAATGACAGTCTTTGCTTTGCTCGCCGGCTACATGCTGTACGCCTTTTAGTTCTCTTCCCCGACTCCTGTTTTCAGCTGGATATTTCAGTCTCGCTCTATGCGAGAGCTGGGATATTCGCGTTTTCGATGTCTCCCAATCGCGCGAGAGAAGAACAGGCACATTGCCCGTACCTCCAAAGTTGCAGGTACATTAGGATGGAGTCGGAACATGCAATTGCATCGCAGTCTTTGCCTGGCTTTGTTGCTCGGCTCGAGCACGCTCGCCCTGAGCCAGTCTCAGGTTCCTCCGCGAGAGAGTGTCTCTTCTGACGACATCAGCGTGGCGGACGGTCTGCAGCTCCCCACCTACGGGCACGTTTGGGCGCTCGATACCTGGAAAGGCATGCATGAGCTGGTACGGTTGCGGCCTCCAGACACCATGTCCGATGAACCTGCCTTCAGTCTGAAATTGCGAAAGAGTATTGAATTCAAGGGCGAGGCGGCGATGGTCCGTATGCACGATTCGGCGCCGCTATTTTTTCTGCGCGGAGTTTCCGGCGCCGACAACGGCCGCTCCGACCTGGTGGTAGTGCGGCTGAACGTTGAAGGGCAGCGGCGCGAGGTGCCAAAAGATGCGCTGGGGAAAATGAAGGACCAGGCGAAGCATGCAGATGCGCAGTATCCAGGTCTGATTGGATTAAAACAACAACGCGTAGGAACAACAGACTGGTATCGGCTCACAGCGCAGCAGGAGTTGGCTACGGGCGAGTATGCGCTGATTCCTCTGCCCGCCAGCCCAGGATTTGCCGATGGAGAAGTTTTCGACTTTGCCATCGATCCGGACGCGCCGGAAAATTCCGATCCGCTACGCTCAGAGCAGTATCGCGGCGCGCAATGAATCAGACACGCCAATAACACGAATGTGTTATCGGTTCTCTCTCACATTTTTTCTCATCGCCATGCGGCACCCGGTAAAAATATTCATAGCGGCATTGCGTTCGGAAGGGCCTTGCTGCGCGGCGTTGGGTGGGAAAGGGTCTTGCGGCGCAGTGTTCGACGCGGGACAGAGTGTCTGCCAATAAGGAATTGTTTTGCGCGTGCGCGGCACCGCTCCGGCAAAGAGGACCGCTGTCCGCCTATCTTCACAAGAAACTATTATAGTTACGATTTTCGGGCGGATTTCCTGGTGCCCACTGGCGGAGACAAAACGGCTGAACGGGATCGTCAAAGCCAGGCGAAGCAGCTTAAGGGTGAGGGCTAGAAGGCGCTACCCCTGCCAGGCCGAGAGCTTCCGCGTGGCTGCGCATGGCGGCGATGCAGAAGCCGATGTGAGCATCCAGCTCGAGCCCCAATTCCTGCGCTCCCTGAAGTATGTCTTCGCGATGCACACCTCGCGCGAAAGCCTTATCTTTCATCTTCTTACGCACACTCTGGACATCCACATCGAAGATGGATTTAGTAGGTTTTACGAGCGCAACGGCGGTCAAAAAACCGGCTAGTTCATCGCAGGCAAAAAGGGCTTTGGCGAGGTGCGTTTTTCGCGCCACACCGGAGTATTGCGCATGCCCCATGATGGCTTCGCGGATCTCTTCCGGCCATCCCTGCTCGGTGAGAATTTTGTTTCCCACGAAGGGATGTTCCTCCGCGCTGGGATATTTTTCGTAGTCGAAATCGTGCAGCAAACCAGTGATGCGATAAGTGTTGCGCAACGCGTTGGCATGGTCTTCAGAGAGCCCGAGAGCCCCTGCCTGTTGCTCTCCGTGGGCGCTCATGCAGGCCTCCACAGCGAGTGCGTGCTTCAGCAATCCGGGGGATTGCGTGTATTGATTGAGGACACTCCAGGCTTCGGTTCGTGTGTATCTTATTCCGACCATTGAGTACCTTTTTGCACAGACAACCGGGACACTCCGTGTTTTTTAGGCTTTCTTCCGAAATTCGTACCACGTTTTCCGCTTTGACCCTACTTTTTAACTTGACATTGAGAATACCCTGCATCACTGTAATCATGAATCAGGTAGGGACCGTCGCTAAACGGATACTTGGCACGAACGCTTGCAAAGTGCATCTAATGTGACGCTTCTTACCAGGACCGCCTTGCTCTGGCGCTCCGTAAAAAATTATGGCTACTACCTTAGCAACCGTCGAAGCGCGTGAGGTTCTACGGTGTGAACGCTGCACCCTGGTTCAGTTTCGCACTGCGAACTCTTTATGCAGGCGCTGCCACAAACCACTCGAAGTCGAAGAACCGGAACGGCTCGTTCCGCAATTCGCCGGCGAGCCGGAAGAAGCCGTGGCCGAAGATAACGGCCTTCAGGTGGCGCGCGCGGTGCGTGATCTTCGCAAAGGCCGCAATCTGAGCCAGCGGCAGCTGGCCGGCCGCATGCAGGTACCACGTACCTATATCTCTAAAATCGAAAACGGCAAGGCGATGCCAACCTTGTCTTCGCTGGCACGGCTTGCCGCTGCGCTCGAGATCGATATTTGTAACCTGCTGCGGGACGCGCGCAGCCGCAAGCATGAAGAGACAGCATCGATCCTCGGCGATCCCTTTCTGGCCGAGCTTGCGCCCTACATTTCGCAGATGGATACGTTGCAGCGCTCGATGTTCCTCAATCAGGTGCGCGACCTGGCGATGGGCCGCCGTCGAAGCGCATAAGCTGCGCGATTCCCCTCTTGAAGCGCCGGTGCTGACCCTGCTGTGGCTGGCGCCGAGCGGTTTTGCGGGGGAGCGGAGCATGTGCTACGGTCGTATGGAAAGGCAATCGTTTTGCGATTCCTGCCAACGAGCCGCGTAGCCGAATTATCTCCCGAAGAGCAGGCCATCTACCGCCAACTGGATCCGGCTCGCCTGCCACAGCACGTTGCCATCATCATGGATGGCAATGGGCGCTGGGCAGGCAAGCGCAGTCTGAAACGCTTCCTGGGTCACCAGCAGGGCGCCGAATCGGTTCAATTTGTGGTCGAGACGGCCTCGCGCATCAACCTGCCCTGGCTCACGCTGTATGCGTTCTCGCTTGAGAACAATCTGCGCCGTCCCAAAACCGAAGTTAATTTTTTGATGCGCTTGCTGCGCTCCTATTTGGTGGACAACGTGGAACGCATGAACGATAACAATGTGCGCATCGCGTACATTGGCCGCACCCATGAGCTGCCTTCTGAAGTGCAGGAAAAAATGCAGTGGGCCGCCGAAGCCACAGCACACAACAATGGCACAGTGTTGACGCTGGCGCTCAATTATGGGGCGCGTTCGGAGCTGGTGGATGCCGTGCAGGCACTGGCCCGGGAGGCTGCGGCCAAAGGGACTACGCTTGAGAACATTACGGAAGCGGATATCAGCCGGCACCTGTATACCGGACATATGCCTGATCCGGATTTAGTGGTGCGGACCAGCGGTGAATTTCGTGTGTCTAATTTTTTGTTGTGGCAAATGGCTTACTCGGAAATTTACGTGACGGAACGCTTCTGGCCGGATTTTCGCGGCATTCATCTGCTCGAGGCGATTGCCGATTATCAACGACGTGAGCGCCGTTACGGTGGGTTGAACAAGCGCCAGGAATCGGATGAGGCGCCCATTCCAGATAGCTTTCTGGTGCCCCGCTAGTCCCTCTCGCTTCAAAAAACATTTCCATGAAAGAGCATCCACACAGAGATCTCTCCACTGCGCTACGCTTCGGTCGAGATGACAAAGGGGAGTATCGTTGTGGCCCCGAGCCAACCTTAGGAGACCTGCGGTTTGCCTTCCCTTGGCCGCTGCTGCGGGCCACAACCGCCCTCCCCTTTGTCATCTCGACCGAAGCGTAGCGCAGTGGAGAGATCTCTGTGTGGATGCTCTTTCATGGAAATGTTTAGTCAAGTTTTTCTTTGATGTGATTAGTAAGGTGCGTCCTCAGTGCGAGCTCATGCTTCGGGCATTATGCTCGAAGCATGAGCTCGCAAGCATTGGCGCGTCCGAAGAGATCCGGCAACAGGAAACGAAAGACGAGCCGGGCCGGATGGATGGCGTGGTGGCCTCTGCTGGCTGGGATCGCAATCACTCTAGCGGCGGTCAAGACGGCGGAGATCCTGCCACTGATGGGCGCCGGTGGGCTGCTGCGGCTGCAATTGCTTTATCCGTTTGCCATGCTGCTGAAGCAGCCCCAGCTGGGTCTATCGGAGCAGACGAGCGATAGCTGGTCGCAGATAATGCTATATGCGCAGTACCCGCTCTATGGCCTGTATGCTAGCGTGGCGACACGGTGGAGGCCGCTATGGGGAGTACTCATCCAGCTGATGGTCCTCCATCTACTGGGATTCGGCATACTGTGGCTGCTGGCGCAGAAATGACCACCGATTCAGTCAAGCTGATCGAGTGCCCACGGGACGCCTGGCAAGGGATGGCGCAACAAATCCCGGCCGAGATCAAGGCGGATTATCTCCGCGCTCTCATAGCGGCGGGTTTCCGGCACATTGATGCCGTCTCCTTCGTTTCCCCAACCGCAGTTCCGCAAATGAGCGACTCGGAACAAGTTTTGGCGATGCTGGACCCGGATACCGATGTGGAGATCATAGGCATCGTGGTCAACCGGCAAGGTGCGGAGCGCGCCGTTCGCAGCGGGGTGGTAGACACGCTGGGTTTTCCCTACTCCCTCTCCGCCACATTTCTGGAGCGCAACCAGAGACAGACCAGAGCAACGGCTCTTGAGACGCTGGGCGAAATTTGCGCGCTGGCATCGAGCGCCGGCATGGACGTGGTGGCTTACCTCTCGATGGCGTTTGGCAATCCCTATGGCGACGCCTGGCAGCAAGAGGATGTGATCGCTGCCTGCCTGACCTTGCAGGCGCTCGGAATCAAACAGATTTCCCTGGCCGATACCGTAGGAGTGGCGGAGCCAGAGCAGATCGAATCGCTTCTGGGCGCGGTGCTGGCGGCAGTGCCTGGAGTAGAGCTAGGTGCTCACCTCCACGCTCGCCCGCAGCAGGCCCCAGAGAAGGTCGCAGCGGCCTACAGGGCGGGCTGCAGGCGCCTGGACAGCGCCCTGGGGGGCTACGGCGGTTGCCCCTTCGCCCAGGACGCACTGGTGGGCAACGTGGCCACGGAAGCGGCGATCGCCGAACTGAGAAGATTAGGGGCAGAACTGCCCCGCCTGGGCCGCCTGGATGAATTGCTTACCATGGGCCACAACCTGGCTGATCGATTTAGTGCAGCCAAGGCGTGTTAGAACCACATCAGGAGCATCCACAACCGTGGCCGTTAATTACGCAACCCTCAAAATCAAAGAAGCCGGCGGGATCCACACCATTACCCTAAACCGGCCCGAACGGCGGAATGCGTTGAACCCGCAGATGATGGCCGAGCTGATCCACGCGTTGGGAGAGGCTGCGGTGTGTCCCTGCGGGGTGGTCGTGTTCACTGGCGCGGGAACTGCTTTCTGCTCTGGCATGGACCTGGAGAATCTGAAGACCCTCCACGACCAGCGGCCCGAGGATCAGCGAGCAGATGCCGAATCTGCGATGTGGGTGATGCGGCGGCTTTACGAACTGCTTAAGCCGACCATCGCGGCGGTGAACGGCCCAGCGATCGCAGGTGGAACAGGGTTGGCGACCTTATGCGATTTCACCCTCGCTTCGCCGCAGGCGAAGTTCGGCTACACGGAAGTGAAGATTGGTTTCATCCCGGCCATCGTCTCGGTGTTTTTGCTGGAGATGATCGGAGAAAAAAAAGCTAAGGATTTGTTGCTGTCGGGCAGAATTCTGGACGCGCAGCAAGCGCTGGCGTTCGGCCTGGTGACTGAGGTCGTGGCTGAGGGGGAGTTGATGACGCGGGTGGAATCGCTGGCGGCTTCGTTGCTTAAGAACAGCCCGGAATCGATGAGTGCGGTAAAGAAGCTGCTGAGCGGCTTTGCCAAGGACCGCCTGGATCGCGACCTGGCGCGGGCCATGCGTTGGAATGAGAAAATCCGCAACAGCGCTGATTTCCGCGAAGGATTGCAGGCCTTTCTGGACAAGCGCGAGCCGGTGTGGCCCGAACGCAAGCAGAAATAGCCACGACACAGCATCCGGCAGAGGTTGCGGCTATTATTTGTCTGTATGACAAACAAGGTGCGCTGGGGAGTTCTGAGCACGGCCGGTATCGCGGTCAAGAAAGTACTGCCGGCTATGCAAAAGGGTGAATGGAGTGACGTGACGGCGATTGCCTCACGCGACCTGCGCAGGGCCGAGGATGTTGCCCGAACTCTGGGCATTCCCAAAGCGTATGGCTCCTATGAAGAGCTGCTCGCCGATCCGCAGATTGAAGCAGTCTACAATCCGCTGCCGAATCAGTTGCATGTTCCCTGGTCGATCAAGGCTGCCGAAGCGGGAAAACATGTGCTGTGCGAGAAGCCGATCAGCATGACCGTGGCCGAAGCCAAGAAGCTTCTGCAAGTGCAACAGCGCACCGGGGTGACGATCGGCGAAGCATTTATGGTGCGCACCCATCCACAGTGGCTGCGGGCACGGGAGTTGGTTCAGTCCGGACACATTGGTGCTCTGCGGTCGATTCTGGGTTTCTTCAGCTACTTCAATACCGACCCCAGGAACATCCGCAACCAGCCTGAGTGCGGAGGCGGGGCCCTGATGGATATAGGCTGCTATCCCATCAACACCGCACGCTTCCTGTTTGGCGAAGAGCCTTTGCGGATTTCGGGAGTGGTGGAGAGAGACCCCAATTTCAAAGTAGACCGGTTGACCTCAGCCATACTCGAATTCCCTTCCGGGCAGGCGGCGTTTACTTGCAGCACACAGCTTGTTCCCTATCAACGAATGCAATTGTTGGGAACCAAGGGCCGGATCGAGATTGAAGTTCCCTTCAACGCGCCCAACGATCGGCCTTGCCGGATTTTCATCGACGATGGGCGCGACTTGTTTGGCGGCGGCATCACCCAGGAGACCTTCCCCATCTGCGACCAGTACACGATCCAGGGCGATGTCTTTTCCAAAGCCCTTCGGGAAGGTGCCGCGGTGCCGGTTCCGCTTGCGGATGCGATTAAGAATATGGCCGTAATCGAAGCTGTTTTTCGTTCCGCGCAATCGGGCGCATGGGAGACGCCGGAGGAGTGAGCCATCTGTAACAGTAATTGATCGCAGTTTTGGTGTAGCCCCGGACTTCAGTCCGGCGGACAGCGCTAACGATCATCGGTCAGGAGGGTCGAGAGAGTCGTCAGCGCTGTCTTCGGAGGCTTCGTCCCAGGGTTCAGAATCGCCGATTTCCCGCTCCAGGTCTTCAGCATCGAGCGGAGGCTTGTCGAGCTCTTCTCGGGCGGGGGCCGGCCATGCTTCTCGATCGCTCACGACAATGTGAGCGTACCACAGCCCGGGAGGGCGATACTGGCTGCTATGAAATTGCTGAATTTCCTGGTCGAGAGCTTTGTGAACGCCTTTGGGATCACCAAACCGAGGCCGGAACAGGAGCGCACGGTGGCGCTGGCCCTGGGTGGATTCCTGCTGGCCTTCTTTACGGTGTTGTTCTGCCTGATCGCCTGGATGTTATTTGGTGTAAAGCGGTAGGGGCCGGCACCCATCAGACTGAATGGCCCAGGTCTCGGGTTCGAGACCTGGACTTATACCGTCACCTTATGCCTTGACGTTGTTGACCACCATCTGCTCGGAAGCCGACGTAGTGCCCGCGGGCACGGTACCGGCAGCCTTTTTGTGCAGCTGATGATGCAGGCAGTAGAGCGCCAGTTCCAGGCGATCGGAAACGCCGAGCTTGTCATAGACCTTGCGCAGATAATTCTTGATCACCTGCTCGGTAGTCCCAAGCTGATAGGCAATTTCCTTGTTGCGCTTGCCCTGGGTGATACAGGTGATGATGGCCAGCTCTTTGGGCGAAAGACGCGGTTGGGTTCGAGGGCTGGTCAGCGCAGTTGCCTGCGAACGGTACGCCTCAATGACCCAGTTGATCGATTGGTTGTCGATCCAGGTTTCCCCGGCTGCGATCTTGCGCACGCATTTGACCAGAAGGTCAGGCGAAATGGACCGGGGAATGATGCCCCGGACACCTCGGCGGTAAAGCTCAACCGTGTTGGACTCGTCGTTCTGGGCGGACTGGACAATTATTTTCAGCTGCGGCGCGCGCCGCACCAGTTCGGGAATCGCATCGACCGTGCCCGCGATCAAATTGCCTTCGAGCAGGATCAAATCGGTGGGAAAGCGCTGGATAGCCGAGTGCAGGCCGGCCAGTGTATCGACCTGGGCGACGACGCGGATATCATCTTCGAGTGCAAAGATCTTCCGGATACCTACCCGGTAGATCGCCTGCGAATCAGCAAGAACGATTCTTATCGCAGCGTTGTCTGCACCCTCATCGGGTTCGTAAGCGCCGTCAGGGTTACCGGCTTCGGGAAAATCAGGTTTGGCAGATACCATAGGTTCAGAGACCAAAAATAGCTTCAATTAAAAAACAGCTTCAATGACTGAAATGATATTTGTCGATGACCGCTGCGACGTGTGTCGTCTTTACATCTGGTCTTACATCTGGAGTGCAGCGTACCACGCGACCCGTGCAGTGCAATACAACATCGGTGGGGGTCCCCATTGCCTCTGCGGGCATTTTGATGGTGAAGCTCACAATACTGCCGACCACTAAAGTTGTGGCCAGCTCAAACAGGACGCCGTTAGCAGAAATATTTTCCGTAACCGCCGGGAGGTCTCCTGTTTCCGTACAAATGGTAATCGGAACGCACAAGGGAAAGCGAACCGCAGCGCGAAGTTCGATAGGACGTTCTGTTGCAACCGCGGTAGATATATCCATGTGCTGATCATAATCACAACCTGAGGGAACCGGAATCCCCTAAAATAGTCAGGTTTTAAGGTCAACAGTACCAAAGTTCTACGACCTAGTGCCTTCAGTTTTAACTATTTCCGGTCATTCCACGCCGAGCACCCCTGCGCACCTTGCCGGAACCCCACATCTAGCCCCAGTTCGCGTTACCTGTGTCCTGCCGTATATACTAAGTAATAATCACATAAAAGTTGTAGCGGCCAGGCATCTTCAACGGTAACATCTGCATACGCGCTACCTGCGCCCAGGAAAGACCTATGAAAATGAACCTGATTCGTGCTTTGACGGTAGCTGGTTTGGCTGCTATGTCCGCCTCGGCCCACGCCAGCCTGATCTGGTCGCTCTGGAATTTCTGGCCTAAATAGCAGCACCGCTGTGGGCTTGTGTTGCGCGTTCAAGAACATCCTGCGCCCGGTTGATTCAAGTTACCATTGCGCACTGCGATACGTGGCGCTATTCTGCATCTGCCCAGGTGCAAAATGAGTGTGCAAGCTCTGTACACGACGTTCAATCTGCTAGGTTTGCTGGCAGAGATAAGCTTGCTGGTTGTGCTCCTCGTGCGACGCCAGTACCGGAGCTTTCCCATTTTCACGTTGTACGTTGCCTTCGGTTTGCTATGCGACGTAGGCATCAGCGCATTGGCAATCGCATATTCAGTGGATCTCGGTCGCTCAGTAGCGCTGGGGCTGCTTCCGTTTCAATATTTGCTTGAACTCGGTGTTCTTCTCGAAATAGCCTGGAACGTCCTGCGTCCGGTTCACATTTCACTCCCCAAGGGGAGCATTCGAGTTTTCCTTGGATTAATCGTGTTGGCCTTGCTGGGTGGCACCATGCTTGCCTGGCACTTCCAGAACACCGGCAACAAACTTCAGGATTTGAAGGGTCCCCTCGATCTCACCGTTGGCCTGCTTCGAATGCTGATCTTTGTGGCAACGGCGGCTTTCGCGCAGCTGCTGGGGATCGGCTGGAAAAACAAGGTGTTGCAACTGGCGACGGCTCTATCGTTCTACAGTGCTGTGGACCTCATTGTTAGTGTGGTTCAACGCTATTCCGGCGGTTCCAATGACCTTGAGCATATTCGGGGTGTAGCTTTTACCCTTGAGATCGGCTTTTTAGTATGGGCATTTACAACTAAAGAGGTACGCCGGCGCGAATTCAGTCCACAAATGGAGCAATTTTTGGTTACACTTGCTGGACGGGCGAGGCACGCGCGTACTGCGCTTGTCCGGATGCAGGTGAAATAAACACATGCTTCTACCACTGATTCAGGTAATCCTTACTGCCCTACTGATTAGCTACGCCGCATTCTGGCGCCGGCAACAGGCCAAACGCCGCGCCAAAAGCTGGAACGGTATTATCAGCCAGCTGCGTGGCAATGATTGGGGTATCGAAGAAATCAGCGAGCGCTTTCTGTACAAGAGCGAAGTGCAAGTCACCACCAAAGACGTTTGGCAGCGCATTCATGGCTGCCAGGGTCTGTGGGCGATGTATAAAAATTCCCCGGTCCTGGTTCAGCTGGCGGACTACGCTGCCGAGCATGGTCAAGGCGTCGATCTGGAAATGCTGGAAGGTCTGCGCAGCGACGCTTTCCAGATTCGTCTGTGTGTGCTACTGGCACTTGGTCAGTATGTGTTTTCCGCTTCCTCCGTTGGAGCAGCGGTGAATGCTCACCGCGCAGTAGCGACTTACAGTGCCATGCTGGTACGGCTTACGGCCTTCATTCAGGAGTACTCAACACCGCTGTTCCCGAGTTACCTCGACGCGGTCGCTTAATACCCTTCCCGGGGTTACCGACTTGCGCAATGCGCTCGATCCGGCGATACTTGATCGTTGGGATCTGTGCGCGTTCTGTGTTTTTGCCCGCGCTTCTTTATCCCCAAACCCACCCGGATTTGACCCCTGTCAGGGAAGAAGATCTGAAAGGAATTACGCCTGTGTTGATGATTCGTCTGGCTCGCTTCGGTGCACGGAAGCAGCCGTATTATCGTGTGGTTGTTATTGAAAAGGACCGCGCCCGCAATGGCCGGTCGATTGAGGTCGTAGGCACCTACAATCCCCGCACCAGTCCCGCTACCGTGGATCTGAAGCGGGAGCGGATCGAGCACTGGACCAGTAAGGGTGCGCAACTTTCCGAACGCGTGGCCAAACTGCTGGCGGCTCATACCCCGGCGACAGCCGCCGCGTAATATCCGCAAAAACACTCTGGACACAACCACAGAGAACGCGGTCTAATGCTCGGTCATGAAGACACTCGAGCCATCGCCTGTTTGTGAATCGCATCAGGCTGGCAGTAGATTGCTGAGACAATCCTGCAGTGGTTAGGTCTCTGAGGCCGGTGTGATGATGCAAGAACTGAATCACGACGATATGCAACAGCTAGTTACAGAGATAGCCAAAGCTCTGGTTGACGATCCGCAAGCAGTCGAAGTGCAGGCTGTAGCCAGAGATGAGAACACTGTGCTGCGTCTGCGTGTGGCCTCCGCGGATGTGGGCAAGGTGATCGGCAAACAAGGCCGAACGGCGCGCTCCATGCGTACCATCCTGAGCGCGGTGAGCATGAAGCTTCACCATCGCTACACGCTGGATATTCTGGAAGAGGATGAGGCCGGCAGACCGGCTGATTCCTAACGCCGGCCTGGTTTCCTTCGTCCCTATCCTTCGTCTCCCGGTATGCCCAAGGTGACAGCGTCGCTCGAAGACTGGGTTCTTCTGGCTCACATCGTGCGCCCGCAGGGCCGTAACGGTGAAGTGCTGGCTGATCTCTTTACCGATTTCCCGCAGCATTTCGCGCAGCGCAAGCGACTCTGTCTTCGTCCCCCGGCTGGGAGTCCACGCGAAGCCATCCGAGAAGCCAAGGTGGATTCCCACTGGCTCCATAAGGGTCGCGTGGTGCTGAAATTTTGCCAGGTGGATTCGATCGCCGATGCCGAAAAACTGCGCGGCTTCGATGTGGTTGTTCCCCGCGAGGAACGTATCCCGCTGGAGGGCGATGCCGTCTACGTGAGCGACCTGCTGGGGATGAAAGTACTTGACGTCAGTGGTGGTGGGGCGGTGGATGCAGGTGAGATTACGGATCTGGAGCCGGAAGGCGCGGGTCCGGCGTTGCTGGTAGTACGCAGCCCGGCGGGGGAGGAAGTACTGATTCCCTTTGTGCGCGCCTACCTGAGGAAGGTAGATATCGAAGGCAAGCGGCTGGAAATGGATCTGCCTCGTGGACTGCTGGACTTGCAGGCCCGCATTTCAGAGGACGCGGAATAGCGGCCATGCAATTCGACATCATTACCATCTTTCCCGGATTTTTTGCCGGCATCTTTGAGCATGGAGTGGTCAAGCGAGCCATCCAGACCGGCTTGCTGAAGGTCGCCGTGCACGATCTGCGGCAGTTCACGCATGACCGGCATCGGACGGTGGACGACCGGCCTTTCGGCGGCGGCGAGGGCATGGTGCTGAAGCCGGAACCACTGGCCGAGGCGGTAGAACATCTGCAGCTTGCGCCCCGTGCGGAGCGAGCGTCCCAAGGCGAAACGGTGATCTTGCTCTCGGCGCAGGGACGCCGATTCTCTCAGAACGTGGCCCGCGACCTGGCTCAGACGCGGCGGGTGGTTCTGCTGTGCGGGCGCTACGAGGGAGTGGACGAGCGGGTGAGCGAACTGGTTGCCGATCAGGAGCTGTCGATTGGAGACTACGTGCTGTCCGGGGGTGAATTAGGCGCCGCTGTGATCCTGGACGCCACCATGCGCCTGCTGCCCGGGGTGCTGGGCAACGACGCATCTTCAGACTACGAAAGCTTTGAGATGAGCTCGGCTGAAGGGGCCGGGGGGCTGCTGGATCATCCCCAATACACCCGTCCAGCGGAGTTTCGCGGGCTTGCGGTGCCGGAAGTGCTGAGCGGTGGCAATCATGAGCAGATCCGCAGGTGGCGGCGGGAGCAGGCTTTGAAGAAGACACTGCGCAACCGCCCTGACTTGCTGCAGACTGCGGCATTGAGCCCGGAAGAGCGGAGCTTTCTGCGCGCGCTCGAGGTACAAAGCAAAGATTCCGTGTAAACTAAGAACTTCGACCTAAGGAAGCAATCATGTCTATTCATCCAGTTATGCAGCGTCTGGCCGACAAGCTTCGGCGCACTGACCTGCCCGAGTTCGTGCCCGGCGATACGGTACGGGTGCAAGTCAAGATCAAAGAAGGCGACAAGGAACGCCTGCAGGCGTTTGAGGGCATTGTGATTGCCCTCAAGAACGGCGCGCAAGGTAGCTTCACGGTGCGCAAAATGAGCTTCGGCCAGGGTGTCGAGCGTATTTTCCCTTTCAACTCCAAGGTGGTTGACAAGGTTGAGAAGGTTCGGTCGGCACGGGTGCGGCGCTCCAAGTTGTTTTACCTGCGCGGCCTGCGCGGCAAGGCGGCTCGTTTGAAAGAAGTCGAGCGCAAATAGGATTTAAGGAAAAGATGGCGCCCCGGGCAGGTATCCCCTCCCGGGGCGTTTCTTTTTGCATTTGACCCTCTTTTCCCACATCTCGATACGCCAGCCGAAAAGTTGATTTGATCTACACTCGATTTTGGTGATGCAAGAATCTGTGCAGAGTAGAAGTGAAAGCGCTCTGATTGAGCCGGAAGCGCTGGAGCGTGAACTTTCCCCGTCGGCACGCAAGATGCGGATGCTCAAGTCGCTGGTGTGTGGGAACCGGTATGAAAAGGCGGCGCGCACAAGCGGCGCCAAAGTGGTTGCCGGGGTGGACGAGGTCGGCCGTGGCGCCCTGTTCGGTCCAGTGGTGGCGGCGGCGGTAATTCTCCCCGAAGGCTGCCGTATTCCGGGGCTGCGCGACTCCAAACAACTGATCCGCGAAGAACGCGAGCGCCTGGGGCGCATCGTGGAGCGCCGGGCACTGGCGATTGCGATTGAAGAAGTCGATGCGGAAACCATCGATCGGATTAACATCTACCAGGCAACACGGATGGCCATGACGGCTGCGGTATCCCGTCTGCCGATGACGCCGGATCATTTGTTGGTGGATGCCCTGCGGCTCGATTTAGCCTGTGCGCAGACGAGCATTATCTATGGCGATTCGCTGAGCATTTCGATCGCTGCAGCTTCGGTGTTGGCCAAGGTCTACCGGGATGATCGCATGCGCCAACTGGATCGTGAATACCCGGTTTATGGTCTGGCATCTCACAAGGGCTACAGCACGCCCGAGCACAAGCAGGCTCTCTTAGCACACGGGCCGACTCCACTGCATCGCAGAAGCTTTCGCCCTGTAGCCGAAAATTGCCTTCCCTGGGACTGACCAACTTGTCTCTTCGACTCATGTGTTTTACTGCCCACCCGGATGATGAGTGTGGAGCTTTTGGCGGCGCGTTGATGCTGGCTCATCAACGTGGCGTCGAAACCAGCGTGGTCTGCCTCACGGAAGGCCAAGCGGGATCCCACCGGGGCAATGCCCGCAACGACGACGAGCTCGCCATTTTGCGGCGGCAGGAGTTCGCCGCAGCGCTGCGCGTATTGAGCGTCGACCATGGTGAGGTGCTGAACTATCCCGATGGCGGCCTGGCGGGACTGGACTTTACCCAGGTAACGACGGTTTTGGTTGCGCACCTACGGAGGTTTCGGCCGCACGTGGTGCTGACCTTTGGTGGCGATGGAAACGTCAATCTTCATCCCGACCACACTATGGTTTGTTTCTTTGCCACGGCTGCCTTTCACTGGGCAGGGCGCCACAATTTTGCCGCGGAACAGATTGCCCAGGGTCTGCTTCCCTACCGTGCGCAAAAGCTGTACTACGGTGCGGCTCCTTTTCTGGCCCATGCAGACGCGGAAGAAGGGCGGAGAATCGCACTGATGCCAGCTTCGTTGGTGCTGGAATTGGGCGGCCTGCAAGCGAAGAAACTTGAAGCCTTCATGCAGCATAGGACCCAAGCGGGAATGTTCGCCAAGGTGAAGGCGGCCTTTGATGAGACGGCCGGTGAGGAAAAATACCTGCTGGCTGCTGCGCGGGGTATCCGCTCCACGCCGCTCGAGCCTGACATGTTCGCCGGGATCGAAGAATAGGCGCTTTTGTACCAGGGCTCGACTTAGTCGTGAATATTGCTAGCAGCGCGGGTACGCTCTGTCGAAAAACATTTCCAAGAAAGGACCGCTGAACCGCAGATCTCTCCACTGCGCTGCGCTTCGGTCGAGATGACAAAGGGGAGGGCGGTGCTTCCAGGCAGAGTCGTTGCTGAACAAAAGCCGGTTTTCATCACGTTGGGTGGGCCGTAGGCCAATGATTCCTCTGTCGAAACTCAAACTGCGACCTCCAATTTGAGTGGGGTAGCCCAGGTCTCGCTTTTTGAGACCTGGGCCACCCACTCGAGATTCGCCCGCGCCATTTCATCTTCTTAGGTTGGCCGCACGCCCATCGACACTCCCGGCGCTCTGGCGCATCCACCAGACGACGCGCGACAGCAGGAGCACGGTCAGGACCAGGGTGATGGTGATGGGAGTACGAACTCCGCTCTTGACGATCCACCAGTAATGAATCACGCCGAGGATGGCCGAGACATACGCTAAGCGATGCAGGGCCTGCCAGCGCTTTCCCCCAAGCGTGCGGATCGACCAGTTGGTGGAAGTGGCGGCCAGTGGAAGCAAAAGCACCCACGCTGCCATACCCGCCATGATGTAACGGCGTTTGCCAAGGTCATCTGCCATCGCAGCGACACTGAAACCGGAATAAAGCCAGAGCCAGGTAAGCAGATGCAGGCAGCCATAAAAGAAAGCGAACAGGCCCAGTAAGCGGCGAAAACGCACTAACCAGGAAAGCCGTGGAGAAAGCCGCCGCACCGGAGTGATGGCCAGGGAGATGACCAGCAGACGCAACGTGGCAAAGCCGGTGGCATGTGTCACTGTCGCCGTCGGATCAGGTCCCAGATTGTTGGTGAACCCGTGGTAGACCAGTTTTGCCAGAGGCGCCAGGCAGACCAGCCAGACGGCGACTTTCAGGGCAACGATGGATCGTTTGGTCATGCCCTAGAAGTTCTTTTTTAGATCCATGCCGTTGTAGAGACTGGCCACCTGATCGCCATAGCCGTTGAACATGAGCGTGGGTTGGCGTTGCTGGAAGATTGAGGCGCCGATGCGGCGCTCCGTCTTCTGGCTCCAACGAGGGTGATCAACGTTGGGGTTGACGTTGGAATAGAAACCGTATTCCCGGGGCGCACTGTCGTTCCATGCGGTGGGCGGCTGATCCGAGGTGAAGTGAATCTTCACGATGGACTTGGCGGATTTGAAACCATACTTCCACGGGATCACGACACGCACCGGCGCTCCGTCCTGGTTGGGCAGCATTTCGCCGTACAGCCCAAAAGTAAGCAGCGTGAGAGGATGCATGGCTTCATCCATGCGCAGGCCTTCGGAATAGGGCCAGTTCAGGTTGATCTGAGACAGCCCGGGCATAATAGCCGAGTCCTCATAGGACAGAAATTGAACATATTTGGCTTTGGGTAGAGGCTCGGCCCAATTGATCAACTCGGAGAGCGAATAGCCGGCCCAGGGGATCACCATGCTCCAGGCCTCAACACAGCGGTGGCGATAGACGCGCTCCTCGATGGGCTTGAAACTGAGCAACTCCTCAATGGTGACGGTTTTCTTCTGCTTCACCAGGCCGTCCACGGTGATTTTCCATGGGCGGGTTTTCATCTTTCCAGCGTTATGCGAGGGATTGTCTTTTTCCACCCCGAATTCATAGAAATTGTTGTAAGTGGTGATGTCTTTGTAGGAGGTGGGCGTCAGCCCGGGAGTGGAGAGCGGACTCTTGACCGTCTCCAATTTCGTCGCGTCCGCCGCTGCGCGGCGAGGTTCGAGCATCCCGGCAATTCCCAGCGCTGCGGCACCGGCCATGAACGCGCGGCGATTGAGGTAGACGCTCTTGGGTGTGATTTCGGAGGAAGGAATATTGTTCGATTTTTTTATGACCATAGATCCCCGATGCTTTCCATTGCGTAGGACGTTTGGCTCAGTCGTTAGGTTACTCCGGCCGGACGACTGTCGTAGGCTTTACATGAGAACAACGCCCGGGGGGGGATCCATGGATGGCAGCAACTCTGAAACGTTGAACGGAATGGAGAAAAACAGGTTGTACCAGGCAGCGGAGATACTGTTGGAAGCCCGGCGAACTCTGCAACCAATGGATGAATTGCCGCCGGGATTGCGGCCGAAGACTCTGGAAGAGGCGTACTTCATCCAGGACGTGATGCTGCGGGCGCTGGGGAAGGCAGGCGGCTGGAAGGTCGGCGCCCCTGCCCCCGACGCAACGCCGGTGTACGCGCCGATGCCGGAGGCCGGCTTTGCTACGAGCGGGGCGCGGATTGCAAAGCAATTCCGCAGGATGCGTGGGGTTGAGGCTGAAATTGCCTTTCTGCTGGGGAAAGATCTGCGTCCGCGCGCTGTTCCGTACTCACGGGAGGAACTGGTGGATGCGATCGCCAGCTGTCACCCAGCGATTGAGCTGTTGGAATCGGGTCTACTGGATCCGGGAACCGCGGATTGGCTCACGGCAATTGCGGATCTGCAGTCCAATGGCGGTTTCATTGCCGGCCCTCCGGTTTCCGGTTGGGCGGATTTCAACTTCGCCAGCGTAAGCGCGCAAATGAATGTGGACGGTTTTGTGCGCGTGGAAAACGGCAAAAATGCCGCCGGAGGGGACCTGCTGCGCCTGGTTTTGTGGTTGGCCAACGAAGCGCAAAGCCGCACTGGCGGTTTGTTCGCCGGGCAATGGATCACAACCGGAAGCTGGACGGGCAAGATCCTGACGGACAGCGGCTCGGTTGCGCTGGCTCGCTTTCCGCAATTGGGAGAGGTCACCGTTCATTTCGATTGAGTTCGTTTCGACTGAGTTCTTTTCAACTAAGCTCGGTTGCTTGATTCCCGGTGTCTCGTCTGGAGCGCGAGCCCTGACTTTTCTCCCGCGAGCATCCCATGAAGTACCTACGCCTGGCTGTCCTGCTTTCGGGGTACTTGTCACGATCTTCCCTACCCCGGTGGCGCGACCTACTCAAAACAAAGGTCTTGCCTCTCCTGTTTCTTCGGTTTTTCACGGCAAATTCTTCAGATGTTCACAGGCAGCTGCGAATCTCACAGGAGCGAAAAGGGCCCCCGAGCGCTCTGATTCCCCGTTTGAATCACGCGCGTGCGCTTGTACCAGACTTTTCCTGCATCGTGGTTGCACTGCGATTTAACAGCAAAGAGAGGCCAAATGAAGATCCAACTGAAGACGCTGGCGACGCTGGCGCTTGTCTCGGCATTGTCTGCCGGGCTGGCACAGACAACAGCGTCCGGTACAACGAGTCCTACTACGACCCATAAACGCACCACCAAGAAGCCTCCAGTACCCAAAAAGCCTTCTGTGGAGAGCCAGATTGAATCGTTGCGGCAGGACATGAATTCGCAGATTCAACAGTTGAAGCAACAGCTGAGCGATCGCGACCAGCAGTTGCAGCAGGCTCAGCAGGCAGCGGCGGCAGCCCAGGCGGCGGCCACCCAGGCGCAGCAACAGGCAGCGCAACAGTCGGCGACCCTGACCGAGAATACGCAGGCGGTTAGCAATCTGCAGGGTGCCGTTACCGACCTGAAGACGAACACCACCTCGCTTACCACCACCATCCAGGATAACCAGGCCAAGGTGGAAAAGCAGATAGAGCATCCCGACGTAATCCACTTCAAGGGCGTCACGCTCTCACCGACCGGCAGCTATCTGGCGGGTGAAACGGTGTATCGCACCCGTGCCACCGGCGGCGATATTCCTACCGCCTTCAACGCCCTGCCGTACGAGCACGCCGATGCCTACTCCCTGAGCGAGTTCTACGGGACCGCACGCCAGTCGCGCGTCGCTCTGATGGCCGAAGGAAAGACTGGCTCGGCAACCTTGCGCGGCTACTATGAGGCTGATTGGCTCGGCACCGGCATTACTTCGAACGATAACCAAAGCAACAGCTATGTTTTTCGTCAGCGCGTCCTGTGGGCTCAAATAGCGCTCAACAACGGGTGGGCGTTCACTGGTGGCCAGCTTTGGTCCCTGGCGACGGAAGACAAGAAGGGCGTTTCCAACCTGGCCAGCGACATTCTCACTCCCCAAACCATAGACCCGAACTACGTTCCGGGCTTCGTCTGGGAGCGCCAGTACGGCTTCCGGGTTACCAAGACCATGGATCACGCAGCTTTCGGCCTCGCATTCGAGAATCCCCAGCTGCTCTACAGCGCCACGCTGGCCGGCAACACTCCCTACGCCGTCTTGGGCAGCGCCGGTGCGAACGGTGGAAACTACAATCCCGCTATAAGCGCCTGCTCGCCCTCGACCAGCATCGTGAACTACACCAACGAAGCGAATGGCGGCATAAATACGTACCTACCGGTCTACAAGACGGTCAACGCCTGCACCAACATAGCCAACTATTCCTTCAATATCATGCCGGACATCATCGTCAAAGGGGCCTACGATGCCAGCTTTGGTCACTTTGAAGTCTTCGGCATCGGACGTTACGCCCATGAGACCGTTTATCCCGGCGAAACCACCAACGGCAACCTCTATGGCGGCTTGAAGGACATCGTCACCGGAGCCACGGTCGCCCCGGCGCTCACCACGGCCGGCAGCTACAACAACAAAATCGCCCTTGGCGGCATAGGCGCGAGCGGTCGCATCACGGTGCTCGACAAAAGGCTGACTCTGGGCCTTAAGGGCCTCTACGGACCGGGTGTTGGCCGTTATGGCGACAGCTCGCTCTCCGACGTTACCTCCGCGAATAGCGGCGAATTCTCACCCTTGCACAACACCTCTGCTCTGGGCACAGTAGAGTTTGCCGCCACACCTCGCCTCATGATCTATCTGAACTACGGTGGGGACTACGCCGGTCGCAGCTCCTGGTCCGGCACCACGCTCGGTGCGCCCACGGCAGCGCAGAATCCCGTCACCAAATTATGGGGCGGGCACTGGGCTGCGCCATCCGTCGCGCCAGTCGGCTACGGCTCTTACTACCTCAACAACTCCTCCTGCCTCACCACGACCGCTCCCGGCTACAACGGGAGTTCCACTGGGTTCTACCCCGGCGGAAGCTGCGGCGCCCAGACCAAAGACGTCCAGGAAGCCACCGCCGGCTATTGGTATGACTTCTACAAGGGCGACTATGGCCGCGTGCGCTTGGGTATGCAGTACGCTTACGCCCTGCGCCAAAGCTGGACGGGCGCACCGGTTGCCGGTTCCGGCATCAATGGCGGCGTCGGTACCAAAGGCATAGACAACATGTTCTGGACCTCATTCCGCTATTACCTGCCGTAGGCAACTACCATAGATCCTGGGGGCGCCCAAACCGGGTGCCCCCTTTTTTTTGCTTTGGTTCAGATCCTTCCGCGGGACCGATCATCCATAGTGAGCGGACTGTCTTACACTCAACTGGAGGCGCCCCATGCCAAAGCCCATCGTCGGTCTCCATCACGTAACAGCAATTGCTTCAGATCCGCAGCGAAATCTTGACTTCTACACGGAAGTCCTGGGGCTTCGTTTCGTCAAGCGCACGATCAACTTCGATGATCCGGGGACTTACCATTTTTACTTTGGCGACGACGCCGGTTCCCCGGGAACGATCCTGACCTTCTTTCCCTGGCCGCGGGCCTCGCGCGGGAGCATAGGCGTTGGAGAGACTTGTGCCACGGCCTTCAGTGTCCCGCATGCCTCGCTGGCTTTTTGGGAAAAGCGCCTCCTGGGCGCCGGGGTTCCGGTGGAGCGTACCGGGGAGCGGTTCCAGGAAGAGGTGCTCAGCTTCGGCGATCCTGACGGCATGCGCCTGGAGATTGTCGGCCACCACGACGCGGGGGAGGTTAAGGCTCCCCGCACCAGCGATATTTCCCCCGAACACGCGATTCGCGGCTTCTTTGGAGTGACGATGTGTGAGGGCGGCTACGAGAAGACGGTAGGCGTTCTGGCTACTATGGGTTTCCACAAGATCGGCGAGCACGGGACCCGCTTTCGCTTTGCCGCGGAGGGCAGTGCGCTGGGCAATCACATTGATGTGCTGGTTCAGCCCCAGCTCGTCTATGGCCGTATGGGCGCAGGCAGCGTGCACCACATCGCGTTTCGCGCTGCGGACGATGCCTCGCAACTGGAATGGCGCGAACTGCTGGTGGCGAATTCGCTCGATGTAACACCGGTGCTCGACCGCACCTACTTCCACTCAATTTACTTCCGCGAGCCGGGAGGTGTGTTGTTCGAGCTCGCGACCGATCCACCGGGGTTTGCCCTCGATGAGCCCGTCACTTCTCTGGGAGAGGCTCTCAAGTTGCCACCGTGGCTGGAGCCGCAGCGCGCGCGGGTGGAACGCTTGCTGCCTCCGATTGCGCTGCACACTCGTAAGTAGGATAGGAGAGCCGTTGAACGACCCTCATCGTGATCAGCCTGTCCGCACACTCGGCGCCCGGCTGGAGCAGGCAACCGCGGCTGTCATTCTGCTGCATGGGCGTGGTGCCTCGGCAGAAGACATACTCGGGCTGGCAACGGAGATGTACGATGAGCGCGTTGCCTATCTAGCCCCGCAGGCCGCCGATCATCGCTGGTATCCTCTCTCCTTCCTGGCGCCCATCAAGGACAACGAGCCGTGGCTGTCGTCGGCATTGGCGAAAGTGGGTTCGATTGTGAAACAGGCGGTCGATGCCGGCGTATCGCTGGAGCAAATTTTTATTTGCGGCTTCTCCCAGGGCGGTTGCTTGTCATCGGAGTTCGCGGCCAGAAACCCTGCGCGGTATGGGGGTGTCATTGCTTTGACCGGGGGGTTGATCGGGCCGCCGGATGCGGACCTGCACCATCCCGGCAACTTCGCCGGGATGCCCGCGGTGTTCAGTTCCGGGGATCCCGATCCGCATGTGCCCTGGAGCCGGGTCGTGGCATCGGCAGACCAGTTCCGTGCCATGGGCGCTGAGGTCCAACTGCAGCGGTATCCGGGTCGCCCTCACACCGTGCTGCCGCAGGAGATCAAAGCAGCGCGGGAGCTTCTCTTCCGTTCTCTCTAAACTAATTCTTCGCTCCGACCTACGGGGGATGAACAGTTCGGGTGCCCCATCCTTCGCGCTTTTTGCGAAGGGTGGGATAAACAGAATGTGCGGGGAAGGGTCTCGGGTGCAGAGCAGTGGTATCCCACCCTTCGCAAAAAGCGCGAAGGATGGGGCACCCGATCAATGGTTCTCGCGGGAGAGGGTAAAAGACTCGCGCGGAATAGGAGAGACTATCGTTCATGGCCAAGCTCGCCCTCTCCCTGCTGTTGTTCCTGCTCGCCCTACCTGCCGGGTCGCAAACCGGCGCATTGCCCGACATAGCCCCAGCACAGGCACAGCACGCGATGGTCGTGAGCATTCATCACCTGGCCAGCGATGCCGGGTTGAAGATGCTGCAAGCAGGAGGCAACGCAGTCGACGCCGCTGTCGCTACTGGCTTTGCGCTGGCTGTGGTTTATCCTGACGCGGGCAATCTGGGCGGTGGCGGCTTTATGATGCTGCGGCTGGCCAACGGTGAGTCCCACTTCCTCGATTTCCGTGAGGAGGCGCCGCTGCGAGCGAGTGCCAACATGTATCTCGACAGCAATGGCAAGATCATTCCCGAGGCCTCCACGGTCGGCTATTTGTCTGTGGGTGTTCCAGGCACAGTGGCTGGGCTGGTTGAGGCGGAGCGGCGGTTTGGCAAGCTCTCTCTTGCCCAAGTCATGGCTCCGGCGATCGAGTTTGCAGACAAAGGCTACGTCCTCACTGCCGAAGAGGCAGCTATGCTCCACGATCCCGTGCTTACGCGGTTCCCGGAGTCGCGGCGCATTTTCCAACGCGGCGGAAACTTCTATCAACCGGGAGAGGTCTTCCGGCAGCCGGACCTGGCGCGCACACTCACCCGCATCGAGCGGGATCCGGGGAGCTTCTATCACGGTGCCCTCGCCGGCGATCTGGCCCGCGCTATCGAAAAACGCGGCGGACTGGTGAGCGAAAAAGACCTGGCGATCTACCAGGTAAAGGATCGGCAGCCTCTGACAGGCACCTATCGCCAATACGAGATTCTTGCTCCTCCTCCGCCGTCGTCAGGCGGCATCGCGCTCCTCGAAACTCTCAATATTCTGGAAGGCTTTGATCTGGGTAGCCTGAGCGACCGCACACCCGCCTCCATGCACCTGATCCTTGAGGCTTTCCGGCGCGCTTTCTACGATCGCACTTCGTTCCTGGGCGATCCTGATTTTCAGTCTGTGCCCACCAGGCAGCTGATCGACAAGGATTACGCCGCTGCCTGGCGAAAGAGTATCAACACGACAACAGCAACTCCCTCCAGTGCGCTGCTCAGACCAGCGGGTTACATTCCGGCTGAGTCGAAGCAAACGACTCACTACTCCGTGCTCGACCAGGCAGGAAATGCAGTGTCTGTTACCTACACCCTGAACAACTCATTCGGGTCTGGCGCGACCGCGGAAGGACTGGGGATCCTGCTGAACGATGAGATGGATGACTTCACTTCCAAGGTTGGCGAGCCGAATATGTTCGGATTGATTCAGGGTTCGGCCAATGCCATCGGTCCGCGCAAGCGTCCCTTGTCGAGCATGACGCCCATCATTGTCCTTGAGGATCATAAAGTTCGCTTTGTCATCGGGTCTCCGGGCGGCCCTCGCATCATCACCACGGTGGCAAATATTTTCCTGAGCGTAACGGATGGAGGGTTGAATATCCAGCGAGCGGTGGATGCTCCGCGGTTTCACCAGCAATACTTGCCTGATGTCGTTTTCGTGGAGCCGGGGTTTCCGGCCAACACCCTGCAGGCTCTCCGGGGCATGGGTTACACCATCCAGGGTGGAGACGGTGACGATCATCACTGGAGCGATGGGGAATGCATCGCGGTGGATCCGAAGACCGGGTTGATCGAAGGCGGCCAGGACAAGCGCCACACCTTCGGAAAGGCCGCAGGATATTAGCCGTGGACCGTCTTGGGTCAGATTCTCAAAGGCACCCTCTAACCGGTACAGTAAATGGCATGCAGATACACTTCGCATTCGGGAAGCATGGCCTGAACCTGACTTTGCCCAACGGGCCCAGGTACGAGGTGATCGAGGGCCGGTCAGCATCTGCTTTGCCGGACGTGGAAGCGGCGCTCAATGCGGCGCTTGACCACCCCATTGGCAGCAAGCCGCTGGCGGCTCTGGTGGCGGGCAAAAAGACTGCTGCTATCTCGGTTTGCGACATCACCCGGCCCGCACCCAATTGGCTGACGCTGCCACCTCTGCTCCGCCGATTGCATGAGGCGGGTATCCCGGTGGAAGGCGTGACCATCCTGATCGCGACCGGACTGCACCGCGAAGCCAGCGCAGACGAGATCCAGGCCATCCTCGGACCAGAGATCGCAGGGAAATACAGGATAGTGAACCACGATGCCCGGGTGCTGGCCCAACATCGCCACCTGGGATCCACGCGCCGGGGCATTCCGGTCTATATCGATGAGCGGTTCATGGCGGCCGACCTGCACATTACCCTTGGCTTCATCGAGCAGCACCTGATGCTGGGGTTTTCCGGTGGACGCAAGCTGGTGGCCCCCGGCCTGGCCGCCCAGGAGACGATCAAAGTCATCCACTCGCCCAAATTCATGCGCGAACCGATGGCGACCGAGGGTTCGATTACCGACAATCCGCTTCATGCCGAGCTGCTGGAAATTGCCCGCATGGCGGGTCACGATTTCATGTTGGACGTAACCCTGACCCAGAGCCGGGAAATCTCCGGCATCTTCGCCGGTCATCCCGTGGAAGCGCATGCTGCCGGGGTCGAGTTCCTGCGCACCACGTCGCTGGAGCGACTGACTGGGCTCGCAGATGCCGTCATCACCAGCGCCGCCGGCCATCCGCTCGACCTGACGCTGTACCAGACCATCAAGGGGCTCACAGCCGCGCAGCACATCGCCAAGCCTGGCGGGCGGATCCTGATCCTAGGAGAGTGCGCGGAAGGGGTGGGTTCGCCGGAATTTGCCGCGAAGGTCGCGACCTTCTCCGATTACGACAGCTTTCTGGAGGAGATCGGCAAAGCTGATGTGGAGATCGACCAGTGGCAGCTGGAGAAGTTAGCCCTTGCCGGGCAGAAGTATGAGCTGTTCTTCTACCTGCCGGGGATCGGGAACGGCCAGCTCGGCGGGTTAGCTTCCCGTGCTTTTCCCAGCTGGCAGGCCGCCACGGCCGCTGTTCTTGAAAGACTGGCTCCCGGCGCCCGGGTGGCGCTGGTTCCGGAAGGTCCGTATGTGTACGCCCGCGTACCCTCCGGCGAATATGCCGAAGTGCATCAATTATCATGAGAAGACGGCGGCATGTTATGCGAAAGTGGCGAAATTGGCAGACGCACCAGACTTAGGATCTGGCGGGGCAACCCATGGGGGTTCGAGTCCCCCCTTTCGCACCAATCGATTCACGGATAATCTCCCTCGAATTGCCGTTCATCATCCGCAACATCCAGGTCGCGTGTGGAAGAAGGTCCCTGCGCCCTCATGAGCATGAAAAATCCTGAACGTCGTGTCGTAGTAACCGGGGTAGGTTTGGTCAGCCCAGTGGGAGTGGGGACAGACATCACATGGAAGGCTCTGCTGCAGGGGGAGTCGGGCATCGGCCCGATCACCCTCTTCGATGCCACGGGTTTCAGTTGCCGCATCGCCGGCGAGGTCAAAGGCTTCGTCCCCGAAGATTTCATCGAGCGCAAAGAAATCAAGAAGATGGGCCGGTTCATCCAGTTTGCGCTGGCCGCCTCAGAGTTCGCGGTGGCGCAGTCCGGGCTCGATATGGAAAAGGAAGATGCAGGCAAAGTCGGCGTATACGTGGGCAGCGGCATCGGTGCTTTCGAGGTCATTGAGCGGGAGCACAGTAAGTTGCTTTCCGCAGGGCCGAACCGGGTGTCGCCCTTCTTCATCACCGCGACGATCGCCAATCTGGCCGCCGGTCAGATCTCCATTCGTTATGGCGCAACCGGACCCAACCTGACCTCCGCTACTGCCTGCACCACGGGTGCCCACGCGGTGGGTGAGTCGTTTCGTGTGATCCAGCGCGGCGACGCCGATGTGATGATCTGCGGAGGAAGCGAAGCGGCGGTCACTCCGCTTTCAGTCGCCGGCTTCGCATCGATGCGCGCTCTTTCCACCCGCAACGACGACCCGGGAACTGCTTCGCGGCCCTGGGATGCAGGCCGGGACGGGTTTGTGGTTGGGGAAGGCGCCGGGGTATTGATCCTGGAGGAATACGAGCATGCGGTCAAGCGCGGCGTTACGATCCTCGCCGAGCTCGTTGGCTACGCTGCTAACAGCGATGCCTACCACACCAACGCTCCTCCTGAGGATGGCCGCGGAGTACGCCGCGTGATGCAGTTGGCTCTCCTCGATGCCGGCGTCGACCCGGGTGAGATTAAGTATCTGAACGCGCATGCTACGTCTACTCCCCTGGGTGATCGAGCGGAGGCCAGGGCGATTTGCGAGACTTTTGGCGAATCGGCCAAAAGCCTGCTGGTGAGTTCGACCAAGTCGATGACCGGCCATCTGTTGGGGGGCGCCGGCAGTCTGGAGGCGGGAATCACGGTGCTGGCACTGAGAGATCAGATGGCTCCGCCGATGACCAACCTGCAGGATGTCGATGAGGCTTGCTGCTTTCCCCTGGTAAGGGACAAGGGGCAGCCTACATCGATGGAGTACGCGATGACTAACTCCTTCGGGTTCGGGGGCACGAACGCCTCGCTTATTTTCCGCCGCTACCAACAGGGTTGAGGCGAAAAAACATTCCCAAGTAAGAGCATCCACACAGAGATCTCTCCACTGCGCTGCGCTGCGCTGCGGTCGAGATGACAAAGGGGAGAGCGGCGCTTCCAGGGAAAGAAGTTGCTATATGGAAGCCCTTTTTCATCACTTTGGGTGGGCCAAATTTCAACGTTTCCAATGAATTGTCGACCCGGTGTTGGAGAGTTTCTGTTTAGCAGCCACTCTCCCCGGAAGCGCCACCCTCCCCTTTGTCATCTCGACCGGAGCGCAGCGCAGTGGAGAGATCTCTGTGTGGATGGTCTTTCTTGGAAATGTTTTTCGATGGAGCGCGACCTGCGGTTTCTTTTTCTCCACCGGATGAAATCGACTACTCTATAGCCCATGAGCCAAGAGCCTTCTCAACCGAACGTCGTATTGAAGCGGATGACCGAGTACCGCGAAGGGTATGCCAACAGCGTTCAGGTGCAAAAGAGCGTCTGGGATTTCCGTCTCACCTTCGGCACGGCCTACCAGGAAACGGCAGAGGAAATTACCATCAACGCCTTCCAAACCGTGTATCTCAGCCCGCAACAGGCCAAGGCATTGTGCGGTTTGCTGGAACAGAACCTGCTGCAATATGAGCACACATTTGGCCCCATCTCTCTCGAGCCGCGGCCCCCGGTCATGCCCCAGGGCCCAGTCCACTAAGCGCAGTTTCGGAGACTCGTGGCCGAACTTCCCGAACAGCCGACACAGTTCGACCGCCCGCTGCCGCTCAGGCTCATCTTCCCACTGCTGTTCGTGGGCGTCTACCTCTCGCATCTGACCCTGCTGCGCCTGCCCTACTACTGGGACGAGGCCGGCTACTATATCCCCGCAGCTTACGACTTCTTTCGCACCGGGGATGTGATTCCGTCGACCACCCTGGCCAATGCTCATCCGCCACTCCCCTCCCTCTATCTGGCGTTGTGGTGGAAGTCGGGATTTACACCGGCCGTTACGCGCACCGCCATGTGCCTGGTCACCGCGATTGCCCTGCTGGCCGTGTATCGGCTGGGCGTGTTGCTGAATGGCAAGCAACGAGTGGCGGCTGCAGCCACGTTGCTCACCGCAATCTACCCGGTGTGGTTTGCCCAAAGTACGCTGGCGCATGCGGACATGTTTGCCACCGCCGCCACCCTGTGGGGCTTGGTCTTTGTCTTTCCGGGCCGGCGGCGGCCGCCGGCCCTGTGGGCCGCTGCGGCCTGCTTCGCCGTGGCTGTTTTGGCAAAAGAAACAGCCATTGTTACACCGCTGGCGCTCGTCCTGTGGGAGGTCTACCTTTCCCTGCGCACGAGCCCCCCCGAGCGAAGCGCGCATCTCCGCACGGGGCTGATGCTGCTATTCCCTGTGGTCCCGCTGTTGGCCTGGTACGCCTACTATCGCCACCGCACCGGTTTCCTGTTCGGCAACCCGGAATTCTTGCGTTACAATGCGACGTCTACTCTTTCGCCCCTGCGCATCCTGCTGGCATTGGCGCATCGCCTGCTGCAGCTGACCGCCCATATGAACATGTTTGTGCCCGTGTTGTGCATGCTGGGGGCCGTGCTGCTGCTGCCCTTGCGGGAACGGGACGGAACCATGCGGCCTCGCATTTCGCCTGCAGACCAGGCAATCCTTTACGTTGTCATGGGGGCGAACATCCTGTTCTTTTCCGTGATTGGCGGCGCTCTGTTGACGCGCTATCTGCTGCCTCTCTATCCGCTGGTTCTGCTGTTGTGCGTTTCCACTTTTTATCGTCGTGTGTCCTACTGGTGGGGTTTGGTTATGCTCTGCGCAGCCGCTTTCCTGATTGGGCTTTTCGTCAACCCACCCTACAAGTTCGCTCCCGAAGACAATCTGAACTATGCAGATGTGATCCGGCTGCATCAACAGGCAATCCGGCAGATCGTGACCCGTTTTCCAGGCAGCACTATCCTGACTGCGTGGCCGGGCAGCGATGAACTGACCAAACCTGAGTTGGGCTATGTAAAGAAGCCGATGGCGGTCGTCACGGTGCCGAACTTCTCCCTGCCGGAGATACAAAAAGCGGCAGGTTCTACCCAGGACTTCAGCGTCGGCTTTGCCTTTTCCACCAAATACGACCCTCCGCACCTGTGGATGGATCTGGGACGGCGGAATGAGGCGATGGACGTCCGGTTTTTCGATTTTCACCGTGATCTGGATCCGGGCGCGATCGCTCATCTTCTGGACGGAAGAATCGTTTGGCGCGATGAGCGGCAGGGCGAGTGGGCAGCGGTCATGCACTTCAACCGTCCCCAGCTCGCCGGCTTGCGCTGAACACCCTGCGTAGCCGGGAACGATACTCCCCTGGACCCTGGCCACCAGAACTATACTGAGGGGGTGTTCCCCCGGCCACTCATACGCGCGCTGCTGCTGGTATTGGCGCTTTTTCTGCCCTACGGGCTGATGGCGCAAGACCCCGCGCCAGTGCAAGGCCGTCTGCTGCTGGTGCTTCCCTTCAACAACCAGGCCGACCAGCCGAACCTGGATTGGATTAGCGAAGCGGCTCCGGAAATCCTGAATCTCCGTCTCGGGTCGGCGGGCTTTATGCCCATCAGCCGCGACGATCGACTGTATGCACTCGATCACTTAGGGCTGCCTTCTACCTTCCAACCTTCGCGAGCGAGCGCCATCCGCCTGGCCCAGACCCTGGATGCCGACTATGTGATCGTTGGGTCATTTTCGACCAGCGGTTCACGCTTCCAGGTCAAGGCCCAGGTACTGAAGGTAGATGCTCTGCACCTGTCGGCTCCTCTCCAGGAAGAGGCGGATATCACGCATCTGATCGACGTATTCAACAGCCTGGCCTGGGGACTGGCGAAGGAGATCGATCCGCAGTTTGCGGTTTCTCGAAGTACCTTTATTGCGGCAGGCGCAGGACTGCGCGTGGATGCCTTCGAGAACTACATTCGGGGGTTGGTGGAACCCGATCCTGCGGAAGAGATCCGGCACTTGAAGGAGTCGGTGCGGCTTGACCCCAGCTTCTCGCCGGCGCTGCTGGCACTGGGCAAGGCCTATTTCGCCAACCAGCAGTTCGATCTGGCGGCCACTACCCTGGGGCGGCTGCCCCGCAATGACGCCAACGCACTCGAAGCCGACTTCGACCGTGGTCTGGCTTTTTTCTACCTGGGCACCTATGTCAAAGCGGAAGACGCGTTTGCCTTCGTGAACAAGCAGCTGCCGTTGCCCGAGGTGGTTAACAACCAGGGAGTCGCAGCTGCCCGCCGGGGCCTGGATGCTACTTCTTTTTTCCAACAGGCGGTCTCAGCCGATCCCAATGACCCGGATTACCAGTTCAACCTCGCCCTGGCATTGGCCCGCAAGAAAGATGTGGCCGGAGCCCAGCGAGCCATCGCGCAGACCCTGAAGCTTCGGCCCCAGGATACGGAAGCGCAGGCGTTCCAGGCCACTCTTCGGGCCGAGCCGCACCCAACTGCGACGGCCGGCACCACGGCCAACAATCGTGTCAACGCGGCGTTCGATCCTACCGCAGATGCAGAGAGCGTCCCCCTGGAGCGAATCAAGCGGACCTTCAACGAAGCCTCTTTCCGCCAGGCCGCACTAGCCATCGAGCAAATGGATGAGCAGCGCTTGTCCACCCTGCCACCGCAAAAACACGCGGAAGCGGATACCCAAGCCGGCATGCGCTTTTTCAACCAAGGTTTGATTCTGGAAGCGGAGCGCGAGTTTCAAGCAGCGATCGAAGTGCAGAGCAATGATCCTGAAGCCCACGCCGGCCTGGCGTTGGTGAGGGAGAATGAGGGCGACAGCAAAGAGGCGCGCCTGCAGGCCGGCGAGTCCCTCAAGGCTGCGCCTAACGTCACCGCATACCTGGTGTTGGGCCGGCTTGATTTGCTGGCTAACCAGAAATCCGAGGCGGCTGCCGACGTGAGCAACGCGCTCAAACTTGAGCCGCAGAATTCTATCGCGCGCGGGCTGAAACAACAGCTCGAGAGCAAGGGTCAAGCGGTTCCGTGAAACGCCTGCTGGGTGTCCTGCTTCTGACTTGCTGCTGGACGCTGGCCGGTCATGCAGACCAGCCGCGTGTCATCCTGATCCACCTCGACGATACCATTCAGCCCGTCACCGCCAGCTATATGGGCCGCGGCCTGGACGCGGCTGTTGCGCAACATGCGGACGCGGTCCTGATCGAGATCAATACCCCTGGCGGGCTGCTCGAATCCATGCGCCAGATGGTGAGCAGAGTCATTGCTTCGCCAGTGCCGGTGATTGCCTATGTTGCTCCGTCGGGAAGCAGGGCTGGGTCGGCGGGGTTCTTCCTGCTGGAAGCGGCCGATGTGGCGGCGATGGCTCCGGGCAGCAACGCTGGAGCCGCCCATCCCGTGGTTGAGGGAGTCAAGCTCGACGACACCATGAAGCAAAAGCTGGAAAACGATACGGCTGCTTTTCTGCGTGCCTATGTCGCGCGGCGGGGACGCAACGTGCAAGCAGCCGAAGACGCGGTTCGATCTTCGAAATCTTACAGCGATACAGAAGCGCTGCAACTTAAGCTGATCGATCTGATCGCGCCCGATGACGCCAGCCTGCTGAATACGGTGGATGGTCGTACGATCACCCGCTTCGATGGTTCCAAGTTGGTGTTGCACACGCGCGGCGCGCAGCTGATTCGGGTTGATCCAACCCTGCGCGAAGAGATACTGGACCGCCTCACCAACCCGAATCTCGCAGTTCTGGTGCTGGTGGTGGGGGGACTGCTGATCTACCTGGAGTTCAATACGCCAGGCACCATCGTCCCTGGAACGCTTGGGACGATCATGGTTCTGCTTGCGCTTTTCGGGTTGAATCTGCTGCCACTGCGTTACACCTCCGTGATGCTCCTGGTAGCCGCTTTCGCGTTGTTGATTCTGGAGGCTCATTTTCCCAGTCATGGGGCGCTGGCTACGGCGGGAATCGTTTCTCTGGTCATTGGATCGCTGACGCTGGTGGATGGTCCTATTCCTGAACTGCGGGTCGGTTTAGCGACCGCGCTAAGTGCTGGGTTGGCTTTCGGGCTGATCACGGTTTTCCTGTTGCGGCTGGCTTTGCGCGCGCGACGAAGTAAAGTGCGCATGGGAGGGGATGCGATGATTGGCCTGATTGCGGTGGTCACGCAGCCGCTTGCACCCTCGGGACAAGTGATGGTCAACGGAGAACTGTGGCAAGCCGAATCGGCCATTCCAGCGGCGCTGGGGGAGCAGGTTCGGGTGCGCGGGCTGCGCGACCTGACGCTCCTGGTGGAGCGGGTTTCGTAGTTAGCCCAGCTTCGGCCGTTCAGAAAATCTTTCGCTTTGAGTGGGTGGCCCAGGTCTCGTTTTTGAGACCTGGGTTCTCCGGGCAAATCACTTCTACCGCCAAACCCAGGTCTCAAATTCACACGGGCTTTAGCCTCTCAGGATTGCTTCTGAGCCCCGTTGCGCACCCAACCGCAACCTCTTTCCTGAAAAGGGGTTAGAAGCATAGAGCAGAAGCCGTAACTGTGCAGACAAGCGCCGTGTCTTCAGTGGTTCGTGGAAACGAGCCTGAAACCCGCTCCTGTACAATCTGTAGAGAGCGAGGCCCCCACCATGATGGGTATTGGCATCCCCGGCCTGTTTCTCATTTTCATCATTGCTATCTATCTCATCAATTCCGTAAAGATTTTGAGGGAATATGAGCGGGGCGTGGTCTTCCGCCTGGGACGTATTTTGCCTTCACCCAAGGGACCGGGAGTCATCCTGATCTTCCGCCCGTTTGATCAGATGGTGCGTGTCTCACTGCGTCAGGAAGTGCTCGAAGTACCACCCCAGGACATCATTACCCGCGACAACGTGACCCTCAAGGTCAACGCGGTCATCACGTTGAAAGTCATAGACCCCTCGCGAGCCGTGATCGAGGTGATGAACTACGTCTATCAGACCTCGCAATTTGCCCAAACCACACTGCGCTCCGTGCTGGGTGAAGTCGAGCTGGACGAGCTTCTCTCCCATCGGGAAGCACTGAATCAAAGAATTCAGAGCATCATCGATCAGCACACAGCCCCGTGGGGTGTGAAGGTCGTGAGCGTCGAGGTAAAGCAAGTGGATTTGCCGGAATCGATGCTGCGCGCAATGGCCAAACAGGCCGAAGCGGAACGAGAGAAGCGGGCCAAGGTGATCCACGCGGAGGGCGAATTTAGCGCGGCCCAGCGGCTGGTGGATGCCGCCGCCCTGCTCGCCACTCAGCCCATGACGCTACAGTTGCGCTATCTGCAGACACTGACGGAAATCGGTGTGGAAAAAAATACGACGATCGTCTTCCCGCTGCCGATAGAAATGATGACACTCTTTAATAAAATGGGAGATAAGCTGGAGAAATAGCTATGAGAACCCTTTTCGACACAGATGAAGAAGAGGAAGTGAAAGCGTCTGAGATTACGCTGAGCACTGCCTCGTTGTTAGGAATTTTCTTTGGGCTGGTGTTGATCTGCGGCGTCTTCTTTGGTTTTGGTTATTCCATGGGCAGAGGAACAGGACAGGGAGCCCAGCCACACGCACTGGATAATATCCCGGCGAGCAGCTCGGGTGATGGGGACGAAAGCGCAAGCGCAGCACCGCCGCCAACAGCAGCGCCAGCGGAGCCGCCGGCGAGTGCCAAAGCTGCGCCGGCTGCGGTCAAAGAGGATGCGGCGTCCGAAGACGACACGCCGGCTAAACCAGCACCGCCCGCCAACAGCAAACCCCCGGCATTGAAATCGGTTCCAGCATATGTCGCGCCGGCCGATGCGGCCCCTTCCACATCTGGGCGGCCCATGGTCCAGATCGCCGCGGTTGCCCGCCCTGAGGATGCCTACGTGCTGGTCTCTGCTCTGCGTCAGCGCGGCTACAGTGTGGTGGTGCGGAATGAGCCCCAGGATAAGCTGCTGCACGTTCAGGTGGGCCCGTTCGCCGATCTCACGCAGGCTGCCGCGATGAAGCAGAAGCTGCTCTCTGACGGCTACAACGCCATCATCAAGCAGTAGCATCGCCGTGCATCCATTCCGGCAAACCTGAGGTAATCCCCGCGCGCACCGCTCCCGCAAGTTGCTCCCGTGTTTCAAATTGCTGTGGGAAAAGCGCCGGGTGAAACGTCACATGGGCCGTTCCGGGATGGATGCGCAGGCTGCCCTTGGTCATCATCTGCTCCGACCCCCATATGGAAACAGGGACCACCGGAGCGCCCGACTCCATGGCCAGGTAGAAGGGTCCCTTCTTGAAGGGCAATAAGACACCGTTGCGCGAACGTGTCCCTTCGGGAAAGGTGGAGATGTTAACTCCGGAGGCCAATACTTTAATCGCCGCCAGGACGCTCTCCCGCGCCGACTCCAGGCGGCCGCCGCGGTCTACCGGGATAAAACCTGCGAGGCGCATGCCATACCCTACGAAAGGAATTCTGAGCAGCGAACGCTTGATAAAGAAAGAAGTACGAAAGGGAAACAACGGCAGCAGGATGGGCGGATCAAGATTCGATACATGGTTGGCCATGAAAATACAAGGCTGTGACGGTATGTGCTCGCGGCCTGCTACCTCGACCCGGATGCGCGCCAGCTTCACCCCAATGCGCAGGATAACCATGCTCCAGCGATAGAGCGGACCGATATCGCCGGTCAACAATGCCCAGGGAATGCCGGCCAGCCCCGCGGGCAGGCCAAGCACCACAAACGTCACCAGCATAGTGACAGAGCTAAGCATCAGGTCCGCTGCTCGAGGTGCCTCGGCAACTTTTCATAAATCCCGTCGAAGCCGCCGTTAGAGAGAATCGCCACCACGTCGCCCGTCTTGAGCCGGGGCGTAAGCTGTTGCACGATGGCATCCGCGGTAGGGTAAAAAGTGGCATCGTGACCGCCGCCCACCAGCTCGGCCACCACCTTTTCCGGATGCATTCTCTCCCCCTCGGGAATGCTTTCCTGCTTGAATACTCCGGCAACGACGATGGCGTCAGCCAGCGCGAGACTTTCCACCAATTCGCGTTCAAACACGTTTCTGCGCAGCGTATTCGATCGTGGCTCGAGCACTGCCCAGAGCCTCTGACCAGGATAGGCGGCGCGCAAAGCTTTCAAAGTCTCCCGAATCGCCGTCGGATGATGGGCAAAATCGTCGACGATGGTGACCCCCGCGGCGACGGCCCGCACTTCGAGCCTGCGCTTCACACTTTGAAAGGTGGACAGAGCCTCGGCGATCGCAGCCGAGTCGATTCCCTGCCCCGCAGCCAGTGCCGCGGCGGCGGTGGCGTTCAGTGCATTGTGCTCCCCGGGCATTGGCAGGGTTACCTGGAGCCACTCCTTCCCGGAACGAAAAATGTTCCAGCTCGAGTTGCGATTGTCATGGCTCAAATCCCGCAGTTGCCAGGCAGAGCCCGATTTGAACCCGTAGCGCTCGATGGCACACAATGCGCGAGCAACACACTCGTCAACATTTGGACTGCCATCGTAGGCAATCACCCGGCCACGGCGCGGCACCAGGTTGACTAACCGGCGGAACGCGGTCTTCACCGCCTTGAGATCGTCGTAGATGTCGGCGTGGTCAAACTCCACGTGAGTCAGGATGAGCGCATCGGGAAAGTAGTGCATGAACTTGGGCCCCTTATCGAAGAAGGCCGTATCGTACTCGTCGCCCTCGAGGATAAATGGCTTGCCGTCACGCACCCGAAAACTGGTGCCGAAATTCTCCGCGATCCCGCCGATCAGAAAAGATGGCGCCACCTCCGGTTTCGCTCGTGAAGCGACTTCATAAACCCACGCCAACATACTGGTAGTGGTGGTCTTGCCGTGAGTCCCGGCAACCACCAGCGAGTCTCTGCCAGGAAGAAATTCGTGCTGTACAGTTTCGGCAAGCGAGCGAAAGGGTATGCGTTGATCGAGCACGCTTTCCAATTCCACGTTGCCGCGAGAAATGGCGTTGCCTACGATCACCAGGTCGGGCCGAGGCGAGAGGTTCGCTTCCGCATAGGGCTCCATGATGGGGATGCCGAGCGAGGCAAGCAGGTCAGACATGGGAGGATAGGCAGCGGCATCGGAACCAGTGATGCGATAGCCCTTGGTTTGCAGCATGCCTGCCAGCGAAGCCATCGCCGAGCCGCAGATGCCGATCAGATGAATGTGTTTTGCCATAGGATTATTTCTCAGTCGCGCGCTCCAGAAAGCTGAGCACCGGTGCGCCCACCAGGTGTAATTCTGCTTCAATGCCAAAGGCCAGCGTGACGTTGCGCCGAGACACGTGGCCGGAACGAAGACCGATGGCGATGGGGCCTTGGAACCAGTCCAACACGCGCAAGATGACCTCGTCCAGCATGCCGGGTTTTTGTCCTGGCGCAATGCAATCCAGCATTTCGCCAAAGATAATTCCCTTGACGCCTTCGAATTTTCCCGCCAATACCAGCTGCCGTAGCAATCGATCCAGCTGATAGGGCTTCACATCGCGGTCCTCGAGAAAGAGCAGCTTGCCTTCCGTCCGCGGCGCATAAGGAGTGCCCAGGGATGCGGCCAGGAGCGTAAGACAGCCGCCGTAGAGGATTCCGCTGGCCTTTCCCGGCTGCAGTACACGCAGCCCTGAGGCTTCTCCCAGGAACCATCGCTCCCCGCCCAGCGCGGCCAACAGGCTGGCTTCATCGACGCCCTCGGGCTGAGAAAAATCGCCGGCCACCATGGGCCCATGGAAAGAGATGAGGCCCAGCTGATCCAGCAGCCAGGTTTGCAAACAGGTCATGTCGGAATGAGCCAGGAATGGCTTGGGGTGCTCGCGCACCAGGCCCAGGTCAAGCTCCCCGAGCAGGTAGTTGCAACCGTAACCTCCACGGCTACAAAATATCGCTCCGGCGGCGGGGTCGAGGAAGGCAGCATGGAGATCCTCGAGCCTGGCTTGCGCAGTGCCGGCAAAGTAGTGGTGTGCCTTGCTGAGCGCGTGATGTCCCACCCAAGGCAGGAAGCCGAGACGGCTGAGGGTTTCGACTCCCGTGGCCAGTCTTTCCGGTTGAGGGTAGCTTGCCGGGGAGAGCACGGTAACTTTGGCCCCCCGGCGAATCGCAGGAATATTGAGGTTCACCATGTTTCGCCGAAACAAATAAGCTCTGCCGGCCCGGTGAGCCGGATCTCGGAACCGGGTCCTTGCCATTGCACGGTTTGCGCTCCTCCCGGAGCAATCACGCGCAGCACGGGTGAGGCGCCGCGTAGTGCGATGGTCGCACTTGCGCTCGCGCAGGTGCCGGTGCCGGACGACGAAGTAGGGCCGACGCCGCGCTCGTAGATGCGGATTTCAATTTCATCGGGGCTAATCATGCGTACAAATTCGACATTAGTTTGCTGGGGGAAAAAAGCGATGTGGGTGCAGATCTCCCATCCAATTGATTCCCACGGGTAATCGTAGAAGTTCGGCCGGTCGACGAAAACGACGAAGTGAGGGTTTCCGGTTGACACGATTGCGCCTTCGATCCGTTCTCCACCTCCAAGCGGCAAGTTGGCGCTGCCAATCTGCGGCACACCCATGGAAGAGGTAATCATAAATATCTGCCCCGTGCAGCCGTCGATCTGGCAAACGCGCGGTCCTGCATCCGTTTCGAGGACGATTTCGTCCCCTGGGCCGGCTTTGGTTTCGTAGGCAATCCAGGCGGCGACGCAACGCGTTCCATTGCCTGATATTTCGGCGATTGAGCCGTCGGCATTATGCAGGCGTATCTTTCCCTGGCGTTTGCCTTCCCATGTCAGAAACTCCACACCATCGGCTCCTACGCCGGAGTTGCGGTGGCAGAGTCTACGGGTCAGTTCATCGCGGGGCTCGACGCCTGCGAGATTTTCCTGAATGACCAGGAAGTCGTTTCCGCAAGCGTGTGCCTTTACGAAGGGGATCACTCGCCCTCCGCATCGGTTGGTTGAGGTTTCATCAGCGTGATGCTAACACCACGCACCCAGACCTCGATGTAACCAGTTTTGTTCGTTAGGGTTGACGTCAGGGCTGTAGGGCAAAAAGGTTCCCCTTTGGACACATTTCTCGGCACGCTGCTAATGTGGTGCGCCTGATGGAGTTCTGCAGGAATGGTTAACGTGCGATGAGGCCGGTAATGCGGGAACGGTATCCACGGCTCACAGGCAACTTGTGCCCGTCTGACATGGTGACAAAGCACTCCCCGTCGGCTCCATCGGTGCGAAATTCCTTTACATGCTGCAGATTCACGATCGCAGAGCGATGAATCCGCAGGAAAACGTCAGGATCCAGCCTGGTCTCGAAATTGGCCATGGTATTGCGCAGCATATGGCTCTCCTTACCCGCGCAAATCCGCACGTAATTCTCTTCCGCGCCAATCCAGCGTATCTCCTCAATGGGCAAGAAAAGGATTCGCCCTTTAGAGCGAAAAACCAGGCGTTTCGTATATTCCTTCTTTTGCGCGGATTTCACCGGCCCATTCGCGCGCCTGCGTTCTTGTTGCTCACGCGCATGGTCCAGTGCAATGCTCAGCCGCTCGCGCGTAAACGGCTTCAAGAGATAGTCGACCGCGTGCACCTCGAAGGCTTTCAGTGCGTACTGGTCGTGTGCCGTGGTGAAGATAATACTGGGCAGGCTCAGCGGAGAAGAGGAACTGAGAGCTGAGATGACATCGAAGCCGTCCATGCCTGGCATGCGAATATCGAGTAGTAACACGTCGGGCCGCGTGAGCTGGACCAGGTCGATCGTTTCCGCAGCGTTGGCGCCTTCGCCCACTACTTCGATGTCTGGTTCTTCTCGCAAGAGCTGTAAGAGTTTTTGCCGGGCAAGAACTTCGTCATCCGCGATCACTACCTGAAGCGGCATACCAGGACTCCGCGTTTTCACTGTTTGGACTCTTGTCTATCTCCAGGGGTAGCCGGATCACGGCGGTTACATCGCCTGGAGCCATTTCCGTAATGGTAAAGCTTTGCCGGCTTTCATAGTGCAATTGCAAACGGGCCTTTACGTTCGCGATGCCGACGCCCTGCTTTCCCGGGGCATCGGGGAAAGAGCCTGGCACACAGCCCGCATTGCGGATCGATATGCACAATGTATCGCCTTCGATGGAAGCCTTGATGGTGATCGTTGCTTCTGCGAGAGATGTGGAAATTCCGTGGACATACGCGTTTTCAACAATGGGCTGAAGAATCATCGTGGGCACCAGGGCGTCCCATGCCTCGGGTGCCACTTGAATGCTGTGTCTTACCCGATCGCCGAAACGCAACTGCTGTATGGAGACGTAGAGTTGAACGACATCCATTTCCTCCTGCAGCCGAACCTTTTGCGCCTTCCCCTTTGCCAATGTGATACGCAACAGGCTGCTCAGCCGTTCCAACATTTCGTCGGCCAGGTCGGGGTCTGAGCGCATCAGGCTGGAAACGCCGTTCAATGTGTTGAACAGGAAATGGGGGTTGAGCTGCATTTGCAGGGCCTGCAGCCTGGCCTGGACGAGCTGTCCCTCGAGACGTGAAGCGGTCTGCTCTCGCTCGCGAAGCTGCTGGTAGTAGCCGACACCTCGGAAGAGGGCAAACACCAGCCAGAAAATGGCTACATCTGTGACCAGATCAGAAGACAGATAACGTTCGACCCGGGCAAAATAGGTGAGGTGTTGGCCCGGATGCTGATAACGAACGATAGCGGAGTAGCTTGCTTCCAGCAGGATGCTGACGAGAACACTCAAGGGCAAATACTGCAAGACCATCTGTCGCGGGGTGGCGCGTTGAAATCTCACCCGCAAGAAGTGCCACAGACCCAGGCAGATCAAACCCCATAACAGATAATCGACTATCCAGGAAACGAAAGGCATCCAGAGGGGGATCTGCCCTTCGTCAGGAGACATTTCCATGAGTTCCTGAAGGCCAAACAAAATCCCAAGCACCACCCAACCCGACAAGAAGATCAGCGGGTGCATGAAAAAGGGACGGCCTGGGTCTGACGCTGGCTTAGTTAGGCTCTTCAGCTTGACTTTCCACCTCTTTATCCACCGCCGGAGCATACACCTCCTGGATGGGGAAATACTTTTCGTTCATTTGGTTAGCGAATGCAAACAGGTCACGATCCGGATGCGATTGCAGCCATTCCGCAGCCTCCTGGTCAGCGGAAGCAGGATCAGCCAGGCTCCTGGCCAAGCGCTGAAGCTCTTGACGCACATAAGTCTCTGCCGGGCTTCCTCCTTGTAAAACCGCTATGCGCAACCAGCGATAGGCTGCTCTTTGATCTTTGAGGACCAGCCGTCCATCGCGGGCCAGGACACCCAGCGTAACGGACGATGGCCAGTAGCCGGCCTGGGCAGATGACATCAGCAGGTTGATCGCCTCCTCCTTTGCTTGCGGCAACTCAGGATGGTTCACCAGCAGCAGCCCCAGACCATGAATAGCCGGCACATAACCGGTGGCGGCAGAGAGCCGCAGAAGCCTGGCCTCAAGAGCAATGTCGGGCACATGACCCGGCTCATAGGCGTCCCATTCCGCAAGGAAACATTCCGCTTCCGGGTCGTGCCGTTTGACGCCTTTCTTGAGCCAGGCTTCCGCCGCCGCGTGGTCGACGGGAACGCCCGATCCTAAATAGCTTGCCCGGCCGAGGTATGCATCTGCCCGGCCATAACCCTTCTCTTCGGCAGACCTCAGCAAGCGCAATGCTTCCGCAGTATCCTGCTTGACTCCGTCCCCGCGCATATAGTGGGCTGCCAGGTTCACCTCTGCCAGTGGGGAGTTTGAAGATGCAGCGCGTCTGTACCATCGAATCGCTTCATCCGTATCCTGGGGCACGCCCAGGCCGGCGCTATACAGATAACCCAGATAGACCTGTGCGGCGGGATTTCCCTGATCCGCCGCCTTGCGATACCAATAGGCAGCTTGAGCGGCATCTTTCGGCACTCCTCTGCCGGCGAAGTAGGCAGCGGCCAATTCCAGTTCCTGCTTGACGAATCCTTGTGCCGCTTTGGTCTGCAGCTCAGCCACGTTCGAAGAATGCTCCGACTGTGTATCCCGCTTAGCTTCTGCGCTCACCGAGCACAGCCAACAAAGCGCTGCCAGCAACGATATCAAACTATTACGCGACATAACATTCCCTCACGGATCTTCGAGACCATAGTCATTGATCCGCGAAGCCTTCCAAGGCGCGTACGTCGCTGGATTGCACTGCACTTATTCGATTTGGCGACCGCTCGTCCCGCCGCTGCGACACTTGGTCACATATTGCAGTAATATTTGTCTTCTTATGCGCCCCAGATTGTGCAGCCGCAGCTCGTCCCTTAAACCCACGCACTCGTCAACGATTAAATGCCGTTCGTCACTGAGTCGACCCTCTGTGCCCAATTCCCCAAGACCAGGCAGGCCACCGATGCGGCTCCGACTGCCGGCAAAATGGAACCGTGATGGTTATCGAGGTAGCCAGCGAAGGTCTTTTTTTTGAGACCAGAGAGTGCGCCCGATCCGTGAATCCGGGGTGGAGCCTCCGCCTTCCGCAGTAGAAATCCGATACTAAAATCGGTGATAGCTTCGGGTAGAGTTCGCGAACACCCCAACGAAGGAGCAGGCGAAATGGAGAAGCATGCTTTCAAGGACCGCGTCGACCAATTCTGGGACCGCGTAACCGAAGGCATGCAACTCAGCGAGCTCTGGTCGCAGTTTCGCATCGATGCCCGCTCCAGCTATCGCTTGTATTCCGGGGAGGTTGACCCCACCCGGGCCGCGGGAGTAACCACGGGCAAGCACTTTTTTGGTGTGGCCAGCCAGTTTTTCTGGGCGATCGTGGAGAAGTTGACGCCGGCCCGGCGGGTTTTGCTCCTCGCTGCCCTGGCTCTGATCTTCATTCCTGGCGGCGAGTGGAGCTGGAGCACCAGATCAGGCGAAGTAAAAGTCTTCGGTCTCGATTTCCACCTTTATGGCGGGTTGCTGATGTTCGCACTGGTGATCCTGGAGGTCGCCGATCGAGTGGTGATGAAGCGCGATCTTCAGATCGCAAAAGAGATCCAGGCATGGCTGCTGCCTTCAACCCCGCCGCAGGTGCCCGGCGTGGAGATTGCATTTACCACGCGCCCGGCCAACACGGTCGCCGGAGATTATTATGACGTGTTCGCTCGTCCGTGTTCGGGAGTATCCACATTTCTAATTGCCATTGCTGACGTTGCCGGCAAGAGTGTGCCGGCAGCCATGCTGATGGCGACCTTTCAGGCGAGCCTGAAGACGCTTTCAAGTACGCCTGGCTCGCTGACGGAACTGGTCGGCCGGATGAATCGCTATGCCTGCAGCAACAGCCAGAACGGCCGCCGCTTCACCACTGCCTTTGTTGCCGAGTTCGATCCGAGCTCGCGCCGATTGATCTATGTCAACGCGGGACACAACAATCCGATGCTGCGCCGCAGGTCGGGCCTCATCGAACGGCTGGAGGCGGGAGGAATACCGCTGGGCATCATGGAAGCGGCTTCGTATCAATCGGGTGAAGTAACACTCGAATCCGGCGATTGGCTTGCTACTTTCACCGATGGTGTGATCGAGGCGGAAAACAGTCTTCAGCAGGAGTACGGGGAAGGACGCCTGATGACCATGTTGCACTCGGGCGTGATGCTAGCCCCGGCCATGATGTTGAATAGCATCATGGTTGACCTCGACCGGTTCGTGGGGGATGCTCCGCAGCATGATGATGTCACCTGTCTGCTGTTGCGCGCGGATTAGGGAAAAACGCTCCGAGGCAGCTGGCGTCTCACCCGTGCTTTGGGTAGGGCTGAGAGCGGTAGATGCGGGCACAGGGCTTGCCCGTGGAGCAGACTACGTTGACCAGCTGTAAACCTTGAGGATGAGCTTGCACGGCCTGCGCAACAACATCCCCGTCGACTGCAACCACGGCAGAGGCGCCTCGTGCCGGATCGTTCAGGGCCCGCTGCCAGACAAGATAGTCACCTTCGTTAATCGTGCGACGAAGCGGAATACCGGCTTGCTGCAGCGCGCCTACATCGCTGGAAACCGCCATGAGGATCTCTCCCTGCTGAGGCAGGTTGGCGAGTGCCTTTGCCAGCGCGGTTTCAAAAGCCACACGGGTTCGCGCATTGACCATGGCCTCCTGAAACACCAGGGGCCGGGCCCGCAAGAGCACCACGCTGTTGGCTACCACCAACAACAAGCTCAGCGGCATCGCGTAGCGCATCACGTCAGGCTTGCGCGAGAACAGCACCCAGAGCAGGCACCCGAGAAACAACGCGAACGCCGGCAACAGCTCCATGCCATAACGCGTGTTGTACCAGGAATACGGCCGCCACACCGGAACAAAGATAGGCACCGAACCATAAGCGACCGAGTAGGCATAGAACGGCAAGGGCAGCCATAACAACAGCAATGGCCAGATTTGCCGCCGGCGGAAGGCCCATAATCCCGCAACCGTGCCCGCGGCGCTGAGCCAGCAGAGCAGCTTCCCTAAGCCCACAGGAGCAGCGCCAAGTTCCGCGGCCTTGAGGAAATAGAACGCCGAGTCATGCATGTTGTGGATACCCGGCCGAGGCGGGGAACCGTGAGGGGTGGTTCGGGCTTCAATCGCGCGGGCCGAATAAGGGCCTCGGACAAAGTCCAGCGGATCGCCAAATTGCTTTGCGTTGTAGGCCAGCCATAACGAGGGGGCGGCAATCAACATCGCCGTGAATAATACCCAAGCGCCGGCTGCGGGTCCTCGCCACGGCGGGCGGGCGCGAACCAGCGGCCAGGTTGCGAAAAGCCAGGCCAGTGTCGCAAAGACCCAGCCGTCGTAACGAGTGAAAACGGCGCAAACCAGAACCAGCCCGGTAGCCATCAGGACGTTAGCCCGAAGCGTGCGCTGAAACTCAACCATCAACAACACCGCCCAGATGATCTCTGCCAAAAAGAGCGGTTCGGTCATGGCCGTGGTGGCCATGTACAGCAGCCCCGGATTTAACCCATAGAAGGCGACTACCACCAACGCGGCTGAGATTGGCAACCACATGCGCGCCAGGCGGTAGATCCCAGCGCAGCCCAGCACATAGCTGGGGATAGAAAGGCAGGCCCCCGCCAGGCCGCTTCGCCACCAGGCCATATTCCAGACAAAGGGCAAAAGAAGAATGTGGGGCAAGGGCAGCCACACGGAACCCAACTGCCGGTAGCCTGGCGTCACGGAATCGAAGACCCGGCGGGCAATGTGCAGGTGGGCCACTGCGTCGCCGTACAGCAGGAGTATGCCATGGCGCACACAGTAGGCGAGTGCCACCAGCGCCAGCGCTAAAGCGGCCCAGGACACCAGCAGAGTTTCCCGCCGGATCGCTTCCTGTTCTTCAGTCAAGATGGGAAAGCTCACGGAAGAGAGCGAAACGCTGGTCGATCTCCTCTCGCGTGAGCGATTGCATCCGTTCTGTGCCGAAACGCTCGACCGCGAAGGAGCCCATCACGCCTCCGTAGAACATGGCGTGCTTGAAGTTCTGGAGAGTGATCTCGGGCTGCGAGGCCAGGTAGCCGAAAAAGCCGCCGGCAAAGGAGTCGCCTGCGCCGGTGGGGTCGACCACCTCGTCCAGAGGGAGAGCCGGAGCGCGAAACGGCAGGGAGACGCGGCCCGTTCCGTTGAAGGTGTGATCGCCGAAGAACGCAGTGGCCCCGTACTCGCCGTGTTTGACGATCAGAGCCTTGGGACCCATGGACAGAATCTTGCGCGCGGCCAGGACCAGGTTACTGTTGCCGGCCAGCAGCTTGGCTTCTCCATCGTTGATCAAGAGCGCATCGAGCCCGGTGAGCACTTTAGCCAGGTTTTCGCGATGGCCGGTGATCCAGTAGTTCATCGTGTCCCCACAGACCATGCGAACCTTCGGCATCTGCTGGCGAACGCTACTTTGCAGCACCGGATCGATGTTGGCCAGAAAGAGGAACTCGCTGTCCTGGTAGGCGGCTGGCACTTTGGGAGAGAAAGTCTCGAAGACATTCAGCTCGGTATTGATCGTCTGGGCTTCGTTGAGGCTCTTCACGTACGACCCGGTCCAATGAAAGCTCTTTCCCGGGGTGTGTTCCAGCCCCTGAGTATCTACTCCCCGAGCGGTCAGCACGGCCTCATGTTCCGGGGTGAAATCTTCGCCCACAACCCCGATCACACGCACGTCCGTGAAGTAACTTGCGGACAGGGCGAAGTAAGTAGCCGCGCCCCCCAGACAACGATCGCGCCGGCCCTTTGGGGTCTCGATGCTGTCAAATGCAACACTGCCTACGACAAGAATGGACATGGGTTTCTTTCGCTTCAGGAATGGTATTTGCCCAGCAACAGATCCAGTTTGCTGCGGGTAGCCGCGGGGATGGCCTCCGGGCTGGTAAGGATGGCGTACTTGAGCGCCGTGGCACAGGCACACGCCCGCTCGCGAGGCATCGCGGCAACCGCGGCTCGCACAGCAGTGGCTGCATTGGCAGAATTCTGATGGAGCACGGCGACGACCTGCTCCACGGTGACTGATTCGTGCCCGTCGTGCCAGCAATCGTAGTCCGTGACCATGGCCATGGTGGCGTAGCAGATCTCTGCTTCCCGAGCCAACTTGGCTTCCTGCAGGTTGGTCATGCCGATAATATCGGCGCCCCAGCTGCGATACAGATTGGATTCGGCGCGGGTGGAGAACTGCGGACCTTCCATACAAACATAGACTCCGCCCTGTTTGGTCACCACGCCGGCGGCTTCCGCACCGTGTTGGACGGCATGGGCGACCGTGGCGCAGACTGGATCGCCAAACGACACATGGCCTACGATTCCATCGCCGAAAAAGGTAGAAGTGCGGTGGAAGGTGCGGTCAATGAATTGATCCGGGATCACAAACTCAGTCGGCTTATGCTCCAGTTTGAGCGAGCCGACGGCGGAGACGGAAATGATCCGCTCCACGCCAAGTTTTTTCATGGCGAAGATATTGGCGCGGAAGTTCAGCTCGCTGGGCAGGATACGATGACCGCGGCCGTGGCGTGCCAGGAAGGCAACTTTCCGCCCTTCCAGTTCGCCGGTGACAAATACGTCTGAGGGATCGCCAAAGGGCGTGCTGACTGCAACCTCTTTAGGATTGCTCAGGCCGGGCATGGTGTAGAGCCCGCTCCCGCCTATGATTCCAATTTCCGCCTGCTGCAAACCGGCTCCGAACGATGGGGATGGGTGCAGTCTCAAGTATACCTGTCGCCGAACGACAATCTGCCAGGGCCCGGCGACCGGATTAACTTCCCCAGGAGAGTCATGTTAACTGCCCATGAGCCCGAATTAACGTCCCCGGAAGCTGGGCTAACTCCCCCAAGAGGGGGAGAATTGGCCACCAAATGCGCTGCGTGCCGTAATCCTAGTGGCGCAGGGTGGCTTTCATCATCCCGCAACTCGACATGAGCTTGGTCAGATGCGTGGTGAGTTCGTCCCCTTGCACGGCTTGTTGCGTTTCACCGGTCTTTTGGGCGCCGAAGAAAAGAAACTGCAGCTTGCGAGCGGTCGTCATGTCGAAGCTCTCGCTCACAAACACCTGCTTGCCTTGTTGGACAATCAACACCGGTCCTTCACTCGCGTTGTAAACCTGCTCCTCTGAAGTTGACTCCGCGGCGGAATCGCGAAGCACGCCAGAGTATTTCTTGTTTAGTTCGCGGGCGTAGACTTTGGCGAATTCCTTGGCTGCACCTTCCGACCGCCAGGCGGAAAGATACAAAAGTGCAACCGAGGAGGTCGCTGCCTGTTCGGCGGGGGTGACCGCCTTGCGGCTCTGCACGGCGTAGTAAAGACCCCCTCTCCATTGCGGGGTGAGAATCGCGGCCACCTCCGGACCACCAAAGAGCTCTGTCAAAATACGAACATCGAGCTCACCCATGACACCAATGTCATATGGCTCGTAGTCGGCGTCGAGAAGCCCGTGTACGTCGGGCATCTGGAGCAGAGGAACCGTTGCCCCTCGTTCGTAGGCGGCAGGGTTCATGATTTCGTAGCTGGTGGAAGGCGGCTTGTCAAGGACTCCGGCAAAAGCATATTGCGCGCCCTTATCCTTCAACAATCTTTGCTCAAAGCCCAGACCATCACGATAAGGAAAAAGCATCTCTTGCTGTAAGAGGAGAGGCGCCCGATCCATGATTGGCGAGCTCCCCGAACTATCCAGCTCGTCACTGGGGGTTCGCATCACGTCTGGCGAGGTCAGCAGACTCTTGCCCTTAGGCTTGAGTGTGTAGTCGAGATAAACGACCATCGCCTGCCCCTCAAGCACCGCATCGCGGGCGGTATCCCGCTCATCGATCGTCAGCCGTTCGTTATCCTCGGTGACATTCTTGGACGTACTATCCGGCCCATCAGGCTCCCATTTCTCCAGATCCGTATGCTGGTCCTGCAACGCGTGGGTCAGCTCATGGGCAAGGACAAGCTTTTGCTCCTCCGGCGGAACCCAGTCCAGCAAATTCACTGTCTTGGTTTTGTTGTCGTAGTAGCCGGCAATCTGCTCCTTCAAAAGACTCACGAGGAAGGGCTGCAGCTGGAAATCGCGGTCAAGAAGGCCAAACTTCTTGAGCACAATCTCTTCTCGCTGCATGCGCTTGACGTCCTTGTCATCGTGAAATTTATCCAGAACGTACTTTTCCACTTCATCGCGAGTAATAAGGCGCTTCTTTACCTCATGCTTTATCTGCAGTTGGCTGTCGTCGCTGGCAAAGGACAGAATCTGGTTTATGGAGCGGAAAAGCTCTTTTTTCTGTTCCGGGGTAATCTTGGTTTCCTTTTGCGCCGGTGGGTCCTGGGCGAAGCTCCAAAAGGAAAAAGCCAGCAGGGACGCCGCTGCCACGGAACCGCCTAATCTACTGCCGATAAGCTTCATTCTTCGACCTTTTCCGGGCTTCGCCGCACTTGCTGTACTGCAAGGCTATAATTTTATTGTGCTTTCTGCTACGAATCCCGCGGAACTGACCCTGGAGACAGGACCAACTGCTCTGAGCGCGGCCCTGGGTTCGCTGCCTGCTCTGACGCCGCATTGCGGAGCGCTGACGCCTGGCGCATTCGACGGCTTTGCGGCAGAGCTTGATTCCCTTCTCCATTCTGCAGGGCTCAGCGACCTGGGTTGGCGAGGCAAGATTCTGGTGAACGGCGACGATCGCCTGCGCTGGCTCAACGGCATGGTGTCGAACGCAGTGCAATCGCTTCCGGAAGGACAAGGGAATTACAGCTTTCTGCTGAGTGTCCAGGGACGGATTCAAGGTGACTGCTACGTTTACCGGCGCGCCGGAGATTTGTTGCTGGATACCAGTATCGACCAAGTCCCTACGCTTATACGGCACCTCGATCACTTCGTAATAATGGACGACGTGGAGCTGGCGGACGTTAGCCGGCAATGGACGTCCTTGTCGCTGGCTGGACCGCACGCACCCCAGGTGCTGACGACCTTGGGCGTCACGCCTTCAACTTCCAGTCTGGAAAATGCTTGCTTGACCAGCGTAAAGATTGGCGAGGTCCCCTGCACTCTCATCGAGTTACGAAAAGGCGTCGTGCCACACTATGAGTTGTGGTTCGCACCCGAGCATGTGCTGGCCGTGTGGGAGACGCTCCAGGCTGCTGGGGCTAGAGCCTGCGGTTTGGAAGCCATGGAAGCTTTGCGGGTCCTGGAGGCGGTTCCTCTGTACGGTGTCGACCTGAACGATCGTGATCTGCCGCAGGAAACTGCCCAGACGCGTGCGCTCAATTTCAACAAGGGGTGCTACCTGGGGCAGGAGATTGTGGAGCGAATTCGTTCCCGTGGGAAGGTAAATCGGCAGTTTCGGCAATTTGCGTTGCAAGGCGCGTTGCCGGACCATTTGCCTTTAGAACTGCGCAGCGGTGATCAAGTAGTGGGCCGGATTACCAGCGTTGCCGGCCTGCCGCAAGTGCTCGCGCTGGGGTTTATCCGGGTCGAGGCCGCGGAACGCAATCAGGAGATCACCTATGAGGGGGGAGTGGCCGTCCCTCTGAATTCGCCACCCGCCATCACCCGGTCCTCACCCTAACCTGCTGAAACCTGTGTCACTTAGTTTCAAGCAGCGTCACAAAACCGATGGGAAAAAGTCATGCGTGAAAAAGAACCGCAATTCACAGTTACCGACCGCCGCAAGTTTACCGCCGAAGGCGAGTTGCGCGAAGGCGAAAGCAAAGCAAGCGAACCTACTCCTTCGTCGCCTCCTCCGGCACCTCCTGTTGCCGAACGAGCACACCAGGCGCCCCAAGCCGCAGCGGCCGTGCAGGAGTTGCAGGTTGACCTGGAAGAGCCGGATGAGGTGGATGGTGCGGATACCATACCTGAGCCTACCGCGCTCGAATCCGCCCAGCAGAGCAATGAATACCAGGCGTCAGCCAGCCGCCTGGACGATATGGTGCGCAAGGCGAACCCGGGCCAACCGGCTCCTCCAGCGATGAATTTTGACCGCCTGGTGCAATCGCTCTACATGACGGCAGCGGTGCAAATGGGCGCAGGCACTGCTCCCAACGAGCAACCGCGCATCGACATTCTTGGCGCCAGGCAAAGCATTGACATGCTCAGCGTGCTGGATGAAAAGACCAAGGGCAATCTTACCGAGCAGGAAAAGCGCTTGTTGCAAAATGCGCTGTTCGATCTGCGGATGTCGTTTCTCGAGATCACGAATGCGATTGCCAATTCCGCCCAGCGGCCGCCCCAGGCGAAGAAACCGCACTAACGCTGCAGGGAGCGTGTTTCATCCGTCCAGCAGAGATCACCATTCTTGGCAGTGGCACCTCCATGGGTGTGCCGACGCTTGGCTGCACCTGCCGGGTCTGCACTTCTGTTGACCCGAGGGATCGCCGCACGCGGCCGTCGATTGCTGTTAGCTGGGAGGGACACCGGGTCTTAATTGATACCGGCCCGGATTTTCGTATGCAGGCCCTGCGGGAAGGCATCGATCATGTCGACGCGGTGTTCTATACCCATTCGCATGCCGACCACATCCTGGGGCTGGATGATTTGCGGCCGCTGAGCTTTAAGCACAAGAGCAAAATCCCTTTGTATGCCGATGATGCGGCGGCGAGTGTCATCGAACGTATTTTCGATTACACCTTCGATACGGATTCCTGGTATCCGACTCGTGCCCGGGTGGAGATGCACCGGTTGGGCCCGTCGGTCGAGGTCGAGGGAGCGGTCTTCCATCGTGTCCCGCTGACTCACGGCAGGATTGAAGTCGCGGGCTTTCGCTTCGGCAATGCCGCCTACCTGACCGATATGAACGATATCCCAGCCCACAGCCTTCCGCTGCTCGAGAACCTCGATGTAGTAATCCTCGACGCCTTACGCAAGTCACCGCACTCCAGCCATGCAACCCTGGACCAGGCAATCGGATTCGTGCGTCGTCTTGAGCCCAGGCGCGCGTTCTTTACTCACATGTCTCACGATCTGCCGCACGTAGAGACCAACAGCGAACTCCCCCCGAACATGCAACTTGCGTATGACGGGCTGCGTATTCCCTTCGAGATTTGATATGGACGTCTTTCGCGATCTCAGTGAGATACCCCCGTGGGTGGGGCCCACGGTGGTGAGTATCGGAAACTTTGATGGTGTCCATATTGGCCACCGGTTCATTCTTGATCGAGTCAGGCAGAGCGCCGAGGCAAGGTCGCTGCGTTCCGTTGCAGTTACCTTTGACCCCCATCCCTTGCGTTTTTTACGTCCGGAAACTTGCCCCAAGTTGATTACGCCGTTGGAGACGCGACTGGAGTTGCTGGCCGACGCGGGAGTGGATGCGGTGCTGGTGCTTCCCTTCACGGCGGCGCTGTCCCGGATGCGTGCTGCGGAATTTGTCACTGCGATCGTCCATGATGCCCTGGGCGCAGTTGAGGTTCATGAAGGGACCAATTTTCGCTTTGGCTACCGCGCGGAAGGCGGCATTGCTGAACTGAGTGAACTGGGGCGCGGCCTGGGGTTTGAAGTGGTCATCCATGGCGCATGCCAGGTGCGAGGTTTGACGTGTTCGAGCAGCAAGATCAGGGAGTTGCTGTCACGAGGAGACATTCGCACCGCCCGCGCGCTGCTGGGGCACGGATTTTTTATTGATTCGACGCCGGCTCATGGACGCGGGATTGGTTCCACGCTCACCGTTCCGACGATCAACCTGGCGCCGTATCGGGAATTGCTGCCGCCGAACGGAGTCTATGTGACACAGTTGCGTGTCGATGGGGAGTGGTTTGATGCGGTGACCAATGTCGGCAATAGGCCGACGTTTGGGGCCGACTCTTTTGCAGTGGAGTCACATCTACTCAATTTTCGTCCAATGACCCTTGAAGACCAGACGCCCTTGAGGCTTCTCTTTCACCGCCGCCTTCGCGAGGAGCGGCGCTGGCCCTCTCCAGAGCTTTTGAAGGAGCAGATCATGCGCGACGTTGGCCAGGCAAAACGGTATCTGCACCTGATGCGTGTACTGTGCGACTGAGAATACGTCGGAAAGAACCGCAGTTTTCCAAGAAAGAGCCTCCACACAGAGATCTCTCCACTTCGCTTCGCTTCGGTCGAGATGACAAAGGGAAGAGGGGCGCTTCCAGTGAGAGAGGTTGCTGAACCGAAGCCCTTTTGGGTGGGCCACCCAAAAGGATGGAAAGCGGCTCCTGTTCAGCAATTACTCTCCCCTGGAAGCATTTGCGCTCCCCTTTGTCATCTCGACCGAAGCGAAGCGTAGTAGAGAGATCTCTGTGTGGACGCTCTTTCTTGGAAAAGTTTTTTGACAGAGCGAAGCGTAGTGGAGGGACCTTTAGCCCCTTATTGCGGAGTAGGCGCCTGCTGCCGCACAACAGGGTGAGCGCTGGCTATGTTGGTGGGTGGCAGCGAGCGGACGTCCCCCGGAAAATGCTCGTTGGGCCGATCACCGATGGCTACCTTCATAAAATCGATCCACAGCGGCAGGGCTGCGTGGCCTCCGCTTTCTTTGTCGCCCAGCGATTGGCGGTTGTCGTAGCCAACCCACACACCGCAGGTCAGTGAAGGCGAAAAGCCAATAAACCAGGCATCGTTGAAGTCGCTGGTAGTTCCCGTCTTGCCGCCGATCGGGTGATGAAGCACGGCGGCATCCGAAGCCGTACCACCGTACGCTACGACCGCCTTGAACATGGTCATCATGGTGCGCGCTGTCTTGATGCTGGTCGACTCAGCAACGCTGGTCGGACTCTCCGACAAGGTCAGCCCATCGGCGTTGGTCACCTTGCGAATGAGATGCGGCCCTAGACGCACTCCATCGTTGGGAAAGCTGCTGAAGGCAGCTACCTGCTCTTGCAGAGTAGCCTCGACGGATCCCAGCGCCACGGGAAGGAACGGTGGAATGTTGCTGCTCAGGCCAAAGCGGTGAGCCGTTTCAATGACTTTGCGTATACCGACGCGTTCGGCAAGCTTAACCGCGGGAATATTGCGCGAATCGGCAAACGCATGCACCAGCGACACCGTGCCTTCGAAGGTATCGTCGTAATTATGCGGGGTGTAGGGACCAACGGCGGTCTGAAACGTAACCGGCGCATCGACAATGGGCTCGTCCGGGCGTGCTCCTGCGTCCACCGCAGTGACATACACGTAAGGCTTGAAGGAAGAGCCGGTCTGGCGCTCAGCCTGGGTGGCGCGGTTGAACTGAGAGAGGTTGAAGTCGCGGCCACCGACCATGGCCAGCACTTCGCCGGAAGGGTTATCCACGGCCATCAGGGATCCCTGCACACCGGAATCCTGCTCCAAAACGCCATGCAACACCAGGTTGGAATCGGCGGAAGCCACAATGTGCACGTAGATGATGTCGCCGGGCTTGAGAAAATTCTCTGCATCGCGCTGCTTGGTCCAGGCAAAATCATCCGGGCCCAGGATCAACTGCTGCTGCCCAATGCGCGCCGTCACCTGGTAAGGCAAGACATTCGTCACCAGGGCATGCACGTACGAGCCCGGTGCCGTGGGTTGACGCCAATCCGGATGACGAAACTCGTCCAACGAGCCGCCGGCAGCGACGACGTTCAGCAAGTTGCCTTTCCACCAGTGACGACGTTCCAACTTGGCTAATCCGTCGAGCACAGCGCGATTGGCAGCCTGCTGCAGGTCCAGATCCAGAGTGGTGTACACCCGCAGGCCTTCCTCATGAACCTGCTCGCTGCCAAACTGACGTTCTAACTCACGGCGTACGTCTTCCACAAACCACGGCGCAACACTGTTGGACGGTGGCTCGATATGCAGACCAAGTGGGGCAGCCTTGGCCGCATTCGCTTGCGCATTAGTGATCACGCCGTCTTCCAACATGGAATTGATGACCATGTTGCGTCGCCGGAAAGCGCGATCGGGATTCGCGATCGGAGAATAGGCCACCGGTCCTTTGGGCAGCGCCGCGAGTAAGGCCGCTTCCGGCAGCGTCAGATCCTTGGCCTTCTTGCTGAAGTAGTACTCCGAGCCGGCTTCAAATCCGTAAACCCCTTGCCCCAGATAAATCTGGTTCGCATACAAGGTAAAGATTTGTTCTTTGGTAAACGCCCGCTCGATTTGAATGGAGAGAAAGACTTCTTGTAGTTTGCGTCCAAAGGTTTGTTGACTGGAGAGAAAAAGATTACGCGCCAGCTGCATGGTCAGCGTAGAAGCACCCTGGGTGCGGCCAGTCGAGGTTAGATCGTGATAGGCGGCGCCCAGCACGCGAAACAGGTTGACCCCCCAATGGCTTTCGAAGTTCTTGTCTTCAATAGAAATGACCGCCTGGCGCAATACGGTGGGAATTGCCTCGTACGGGACAACGATGCGCCGCTCCAGGGCAAAGGAGCCAAAGACGCGTCCGTGCACGTCAAGCAGGTCGGTCGAGGTGATGGGACGGTATTTTTCCAGGTCCGCAATTTGTGGCAGGTCTACGGAGTAAACCAGCATCAGCCCGGTCAGCGATCCGGCAATGATGACCAGCACCAGCATGGCCAGGAAAGTAATATTCCCCGCCAGCTTCATGGGTGTAAAGACGGAATGGCCGGGCGGACGAAAACCAGCGGTGCCCGGAGATGGAGCTTGCCCAATCAATGAGGATTCCGCTTATCAGGCGCTCTTTTGTTTCAGGACATCGAGCGCTTTGGTTAATTGATCATCAGGCTTTTGTGTCTTCGCCCCGCCGCTCTGGTCGTCATTATTGTCCTGGTTGGCAGCGACCACGATGTTGGGGGTCACCGCTTCGTCCTGAATCTTCTTGCCCAAGGGAGATGAATACTTGGCGACGGAGAGGATCAGGGCAGCCCCGTCCGGAAGCTCCATGGTCTTTTGCACCGAGCCTTCCCCGAAAGTGCGGTCGCCCACCACATCGCCCCGCTTGTTATCGAGAACCGCGGCGGCGACAATCTCGCCCGGCCCGGACGTGCCGTGATTTACCAGGACCACCAGCGGAGCGCCGGTAATGAACTTGGAGGTATCGGCGTTAAACGCTTCATAGTTGTACTTCTGCCCGGAGAGGGTAGCGATGGTGCCTGCCTCGAGGAAGAAGTTGGCCAGGCGAACGCCTTGCTCTTCATCCCCTTCGGCAACGTCGCGCAGGTCCAGCAGAACCTTCTTGTTGCCGTTCTTCTGCATAGCCTTCAGGCGGCTGGCAATTTCGTTCACTCGCTCTTTGTTGAGGACCACCGGCTTGAGGTAAAGGATGCTGCTGCTCTCATACTCCGTCGTTCCCAAGGGAGGCGCGGGAAGAACGGTGCGGGTCAGCGTAATCTTGTCGGGCTCTGCCTTGCGCGGACGAACGAGGGAGAAACTTACGCTGGTGCCAGGTTTGCCATCCAGCAACAACCGGATCATCACCAGGGACATTTCGCGAGTGGAATGGCCCTCAATGGCCTCGACGATGTCGCCGTCTTCGATTCCCTCTTTTTCTGCCGGGCTTCCCGGCTCAACCGAGACCACGGTGGCGTATCCAAAGCGCTTGGAGATGTTCAGCCCAACCTGCGCATTACCCTCGTTGGTGTGCTGCTTATAAGCGGTGTATTCGTCCGGGGTCAGATAGCTGGAATCGGGATCGAGTGATTCAAGCAGGCCATGCAGCGCTCCGACGGTGACTTTAGTCATGTTGGGATCGGAGACGTAGTCGGTCTGAACCTTCTTCAGCACTTCGCTGTAGACTTCCATCTCCGGGTAGGCGCCATCGGGTTGCGAATCCGCACGCACCCGGCTCGGCCCAAGTCCACCGAGGAAAACCAACGCTACCAACAGGATTGATACGGCGAAGACTGCACGTTTGAAGGTTCGAGACATAGCACCACTTTGGACCACGAGGATGGTTAATCAAATAATACTACCGGGTTAGACGCAGTTTAGAGCCAGTTAGGCACAGCGGGAGAGGCTGGTGGCGGCGAATGGAATCGAACCATCGACCTACGGGTTATGAGTCCGTCGCTCTAACCATCTGAGCTACGCCGCCCTGTGTTGATTCTACAACAGTTGCAGAGCTTCCGTTACAATGAAACTGTTATGCCTTTCCCGGTAAAAACCTGCGCCATCTGCTCGGAAGAATTCGAGTTGAAGCCGGACAAACCCGGCTTTGCCAACCGTTGTCCCGCCTGTAGTGAACCAGAAGCGGCGGAAGAGACCAACAAAGAGCATCTTGACCCCGAAATGGCGGAAGCCCGGCGACGGGCCATGCGCGAGTTGCTCTACCGCAAGGATAGCTGAGGTTTACGGGCCACGACGATGCGCAGGGGTGGAAATGTGTAAAGGGGGTTTCCCCACCGCCTCTCAACCGTCAGGCCCGCTTCACGAAGCTGCTCAGCATATGAGCCCGTGAGCTTGTAATCCGAAAGGATGGCGACCCCTCCAGGCTTGAGCAGCCGAACGATCTGCCGCAGGGCCTGACGGCGCAGCGTGCGGTCGTAGATGTTGTGCAGGCACAGATTGGAAAGAACGACGTCGAAGCTTCCATCAGGAAAGGTCATTTCCTGCGCTGGGATGCCAAGCAGGGTGCAGCGGCCGCTAATCCCTTCCAACTCCAGATTGTGGCGGGTGGCGGCTTCTGAATTGCCGCCCATGTCATGTGTGGACCAGATATCGACGCCGGTGGCACTTCCATTCGCGTTCAGGAGTTTCGCGGCCCCTGCCAGGAGCAGGCCCCGCCCGCAACCCACATCGAGGACTTGTTCGTCCCCGCGCCACTGGCACAGCGAGAGCATCGCATCCCGATGACGGAACTTGCCAAACTTCACGTAGAGAACGAACAGCAGCCCCTCCAGGACCAGAATCGTGCCCGTTCCCAGGAGCATTGGTCGGGGCAGAAAATCTATCTGGCCAAGGTGAATATGACGAGGTCCGAAAAATCCGAGAAGCAGGCAAACGATGCCGCCGAGAAAAAGATTGCGGATGACATAAGGTGCGTCTACGCCGTAATCAGGCTTGCTGCTATCGCCGCTCGTCATCGGAGGACCTCGCTGCTTGCAGGCGAATAGTTCAACGGTTCAACGTGCTGATCTGACATCTGTCTTGCTGAAGTCCATTCCCTTGTACAACAGCGGTTCATCGGTCGCCTTCGCAAGCGCATATGCGAAGCAATCACCGAAGTTCAATCCGGCAGGGTGGCGTCCCCTGCCGAAATCAAGGAAGCCCTGACGAGCCAGATGCGCGTGTTCGACAGTAACCGGCTCAATCGTGATTTCAGCCCGGCGGAAAAACATATCGCATTGACGGCTGGCCTCTGGACCCAGCTGGCCTTCAATCACCATTGCTAGCTCAACAAAATTGGCGGCGCTCATTCGGCAATGGTCGGCGTCATAAATCATCTGGATGTAGACATCGCCTTCAGGTTCTTCGAAGAAGATGGCACACAACGCCGACGTGTCGAGAATCATTTCGGAAGACCGTGCTTGTCATATAGGAATTCGGCATGGTCGAGATATGGACCTTTGGCACAAGCCGCAGCACGTTTTGCGATTGCGCGGAGTTCCTCTACTCCAGCTTTTCCCTGGCGGCTTGGCAGACGCTCAAAGCGCTCGCGCAAAGCTTCGGTCACCACACGCGTCATGGTCTCTCCAGTTTCCTGAGCGATGGCCGCGGCAAGACGGTGAGCCTCTGGATCTTTGACGTTGAGAGAACGCATGGGCTTCCTTTCTGTACATACGCCTAATTTCTACCATTCTACCTCAGCAGATGATGAATTACCTCCGAACGCTTACACTGGCGTCAAGCCAATCACGGTGGCCTTCATGTCTGATCTAGAACCCCGAGCAACGACCCTCGGGCTGCGCATTGTGCGCAGCGGTGAACTCGATAGCAATACTCCGCAAACCCCTGGCATGACCCGTGCCGAAGCTATTTCCTATGCCCGCGTTGGCGCGCAAAAGCTTTGGGCGGGCACGGTCGTCGTCCATCCCAACGCGAAAACCGGTCCGCATCACCATGGAGAGCTGGAGACGGTCATCTACATCGTGCGTGGGCGCGCCCGTTTCCGCTGGGGAGAGCACCTGGAGTTTGTAGACGAGGCCGGGCCAGGAGACTTTGTTTATGTGCCCCCCTTCGCGCCCCATCAGGAGTTCAACGCCCGCAAGGATCAACCGGTCGAAGCGGTCATCGTACGCAGTGGGCAGGAACCGGTAGTGGTCAACCTGGATATCCCGAGCCCCGAGAACGATACCGACGTGCTCGGGGCCGACCCCTTTCACTCGACACCCGCATGAGAATTGTCGCGGTCATTCCGGCCCGTCTGGCTTCCACCCGTCTGCCGGGCAAGGTTCTGCGCCCGATTGCCGGCGTTCCCATGCTGGGTTGGGTCTATCGTGCGGCGCTAGCTTGCCCGCAGCTCGACCAGGTGCTAATTGCCACCGATTCCAGCGAGGTCGCCGCCTACGCCGATTCCGAGGGCTGGCCGAGCGTGATGACTTCGGCCGATCTGCCCAGTGGCACCGATCGAGTGCACGCCGTCTCCGGATTGGTCGATGCGGACATTTACGTCAACATTCAGGGCGACGAGCCGCTGATCCGCCGGGAACACATTGATGCCTTGCTGCGGCCGTTTGCCCTGGCTGCGGCTGAAGTAACCACGCTGTCGACTCCCTGCTCACCGGCGGAAGTGGATGATCCCAACGCCGTGAAGGTGGTGACGGCAACCGACGGCCGCGCACTCTACTTCTCTCGTGCGTCGATTCCCTACAACCGCGGCATACCCACGGCGCCGCGCAAGCACCTCGGCCTTTACGCTTACCGCAAGGCCGCGCTCACGCGCTTCGCCGGTTTGCCGCCAAGCCCGCTTGAAATGACTGAGCGGCTGGAGCAACTACGCTTGCTCGAAAATGGGATCAACATCTATGTGGAGCACACCACCTTCACCACCATTGGGGTCGACACGGAAGCGGATTTGCTCGCCGTGGAACAGGTCTTGCAGGAGTTCTCGCGATAGAGACTTTTCCCCTTTGAACGGGCGAGCCGCCGGTTGTCCAGTTTGTTGCTTTCGCGAATGGGCTGGAGTCTGACAAGATAGTAGGGATGCCTACCGCTACCAAGATATTCGCCGATCGTATTGGCCGCATTGAGGTTTCCGCCACCATGGCGGTCACGGCCGAAGCCGCCAGGCTGCGCGCCCAGGGTGCACAACTGGTCGATTTTGGCGCTGGGGAGCCTCACTTTGCGACCCCACGCCACATCAAAGACGCCGCCATCGCGGCCATCGAGGCAAACTTCACCCGTTATACCGTCGTCGCCGGCATTCCGGAATTGAGAAAAGCAATCGTGCAGCGCCACGCCTGCGACTTTGGATCCGATTACTCCCCGGACGAGACCGTCTTCACTACCGGCGGCAAACTAGCCCTGTTCAATGCCATCCAGGTGCTGGTGGATCACGGCGATGAGGTCATTCTGCCCGTACCTTACTGGGTTTCTTTCAAGGACATCATTCAATACGCCGGCGGCAAAGTTGTTTATTTGCCTACCGAGGAAGCGGCGAACTTCCGCATCACCGCAGATGCCATCGAGCAATCGATTACGCCGCGCACCAAGGTCATCATTCTGAACACCCCGTCGAATCCCGCCGGCTCGGTTGTTTCGCCCGCCGACCTGGAACGCATCGTCAAGCTGGCCCACGCGCGGGGAATCTTCCTGCTGTCGGATGAGTGCTACGTGTATCTGCAATATGCGGGTGCGCCCGTGTCCGGCGGCTCATTCGTAGAAGCGAAGGAGCACGTCATCGTGCTCGGCTCCCTTTCCAAGACCTACGCCATGACCGGCTGGCGCGCCGGCTTCGCCCTCGGCCCCAAGGCCATCATCGCGGCCATGAGCAAGCTGCAGAGCCAATCCACGTCTTCGACCTCGGCGATCGTACAAAAGGCAGCCATCGCGGCGCTGACCGGCTCACAAGAATGCGTAACAGAAATGCGGGCGGACTACCTGACCCTGCGTGACCGGATCCTCAAAGGGCTGCTGTCGATTCCCGGCATTACCTGCACCCAGCCGGACGGCGCCTTCTATGTCTATCCGAACGTGTCGGCCTTCCTGGGCAAACCGGGCGCAAAGACCACCACCGAACTTGCCGCCCGCCTGCTGCATGAGGCACATGTGGTTACGGTCCCGGGTGAGGCGTTTGGCACCCAGGAACATATACGGCTGTCCTACGCCGTTTCTCATCATGACGTCGAAGAAGGCGTGGTCAGAATGAAGAACTTCTTTGCCGGTCTTTCCTAGGAGCAGATGAACACTCAAGTCGAATTTCGACCCATCATTCTCGCCGGCGGCAGTGGAACGCGCTTCTGGCCTCGCAGCCGCCGCTGGCGGGCAAAGCAACTTCTGGTGCTGGATGGCGCCCGCACCATGATCCAAAGTACCGTCGATCGCCTGGGCAACCTGGCCACCGCACGCGAGCTTTGGGTGATCACGAACGACCTGCTCGCCAAAGCTATTTCCGAGCAACTGCAAACCATGCTCGGAGAGCAGATCATCTGTGAACCGGCGGCGCGCAACACCGCACCGGCGGCCGGCCTGGCGGCCTTCCTCATCGAGCGCACTTCGCCCGATGCAGTGCTTGGCATCTTCCCTGCCGATCACGTGATCACCGACGAAGACAAGTATCGGGCCACCATCGAGCAAGGCATTGCCCTGGCAGCGGCCGGGGAAAACATCGTGGTGCTGGGAGTGAAGCCAACTCGCCCAGAGACCGGGTACGGCTACATCGAAACTGGAGACGTTTTACCTCGCGGCGTCAAACGCGTCCGCCGCTTCACCGAAAAGCCGAACCGGGAAAAGGCAGAAGAGTTCATGCTCGCAGGCAGATACTACTGGAACAGCGGCATTTTCCTGTGGACAGCGCGGACCCTGGCCAATGCCATCCGCGAGCACCTTTCTGAAACCGCGCCCTATCTGCAGCAGATTGCCGACGCTTACGGAACGCCGCAATTCGACCAGGTTTTTCGCGAGCTTTACCCCAAGTGCGAAAACATCAGCATCGATTACGCGGTGCTCGAGCCGCGATCCGCCAAGGGCGAACATAATTCCAATATCTATTGCCTGCCGGCCGAGTTTGGCTGGAACGACCTGGGTTCCTGGGACGCCCTGTACGAACACCAGCTCGCGCAGGGCAACGCCAGGAACGGCAACGTTACCGAAGCCAAAGACATGGTGGCTATCGATGCCCACAACAACTATGTCTACAGCCCGGAGAAGTTTGTCGCGTTAGTGGGGGTGGATGACCTGGTCGTGGTCGAGACCGAAGACGCCATCCTGATTACCACCAGGGACCGTTCGCAGGATGTGCGCCGCGTGGTAAGCGCGCTCGCCGGTAAGCACGACGAACTACTTTGAAGCCAGATAACCCCATCAAGTTCGGGACTGATGGCTGGCGGGGAATTCTTGCCGCCGACTTCACCGAAGCCAATGTGCGGCTTGCAGCGGGGGCGATCGCGCACTACGTCCGGGAGAAAGAGGACGCGTCTCGCGGCCTGTGCATCGCCTACGACACGCGATTCCTGTCGCGGCGCTTCGCCCAGATCGTCGCCGAAGTAGCCGCCACGGCGGGTATCCCGGTGCGCCTCGCCGATCGCATTACGCCCACACCGGCGCTCTCCTACGCGGTGAAGCATCTGGGCGCCGCGGGCGGAGTGATGATCACCTCCAGCCACAATCCCTACAACTGGAATGGAGTCAAGTTCAAAGCCAGCTATGGAGGTTCAGGCAGTCCAGCCATCATGGCGGCGGTCGAGGGTTATCTTGGCAAGGAATTACCAGCGGCGCCCTCCACCGCCACCATCCGCGAGGCTGACTTTCTCCGCCCTTATATCGAGGCCATCTCTGTCTTTGCCGATCTCGATTGCATCGCCGGCGCTCGCCAGAAATATGCAATCGATTGCATGTACGGAGCAGGCCGAGGCGTGCTCGCAGGCATCTTTGCCGGCAGGGGCATCGACCACGTGGAGATTCGCTCCGAGTTGAATCCGCTTTTTCCTGGAATTCAGCCTGAGCCGATTCCACCGCATATCCGTGCGCTCGAGATAGCGGTTCTGGAGCACGGCTGCCAGGCAGGCTTTGCCACCGATGGCGACGCGGATCGCATCGGCGCAGTGGATGAAGAAGGCCGCTTCGTCGACGCCAACAAGATCTACTGCATCCTGCTGGAGTGGCTGCTCAAACGCAAACAATGGCCTGGCGATGTAGCGCGGGCCGTGAATACGACCGGCATGCTGGATCGAATCGCAGCCCGCTACGGGCGCAAGCTCTACGAGCATGGCATCGGCTTCAAGCATGTGTGCGAGCTGATGCTCGACAAAGACATCCTCATTGGCGGCGAGGAATCAGGCAGCATCGGCATAGGAAGGCATCTACCGGAACGCGATGGGCTGCTGAACGCGCTGCTGTTGGCGAACATCATGGCGGAAGAAGGACGCACTCTAGGCTCACTGGTAAGCGGATTGCAGCAGGAATACGGCGAACATCACTATGGCAGGCTTGACCTGCATTTACCGGAGGAGACAAAGCAATCAGCGATACGCCGTGCCGCGGCAGGACTGCGCGAGTTCGCCGGAATGCGCGTGTTGCGCCATGAAACACTGGATGGAATGAAGTTTTATCTCGACGATCCCCAGTCACTTCCGGCGCAGACCTGGTTGCTGCTGCGCGCATCGGGCACTGAGCCACTGTTGCGCATCTATGCCGAGAGCGGTTCCCCGGAATCAGTTCAAGCTTTGCTGGATGCGGGCCGTGCATTTGCGATGGGAGACACCGCATGAAAGTAAGAACCAAAGGCCTGCTGTTTGACATGGATGGTGTGCTGATCAGCTCGTTGGGATCGGTGGAGCGAAGCTGGCAAACTTGGGCGGAACGCCATGGGCTGGACGTGCGGGAGACGATCAAGACTGCTCACGGAATGCGCGCCATTGAAACCGTGCGCAGGTTGAAACCGGATGTGGACGATCTGGCAGAGCTCAAAGTTATCGAAGACCTTGAGGTGGCAGATAACGAAGGGCTCGAGGTTCTGGAGGGCGTATTATCCATTCTCCAATCGGTGCCGCAGAAGTTCTGGACCATCGTCACCTCTGCCACGGAGCGGCTGGCGCGCAGCCGTTTGGCGTTCGCTGGTATCCCGGTCCCGAAAAA
>CAVXRU010000029.1:0-109213 GCA_963763905.1 uncultured Acidobacteriaceae bacterium | reverse complement strand
GATCGGCTTCGTGCCTGTGGCTCGATACCGACGTAATCGTGAATGGCGACCTCGACTTCATCGCGGGTTTGCCACCCGAGATGATTGTGATTAGTCAGGATCCGTGGGAATACCCCGATGGATCGACGCATCGGTGCGGCACGTGGCACCTGCAACCGGCCCGGTCTTTGCCTGGACCTCTCAACACTGCGGTCGTTCGCGTTACCCGTCATCACAAGGATTTTCTTCTTGCATGGCAAGACCTCGTCGTGAGAGAGAGCTATCTTCAGGAGCAGGCGAAACCGACCATCCAGCGAAACGCACATATGCTTGGTGATCAGGACGCTCTGAGCGCCCTGCTTGCATCACAAGAATTCTCTTCTATCCCGGTGAGACGCTTGATTCATCCCACTGAGATACTGCAACACCATGGCGCGGGGGCCTATGGGCCTGTTCAGCGGTGGCGGAATCTTATACATGGAATGCCGCCTCTGATTCATGCGATGGGTTCTGTTAAACCCTGGAACATGCCCGAGAGGCCCAATATACTCCACTCGCCACGCGACTACTACGAGCGCGTGTATCTGGAACTTTCGCCGTACGTCCACTCTGCCCGGCAATTCCGAAGCGCCCTGGAGGAAGAGGTCGGATGGCTGGACATTCACACGTGGTACGGAGTCGCCGGTACGCTGCTGGCCTTCAATCGCCCTTCACTGAAGGGCTTTACGCAAGCCGCTTTACATCGAGCCAGATTATTTCGAGTCTGAGATGGCATCGTGCCGCCGGCCGGCGGGAGTAACCCCGTGAAGATTGAATCGAAAGCAGTGTGGAACAATTCGGTTCGAAAAACTGAGGTGGATCTTGTTTGAGAATCTGCGCGAAGACTGGCGTACTTACGACCGATCGCTGTTCCGTCAAGGCCTTTGGGTAATGGCCGTATATCGGTTTGGACGGTGGCGCTACGCCATTCGCTCGCGATGGCTGCGGATGCCGTTTTCCTTTCTGTACAAGGTGTTGAAGGCCTTCTCTGAGATCCTGACGGGCATTGAGCTTCCATGCGAGGTCACACTTGGGCGGCGTTTCCGAATCGACCATTTCGGGGGCATCATCATCAGCGGCGACGCGGTTTTCGGAGATGATTGCGTCATCCGCAACGGAGTCACCGTAGGACTGAAGGATACGGGACAGCGAGGCGCGCCGATTCTGGGCAACCGGGTTGACATCGGCGCCGGGGCCAAGATTCTAGGGCCAATTCATATCGGAGACAACGTGAGCATCGGAGCCAATGCGGTGGTTCTCAGCAGCGTGCCATCCAATTCGATAGCAGTTGGCATTCCGGCTCGGGTGCTTCCAAGGAAGCCGCACCTCGCTGTCGCGAGTACCGAGGTATTAGCCGGCGAGATGATTCATCCCCAGGATGTGCATGCGCACTATTGATGAGACTACTGAGCTTGATCACGAAGCTGCCGACCAAAGGGTGGTTTCCGTGGTCGTAATCGGCCGGAATGAGGGGCGTCGACTTGCCAGGTGTTTCGAGTCGATCGCCAGGGTCGAGAATGTAATCGTCAGAGAGGTGATCTACGTTGATTCCGCTTCAACGGATGGTAGCGTGGAGCTTGCGTCGCGGCATGGCGCTCACTCGATGACTGTTCGTGCGGAGCGGCCCACGGCGGCACTGGGCCGCAACGCTGGCTGGAGGCGCACTACTTCTGATCTGATTCTCTTCCTCGACGGAGACACCGTACTACAGCCAAGTTTTCCGAGAGCTGCGTGTGACGCAATTTCGCGGGACCAATCCATCGCGGCTGTCTGGGGGCACAGACGCGAATTGCACCCCGAGCAGTCGTTCTTCAACCGCGTTCTTGATCTCGATTGGGTGTATGCGCCAGGTGTCACTGAGTTTTGTGGTGGAGACGTGCTCATGCGTCGCACCGTGCTAGTGGAGACGGGAGGGTTTGACGAAGGGCTGATCGCAGGAGAAGAGCCCGAGCTTTGCCGCCGCATCAGGGCACATGGATTCAAGATAATCCATATTGACAAGCCAATGACCGGGCACGACCTTCAGATCACCAATTGGACTCAATATTGGCGGCGCGCCATTAGAGCCGGTCACGCCTATGCAGAAGTCGCAGAGCGCTTCCGAAACAGTGCCGACTCATTCTGGTCCCCTGAGCAGAGGGCGAATCTCTTGCGGGGTAGCTGGTGGACAATTTCGTTCTCTACGGCGGTCATCGCGAGTATTCGCTTCGGGTCGATTCCGTTTGTAGTTTGGCTTGCTCTGCTCCTGATACTGTCATTGCGGTCGGCTTGGCGAGCACGCTGGAAAACCGGCGACATTCTCACATTGTTCCTTTATGGAATCCATTCGCAGCTGCAGCAAGTTCCTATTCTGGCAGGACAACTGAAGTACACATTCGAGAAGGGCCGGAGCGGCAGGTCGCGGCTGATCGAATACAAGTCGGGCTAGACGGAGTGGTATGGACTGTACCAAGAACGGCATTTGATCGATACAGGACTCTTATGAATAGGCCTTTGATTGTTTGTTGCTCCCCGGATTACGGGGATGGTTGGCGCGGGCTGGGGCCCAGGCTCACCGGCGAAGGTGCGAACTGGGTTTTCTTTGACGACCGTCCGACCTGGTTTCTGGAGAGAGTCATTCGGCGGCCGAATATCGCTATTATTCGCGCTTGCCTGAATGCAGTTCGCAGAGCCTCGAACCGTCGCGCTCGACTCCTGGTCACACAGGAGCCTCGCACGACGTTTTTGTGTGCGCTGTTCTGCCGCCTTCTGCGAGTCAGCATCGATCACTACGTCTTTTCGTTCAATTTTCCTGAACTTCCTACGGAGTTCTGGCGCCGCCTCATGCGTTATGCCTTCAGACAGGTGAAACAGTTCACGGTTCATTCATCCATGGAGCGCGATCTGTACAGTGATTATTTCGATATTCCAAAGGAAAGGATTCGCCTTCGCCTCTGGAGTATCGGAGTACCCGACGTATCCCCGGACTTTCCTTTGCACGCCGGCCGATACGTTTCCTCGGTCGGCGGCAACGGGCGCGATTATGACACGCTCGTCGAGGCCGCCCGTAAGTTGCCCGAGATTACGTTTGCACTGGTAGTCCGCCCCGACAGCTTGATGGGTCGGGAGATTCCCGAGAACGTGAAGACGATGGTGAATTTACCATTTGAACAAGCCATGAACATCATGCTTCACTCCGCGTTCACGGTGCTTCCGCTGTCCGGATCTACAGTGCCATGCGGTCATGTAACACTTGTATGCGCCATGCATCTTGCCAAGGCGGTCGTTGCAACGGACTCGAAGGGGATATCCGATTACGTGGTGTCCGGTTACAACGGGGTGTTGTGCAAACCGTTCTCAGCGGAAGACCTGGCCAGGGCGATCGATCGACTATGGAAGAATCCAGCTGAGATCGCCCGCCTCGGTGAGAACAATCGTCGCTTTGGCTCGGAGAACTGCACTGAAGCCAAAGCTCGCTCCGATCTGGCGGAAGTGTTGCGTGACCGGGGCATCCCTTTGTACCACAGCGGCCCTTCAACGGCAGTCGATTTTGGATCCGATCAGGCGAATTTGGGTTCTACGCTGGTCACGAGCTAAGAATTGGTTCAACTCTCTACGATGTTTGATACGAGACAGATCATCGACTCACAGGTGGGTGCGACGCAACAATGAGCGAATTCGTTCTGCTACCGGGTCTGATTTGTCTCTTTCTTATCATGCGGGACCGCGTGAGCACAGCGCTTCTCGCTGTCTACCTTCCCACCCTCTTCCTTTTGCCCGTGCAGTATACGATACGCCTCCCTCATCTTCCGGAACTAGGCATCTCTGAGATGTGTGTCATTCCCTTAGGTATTGTCGGCATCATCAGGCTCTTGCAGAGAGGTCCCCTGAAACTGATGGACTTTCTGGTGACCTCGTTCCTCATCAGCCTTTCCCTCTCGGAAGTGCTGCATGAGCATGTGACAAAGGATGGAATTTTCTTAGCGATCATCTCATTCATTTCCATGCTTTTCCCGTATGCTGTCGGCCGCACAATGATTGAGCCGGAGAATCGTATCAACGCCGTTCGCCGGATCGTGCTGCTCGTTCTGCTTCTTGGGTTGCCAGGTATGTTCGAATGGCGAATGGGTCGCAACCTGTACGCACCACTTGGAGAGCTTTTCGGCGCATCCGTATCGCCGGTTATCCAACTTCGCGGTGGCCATGGGAGGTTCTCGGCATCGTTCACAGATTCTGAGATGGCCGGAACTGCAATTGCAGTTGCCGTTGTGCTCAACGGTTGGCTCAGGTTTCTCTGGCGAAAGAAGCTCTGGCCAGATCCGGGCATCCTTTTCACCTGGCTGGAAAGATCACACCTTGCTGAAATACTTCTGCTCGTTTATGTCTTCCTCACGCAGTCGCGCGGTCCGGAGCTTGCTCTTGTAGCCGGATATCTCATTCTGCAGATTCCACGATTCAAGAAGACAAGAGTAGCCAGCGCCGTGGTAGCAGTTCTGCTTGCCCTTGGAGCCGCGGCAGGGTACCAGTACTTTAACCAGCTTACCAGCGTCGCCGACATTAATGACGTTCACGATGAGCGACAGGGGAGCGCACTGTACCGCCGTCGTATGATTGAGCTCTTTCAGCCTACGCTTGAACAGGGAGGCTGGCTCGGTTGGGGCTATAAGTCATTTCCACACGCTCAGGGACTGGGTAATCTCGACAATGGTGTGCAATCGGTCGACAACGAATTCCTTTATGTTCATCTTGGTCAGGGAAAGCTCGGTTTTTTCCTTCTCCTCCTGATCGTTGTTGAGTCACTCCGCACCGCAATGGTGAACTCTTGGCGGCTGGAGGGGCCGGAGGACCGGGCATTTGCCTTCAGCATGTTAGCTAGTATGGCGGTGCTATGGATTTCCCTTTCAACCGTCTATATGGGCGTACAGTTGCCGCAGGTCGCCTTCCTCCTGATAGGCTGGGGCCAATCGATCGTACCCGGACGTACGGTTCAGGCTGTTTCTGAGCAAGCTTCCACGAATCCCCTATTTCATTTCAGACGCGTATTCAGCTAGCCTCACTCACATCTCTCTGGGGCTCCATTTCAAAAGAATTGATAGCGAACCAATCTACTCAGAAGGTACTCTGAATGACGCGCATCCTGCGACTGGATGGACTGCGAGCCATCGCATTCCTCACCATCTTCGTCCACCACGCCTTTGGCATACCCCACCTGTGGGCCGGAGTGGACATCTTCTTCGTCCTTTCGGGATTCCTGATTACGTCGATTCTCATGGATGGCCGGGGAAAGCAAGGTGCATGGGGCCGTTTCTATGAGAGACGCGCTCTCCGCATTCTTCCCCCGTACGGCGCCTTCTTGTTGCTCGCTACGTTCCTCCTTCACCTTCACTGGGATCACAAGGGGCTGTGGTACGCCCTCTTCGCGATGAACTTCGCTGAGGTGCTCGGGGTAGGTGTTCCGGGCCTTGGCATTTTGTGGTCGCTGGCTGTCGAAGAACAGTTCTATCTTTTCTGGCCTTTCGTCGCTCTTCGGTTTTCGCCTCGGATCGTTTCCAGATGGGCAATCGTTCTCATCGTTTTGGCTCCAATTTTTCGAGGTGTGGCGACTCCTTTCCTCAATGACCACGCAGCGATCTACTATCTGATGCCGTTCCGCATGGACCTGCTCGCGTCCGGTGCCCTGCTGGCTGTGCTATGGCAGCAGCCCGGTCAACTGGTGAGGTGGAGGCGATGGGGACTTGGGCTTATGGGAGCAGGCTTGTCGCTGCTCGTTCTTTGTACGCGCGTTATCGCCCCATTCCACGCTGAGGCAAATACGATTCTCTTCAACACTTTGGGATACTCCCTGATTGGTTGCGTTGCCACCGGATTGCTGGCGTTTACCCTGGGCTCTGAAGAAGGGTGGTACGCGAAGCTGATGACTTGGAAGCCTGTTCGCTGGATAGGATTGATCAGCTACACCAGCTACCTGATTCATGCAGGAGTTCTTGCTCTGGTTGTTCCGTCCTCCTCGATGATCGTAAACCGTGTTCTCGCATTTTCTGTTGTCATCGCCTATGCCTCGTTGTCCTGGAGCCTTCTCGAAAAGCCGATCCTGAGATTGAGACCATCAGCGTGGCTGATCGCGCGCAGGAGTAAGTTGCAAACAACCCAGCATGCTCATTTTGAGAATGTCTGACAGGCGGCAGAAACGCCGAAATATAATTGACATCCCGATGCATCTGGAGTGATCTATGCGAGTGCGGCGTTTGGGGATATTCATTGTTCTGGTAATTGTCGCCTTAGGTTGTGTATCTGTCGCCGCCGCGTTCATTTGGTCGCACACGACCAGGGTGACGATCTCGAACACGGTTGCCGCCGCAGGGATAGACCGGCCGGGGATCAACCTGGGGGGAATGAGCAGCTATGGATCTCAGCAGTTATTGAAGTCGTTGAATTACGTGAACGGCGGATACTTTCCCGGCACCTATGCGGGAGCAACGTATCCCTGCAGCACTGGGGGGACCAACACGACGACTACGTGGTACAACAACATCACGCATCCCTCGGGTTATCCAGCGAACTTCTGGGTGGGCGCCAGTTTTGTAGCTGTCAATGCGGCGACGGGGACTAGTTACGGCGCCGGAGAGGTGGCCGCGTCGACGTCGAACACAGGATCGACCGGGATCACCTTTACGTTATCGCCCGCGCTGAGTTCGGCTTGCAATCCCTCGCAGAATGATGTGCTGATTGTGCGGCTTACTGCTGCTAACACTCTGCTTCCTCCCAGCCAGTTGCTGAACGTCTGCTCGGGAGCGAGCTGGAACACTTCTGACACGTCTCCATCGTCGAGCAATACGCAGCGTAGTCTGCAGATGCCGAGTGATTGTCCCCTGACCTTCAATATTGATGCGACGCTCGCAAACCGGACGAATACGGATGCCTCTTTGGGGACGCAGCAGGTGAACTTCATTAATTTGAATGGCTCGTACCACGCGACGTTCAAGGCCAAGTGTCTGGTGGAGGGCTGCACTGTGAACTTCAGCCTGGGCCGTGTAGGGAGTACAAGCTTTATTGGCAGCACGACGGTGAGTCCAGCATTCAACACCTCGCCGGCAGCGGGGTGGACGACCTATGACTATCCATTTACGGCTTCTGAAACGGGTGTTCAGGGTCGAACCATGACCTACAGCTTTACCTGCAAGGGCAGCTGCCTTTTGCAGGACGCGGATGTGATCGAGGGGAGTACCTTGCCGGGCAATACGACGGCATTCCGCGACGCGGTGGTGTACGAATTGCAGAAGCTTCATCCCGGCTCGATCCGTTACATGGATCCCAGCCAGTGGTGTTCGGACGTGGCCGACGAGATCGCAACTACAGGCAACCGCCGCTGGTGCGGAGCGAGTTCGTGGTCGCCCGGCTGGAACCAGGCGCTGGGCTACAACGACGTTTTGCAACTGGGAGATTTGCTGGGCACGGACGTGATGCTTTCAGTCGGTCAGTTGAATCAACCATCGGACTGGATCACGCTGGTTCACTGGCTGAAGACTTCGGGGTGGACTTCGAAGTACGCTGCATCGGGGCACAAGATCTACCTTGAGGATGGCAACGAGGCGTGGAACTCCGGGATGGGAGCGACTCTCTACCACGGCAATGGCATGGCCTACGGATACACGTTGGGGCCAAACATGGCGGCGGCGAAGTCGGCTGAGGGTTATGATCCCAACATCATCAAGCTTGCGGGCAACAGCTGGGTGGCGCCCAACCAGGGCTATGGAGGCTTTGGCTGGGTGCACAATGCTCTGACTGTGGCTAAGGGCACGCCCAACGGGTTGCCGGACTTCGTCGCCGTTGCGCCGTATACGCTGAACTACCTCGGCAATTTCGATACTCATGACAGCAACGTAGCGGTCACGGGCGCTCCGTTCCTGGACGAGTGGGCGGAAGATGCGAACCTCGATTCGGTTACTTCACCGATATTCAACAGCGAGTCGATGTACCTCAACCAGCAGTATGTCAAGGCCAACTTCGGGGTAGGCACGCTGGTTTACGAGGTGAATCAAAGCACGACTGCGGGAATTGCCGCGACCCAATCGCAGCTGGATCAGATCGGAGCCTCGGTGGGCACTGCGCTGGCGATTGCCGAGCACGTTCTGCTGATGCAACGAGACGCGCAGGTGAGCGGACCGATCCACGCCTTCACCCTGGCCGAGCCCTATACGGGATATAGCTGCAAGGGCGATGGCTGTGTGGCCGGAGCGGTGATGCCGCTATGGGGCGCCAACCTCTTCATGGCCACCGGACCTGGCCAGGCTCCCGGCAGCGCGAATACTGACAGGCCGCTGGCGATCGCTCTGGGGGTCATCAACAATGCCATCGGTTCGAACACCAACCTGGTAGCGGTAACGCAGTCCGGCACACCCACTTTCAAATATCCCGGCGGCCAAAAGGCAAACGGTTCGCCCACCATACTTGCCAACCCTGCAGTGCCTTATGTGAACTGCTTCGCCTACAGCAACGGGCAGGGAAACGGGACCACGATCTGCTTCAACAACAATCTGAACATGCCCGAGTTCGTGACCCTGGCAGGGCCCGGAGCCCCCACCGGAAACGTCACCAAGACCATCTTCCCCAAGACTGCCAGTATCGTCGGTCACAACGAGAACAGCTTCCTGGGCGCCGCGACCAAAGTGCCTGCCGTCGTCCCCCCCGCGCGATCCTCGTCCAGCGGCTCGACCTATCTCATACCCCCGGCATCCTTCATCGCTCTCAGGTATACCACCGCGGCGCCCCGGCCTTGATGCCGACCACATTCTCAGAAGACAGACGGCGCTGATCCTTTGGTCTGCTCAACCGGATGCGTGGGATAAATCCGGAGCATCGCTGAGCTGAACGGAGATCCGCTGTTCGTTGGAAGCGCTGAATCGGCGCTGATTGGGCGAAGCTACGCTCATGCTACCTGCTTGGCACTCTGCCAGCCAGCTGGAGCCCTGTATCTGCCGTCTTCGCAACCTCACCGGTCGCATCTGCTACCTTCCCGATTGTGTCTTGGTCGATAGGCTGATAGGCTACCTCGCGAGTGGAACGCTCGGCAGGCCAACTGCAGGGCCGGACTGAACCACCAGGGTCGCCTGAGTGGCCTTTCGTGTTCTATGGGAACAGGCGGCCAGCTGAGTCACGGCAGAGGTCACCGTTGCGCCACAATTCTATTCATTTGGTTTCTCGCGACACATGGTCAGTATAGGGAAGGATCGGTTAAAGTAATTCGAACCCGTTCTTTTCCCAATCCAGGGCCAGATCCTGAGATCAAAGCATGACGACCTTTAAACGCATCAGCATCACTTCCCTGGCAGTACTCCTGGTCGAGGCAGCGAGCGTCACGGCTCACCACATCTACGAAACCCACCTGAGTTCCGGGTATGCTCCGATCCTGAGAGCGATTCTTCAGTTATCCCAAGTCGAAGAACGGGCTCAGTACATCCACGACGCGCAGGTAGCCGTTCGGACCGACAAGGACCGGGAAGTTGAGGCCCAGCTGGAAAAGCTGCAAGATGACCTTCAGGAGAACCTGTCACCCGCCTGCCAAAGCCTCCAGGACACCGCTGACAACGAACAGCAGAAATTTTACCGTGCACACGCGGCCTACAAACGCGGAGGACCTGGGGCACGGGCGGCCTACGAAGTGGTTATGTCGGACAGTACCATCAAAGCCCATGAAGCAGTCCTGGCCTGCATAGCCGATGACGAGAAGGCCAAGCAGGTGGAAGTGGGTAGCCTTAGGGCTGAGCTTCGCGCGACTGCAGGACTACCGGCAAACTGATCTCAGGTAAACCCCACCTCTGCCGGTCTCGATCGCGTGCTCCAACATCTACCGGCTCTCTGAATGCCCCAAGCCTCACCTTTCCTGGCCAGCTCCCGGATCTTCTCCTGATCTGTGAAGGTCAATCCCGATTCCGAATCCGCTCGACGAGCGGTCGCCAGTTTGATCGCCAGATCAACGCTGCTAATCCGTCATCCCCAGCAAAAACGGGACCATCTTTCTGCCTACTCGCTGCGTATTGGCAAACGTCCCGTCATCCGGCGTCCGTGTCATCTGGCCTGGGATGGCCTCGGCTGGTGTCCGGCGGTGTGGTGTTTTCCAAGTTGTCAAAACTGCTCAATCAAGAGGACGCGCTGAGCGTCCCCTGCTTGCGCGGTGATTTCTGCCCTCCGCAGGCGCGCCCTCGCGGGGCGCAGAAATACTGCGGACAGGCGTTATCCGTCACTTCGATGTCACTTTACCGTTTGCTACACCCAAGTCATCATGCGGGCGAGCGCTGATGCTTTCCCGGTGGTTGGCGGCACATGCACGGGCAGAGCGCGCCGATGCAAGGTCAAGCAGGGCCGTCGTGGCAAGACGGCGCAGACGTCTGGAGCTTTAATTTCACAGTAGTACGGTTCTTGGACGGCGTCGAGACGGAGTCTTATCCAGTGCAAGATGAGCCTGAAGGGAGGTGTTGTTTCCAACACAAGATGAGCCTGAAGGATTAGGCATGCTGAGGATTGATTATCAGCGTGGAAAAAGCGGAGAGGTTGAGTCTGGAGGAGATTCGCCGGCTTTTAGAAGCCAGCGAAGGAATCCGGTTTGCTGGGGTAAAGCGGGCAGAGGTGTACAGCTGGATTGAGCTGGTGCTCTGCGAACAGGAGTATGCGAGTCAAGGAAAGGCGTCGCGTGGGTTGCTGCGACGCTACATTGAGAAGATAACCGGCATGAGCCGGGCGCAGGTGACGCGGCTGATTGGCCGTTATATGGCCAGTGGCAGAGTGGAGGCCAGAGCCTATCGTCGGCACCGCTTTGCTGCGCGCTACACGATAGACGATGTCGAGCTGCTGGCCTCAGTCGATGAGGCGCATGAAACGCTGAGCGGGCCGGCCACGCGTCGTATTCTGGAGCGGGAGTATCAGCAGTACGGCAAGCAGGAATATGCGCGGCTGGCTTCGATCTCCGTCTCCCACATCTACAATCTGCGCCGGGAGCGAGCCTATCGGCAACGGCGCTTGAACTATGTCAAGACCAAGCCTACGGGGGTCACGATTGCGGAGCGCCGGCGCCCAAATCCCCAGGGCAGGCCCGGCTATGTGCGCGTAGATTCCGTACATCAAGGAGATCAGAACGGGGCCAAAGGTGTTTTTCACATCAACGCCGTTGACGAAGTGACGCAGTGGCAGATTGTGGCCGCCACAGAACGCATTTCCGAAGCCTGGTTACTGCCGGTGTTGAAGACCATGCTGGAGCAATTTCCCTTTCGCATCCTCAGCTTTCACTCCGATAATGGCAGCGAGTTCATCAATGCCACGGTGGCTAAGCTATTGGGCAAGCTGCTCATCGAGCAGACCAAAAGCCGACCCAGGCAGAGTAATGACAATGCCTTAGTGGAAACCAAGAATGGCGCGGTGATTCGCAAGCATATCGGCTACAGCCATATTCGCTCGCAATATGCCGAGCCTATCCAACGCTTCTATGACGAATATTTCAACCCTTATCTGAACTTCCATCGGCCTTGCGCTCAACCCGAGCTCGTAGTGGACCAGAAAGGGCGCACACGCCGCATCTACCGTCGCTATCAGACGCCGCTGGAAACCCTGCTCAGCCTACCCCAGCCGGCTCAGTACCTCCGAGCCGGCGTCACTTTGGACACGCTCAAGCACGAGGCCGCCGCCAGCAGTGACACAGAAGCCGCACGGCGCATGCAAGAGGCCAAGCGCAAACTCTTTGACCAGTTCGCAAGCACGGGTTAAAGGACGGAGGAAATGACGGTTTGTGGAAAGCATGGGAAAACAATAAAACCGTTTTCCCACCCTTCCCACAAACCTTGGAAATCGCTCCGCGATTCCCACATTCCCTCCGCCCTGCGGCTGATAATCTTTACCCAATTTTCAAACCAAAAAAGGAGCCTTCCTCAACTGCCTAATCCCCGCCTCTTCAGGCTCATCTTTCAATTGGAAAAGACTGACGGGAAGAGGATTTCTTTGGTAACCATGGCAGCGCGCTGTTTCTTCATCATGGCGCAAGGAAGTGATTGCAGATGTGGCCGGTTTAGCCTCACTCAATCCTCGTGAGCGGAACCTGGGCATCGTTCCCGCAGGTGGATGTCTGGTGAAAGCAGAATTGATGGATGATCGGCGCAGGTAACATCCCTTCACCTCCGGTGTCTGCAAATCGCGCAACCCGCTCGATGAACGTACATCCGATTCGCGGCTGCGTTCCTTTCAGTTAACGCTTCTTCTCTAAGCTGAAAAACCAGGTGGGCTTCTCCATCAGCAAACGGGCGGACCCGCGGCTGCGATCGCTTCCTCCACTCTTCGAGGGCGAAGTAGTACTCCTGTTTCAACTGATCGCCCTCAGCACAGTGGCCGCCATCCCTCAGTCTCGGAGATGTTATAGGGCTGTAGGATGCCTTCTTCGGCGAAAGCTTCCTCTCTTCCGGGTTGGTTTCGGGAACAACGTTCATTCGGTCCGCCTCCTCTTCCGGCCGCCATGGCTCCCGACTGCATAGAGGATGCGACAGCCATTTGCAAGGCCAGCGCGGCCACGGAAACCATCGCCGGCCGACTTGTTCGGTTAAAACCCTAGCATCAGCTAGTCAGACCAGATCGAACAACTAGCAGTCTTGCTAGGGGGAATGACCAAATATGATGAGCCGCCGTCTACGCCACTAGCAGCGTCCGTATTCCACGAGTTGCCTTTCGCTCATCTGCCGAAATTCCCCGCCCAATTACATTAACGTCGCGGGGGTCCCTGGAGCACGCCCGCTTGCCAACAGAAGACGGGATATTCACTCATTGGTGGGGAGATTTTCGACCGGGTAAGCGCTTACCGTACAACGGTCCAGGTCTTGTCCGGTGCATAAGAGGACATCTGTTGCGCTATGTCGGCGGTCTTATCGCCAAGATCCTTTTGGTAAATCACACTTTTCTGGCTGACCAGGAAAGTCATGACACCGCCCGACCGATAGTCCGCGGGATAAGCGACGAAACCAAAGCCACTGGCGCTCGGGAGCATGCGGTAGTAGTAACCGTGATAGGGGGTGCGATTGCCGGACGTGTCGTAGCCTTCGTTGGCAGCCTGGGCAAGCATCGGTCCAGCTGGACTTTCGGGCTCCCCTTCTTTCACCTCCCAATAAAGTCCATTCTGTTTGCCCGGTTCGCTGACGATGCGGGCTGCGTAGGAGCCCTGAGGTTTTCCGTCGTGGGCGGAGGCCGCGTAGTCACGCTGGGCGGCGACGATACCTTTGCACACATTGATGGCCGCCAGCTCGTTGTGACCAATGCGCCGGTAAAGAATCTCATCTTTGCCCGCTGGTCCATCCCAATACCACTGACCGCCCTTGTGGGCGAGCGGGATCGGGAGCGGCCAGCTATCCTTACCGACCTCGAGTGTGAGCTCGCCGTTGTGCGAGGGAACGAGGGAGTGCCCTTCGTTGTACCACCGCAAAAAGGTTTCTCGAGCGGCCTTGTCCGCGACGGAATCGCTGGAAGAAACGACCTGCTCACTGCCTGGGCCAAGGATTGCTCCGAGCTCAGAAGGATCGCCGTCGCGCACCGCCTGAATGAAACCGGCAAGGGCATCCTTTGAGGACGAAAAAGTCTTCTGCCCCTCGCCTTGCGCGTGAGAGTCGGCAACGAAGGCCGCCAGATACATGGCGGAAAGAAGAAAATAAGTTGTCATCCTACAAATACGTTTCATGGTCTGGAGCCTCAACTGCTTCCTTGATTGCCGCCGACTTCGCGGCTAGCGGGCGCGGGCGCGGTCGCGGCCCATGCTTGCCTGCCCGCGATTGCTGGCTACCCGCTCTGACTTGGCGCTGCCACTGTTGCTGAATGCGCTGCTACCACCTCCTCCACGATTCTGTGCCTGGGGTGCGGGGCGAGCCGCCGGAGCGGTGCCCCCAACCGGACGAGCAGCGGCACTACTGTAGCCACGGTCGCCACCTCGATTCAGGTTCGAAGGGGCGGCGGCCTTGTTCATGGTGCTGGGGCCGGCGGCATTGGGCCGATTCATCGGAGCGGCATTCGCAGTGTTCGGTCGATTCATGTTGTTCCCGCCGGGGCTCGACGCAAGGTTAGGGCGATTGGCCGGCATGTTGTTGCCCGCATTTGGGCGATTGGCTGCGGCCAGGTTGTTGCCGGCGTTGGGGCGATTGGCCGGATTCGCGTTTGCCATGGACGCGCCGGGCCTTTGGTTAGGCGCGTTCGGGTGAGCGCCCTGATAGGTAGATTGGCCTTTCCAGTTTGGCTGGCCAGCGGCTTGGTTGCCTGCCCCCAGCGGCGGCCGATTGTTGGCGTTGATGTTGTTATTAACGTCGGGATTGCGGTTGTAAGTATTGTTATTGTTGTTGAACTTGTTGTAGTAGTTGTTGTTCACGTTCACATTGACGTTTCGGTTGTACTGGTTCCAGTGGTAGTTCGGTGGAGGATGATATCCGTAGGCTGGGCGGTATCCTGGGTAGACGGGGCGGTACGGAGGTGGATAGTAGGGACGCCCGCCGTAATAAACCCCGTGATATCCCCAGGATGGGTAGGGATAGTAGTTGTTGCGGTTGATCGCCGCACCCACCGCCATGCCAACACCGAAGGAAAGAAGTCCGATGGCGACCGCAGTGCCAGTGCTGACTCCGGTCGACGTGGGTGCAGGCTGGTTGACGACTACGGTCGTGGGAGCCGGTGTGGTGTAGATGGTGACGGGGTTGTACTGCGGAACATAGACGACCTGCGGATTTGCAGGTTGAATCTCCACGTAGGGCTGACCGTTATCGGCCTTCTTGGTTTCGACCGTCATCTGCGGACTGGATTTGAGGTTTCCTGTCTGCTGCGCCTGTACCCGCTTGCGCTGGACGGCTTCCATCACGCCCTTCTGGTCTGTCTGAAAGGCCTGTCCAAGCGCGCGAGTCCAGTCGAGCTGCTGGCACATATTGTCCACGACCTGGGGAAAACTCATCAGGTATTGCACGCTGGGGCTGAAGCCAGCCTTGGCGGCGGCGTTGGTGAGCGCGTCCCCTTTGAGATTCTGGTTCTGCAGCAGCCAGTTGCCCCCGTCGAGCACCTCCTGCGAATTGGTAGAGGCAGTAAGAATCTGCGCCAGCAGTTGATCGGGGTAGAGCGCAATGGGTGCAACCAGATCGTCGACGCTCATCTGCTGTGCGGGCGGAGTTTCGGGTGCAGCCTGAGCCGGGGCAGCAGCCTGACTCTGTGGCGGAGTGGGTTCACCCGACTTGCTGCAACCGGACACGGTGCTCATCAATGAGACCGCAACAGTTAGAAGAGAAGCAGTGCCAGCGCGCAGAACTGGGTTCATTGGCGGAATCCTCGGGCAATGTCGGCGCCGAGACAGTCGGTTGGCTGTAGAGCAGCAGAGCAAGCACCCGCTGCAAGCCTATAACCGCCGCGTCCCCAAATAACCTGTCAGAAGTGACAGTGGTTTTCTCTTAGATCACGCGTGCGAAGGCTGGAATTTTCTGATGCGTGTATATCGCCGGGTCCATCCGTTCTGAACGGCAACTACATACTGGATGCCGCCCCCAGAATGAGGATTGGTTGCGTCAAGCTTGAGAACAAGGCTATTTTCTTCACTAGCTCCGTATGCTGAATTGGCTCCTCATCTTTGTACCGGTCGCGATCGGGCTTGAGTTCTTCAGACCTGAGGCGCACACGTATATATTCATCGCCGCCTGTCTCTCCATCGTGCCGCTCGCGGGTTGGCTCGGACACGCCACCGAACACATTGCCCATCATGCAGGCGAAGGCATTGGCGGACTGTTGAATGCGACATTTGGCAACGCTGCCGAGCTGATCATTGCACTCGCGGCTCTGCAAAAGGGCCTTTATTACGTAGTCAAAGCATCTCTCACGGGATCCTTCATCGGTAACATCCTCCTGGTATTTGGTGCCTCTGCGCTTGCTGGAGGCTTTCGCTATAAGACGCAGCGATTCAATAGAACGGCGTCGAGTGCCCAGGCGATTTTACTTACTCTCGCAGCCATTGGGCTGGTTATGCCGGCTGCGTTCCATCACTTGCAGAGGGCCGGTAAGGCTTCCTTGGACAATTCTCTCGGGCTTGACATTTCAATCGTGCTGCTTTTTGTCTACGCAGCTCATCTAGTGTTTTCTGTTCATACTCACAAGACTTTGTTTCTGGGAAAACCTGCGCCATCGGGAGAGCAGCAAGAAACTCCGTGGAGCCTGCGTAAAGCAGTGCTCATTCTGGCCACTGCTACGACGTTGATCGCATGGATTAGTGAAATACTGGTTGGCTCAGTACAACAGGCGGCAGCGGCCTTCGGAATGTCCGAGATTTTTGTCGGCGTGATCGTTGTAGCAATTATCGGGAACGCAGCGGAGCACAGCACGGCGGTCATCGCGGCCCTGAAGGACCGGATGGACCTTTCATTTGGTATTGCCATCGGTAGCAGTTTGCAGATCGCGCTTTTTGTGGCGCCGGTTTTGGTCATCTTGAGTCATTTTATTGGGCCTCGTGCTATGGATCTTGCCTTTACTCCCGCCGAGGTGCTGGCAATCTTTGTTTCTGTCTTAATCACGGGCCAGGTCGCCGCGGACGGAGAAACAAATTGGCTCGAAGGTGTGCAGTTGCTGGCCACGTATCTTGTTTTGGCAATGGTCTTCTACTTTCTGCCCGATGTTGCAAATACTTTGCCACTCAGCCGTTAGGGCGAGTGTGTCGCGATAAAGACCCCTGCCGAGATGAGTCATCATCATGGAAGACGCAGAAAACGATTCCCAGAAGATCCACTTCTGAAGCAAGATCCGCTTCCGTCCTGGAACGAGGGTCCCACAAAGCAAAGCATCCTCGATTTTGTCCGCGGAGTAACGACGGCTGGCGGCCCTCACTGCGATCTGGATCTCTATGGAGGACAAAATCCTTGAAACGCAATCCGATTTTGATAGCTATTTTCACCTTCCTGCTTTTGATGCCTGGTGCATTTGCCCAGGAGCAAACACCTGAGGACTAATGTACGGCCGTCGAAATGACGGGATCCAGGAGACACCACGACGTTCAAGTAAGGTTCCGTTGTCCTCGTTTTTTGTAAAGTTCGATAAAATTCGATCTTTTTTGGTCTTTTGGAGGCATTGGTAGCGCGTCCGTTTCCTTTAGAGTCTCAGGCGCCAGGTACAGGGCTTCTTTTCTGTAGAGAAAGGAACCCTAGTGTCCGGAGCAGAAGCGGACACGCCAGGGCCGGGGGTGGGGGTGGGGCCAGGATTCGAAGGGGCGTCTGCCGCCGCGCCGGGCGGAGGATCGGGGACGCCGGAACTATCTTCGTCACGGACAAGGTCAGGGCTGGGCTCGGGAACGATGGTTTTGCCCTGTTGCTCTCGAAGCCAGGCGGCGGAATCGATTGGCCCGTTAGGTGGCGGGGCGGATTTCTTCTGGGAGGATACGGCGCGACGGTCGTTGGTCCCAGAGGGGATCAGGCCTTCGATGGCGACGATCATGGAGAGGGCCTTGATCTGAGCGGAAGCGCTGTTGCGGGTCATTTCGGGGTCCAGGTTGGCGATATCCCAGAGCCGGGCCAGGACTTGCTCGCGACTCAGGTTCAGCCGGCGCAGTTCCTCCGTCTCTTGCTGCACGAGCCGTTCGTTCACGGCGGCGCGGTGCTCGAGCATGTAGGCGCGGACACGGGGTTTGGCTTTGGTGTAGGCGGCGGTGTCGGGGCTGAGACCGACGGCTTCGGCGGCACGGCGATCGGTCATGGTTCCAGAGAGGACCAGGTGGGCAAAGGCTATTTCCTTGCCACTGATGGGGTCGCTAACGTTATTTTTCGGCATAGGTGGCTCCGTTTTTTCGGTGAGTTGTTAAGTTGCGAGCGAGAAGCAACGGGGGAAGTTTGCGGCGCTCTGGGAAACACGGTGGCATACATAAAAAGATCCCGCCGTGGCGGGATACTTGGATTAGCTGATTTGAGACAGGGATCGGGTGTGACACCGGACCGCGGTGACACTGTCCTTCGCTCGGGCGTAGTCCGTAAACTACCGGAAACTGCCGGTCAGAGAGCGCGTCCGCCGAGAAGCCGCCTCCTGCCGAAATCGTTTGCCATCAAGATGCGCCCGCTCTGGGATCTGGTACAGGCGCCGTGACATTTTCTTGAACCGGAGTACTCTTCCGCAGGTTACTTTTGAATATACGAGACGAATCGGTCTGCGTGAGAGCACGAAAGGGAGGACTGATAGTTACCCAGAACGCCAGTCCTGGGCTAATTCCACTACCCCTGGGAAAAGTCCGGGCGTGAGGAATTTACGGATAACCCGACTTTTCAGGAACCAGCATAGCGAAGCCTTGATCGTTATTGTGATCAGTAATTTCTGTTAGTACAGAAATTACTGATATAACAAAAGGATGATCCTGACTGATTCCTCTAAGCAATTCATCCTGCATTGGGGAGAGATGGGCACACGCTGGGGGGTCAATCGCACCGTTGCCCAAGTGCACGCGCTCCTCTATCTATCAACCGAATCCCTCACCGCGGAGGATATCGCCGAGACCCTCTCTGTCGCGCGTTCCAACGTGAGCACCAGCTTGAAGGAACTGCAGAACTGGGACCTCGTGCAGATCGACAGCCGCATCGGCGATCGCCGCGACTACTTCCAGACCTCCGCCGACATCTGGACACTCTTCCTCACAGTGGTCGATCAACGTGTCGAACGCGAGATCGCTCCCACTCTCACCATGCTTCGGCGCTGTGCTATCGAAGCGCAGGCCGAGCGTCCTTCCCAACCCACAATCGCAGCCCGCATCACCGCCATGCAGGTTTTTCTGGAGGATCTCCTCGAATGGTACAGGCAAATCAAGCAGTTGCCCCCGGTCAGCCTGCGCTCGCTTGTCAGCATTGGCAGCGGAGTTACCCGAATACTACCGAAGGCGCGGAGACGCAGGTTGGACTGATGCCTGTGCGCCTTGCCGCACCGCCGGCGGCAACTGCAGCAAATCGTGCCAGCTTTCAGCGTTACTACGAGGAGGCCGGTCCGGACTATGCGGCCTGGAGCTCCCGCTACAACATGCATTTCGGCTTCTTTCGCTGGGGCATGAACCCCTTCAGGCGTGAGGCCATGCTTGAGCAGATGAACCAGGAGATATTGCGTCGTCTTCATCTCAACCGCGAGGCTGAGACGCACTTCCCTGCTCGCATCCCTGCTTGCATCTTGGATATGGGTTGCGGTCTTGGTGCAACGTTGCGCAGCTTCGCTCGCCGTCTTCCCTGGACCCATCTGTATGGGATCACCCTCGTCCCGTGGCAGCTTGAACAGGGCCGGCAACTAAACCAGTCCCGCTCGGAAGCCCAGTGCATCAGGCTGGTTCTCGGCGACTACGAACACACGACGTTTTCCCCGGCCACGTTCGACGCTGTCTACGCACTTGAGAGCAGTTGCTATGCTCACGGCGCGAACAAATCCGCGTTTCTTCGGGAATCGTACCGCCTCCTGCGCCCCGGAGGCCGTATCGTTGTCGCCGACGGCTTCCTTGGCCCTGGCAAGCTGCGTGGCCCACAGAAGCACATCTACCGCAGACTCTGTGATTGCTGGGTCATCGACACCCTCGGTGAAGTCGACAAGTTGACATGCGAGCTCGAGCGCATAGGCTTTCGGGATATCGTCGTCGAGCAGATGCAAGCGCACGTGACGCCCTCAGTTCTGCACGTTCCATGGGTCACACTCAAATTCTTGCTCACGACCGTTTTGTTCGGCGGACGCAAGATGACTCGCGCAAGGTGGAATAATGTACTGGCGCCGATCCTATTGCCGCTCATCAGTTTTCCCCTGGGCCCGATGGCCTACTACATCATCAGTGCAACGCGGGGGAATGCCCCTATGTAATTTTCGTAAAAACGGGGTTTTCCCGGTAACTTACCCACCGTCCCTCCAAGGGTGCGGAACTTACCCCAACGAGACTTTGCAGGCAGTTCGCGGCACCACTTCCGGTCTTCCGGTAGCCGGTGACTTGGAACCGGGCGTGCTTTAGAGTTTGGGTAGGCATAAGATTAGAGGCTGGAGAGATTCGGATGCTATACAAGAAGATCAATGTCGAACTGATCGTCGTCGCTGATGAGGCTGAGGCAGTTGTCACGGACTTGAACGCAGCGCTGGATCGTCTGGAAGAGAAGCACACGCTTTTCGGTGGTGGGATCGAGACCGTGCCTCTCCGGCACCGGGGAACACGGAAGAGATCGGCACTGGCGCATACACTGGCCGCGGGTGAGACCGTCGCTGATGCTGTCAGGGCTGCGCGTGACAGCGTGACTGTTGCCCTGCGTGCAGTCATCTAACCTTGATCGTCCTGGCGAGGAGAACAGGATTTTCAATAATAACGCCCGTTCGACGAATACCGATAAATCCGACTTTTCGGGCTGTAGTGATCCTGTGGTACGCTGCTACGCGGAAGCACTCGCAACTTGATACGCAGGTCTTTCTTTAACCGCTACGATTGGGATTCAACATGCTCAAGCGAGTTTTCGGCGCGATGGGCTTGGCAATCGCGATGCAAACGGCGATGTCGCAGGAAGCGCCGATGGCACCGCTCCGGCCCGACCAGGTTGCCTTTCTTGCACTTTACAAAGAACTGGTCGAGACCGACACAACGCTTTCGGCGGGGAGCTGCACTACGGCGGCCGCGCGAATTGCGGTCCATCTAAAGGCGGCGGGTTATTCCGACGAAGACATAACGTTATTTTCTGTGCCCGAACATCCTAAGGAGGGCTAGTCGCTATCCTCGCAGGAACCTCGAAAACAGCGAAGCCGATGTTGCTGCTCGGCCATCTCGATGTGGTCGAGGCCAAGCGCGAAGATTGGACACGCGATCCCTTCACCTTGATCGAGGAACGGGTATTTCTATGGTCGCGGAACCGCCGACAGTTGCTGACGAAGACATATTGGGCAGCATGGAATTCGCTTGCAAAGTGGCAGGCTCGAAAGTGGTGCTCATAATGGGCCACACCGCCTGCGGCGCTATCAAGGGTGCCATCGACGGGGTGCAGCTTGGTAATCTCACGGCATTGTTGGCGAAGATCCGTCCGGCCGTTGAAGCCACTCGCTACACGGGGGAGCGCTCGGCCAAAAACTACGCCTTCGTAGACGCTGTGGCGCGAACGAACGTGTCACAGACCATCGCCGACATTCGGGAAAAGAGCGCGGTGCTTCGGGACCTCGAATCCAGCGGCAGCATAAAGATAACAGGTGCGATGTACAACCTCGAAACAGGTATCGTTGAGTTCATTGAGTAGTGGTTAGAGACGGTCTACGCTAAACGGGTTGGTTTTTGTCCACGCCAAGAGCGCGTCGGTGCGGCGAGGCTCGAGGCCCACTGATTGGTCGGCAATTCAATTGATTGAGAGGACGTTATGAGAAAGCAAAAGATAGTGATTACACTGCTCGGCACGTTTTGCATCCTGGCAATATGTTGGTTGACCGCTCGCTCGCAAGCCGAGAAGACGGTTCAGGTTCACATGGTCATCACCGACGCGGCGTTCCGGACCGAGAAATCGCTTCCAGCGCTCAATGCGGAGAACGTGAAGGTAAAACAAGGCAAAAGCTTCCTTAGCGTAGTGCAAGTGACTCCTGCGCAGGGGGACAATGCGGCGCTGCAGTTGATGATTTTGATCGACGACACGTTGAACACCCAGGCTGTCGGTAACAATCTTAACGACCTGAAGGCTTTTATCGGAGCTCAGCCGCCTTCGACCGTCATCGGTGTCGCCTACATGTCAAACGCGATTGTGAATGTAGCGCAAAACTTTACCGCCGATCATGCTCTTGCGGTCAAGGCGGTACGTTTGCCCCGTGGCACCACTTCCGCCATGGATAGCCCCTACCTATCGCTCATCAGCCTGGTAAAGGGCTGGCCCCAGCAGAACGTGCGCCGCGAGGTGCTAATGGTTACAGACGGAATCGACCGCCTCCGCGGCCAAACGCCCGGGCCTGACCGTCTGGCGCCCAGGTATGGAGTTGGTCCCATCGTTCATGAGTTGCCCACCATCAGTGTCGATGTCACTTCGGCCAGCGAAATCAGCCAGCGCTACAACGTGATTGTCCACTCCATATACTCGCCCGGGATCGGCGGACCGGAACGCGGCTCTTTTACCGCGCAGATGGGTCTCTCTGGTCTGAGCAAGCTTGCCGAGGAGACCGGCGGCGAAACGTTCTCTCTCAGCACCTCCAACGCGGTCAGCTTTACACCCTACCTCGAAACTCTGCAGAAGTTGTTTAACAATCAGTATTATCTGGTTTTCCGCGCCGTGCCTAAGAACAAGGGGGGTCTTCAATACGTCAAGGTCGAGACCCAGCCCAAGACCAAGCTTCTGGCTCCCAACAATGTCTGGGTTCCCGGCGCTACCGAGAGTGAGTAAATCACGGGTACTGTCGCAAGCAGGCGTATCGCGACACCATCCGAGAAGTTAAAGGTGCAGACGGAACATCCCCCGATGTTTGGATTCGGCTCAGGTTTCTCATTGGATAAGTTTCGTCTGCCCTCCGGTTTTCAGCGTGGTCTTTACGAATGAGCGACCGTTTCGCGAAAAGCGCTTGCCAGAATGAGGACACTATGCCTCCATTACAAAAAGCAGTCGCCGTGTTGATGAGCTTTCTTCTCGTCCTTACAACGTTTCCCGTCGACGCAAGCCCGCAGAACACGTCCCAGCCGTCGGGGCCGCAGAAGGAGTATGCGCCTCTGACTCCCGAGGAACTCGATGGGCTCGTTGCTCCAATTGCTCTGTATCCCGACGCGTTGGTCGCACAGGTTCTCGGTGCTGCAACTTTTCCCTACGAAGTAGTAGACGCGGTTGTCTGGATGAAGCAAAACTCCGGCCTCAAAGGCGAAACGCTCGCGAAGGCAGTGGACCAGGAATCATGGGATCCGTCGGTGAAAGCACTCACTCAGTTCCCATCCGTGCTCGACGATCTTGCGAAAAACCTCGCTTGGACCTCTGCGCTTGGTGAAGCATCTGCCACCCAGCAGGAGGATGTTATGGCTGCCGTCCAGAGAATGCGCGCCAAGGCATATGAGGCTGGCAACCTGAAGTCGGGTCCGGAGATCAAGGTCGTTCAGGAGACTCCACAGACGATTGTCATTCAGCCCGCGAATCCGCAGATTGTCTACGTACCCGCTTATAACCCGACGGTAATTTATGGTGCCCCGGTTGTGGTCCCCGGATATAGTTCTGCGGACATAGCAGCGGCGGCCGTTATATCCTTCGGCGTTGGCATCGCCGTCGGAGCAATGATCAACGGCGGCTGTTGTGGATGGGGTTGGGGATACTGGGGTACGAACTGGCATAGCCGTACGATCGTCTACAACCGCAATATCTACGTGGGAAACAGTTACTGGCGGGGCGGCTACTACGGAGGCGGCTACCGGCCGGGGTACCCCAGCTATCGTCCAGGTTATCCTGCCTACCGTCCTGGTAGTCCGGGATATCGTCCGCCCGCGTATCCCGGATATGGTCGCCCTCCAGCCACCACTCTTCCAGCGGGTGGGGGCACTCGACCCGGATATGGTCGCCCTCCGGCCACCACTCTTCCTGCGGGTTCGGGCACTCGACCTGGCGCCGGTGGGACGCCGTCTACTCGGCCGGCCTATCCCGCAAATCGTCCAAACCAAACCCCGGCTACGCGGCCGAGCACTGATCCTGCCCGCGGCTACCAACGTCCCGCCAATAGTCCATCCACTAAGCCTGCTCCTCCGAACGCGTTTTCCGGATCCGGGGGAGGGCGCGCGCAGAGTGCGCGTGGGAACCAGAGTTTGGGAGCCACGGGAGGCGCGCGTCGCAAGTAGCCTTGCGCGATGCGAATTCCTATGAAAGAAAACAACGCCAGGGAATGGTTCGGTTGGCACGATGAAGGAGTTGGTATGACGCACCTGAGACCTGCCAGAATAAGATCCGGTTCACGCAGCATGTTTTTCCTGATGTTGATCGCGATGGCTACGCTCGTGGCCGGATGCAACAAAAACAAACCGGAACAAACCACCACCGCTGGACCGCAAACATTCGCATCGCCGGAAATCGCTGGTCAAACGATTTACACCGCCGCGAAAGCGGGAGACACCAATGCACTCCTGACGGTTTTTGGTCCTGGCGCGAAGGAATTGCTCTTCTCGGGTGACCCGGTTCAAGACAAAGCGGCCCTGGATACTTTCTCCGGCCGATACGATCAGATGCACCGCTGGGGAAAGTTGACCAACGGCGGTTTGGTTCTCGATATAGGTGCGGATAACTATCCCTTTCCATTCGCATTGCGGAAAGACTCCTCCGGTAAGTGGTATTTCGACACCAACTCGGCGAAGGAAGAGATTCTGGCCCGCCGCATCGGCGGCAACGAGCTGGAGACGGTGGAGGTCTTAACCGCCATGGCGGATGCTCAAGCCGAATACTTCAGCCAGACTCACGACGGCAGTCATGTACGGCAATATGCGCAGAAGTTCATCGCCGACGAGGGCAAACAGAACGGTCTGTACTGGAAGCCCGCGGATGAGAATCAACCGGAGAGCCCTCTCGGACCACTTGCCGCAGACGCCAGCGCCGACGGCTACATCGGGAAAACGCAAACGCCCCAACCCTTCCACGGCTACTTTTTCCGGATCCTTACAAAACAAGGCAACGATGCCCACGGTGGAGCAAAAGACTACATCGCGAATGGGAACATGACAGGTGGCTTCGCGATCCTGGCGTATCCCGCCGAGTATGGCAATTCCGGAGTGATGTCGTTTCTCATCAATCAGGACGGCATTGTGCTCCAAAAGGATCTCGGTGAAACAACCACGGAGGTCGCCAAGGCCATCACCGAATTCAACCCTGACGATGCTTGGAAGCCTGTGGAGTAGTTTTCTCCTCAACTGTGGTGTTTGATCTGAGAATTACTTGCTTCATCGCCTCGGAGCACAATCGGAGCGCAATATGAGCCGGGTCCTCATTATTGGAAGTGACACCCAAGTGAACCGCGAGATCGGCGATGCACTCTCCGCCGCCGCTTTCCCCATGGAGTACTCGGCTGGGGACGCCGACGCCCTGCAGCGATTACGTATGCGATCGTTCGGAGTCGTAATTACCAGTCCAGACAGCGCTGTCGATGAAGATTTGGCTTTGCTGGAAGAGATGCGCGTCGTCAGGCCTGGGGTAAAGTGCATCGTCCTGGCTCATCACAGCACTCCGAGTGAAGTCATCGCTGCCCTGCGCGCCCGAGTGTTCGCATGCTTCACACCTCCCTTTGATTCGGACGATATCGCGAACCTGGCCTGTCGCGCAGCGTCCGACAGTCAATGGCGAGACGACATACAGGTTCTATCGGCCAAGCCCGGCTGGGTCTCAGTCCGGGTAAACTGCCGCCTGATCACTGCGGAGCGCCTCATGACATTTGCGAAAGAGCTTAACGCTCAATTGCCTGATGACACACGGCAGGAAACAATGCAGGGGTTGCGAGAGATATTGCTGAATGCAATGGAGCACGGAGCGGCGTTCAATCCCGAACAGGTGGTTGAAGTCACCGCTGTTCGCACTGGGAGAGCACTGGTGTTTTATGTGCGTGACCCCGGGGCGGGCTTCCGCCGCGAATCGCTTACCCACGCGGCTATTGCGAATCCCGCCGATGATCCCGCTGCACATATTGTGCAGCGCCAAGAACAAGGAATGCGCGCCGGCGGATTCGGTCTTCTTCTGGCGGGCGGTGCTGTGGACGAGTTGATCTACAGTGAGATCGGTAACGAGGTGTTGCTCATTAAGTATGTGGATTCAGCTTGAGCATCAATACAGCCTAGCGGTGCCGGGCCTCGTTGCTGAAGTGCCGGCGAACGCACAAAGTCGGTAAGGAACCTGACTCGCACTCGCTTACGATGACCTCGTGGGCCTGTCACTTCTGGAGGAAGCCGTGTGGATCACACCGAGCCCATGGTCTTCTCTGTGAACCGTGCTGGCAACTATTTGGAGGTCCTAGCGTGTCTACGAAACCACACAGGAAGTCTTGGTTCCGTTCCGGCGAACGGTGGAATTACTCTCCCAGGAGCGCGGAAGACGGAAAAACGCCAAAAGCCCGTGGCTAAAAAACCTCTCAAATCGGCAACCTGCTCGAGCTGGTCTTCATCCTGCTTGAAACTGCCCTCATAGGGTATCTCCTGCTGCAAAGAAGGCGCCGGAGACGCGCGGAAAGCTTGCTCAGCTATGAGCTTCGCTTCGAGTCATCACGCACCATTGGCTTCAACGCCTCGTATCTCTTGCAGACGGGAAGGGACTTCACCAACCCATGTAAGCTTCAGACCTCTTTTAATCCTGTCTCTCCTGATCTTTATAGGCTAAGCCGAGAATCAGTCCAGTCTGTGGTGCGTCATAGATTACTGGTTGTGTCCGCGATCGTCCTCACTTTGCGCGGAAGACATTCGCGAGCAAGGTCCGCGGCCTGTCCACTCGTCGTATGTGGCAGTCGGATTTTTCCTTTGCGCTGACGAGGCCAGCGAACGAACCTGTGCTCATTTTTCCCGGGAACGTCTCGTAGTTCTACTAGTTGCCACTGCCATCACCCTCTCATAGGATTCTCTCGTGGCCGGTTGCAAACCGATCCGCGCGACAAAGCTTTAAGCAGTGAGTCGGGCTTTGTGAAAGCTAATCCCGACAGCTTATTGGACGTTTACTTTGGATCGAAGGCTCCGGTGGGTAAGATAGCAACCGGATCCAGACGGTGCGTACCACGCCAGCGAGTAAGAGTACTGTGCCAGTGAAGTGAGGCGAGTCAATTGCCCAAACGCAACGCCAAGGGTAAGCAGCACTCAAGTGTCTTAAACGCCCACATTTTCCCGCTGGTAAGGTCCAGTTTCTGAATGGTGGGGGCTTGTTAATCGCTCGTAGGTCGATATCGATCGTGCGGTCAAATAGTGAATCGAATTGAGGAGAGAGAAGAACATGTATTTCACCGATGACTCGTTGTTACCCGAAAATCAAGCCCCACTGATGATCACCGCCGCGCCCTATGGGCCGGTGTGGATGCCGGTGGATTGCACGCCTGAACAGAAACTCCCTGTCACCTGGGACGAACAGGTCCAGGCTGCGGTGGACTGTTATAACGCGGGCGCAACGGTATTGCACATCCATGTGCGCGATCCCAAAACCGGCCACATCTCAAAAAACTTCAATGAGTACAACGATCAGATCGGGCGTCTGCGCAAAGCAGTGCCGAAAATGATTTTGCAGCTGGGCGGGTCGATCTCTTTCGCGCCCGAGCCAGGGGAAGAAGCGCAGTTCCAGAGCTACGACTCTCGCCATAAGCTGGCCGAAGTCAATCCCAAGCCCGATCAGGTCACGGTCGCCTGTGGCACCAGCCTCTACGATCTGACGGCCCTCCATCCCGTCGACGACGCTTTTGAGGGAACGCGCTTCACCAACCCCGCGATGCTTCACGCCATGGCCAACCTTGTGGCTGACTCGACGCCGGACTTCTATCTCGAGAACATCAAGCGCATGGTTCAGCACGGCATCCAGCCGTACTTCGCACTCGCCCACGTCCACAGCCTTGAGCTCGTGGAGCGCTTAATCCGCAAGGGCTATTACATGGGTCCGATGAATGGGTTCTTTAGCATCGGCGGTGGGGGCATGTGCGGCTCCAATCCATTCGACCTGATGGAGCTGATCCGCCGCACGCCGCACGGCTCCTTCTTCACCTACCAGACTACCTTCCGGTTCACCCACCCGGTCGCGGCTATCTGCATCGCGCTGGGGCAACACACTCGGGCCGGCATCGAGGATAACCTATGGAACACCACCAAGGGCGTGCGCATGTCAACGATCGAAATGATCGAGCGCCATGTTCGCATGGCCAAGGAACTAGGAAGGTCGATCGCTACACCCGAACAGGCACGCGAGATGCTGAAGATCGGAGTCACTTACGCATCTACAGCGGAAACCCTGGCCAACCTTGGCCTGCCGCCCAATCGTCGGTCCGGCAACATGGGGTTCATCGTGCATGAAACAGACGGAATGTTCCATCCGGCGGCCCAGGGCGGGTGCGGGCACATCCACGCCGGCGAATGGGAGGAAAAGCTGGACACTCCGGTCGCGGTGGGAGCAAGCAGCTAACACGGGCACTCAGTTCCGAAGCACGATAAGGTCCCTCCCTGCCAACATGGAGGGACCTTACCTTCGGACGATACTGTGCGGTCTGGCGATCACTGTTCTGATTCTGCAGGCGACAACGATGGCGGACTTTATCGAAGTAACGGGTTCTGAGCAGATCCGGCCCGGAGCCGGATCACGGTTCCTCATCGCAGACAAGGAGATCGCCATATTCAATGTGGACGGAAAAATCTGCGCCATCTCCGATACCTGTCCTCACGCCGGCGGCTCTCTAGGAATGGGAAAGCTCGACGGCAAGATCGTAATCTGCCCGGTGCATGGGATGAAGTTCGACGTCACCACCGGATGCTTTGCGGGCACTTCGGACTTCGGTGTCGCTGCTTACCCAGCGAAGATTGTGGACGGGAAAATCATGGTGTGGATTTCTTGAATTGTTTGCGGTTTTTCTGCCGGGCCGGATTGAGATTAGATCGATGGGCTTAAACATACCGGACGCTGTTCACACAGTGAAGGTGCGTCTTGACGGGGCTGAAGGACAAAGCTTTGATGCCTTGCTTCGAGAGCTGGGGGACCTGGCAAGCCGAATGCATTTCTCGAATCGATGTGCAGGAGGAACCATGATTTCGCGGCTCTGCTGCGTCACACGCATCTGTTTTACGGCAATCATTCTTGTATTCAGCTTCGGCACTTCTGTACCGGCGCAGGAATGGACCACAATCAATAAGGACTATTCCAGCCAGCGGTACGTCGACCTGGACCAGATTACGCCGCAGAATGTCGGTAGTTTGAAGGAATCCTGCGAATTTCAGCTCAATGAGGCGTCCTGGTTTAGTAGCGGCTTGCTCATTGTGGACCGCACGCTCTACGTCAATACGATGCGCGCCACCTACGCGATCGACGCCACGACCTGCGCACTTCGCTGGCGTACTGTTCTGAAGTTCAGTGTGCCGGCAAACATCAACAATCGTGGTCCTGCCTACATGGACGGAACGATTTTTCGCGGCACGGTTGACGGCCGGGTGGTCGCTCTCGACGCCAAGACAGGCAACATTCTTTGGGACCAGCAATACGCCGACCCGAAGAAAGGCGAGTCATTTGTTGCAGCGCCGATAGCGTGGAAGGGCAAGGTGTTTATCGGCATTGCCATCAGCGATCTGGGAATCCAGGGACGTATGCTGGCCCTCGACGCCAAGACGGGCAAGGAGGTTTGGCACTTTTATACGGTTCCGCCGGGCAACCAGGACACGGTGCAAACTTGGGGCGGCGAGATGAAGCGCGGGGTGGGCGGGGGCGGGTTCTGGACATCCTTTTCGCTTGATCCTGCGACTAACGAACTATTTATTCCTGTCGCCAACCCGGCACCGGATTTCATGGTCGAGATACGGCCGGGCGAAAACCTCTATACAGACTCCGTAGTCTCGCTGAATGCCGATACGGGGAAGCTGAACTGGTATCACCAGGTGACGCCCAAAGATGACCATGACTGGGATACGAGCTCGCCGCCAACCCTGTATCGCTCGCGCCGCGGGAAAGACATGCTTGCCATCGCCGATAAGACCGGATTCGTGACAGGGCTTGATCGGAAAACGAAAGCAGTTGTCTTCCACACGCCTGCGACGACCATCCTCAACAACGGTTCTTTACCAGAGACCCCTACACTTACCTGCCCCGGCTTAGGTGGGGGTTCGCAATTTTATGGTTCCGCCTATCAACCCGAGATTGGCGCCCTCTACGTCGGCATGGTCGACTGGTGCTCCTATTACGCTAAACCGAAGCCACCTCCCGCTGCCAAGCCAGGAGAGAGTGCGGCAGAAAAAGGAGCAATGGATTACGACTACGGCGGTGCTGTGTTCGTGGGCTTCGATAAACAACCCAAGGGCCAGATCACGGCTCTAGACGGGGAATCCGGGCGCATCCTTTGGAAATACACGACCGACGGGCAGATGTTGGCAGGTCTGGTGCCGACCAAGAGCGGCCTTGTTTTTGCCGGCGATGTCCGTGGCAATCTCTTCGCTTTCGATGCAAAAAACGGATCCGTGCTGAACCGTATCGATGTCAACGGAGCGCTCAACGGAGGATTGATCAGCTATGCCGTGGATGGAACACAATATATTGCCGCCGCAGTCGGTGGAGTCACGTTGAACCCGGCCGGCGTGGGCGGAGCATTGAAAGTATCAGTCTATAGTTTGAACGCGGCCGACGCTCCAAAAGTAGTGACGGCAGATCGGCTCCCGCCACAAGCTACAGGAGCTGCGGCGAATGCCGAGAGGTTCGCTTTGCTTTGCGGTGCCTGTCACGGGAATCGGGGCCAGGGTCGCACCTATCCGTCCTTGCTAAATCATCCGGAGTTGGCGGACCCCGATGCGCTTGGCCAGTTCCTCGCCACGATCCCACCTCCCATGCCACGCCTATATCCTGGCCCGCTCGACAGGGACGACGTTCGCATGATCGCCGACTATATGAGAGTCATCACCGGCGGTTCGACACCGCAATGGGACAAAATCTACTCCGTCCTCTCGAGTCCAAGATGTTTGAATTGCCACACGATGACCGATTTCCCGCGCCAGACGGATGCTCGCTATGCCCACATCTACGGCGTCACCCGGGGGCCCGACGATAAGGGGGTGACGACGTTGCGCTGTACGTCATGCCACGAAAGCATCAATAACGCGGTCACGGGTATTCCAGGCGCCCCCGATTGGCATGCAGCGCCTCTGAGCATGGCTTGGGAGTCGGCGCCAAGGGTCGCCCTAAGTAGTTCCGCACTCTGCGCCACATTCAAGGACAAAGCGAAGAACGGGAATCGAGATCTGGCTGCCCTGGAGCATCATGTCGGCACCGATCCGTTCGTTTTATGGGCATGGAGTCCTGGCAGTCGCCCCAATGGCAACGGACGTCTGACGCCCCCCATAACCCATGAGGAGCTAGTCGAAACAATAAAGGAATGGGAAGCCGATGGCGCGTCATGCCCGACCCAATAGTCGTTGTTGAGCGAGAAAAAGGAGGAAAAATGGCAACCGAAACTGTAGCAACGAAAGCATCGTCGACGGCGCAACCCGCAGACCCTTGGGGTTCGTCTTTGGACAAACTCAGAGAATGGGATCCCAAAGGAGCGGAAGTGCTGCTGCGGGTTGGAACGAACCCGTGGACCAGCGGCGTTCTGCCGCGCAAGGAGGTGGAGCTGATCTACCTCGCGCTGAATTGCTCCTGCACGAACCTGGATGAAGAAGGCACGCGCCGCCAGATCCGCGCAGCTCTCGACGCAGGAGCGACGCGCGATGAGATCGTCCTGGTTCTCAAGTGTGGCGTAGGGCTGGCGGTCCACTCCTGCAGCTTGGGCGCCCCCATCCTGCTTGAGGAAATGAAGGCGGCAGGCGTGAAGCCGGCGGGAGGTCCCAAGCCAGAGACTCCAGCCTGTGACGCTATGCGCGCAATCGGCCAATGGAACACGGCGTGGGATCCGTTCTATGAGCTTTCTCCCACCTGGACCGATGAATTCTTCGCCTTTGGAGCGAGCATATACAAGAGCGGTCTTTTCACACCAAGGTTCCTGGAACTGATCAGCATCGCCTTTGATGCCTCCATCACGCACATGTATGCACCCGGCACACGCCGGCACATCCAGGGAGCGCTCAAGGCTGGTGCAACTCCCGAAGAGATCATGGCCGTGCTGCAGATTTGCGTTTCGATGGGCGTTCAAGCTTGCGCCAAGGGGGTGCCGATCCTTGCCGAGGAATTGGAACGCCGTTCAGCGAGCCAGAAACCGAGTTAACGACTTTACTGGCACGATCCTGGACAGATGGCAGCGTGCTCTAAAAGGAGACGGAGCGAGAAAGCAATCACAGTGGAGCCATATCGCTGATCAAGGTTCAAGGCGGACCAGCTGATGACCTGTGTAGGCGAAAAGTGTTCAGGCGCGCGGAGATAGGTCGCCAATGACTCAACTTGCGGGAAAGACCGTGTATATCACCGGGGCGGGCAGCGGCATGGGCCTGCTCGCAGGCAAGATGCTGGCCGGCCTCGGCGCCCACATCGTGACTCTTGATCGCACCCCAAACGACGCCGCGCTGCACGAGATCGAGTCGGCGCGGCGCTCGCCGGAGCAGCGTGTGGCGCGTTACAAAGTCGACGTAGCCGATCGCGAAATGGTGATCGGCACCGTCGGAACGGCAACTGCTGAAGCCGGCGCACCGGACGTTCTCATTAACATGGCCGGCATCGGCGGCGCGGCGCACCTCATCGACATGAAGTTCGAAACTTTCGACCGAATGATCAAGATCAACCTCTACGGCACCCGGAATATTGTCGAGTCGGTGCTGCCCTCCATGCTCGCACGTGGCAACGGCAAGATCGTTCTGGTTGGCTCGATGGGTGGGATTATCCCAGTCTATGGTTACACGGCCTACGGCAGTTCCAAGTTTGCCGTCGTGGGGCTGGCACAGTGCCTGCGTTACGAACTGAAACCGCGCGGCATTAGCGTCGCCTGTTTTTGTCCCGGCGAAGTGGAGACGCCGGGTCTTGCAGCGGAGCGCAAAACCCTGCACCCGGCCAGCGCCGCGCTAAAGAAGATCGGTGGAACTATGCCGGTCGAGGCTGCAATACGCGGGCTGGTGAGAGGGATTGAAGACGACGAGGCCATGATTATTCCTGGCTGGAAGGTTAAGTTCACGTACTGGATGCACCGTATCACACCAGATCGGGTGTGGAACGCCGTTACCGACGCTATCGTCGCGAAGGCGATGCGCGACAGCACATAGGCCGCTGGCAAAGAAGGAGCAACCTCTGCGATTCTTACACTGAAAGGCGATTCGGAAGTGATGCAGCCCCGGGTGCCGTGGGGTTGCGGCGGAGTTCCCGTGAAACGGGGTATAGGTAAATTGGCCTGCTGGTCTCCCCGATCGGAGGAAGTTACCGATACCGACTTTAGAGGCACAACGGGATAGCTTCCGGGTTGTGACTCGGGATCGACTCAGGGCCACTTCACCTTGAGCGTAACTCTTGCATCGGGCTGCAGTGGCCAATTGGACCGCCGAATCGCGACAGCGGGCGGCCTCGTGATCGGTAGCTTACGGTTGTCTCACAGCAAAACAATATCCCCTAAGAGAGTGACCAGGAGAATGGTCCCGAGCAGAAGAATCGCGGCGGCCATCTGAAAATTAGGGTTTCTGAAGGGACTCTCTTTCCTGCCCAGCCGCTTCAATGTCCGGGAATACTGAGTGATCATGACGAATAAAGGGATGATTCCCGCGAGCAGCATGAAGCCCCCAATGTTCCTTGGCGTCTGAGGCCGCATTATGACTTTGACCGGAGAATGCTCTTGCACGTACTTCAGAACATTGAATATCGTGAACCCAAAACCGATAAATGACATCGATGTACGCACCCCGGCCAGCATCGTTCGGTCTGCTGCCAGAACTGTCCGTTCAATAGCAAGCTTGTCGGCCAGTTTCAGTTCTTGGTTGAATTCGCTTTCTCCGGTTATTTCGATTCCTGCCCCATTCTTTTCTTTGTCCAGCATTTTGACTCCTTCAAAGTTTCCGGACACCTCATTTTCGGTCTTCCTATCCAAGAGTTATTGCCACGCAACGGATACGTCCTGATAGTTGCCGCCAAACCGGATGTAGGTGCCGTTGCTAAAGCCGAATTTCAGAGACTGGTGCTTGGTGATCGGGATCGCGGCGGAGGCTCCCGAGACGAGAGTTCTCTTGTGTGGTAATCCGATTCAGGCTAGTTCTTCCGCCGACCCAACGCAGTGCTTTGTTCTTTGGGCTGTTGGGAGACACTTCAATCTGCGAATCCTGCCATTTTTTGAGGTACTCATAGTGCTCTCGCTCCTCGGAGGAGAGTGTCTGCAGATATGGTGATGCATTGGCTTTCTCCAGCATACTGGGAAGATTGCGTTGTGATCAGGTGCGCGTGGAGTACATGACGGCGAAGAAGTAGCTAGAGGTTACCTTAGGAGGCAAAGCAAGCAAGAGGGACCACAATCAACAGTCAAACTCGCACGGTGCACGATGCTGCTTCAGAACTCAGGGACATGTGCAAAATGCAAGCACACAGGGCACTGATAAGGCACCAGTCTCCCTTCGAACACGCGCAGCACTGGCTCCACTTGGTTCAATTCTTCTGGGGTTAGGAGAGGCTCTTCGGCTGGTTCCATTGTCATCGCTTTGCAGTTTGGGCAGAATTTCCTGTCTTCGCTCATGCCACAAGTATGCGCGCCCGGTGAGGTCTATTTCCAGATCTTTTGCTTTTTGTCCGTATTCATAGTCTTGCCGGTGTTCGACGCGTGGCGCATGTGTACTCTGGGTTCGATTCCTCCGCGTTGTCGGAGTGAGAGCGAATCCTCGAAGTTCCGGGAAATGGGAACTTCGGTATTTTCATCGTTTACCAAAGGGTTCTGGGGAACTTACTGAAAACTTTGCAGGCACTGGTTCGAAAAGCTGGTTATACGCCCACGTTGACTGGATTTGTAAGCACTGGCCGACTTTGTTGTTTCCTGGCTTCGGTCACTGGGAAAGTCCCGAAACTTTCCGGAACTTTCTGATCCTTTTATGGTTTCAGGCAAAGAGGAAGCGATTTGGGATCCTTTTGGCAAAGGGCCATGATGGCCGCGTCGAAATTTTTAGGATTAATCCAGGGGACTTCTCCATTTGGATGCTTATCTAACCACGACACAGTTCCCACGAGAATACAGTGCTCTAGCGACGGATACGTCGAATAGCCAGCACACTTGGATCGAAGCTCTTCAGGAGTAATGGTCCATTGCCGGCGCAGACTGCCCACCAAGCCTGCAAATTCCTCGTCGGTACACTGCTTGCGATTGTTACATTCTGTATCTGGAGAATTATGAACGGCCGGAAGGGGTGTCATCTCAGAAGAAGGAGCGGGCTTATGGAACGGAATAGAGCTATTGATTCGCTTGAGAGCCGCAGGAACAGGAATGCGCTTGAAATCAATTGCGCGGTATGCCACGACGCAGGCAACAATGATCAACATCGCTATGAACATCGTCAGCAACCCTGCTGCAAGATTGCGAGTGGAAGGGGACCTTCGCGCATCTCGGTCGTGGATCTCTGAACGAGTCGATTTAGATATGGGTGGCGCGTCGTAATTCCAGCCCCGTCTTCTTCCCCTGTCTGATCTCATACCCTGCGTGGAATTATAGAGCTTTTGGGGAATCGAAGAGGAGGGAGCCAGGAAGGTCGCGCGCAAACAAGCCCTCCACGATCAGGAGTGCTTTCAGTGCAGGGCGACTACTATGTGGGATGGTCGTTCACCGCCACGAGCAGCGTTGCAATGCCTGCTGGAGCGCGGGGACAGGTTACTTTGGATTAAGCAACGCATTCGGGGAAGATGCATCAGATTAATTCAGCATAGCGTGTTAACCACTGATGGGGCCGGAGGTGAGAGTCCGGCCTCTTTCGGCTTTACAGTTTGTTTAGAGCTGAATTTTGCGACTGCAGGCTTCGTCGAGCTTTCGTCACAGTTTGGCTGGGAACGGCGATCTTAGTATTCACTGCTCTCAGATACTGATGGTGCTTTCCGACGGCGCAACGCACTCTGAACGATCAACGTTAGCAGGAGCGTCACGGCAGTTACCTCTGACAAGATCGAATAGAAGCTAATGCCAAAAGTGGCCGCTCCATGCACGTTGGTTCGGTCCCATTCAGGCTTTACAGGCTCTCATGGAACCGCATTCCAGAGCGGCAAGACCGCATGTTTGACCTTGCACTTCTACACGAACCGCTGTACGCTTTCCTGTAGAAGTGAGAGGGGTGTGTTGATGCCTTCCGCCCGCATTGACCTTCCGCAAGGAACTCTCGACCTGCTTATCTTGCACACTCTCGCGCTTGGGGCCCAGCATGAATGGGCTATCGCGGAGCGAGTGCAGCAAGTCTCGAGCGACGTCCTGCGTATCCAGCCGGGGTCGCCCAGGTATTGGAAGCAGTTTAGGAGGCGGCGTTCCCATGTTTAGCGACCTTCGCGTTCGTTTCCGTTCCCTCTTCCGCCGTACCGTCGTTACCCAGGAGATCGATCAAGAGCTGCGGTTCCATCTCGACCAGCAGATGGAGAAATATCTGCGGGCGGGTTTGACGCGCGAGGAGGCCAGGCGCCGCGTCCGTCTGGCATTTGGTGGCTTGAGCCAAATTAAGGACGATTGCCGGGAGGTGAGAGGGGTCAGTTTCGTCGAGCACATCGGGCAGGATCTTCGCTATGCGATGCGGATGTTCGGTCGCACCCCGGGCTTCACCGTAGTGGTCGTAATGACATTGGCGCTTGGCATTGGGGCGAACACAGCCGTGTTCAGCTTGATCAATGCGGTTCTGCTCAAGATGCTGCCGGTGAAGGATCCGGAGCAACTTGTGAAGTTCAGCAAGATCCAACCGGTAAACGGCCCGAACGATTATTTTTCGTATCCTGAGGTCGAGCGATTCCAGCGCGAGACCCAGACTTTCTCTGGGCTCCTCGCTTTCGCCAATCTGGGCGGCGTGAACGTTGAAGTGAACGGTCACGGCGAAATAGCTAATGGGCAGGTCGTTTCCGGCAACTACTTTTCCACTCTCGGAGTTTCCGCTATCCTCGGGCGCACCATCTCTCTGGCGGACGATTCATTGGCTGGCGGGAGTGCTGTAGCCGTCATCAGCTACAAATGTTGGCGCGAGCGCCTGGGCGGCGATCCTGCGGTGGTGGGCACGAAGATCGTCGTCAACAACTATCCCTTCACCATTATCGGGGTGACGCCACCAGAGTTTTTTGGTCTGCAACCGGGCCAACCCGTCGACATCTCTGTTCCGCTAAGGATGATCGCGCCGCTTCGCCCGGAATATGCCATGGCGGGCACTCCATACTATGTGCTGACGTTTCCAAGCCGCCCCGCGTTTCTCATCATGGGTCGACTGCAACCCGGCGTGACGGCCACGACTGCCGCCGCTCGCATGGAGCCGTCGTTCCGGGGCGCGATGAACGATGAGGCGATGGGCCTGGCAGGAACGGTGATGGACTCGCCGCTAAACCGCAAGAATCATCAACAAGCGAGGCTGCAGCTGACGGCAGGCGGACAAGGGCTGGCCGCTCTTCGCGAGCGGTTTTCGAAACCGTTGTGGATACTGATGGCGGCCGTTGAGCTGCTGCTGCTGATTGCCTGCGCGAACGTGGCCACTCTGCTGCTGGCGCGAGCCCAGTTTCGACAGCACGAAATGGCTGCGCGGCTGGTGTTGGGAGCGCGGAGGCTGCGGCTGATGCAACAGCTGATCACGGAAAGCGTCGTGCTGGCTCTGGCAGGAGGCGTGCTCGGAATTGTTTTGGCGTTCTGGGCCAGCGGATCCCTGATGGCTCTGATGAGGCATATGGGTACGCCGATCGTGCTGTCGGTGCGGCCAGACCTCAGGGTGCTGGGATTTACTTTGGCGATTTCGGTTTTTACGGCGATTCTCTTCGGCCTGATTCCAGCTTGGCGGCTGGTGCGGACGGACATGCCGTCAGGACTGGTGCCGAACATTCAGGGCGCCGGCAAGAGTGTGGGGCGTTCTCACACTACAAAAGCACTGATAGCCTTACAGGTGGCAGCGTCGCTGGTGTTGATGGTGGGGGCAGGGCTGCTGGTGCGGAGCCTGCAGAACCTGAAAAACTTCTATCCCGGCTTTCGGACGGATCATGTTTTGCTGTTCGATATGAATGCGCGGCTGCTTGGGTACACGGCTGCGCAGACGAACGCTTTGTACCGGCGATTAAGCGATCAGATAGACGCTCTTCCTGGAATACGGAGAACAAGCTTTTCGATCGACCCACCGTTTTCGGGCGCCTTCGAAGGAACCGCGCCAACGATCGAGGGATATCAACCAGCTTCTGGCAGCGCGCCCCTAGTCACCGGCCTAAATGCCCTAGGCCCTCACTACTTTGAAGCCCTTGAGACGCCGGTGCTGCGGGGGCGGGACTTTACTGGCGAAGATGATGCCAGCGCACCCAAGGTGGCGATCATCAACAAGCGTATGGCGCACGACATCTTCGGCGACACGAGTCCGATAGGAAGACGCCTCAGCATACCAACATTTGCTGGAGACAAAAGTTGGTTTTCCATTGTCGGCGTCGTGGCCGATGCAAAAAGCGAGGATTTGCGCGAAGCAGTAAGGCCCATGATTTATGTTCCTACGGAACAAACTGTGGTGCCCGCCGGGGTGACCTTCGAAGTGCGAACCGCGAGGGACGCTTCGGCGGAGGCGCCCACCGTGCTTCGTGCAGTTGCGCAGGTTGACGGTCGGCTATCGCTTAGTGGTATGAAGACGTTGAACGACCAGCTGGACGATTCTCTGGTGCAGGAGCGGCTGGTCGCATCTCTGGCGGGCTTGTTTGGGATACTTGCAGTGATGTTGGCTTCGGTCGGCTTATACGGTGTGATGGCCTACACGGTGAGCCGCAAAACGAACGAGATCGGGATCCGCATGGCGCTCGGTTCGGGCCGCATCCAGATTGCGGGCTTGGTTCTGCGCGAAGCGTTGTGGATGGTGGCGGCCGGTCTTGTGGTGGGCATCCCCGCCGCGATCGCGACCGCGCGCCTGATGCGTAGCCAGCTCTACGGACTCGGGCCGTATGACCCGATGACCATGCTGTTTGCAGTCGGTGTGATGACCGGTGTCGCGGTGCTGGCTTGTTATCCCCCGGCCACACGCGCCATGCGGATCGATCCGATGGCGGCGTTGCGATACGAGTAGACGGGACGAAATTGCTGGAGCTCAGCTTCTGCCACGAGCAAAGCTACTAGTACGCAATGCTTGATCGTCCAAGCCTCTGCAGCGTGCCCATTCTGTCGAGGGCCCCATAACTGGCAAAAATCACTTCCTGAACCATGGGGACGTCCGCGCCGTAGGAGACATGCCAGAGTTAACCCAGCCGAAACGATAGATCGTCTTATCGGAGCTTGTTCACCCGAATATTCTTGGGAACTACCAACCGCGGCGTGCGAGCCGCCCAAAGCAAAATGGCTTTACGAGCCAGGGCGATGGCGTCGTCTATATCGTAAAGATGCTTGAGAAGGTCATCTTCGGTGAGATCGGTGGTTATCGCGAGCTTGGAAAAGAAGGAGACACCGCTGACCTGAGTTTGAATTGTCAGTATCACATTAGCCAGGAAGACCCCGAGCACTATCTCTTGCGCCAATTTCTCGAACCATACGATTGGCATAGCTTTGAGAATTGCTTGATGTTCGGTCGCTATGGCTAAATTAGCCTGAAAAGTGATGAAGCCCGGATGCTCTTTCGTCTGCATGATGTGAATTGACTCGCCGTTCCGCAATGTAGTTATAAATCCAAAATTCCACGTCGGATCGGAGGCGGGCTTTGTGCTCAGATCAGAATCGTTGAGCCATCCTCGAATAATCGGCTCCAGCCTGGAGGCCCTTACCTCAGCCTGTCTGAAACGAAGCGCCCGGATACTCCAAAAGCCGACAACGATAGCGCTCATAAAAGTGTAACCAGTCACTCCGTATAGAACCATGCTGAAAGCGTGCTGAACCATACCAGGTTCTTCCTCCGATTCACATTTTCTTCAGCTGGCGGGAGTTCTCCAGAACAAGCCATCCCGGCACAGCTCAGTCAGCTCAAAGGGAGCTGCAAACAAGCAGATATAGCACCGTGAGGATCAAAGTTCGTTGCGTCAGAGCAAGGATCGTTGCAATATGCGGCCCTGGTTTCCCGTTAGCGCTGGACGGTAAGTCGTAGGGGAAAGCCGGCTGCGGATCCTTAGTCGCTAATAGCTATCTCTGTCGCTGCATCAGAGGTCGGCAGAATCCGCTCTAGAATCAGACGCAGAAAGGCCAAAAAAGAAATGCGACCTCTTCTTCAAGTGGTTTTGGTGGTGTGTCTGGCGCCCGCAGCATGGGCAGCAGAGAATGCGGAAAAGGCTCAAGATCGCGTAGTGGCGGCAGGCAGAGTTCTGCAAGTGATCCAGTCGGCGCCGGATCAAGGCATTCCCGAAAATTTACTGGCCTCGGCTTCTTGCGTGGCGGTAGTGCCCGCCATGTTGAATGGTGGCTTCGTTCTCGGCTTGCGCTATGGGCGGGGGGTTGCTAGCTGCCGCACGGCCAAGGGTTGGAGCGCGCCCGCCTTCTTTGTCGTGTGGGGAGGCAGCTTCGGTTTGCAGTTCGGCGGCCAAGCCGTGGATAGGATCATGCTGATCATGAACGACGGCGGCATGACGCAGCTCCTCTCCAGCAAATTTGCGCTAGGCGCGCAGGCCGGCGCGGCCGGCGGACCGGTGGGTCGTCAAACCGCGGCGGAAACGGACTGGAAGATGCGTGCTGAAGTGTTGAGCTATTCCCGTTCCCGTGGAGTCTTTGCCGGGGCTACGCTGGAACACGGGACAATGAAGCAGGACAAGGACAGCACACGGGCCTTCTACGGACGCATGGTGCCCTTCGCTACATCACTCAGTGGCGAAATCGACGCGCCCTCGGCCACCTATCCATTTCTTGAGCCCCTCGCCACGTGGGCTCGAAATGCAGCAGATAAATAGGCACCTCTACCCGGCGAATGAAGACCGGTAAGCCGCTTGTGGGGATACCTGCTGAGAGCTTTCCGGGCCCGAATGGCAGCCAGACCTTTGGATGCTGACTGCCTAGGGCCAATTGTGGTATTTCTATGCCACAATGCCAGTAGAGTCCGTGCCAAATGCAAAGACCCAGGCCAGCTGCGAATATTCCCGAAGAATTGATCGGGTCATTGACTATCTTCGCGAGAATCTGCATCGCCCGGTGAAGCTACGTGAGCTTGCGCAAATTGCTTGCTTCTCGGAATTTCACTTCCATCGGATTTTCGGAGCGGTTTCCGGCGAAACCCTAAATAATTTTACGAATCGGCTTCGTCTTGAAAAGGCCGCCCGTCTTCTTCGTTATTCCGGCCAAAGCCTGACCGATATAGCCTTAGATTGCGGGTTTTCGTCATCGGCCGCGTTTTCACGGGCCTTCCGATCCGGTTACGACACTTCGCCCAGTCAGTTTCGAAAAAGCGGCGAGATCAAGAAGAGCAAGATTTGCAAAGAACTTTTCCCGGAAGACGAATATGGTCTCCCCATGAGCGCGGAAGAAAAGAGAGTCGCGTTTTCAGTGAGATTGACCGACATTCCCGAAAGGCAAGTCGCCTATATTCGGGTTACGAATGCCTTCGAGCTGGACAGAGTACTTGCCGCCGTGAAGACAATGACCGAATGGGCCAAATCCCAGGATATTTTTTCGCAAGGAATTCTTTTCGGAATGACGGTAGACGATCCACACGTGACCCCCAAGCATCTTTATCGATATGAGGTCTGTCTCGCGTCGTCTTTTCCCTTCAAGTGCAGGGAAGGAATGTCGAAATTGAAAATGCCAGCCATGCGATACGCCGTCATAAAGGTTTCCGGCGACATCCATAAGGTAGCTACGGCTTGGGACTACCTCTACCGAGATTGGCTTATCAACAGTGCCTACGAGCCCGAGCATGCACCCGCACTTGAGGTTTTCCTGGACAAAGAAAGCGCGACGGATTGGTCGCATTTTGAATTGGAACTATGCCTGCCGGTTCGTAATCCGGCAGAGATGCGGGGCTAACGTAAGACTTGTGATGGCGCGCTTCCAGGGACTGCTTTAAATTTGCAAGTAGGTCGAAACAAGGAAACAAGGGACAATAACCGAGTCAATGCGTAACGGAGGAACTTATGATCGACGGAATTGGCGGCGCTTTTCTGTTTTCTAACGATACAAAGAAACTGGCAGCCTGGTATCGCGATTGCCTCGGAATAGTTCCTCAGGGAGAAGATGCTGAGTGCAGTTCAATCTATGCATCGTTCGAATATAGGGATCTTGCAAACCCGGAGATCAAGCGAACGATAGCATGGGCGATTATTCCCACTGATCAAGACATCAAAGATAAGCCGCGAACAGGTAAGATTAATTACACAGTGAAGAACATGGGAGAAGTCCTCAGCCATCTCAAGAGTAAAGGCGTGGTCATCGAAAAAACCGAGGAATATCCCTCCATGGGGACCTTTGCTTGGCTTAAAGATCCAGATGGCAATCCGATCGAGCTTTGGGAGCCATCCGAGAGCGAATAGAAATCCCTAAATTGTTTTCGAAAGGGCGTAATCATCCTTTCCTCCTGCCAAGATGTCTTTCAAACGGCCGAATAAATCTGCCGGCCAAATGTGTACTCTTCTGGCAGAATTGCTTCCATTTGCGCCATCGCCAGCTGAGCAACGGGAAGCCGCGCCGGAGAACAGGACACATAGTCGACGCCGAGCGATTTGAAAAATGCTATTGAAGCTGGATCACCTCCATGCTCTCCGCACACGCCGATCCTGATCTTCGGATTCTTCAGTCTCAGCTGGCGTATCGCCGTCTCCATTAAGGCCCCCACACCTTCCTGGTCGATGGTAATGAATGGGTCGTCAGATAAAATCCCCTGCTCCAGATAGCTGTCCAGATACTTGCGCGCATCATCCCGAGAAAAGCCAAAAGTCATCTGTGTCAGATCGTTTGTGCCGAAGGAAACAAAGCTGACCTGGTCGGCAAAAGTGCCTGCGCATACGGCGGCGCGTGGCAGCTCGATCATGGTCCCAACTTCGTATTCGATGCTCCGGCCGTGTTTGCGAAAGACATCGTTCGCGGTTTCGTCAATCAGGCGCCGCAACCACCGGATCTCCTCGGCGCACGCCACCAGCGGAACCATGATCTCGGGAGCAGGCAAGAAACCCTCCTCCTCGACCCGCAGAGCAGCCTGCAGGATCGCCGTTACCTGCATGACAAGGATCTCGGGATAGGTAATGCTCAAGCGGCAGCCGCGATGCCCCATCATCGGGTTGGACTCAGCCAGCGATTGCCCCCGCAGGAGCAATACGTCGAGTTCCTTGACCTTGGGAACATCTTGCCGGCTTTGAGCGAGATGAAGCTGGTTCCTTAGGTCGTCCAGTGCAGGCAAGAATTCGTGCAGGGGCGGATCCAACAATCGGATGGTAACCGGCAAAGGCGCCATCTGGCGAAAGAGCCCTTCAAAGTCCCCCTGCTGCATCGGTAGCAGTTTGTCTAAAGCCTTTTGCCGGTCAGCGACGTTCGACGCAAGGATCATGGACCGGATATGCGGAAGCCGGTCTGAAGCGAAAAACATATGCTCCGTGCGGCATAGTCCGATGCCCTGAGCGCCTGCCCGTCGCGCGACCGCAGCGTCCTGAGGAGTATCAGCATTCGCCCGAACCGCAGTCGAACTTAGCTCCAAAGACCACGTCAGCAGAGTATCGAGCTCGGCATTACTGGCTTCAGCATCGCGCAGGGGAAGCTTGCCTGCAAAGACACGCCCCGTCGATCCATCGAGCGAAAGCCAGTCTCCGGGTTGGAAGTGGAGATCACCGATCTGCAGTAACCCTTTTGTCTGGTCGACGACGATGCCCTTTGCGCCGGTAATGCAGCACTTCCCCATCCCGCGCGCAACCACAGCGGCATGGCTGGTCGCACCCCCTTGCGCAGTCAGAAAGCCGACGGCAACAGCCATCCCATGGATATCGTCCGCGGTTGTCTCCTGGCTGACCAGGATGACCGGGTTTTCCCCATGCTTGCCGGCCGCCTCCACCGCCGCGTCAGCAGAAAGCGCGATTCTGCCCACAGCGGAGCCGGGCGAAGCCGGGAGTCCATGCGCAATCGCCTCCGGCGTGGCAGAGGAAAAGTCGATCTGCGGAGAGAGTATTTCCGCGATACTAGAGGCATTGACCCGCTTCAGCGCCTCCCCTTTGGAGATTAATTCCTCCTTGGCCATATCCACGGCGATCCGCACCGCAGCAATGGCGCTCCGTTTTGCCGACCGGGTTTGCAGCAGAAAGAGTTTTCCGTTCTCCACTGTGAATTCAAAGTCTTGCGCATCACGAAAATGCTGTTCAAGGCGGGTGGTGATTGCACGCAATTCCTCGTATACCAGCGGCATCGTCTGCGCCAGCGCGGCAATGGCCGTCGGTGTCCGGATGCCGGCCACGATATCTTCGCCTTGAGCGTCGGCCAGAAATTCTCCAAAGATTTCTCCGGCGCCAGTGGAGGGATTGCGCGTGAAACCGACACCGGTCCCGCTATCCATCCCCCGGTTTCCGAAGACCATGGCTTGAACCGTAACGGCTGTTCCGGAGAGTTCGTCAATCTTATGCAGCCGACGGTAATGCTGCGCTCTTTCATTTTTCCAGGATTGGAGGACGGCCTTGATCGCCATCGAGAGTTGTATTTGCGCATCTTCCGGAAATGGCTCCCCAGTGTCGCTAAGAATCAGCTCGTGAAACTGGTCGACAATGTTTCGCAAGCCGTGTTGCGAAATTTCCGCATCAACAGCGACTCCTTCCTGTCGCTTGATCGCTTGTATAACGGAGTCAAACCGCTTCTTCGGCACTTCGAGGACAACGGAGCCGAACATTTGCAACAGGCGTCGATAGGAATCGAGTGCAAAACGCATCGATCCATTTTGCTTTGCCAGGCCGTCAAGGTTCCTTTCGTTCAGGCCGACGTTCAATATTGTGTCCATCATACCCGGCATGGAGACCGCAGCCCCGGAACGCACGCTTACCAGCAACGGGTTCTGGCGATCATTGAGTCTCCTGCCATGTGTTCCTTCAAGCCACAGGAGCGACGCTTCTAATTGCTCTTTCAATCCCAGCGGCATGTTGCCATGCTCGAGGTAAAAGCGGCATACAGACGTCGAAATGGTGAGGCCGGGAGGGACAGGGACGGACAGAAGCGCCATCTCGGCCAACCCTGCGCCCTTGCCGCCCAGCTCGGCTCGCATCGATCCTTTGCCATCGACTGCGAGGCTTCCGAAGCGATAAACATACTTCGTTTTCCGGTTCATACCTACCCACCTCATGTCGAAATAGTCGTGCTTGCCGGCGAGACTCCGAATCGCTTTCAGCCCGCCAATTCCGATTTCCCGTCGCAGTACTGTCGAACCCCTCAAGAGCGATCGGGCGAATCTAAAATCCCCCCGCAGCTCTGCAATGAGCGCGGGCACCCCGCCGTGCCAAACGGACGGAAGGAAGTGCTTTCTTCAAGGCTGCCAGAATCGGCGCTCTCCATCCCGTCATCGAACAGGGCCCACGGCGCGGCATGAGGGAAAGCGGCGAAGACTACCGCCTGCCACTGGTGAAAGAAGTAATAGTCATAGCCCAGTTGGCGTAGTTTCCTGCCGAGGCTTGCGGGGTCGATCGCCCCTGCCGGCTGACCGTGGGAATGCGGAGAGAAGCCTACCCCCAACTTCTTCTCCGGGAAGGCGAGCCTGATTGCAAGTGCGAAACGTTCCGCTTGGGCGAAATCAAGCTTCGAAGAGTAGTAGCAAACCACATCTGCATCGGGCGCATATGCCAACGCTCGGCTAATCGAGGCCTCGATGCCTCCACAGTAGACATGGTGGCCGTCAATCGTTCTTACCCCGCTCAAATATCGCCGATCGCGCGGGTCTTTATCATTTGCAAGATATTGCGCTCCCCGCGCGTGCGTACAGACAATCACCAGCGGTTGAGTGTCCATACTTCTGGCAATACCTCTTGCCATCTTTAGCTTTCGTGTCGTCTCATCGATGGGAACAAGCACGGTCGCGGGTCGACGGCTGGCTCCGCTCGTCATTAGAAAACCATCTGGCAAACCGACCGCGGAAGCCCCTGCGTCGCTCATGCTTTGCACGGTGTGCCAGGCTATGCCTTGCGGAGGATGCCGCACGACCGGCGGTGAAAGATCAAGTAGTCTGTTCTCCAGACGCTGGGTGTCGGGCACCTGTCTCATGAAATATGCTCCTGGACCTCTACCGATTCCCTTCGATGAGGAAGGGCTCTCTAAGCGGTCGATCTCTGTGTTGTTCGCACCTTAACGTCACACGGGCCGCAGGAGCAACCGGCAGTGGACCGATTCGGACGAGGGACGGATAGACCGATCAACGGTTAGTCTCAAAAAAGTGTCGCGGTCCTCTGGCAATGTATAGTTCGTCGACAGGCGCAGCAGATGGCGCTCGATGCATGGTATCTTGATCGGATAGTCCAGTCTGGGCGAACCAAAGAAGCACGACTCGACCGTTTTGGACTAGTATGACTTGCAGAACATGATACCCCTCTCACTCTCGTTTTTACGCAAACTCGATGACGCACTTCTTGGAAGGCACGTTCGTGAAGGGTTCAATCTGTTGGAACAGCGAGCCGGCGAGGATCTGGCCCGTATCGTTCCCGAGGACCCTCTTGCAATCTCGTACCTGCTCAACATCGCACAGTGGGTAGATCTGGGTTTTCGCGATATTCATCTGGTGAAAGAGCTCCTCGCACGATTTGCCGCGGTACCTCGCGGGGATATGAAGCTGTCTGACTATCTCCAGCTGCGCATGGTGGAAGCCTTTGTTGTTTTTGCCTCGGAAGACGTGAGCACTGCCATTTCCATTCTTGAAGGTGTGCTGACGATGCAGCCGGAGGTTGCCGAACCACGATTCATCCTGATGGCACATTTTTGGAAAGGACGGTCCCATCGCCAGAAGGGGGAGTACAAGCTGGCGTTGCATCACGTTCTTGAGGCCAAAAGCCTCGCGCAACGACTGCATGCCCCAAAATTGATTGCAGTCGTGCAGATTCATGAAAGCTGGCTGCTCTTCCAGACTGGGCAAAGAAAGGAAGCGTTCCGTCTACTGGATAGTGCCGAGATGGAGCTCAGACCAACGGGACACTCCCTTTCTCTCGGCAATATCGAGTCTGCACGCGGTAGATTTGTACGCCGGTCCGGAGAATATGCCAAGGCACTGCAGCACTTTCAGCGCGCGATTGCGATCTACTCCGGGCACTTTCCCCATCATCCGAATCTCGCCCGCGCTCTCGTAAACGCCGCTTATGTCAAGCGGCTCATCGCCTTCGATCTTAGCCAAAAGGCCAAGGAAGGTCGCGCGCGCGGCACTTTGCATGACCGTTATCTCAATATCTGCCGCGAAGCTCTCGAACTTTTAGAACAGGCTCGGGAAATTTATGCCCTGAATCATCATCAGAGCGGAACCGGATCAGTTTTCGTGAATGCCGGGCATCTACATCTTGATACCGGTGATATTGACCGGGCATCTATGGAGGCGATGAAAGCCTTTCAATTTGGGGTGGAAAAGCAGGATCACATTTTGATGGCCCGCGCTCGGATTCTTCAGGCGGCAATCGAAAATATGCGAGTAGAGGAGCAGGTCGGAGAGGCAGAAGACATAGCAAGCCGTGCGAACCTGGCTGCCCAATACTCCGAAGAGGCTATCGCGCTCGCCCAGGAGACGCAGAACAAGAGATTGCTGGCAGGCGCTTACGTCGTGCGGGGGGCGACCGCGGCAAATGAGTTCTTCGAAGAATGGGAGGTAGCGAAGCAATTTGCTTCGTTGGCAAGTGAGCTTCTTAACCCGGATGATCGCGACCATCTGTCGAAAGAACTCCTCATACTTAAGTCGCGGATCATTCGTGCTATTGGCATAGACCATACCTTGCGCTCGTGGTCCGACGGGGTGACGGGCGACAAGACCTTTCAGGAAATAACGGAAGAGTTTGCGGAAATTGTGATCCCGAAAGTGTGGATAAGAGAAGATCGCAAGATCTCAAAGGTTGCAGCAAAGTTGTCCATTTCGCCGAAGAAGGTCCGTAGAATTCTCCGCAATGCTCGATTGCTGCGATGATTGGCAATGAGAGCTAGAAATTACCATCCCGCCTCTCGAACTCGGTTGGCTTTCCAAGTGTCACGCCTCCAGTGCCGAACCAACTTGCCGTCATCTCGATCAGCTGGTCCTCGGTGATTTCGGGCGGACCCAGCAGTTGCGCGCATCGCGATGCATCGCTGAGCAGGGCGCTCTTCGATTCCGTTCCCACGAACTTCGGTGTCTTGCCGAAGCGATGCCCGAATTTCTGCGCGACATCGCGAACGGAAAGCTTCTTCAAACCCGTGACATTCAGGATCTGGGCGGGTGAATTGCAGAGGGCAAACGAACGAAAACAATAGGAGTTAGCATCCCCCTGCCAGATCACATTCACCAGACCTGTTGTTAGGTCGATCGGTTGTCCATGAACAACGTTCTGGCAAATATCGAGCAAAACTCCATAGCGCAGATCGATCGCGTAGTTGAGTCGAAACAGCAGGACCGGCGTGCGGTAAGTATTGGAAAAGTATTCAAAGATGCGCTCTCTCGCAAGAGTGGACTGAGCATACTCACCCATAGGAGCGACGGTTGTTTGCTCGTGGGCACCCGAGCCATCCACGGAAACAAACGGGTAGACGTTTCCGGTTGAAAACACAACTATCCTGGAACGACGGAATCTCTGCGCCGCCAATCCCGCTATCCAGGCATTCGTGGCCCAGGTAAGCGGTAGATTCCCAACGGACCCGAATTTCCGGCCAACCATAAACACCACGTTCGGCGCATCTGGCAGAGTGTCGAAGCTCTTTGGATCGAGCAGATCCGCCTCAATAACCTCGACGCTTTGAGAAAATCTTCCGAAAATACCCCCTCTCTCCTTACGAACGACAGCGAACACTCTGTGCTTCAGCCCAGCTTTCTGAATTGCCCGGGCGGCGCGCACGGCCAGGCTCGGGCCCATTTTTCCGCCCGCCCCCAGAATCATCACATCGCCTTCGAGCTGAGACGCAGCAGCAACATCCCGTTCGGAAGGAACCGACAGACGTTCTTCGAGTTCGTCTTCATTGAGGACGATGTCAACCATGAATGAGATATTCTTTCTAGTAGAACGCGTTCCGATCCTGGCCACGTTACCCCTCCCCCGAGAATCTGTCAAGATGCGTCGAAGAAGGCCTTGCAAGGAGCCGGATTGGTGACGTGAGGGAGAAGGCGATGTAAATTCCCATGCCTCGATTCGTTTGCCTCATGCAATTCGCCCCTGAGGACTTGGGACGCCAAGGGACTTCTGTCATGATTAGGAAAGCGATTTGACGCCCCATGCCATCTTCCAAATTCAATTGGCAGGATTCCTTCAAAGCGGGTGCGGTCATTCCGGCCCATCCACTCGCGCTCACAGAGATGCGCAAGTTGGACGAGCGGCGTCAACGTGCATTGACAAGGTACTATCTCGCGGCAGGTGCCGGGGGAGCCGCGGTGGGTGTGCACACGACCCAGTTTCAGATTCGCGACCCGAAAATTGGTTTATATGAGCCGGTGTTAGCCTTAGCGGCGGAAGAGCTTGGTTCCAAAGATGTGATTCGCATCGCCGGCGTCTGCGGGAAAACGCGACAGGCAACGCAGGAGGCCGAAATCGCTAGCGGCCTTCAATACCATGCGGCGCTCCTGAGCTTGGCGGCTCTGGCTGGAGTATCGGTCGAAGAGCGTATCGCTCACGTTTGCGCGGTTGGAGAGATCATCCCTGTTATTGGCTTTTATCTGCAACCTGCCGTTGGTGGCCAGCCTCTCCCGTTTGAGTTTTGGCGAGCGTTCGCCGAGATCGAGAGCGTGGTCGGGATTAAGATTGCGCCTTTCGACCGCTACGCAACCCAAGATGTTCTGCGCGGTGTAGCGGCATCCGGCCGTGCAAGCGAGATTGCACTTTACACCGGCAATGACGACCACATCGTTCTTGACCTGCTTTCCCAGTTCCACTTTGGGGGACAGACGCTTCGGTTCGCCGGCGGCTTGCTCGGACATTGGGCTGTGTGGACGGCCCGCGCAGTGGAGCTGCAGCGGGAACTCCATCGGGTTGTACGGTCGGGGGAGCCTATTGATCCCAAGTGGTTCCTGCGAAACGCAGAGGTAACCGACATGAATGCGGCGCTGTTCGACGTTGCGCATCATTTCCATGGATGCATCGCGGGCATCAACGAGATTCTTCGCAGACAGGGGCTGATGGGAGGGCGGTGGTGTCTGGATCCGGCGGAAGATCTGTCGCCGGTCCAGGCTGAGGATCTTGATCGAGTAACCGCAGCGTATCCACATTTGGTCGATGACCAGTTCGTTCAAGAGAACGTGGATCGTTGGTTGTCCTAAAAGCGTTTATGAATGGGGAGCAGTACCCGAGTGAAAATCCTTAGCGGACGAAGCCAATGGCAGCAAGGTCAGCCGAAATCAGCCTGCCGGCTTCGATCACCGAAGCGATCAACAGTTTCTTCCGTGCAGCCGAGCAGCGTGCGGTTGGGATGTTGACGCTAACGGCGCCACAGACTGACGATTGGGAATCAAAGATGGGAGCACCAACGATAAAGGCGCCGGCCACGGTTTCCTCAGCGTTCAAAGAATAGCCAGCCCTGTGCGTGCGCTCCAGGTCCAACTTCAAGTCACGCATTTTTGTAAAAGTGTGCTCAGTGTACCGAGCGTGTTTCGACTTGGCCAAGAATGGCGCAAGCTCCCTCGGCGGGAGGAACGCGGCTACTGCTTTCCCGGGCGCTGTTGCGTGCATAGGGCAATCATCGCCAATATGGAAGGTCAGCCGAAGAGGATGTGATGTCTCGAGGACATCAATCAGGATGACGGACTCCGCGAGACGTTCTGCGAGGGCCACCGACTCATCCAGTTTCTCGCGAAGCATGGTGAGGTGGGGTTTCGCGACGGCTGCCAGTCCCAATTGCTTCGCGTTCCGCCGCGACAGGCCAGTGGTCTTGAGTGTGAGACGGTAGACCCCATTCGTCTCCGGTTGTTCCACGTAGCCGGCCTCTTTCAGCGTGAACAGGATGCGAAACGCGGAGCTTTTTACCAGGCCGACTTCCTTAGCGATCTCTTTAAGTGGTTTGCCGAATTCGCTGAGGGCCAGTGCTTCAAGAACTGCCAGAGTCTTGACTACGAGGTCGATGTGATTTTTTGCCGCCATTCGTGGGTTTTCCTGTCCTATTAAGATTGCAGCGGCATCGGTGACTGGAAGCGTCGCGCTGCGGCTCACTTTCTTCCGCCCATTCAGCCGAATTCCGGCCCAGCGGCAGCCATTAATTGGGAGGGATTACCGGGGAGTGCGCTGAGGCCAAGGGCCATGCGCGTGAAGCAGCGCTGCCGGCGAAAGTCATGCGCGGCTAGCGTCGGAATGAGCACGCTTCCTGCATCCAGCACATCCACCAGGAGGCGGCCCGAAGCTGCACGGATTCCTTCAGCCAACAGCGCTGGAGCTTCCGCGGGTTGGGCGACGATGGGCCCCAGATGGGAAGCTTTGGAGCCCTGGCGCGAGATAGCAAAGCCGCTGGGAGAACTGAACGCAAGACTACGTGGCCGGGCCAGGAAGCCCTCCAGCAGGAAGCGGCGGTCGGCCCCGAACGCGAACTGGTCAAGCTCAAGCCTGACCGGGGCGACCGCACCTATGCTACCGCCACCATATCCTTCCCATCGCTCCATCGTGCCGAGTGGCAAGAAGCCGAGTGCTGTGTAGAGGGCCGTTGCGGCCGGTACTGCGTCCAGAAGCGCAGCCCGCCCCGCATCGCGCAGGAGCGACGTGCAGGCTGCGGTGAGCCTGGTCGCAAGACCACGCCGGCGCCATTCGGCGGTTACCAGCACCATCGAAATCCATCCGAAGGCGTCACCGTAGGGAAGCGCGGCCGCAGTCGCCACCAAACGGTCTTCCATCGCGAATCCGAGCACCGTTCCATACTCAAAAAAGACTGCCCAGTCTGCGGCATTTTGGTTCCAGCCAGCCTCGTCTGACAAGAGCACAGCACGCGGAATCCATGTCGCGTCCAACCGTGTCGGATAGAGCGTATCCATTAACATGATTGCGATTATCGAGGCCGTCTGTCATCAAGTGAGAACGTTACTTCTTCGCAGCAGGGGAAGGCTGGCCCTCATTTGGGAGTAACTCGAAATTAGAAAAGTCGCCGGTTTCATCAAAGGAACCAAGTCCAATTTGTCCTCTTGTGAAGGTGTGGTCGACCACAGAAAATCGCGGTCTCGTTTCCTTGTTCAGAAAAACCTGGGTAGAGCCTGAGAGGACATTGCGTACAATTCGCACATCGTGCCAGGAGCGGTCTGGGAGAGCCGCAGCTGCATCCAAGCCCGCGATCCGCCGGCGGTCACCACCGTCAACTATGAATATGCCGTTGTGGACGGCTATTTCCGTCCCGGGATTCTCCGAAAGGTGAACATAGTAGAAGTGAAGCGTATCTACGTAATTGAACACCACAATCATCGAACCACCTGCGCGGCGCACTTTCACATTGAGGATAAAGCTGCCCACCTCTACCCCGCGCAAACGTGTGAACTGCAGTGGCCGGCGAGGAACGCCGGGCGCCCGGTTGCGTTTCATATGGAGATAATCGATGCTACCTTCCTTGAGAATCTCCCAGTCTTCAGGGAAAGGCATCTGCCATGCATTCAAGTTGCCTGTATTGAAGTCATCTCGAACGGGCAAGCTTGCTGCCGGTGTATTCCCATGCAGGGCTTCGGACCGCACAGAAACACCATGGACTGCGATCAGACTGACGCAGGCAAGTAATATGGCTGACGATATGCTTCCAGGCGTGCGCATTTCAGCGGTGAGTGGCGCGGACAGTTAACTGCCTTGCCTTTCGAACGGAATGTTCCTGCTGCGTCTCAGCTGGAGGACGGTTCTTCTTCATTGAGGACTGCACCTGCCAGGAACGGAAAATTCTTTCTAGTAGAACGCGTTCCAGTCAAGGCCACAACCCTAGCCGATTGGCGAAAAGCTTGTCAAATCCCTCAACGCTTTCGAAAACTGATTCCAGCAACAAGATGGCCGCGGGGCGCGTTTGACGCCGCTGTTCAGTCTTGCGAGCTTCGAAGCGAGTACTGCATATTGCCGCTCACTGGTCGCGTCCTGGACGAAGCGGAAATTGCATAGATCGCCCCCGCGCCCAGTAAACCTGCGGCGCTAAAGATAGTCCACGCCAAGCTATAGCTATGATAGGTATCGAATATGATTCCAGCCAACCACGGCGCCACCCATTGTCCGATGGAATATCCCATGATGATCAAGGCAAGTAGCTTGCCCAGGGAGGCGACTCCGAAACATTCGGCCGTCACCAATGGAATCAACATGTAATCTGCCCCCATGGCAAAGCCGAATACCCCTGCGAACGCCACGGCCGCCACGGGTTGGTGCGCGATATACAGTAGAGGGATTGCCCCTCCGAGCAGCAGATAGAACAGTGCCATGGTGTTCTTCTTGCTGAATCTGTCCGCGAAGTGGCCTACCACCACACGGCCCCCCAGACTGAAGGCGAGCAGAATCGACAGGAACCGTGCCGCGGCAGTCGCCGAATACCCTTGGTCTTTCATAAACAAAATAAAATGCTGAACTACGGCGTTGATCGCGCCGATAACAAGCGTGGCCCCAGCTAAGATGAGCCAAAAGTTTGCCGTGCGAACCGCGGCTGAGACGGTGCCGGATGGGAGATGGCTCAAATCCCCAGGCTCGGTGAGAGCCGGCGAAACCCCATCCGGCGTGAGACCCATTTCAGCCGGATCCGAGCGTGTAATCCAAAACCCGACTGGAAAAAGCACAATCAGGATGAGCGCTCCGATAATTTCCAGCGCGTGGCGCCATCCGAAATTCCGCATAAGGAAATTGGCTAATGGGGGAGAAACGACCCCGCCCAGGCCAAGCCCCAAATATGCGTAACCCATCGCCCGGCCGCGCCGCGCTCGAAACCACCGCGAGATAAGAACCTGATTGGCAAGCGGTCCTGCCAGGGTGTAACCCACTACTTCGAGGACGCAGAGCGATTCGTACTGCCAAAACTTCACGATCGAACCCATCAAAATGAGCGGCAGGCCGATAAAACCCACACCAGAAAGTATTACCCAACGAGCTCCGATGCGATCGATCAATGCGCCAGCCAACAAACCGACAGGTAGTCCAACCACCACAAAGCCGAGCAAGAACCCTTGTGTCACCTGAGCTCGCGTGAACCCTAACGAGGCCACAAACGCGGGATAGAAAACCGGAAAACCGTAAAAGATGATTCCCACCGCCAAAAAGAGGTTAAGGAATGCCGCAACCACAATCCACCAGCCATAGAAGATGTGTGGATGTGAGTTCAAATCGCGATTTCGTGCGCTGTTTGTCATTCGGAAGATCGTCATCCTGAACGCGTGGCTCCGCAAGGATGTTCAATTCGGTACCATATATTAACTCCCGAAGTACGGTTGGCCCTGCGGCTTTGCAATCGGAGGCGTCTCCGTCAGGGGTTACTCCGTCTGTTCCGATTTAGGTTTTCGGTGCGCATCCGGGATCGCTCGTAGCGGCGCTAAGCGAACTCGTCCGCGGCGGAAGTGGCAGTTCCCGGGATCGGCAACGTCAATCCGACGCGCCGCATCTGCGGGAATGAGTTGAACGGCGATGGTCCTTGCTTCGACATCGCCTTCGTTCCGGAGGTTGTGTACGTGTTCACCACCGGGGTCGACAAATCCCATCCCCTCTGTGTATACGTGAGGTCTGCACTCGGGATCGTGCCCTTCATAGTCCGTCACGGTCCCTTGCGTGACGATGATCAGGCTATGCCCGGGGTGCATGTGCCAGCCAGTGCTTCCGCCAGGCGTCCAGGTATTGCTTTGCACATAGACGTCTGACAATCCCTTTGTCTGTTGTAGTGACTGCCAGGCTTGCTCGTCCCCGGGCGCCTTCTGGCCGCGCGGAAAGGTACTAGTGACTTCAATTTCGCGAAAGTGGCCCAGAGCGAGCGAGGTGCTCTGGTACCCTTCAGCCTCTGTCGCCAAAGCCGTTCCTGAATCATAGAGAGCCGTGGCCGCGATGGTGACGCTAAGCAAAACGAGGCATACCAGGCTCTTTGGCATGTCGGCCCCCTTTCTTAGAGACCATTGAGTGCAGAAGCAACCCCGGAGAGAACCACAGTCAGTTTGAGCATTACCTTATCCTTTTATCGTGCGAAACGGCGTCAGGGAGGGGAGACTAAGACGGACCATGCCGACCCCTCCCAGAAACCGCACTCCCCCATCCGTCTATTTTTCTTCCTTGACGCTTCGAACTACGCCCGAGAGGGGACGGGTTCCAATGAAATCATCCCACTGGAGGTTCATCAAGCGGCTTATCGATCGCCGAACCAGCTGTCTGATGCTGCACGAGCGACGCCATGGATGGCCTGCTGCCCGAAGTGTGTAGTCGCAGGCCCCCCAAACACCAGCGTAATGTTCGAATTCGGGAGCGAGTACTTGACATCATTCCCCCCGATGACGCAGACCTGCAGCGTGGATGAAGGCGGATTCGTCTCGAAGGGAGCGATGTTTCCATTCCCCGTCAAAAGGCTGACCGTTCCGTTCAACTGAAAGCCCATTTTTGGGGGAGAGATGGCGTATGTGGGACAGCCGGTCATGTTCCAGGTGATCCGAACGTTCGTCAACGCGATGTGGTGGGTGTGAGCGCCTGCACCGCCCTTCGTCGCGTCGAGGACACCTGCTGTGGTTCCAAAATCGGACATTGTCATGTCCGCTGAGAAGTCGGCGGTGCTTCGTTGCGGGTTGACGTCCATTGACCATTGGCCGTGCATTTCGTATGGGCTGCCTTTGATATTCGGATCCAGGGGTGAATAATCGTTGATCAGGCCGGTGAGGTGCACTGGCCTGCTCTCCTGGGCCAATGCACAGGTGCCTGAAACCAACGAGAGCAGTGACAGCACGCGTACCGCCGAAGCCAGGGTTTTGCATTTCATAAAAGACCTCCAGTTTGAGATTCGCTTGAGACGCACGGAAACAATGGGACATCTGCCGGGCGCCTTCAAACGGTAAGGTGCAGCAGTACAGGCGTTTCCCTGGAATACCGTCGAATGCCGTCTTTTGCCGTGCCCTTGTAGAGCAGGGGTACAATTTTGGGTCCCGGGTTCGTGACGTTTGCCGACCAACCAGAGAGCACTACGGGCAAACCATCCTTTCGAACACCGCAATCCGAAAACCGGCTGGATTCGTGGAAGGAAATTGCAGCCTACCTCAAACGGGACGTGGACGGTTCAGCGCTGGGAGAAGCGGGGGGAGATGCCCGTCACCGTTACCCTCATGACAGGATTGGCTCGGTGTACGCGTCCCGGGCGGACCTGGATGCGTGGATGCGCAGGCAAGCATTGGAGCAAAAGCGGCAACAGGGCTCGCATTAGGGCTATATATCCGTTTGTCCTGCTTTCTTTGCTTTTCTTTGCAAACGCAGGTCACGCCCATCCTCACACGCCCGTGATTTGGGATGGAGGCTCAGTGAGGACGACAATCTACTCAACTGCGAGTAGATGCGGGTTTCAGCGAGAAATAAGGAACCCTAACCATTCCACGGGGAAACTGGACCCAAGCCTCCCTCGGGTAAAGTTCTGTGATCTCGCCGGATGTTCCGGCAGGAATGTATGGTGCCCGAAACCCATCCGTGCTCTCAACGAGTTGTCCGACCACGAACCGTTGTGCCTGATCCATCCTTAGTCCTGCCTTTCTGGGAAACGACTGATTGCGTTTTACGCGCTTCTAGAAGGCGCGGCAATCATGGTTTGCAAAGGCGAACCGAGAAGGACAACGGAAGCACAAAATCGGCCCGGCTGCTACTTGCGGCTGACGCCCGAGCACTATGCGAGGCTGAGACGACCACGAAGCGCTAGATCTACAGCATCGCTCATGACGGGCAGACCGGAATCTTCGCTGAGCAGACGCAGATCCTCGCGAACTCGTTCCAGGGTAAAAAGCCCACGAAAGTACGCTTTCTCCGCCTCGGTGAATGTCCCGGCGTGGCTCTTCTGATAAGGGTCCTGTGCGTGAATAACCTTTTTTGCTGTGCATCCATCAAGCTTCACGTGGACCACCCAGTCAGAGCAAAAGCGCAGGTAGAGAAAATCGGGCAGGCCTTTCTCTCTACCATGATCCAGCAGTTTGCGCAGTTCCACCAGCACCTACACCGCTCGTTCCTCAGTGGTCACAGAACTGGACAGAGCGTTCGTTAGCTTGTGGAGAATCTGGTTTTCCACGATTCATTCCCTGCTGTAGCGGAAGCATTCATCAGAGAAAAGTTCAGGGACCTTTTGGGCCCGCTGGGTTTTATAGATTTTCCTGTCTGATGTACCATAAAGCTTTTAGTTTATTAGACTTATATGGCGGGGACGACGGGGCTAGAACTCGCGACCTCTGCCGTGACAGCCGATAGGAAGCTCGTAACTTATTGGAATCAGGGGGAACGGATGGCTCCTTTCAGCGCCCTGAGGAGCCCATGATAACCGTTAGTGTGCCCTTATTGTGCCCCCGACCTCTGCCCTGCTAACCTCTGCCTTTCCACGCAGATCAGCTGTCAGGCAATCCGGCTTCCCATTGGGCGATAAGGCTCAGGATAGCAATTTTCTCGATTAGCTATGGCCGTCTCGGGATCGAATTCCCCACCCCTTCGGCTCACAAAGGATTTCGGTGTAGGTAGCATCTCTTCACCTTCTGCGCCGACAAATTGCGCAGGTCGCCCGATGGAGGTACATTCGATTGGCGGCTGCGTTCCTTTTGGTTAACGCTTCTTCTCTCAGTTCAAGAGCTCGCCGCACTGAGGCCTCTCCTTCAAAGAAAGAACGGACCAGCGGCTGCGACTGCTTCCTCCACTCCTGGAGAGTGGAGGCGTACTGCTGCTTCATTTGTTCGCCCTCAGCACATTGGGCGAGGTCGCTCACTCCCGCAGCTGTCATACGGGCGGACGCCTTCTTCGGCGAAAGCTTGATCTCCTCGAAGGTGGTTTCGGGAACGTCGTTCATTCGGTCCGCCTCTTAAGTCCGCCATGGCTTCTACCGGCGGCCCCCTGTTCAAGGGTGCCGCGACTACGCAAACGATCGCCAGCCGAGTAGTTCGACTAAAATTCTATGATTAGCCACTCCAATCAAATCGAACAACTAGCACTGTTGCTAGTGGAGGAACCAAAAAATGAGGAGTCGTCGGCTCTCTCTCTGCACCTGCTGGCTTGTAATGCTGCGCTACTAGAGTTCCCGATAGTTCAAAAGGATCAAGCCCACCATGGTGAGACACAGTGGCGGGAGATAGCCAGCGATGGTAGCCATGCGGCTCTTGGGTAGCCGTAGTTCCAGCCACCGCCCCCAACCTGCCGTAACACCAAAGAGAGCAATAGGTGTGTGGCTCATCTCCGCAAGCAGCGCCTCCTTTGCGTCCACGGGCGAATGCTGGTGCGTCAATAACATCGCGGCGCCGACAGCGCACATTCCAGGAAAAACATAAGTTGCCCAACGAGCGCGCAACTTACCTGCCTGCACAGCGCATTCGAACGCTGCGAAAATCACAACCACGAGTGCCCCGAAACGATGTTGCAATACGTCAGGGGCGGAGAAACTTTCCCAGAAAGGACGCGGCCCAAGGGGCCAGTTCTCTGGGTCAGCGCGCAGAAGGATGAAGATGGCAAGGCCGACAAAGATTAAGGGCCAAAAACGAGCCCATCGCATTGTGCGGTAGCGGCTGAGCAACGCCAGCAGTCCGGCGATAAGCACAATCAGCCCTGCCCAGTGATGGTTGTACTCCGACCACTCTTTGTCGTTGGTGTCGCTCCCGACGGTAGCGATGTACTGGCTTTCCTGGACAGCCACAACGATCGAACTTGGAGGAGCCAGCGCAGTTGAGGGGGGACTGGTCATGCGCGGCGGTTCTGGGCGCATGCGCGCGTAGATCTCATGAGGGGTCAGCCTACCTTGGGCGGCAACATCGACGGCAGGTGCCTGAGCGGTAAGCGAAGCCGCCGTCAACACCGCGAGGAATCCCAGGCTAATCTCAGCCTCGCCGACACGTCGCAACTGCGCCAGCAAAGGTACAGGATTGCTGGCCAGTCGCCGCACCAGGAGCCAATTCCCCGAACCGAGCGAAACCATCGATAGCAAAAGGCAGATTTTAGCAATTACCATGACACCATACGTGGTGCCGTAAACCCCGCTCCACGATCCCACATAGGACCAAGCCAAGCCCACTCCAGCCAAAACTAATGCGGCAGCGCCGAACAACGCCATCCGTGAGTAGCGTGTGGTTAGACGCCGCGCCTCGTCTACGCTTTCGGCCCGGCCTAAGGAGATCAACAGATAAGGCATTGCACCGAGCCAAGCGGCTGTACCCAGGTGATGTGCTACAGTGAGAATTACTAATAAAATGCGGTAGTCGATCCGTGCCGCAGAATGGCTGGTCGAGACCACGGACGCTATCAGCAGCAGACCTAGCAGTAGCATCGCCACCATTGCTTTGCCGCTTTTGAACCGTGCGGAAATCCAGAGTGCAATCGCTAGCAGGATTGCGGAAGCGTCGGCTCGGAAGAAGTTGGTTGTAGACACATCCTTGAGCGCCAAATCAGAGCCGCTCATCAGGATCGCGCCAGAGGCCGAAACCATCACAACTTCTGCAGCGATCAACGCGAGCGCTGCCATCCGGATGCCCTTGCGACACAAATCTTCGACCGCTTCGCTCGCCCCGGCCGGGTTAGCCACAGCTGCAAGATAGGCGATCCCTCCCAGCAACAATGCCTCGAAGGACAGTGTCGCCGCGCGGGCCAGGATACTTAGCAGATCAATATCGCGTAGGAACCAGATCAAGGGAATCGTTCTCGGCGTTACTTTATTTGGAAGAGCACCTTACCGCGAGTGACGTGTCCATCAATAGCCAAGACCTGCCAGCGCAGTTCATAAGCTCCTTTGACCAACCCAGTCAGCTTGGCAGACAGCACTCCGGGCGCGGGTTCGCTCGCGATGGGGACCTTCCCCACTTTGCCGTCAGGAGCAAGCAATGTCAGGGTTGAATGTGCAATATCGACCCGTGAGTTGTACTTCAGGAGGACGGCGACATCCGGACCAGCGACTGTACTATTCTCTCCGGGTTGCGCGGTCACCAAAACGGCATGCGCCCATGCCATTCTGGGAGCCAGGGTTGCAATACCACAAAGGATGGCGAGTGCGGCTACAAACCAAGACGCAAACCTAACTTTTTGCCTGCGCATTCCTACCCTCCAGAAAATCGGCCCGACATTTCCGCCGCTTCTCGCAGCATCCTCGATGGGCTTTCGTGTCCGCCATTTAGAGGTTGCTCTGGCGGCTACCTTAGAGTGACAGTGTTCGCTTGCATTTAAAACTGGCAAAACTGACAGTTTAACGATGAATGAATTAGCCACACCGCAACCCTCACGGCAGCCAACACATTGTCCGTAGTCACCATGGTCCTAGCACTTTTTCTAGTCGAAACCGTGAATTCTACCAATACATTTTGCGACCCAACATCTTTAAGCTACCGTTGTAAACTCAGTTTTCATCCCGCAACTGTTCAGCGCGCACCGGGCCAGTTTTTTCGAGCCATACCTTGCCACGCGTTGCATTGGAGTCAAACCTGATGCAACGCGTCTCTTTCCCCAGAGTCAGCTCCGGAAAGTGTCGAGCAGCACGGCATCGACTGTGTTCCCGGATAGAAGGTGGCATTGCTCAAACGTGGTTGAAAGGTGCTTGCTGCCGCCATCGAGTTCCCGACCAGCATCGCTTCTTCGAGGATTTTCTTCTGCCGAGCGTCCGGATTGAATGGCTTGCCCTTTTCGAATCCCAGCGGTTTGAGCATGGCCATAAAAAAGCGGTCACGCTCATCTGCAGAAACAGACCTCGTCGTCCGGTTGTTTGTGACCGAACCTGTCACTTGTGACAGTTGTAAGCTGTGCTGCCTGTCGCTAGGGTGATGGTGAATATGGGTCGTTCGACTCGTTCTGGCGTAGCGATGTTTTTGGTCCAATCAGCTTAATTCAAGAACAGGTGATGGAGAAACTTCCGATGAAATCAACGAGTAGCTGCTTTAAGCGTGTAGCGGCGCAAAGAGCGTGCGCGGCCCTGCTTGCGGTCGTGGCGTTAGCCTCAGTCGGCTTTGCGCAGACGTTCACCTCCGGGGCAAAAGGGAAGGTGAAGGGAACGATCATATCGCGAAAAGGCGACTTGGTTAAGATCCAGGACGAGAAGACCGGGTCGTCGGCGATCGTTAAGATTACCGACGATACGAAAATTCTGCGCGACAAATCCAAGGTGTCCTTCCGTCGTCACGAAGACATGGACGTCACCGCTATGGTTCCTGGCTTGACTATCAGTGCCGAGGGCGTAGGTAATGCGGACAACCAACTGGAAGCAAAGAAGATCACCTTCTCGCCGGATGTGTTCGCAATTGAAGTCGCACAGCAACAGGAAATTTCCGCCAACAAGAAAGCTGCCAACAACGCACTGGCTACAGCGAATCAAGGCGTCACAGCCGCCGGTGCCGCGCAGTCCTCCGCAAATCAGGCGCAAACTACGGCTGATCAAGCAGGTCAGGTGGCCACAGCAGCCGGCGCAGTTGCGATTACGAATGCAGCAGCCGTTCAGATAGTGAACCAGCGTGTTTCTGACCTTGACAGCTACCAAACTGTCGCCGAGGCCGCGATCTTCTATCCTAGCGGCAAGTACACTTTGGATGACGCCGCCAAGGCCGATCTTGACAAGCTTGCTCAGCTTGCAACGTCGACCGATGGTTACCTGATCGAGATCGCCGGCTATGCCTCCAAGACGGGAACGAAAGAATTGAACCAGCAACTCAGTGAGGATCGTGCGTCCGCGGTGGCAAACTATCTTCGCAACCAGGACAATATCCCGATGAGGCGGATCGTTGCACCAGCCGGGTACGGCGCCACCCATCCTGACGCCGAAAACACCGACCCGCAGGGCCGAGAGCTCAACCGGCGTGTCGATGTCAAGCTCATAGTAAACAAGGGATTTACCAACGGCATGTAGTCGACTTTTCCCGGGCCGGGAGCCAAGGTACCTTTCCGTGGTTTCTACGGATCGGTGTCCAAGCTGGAACTGAATCTCTCGGTCCGGACGATTCCCTGCTTCTACTCGAAGACAGAGGAACCCAGGATATCTACGCCCCCGATTGGAATGAGCCTTGAAGAGCGTGGACCCGCGTGATGACAAATGGCAAGCGGGGAAAAATTAGTAAACTGCGAACCTCCCAAGTTACTGGGTCCAACCAGCATTGATCCAGACTTAGGGAGTCTGCTGCTTAGCGATCTGGTCTTTGACTGCCTTTTCAAACAACCTTATGTGATCATCGGAATCAGACAGCATGTCTTGAGCGCAATCCGGGATGACGGAAGCCCCACAAACCTGGACAGTGTTCACGACATACATCGCATGATAGACAAGGGTCATCGAGACTGCCGCGCCTTTGTTGTCATCGATCCCCATCGTGGCAAGCCTAAGCTGCCATCCCTGTGGATTTGTAACAGCCTCCTCATATCGGGGATTTCTCGCCACGGCAAGGCGAAGCGCAGTGCACAGCTGACCTCCCACTACGTCTCCAGGCAAAGCGACGCAGTGGATGGCTATGCCGGTCTTGGTGGTTTGACCGAGTGCTGCCGAGGTCAGCAAGACAATAAGCGCCAAGCTTTTCATGCATACGAAGGTAACAACTTGCTCAACTGGGTCAATGACCCGTTTGCGGTACGAATCATTCGGTACCGGTATCGCGTTTGTTTGGACCTGGCGCCAGCGAGCACAATCCACCGATAAAAGCAGCCACCATCAATTGGCCGAGAGCCAAAGTTTGCGCCCGGATCACGGCACGCTCGTACCAAGACCGTTCTACGCTTACCGGATCTGGAGCGTGCTAAGTCCCTAACCTCGCCAGAGCTACGCGCCAAAATTGCCGCCCGGACTGAGAGGCACGAAAGCGTGGATCGTTGTACCACGCTTGAGTTGGGATTCAATCGAGAGCGTGCCGTTCAGGATCTTCATCCGCTCTTCCATGCTGATTAGCCCAAGTCCCCGGCCTGCTTTTGCGGCCTCGATGTCAAAACCGGATCCGAAGTCGCTCACCGTGAGATGAACCTCATTCGGCGTTCCCCACGAACGCACGTCGAAGTGCCGTACTCCACTATATTTCACTGAATTGTGTAGAGCTTCTTGCAGTACCCGGAAGAAGCAAAGAGAAATGTCGGGCGACAAGGCGCTGGGCAAATCGTGTGTTTCGAAGTCGATCTCCACTTTCTGCTGCTCGCCGAATTCCTTGCAGAAGCCTCTCATGGCAGTGGCCAGGCCCAGATATTCCAGTTTCGATGAGTGCAATCTATGCGATAAGGTTTGGATATCGGTTGCTATCTCGGAAAGTTGATCCTTCAATTCTCCGACCCGGCTGCGAACTCCAGGCAAATCTGCGGGTTCAGGATGAAGTTGTTGTAGGTTGGTAGCCAAGAGTGCGAGACGTTGACCAATGTCGTCGTGAAGCTCTCTGGCGATCCGTGTGCGCTCCTGCTCCTGTGCCTCAATCATCCTGCGGCCCACATTTGCGAGGGCCGTTTCCGCCAGCTTACGGTCGGTGAGATCAATGCAGGTTCCGATGTAACCGACAAAAGAGCGTTCCTGGTCGAACCTCGGCACTCCGATGTCGAGAATCCATCGATATTCTCCGTCGTGCCGCCGAAGCCGGTACTCCATTCTGAACTCCTCACGGCGATCAAACGCCTGTGTGTAGGTGTCCACGCATCTCCGCAAATCGTCGGCGTGAACTCCCTCGACCCAGCCGTTTCCAAGCTCGGAGTCCATCGATCGCCCGGTGAAGTCGAGCCAAGGCTTATTAAAGTAGGTGCAGAGCTTATCGGTACCTGACATCCAGATCAGTGCAGGCGCGGTATCCGCCATCAATCGGAAGCGTTCCTCGCTTTCGCGCAAGGCGTGCCCAGTCCGCTTACGCTCTTCTACGAGAACTGCGAGCACCATGAAAGGTGCTACAGCGAAAGACAGGAATAGCTGTAGCGACAGCACATTGTTGAGAGGCTCTGCTCCGGTGAAGGGGCCGCGTCCGTGGACTGCACCCCAAATTGACAGAAAGGCAACTACTATCACCGACGTGCCGGTTCCCATAATTCCAAAACGCAAAGCGGACCATAGCAGAAATGGCAGAAGTGAATAAAGGAGTACCGGCGCGCTGCTGCGCGCAGGAGCCACGAAGGCGACATAACCCAGAAGAGTCAACCCGGCGACCAGCGTGGCTGCCTCAAAATAAAAAGCACGTGACTTCCGTACCCATGCCTGTCTCGTCCTCACCCAGGCCAAAATGGCTGGAGTTAGGGTGAGAAGGGCGAGTGCCTCGGTAAAGAAACCAATCCTCCAACGAATCCAGTAGCTTCCGCTGGAAGCGGACGTGGAGATAAAGGCTGCCGCCATCGGCGCGAGGATGACTGCAGGAAATGAATACCTGGCCAGCGACTCTACGCTATTCAGACTAGGCAGACCGGCGCAGAAGTAGCTAGCTCCAAGAGAAGCGATGAGAATTTCGACCGCATCGGCCAGTATAAGTAACGCGGTAGAACGAAGCGTCAAGCCCGCCTGCAGGTCATAGAGAACAAATCCTGCCAACCCTGCTGTGATCAGTATTGGCCAGATCCCCCGCGGCAGCAACAGCAACACCGCAACCAGAAGCGCGCAGCCCGGCCAAAGCGGCCAGACCATTTGAGGCCGTAGAACCAGAGCCCCTCCTAGCTCGGCAGCGAGGTAGGATAGGAAAGCCGCGAGGCAAGCCAGGACCACTGTGTGGACCGGAGAGTTCGGACTTGCCATGCTCCGCGCTACGCGACTGTGTTTAGAGCTCATACCCACATTCAGCCATGGAAAAGAGTTCCAAGCAACTGCTCACGACTACATGGAGGTTTGCCTGCCCGTCTCGGCAGCCGAGCGGTAGCACGATCGGGCGAGTGCGCCGCACAGACAGGTACCGCCTCCAGACGCGCTCTAGTGTTGGGGAAGTCGGCGTAGAAACTTAAATCGCAACACCATTCTCAAGTAGCGGATCCCTCAGAATACGGACATTAAAGCACGTTTAGGAGTTTGTGCGTCAAAGTTTTGGGGACCAGACTCCATCTTCCCTGCCAATCGAGGCTCGGCCCGGCTTCGTGCGTTTACTGTCGAATTCCAGGGCAAGCACTAGGATTTTTGCCAGTTCCCAGATTGCGTGGTGTCTTCTAGATTTCGAAAGGGGTCGCGTCGTATCCAGGCGACAGGAGTCTTCTCCATGCCCGAAGCTGAAGGTGCCAACCTTGAACTCACGCAGCTCGTCGCCGAGGACGAGGAATCGAGGCCATCGTCCGGACATGAAATATTGGAGATCGTGGAGGCCGTGGTACTCGCCGTAGTCGCTATCGCCACTGCCTGGAGCGGCTATCAAGCAGCGCTCTGGACTGGACATCAATCAGAACTGTACGGCCAAGCAAGCAAATTACGGATTGAAGCGGTGGGGGCTGCCACGTACGCCAATCAAGAGCGTTTGTATAACGCTTCGACCGTCGTCGAGTGGCTAAAGGCGGAAGCCCACAGCGATAAGAAGCTCGCCAATCTGTTTGAAAGACGTTTCCTTCCGGAGTTTCGTCCCGCCTTTGAAAGTTGGAAGAAGACTGACCCACTCAACAACCCGAATGCTCCAGCCGGTCCCCAGTTGATGGCGGAATACCGGAGTTCAAAGGCTGAAGCGGCTACCAAGTTGAATGATCAAGCCTCGGAGGTCTTCGAGCAAGGAACCAGAGGCCAGCAATACTCTGACCAATACGTACGAGCAACCGTGACGCTGGCAACCGTGCTGCTACTGATTGCCATCAGCCAGCGTTTCAAGACTCGGGGAGTGCGGGTCGGACTGCTGGTGATCGCCGTGTTCCTGCTGTGCTTTCCGGTTTACCATATTCTTACGCTCCCCCGAGCATGAGCTGATGCACTAAATACAGGTCTCCGCGAGTACCTGAATATCTCGACAACAGTTCGAGGCGGTCGTCGAAAGCGCGAAGTGATTCACTCGCTCATGGAGGAAATGATGGAACAGGTGAAGGAAACCGTCATCAGCGCCGGATTGAAGGCTCCGCGTGCCGGTGCGATCGCCGGTATCCTGTTCTCGATCCTGCTCATCATTAGCGTGGTGCTCATCCGGCTTTCCGTTCCCGACAGTCCGCGGGACCCAGGGACCTGGCTTTCCGATAGTGCTAAGTCCATCGGTCTCGCCTTGAACCTGCTGCCCTTCGCCGGAATAGCCTTCCTATGGTTCATGGGCGTGCTGCGTGACCGGATGGGGGCAAAGGAGGACCGCTTTTTAGCCACGGTATCCCTCGGCAGCGGGCTCCTGTTTCTAGCCATCATCTTTGCCTCTTCGGCGGTTACGGGTGCTCTTATGATGGCTTACGAAACAATTCCCGGAAAGGTGATGGACTCCGCCACTTACACGTTTGCCCGCAGCCTGGCGTACGAGTTAGTCAACGTCTACGGGTTAAGGATGGCGGGAGTGTTCATGATCTCGACCTGCACGCTCGCAATCCGCATCGGGATGTTCCCGCGCTGGATGGCGTTTCTCGGCTACGCGCTGGCACTTTTTCTGCTCTTAAGCATCGGACATTTCGGCTGGGCTCCGCTGGTCTTTCCACTGTGGACGCTGGTGATTAGCGTGTATGTCCTCTTTGCGAATTTTCGGCCCAAGCCAGCGTTCAAGGCGGAAGCACGATTCTGAATCCCAGGCTCTTCGATGAACTGCGATTTTTCGCACGTCCTATCCATGGCAAGCCTCCTCGCAGCTCGCGTGAGTCTTCTCGTCCTGCCGCTTCTGGTCCCCTCAGGTGTAGCGCAAGAAGCCTCCAAAGCTCCGGCAACTCCGGAGCCCTCTGTCAACACCACCTTACCCGTGAACTGGGTCTATGGTGCATACATCCCCAAAGGTGCGCCCATTGTGCCGCTCACCGGCGAGGAGCGTTTCAAGCTCTATCTTCGGCAGACCTATACAACTCCCGGAATCTACGTGAAGACCGGAATCTTCGCAATCCACGACCAGGTCAAGAAAACCGAACCGGATTGGGGAGATGGTTTTTCAGGTTTTGCCAAACGCGTTGGCTCGCTCCAGGCCGGGAACATCATTCAGAACTCGTTGACGGCCTTGGGTAATGCGGCGGTAGGATTCGAGCCCCGTTATGACCGCTGCCGCTGTGAAGGCGCCTGGCCAAGAATTCGTCACGCTGTGGTCCGGAACTTCATCACCTACGGCGGTGGAGACGACAAAAGAATACGACCTCAGATCATGTCGTATGCGGCAGCCTTCGGGGCCGGGGTAACCGTCGCCTCGTGGGAGCCTGACAATCCTAGCGTGTTGCCTAAGGGCTATCAAAGCGTGGTTACTCAGGCTTGGGTGGGCGTGGTGGTCGATGCGCTGGCGGAGTTTGCTCCCGACATCAAGCGGATGCTCCACAAGAATAAGGCAGACGATAAGTAGGGGTCGTCGTGGCTTGTCGCAGCACTGACGCTGACCGTCTTCACCATCATCGATCTTGAGTTTCCGCGATTTGGCATTATCCGGGTAGACCGCTACGACCAGGCTCTGGTGAACCAGCGCAAAAGCATGGACTGAGGATGGTTCTTTTCTGGGCAGGCTGGTGGGCTCGTAGGGCTTCTTGAGATCTCTTAGGATCCAACGGAGAAATTTTAGTGATCATAGAAGTATTGCTGACAAAGGTACAAAAGCTCACTGTACTCACGCTTGCTGTAATGCTTGTCGTGGTAATGGTTCTTTCGACAATTCACCTGGGCGTACTGATCTGGGCTGAGATTTTGAAACCTCCGCGGTTTCTGATACCAGTCCAGGGACTGCTCGACATCTTTGGGTATTTTCTGCTGGTCCTGATCGGGGTAGAGCTGATTGAAACACTCAAAGCATACGTTAAAAAAGATACTATTCATGTTCGTGTTGTTCTAGAAGTGGCGCTCATTGCGATGGCGCGAAAGGTAATTATTGAAGAACCAAATACCGTCCCTGGTCTAACTTTGTTTGGGATTGCGGCCCTAATTCTTGCATTAGGCATTGCCTTCTATTTTGAGCGGCAGGCGAAGCATGAAGCGCAAGATAAATAAAGCCTCCCTGGCCCTCCGGTAAATTCATCTTGTTTGCCGCGCTGACAGTAATGAGATCCCACCGAAGCAGCAGTTAGGGCTCATCGTGTGAGTGAAGCAGCCACGTCCAGATGATAACGATGGCCGACAGACCCACGATTATTTCTGCCCAGATGAAGGAGACGTAGTCCCCGAATGCCCCCACAGCCGGAACGCCAGGCTGGACGTTCCGGAGCGCCGGCAAACCGAAAATCAATGAGACGGAGAATCCTAGCGGGACCAGATCAACTTTCGCACCGATTGTCATCACCCTGATCACCATCGCCAGCAGGCTTAAGGCTAGACCAGTCATCAACATCATCAGAATAAAGGAAACCGCAATCACGCTGTCGGCCCGCCTGATTTTCAGATCGATGCCTGTGACTTTCCGGCCGCTTTCGCGAGAGACGCTACCTTCGAATTTAATTCCGGGAGTCGATGCAGACAAATTGACCGTAAGCGGGATGGGAGTGCTCTGTTGCAAGGCGGTTGCGCCGACTGCGAGTTGCTCGCGCTGAGGCGCGTGCTGTTCGGTATCTTCCGGAGTCTTCGTAGTCTTTGGCTGTGCCTTTCGCGCAGGCGTGGTGATCAGGAGCCACAAGGTTGTACCGTAATGATCAAACGGATATTTATTCAGTTCTCCGTTCAGGGGAAAGACCGCTTCAATTCGGTTCATCCGCTTCCCTTTAGGAAAGTCGAATTGTTCTTGGCTCCTTACATTGTTGGTCAGGAGTGTTAAGTCAACCGCCGGAGTGACCTCATCCTGCGCAAGGGCTCCTTGGGGCCGAAGACTGATTTGTGCCGTCAACTCCTGAGTTGCCGGGTTGACCCCGGTTACCAGAACGGAAATCACGATGTGGTCTGCCGCATCAGTATCGTCTCTCAGCTGCAGAGAGCGTCTACTGCCTTCACTCAGGCCGCGAAGAAGTACAAAACAATATACGAAGGCGAGGATAGAAAACAGTAACAGCCTTCTGAAATGCCACATCTTTTTCCGCATGTTGTGCAGATTCCTTCCAGTAGTGGCTCCATCAAACTCCCTTTAGTGTAATAGCCACAAGTACCAACCCTCAAACGGGTGGTTGGAGCTTACGGATTATGTCTAGATCGCGGGACTAGACGGAGGACTAGCAGTTTTGCCAGTTGTTTTGCTGAGGCGCGCCACCTAGCCTTTGATGGGCACTCAGGGCGTGTGCGTCCGATCATCCTCATCTGGATCTCTGTGGAGGACAAATCCTTGAAACGCAATCCGATTTTGATAGCTATTTTCACCTTCCTGCTTTTGGTGCCGGGTGCATTTGCCCAGGAGCAAACACCTGAGGCCTACACCGGAGTAGCCATTGGCACCGGAGGAACTGTTGGCGGCAAATCCATCACATTCGATTTTCGAGTCACGCAATACACCACGGACGAGGATGTTCAGAAGTTTGCACAGCTACTCAAAGACAAAGGCACTGACGCGCTTCGGCGTGCCTTAGAAAAGGAGAATAAGGGTCGCGTCGCTGTTGTCGGCTCGACGGGCAATCAGATCGCTATCGCACGCAAACGCACCCAGGGCGCCGACACCATCATAACGATCATTACCGCTCGTATTCTTCCTTTCGCCGAGCTCTATCATAATGGGCGCTCCACCGACTACTCCTTCGGTTATCTACAGGTGAAGCTCGACTCCGAGGGCAAAGGTAGTGGCCAGATTATGGCTGCGGCTAAACTCCGCTTCGATAAAAAGAGCGGCCAGTATCAGATTGAGAGCTTCGGCAACCAATACATCAAAGCCACTAATGTACGGCCGTCGAAATGACCGGACCCAGAAGACACCACGACGTTCAAGTACGGTTCCGTTGTCCACGTTTTTTATAAAGTTCGATAAAATTCGATCCTTTTTGGTCTTTTGGGACATTGGCAGCGCGTGCGTTTCCTTTAGAGTCTCAGGCGCCAGGTACAGGGCTTCTTTTCTGTAGAGAAAGGAACCCTGGTGTCTGGAGCAGAAGAGGACACAGGGGCATGAGGCGCCGACGGGGTCGTTTCCGCGGGGCTAAAGGGGCGGGCGAGGATGGATTCGCTAGAGTCAAACTCAGGGCCGAGGGTAGGGCAGCGGTCCGAAGGCGCGTCTGCCGCCGCGGCGGACGGAGGATGGGGAACGCCAGGCCCCTCTTCGTCTCGGACAAGGTCAGGGCGGGTGGTTTTCCCCTGCTGCTGGCGAAGCCAGGCGGCGGCATCGATTTGCGGAACGGCGGACGGCGAGGCGGATTTCTTCTGTGAAGCGCCGGCGCGGCGGTCGTTGGTGATTCCAGAGGGGATCAGGCCTTCGATGGCGACGATCATGGCGAGGGCCTTGATCTGCGCGGAAGCGCTGTTTCGAGTCGTTTCGGGGTCCAGGTTGGCGATTTCCCAGAGCCTGGCCAGGACTTGCTCGCGGCCCAGGTTCATCCGGCGCAGTCCGTCGGCCTCTTGCTGCACGAGCAGTTCATTCACGGTGGCCCGGTGCTCGAGCATATAGGTGCGCACACGGGGTTTGGCTTTGGTGTAGGCGGCGGTGTCGGGGTTGAGCCCGACGGCTTCGGCGGCACGGCGGTCGGTCATGGTTCCAGAGAGGACCAGGTGGGCAAAGGCTATTTCCTGATCGGTGATGGGGTCGCTGACTTGATTTTTGGGCATAGGTGGCTCCGTTAAGTTGGGAGGTTGTGAAGTTGGGAGAGAGAAGCTACGCGCAGAGGTCTCGAGCTCTGGATTTCTGATCATGCTTAAAAATTAGTATGGCCTTTACTTGTGTTCAAGGGGGGATTAGATGTTCCTTCCAACTAAGTTGGTTGAACTCTAAAGTTTCTGCCGATGTTAATGCGAGGATGCTTTCAGGTGCTGTGGCTGTGTAACGGTCAGCTTGCTGATCCGGCCTCAATGGGAGCTATTTTCTGCACCGTTCGGCGGTATGAATCGCCATTCTCGTGCTCAGACGTTTCCTAGGAATCGGCACAGATGGCAATGCCCTCTTTGGTCGCCGTGTGGACTGTCGCTGGTGACAGGTGACTTGGCGCGTTTGCGCCCATAGGATTGAGACGGTTCGCTGAGGAGACGGAAAAAATGAGCGCAGACGAGAAAACAGCCAAACAAGATTCCCTTCCTTTCCCACCTACACCGTCAGCGAGCATCGCTGGCCGCACGATGCAGGAATCGGTCTACAAGGAGCGGGTCGCGCCCCGTCGGCTTCCGCCCGATTCTCCGAACATCCTTATCGTGCTCATCGACGACGCAGGTCCCGGCCTGCCTTCCACCCTGGGGGGCGAAGTTCAAACCCGGACAATGGACCGCGTCGCTATGGGCGGAATCTCACTCAATCGTTTCCACACTACGGCCATGTGCTCGCCCACACGGGCGTCTATACTTACCGGCCGCAATCATCACCGCGTCGGTTCGGGGCAGATCGCGGAGCTGGCGAACGACTGGGACGGATACTCGGGCCACATCCCCAAGAGCAGCGCGCTGGCGGCCGAGGTGCTGAAGGATTATGGCTACAGTACGGCGGCCTTTGGCAAATGGCACAACACACCTGCTGAGGAAACAACTGCCGCTGGCCCCTTCCATAATTGGCCGACCGAAGTAGGCTTCGAATATTTCTACGGATTTCTGGCAGGTGAGGCGTCGCAATATGATCCGAACCTGGTACGAAACACAACCATCGTGTCCCCACCCAAGAGCCCGGAAGAGGGGTACCATCTCAGCGAAGATCTTGCGGATGACGCCATCAACTGGCTAAACAAGCACAAGGCGCTCCAGCCGGATAAGCCGTTTTACATGTACTGGGCGAGCGGCGCGATTCACGGTCCTCACCACATCATGAAGGAGTGGGCCGACAAATATAAGGGTAAGTTCGATGACGGATGGGATGCCTACCGTGAGCGTGTCTTCAAGCGCGCCAAGGAGAAGGGCTGGATTCCCGACAATGCCCAACTTACTCCCCGGCATCCAACGATGCAGTCTTGGGAGAGCATTCCCGAAGACGAAAAGCCCTTCCAGCGCCGGCTGATGGAAGTGGCCGCGGGGTTTGCGGAGCACGTGGACGCTCAGGCGGGCCGGGTCATCGACGAAATCGACAAGCTCGGCTATGGCGACAATACACTCATCTTCTACATCTGGGGTGATAACGGTTCCTCGGCCGAGGGACAAAATGGGACAATTAGCGAGCTTCTGGCGCAAAACGGCATTCCAACCACCGTCAAGCAGCACATCGCAGCACTCGATGCACTTGGCGGACTGGACGTGCTAGGCTCGCCCAAGGTCGACAACCAATACCACTCGGGGTGGGCTTGGGCCGGGAGCACTCCCTACAAGGGGACCAAACTTCTAGCGTCGCACTTCGGTGGAACTCGGAACCCGATCGCCATCCAGTGGCCGGCAAAGATTAAACCCGGTGCCACACCGCGCCCGCAGTTCCATCACTGCAACGATATCGTCCCCACAATTTACGAAGTTGTTGGTATCACGGCACCGCTGGAGGTAAACGGCGTTCCTCAGGACCCGATCGACGGCGTGAGTTTTGCCTACATCTTTGACGACCCAAAGGCCAAGGGGCGCCTGCTCACCCAATACTTCGAAATCATGGGCAGCCGCTCCATCTACCACGATGGCTGGATGGCCTCTGCTTTCGGCCCGCGTGCCCCTTGGGAGACAGGCATCCCACCGGGCATTCATGAGTGGACACCAGACAAAGACGTTTGGGAGCTTTACAACCTTGAGGAGGACTGGAGCCAGGCGAATGATCTGGCCGCAAAAATGCCGGAGAAGCTGGCTCAATTGAAGGATCTCTTTCTCATCGAGGCTACCAGGAACAAGGTGCTTCCCATCGGCGGTGGTCTTTGGGTTCCCTTGTTGCACCCCGAAATGCGCATTGCGCCACCGTACACCGAGTGGACTTTCCCCGGCGATCTAGTTCGTATGCCGGAGTTCTGCGCGCCGGCGCTTGGTAATAAACCCAACATTGTCACCATTGAGGCCGATATCCCTGCCAACGCCAACGGCGTGCTCTACAAACTGGGCGCGAACTCCGGGGGCCTCACGTGTTTCGTAGAGGACGGCATCCTCTGTTACGAATACAACCTTTTCATCATTCAGCGCACCAAGATCCGTGCCAAGCAGAAGCTCCCCGTCGGTAAGGTAAAGATCGAGATAGAGACGACGTACGTAGTGCCCCGGCCTGGCGGACCGCTGAACATCACTATGAAGGTGAATGGTCAAGTGGTTGCCACAGGTCAGGTCCCGATATCCGCGCCTCTGATCTTCACCGCCAACGATTGCCTCGACATCGGCATTGCCCTCGGTTCGCCTGTGTCGCTTGACTATTACGACAAGATGCCATTCAAGTTCAACGGAACTATTGATCAGGTGCGCGTGGAGTACGTGACGGCGAAGAAGTAGCTAGAGGTTCCCTTAGGAGGCAAAGCAAGCAAGAGCGTGACCACAATCAACAGTCAAACTCGCACGGTGCACGATGCTGCTTCAGAACTCAGGGACATGTGCAAAATGCAAGCAAACAGGGCACTGATAAGGCACCAGTCTCCCTTCGAACACTGGCTCCACATGGTTCAATTCTTCTGGGGTTAGGAGAGGCTCTTCGACTGGTTCCATTGTCATCGCTTTGCAGTTCGGGCAGAATTTCCTGTCTTCGCTCATGCCACAAGTATGCGCGCCCGGTGAGGTCTATTTCCAGATCTTCTGGCTCTATGCCTGTATTCATAGTCTTGCCGGTGTTCGACACGCGGCGCAGGTGTACTCTAGGTTCGATTCCTCCTCATCCAGTGAGAAGAGTCACTTTGCTGCAATCCAGTCCAGCGAATAAACGTCTTGTGTTCCTGAGTCGCGGAGCATGAGCGGGGCGTCTTCGGGATCCAGTCCAAGCCAAAAACGCCAAAAGCCCGTGGCTAAAAACCCTCTCAAATCGGCAACCTGCTCGAGCTTGCGGTCGCTGATCCGAATTCTAACCACCGCGGGTTTCTCCGCATAATGAAGGAAGTAGACGTACTGCGAATCTCGCGACCAGTTGGGGAAGTCGATTGTAGTTTGAATCAGATCTGACCACTTGCCGGTTTGGAAATCGAACAGCACCATCTTGCGCGCGTCCTTGGTCATGGCAACCATATGCCGTCCATCGGGCGACCAGCGGGGTGAGGTATACCCCAGCGATCCGGGAATAGAAGAAACGCGATGGCTTTGGAGGTCTAGCAGCCGCAGCACCGGAGGAGCATTGGGCGCGACCTCCTCGAACAGTATCCGGTCTCCGTTTGGAGACCAGTTTGGTTCTCTGCGAGCAACAGAATTCCCAGGCACCAGCGGTTGCGGTGTGCCTCCGTCAGCCGGGACTGTATAAATTTCATCGACGTTTCCTTTTCTGTAGCCCCAGAATGCGATTTGCTTTCCGTCTGGCGACCAGCGTGGATTCAGAGGATACATCGGCGGATCGGTAAGCTGCAGCCGCTCGCTACCGTCGATCCGGCTGCGCCAAAGACTGCCCACGGGATAGGTAACGTAGGCGATCCATTTTCCATCCTTAGAGAACGTAGTGCATTCTGCTGAAATGCCAGAGAGAAAAGGGAGGAATTCGCCTAGGTGCTGGTTGTAGCGGGAAAGCGTCCCGCGCTGTGTGGAACCAACTACAAAAAGCTTCTTGCCGTCTTTGCTTGGAAGAGGAGAGGACAGCGGAATGGGGCTCGAAGTAAGCTGCACCGGCTTACCGTCTGCCCTCCCGAAAAGGCCGGTCTTGTCGGGGAGCGCCCATATCTGACCATTCGCCTCAAAGACAAAAAACTTCCCATCCGCGGTCCAGTTTCCGTTTGCATCGGTGGATGGTTGGCGCCAGTCCGGAAGTAGGCGATGAAGGTGTTTCCCCTGCACAGTGATCTCCCAAAGGGAACGATTCGCAGTGGTGAGGCTTTCCCAGGTGAACCGAATGCGTCTCTCATCTGGGGAGAATTGGGGGGCGGTGATGAATCCTCCAAGCGAAGCCAGCTTCCGTGCTCCGTTGCCGTCGCCGCCGGAAAGAAACAGGTCGCCGCGATTGCAATAGGCCAGCATGGCGCCGTCGGGAGACCAGGCTGCATCGGTGACCAGCACATTGCCGATCCGGCGCGGTGGGCCATTGAGCGTCGGCAGCCGCCACAGACTGCCTGGATCGAGCACCTCCAGACCTTGGCGTTTGATGGCTAACAATTCGGTGCCGTCGGGTGATATTCCAACAGGGAGGGTGTATTCGGCGGGAGCCGGCATCCGGACCGGGTCGCCGCCCGTGACCGGCATCTGTGCGATTCCGGGTGCAGTCTGATATTCCATGCCCAAATAGAGCCTCGACCCGTCCGTGCCAGCCAGGGACTTTGCCTCGCCATCGTGGGTGAGCTGGGTATAGTTCGAGACCGCTGGAACAGGCGGTGTGTTTGCCCGGTAATAAGCCATTATCGCGGTGGCAATAGCCAGCAGCCCTAGAAGAGGCACCAACCAACGCCGCCGCAAAGCCGGCTCTCCAGAGACAGAAGGGACAGCCTGGCCCCATGTACGGGGACCCGAAGAGGTCTTAGATGGTGGCTTTTCTTGAGGAAAGGGAGAGGGACGATCAACCACTGCCGCCGGGTCGCGTTGCACTGCCTTCAAGTCCGCGCGGATCTCGCTCGCGTGCTGGTATCGGAGTTCCCGGTCTTTCTCCAGGCATCGATCGATGATGCGCGCTAACCCCGGCGGAACATCGGGATTCAGTTGCGCTGGGGTGAGCTGAACATGCTGCACGATGGAGATCAGAAGCTCGCCGGTCGTATCTCCGGGGAAGGGTGAGCGGCCGGTGCACATCTCGTAAAGCAGGATACCGAACGAGAAAAGATCGGTGCGCGCGTCGAGCGGCTTACCCAGCGCCTGCTCCGGCGACATGTACGCCGCCGTCCCCAGCGCGGCTCCCAGCCCGTCGGTGAGCTGTTGTTGCTCGCGAAAGGATTCCGCCCCTGCTCCGGCAAGCTCCTTGACGGGTAGCATCTTTGCCAGACCGAAATCCAAAACCTTGGCGTTGCCCCGTTTGGTCACGAAGACGTTCGCCGGTTTGATGTCGCGGTGGATAATACCTTTCTCGTGTGCCGCTTCGAGTGCGTCCGTTATGTCGATGGCGATTTGGATCACCCGCTCGATGGAAAGCGAGTTTCCCTGAATCAAGTGCTTCACCGTTTCACCGTCCATGAACTCCATGGCGATGAACGTGCGCCCGCCTTCCTCGGCGATCTCATAAATCGTGCAGATATTAGGATGGTTCAGGGCGGAAGCGGCGCGCGCCTCGCGCCGGAAGCGCTCCACCGCAGCGCCGTCGTTGGCAAAGTTATCGGGGAGGAACTTGAGCGCCACTGGCCGGTGAAGAAGCGTGTCTTCTGCCTTGTACACCACGCCCATGCCACCGCCGCCGATCTTCTCTAAACCGCGGTAATGGGAGATGCTTGTATCGGTCATCGGTAGCCATCCGCAAACGACCGAACCCGGCCTCCACAATCATAGCGTCTCGATCATAACAGCCATGGATTGTGGTAGCTAGCACTAGTCCCGGCGCGAAGGAAAGGCTAAAGTGTTGGTTTAACAATCGGGGCGCGGGCGGTAATCGTCGTGCCCTGCCCGGGGCTGGACAAGATTTGGAATACGCCTCTGATCAGATGAATTCGCTCACGCATGCTGATGAGTCCCAGCCCCGCAGCGAGCCTCGCAGCCTCAACATCGAAGCCAACGCCATCGTCGCGTATTTCCAGGCCGAGATCGTGGCCGGAACGAGTCAGTCGCACGGTGATGCTCTTGGCGCCGCTGTGCTTCACGATATTATGCAAGGCTTCCTGCAACACCCTGAGGAAGGCCAACGCGATCATGCCGTCCAATTTCTCCTCAAGATGATCGCAGGAACAATGGACCGGGATACCCAGCTGCTCCGAGCATTCGCGGCAATGGCCCTTGACTGCGACAACCAGGCCGAGCAACTCCAGCTCCGAGGAGTGCAGGTTGTGCGAAAGGCGGCTAACCTTGTTGATGATGTTTTCCAGCTTGCCGGACAGATCTTTGAGGCTGGCATGCGCGATCCCAGGGTGGCCGGAGACGGGCTGGCCTGCGCGGAGCATCTGAATCTTCAATACTGCCAGCGACTGCCCAATATCATCGTGAAGCTCTCTTGCAATGCTAGTGCGGTCCGCCTCTTGTGCATTCATCATTCTGCGGCCAAGTTCATCGCGCGCCACTTCGGCGTTGCGCAGGTCCTGCTCGGCCTGCTTAAGAAAGGTGATATCTTTGGCGACCGCAGTCAAGCTCCGAGGATTGTTTGCAACATCGTCGCGTACCAATGAAAAGACCATGTTCACCCAGACGAGTGGTCCAGCTGCTCTAACACTCATCTTGGTCGAGTAGTGCTGTATCTCACCAGCGATCAGCCGGACCAGGCCGCCCTTGCACTCGGGCCACGATTCCTCTGGTAGAAAAAACTCGTTGAGACTTTTCTCCAACAGTTTTCTCTCTGGCTGCCCAATAATTTCACACATCTGCGTGTTTGCACTCAGCATCGTGCCATCCAGGGTCAATTGGGCGACACCAATGGCAAGATGTTCAAAAGCCTCGCCCCTGGCGTGCTCTTGAACATAGACATTTCGCTCTTCGTGAGAATCTTGTTTGAGCATCCTTAAGTCCCTGGCAGATCACTCCTTAAGGAGCCTTTGATTCATTAGGAGTGATCTCGCAGCAGTATATCCCGTGAAATCGGACAAGGATGAGAGAGATTCACAGGGCATTTCTTGGGTCAACCCCAGCAGTTTTGCTAGTGTTCCGCCGCGTCTTCGCAGACTACCCTTTTGGTAACGTTCCCAGGAGAATTCACACAAAAACCGCAATCCAGTGAACGAAGAAAGACGAGCTTAGAGTGAAAAGGCTCCTGTGTATCGATGATAGCCCGGAAATGCTAGAGGTCTTGGTGGATCTCCTCCAGTGGGAGTTTCTGGTCGTTGGAACTCTCTCTTCCGGTTCTTTGGCGCTTGACCAAGCCGCGAACTTCAAGCCAGACATCGTTCTCCTGGATGTCGATCTGGGTGATATCAGTGGGTTCCGTGTTGCGGAGCAGCTGAGAAGCTCAGGTTGCCCTGCCAGAATCGTCTTTCTCTCAGTTCACGAGAGCATAGACTTCGTTAGAGCCGCGCAGGATGTGGGAGCGGTCGGCTATGTCTTCAAATCGCAAATCACCCGTGATCTCGTGAAGACGCTTCACGCCACTTTCTAGTCCTTGACATCCGGAGCCAGGCGATACGGAGAGGGTAACCAAGAGACTTCAGAGACTAGGAGGCTTATACAAGAGACCGTCAACGCATCAGATAATAGCGGTATTCGGCGGGGGCGATTCTCTGTTCTTGTAACAGCCCCGCTTCTGGCGCCCAGCCATGCAAGTAATTCAACAAGTATGATATTGCGTGATCGTAGTTCTCAAAAGCAGATATGGGGCCGGATCGTCTGCCTAAAAACGACGTCCAGATCTTGAACCGAGGCTCAATGTATTCAATGAAGTTGTTTTTGTCGATGATCTTAACCTGCCTCAATGCCTGCGCGCCCAGCCAGAGCATGCTTCATCTGGCTAATGCTGGCGGACCTGCGAGCAGCACCCAGGAAGTATCCAGTTCGTCTGCCACATCATCTGAACTACGAGCGATGGCGGCGAAGGGGCAGCTGGGAAATAACCTGGGCTCCGCTGGAAATCGAGAGCAAATCAAGAGACTATACGAATCCGCAAATTTTGTGCCTTTGTGGATAAACGGTGATCAGCCAACATCGCAAGCAGCATCTTTGATTGCGATGATGCGCGCAAGCCGACTGAAGGGACTGAATCCCACCGACTACGACGCAGAAAGCCTGGCGACAAAATCCAGCTCCCTCAAAGGGGCATCCGCTGTCGCTCAAGCATCGTTCGATGCCACTCTGACGCAATCGACAATGCGGTATATTTCGGACCTACGGATCGGGCGAATCAATCCAAAACACTTGAAATTCGACATTGATGTGCGGTCCAAACAATACGATCTGCCGGAATTCATTGCTCAACAAGTTGTCCGTGCAGGAAACGTCCAATCGGTCCTGGATCAGATTGAGCCACCGTACGCCGGCTACCGCCGCATCGAGAACACATTGAAGCAATACCTGGATTTGGCTGCCAAAGGTGATGGCGCCAAGGTGCCGGCTGGAACCAAGACTATCGCTCCGGGCGATACGTATGCAGGAACTGCCCAACTGGCTGAGCGATTGCAGTTGATTGGAGACCTTCCGCAGGGCGGAAGCTTCGATTCCTACGGCGGCGCCCTCGTCGAGGGAGTCAAACATTTTCAGGCTAGGCATGGTCTTGCGACCGACGGCAAATTAGACGCGGCGACCTTGCGTGAGTTGAACACTCCACTCAGCGCACGGGTGCAGCAAATTGATGATGCCTTAGAGCGCTGGCGTTGGATGCCCACCGAGTTTCAGCAGCCTCCCGTTCTGGTAAACATTCCTGAGTTTCGGCTACGGGCCTATTCCGCGGATCGCCAGCTTGCGCTCACTATGAACGTCGTCGTGGGCAAGGCCGCCCCAACTCAAACGCCAGTGTTTACCGACGACATAAAGTTCATCGTGTTCCGGCCCTACTGGAATGTTCCGCCCGGAATTCTCCGCAGAACAGTCATCCCCGGCATTATGAAAAACAGCGGATATTTAGCCCGCGAGAAATTCGAGGTAACCGACTCCAGCGGCAGATTAGTGTCGCCGAGCGACGATTTGGTTGCAGGGCTGCGCTCGGGCAAATACTTCGTACGTCAGAAGCCGGGACCAACCAATGCGCTCGGCCTGATAAAGTTCATGTTTCCGAATACCTATTCTGTCTATCTGCACAGCACGCCGTCGACCGAGTTATTCTCCAGGTCGCGACGAGACTTCAGTTCAGGTTGTATTCGGCTGGAGAAGCCAGCCGAGCTAGCCAGTTTCTTGTTGCGGAATCAACTCGATGGACAACAACCGTGGACCCTGGCGCTGGTGCAAACGGCGATGGACTCAGGCAAAGACAATCGCCAGGTCAACCTGGCTACTAAAATCCCGGTACTTATTCTGTACGTGACTGCGGTCGCCGAGGAGGACGGTACGGTGCACTTTTTTGACGATATCTACGGTCATGATCAGCGACTAAATGCCCTGCTTGCTAAGGGACCTCCTTATCCGTAGACCGCTTGACGACTCGCACCTCGCCGTATAACGCCCATGTGGTTGAAATGACGGGATAGCCCTCGGTTGGTTGGCAAACGGGAAGTTGCACTTCTCCCAACCAGACTGCCAAGGCGTTTTGCGAGGCCAGAAGTTTAAGTTCCTCCGGGCCGGGGCGTGCATTATCGCCGTTCTATAGCTTCATTTCCTTGTCCAGGACAAACGTTTTCACGGTTTCGCGCTTGACGCCGTCAAAGTCCATGGCTTCTAACGTCGCCTGCGACTCCATGGCTTGTTTAAACGACTTCAGGTTCTCTGGCTCCATACAGATCGCGACTTCGTTTCCTGCGATCGTGTAATGGACCGGTGTGCGGAGGTTATAGGTCTTCCGAAAGAGGTCGCCATGCGTCCGGAAGCCTGCTTCCCACTTCACAGGGTCTTGAACCTGCGCTGTGACGATTACCATAGGCATATTTGTCTCCTTTGAACTTGGGGCATTCGAACTTGCAAACAAGCCGGGAATTGTAGCTCCGCAGCGGTGTCTTGGTCCAGGAATACAGAAATCTACTTGTGCAAAGCGCCTTCTGCGCATCGAATACTAGAGAGATATTCGGATCGGGGATTTCTCCATACCTCAGGTAACGATCAAGACGGGCCTCACGACTCCGGACGGGCGCGAAGAACTGCTCACCGAGTACTTCTGCGACCACCCGGGCTGTCCTAATATTGCAAGCCAGGTGCTCGGATGCGTGGCGGAACTCCACCTTGTCGCTGTCGTTTGCGATGAGCACGCACCCAAACCTCGGTCGTAACACAACACTTCCCGAATGTATCAATTCGCAAGGCCGCTTCTCGCTCCCAGGAGAAGGCCTCCCGCCGAAAAGAGGGGTTCCGCGAGCCCGCATACTGCCAGTTTTGCTAGTTGTTTCGCTATGGCGGAAGTCTTAGCTTTGACGGCAACGAAGACGTGTGCGTTTTTCATCGCGCGAACACTCCAAATTTATAGCGAAAAGGAAGTCTCTATGAATGACCAGGACAAGATTCAACGATCAATTCTTCCGATCCCGGATCAGCCGCGCACAGGCCTAGTCACCTACGATGCGAAGGACCCCGACACCACGTTCCCCCCGATCACGCCATTGCGGCCGCCCAAAGGTGCGCCAAACGTCCTGATCGTATTGATTGACGACGCGGGCTTCGGTTCCTCGAGCGCCTTTGGGGGGCCGTGTAACACTCCGACGGCAGAACTCCTGGCTGCCGATGGCCTCAAGTACAACCGTTTCCATACCACAGCGCTCTGCTCGCCGACGCGACAGGCCATGCTGACCGGGCGCAATCATCACACGGTTGGCATGGGCGGGATCACCGAAATAGCAACCTCGGCGCCCGGTTACAACTCACTTCTGCCCAACACCTGCTCCCCACTCGCCCGGACGCTCAAGCTCAACGGCTACGCGACGGCACAGTTCGGCAAGTGTCATGAAGTGCCGGTTTGGGAGAGCAGTCCCGCCGGTCCCTTTGATGCCTGGCCCACCGGGGGAGGCGGATTCGAATATTTCTACGGGTTCATCGGCGGCGAAGCGAACCAATGGTATCCATCACTCTACGAAGGGACCACACCGATCGAGGTTAAGAAGACACCCGAAGAGGGTTACCACTTGATGGAAGACATGACGGACAAGGCCATCAACTGGATCGGACAACAGAAAGCGCTCATTCCGGACAAACCATTCTTCGTCTACTTCGCACCGGGCGCGGTTCACGCCCCACACCACGTCCCGATGGAATGGGCGGATAAGTACAAAGGGAAGTTCGATCAGGGTTGGGACAAGGTACGCGAAGAGATCTTCGCCCGCCAGAAAAAGCTAGGCGTCATTCCTCCGGATTGCCAGCTTACGCAGAGGCACAAAGAGATCCCGGCATGGGATGAGATGCCTGTCGCGCTGAAGCCCGTGCTGATCCGGCAGATGGAGATCTACGCGGGGTTCCTCGAGTACACCGATTACCACATCGGCCGGTTGGTGGATTCACTGAAGAAGCTCAATCTGCTCGACGACACCGTGATCTACTACATCAACGGCGATAACGGCGCGTCCGCAGAGGGCACGCTGAACGGCACCTACAACGAGATGATCAGTCTCAACGGGGCATCCGCCGTGGAGACGCCCGACTTCATGATGGAGCGGTTGGACAAGCTGGGCGGACCGGACTCTTACAACCACTATGCCGTGGGCTGGGCGCACGCCACGAATACGCCGTACCAGTGGACCAAGCAGGTTGCATCGCACTGGGGAGGAACACGCAACGGGACGATTGTGCATTGGCCGAAGGGAATCACGGAGAAGGGCCAAATTCGCAGTCAGTTCCATCACGTCATCGACGTCGCGCCGACCATTCTTGAACTGGCCGGCTTGCCCCAGCCGACGTTCGTCAACGGAGTCCAGCAGCACCCGATCGAAGGCGTCAGCATGGCGTACTCGTTCAACGACGCCAAGGCAGCCGAGCGGCACGAGACACAGTACTTCGAGATGTTCGGCAATCGGGGCATTTATCACAAGGGCTGGACCGCCGTGACGCGACATAGTACGCCGTGGCTGCTCGGGGGCGAGAAAATCCCGGCATTCGACGACGACAACTGGGAGCTCTACGACACCACGAAAGATTGGAGCCAGGCGAACAACCTCGCCCAGCAAATGCCTGAAAAACTTCACGAACTGCAGCGCCTGTGGCTCATCGAGGCAGTACGTTACAACGTACTACCCCTCGATGACCGGAGAGTGGAACGGATAAACTCAGATTTTGCGGGACGGCCGGTGCTGATCAAGGGCAACTCCCAAATTCTATTTGGCAGCATGGGACGTCTGTCTGAAAACTCGGTCCTCAATCTGAAGAACAAGTCCCATTCCGTGACTGCGGAGATCGTTGTCCCCTCAGACGGGGCTGAGGGGGTCATCGTTGCTCAAGGCGGCAATATGGGCGGCTGGGCCCTCTATGCGAAGGGCGGCAAGCTCAAATACTGTTACAACTTCTTCGGCATCCAGTGCTTCTACGCCGAATCAAGCGACCCGCTGCCTCCGGGAGACCACCAGGTACGCATGGAATTTGCTTACGCCGGTGGCGGCCTTGCCAAGGGTGGCACCGTGTCCTTGTACGTGGATGGCAAAAAGGTCGGCGAGGGCAAAGTGGGCGCAACGGAGCCCATGCTCTTCTCGGCTGATGATGGTTGCGACGTGGGGGTGGACACCGGAGCGCCTGTTTCGCCGGACTACGGGTCGCGCGGGAATGAGTTTACGGGTAAGGTCAAGGGCGTTCAACTTGCCATTGCTGAGGATGCCGTGAGCCTTGATCATCTCGTCTCGCCGGAGGACGCTATGCGCATCGCCATGGCGCGGCAGTAGGGATTCTCAGGACGGGCAATCGAAATCGGCTGCCGGTCACTGGGATGAAAACGAGCGCAGAACAAAACGAGCAAGTGAGTCGAGGTGCGCCGTGACCGGCCTGCTGTCGGGATATGAAAAGCATTGGTTCCGTTTTGATGCAGTAGCAGGCCTGACGACAGCGGCAGTCGTAATCCCGCAATCCATGGCCTACGCAAGCATCGCGGGCTTGCCGGTGCAGGCGGGCCTGTATGTGGCGCTGGTGCCTATGTTCGTTTACGCCCTGCTGGGGACGTCGCGCCAGCTGAGCGTGAGCAGCACCAGCACTCTCGCGATCCTGACGGCTACCGAATTGACGCTCGCTGTACCTGGCGGAGACCCCGCTCGCCTGATGACTGCAGCCTCCACGCTGGCCCTGCTGGTGGGCGGTTTCCTGATAGCGGCCGGCCTGCTCCGGGTGGGGTTCCTTGCCAACTTCATCTCCGATCCGGTCCTGACCGGTTTCAAAGCGGGAATCGGCCTGGTGATCCTGGTTGACCAGATACCCAAACTGCTGGGCGTACAGATCGAGAGGGGTCATTTCTTCCACAAAGTTCTTTCCATCCTGGCGCGTGTGCCAGAGACGAATCGCGCGACGCTGATTCTGGCTGCGGCCATGCTCGCGATCCTCCTGGGGATCAAACGGTTTTTCCCGTGGGCCCCTGCTCCACTCGTGGCTGTGGTACTGGGGGTCGCAGCCGCCGGATTTCTGGGGCTGAAGGGGGCCGGTGTCGCGCTGACCGGTCGTATTCCGGCAGGGATTCCAGCTCCGGCGGTTCCGGACTTGTCGCTTATGCGGAGCCTGTGGCCCGGCGCGCTGGGTATGGCGCTGATGTCCTTCACCGAGTCCATCGCCGCCGGCCGTGCCTTTGCCCGGCACGACGATCCGCCTCCCGCGCCGAACCGGGAGTTGATCGCGCTGGGGGCGGCCAACCTTGCAGGCAGTTTCTTCCAAAGCTTGCCCGCAGGCGGAGGAACCTCCCAGACGGCCGTGAATTCACGGGCCGGAGCCCGCACCCAGGTATCCGCGCTGGTAACGGCGGCGATGGTGCTGGCGACCCTTCTCTTTTTATCGCCACTCATCAGCCTGCTGCCGCAGGCCACACTCGCTGCCATCGTTGTAGTCACGGCGTTCTCGCTGCTTAGCCCGGCGGATTTTCGCTCCATCCTGGAAGTGCGGCGTACGGAATTCCTGTGGGCCCTGGCGGCCTTCGCCGGCGTCGTGCTTCTGGGAACCCTCCAGGGCATCCTGGTCGCGGTCGCCATCTCGCTACTTACCCTCGTCTACGCAGCCAACCACCCCCCGGTTTATGCTGTGGGACGGAAGCCGGGTACGGACGTGTTCCGGGCGCAATCCATAGATAATGCGGGAGACGAGACCATCCCAGGCCTCTTGATCCTCAGGACCGAAGGCCGAATGACCTTTGCCAGTGCGCCTCGGGTGCGCGAGCGGCTACGCGCCCTGGTCGACGAGGCGCGTCCGGAGGTGGTGATCCTGGAATGCAGCGCTATTCCGGACTTCGAGTACACGGCGCTGCAAGCCCTAACTACGGCAGAACAAAAATTGCGGGAGGGCGGGATCTGGTTGTGGCTGAGCGCGCTGAACCCGGAGGCGCTCAATGTTGTCAGGCGATCGCCGCTGGGTAAAGCACTGGGGACCGAACGCATGTTCTTCAACCTTCCCGACGCAGTGAAGGCCTACGAGAAGAGAGCGGTGACGACATGAATGCATTGCCTCGGACATTTCACCTTTTGTCTAAGCCCACGGGCGCCACATGCAATTTGGACTGCAAGTACTGCTTCTTTCTTTCCAAGGAGATGCTCTATCCGGGCGACCGGTTCCGTATGTCTGACGAGATGCTGGAGACATATATCCGGCAGCTCCTGGAGGCGCAGCCGTTAGGTGAGGTCAACGTCGCATGGCAGGGCGGCGAGCCGACACTGATGGGGCTCGACTTCTTCCGGCGCTCCATTGAGCACGTGGAGAAGTACCGTAAGCCGGCGCAGAGCATCCTGCACACGATCCAGACCAACGGCACCCTCTTGGACGATGAGTGGTGCGCGTTCTTCAAGAAGCACAACTTTCTCGTCGGCCTGAGCGTGGACGGTCCGAAGGAAATGCACGATTCCTACCGGGTCAACAAGGGCGGCGCTGGAACCTTCGATCAGGTCATGCGCGGCTGGGAAACCCTGCGCAGGCACGAGGTGGACGTCAACATCCTGTGCACCATTCACGCAGCGAACGGCGATCACCCGCTCGAGGTGTACCGATTCTTTCGGGACCAACTGCAAACGAGGTTTATGCAGTTCATTCCCATTGTGGAGCGGACTACCCAGGATTTCCTTTCTCTCGCCAACCTTGGCTGGGGCGAGCGGCCCGGTGCGGACCGGCCACTGTATACGCAGCGCGGCGGGTTTGTCACCGAGCGGTCGGTCGGGGCGGAGCAGTTCGGCCGCTTCCTCATCGCTATCTTTGATGAGTGGGTGCGCCGCGACGTGGGGAGCGTGTACGTGCAGACGTTCGACGTCGCGCTGGGAAGCTGGCTGGGCCAACACAATCTGTGCATCTTCTCGCCAACCTGCGGCGAGGCCCTCGCACTGGAACACAACGGGGACTTGTATTCTTGCGATCATTACGTCGAGCCCGGCTATCTGCTGGGGAATATTCTGCAGACGCCCATGGCGGAGCTGGTTGCTTCGGAGAAGCAGCACGCGTTCGGGCAGGACAAGCTCAACAGCCTGCCAAAATATTGTCGGGAGTGCGAGGTGCGGTTCGCTTGCCACGGTGAGTGTCCGCGCAACCGGTTCATCAGCACCCCGGATGGCGAGCCCGGGCTCAACTACCTGTGCGCCGGCTACAAGCTGTTCTTCAACCATATCGACCCCGCGATGAAGACTATGGCGAGCCTGCTTCGACAAGGCCGCTGGGCCGACGAGATCATGCGGTTGCCCAGCACCCAAGCCTCGGAAACGGGAAGCGCTAAGGTGGGCCGCAACGATCCCTGTTCGTGCGGAAGCGGAAAAAAGTACAAACACTGTCACGGGAGAACTGCCGACGATACCGCGCGTCAGGAGGTAGGACGACGGTAGTTCCGCCACTGGCCTGCACTCTTCCCCGGGCCGGTACGCATGACGCTGCTGTAGGTGACGGGCCGGCGGCCCTTAATTGCACGAGCCGTCGTCCTGAAATTCGCCGCTGGCGGCCATCGCGGCCAGAGAGCGTGCGCAATTCAGGATCTTCTGGTCCAAAGGATCCTTCTTCACACTGGCTGGAGTGATGTAGCTCAAGTTCTTGCGCGCCGTAAGAATCTTGTTGCCGAGCTCTTGCATATGGTTGAATTCTTTGCTCAGCAACTGAAGCGCATTGCGGTCGGAATCAGTTGTGGCCGCTACGGAAGTCAGGCGGAGGCTCTTGGCGGCTGGTGCACGGTAGTTCTCCATCCAGGCGTCCGTCACCGGATAGCTGTTCTCGATGGCATTCAGGACTACGCTTCGCCATTCCCTGATGTCACTCAGGGTTTCTATGGCGGCTTTCAGGAAATCTTTGGAGAACCCAGGATTTGCAGGCTGACTAGCCCGAGAAACGGTGGCTGCGCTCGCGGCCGCCGGCAGGGTCAATGTGATTTGACTTCCCTGATATCCAAGGGAACCATTCATTAATCGTGCCAATGCGTCGACGGCCACGTAGGACCGGCCGTTTATCTGGGTCACCGGCACTTGCCCTGAATGCCCGCCTACGACAAGAGTCCCGCTCTGTTGATTGGCTTGTGACCAACCCAATCCTTGCGCGATCAGAAGGCCAACCAGCGTCAGCCAGATACGATGTGCTATTCCTCGCACGAGTCCTCCCTGGAAGTTCGTCCAATCGACTCAAAGTCGAGCAAACTGCAAGTCACCCTTAGGAATGGGCAACGAAATCTCGCCGTCGTTCCAGCGCGTTCCTGATCGCTGGTTCCAGGTTTACGTGATTGAACCCGTCATTTGGACGGCCGGACATTGGTGGCCTGGCTTACTTCTTCGAGCTCGGCGCAGCCGACTGGATTATCGGCAGATCGACGCTGATGGCAGCATGGTCTGACAGGGGGTCAGCGAATGCCTGATTGGCTTCGTTCATGGTGCGTGCAAAGTGAGGGGCAAAGCGATAGGAGTCGGCCGATTTAGGGTCATCTTTCAGATAGGCTTTCACAAATATCCAGTCGAGCCGGTATTTTCCTACAATTCCGAGCGTTCGCGGCAAGGCGAAGGTGGTCACAAATCCTTTACTGCCGCGCTCGTTTGAGTTGCCCAGGGTTCCCTGACGGCCAAGAACCGAAAACTCGGCATCCCCCCGATAGTCAAGCCGTGTCTGGTCGTCGAACCGATACTTATTTAGTTCTTTAAAAAGGCCCTGTTCGGGATTGGCCGCCAATAACGGAACGCCGGAGGCAGTTGGGTCACTCTGAAATTTCGTCGTCTTGAAGGCAAGCCCGGCAATGTCCATGCCGAAGCCCACTCCAGTCGCATACTTGACTCCTTTTGTGGCCCAAAACGCAGGATCATTCATCTTCGTCAAGATGGCTGATTTTATGCTGACCACCGAGCCATCCGCCCCCGTCGTGTTCATATCCCCGGCAACGACCACCGGATGAGAGATCGGTTTGATGAAGTCAAGAATTTCATCCATCTGCTTCACACGACCCTTGGGCGTCGTACGATTCTCAAGGTGTGCCGCAACAATGGTGACCTGGCCTCCGGGAAGATCAGGCACGTCGATGGTTGCAATCAGGTTGGTGCGGCCTCCGCGGCGCACCTCGCGCACGATCTCTTCCCCGAAGAGAAGACTTGCGCCTTTCCGTTTCCCGGCTTCCATCTTCCCATACTTTTTCTCGCCGTTGTACCAGTCGTAAGCCTGGTATTGAAAGGGCACCAGCTTCACATCCCGAAGAGGGTAGCGAGAGAGAATGGCGGTGCCATGCAATCCCAGTAGGCGTGTCTTATCAACGCTAAACAGGTCCTCCAGCTCCTTGCGCTCGTCTTGATTCTCCACATTCGCGAACGACTGGGTACCTAATATCTTGGGATCAACTTCTACAAACTCCACACCATAGGCCCAGTTCATCTTGAGTGCGTCGCCAAGGTCCTTGACCACGGCCCGGTAGTCGCTTCTCTTCATGCCCCAGTCGACCTCGTTCAATACCAGCACGTCTGCGGACTGAAGCACCTCCAGCTGGGCACGTAGCACCTCGTCCTTTGGCTTTTCGGCGTTCGTATCGCCGGCAGCCTCACCGTGGACTTCGCTGATGAATCCTTGCGTGTCGGTGAGCGCTAGCTTGATCTTGTCGAATTCGATTCCCCGCTCGATGTTCCATTCGACCAGGCGTAGCGAGGGCCCCATACCCTTGAGATCGGGCCGTAGCGGCTTCGTCCCGTTGAAATACGCTTCGTTGTTGATAAAGGGGGTGGTTAGCAAAGTGTGCAGCTTGGCGGCCAGGGCGGGATCAACCGTTTCCTGCTCCCCGAGAGCCACAAGCTCCTGGTAGCTCAACATCGTAGGCTCGGAGCTACGGGTATAATCGGCGCCGGTTCCCTCCTGCGCCAAAGCTCCGGGACATAAGATCAGTGTCAGAAACAGGGCGACTGGGACTCCAACGAAGCGAGCACGACTGCCTTCCACAAGAGACCTTCCTTCGACATGTGTTTTGAGCGTTGGTTTTAGGATTGTCACAATTTTGAGCCACTTTCACGCGCACAAAGTTCGATTGACTAAGCAGACAGAATTGCGCGACGAGATCAGTCTAAAAGCAAGGCGACGCCGCGCATACTAGTAGAACTGACAGTTCGGCAAGGCAAATTGGCCGAGCCTCGCGGGATCGCTAACGGGTAGCCTCTCGATAAGAGGATCCACCACCAGCAGGCAGGCGCCTGGTACGCTTCGGTCGCCTATGTCTCTTCGGTTGTAGCCTACACCTCAAATTAATCAGCCTGGCCCCGTCACCGCATCCGACTCAGTTCGGGATAGTCCTGGTCCCTACTGTGGATCTCAGCTCTGCCGCCTGCAACGGGTTTGTCCTCTGTCTTGTAGTCTTGCTAGTATCACCGTCCAGCGATTGCCAAATATAATCTTAAGCATATAAGAGCAACCCAAGCCGAAGCCGCAACCTAACCGGCGGAAGGCTTACCCGGAGATGACCGTGTCGTCGCTATGACCCGCCAGTACGAGCCTTAGGCGCGGGCATCTACTACTACGGCTCCCCAGGGATGGGCGGAGGTCGCGATCTGTACTCAATTTATATTCCGGTGCCTTGTCATCTCTCTCTGCCTTTGGCCGGTGGGGAGTTCCATTAACCGCGCGTTTGCTTCTACTCCGGCCGCAACTGATTTAATGCCTTTTATGGATGCGCCCGAAGGGCCTTTGCCGGACGCTCCGGCCGCACAAATTCCGGTGACCGAGAAGGGTTTGCCGCTAGCCATCCTGAAGGACCAGGTTGGAATCTGGACCAGCCCGGTGCGGATCAGGGCACACGATTTGATTTGGCTGCTACCCCTGGGCGCGGCGACGGGTGTGACGCTGGCAACCGACACGGACGCAATGCGCGATCTGTCGCGCAATCCGGGCTTTAACAAAGACAGTGTAAACGCGTCGAATGCCCTGCTTGGTGGTGAGATTGCCATACCGGTAACGTTGTATGGTGTGGGACTCTTCAAGGGCGATGCGCGCGCTCGGGAGACGGGCATTTTGAGCGGCGAAGCACTGGCGGATAGCGTAGTGCTGGACCAGGTCACGAAGATCATCTTCCGCCGTGAGCGCCCTCTCTACAACAATGCCTCGGGTGCATTTTTCTCATCGGCTGCCGGCAAGAATAATTCGTTTCCTTCTTCACACAGCATGTTGGCCTGGTCGATAGCGGGAGTAACCGCGGGAGAGTACCCGTCGAAGTGGGTACAGTTGGGCGCATATTCTCTGGCTTCGAGCGTAAGCCTGATGCGAGTGCTGGGACAGGAGCATTTCCCGACGGACGTCCTGGTAGGAGGCGCTGCGGGATGGCTGATCGGGCACTACGTCTTCAAGAAGCATTCAGCGCATCCCGTGACGAAAACGGCTCACGGGAAGTTCTGACTCCTCTGCTGTCGCAACGTCAAGCTGATCAGCGTTTACTGAATAATCGGGATCGCATTGGCGAGTTGCAAATCGACCAGCAAGTTCAGACGGTTGTCGACCTGGATGAACTTCGCCGCCTGCTTGGCGCCGATCGCCGTCTTGAACTTAGGATAGTACTCAGCTCGAAGGTCGGTTCTTGACTTGTCGAACTTCAGCATGCGAGCCATCAATCCGTCCGCCTGACCGTCAGTCAGGGTGTCGTAATGCGCGGCGTAATCTTTAATCGCGCTCACCCGCTGATCTCCCAGGATCTGCTGCTTATTCGCGTAGTCGCGGTATAGCGGCCAGAATGCCTTTGCGTCAGCGTCGTTAAACTGCATGGTGTGCGCAATAATATCAGTCTTTTGAGCCTGAACATCCGACCGCAACAAGGCGATATCCGTATCGGTTCCGGACTGGTCCGCGGTTGCAGTTTGGGCTACAGCGCCCGAGGCCACTAGCAAAACAGCCGTCATCACTATTAGTCGCATTTCCTTCACTTGCTTATTCCTCTTTCGGGGTTACAGTATGCTGGTCCTTCAGGGGGCTCAGGGCAGAGGCCTGTTGCACCTCACCGGTTCGCCAACACTCGACTCATCGTGACATCCGAAACCGCTTGTGTCACCTGCAAGTTTTGCTAGTATCCTTATGTTCCGGCAAGAAAGCAGGCAGCCGGTTTGCCCTAGGACCAGGAAAAATCCCGCTAGACCAGCAGTTTCCCGAGCCATTCACTTCGAATTTTCAAAGCCCGGACGACCGACTCGAATAAGCGCAGAGAAGTCCGGGGAGTTGTCCGCTGCTCTTGCGTCCGCATTGATGTGTGCGCGGGTCTTTAATTGGGCAAACGATAGCCCGTCTGTCACAAGCCGGCCACGGTTGTATAGCAGTTCGTCCAATGTACCGTTCACCAGAAATTGGTAATTCCAGGGTTGGGGCTTGGCAACTTCCGAAGAGATTTGCTTGTCAAGAGTTGTGGTGCAGTTGCGCGTGAGAGCGTTGTACCATTCGGGATGATCTTTCAACTGGTTTAGATAATCGACGTAGGTAAGAAAAATGGCGCGCGCCGATTCTGGTCCCAGTGTCGTGCGATACAGAAAGACCTCTTCATCCTTCCTGTAGTTGGTGCGGAGACGGATCACGTCGCGCTCATCAGCAACCACGAAAATCAGTTCATATTGGCGAAAAAATCCGAGGATAGCGGAGTATGCCTGGTCGCCTTTGTATCGCGCTTCGATGGAGAACGCAACGTGTTGGTCGTTCCCGAACTGGAAGCTCACGATCGGATGACCGATCCATCGCACACCCCAAGTCGTAAAAAACAGGTCTGCACCGCGAAGGTCCGACAGATTCACTGTGCGATCGCTCCAGCAGTTGCTGTAGTCGGTCTCGGTGCGATACTCACAATTCCGCAAATTGTGAATGATCATTCGATCTCCAACAATTTCGACCCATGCCGGCCTATCCACATCGGCCTGCCAGGCTCCGATATTTGTCGGTTTTAAGTTCAACCACCAAGCAAGCACCAGGCAAAAACATCCGAAACATAACAGCGCAGCGCGAATGTGCAGTTTGTACTTAGCCAAAATCACGACGAGGATCACGGCGTACAAAATCGTCAACGGTAGTCTCAGTGCGGACCAACGGACATCAATGTACACAGCTGCCATCGCCCACAACGAAAGCAGCGCTAGAACAAGCCAGACGAGCGCAAGGCCTAATCCAGCCAACCACCTGGCGACTAGTCCACGTTTGGGATGTGGCCCTGCTACGGTGGTGCTCATGGGCGCCTCCGCACAAATTTCCGGCGCCCGCAAATCAAATCGCTGGAAGGCGGACAAAACGTCATTTCTAAAGACGAGTCACGTTGTTGTAGTCGCATTTCCCTTCCCCTTCGGAGTCATCGACTCGTTTCTGCATTCGCTGCGGTTGCGCAGTCTCGGAAACTGACTAGCTTAAGGAGTCAGCTTTTCTGTTTCCTGCTGAGGTGATTAGACCCCCACGCAGAGAACGAGAAGACTGGCAATACTACCAGCGCGCAGATAAAAAACTGACCATGCCGCACCGCCAGTGTTTGGCGTATGTCAGTCTTGGCGGGCGAGTGCGGCTTTTCCGTCTGTCGCCTTCACCTGTCAAACGTTCGTGCTCTCCCTTGTAGTTTTGCCAGTATCGCTTCCGGGGTTGGTGGCTAAATATCGTAGTGCATGCAAAAGTCAGCGCATGAGAATGAGGAAGCGAATGAGAACCGATTCCTGGGTGAAACCCGTCTCCACTATACCCGTCACTCTGGTGGCCTTGATAATCCTGGCTGGCTCCGCGGTGATGCAAGGTCAGACTGTCAAAGGAGTCATTAATGGGCGAAGCGGCGCCACGATGACACTGCAGACCGTCGACACCCCCAAACTCGTCGTATTACTTACGCCGACCACGGAAGTTGGCGAAGTGCAAGGCGCCTTAAAGGCGCGAACAAAGGAGATGGCCGTGACCTCCCTGATCCCAGGCCTTCCAGTGGAGGTAAAGGGCTCGACAAACGACCAGGGCCAACTGGTGGCGGACAGTGTCAAATTCAAAGGCAATGATTTGAAGGCCGCCATGGATGCTCAAGCTGGGCTGCAGCCCACCGTGGAAGCCCAGAAGGCGGACCAGGAAAAGATCGAGCAGAACGAACAGGCTTTGGCGGCACAACAGGCGCAGCTCAATGCTGCAGACCAGAAAATTGCCGCCAATAAAGCCGCCATCGCTGCTGCCAACAAGCGCTTCGGGGAGTTGGGCGACTACAACATTATGGGCGAAGTCACCGTCCTCTTTGGCAACGGCAAAACGACCGTCGACCCGCAATATAAACCTCAACTATCGAAGCTGGCTGAGCAGGCATTGACGATCACCGGTTATGTAATCCAGGTGAAGGGGTACGCCTCAGCGGTGGGTTCCGAGTCGTTGAACCAGAAGTTGAGCGTCGAGCGGGCCAATGCCGTTAGCCAGTATCTGGAACAGGACGCCAACGTTCCCCTGACCAACATGCTTGCACCTGGGGCCATGGGGACGGCTGACCAGGTCGGCCCCGACAAGACCGCGGAAGGACAGGCGGAAAACCGGCGCGTTGTGGTCATGATCCTACAGAACAAGGGCATAGCCGGCTCGTAGGGGACTTCCTAAGCAGGTACTCACGGTATGAGACCTAGTGCGTCGCCGCGAGGGACTGAGGATTGGTCGGCTCGGTCCCCGTGGTGGCGGTGGCAACCGGGTCCAGCTTGCCGCTCGTAGTTGAGTCAAATTTAAAGAGCTGCAAGTCGCTGTTGCCTCCGGATCCGTTCGACCCTGAATTGATAACCGCCAGATATTTCTTCGAGTTGTCGTTGACGAAAGCAATTGGCAACTGTCCCCCGGAACTGAAGGGCGATCCGGAAATCGGGGTCAGTTGGCCGGAGGCGGCGATAAACGTGAAGCCGCTGATGCTGTTACTACCCTTGTTCGCAACGTAGACATAGCTTCCAGTCGGATCCAGGATAACTCCAGCCGGTCCTGTTCCAACGGAATGGGGCGAACCGGACACCTCCTTCAGGCTCCCGCCGGTTCCAATGCTCAGAACCCGCAATCCAGTGTTAAACTCGCCCACAAAAAGGAAACTGGAGTTCGGGTCACTCGCCAGCCCATAGTCCGATGGGCTTGACGAAGTGCTGAATGGCGGAAGAATGCTGGCTGCGCTGCCAGTGCTCAAAGCACCACCGGAGCCTAACGTAAGTATCTGCACGCCCAGCGATGCGAGAGAGACGTAGACGTAGGAGTTATCGGGGGTAATCAGCATCGCGGTTGGGGTAAGCACCGTGGGCGTGGAGGCCTTGCCTGTGTAAAGTGCCAGAGGTGAGCCGGTCACCGCAGTCAACAGGCCGGTAGTGCTGTCAATTTGATAGATGCCGATAGCCTGGGCGGTAAATGAGGTTGAAACGCCAGCTGCCAGCAGATAGGTTCCCGTACTGTCCACCTGCATGGCAGTGGGAACTACATCCTGTGCAGCGATCTTGCCACCGTTTTGAACAGTAATCGAGCCGTTGCTATTAATCGCGTAGATGAAGATGCCACTGGTGGTTCCAGCGTAGAGGAAATGGTTTCCTGGCGTGATTGCTGAGCATATGACAGCAACACCGTTGTTGTAAGGCGAGTTGGTCAGAACCGAAAGAGCTCCGGTGCTGCCGACGGCGAATCCGGCCACGAATGTATTGTTCCCGTTGCCAACATAAATGTAATCACCGGTATTGTTGCCGCCGCCGCCACTGCTGGTTTGATCGACGAAGAATTCACCACACCCCACAGCGACGAAGAGCAAGAAACCGCAGAGAACCCGTATTCCGTGCCTGTTATTTCCCACGTCTAGGGTCCCTCCGACATGATTCACCCGTCCCTGCTAAGACTAAACTCCGGCGAGGGCCCGAAAGACTGGCAAGAGTACTAGGAAACAGGAACAAAACTTTCCAGAGCCTACCAAGTTGCCGCCGCATTTGATAATGTCTTCTTTTCGAGAGTAAAACAGTGAAGCCCGGGCCCCTCGTCGGAATCATTTGCGCTGGCAACTTTTGTTGGTTTCTCTAACAGAGTTGATAGTTTTGCTAGTTCATCTCTTCGACTAGGATTGACTTGCTTGTAGCCGCTGGTTGAGCGTCTATCGCAAGAAGCAGTACGGCCAGCCAACCGAGATGCGGCGTCCAAGCCCACAAGGGAAGGCTACAGAGAAGTGCAAAGTGGAGAAATCTATGAACAGACAACCCGTACAACGCTTATGCAATTCCAGAGTCCAACTTTCTCTTATGACAACCTTCGCTGCCCTGGTTCTCTTTGCCCCACCGGCCATAGCGCAGAACGCTGAGCTGCAAGCTAAGCTCGCCCAGGTCAAGATAGCATCCGCTGCCAATAAGCAAGCTCTCTCTCATTACAACTGGCAGGAATCGGTGACAACCAGCATCAAGGGCGAGGTCAAGAAACAACAGCTCTTCCTGGTAAGCGTCGGACCCGATGGTCAGCAGCAGAAGAGCGAGATCAATGCGCAACCAGATCAGGCGAGTGGTGGCCCGTTAAAACGTCATATCGTCGCCAAGAAGAAGGCAGAATATAAAGACTACGGCGAGCAGATTGCCGACTTGGCAAGGCAATATACTCAGCCGGACCCGGATCGGCTTCAACGGGCCTACCAGCAAGGTAATATCTCGATGCAGCTGGGCGGAGGGGAAAGCACGATGACCCTGAACATTAAGAACTACATCAAGCCAAATGACTCGGTTACCCTGGTGTTCAACAAGCAGAGCAAGGCAATCCAGAGTGTACGGGTTGCGAGCTACCTTGACGACCCAACAGATTCTTTCACCGTTGCGGCCCAGTTCGCCAAGCTACCTAACGGCATAAACCACGTGACCGGCACGCAGATCAACGGCGCCAGCAAGCAATTGACGGTTGTGACCCAGAATTCTAACTATCAGCCAATTTAGGAACGGATTCCGTTATTGTTTACAACGAAAATGATTCGGCTTCTATTTGCGTGAGAGCCCCCCGAGAAGATTTTAACGACGACTTGGCACGATCATTCATTTCCAGCGTCCGGCAGGTTCTCTGTTGCCGAAACTCCAACTGAGCCCCGAGCTGGTTCCGTAGTCGCTTCCCGCGAGTGTCGGAGGAGGCTGATTGTCCCAGTTGCCATAGAACGAAAAATTCCACGACAAGTCGCTGAAGAGCCTTATGTAATAAGACCCGTTGAGATTTGCCCGAATACGACCTGGTTCCGAGATCCCGGGCAGGACGACAGCAGAGATATCGAGATTCGTCTTCTTGAATCTGAAGAATTTGAGTTCACTTTCAAGAAGCCCGGCTGCAGCATTTTGCGCGCCTTGCCCAGTTGTATAAGTCTTATACTGCGCGTTCTGCCAGGCAAAACCACCAAGCACGTAGAGGCTTTCCCGGTTCGTATTCCGCAGATACCGTCCGACGCCTCCTCCGAGAGTCGTCTGCAGATCGATTCCCTGCACCGAACTTTGCAGGAAATTCCCTGTTCCCGAATAGAACCAGTTGTTCCATCGAAAGAGCCTCATGCTGCCAAGGTCTATCTGGTTTCGAGTGGCGATGCCAGCGGCGCCACTGCTCGAAGCGAGGCTGGAGTTGAAGCTCGCCTGACTCGACCAGCGCTCTCTGGGATATTCCACCTGTGACGCGATATTATATTGGGTCGCTTGATTGCCCTTAGAATAGAGAATGCCAGTGCTAATCGTGCCGTTAAATCGCTGCCGAAAGGTCTCGGCGGTTTGATCCAGCTTGACGAGCTGAGACTGTGAGATTTCCACTTCGTTCTCTGGTGCGGCAGTAACTCTAATGCTCATAGGGCGTTCGCCAGGCGCTACGGCGGTCGACAGCTTACCGGTGTAAACTCTTCCCTCCTCTGTTTTTACGAAAAACAATTGATTGCTTTCCAGGTGCGCCACCGCCGACCACTGTACACTGATGATGCCTTGAGCGTAACTGAGCTTCACTGAAAGCACACCAGCGCTCAACCCCTTGATCTCGCAGGTCATTCGATCGCCGTTCTTCATCACGATTACATCCGTGTTATCGCGCGCAAACAGCTTCGAGCAGAATAGGAAAGTAAAGCTAAGAATAATGACCCGGATCTTCATAGCATGTCAGGTCTCCGCGCACCGCTTTTGACTCGCTGATCCATGGGGGAATCGTCCAAGCGAGCGTGCGCAGGCCGTTAGAATATTCGCCCAATCCGAAAGAAGAACCTGCCGCGGCCATAATCACCGATGGCTCCTGCCAGTTCCACCGGCCCGAAGATCGTGTTCACAATGATCCCAACCGCTCCGTCCATAGGCAAATTCGGTGGCTTTGGACCGAGGGTGAGTTTGTAGGTCTTTCCCACTTCGTATAGCCCGAGGACCTCGATATTGCTACCCAACAGCGGTGGCAGTGTTGTTAGCTCACGGATATACCCAAGTTGCCCCAGGAAATATTGGTTGGCGTAGAGTTCGTTGGTGTTCCAGGCGACCAGGCGCTGCGACCCGCCGAGAGAGAAGGCGGGTATTCCGGCTTTGTAACCATAGGTGCTTCCTCCGGAAGCACCGAAAAACACCGAAGACGGTGCGTTCAGGCGGAAAAAGCTTTGCGCCTGGACCTCAGAAAGTGGAAACGGATGTGGAGCCGCTGGATTGGTGTCGTAGCCCTTGGTGTACATGAGAAGACTTTGACCGGAGCGGGGGATCACGGCGTTGTCGAGCGTGTTCAACTGATACTGCAGCCTGGCGTCCGCGGTGGACCCCGAAACCGTGGGTAGAACCGATGAGTTCCCGATCTGGGGGGAAAGCTTCTCAAACCCGCCTTCGACTCCAAGTCTCAATTCTCCCGTGGTTCCAAACCCGTATCCCACATCCATGCCGCCAAGGAACTGGCGGTTGCGGTAGGTTGCGATCTGCGTATCGCCGTTGTAGACATACTGTTGCGTGCTGTTTGCGCTTCCGCGCGGAGCGACAAACCAGTTGGTGGTGGGGGTAAATGGATGGTAGTACTCGCTATCGATAAAATATTGCGTGCCGATGATGGCATCGCTGCGCAGCTCGGAGCGATAGCTACCGAAATCCAAAAATGTGAAGCGTGCTCCAATGCTGAAAAGCACGTTGTTATAATCGGAACCGTCGATTAGAAGAATCGGACGCACGATGGGTGGCGCGTATGGCTTCTGTTCCGTTCGAATCTCCAGTCCCTGGGTTCCCTGCTTTTCAACCATCGAATAACTGACGTTTGCGAAGCGACCCGCGCCCTGGAGCCTCATCACCTGCGCGTCTACCTCTTTAGTGTCTACTGGTTTGCCGACGTCAAGGGACATTCTCTTCTCGATCGATTCGGCCAACTCTGGATTCGCGCCGGTTACCTGGACAAACTGGGGAATAGGTGTCGTTTTCTTGCGCGCATTCCGGTCAGCGAGATATTGCTGCCACTCCGCTTCGCTCACAGAAAAGGCCGAGAGCACCTTGGCCTTCGCAGCCGCCGCATCATATCCCGCCTTTATGATTGCTTCGGCGGCACCATAATCAAGGGCGTTGTACTTCTGCAGCGGCACTGTTACCAGTACATCCGCTTGTTCCATGGAGCGAAGTTCGTTGGCAGCGATCATAACGGAGATGGATTGACCCAATACAGCGAAGCTGGAAAGGGGAGCCGATGGACTGAGTGGCTCGGTTTCAAGATGGATGCCAATGACAATATCGGCCCCCATCTCTTTGGCAACGTCGATGGGAATGTTGTTGAGCAATCCGCCATCGGCGTAGACATGATCCCCCGTCCGGACAGGTGTGAAGATGCCCGGGAGAGACATCGTCGATCGCAAGGCCAGCGACAAAGGGCCACTGCGGAATACGTGAGGCTTACCCGAAACAAGATCCGTCGCCACACAGGCAAACGGTATGGGGAGATCGTTGAAGCTCTTGAGTTCGGAATACGGAAGGGCAACCCGGTCAAGGATCAGAGTGACTTGCTGACCGGTATTGAAGCCCGCGGGAAACTGCAGGCCCTTGCGGATGCCGAATTCAAGGCTGTTCGGTACTTCATGAGCGTCTTGTTTGCGTCGAAAAGAGAGGTCCTGGAAAGGTGTCTGGCCTCTCAATACGTCATCCCAGTTGATCCCATTGGTGATCTCCTTGACCTCCGCGGGAGATCTTCCAGTAGCGTATATACCTCCGACCAGGCCTCCCATGCTGGTACCGGCAACATAGCTCACCGGAATTCGGTTTTCCTCCATCCACTGGAGAACTCCGATATGGGCGAGGCCTAAAGCACCGCCGCCTTCGAGCACAACACCAAGCTTCGGGCGCCCGGCGGGAGCCGGCTTTGGCGCCTCTTGGGGAGCGCTAACACTGGTAGTCAACAAGATGCAAGACAGAAGCAATGATTGTAGGGATCGAAGTTTCATGGTTGCCCTTGATTTGCTGTCATAACCGGGTATCGGACCTTTGTAAGCTGGAAAATGAACCTGCGTGCTGCACCAGCACCGGCAACCATTTTTTTGCCCCGCTCCGGCCCTCCCTAACAACCGACAAGCCGTGCTTCACTTGTGATCAACGGGGAACCCAAACGCTCAGGATGGATCATGATCAGTCCCCAGTATCCAGACAGACGAGAGCACAGGGTACTGTCAAATCTAGTAGCCAGCGGATCAAAAGTTGCCAGCTAGCACGGTAGCTCCCTTTTTGATGCATCGAGATACCAAGAGGGGGTTCATCAAACCAGATGGAGAGAGCTCGATCGCGTTCGATCTCTTTCCAGGCGTGACGTGCGTTCGCTTTTGTTTGGCACACCTAGCAATGATGCTAGTTGTCCAGCTCGACGAGACTAGGTAGCTTTAGACCTGTATAGACGCGAAACCGTCCCCCAAGGCGCCCCTGGGCTGGGCCGGGCTGTTGCTCCGTGTCACACATTTATTTCGTTTCTTAAGGAGTCCTTATGCGCAAGACGATAGTGCTGCTAGCCGTTGCCATATATATGCCGATCTCGACATTGAATCTGAACGCTGCAGGCCTCGCCGGCGTGAACCTGCCGGACACCGCCACCGTTGGAGACAAATCGCTGGTGCTCAACGGACTGGGGCTGCGATCGGAGTTCATGGTTAAGGTCTACGTCGCAGGACTCTACCTTCCGCATAAATCTTCTGATGCGGGCGCTATCATCAAGATCGACGAACCCAAGCAGATAGTGATGCAGTTCTTGCACGACGCCAGCAAGAAGCAGATGACGGATGCATTTGACGAATCGTTCAAAGACAATTATCCGGATGCCGAGCAGACGATGAAGGCCGACATTGACAGGTTTCTCGGGGTACTCGAAGACGTAAAGGTGGGCCAACAAATGGTCTTCACCTATGTCCCCGCTACCGGCACGACACTCGCGATCAACGGTAAAGACAAGTTAACCATCACCGGCGCACCCTTCGGCCAACTGGTTTTCTCGGTATGGCTCGGACCTAAGCCGCCCACTGCTAATCTGAAAAAAGGCATACTTGGCCAGTAGAGACGGATCAAGCCTATACGGTCCGAACGGCATAGGCTTGTGTATTGCCGCATATTTCACGGAGCAATCAAAAATCGCCAAGGTTAAGCTGGCTGATAGTTCGAATTCTGAGTCACCACCGTTAGTTGCTTGCTGACGCCATTGATTTGTGTGCTCGCAACATGATTGGTTCCGTCGGGAAGCTTAGCAAACTGGGCAGCGATGGTGACTGCATCCGAGGGGCTATCGAGGTAACTCGCAACCTGAATGCTCTGGATTCCCTTTTGCTGCCGGTTAAACACCAGGGTTAGTGAATCACCTGGCTTGACGTAGTTTTTGATGACCAGCTTGATTTCACCTTCACCACCGCCAGGTACAAGCGAGATGTTGCCCGCTTGGAGGGCCGCCTGAAGTCTCCCTGGATCGGGCTGCGTATATTGCTTGGCCAGATCGGCAATCTGCTCACCGTAGTCCTTAAACTCTGCCGTCTTCTTCTCGACTACATGCTGCTTGAGCCTGCCACCGCTGGGCGGGGCAGCTTGCGAGCCGCCGATCTGGGTCTTTTGCTGCTGACCGTCAGGTCCGACCCTTACCTGGAAAACCTGTTGTTTTTTTACCTCACCCTTGATACTTGTAGTCTGCTGTTCCTGCCAGGTGTAACGAGCGAGGGCTTGCTTATTGGCCGCGGACGCCGCTTTGACTTCGGCAAGTTTCTGCTGTAGTTCGGGATTTTGCGCATGGAATGGCAAAGTGGAAAGCAACAGCGCGGTGACGGCGGTAATTATCGGGAGGCCGAGTGCCGGCTGTTTCGAGTGATGGGTGAGTTGGGCGTTCATGAGTTCTCCTCTTTCTGGGCTTGGTATCGGCCAAAAGCGTTTTAACTAATTTTGTGTCCGGTCACGGCTGCACAATGGTCCAACTAGCATCAGGGTTGAACACGGTCATTGCGGATGCTGTCTCGGTGGTGGTCTTCCCCAGGTCCTTCTGGAGCAATACACCGTCCTGGTTCATAATGAATGTCATCACCCCAGAATTGCCGTATTCAGCCGGATAAGCGACGAAGGCGAACCCACCCACCATCTTCCCGTTGATCACATAGTCTCTGGCGCCGCCTGGAGCGTTGCTGCCTTGACCCTTCAGCATGTGGAAGTAGTAACCATGGAAGGGCTGGTGGGCGTTAGGCTTCGCGCTATATCCTTCGGTGGTTGCATAGGCCACCAACGGCCCGAGCGGGCTTTTAGGCTGACCATCCGGCGAATCCCAATACAAGCCGTTCTGTTTGCCAGGGTCACTGATGAACTTCACAGCGAATTGTTTGGTGCTTCCATCATCGTGGCTTCGTGAATAATAGTCGGCCTGAGCATCGGCCAGTGCTCCGCAGACGTCGATGACTGCCAGTTCGTTCCGGCCGATACGGCGCCGCAAAATCTCTTCCTTGCCCGCAACCGTGTCGAAAACCCACTGGCCGCTGTCGTTCTTCTTCAGCGGGATTGGGAAGGGAAAATTTTGCGCTCCGATCAGAAGCACTTGGCTCCCATCGGGCATCTTGCGCCAGCGGTGCATCTGCTCATAGCCGGCCACAAATTGACCGACCGTGGCCTTGTCCTGCACGGCATCTCCAGAGAAGATTACGTCTTTGGAATCGGTACCGAAAATTGCCAAGATCGCATTCTGGTCTCCTGCCTTTGCCGCGTTCAGCAGGCCGGTGCCAGCTTCGTCGGGCGAAGAAAACGCGGTGAACGATGGCTTCGCGGTCTTATTGCAACCGCCAAACATAACCATGAGCGCCAGAAGCATCAACCAAGTTGTAAAAGGCATTTTGGGGGCCGCTTGTGACATACTCATTCTCCAAATCTTCAAATGTTAGACACTCTCAACACTGTCGCTCACCAAAGCTGTTCTGTCTTGCTGTGGGCCCCACTGGTTCACCTGCGGCCTCCCCAGCCACCACCACCGCCCCTGCTTTCTGAGCCGCGAGCGCTTGCCTCTCTGGATTGCCAGCCGCCTCCTCCGCTGTTGAAGGCCGTCGATCCACCGCTCTTTTCCTGCCCTCCCCAGCCACTGGAACTGGAACTACTTTTCGGAACACTTTGGCCAGAGTAGGTGGATGTGTTGTATTTCGGAGTGTTCGTACTTGAGCCCTTCCAGCCACTCCCGGTGTTTGAGTAGGTGTTCCCGTTCGCGGCAGCATACTTGTTGCCATTTGCGGTCTGACCCACCGCGGCGCTGCCATACGCACCAGACGCGCCATATGCCTTTGCACCATTTGAGGCTGTTACCGAGCCTGTGCTTCCGTAAGCGTTCGTTTGGTGCTGCGCGTATGCGGTGGTCCCGTTCTTCGAGACTGTTGAGGCCCCCGAGCTGCCGTAGGCATTGGAATTCTGGACCGTAGATGCAGAGGCCCCGGTTCTCGGGTTGTACGCTTGCGCTGCGCTCGTGGTGCCGTAGGCATTTGAGGTGGTAGCACCACGCGCATAAGTCCCGGTCGTTGGGTTGTAGGCCTGGCCGGCGCTTGCGCTGCCGTAGCCGTTCGAGACCGTACCTCCACGTGCGTAGGTCCCGGTGGCCGAATTGTAGCCAGTGCTATAGTGCGCGGAGCCGTAGGGGCCATACGCAGAGGTAGTGCTACCGCGCCAGGCAGTGTTTCCGTAGTACGCTCCGCCGCGGTAAACCACCGTGGTGCTGCCATGCCAGCCACAGTTCCAATAGCTATAACCCCAGCCGCAACACCCACCGCTCATCATCGCGCCAACCGCGATTCCCACCCCGAATGCAACCACGGCGGTGGTGACCACCGCCGCCGTGCTGTAGCCCGGAGTCACGTAGGGAGTGCCGTAAACCACCGCCGGGTTGTACTGAGGGACATACACTACCTGCGGACTCGCAGATTGAATCACGATGACTTGCGGCGATTGCTGCACCACCGTGATCTGTTGGCCTGATTTCAGGTTCCCGGCAGCTTGTGCTTTCGCCCGCAAGACCTGCACGGCCGACATCACTTCAGGGCCCTGGGTCGTGTACGCCTCTCCCAGGGCAGAAGTCCAACTCAGGTTCTTGGCCATGTTCTGCAGCACCGAGGGGAATTGTGTCATCGCCTTCACGCTGGGATCCCACGGCTGTGAATCGACGGCGTACATGAGGGGTGCGCCAGTGAGACTGCTGTTTTGCTGAAGGAAGTTAGTGGCCGCAGCAACCTGGTCGGGAAAGCTCGAAGCCCCAAGAATCTGGGCTACCAGGGAGTCCGGGTAGAGCGCGATGGGCGCGACCAATCCCTGCAGTTCTTCCGCAGTCAGTGGTGCGCCTTGCCCCGAATACCCAGTTTGCTGAGCTCCGACTTCAAGCGGCGCAGTAGTAATGACCAGTAGAAAAGATAGAGTCGTTGCCAAAAGCTGTTTCACGAAGGTCCCGATCATATTCTTCTCTCCATGCACGAACGGATTAATCTGTAGGGCGGCGCGGGCGCAGTCCGAATGTAGGAGAACAATGGCCGACCGGCCCGACGGCCGGCCGCATCTCTCCAAGCGACAACTCAGGCGTGCAGGGTTTATCTCAATAAACGTAGGCTATCGAGGCCACTTCTTAGAGGTAACTGTCACTTGCGACAGGTACGACGGAGCAGGATGATGCCGGATCAACGGTAACCCGCAATGGATGGTCGCGGCGGACGCACTTGAGTAAGCAGGGTTGGGCTGATGCGAAGACACAGTTTTCTCGCGATAGCCGTCAACCCGCTGAGTCGGAACATTGTTGGCTCGCACGTTAGCAGATAGCGATTTACGCGGGTGTCATGTGGCGCTTGATTGCGTATTCAAGCAGTTCAGCGTTTGTTTTGACGTTCAATGTCTCCATCATCCGATACTTGTGAAATGCGACTGTGCCAGGTTTTATGTCGATAATATTGGCCACTTCTTTCATCGACATTCCTTCCGCCAGTAGCTGCAGAATTTCGCTTTGCCTTTTCGTGATGTGTTTCTCTTCGCTGAAATTTTCTCCCTGATTCAGCAGGTACATCACCGTTTCCTTGGCGATCAGCGGAGAGAGGTAAGATGCCCCCTGGTTGACTTTACGGACAGCAAGCACAAGCTCGTCGCCGGCTGATTGCTTAAGAACGTAGGCGGAAGCGCCACGACGGAATGCCTCGGCCGCGACATCGGCCTCCATGGTCATAGTCAGGAAAACCAGCTTTACCCCTGGGAGTTTCTGCTTGACCTGGCTTCCAGCATCAAGGCCATTCAGATGTGGCATATAGATATCGAGGATGATGATGTCCGGCTTGAGTTCAGCTGCCGCTGCGATCAAACGGCGGCCGTCTGTCACAATGCCAACCACTTGAAACTCAGGCTCCAGCAGACTCTTGCAGGCGTCCGCCAAGAGTTGATGATCATCGGCAATCAAGATGCGTGCTGCGGGTTTCTGTTCTCTCACCGGGGGCTCTCCTGAGAATTGATCTTTCGAACATGGCCCGTGAGGACGAGGGAGAATCTGTGAATGAGATTCGCGCCCCTCCTAGCTAAATTCTAGTTACTCGCTCTATCGTCGAGCGGTGGTGCGTACTACAGCGTTAAAGACACGTCAACGGAGAAGCTGGAGGTCTGTGAGCGCAATATTACGCCATTTTCCACACCCGGCGCGAAGTTTATTACTTCTTTATGCCTGTCGTCCTGAAGAACTGGCGCTCTACTCACATAAATGGTGCAGTTTTCAGCCTGGCTGAAGAGTGGACGGTGCGAGCGAGAAGCAGTTCTCTCAATCCGAACCCTGGATACGCGCCGTTCCAGGCCGTACTGGCAACTCGAACCACTACGGATTGTAGGGAGAAGCGTCCGCAGATCAAAGACCCGCAGGGCCTCCCGCTGGTTGCTTTGTGGTTACTGGTGTTAGCATCTCAGCAACTGGAGGGGAGCTAGCACTTTCTAACTAATGTTGCTGTCTTAGCAAACTGCAGAGGAGTTTAGCACTTTTCTAGCGACGACACCGTTAATTTTGCCAATATCGCCGAAATGTCCGGAGAGCTATGCTCCGGGTTGTGGACAAACTTTGCTCGCCGCAGATTGCACTCCCAGGATCGCGATCCGCCAGTTTGGCACCCCACATGGCCAGGAGTAATTCCAATGAAATCAGTAACTAGCGACCGGATATACCTGTGGTCAAAAAGACTCGGCCTCATCCTGCTTTTAGCAATGGCGATCGTGGCAGTTGGGAATGCGCAACAGTCCTCTGCGGGTTAAAAGGGAAAGTTGAACGTTGTCGAGCCCTCTTAATTTTCTGGCAGGGCCGTTTTAGACTCTCCATCCCAAACCACACGTCGGTGCAAACGCCTTTCTTTCCGCAGACTCATCGCAAGGCGCGCACTCGTTGCCCTATCGCGATCACGGCGTCCGGCTGGGTTCAAAGCAATCAGCTAAAACCACTGGTATTCTTGGTGAATCGCATGCCCATTCCCTTTGGATTTCGCACAATGAGCTCAATGTAGATGGTTCGCCTAACCAACTTTCCGGTCGTTGTCCTTGTTGTATCCTTCCTTCTGCTTTGGCTGGCAGGGTCGATCGGCACTTCGTTTCGCAAGAAGAAACACTTATCGGATGACGCCGTGGGCGCTGACGCGGGCCTTGTCCTAGGCGCTACGCTGACGATACTTGGGCTCATCATCGGATTCACCTTTTCGATGGCTATCAGCCGATATGAGCAGCGCAAGAACTACGAGGAAGCAGAGGCGAACGCCATTGGGACGGAATACGTCCGGGCGGACCTGTTACCTGCCGCCGATGCGCAGAAAGTGCGTGCCTTGCTGGCGAACTATACCGATCAGCGGATATTGTTCTATAGGACCAGCGATGGGCAGCAGCTAAGCCGCGTAAATGCCGATACCGCTCAACTGCAAACGGAATTGTGGGCCACCGTCGCGAGGTTAGCCAGCACGCAGCAAACACCCATTATTGCACTCGTCGTTTCAGGCATGAACGATGTGTTGAATTCTCAGGGATACACGCAGGCCGCCTGGTGGAACCGTATCCCACCTTCAGCGTGGATCCTCATGTTTATGATCGGTTTCTGCTGCAATCTGCTGATCGGTTATTGTATTCGCCGCACCGGTATGGAATTTATTGTATTTCTGGTTCTGACCTTGGTAGTGTCGATTTCGTTCTTTCTTATCGCAGACATCGACAGCCCGCGCGGAGGCATCATTCGGGTGAAGCCGCAAAATCTTGTGAGCCTCTCTCAGTCGCTCCATCCGCAATAACGGACCTTGCGTTGTAAAAGATTCACGCGCATCTGCTAGTTTTACTAGTATTCAAACTCTTTTGCCTCTTTAAAAATCAAATGTACCGAAGCGAAGAGGAACTCCCAGTGAACCTCCTTGGCCGGGCGAGCGTTGACTGGACGTATTGCCTCCCCCGTCTCATCGGTCGACTATCGCGATCGGAAAAGCAAGCTGCCGCCGAGCATACCTCCCTGGCCGCTGGCACATTCCGTGAAAAGGAACCGTATGAAGAAGATAGTGCTCGTTCTTGGTTTACTCGTCTGGTGCAATGTCATTGCAGTTGCTCAAGACCAAGCCGCAACTCAGCCCTCGGTAATCAATATCAATATCAGTGTCTCCCGAACGGTCCAGGCGGTAAGTTATCCAAATAACACTTCGAGCAGCATCAACTTTACTGGTACGCCATTACTTCCCTTCGCGAAAGGCCAGGCGAAGGTAGAGAATAAAAAAGGCGTCATTACGATCCAGGCTGAGCTCAGCAAAATGTCACCCGCAAACACTCTAGGCGCGGAGTTTCTGACCTACGTGCTTTGGGCGATCACGCCGGAAGGCCGCGCCCGTAATCTGGGAGAGTTTCAACTGAACGGTGACAAAAGCAAACTCACCGTAACGACGCAGCTGCCGAATTTTGCCATGATTGTGACCGCCGAACCCTACTTTGCCGTGACCTACGCGAGTGAGGAGGTGGTGTTGCAGGGGGTTCCAGGCAGCGACACCAAGGGTCAGATCACGCCAGTGGTGGCACAGCTTCTGAGCCGCAGCACATACCACGAAAGCCAGCTTCAGCCTCTCACTATCGATCCCAAAGTTCCGCTGATCGTGTATGAGGCTCGGAACGCTCTGCGCATCGCACAACTGCAAGGCGCGGAAAAATATGCCGCGAATGCCTGGGCCAGCGCGCAGCAGGCGCAAGCACAAATGGAAGATTACATTGCCAGAAAGCAGAAGAATCCGATTTTGACGGCTGCGCGAAGTGCCACGCAGCAGGCGGAGGATGCCCGTTCCATCGCTGTAAAAGCAGAGGCAGAAGAGAAAGTGGCACAAGCCAAGCAAGCGGAGGCAGATAGAGCTGCGGCAGCAGCTCAACGCGAAGCGCAGCTAAAGGCGGAACAGGCAGCCGAGGCACAGCGCAGCGCCGACGCCCAGGCGCTTGCGGCCAAAGAAGCACAGGCCCGCGCGGAAGCGGACGCGGCCAGGCAGCAGGCTGACGAAGCGGCCCGTAAGTCGGCTGCAGAAGCTGCCCAGGCGGTGGAGGCGCAGCGCCAGCTCCGCGCCCAACTGTTAGCTCAACTGAATGCGGTGCTGCAAACCGTGGATACGCCGCGTGGTTTGGTCGTTACGATGGCCGATGTGCTCTTCGCGTCCGGCAAGTACGAGCTCTCCCAGCCTGCGAGTCTTGCTCTGGCCAAGATGTCGGGGGTGATCCTCGCCCATCCTGGTTTGACGCTGAACATCGCCGGCTACACCGACAGTACCGGCGGCGACCAATTTAATCTGAAGCTCTCCGGGCAGCGGGCGGACGCGGTGCGTACGTTCCTGGTGCAGCAGGGACTGAACCCTGCCACGGTCACTGCCATGGGAATGGGACCCGCCGATCCAGTAGCCAGCAATGATACAGCCGTAGGCAGGCAACAAAACCGGAGGGTTGAGATCGTCGTCTCCGGCGAGGCCATTGGCTCCGCTGCCGGAAACTAGAAAATAGAAGCGGAAGCCGCATCTACCGGAACTCCCCCATCGACGTTCGCCAACCTCATGTCCTGTATGAGCCGCATGGAGTTGGATAAATGCATTTCCCGAGCGGTGCCCGAAAACGCGTCCTGGGAATCCTCGGATTTCTTGTGGCCGCCATGACGATCGTGCCGGGGCCAGTCTTTGCGTATGCTCCTGCTGTTCCACCAGACAAAGCTACATCCCAGGCTAGCGCCGCAGGCCTGCCGTTGAACTTCGAGCGTCATACTGACGACCTGGACGCAATGGTCAAGCGCGGCACCATTCGCGCGCTCGTCCTCTACAGCCGTTCCGGCTTCTTCTACGTGAACGGCCGTCCACAGGGCATTTATTACGAGGCGCTCCGGGCGTTCGAGCAATCGGTGAACGAGAAGCTGCACACCGGTAAGCATCCTGTGCAAGTTACCTTTATCCCCGTCCGTCCCGATCAAGTTGAGAAGGCCTTGACCCAGGGAGTGGGTGACCTGATCGCCTACGCGCTGACGGTGACGCCTGAGCGCGAGCAGCGGGTTGCGTTTTCTTCCCCGATAGCAACCGACGTGAAACAGATCGTTGTGACGGGAAAGAAGTTCGGGCCGGTTTCCTCCTTGCAGGACCTGGGCGGGAAAA
>CAVXRU010000028.1:0-206151 GCA_963763905.1 uncultured Acidobacteriaceae bacterium | reverse complement strand
TCCAGATTGCCGTAGATAATAATCGGCCGGTGAATATGGCCAAGCTGGAGATCGTCAAATCGAACTGGGAGGTGGCGCAAACCAAGACCAAGCGCTTCCCCGCAATCACCACATATCTGTTTGCTTCGGGAAATATCACCAACCCGAAGTTCACATTCCCCGCAGACCTTTTTAGCAACCCATTACCGGTGACTCTTAAGCTTTCCACCGGGATTACCGGTTTAGCCTCGGCGGAGGTTGCACAACCGCTGTCGCAGCAATACCAGATTCATCTGGCCATCCGGGAGCAGGAGCTATCCGCTGATCTTGCCGCCGAGCAATATAAAGGACAGCGGCAGTCGGTCGTCGCCAGTGTAAAGCAGGCCTACTACGCCACGTTGCAAACGGAAAGCGCCTTGAACGCTACCCAGGCACTGGTGAAGCAATACGAAGAGACAGACCGGGTGGCAACACAATATCTGACGCAGGAGTCGGTGCTCAAGTCCGACAGCCTCCAGGCCAAGGCGAAGCTGGCCCAGGCGCGGTACCAGGTGATCCAATTGCGCGATACGCTGCAAACGCAAAAGGAGCAACTCAACGAATTGCTGGGGCGCGATCTAGACACGGCTTTTCGCACCGAGCAAGTACCACCTATTTCGCCCGCCGAGATGGACTTGAAGATGGCCCGGCAAACCGCACTGCGCCAGCGGCCCGAGGTAAAAGAAGCAGAGATCGATACCCAGCGCGCCGAGTATGACCGCAAGCTGGCGAAGGCCAAGTACATTCCCGATGTCGCCGCAGCCGTCCACTATATCGAGCCAATCAACACCTCGTTTCTGCCGCAGAATATTGTTTCTGCCGGCCTGGAAATGAAGTGGGACCCCTTTGATTGGGGAGGACGCAAAGACGAGGTGAAACAAAAGGATGTATCGCTGCAGCAGAGCCACTATCAACTGCAGGAAACACAGGCCCAGGTAATGCTCGATGTGGACAACAACTTTCGCAAGCTGGAAGAGAGCCGTTCGTTGCTCGAAGTCTCCCAGGCCGGCCGCGACGCGGCCAACGAGAAAATGCGGGAAGTCAACGATCAATTCAAGCATGCCGCGGTATTGATGCGCGACGTGCTGCAACAACAGGCCTCGGTCGCCAATGCCGAACATGATTATGAACAAAGCCTGCTTGCCTTCTGGAATGCGAAGGCTGCGTTTGAGAAAGCTCTGGGGGAAGAGTGAAACCTATGAATCCCGCGACTGTGAAGCTCTCGCTCGCCGTGCTGGGCGCAACCCTTCTGGTTTTCCTGACTGCGTGCAAGGAACAAAATTCCGCCGAGACGTTGCCGCTGCCGGTGCATACGGCGTTGGTGCAACCCGTGGCGATAGGGAACGGCGCCAAATACTCAGCCAGCATTGTTCCTTACGCGCAGGTGAACCTGGCTTTTCAGTCCGGCGGGTATGTCGATAGTATTCGCCAGGTTAAAAGCCCCAGCGGAGGCATGCGCAACATCGACCAGGGGGATTGGGTACAAAAGGGAACCGTGCTGGCAGTGGTGCGGCAGCAGGACTACCTGGACAAGGTGCAACAGGCCAAGGCGCAGCTGGCCCGCGCCCAGGCAGAGTACGAAAAGGCTAAGCTCAGCTTCGATCGCGTCTCTGCGCTTTACGGTTCGCAGAGTGCAACCAAGCCAGACTACGACTCTGCGCAAGCACAACTAGCCAGCACTACGGCCTCTGTTAGCGGAGCCCAGGCTGAGCTTAACCAGGCCAACGTTGCCCTCGCGTATTGTTCCCTGCAAGCGCCATTCAATGGATGGATCGTGAGCCGTAACGTTGATCTCGGCACCCTGGTAGGGCCGGCAACCAATGGGTTTACCCTGGCCGATACGCAATCGGTGAAAGCGGTGTTCGGTGTTCCCGATATTTCCATCAGCCGGGTGCGGTTGGGTCAGCATCTGGCCATTACTACGGATGCTTTCCCCACGCCTTTCGCGGGCAGGGTAAGCGCTATTTCCCCAGCAGCAGATCCCAAGAGCCGCGTGTTCTCGGTAGAAGTGACCATTCCTAACCCGCACGACCGGTTGAAGTCGGGCATGATTGCATCGCTCGCGATCGATGGCGCGCAGCTACCGCAATCAGTGCTGGCTGTTCCGCTATCCGCGGTGATTCGTGATCCTGAGCGTGCCAATAACTTTGCCGTGATGATTGCCGAGGGAGGTGGAGATACGCAGACAGCACGCTTGCGCGCGGTGGAACTAGGCGATATCTACGGGAATATGATTGCCGCCAAGGGTGGCTTGAACCCTGGCGAATCGGTCATTACCAGCGGCGTTAACTTGATCAAGAACGGCGACAAAGTGCGCATCATTCCATGACACACAAAGCGGAATCCGAATACATAGCGCACACGCACAACACTGCGCGTTTCTTTACCGAGCATCGCCAGGTTTCGCTGATCCTGCTGATCGCGATCTGCCTGTGGGGCTGGTATGGCTTCCAGCACATGCCTAAACGGAAAGATCCGAGCATTCCCGTGCGGGTCGCGGTTGCTTCGATCGCATGGCCCGGAGCGACGGCGCAAGAGGTTGAGCAGTTAGTGACCCGGCAGGTGGAACAGGTGATGGCGCAAAACGCCTTCATCAAGCCTCCGACGGCTTCTGACTTTGGTATCCGCTCCCTTAGCTTCCCGGGACTCGCGCTGGTCTACGTTCAACTGGACGATACGGTGAACGATCCCAAGAAGCAGTTTTCCGATATCAATCTCAAGCTGATCGCGCTCAACAGCAGACTTCCCCAGGGTGCGGGCCCGATCCAGTTCAACAGCGATTTTGGGGACACCGCTGCCCTGATGCTGACCATCGCGAGCCCGCGAGCGAGTGACGTCGACATTGCTTTGCGCGCCCGGGCGATCCGCGAGGCGATTGTGGCCACTCGCGGGGCAGAGGCGGCGCACTCTCCGCAGCCCCGGGTGAGCGTGGTGTATGCCTTTCCACTTTCTGTTTCTCCGACCCTGGTGCGCGACGCTTTTCTCGCCGTGATGCAGGCCGGAAGGCAGAATAAGTACGTCTCTGATCCGCACTTCTTTGAAGGCAGCGGATTTATCGGCGCCGACGTCAGCTCTGCTTTGAGCGACGACGAGTTGCGGACATTGGGCGATCGCCTGGTGATGGAGAAATTGCACAGCTCGGAAATCCATCCCGACAGTTGGCCGGCCTTGTTCGTCCACGACCCCGCGGATACCGAAGCCCGTTTGGCCGAGGTGGCCGGGGACAGGTATTCGTATCGGGAGTTGGATGATTTTACCGATCTGATTGGAAGGACCATTCAGGGCGCTCCGGAAGTGGCCAAGATCGACCGCAAGGGTGTTCTGCCGGAACAGATTTACCTGGACTACTCGCAGCAACGGCTCGCCTCGTATGGGTACACTCCGTCGAATTTGAAGGATATATTAGGTGCGCGCAACATCACGCTTCCCGGCGGCCAGCTCGAGGTCGGCCCGCAGAGTATACAGATCGATCCTTCGGGAAAATTCACCAGCCCGCAACAAATAGGCGGCGTGATCATCGGTTCTTCGAAATCGGCTGCGCAAAGCCCGGTCTATTTGCGCGACCTGGTAGACATTTCCCGCGGCTACCAGAGCCCGGCGAAGTACTTGAACTACCTCACCTGGGCCGACAAGCAAGGCAAGTGGCGGCGTAGCCGCGCCGTGACCGTGGCGGTGCAGATGAAGAACGGCGAGCAGATCGATGCCTTCGGCCGCAGCGTCGACGCCAAGCTCGCGGCGGTGAAGCAATACCTTCCCGATGACTTGATCATTGCCCGCACCTCCGATCAGCCTTTGCAGGTGCAAGAGAACCTTAGCCTGTTTATGGATGCGCTCTACGAGGCGATCGTCCTGGTGGTGTTGGTCTCATGGCTTGGTTTTTGGGAATGGCGCTCTGCCCTGCTGATGGCGATCTCCATCCCTATCACCCTGGCGATGACCTTTGGCGTGCTGTACCTGCTGGGTATCGATATCCAACAGGTTTCTGTCGCTACCCTAATCATCGCTCTTGGCCTGCTGGTGGATGATCCGGTCATCGCGGGCGATTCGATCAAGCGCGCACTGGCGGAAGGGCAACCCAGAATCATATCCGCTTGGCTGGGGCCTACCAAGCTGGCAACCGCCATTATGTACGCCACGGTTACGAATATCGTGGCTTACCTGCCGTTCCTTTTGGTAACCGGAAGTACGGGAGAGTTTCTCTACAGTCTGCCGATTGTCATGACGGTGGCCCTGGTTGCCTCGCGCCTGGTGTCCATGTCATTCCTCCCCTTGATGGGGTACTACCTTCTGCGGCCGGAGAAGAAGGTTGAGAAAACGCTGGAGGAGAGGCGTAACAGCGGCTTCTTCGGGTTATATGCGCGAGCAGCAAAGTACTCCATCGAACACCGCTGGAAGTTCTTTTTCGCCTCACTGGTATTCCTGGTTGTGGGAGGTTTCATCTTTTCCCGGTTGGCAAGTGCGTTCTTTCCTGAAGATGTTCAGTATTGGTCTTACATCGATGTGTGGCTTCCCAATGATTCCACGCTTGAGGCCACCAACCAGACGGCGCGTAAGGTGGAGCAGATTGTCCGGGAAAAAGCGGAGCAGTTTTCGCAGGAGCACCCGGACAAGGACCATCCCGGGGATGTATTGCGCTACGTCACCACGTTTGTCGGCGGAGGCGGCCCGCGGTTCTGGTTCTCAGCTTCCCCCCAGTTGCAACAGCTGAATTATGCGCAGGTGTTGATTGAGGTCAAGGATAAAGAGATCACTCCGCAGTTCGTTCGAGAGCTGCAGCCATTGCTGACTTCGTCCATTCCAGGCGCGCGCATGGATGCACGCCAGTTGCTGACGAACCCGCTTGACTATCCGATCGAGATCAGGATTTCGAGTACCGCCGACGTAAACGCAAAAGACGAAGCGGCGGATATTCGCGCATTGCGGAGCATTGCCGGCAAGGTAGAAGATATCTTCCGGACGACTCCGCTAGCGGAACGCACGCGTAATGAGTGGGGCGACGAGAATGCGCAAATCTCATTGACCATCGATCCGGACCGCGCCAACCTGGCTGGGATCACCAACATGGATGTCGCCGACTCATCCACGGCGGGCATGAGTGGATCCACGGTGAGTGTTCTCCAGGAAGGGCAAAAGCAGATACCGATTGTGGCTCGGCTGCGGATGGATGAGCGTTCACAGCTATCCGACATTCAGAATTTGTATGTCTATGGCTCGCAGGATAGCACCAAGATTCCCCTGGTGCAGATCTCGGATATCGATCATGACCTGGTGAACGGCCGCATCGTGCGGCTGGAACAGTTTCGCACGGTGAATATCCGCAGCTTCCCTGCCCCCGGACACCTGAGCTCTGAGGTTTTGAAACCGGCCATGCCCCGGCTACTGGCTTTACAAGCCTCGCTTCCGCCAGGATACGAGATGAAGATTGGCGGCGAGTACGATAAGACCAAGAATGGTTTCAAGAATCTGGCCGTAGTGATGTTAGTGTCAACCGCCGCCATCTACCTTGCGCTGCTGTTTCAATTCAAGAACGCGATCAAACCGCTGCTGGTGCTGGCGGCCGCACCCTACGGCATGATGGGTGCGTTCGCTGCCCTGTGGATTATGGGCGAGCCTTTCGGATTCATGGCGTTTTTGGGAGTGGCCAGCCTGATTGGTGTGATCGTGAGCCACTCGATTGTGCTGTTCGACTTTATTGAAGAACGGCACGCTGAGGGAGATGATTTTGAGCTGGCGCTGATCGATGCCGGCATCCTTCGGCTGCGGCCCGTCCTCATTACGGTCGGCGCCACGGTGCTGGCGCTGCTGCCGCTGGCGCTGCACGGTGGTCCGTTGTGGAAGCCGCTTTGCTACGCGCAGATTGGCGGCCTGTTGGTTGCGACCGTAGTCACTAAGTTGCAAGTGCCGGTGATGTATGCCATCTTTGTCCTCGACTTCAAGATTCTTAAATGGGAAACGCCCGACAATGAGATTCCTGCCCCGCCGATCGATACGCTCCCGTTGCGCAAACCCAGCTTTAGTTAATGTGGCTATAGAGGATGCAAAAAACGAACCTCAGCGGCTAAAGCCGGATATGGCAGTGCGATTTGCGGCACGGCTAAAGCCGTGCCCTTCCAGGACCAGGGACTCCATGAAAAGGATTTTGTGGCTGGCTCTCGGGGGCACAATCTTTTCATTGCCCTTGCATGGACAAAATCAAACAGAAATTCTCAAGGATTACGATCAGGCCATCGATCAGGTTGCGGAACATGCGATGCAGTCGGTGGTGGAAATTGAGGTAACCGGCTACGGTGTTCCCGAGGATAAGGATCAGGGGTCACAACAGGCCCTGGTGCGGCAGCGATCGATCGGCTCCGGCGTGATCGTCGATCCGGACGGATACATCATGACCAACAACCATGTGGTTGCGGGCGCGCTGCGCATCCGGGTGATCATCGCGCCAGCCACGGTGGAGATGGTCACTGGTAATACGCACCTGCACAACCCGCAGCGGGTGTACGAAGCGAAGCTGATCGGAACCACCCATTACGCGGACCTGGCGTTGATCAAGATAGAAGCCAAAGATTTACCTGTTATTTCGCTGCCGGAGCGGTTTCATTTCCGCCTGGGCCAAACCGTGGTTGCTATCGGCGCTCCCGAGGGCCTGGACCATACGGTCACCAAGGGAATTATTAGCGCGGTGGGACGACAACCGGAAGTGGATCGTCCAATGGTGTACGTGCAGACCGATGCTCCGATTAATCCTGGCAACAGCGGCGGCCCGTTGATCGACCGGGACGGCAACCTGGTGGGTATTAATACTTTCATTGTTACTTCTGGTGGAGGGAGCGAAGGGCTCGGTTTTGCCATCCCGGAACCGCTGGTACGCGCGGTTTACCACGAGCTCAGGGAGCATGGGATTGTTGCGAATGTAACGATTGGCGCTCATGCCCAGTCCATCACGCCGGCGTTGGCGGCAGGGCTGAAGCTCACGCAGGACTGGGGTGTGATCTTATCCGACGTTGATCCGAATGGGCCGGCAGCCACGGCTGGTTTGCATGCAAAGGATGTTGTGACGGCGATGGATGGGTTCGCGGTAGATTCGCTACCCAAATACACCGCGTTTCTTTATGTTCACAAGCGCGCTTCGGCGATCAGCATGGAAATTTTGCGTGATGGCAAGCCGTTAACGGTTTCGGTGACGCCGGTAAATGCTCCGCCCCAGGTGGACAATTTGTCAGACCTCATTCGGCCGGAGAAAGACTTGATCGCTCCACTGGGAGTTTTTGTCATGGATCTCAAGAATTCTCAGGTTGGCGCATTGCTTAATCTTCGATCCGATAGCGGCGTGCTGGTTATTGGGGTGCTCGGTGGGGAGCCCGCGGTTGCAGCGGATCTTTCGGCTGGTGATGCGATTCGCGCTGTGAATGGCGTCCCGCTGGGGAATTCGCAACAACTGCGGCAGATTCTCGCGGGATTGAAACCCGGAGATGCGGTGGTGCTCGAAGTGGAACGGCAGTCGGTGCTGCAGTATGTGGCTTTTGAGATGGAGTGATGCAGAGGGACCAACGATCCTGCGAGTCCACGGGGCCCGGGTCTCGCTTTACAGTTTGATTGAGCAGCAGGGAGAACGCGGAGATCTAAACGTGCTCGGCTGAATCGAGGTCGTGGACCACGTCGCTGTGGATTCCGAAGAGGTCTGGGGACGCCAGATTGCTTGCCAGTTCTATTTCGGTGTCAACCGCCCCCGGCTTGCCTTCGATGGCGGCATTCTCACGCATCAGTTCTACCTGGGCCTGAATGCGGGTAAGATCGCTCTCGTTCTCATGCAGGAGCTGGTCACGATTTCGCAAATTCTCCAGGCGCCGCTCTAGGATAGCGACCGTCGCTTGCTGCGAGCGGACCAGGGCGGCAGACTGGTTTTGGGTAACGTTCCCTTGTTTCAGCTGAGCGATGTCGCTCGCCAGCTGTTGCTCGGACTGAAGACCAAGCTCGTTGGTCAGGTGGTCACGCGCCACCAAAAGCTTCAGGAATATCCATTGCAGCTTGTCCAGGCTGGCCCTGGTGCCATTGATGAGTTCGCTGTCGACTCCCAGCTTCTGATAGATGGAGAGCACACGCGCTGAGCTCGCCTGCAGGTTGCCGAGTCGTAGCTGCAGATCTGAGGGCAAAGCCGCGATCAAGCTTGCCCGCCTGGACGCCGCATCTTGGAGCGCCGGGGCGGCTGAACGAGAATCGACCACTTTCTGAAAGCGAGGGTTGAAAGCGAGTGCGGAAACAACCGCGGTCTCGAGGCCAAGAGCGACCAGCCATACACTCGGCTCCACGAAACCCAGCACGCCGAGCCCGAATACTCCCATCACGTTGACCGGCACGCGGCCAAGGCCGGGCACGGGCACGCCGACCAGAAATGCCGCCTTGAGGTAGCGCCACATGGACCGCTAGGAGCGCGCCCTCTCGCTATCAGGCGTATTCACCGACGGAATAGTTTCAATGGCGCCACTCCCAATCTGCTGCGGCTGCTGTCTGGCTTCGAATTGTGCCAGTGCTTGTTCGGCCAAGGCACCCTGCTCCGCTTCCCGGATGTGGACATCGTGCAGATCCAGGCTGTCGACCGCCACGCGTACCCGGCCGGCTGCCTTATAGCGCTCTTCGTTCACCATCTCTTCCAGGCGGTTCAGGGTCTCACCGCTGCCGCCCAGTTCGGTGACCATGCCTGAGGCCATCTGCGTAATCTCGGCCATGGCCCGCTTCATCTTCAGATCGCTGATGCCGGACTTGAGCGACTCAATCTTCTGCCGGGCAATGGAGATGGCCACATCGCGGGCCCGCACCAGTTCCTTGTAGGTGGTCTCGGCCTGCTCCATCTGCTTGCGATTTTCGTCGAGCTCTCGTTCCACAGTCTGCAGGCGGAGGGCGTAGCGGCCGGCGGCCGCGCGATCGCCCATCTTCAGGTTTGCGGCTGTCCGGGCGCGAAGATCGTTCTCATCGGCTTCCAGTTTACGAACCTGGGCAATCAGCCGTTCCACCAGGCCGGCATGCGACGCCAGGCCGCTGTTGAACTTGGTAATCTGCTTGCGCAAATTCTCCTGTTCGACTTCCAGCAGCGCCTCGGGATGTTCCCGTTCCATCCCAGAGATGAATAAGCCGATAAAACCGTAGAATAATTTCGATATGCGACCGAACATGTTGGTTTCTCCTAGTGGGCTTCACGACGCTGCCAGCTTGCCAGCAGGTTACTGACGACTTCCGCCTTGGGCGCGGCACATATCCTGCCGAGGTCTATCTTAATGCCATTGGCCTGATAACGCGTCCAGGGAGCGTCTGGGGTCCTGGTAGGCACGTTTGGGTCCGCCGGCCGGAAACCGTGAGTGATCGATGCGCGCTGCAGCGGCTCGCTCAGCAGAAAGTCGAGAAAGGTCTGCGCTGCCTTGCGTTGATCGTCTGAACTCCAGGGCGCGTTCAGTATGTAGTACGGGCTGTCGTTCCAGATGTTGTACTCGGGATACACGACGTGGATCGAACCCCAGCGACCCTCCGCGTTCTTCAGGTAGTCAATGGCTACGCTCTCGTAGACCAACAGGGCGTCGTAGCTGGATGGACCTTTCAAGACCATCTCCCGCATCAGGTTGCCAGTGCTGTTGGAGTCGCTGCTGGTTGCTGATTCCAGCTGCGATAGCCAGGTTTGGAACTTAAGGTCAGTAACTTCGGCAACGGTGAGATCGTCGGTCTTTTTGAAGTAATTGTGACCTGCCAGGACCAGGGCGAGAATGCCGGAATTCGATTCGCCCGGATTGGTATGGCCGAACTTGAACAGCCCCCAGTCCGGCTGTTTGGCGATGGTCTGCCATCCCCCGGGTTCATGAAGGGCGTGATTGATGGTGTCGAAATCGACCGTTCCATAATGCTGCTTAAAAGCCTGGTAGCGCTCTTCCCACATGACGAAAACCATGGGAGTGAGCGCCAGCGGCTCTTCCTTGAGGATGGGATTGGAGCCGTACCTCGCCTGCCAGTCCTCAACGAACGAGTTTTTGTAGACAGCGCTGGCGGGGGACCACACCTGAATGCGCTTATCGCCGGCAAGGGCAGCATGCGCGCCTTCCAGCGAGCCCATGGGGATGAGGTCCACCTGAATGTGCTTGCCATCTTCGGTTGATTTGAACTGCTCGACGGCTGCTTCCAGCCACTTTTGTTTTTCCGTCCCGTAGGCAATACCGAACTCGACGTTCTTAGCGTTGCCGGTGAGAACATTGCCGGCATTGAGTGCAGCCGGGAGCACATGGCGCCGCTGAGCCAGCCAGTAGGCGCCGGCGATACAACCGGTGACGAACAGGGCGATGACTGTCTTGCCTAACCACGTGAGTGAAGGACGATCTGTGCTGTTTGCCATGGATTAGAAGAAAGTGGAGACGTCGCGAAACACTTCAACGATATTTTTCGGTGTGCCATCGTAGCTTTTGCCCTGGGTGGCGTTGGCCATCTGCTGCAATACATCGCGCCGGGCATCCTGCCCGTAGGCAATGGTAAAGATGCGAATCGTATGTGTCTCAGCGTCGGGATGAATCCTGCCCAGAAGTTGATCGAGAGTTTCCGAGCTCTTGTTGTCTTCTCCGTCGGTGAGCACCACCAGGGCCCGGATATGATCGGCAGGTTGCTGCAGCAAGTGCGCATAGCCCTGATCGACAGCATCGTAGAGCGCAGTCTGGCCCTGGGGAAAGACAGAGTCCACCGCGTCGTCAGAAACTTTACGTCCCTGGATAGCAGGCTCATCTTTGCTAGCCCAGGCCCAAGTCGCGCTAAAGGGCAGCAGGGAGAAGTCATCCTTGTCGCTGAGCAGCGAAACCAGCTGTTTGGCACCTGCCTTGGCTGCGGACATCTTTCCCTCTTCCGACATGCTGCCGGAGGTGTCGAGCACCAGCACGATGTCGGCCGGCTTCTTTTCCTGGGTGTCCCATTGCTGCTGCAGGGCGGCGATCACGTCGGAAGACGGGACCTCGAGGGTGGTGGTTGGTTGCCTGGGATCGACTCCGTGGGCAGCATCGATCGGTGAGCCGACGGCAACGTCGGGGGAGCCGGGACGAAACCCGTAGGTCAATGCCTTCTCCTGCTGGGGACGGGCGAGGAGGTAGTTGATGTAGATCTGCGCCGCCTCCTTCCTTTCTGGAGTTACCCAGGGTCGATTGACGATGCCGACCGGGTGATCGCTCCAAAACGTACCTTCGCGAGGATAGATCGCAACCACCGGGAACGGCATGGAGCTGACTTTGGCATAGGATTCGACCACCATGCTCTCGTACAGTACCGCTGCCGACAGATATTCCGGGCCGCTGTCGAATAGTTTTCTACCGAAGAAGCCGGTAGAGCTTCCATAATGCACAACGGAATCCTCGATGCCGCTGACAAAGGCGCGGGTTTTGGGGTTTTGCACATCGGCCACGGTGAGCCCCCTTACTTTGCCGGTAGCGGCGTAGTTCTCAGCGATGAGAGAAATGATGCCGCTGTTGCTGTAGGCGGGGTGAGTGTGGCCGAATTTGAAGCTCCCCCACTGGGGAAACCCGTAGGTGCTCCAGCCCTTCTTGTCTTGTGCCAGGGCGAGAATGTCGGACCAGCCGATGGGCTTCTTTCCCCAGCCGATGGCTTCCGCCATGGGCTTCCACATGGCAATCACAACCGGCGAAAGCAGCAGGTTTTGCGTGGCGCCAATCACATCCTGGCCGGACGCGGCGCGCGATTTGGCATTCCCCAGTTTGATGAATACATTGGAAGCGGGGCTGGTGAGATCGTCCTGTTCAGTTCCGCTCAGCACATCATCGATGCACTCGCCGGATCCTTTAGGGATGGCTTTTACCTGGATGGTTTTTCCGCTGGAGGTCCGCACCGAATTTTGGTTGAAGGTGGCAGTTACATCTTCAATCCACTTCTGCTTCTCGGAACCGTAGGAGAAAACCAGCTCAAGCTGTCCGCTCGCAGCCGGTGAGGGAGACTCAGTTTGCCGGACGGTGTTTGGAGCCGACCGGCAGCCAGACTGGAATGGAAGTGAGGCGGCGAGCAACAGGAGCATCAGGAGCCTGAGACGTTTCATCTATCTCCCCACTCCCTAAGGATACGCGTGAGCCTGTCGAAGCAGAAGTATCCCTGGATTTGAGGCTTCCAGATCCTCTCCTCGAGCCCCAAGATACCCCCGCCTTTGTTTTGCCCTTGCACTTCTACAAAAAGCTCGAGTACTAGGTAAGCTTTTTCCACTCGGCCGCGAGATCGGAAACGAGCAGATTGTAGAAATCGTAACTTTCATTGTCTACGGTACTGCCCAGTTCAAACAGGCCGCAAGGATTGGGGAACGGCGTATGGATCACCGGCAACGAAGGGATGGTAAGATCCGGGGCTGCAAAGTTCAATGCCAGGGCGAGATTCGCTATCTGGTCAGAGGCGTCACGGCTGGTCAGCGGCGGCAGGTTGTATCGCCACTCGATAAATTTGAGTACAGAGGTGTGGTCGTAGAGTGATGAATTGATGCGCGGGACCGCCGGGTTGCTGCTACGGGTAAATGGCGACACTACGATCACCGGCACGCGGCATCCGAGCAGCGCTTTGCCCTCCACGAGATCGGTGTCGACATCGTTGGGAGCGATCACGCGCGGCGGTACGACGGTATCGTAAAACCCGCCCCACTCGTCCCGGTTCACGATCAACACTGTATTTGGCCAGAGAGGACTGGAGGTGAGCGCCCTGTATACCCGTCCCAAGAACGCTTCACCGGCCCGCAGATCGGCGTGCGGGTGATCGTCGTTGCCAAGGCCATCATCCAGTATCGTGAACCTGGGATCGAGAAACGATACTGCAGGAAGAGTTCCCGCCGCGGCATCTGCCAGGAAGTCCGGGAAGAGCGCCGACATGCCCAGGTACTTCGTTCCCCAAAGCGCCAGGAAAGGGACGTTAGAGAAGTAATACTTATGGCTCACGCCGGCCACAGCGAGCGTGTCCCAGATGGTTGGCAGGGTTGAGAGATCGAGTGTATTGGAAAGGCGATCGGTCTGCGCAGAGTGCTGGAAAACGCGATTGGGAAAAGTAGACGAAAGGATGGATGCGAAGTAGTTGTCGAGGGTAGTAAAGTTACGTGCCAACGCGGCGTAAAAAGGCAGGTTGGCTTCCTCGTAGTAACCGATGCTGAAAGTGTCGTTGGTGGAAGTGCGGAGCCATCCGTCCATCTTTCCGTCGTCGTACTCGCTTCTGCCCCCGGCATAAGAGTGGTCGGGATCGGGGTGCGAACAGCCTACAAATGAGCTGAGGCGATAGGTGGGGTGAGCCTCCCCACTGTTGTCGACGTAGCTGAGGCCGGCCTGGGTTCCGTTGGCGCCCGGCAGCCAGCCCAGGAGATGATCGAAACTGCGGTTTTCCATCATCAAGACGACAATGTGCTCGACCCCGGATGCTTCAGGCGCAGGCAATGCTTGCTCCTGACCAGTCGCCCGCTGAGATCCAGCAGCGCCCATGAAAGCGGCGGTGGAGACTGCTCCTGCTGCCCTGCGCATGAACTGCCTGCGATTGATACTCATAAATGCCTCAGAGATGGATACGGATTTGCGAGCATGGGAACGTCGCCGTCCCTCATCACTTGGAAAGATATTCCTGAAGTTTTCAGGCTCGCGTAAACGTCTGGTTAAACTTGCAAACTCAATCGGCCAGGGACTAACAGACTGCAGAAAAGGCCTTGTGCCGTCCCTTCGGGACTCGACCCATTAACCCTATCCTACCCGGCACTTCCGTGCCGGGCTACAGGCTGTTCCGTCCCCTGCGGGACTGCTTCGTTGCAGCATCCATCGAACAGCGTTGGGTTTTCAGCAGCCCACCCGGCTTCCAGGCAAAAGGTATTTAACCGGTCAACTATATTGATTGACAAAGTCAACTATACTGTGGAAAATGGTGCGCATGGCTTCGTCTCAAAAATCGTCCCCTGAGGTTAGCGGCGAGATTGCGAAGTTTCGCCACTTCAACCGAATGTATACGCGGTACATCGGAACCTTGAACGAAGGACTGCTGAACAGCGATTACAGTCTGGCGGAAGCGCGTGTGCTCTACGAACTGGCAAATCGCACGGCGCCCAAAGCGAGCGAAATCGCCGAGGGGCTCGGAATGGATCCCGGATACCTGAGCCGGCTGTTGGGAAAATTTGAGCGCGACGGGTTGCTGGAGAAAAAGGCCTCAGAGGAAGATGGCCGCTTTGCAGAGCTTACACTCACGAGCCGCGGCAAGTCGGCATTCAAGAAACTGAACGCGCTTTCCGAAGAACAAGCACGCACCGCCCTCGAGAGTTTGCCACCCACAGCTCGCATGGAACTCATCGACTGCTTGCAGACCATCGAGAGAGTCCTGATGAAGGTCGACCGGAGCCGGATACCTTACGTCCTGCGACCCCACCGCGTAGGCGACATGGGATGGATCGTCCACAGAGAAGGACTCGGTTACGCGGAACAGTACGGCTGGGATGAAACGTTCGAAGCACTGGCGGCGAATATCGTTTCCGATTTCGTTAGAAACTTCGAACCTGGCCGGGAACGATGCTGGATCGCCGAAGTGGATGGCCAGAATGTGGGGCATGTGTTTCTGGTCAAACATCAGAACCAACCGCGCACGGCGAAGCTTCGGCTACTGTTTGTCGAGCCAAGTGCGCGAGGTACGGGTCTTGGCGATGCTTTAGTGACTGAATGCATCCGTTTTGCCCGCAGTGCTGGTTATCGGAAGGTTGTTCTTTGGACCCAGAGCATTTTGACGGCTGCGCACCGCATTTATCAGCGAGCCGGCTTCCGGCTGGTGAAGGAAGAGTCTCACCACAGCTTCGGCCAAGATCTCGTTGGACAGGAATGGGAGTTGGACTTGACCTGAGGTGGGAAAAGATGTGGTCCTGCCCGCGGCGGCCAGAGAAGGATCAACCACGGTTGCTAAAGGCTTTTCCGCCTGGCCGGCGTTGTTTTCTGCCTCAATGGGCCAGTTGATTCGCGAATGATCAGCTCCGGCTCGACGGCTACTTCAGGAGGACCCTTGGTGCCAGAAGGTCCGAGTTGTTGGAGCAATAACTCGACCGCGAGCGCACCCATCTGGTGAAGAGGCTGGCGTATAGTGGTCAGGCTCGGAGTCTGGAAGGCTGCCTCCTTGATATCGTCGAAACCTACTACCGATACATCCTCCGGAACGCGCAGCCCGGAATCATGGAGGGCACGAATACAGCCGATGGCTGCAATGTCGTTGAACGAAACCACGGCGGTGAAGCTGCGCTGGTGATCGAGCAATTGCTTCAGCACCGGGTATCCCAGCTCAGGCGACGTGAGATCTTTTTCCAGTTGGATGGTCATTTCAGGACGTATGGCGAGGCCGAGATCCTGGGCCACCTGAACGATGCCTTGCCACCGTGCATCGGAATCAGAACTGTATGGCTGGCCACGCATAAAGGCAATCGTGCGATGGCCTAAGCCGTAAAGATGGCACAGCGAAAGCTCCGCGGCGCGATGATGATCGAGCACAACGTTGGTTACTCCACCGACACGGCGGTGACCGGCTATGGCGACAACGGGGAGTGGCAGCTTGTGGACCAAGTTGGTGTCAATGGAAATTAATCCCTCAGCGCCGCGGCTGATCAGCATTCGAGGGTATTCCTCAATGAGATCGGGCCGGTGGCGATGGTGGGCAATGAAATAGAAATACTTTTCGTCGAGGAGACGGTCTCCGATGCCGGTCATCACTTCCGCGTGATAGCCGTCGGCGAGCACGGGAACTAATATACCTATCGTCATGGTGCGGCGATTTCTTAGTGACCTTGCCAGGAAGCTGGGCTGGTAGCTGAATTTGAGGGCGGCCTTGCGGATTCGGTCTCGCGTTGCTTCGGGAATGGAACGTCCCGGGACATCATTCAGCACGACCGATATGGTCGTGGGATCGAGGTTCAGATAGGCGGCGAGGGTCTTGAGACTAACGCGTTCGACAACCTTACTGTCGTCTTGCTTGCGCTTGGCCATTTAAGCAGACAAGATACCAGCAGGGATCGTTCCAGACAATAGTTTGTCTAAATATTACCTCGTCCAGAAACGATTCCCTGGCCCTCTTTAACGAGGTAGGAGTGGTCCGCGGCCAGATTTGCCAGCGTTTCAACCTTTCCCGAGGGCCAGAAAATCTCTAATTTATCCAGCTTTTCATGGCCGGCCAAGCCAAAGTGGATCCTCAGATCATTTTGCGAGAGATAGCTTCCGCCGCTGCGGACCTCGTCCAGTTGCACCAGATCGCCGGCTGTGGCACGGAGGCGGGCGTTGAGGGCGAGCAAATTGCCCTTTGCTCCCTGAAGTTCGAAGCTGATCCAATGATTGTGAGCACCCCCCTGGGGACGCAGGATCATCGGTTCCCCCTCCAGGTTCTCGACCACAATTTCCAGGTGGCCATCGTTGAACAGGTCGCCAACCGCCAGTCCGCGGCTCACCTGCGGGACTTGTATCGCGGCTCCGGCGAGTTTACTTGCGTCGCGGAAGGTACCGTCGTGCTGATTGAGATAGAGGAGTTTCGGCTCTCGAAAAGCGGTGCCGATGTCCTTAGTATCCACCTGTGGGTAAACATGCCCATTGACGAGGATCAGGTCAGGCCAACCATCGTTGTCTATATCGAGGAAGGCGTCTCCCCAGCCCACGTAGGGTGTGGTTCCGCGGGCGATACCAGAAGAGCTGGAAACGTCGGTAAAGCTGAAAGCACCGTTGTTCCGGTATAACGCGGCATATTCCTCGCTGAAGTGGGTGATGGCGACAGAGAACAGACCTTTGTGCTCGTAGTCTCCGAGCGCCACGCCCATGTTGGCCTGCTCGCTTCCATCGACGTTGACAGCCACTCCGGCATCGAGTGCGACATCGGTAAAGTGGCCATTGCCATCGTTACGGTAGAGGTAATTGGGCTCTCCATCGTTGGCTACAAACAGATCCAGGAGTCCGTCGTTATTGAAGTCGCTCCAGACCGCTGTCAGCCCGAAGAACTTTTGTGGGTCATCGACACCGGCGGCTTTGGCTACCTCGGTGAAGGTTCCGTTGCCATTGTTGTGGTAGAGGGCGTCGGGAGATCCCTTAAGACCGCGGGGACCGCACTGCACTGCGATGCCGCGATACTGGCAAGTTGGCCTGGAGCCGAATTCAGGCAGGTCTTTGAGGTCAAGGTCTACGTAATGGGCGACAAAGAGGTCGGCCCAACCATCATGGTCATAGTCACCGAAGGCCGCGCCTGTCGCCCAGCCGGAGTCAGTGCTTAGCCCTGCCTGGGTGGTTACGTTGGTGAAGGTACCGTTGCGATTGTTGCGGAAGAGCGTGACCCCGCCAAAGCAGGTGACCAGCAGATCGGGCCAGCCGTCATTGTCGTAGTCTCCGACGGAGGCGCCCATGGCCCAGCAGGGATAGCCGACGCCGGCCTTCTCCGTTACATCGGTAAAGGTGCCGTCGTGGTTGTTGTGGTAGAGGGCACTGCGGGCTTTGCGGCCGGCCAGGGCCATGTCGATTCCGGGCGCATTGGTGAAGTAAAGGTCCGGCCAGCCGTCGCGATCGTAATCGATGATGGCGACTCCGCCGCTCATGGATTCGACGATGTACCTTTTTGCCGGAGAGGACAGATGGTCGAATTGGATTTTGGTGGAGCGAGTGATGTCGACGAGTTGAGGAACCGCCGAATCTGCAGCGGGCGGTTGCGCCCGCGTGGCAGCAGGCTGGTAGAAGAGGGCCAGCCCGATACACAAGAGCGTCCCGCGCAGAGACTTCTTTTTTGGGGATTCTCGCGGGCTGTCGCGGATGCTCGTTACTTTGCCTCCTGGTCGTCGTTGGACATGCGGTTGGACGCACCTGCGGGATGCAGTTGCATTTCCTTAAAAATGGGCTCCAGCTGTTCCTTCATTATCTTGTATTTCTTGTACTCCTCTACCTCGTGTTGTGAGTCTGCGGTCCGCCCCATCTCACGATAAATAGTGCTTAAGCGAAAGTGGGCGGCAGCGTTGGTCGGTTCCAGCTGCACCGCGCGCTCGAGCACCGGCAATGCTTTGGCCTGCTGGTTCATGGCGATGAGGGTTTTGGCCAGCCCGAACTCCGCCTCCGCATCCTCAGGCTGCAGAGTGAGCGCCCGGTTGTAGTGGGCTAGCGCTTGAGTAGTATCCCCATTGCGGCTGGACAGATCGCCCAACCTGGTTTCTGCTTTTTCATCTGCTGGGTTTTCAACGAGAGCCGCTTTGTATTCCGCTTCTGCAGCGGCCCTGGTTTTGGCATCTTCCGAGATGCCAAGCAACTCACCCAATTCGAAGTGGATGCCGGGGAGCTTAGGGTCTATCTCAGCGGCTTTTTGAAACTGCAGGCGGGCGGCGGCCGTGTTGCCTTGCCTGGCCTCTTCATGGGCCATCAACTGATGCATTTGCGCCGAATTGGGCGCTAGCAGCGCCAGGCTCAGTATGGCTTCGCTGGCAAGGTCGGAATGAATTCGATAAGCAGTGTAAAGCACCGCAGGGTTGAGCGGGTCCGCCTGGCGCATGGCGGCCACTACCCCGCTGGCCTTTTCGAGGTCGCGGCTTGCGGTGTACAACTCGACCAATTCCATCCCGATCTGGATCTTGAGCTTTGAATCGGTCACGGCTGCAAAGGACGCCTCGAGGTCAGTGTTCGCGGCCGCGGTTTCGCCGGTGCGCTTTTCCGCCATCCCGAGCAATGCCTGGATCTTGGTCAGGGTTGGTTGCATATCGAGTGCCGCGCGGAGATGCGGTTCGGCCTGGCTATAGTCTCCCTGAAAAAACAGCAACACCCCGAGGTTCGCCTGAGCATCGAGGTTTTTGGGGTTTAAGGCGACCAGGGCTTTGAATTCCGGGATGGCGAGATCGGGCCGGTGCTGGGCCAGGTATTGCTGGGCCTGACGGGAATGCTGTGCCACCTGGTCCTGACTGCCGGCCTCCTGGGCCAGGAGGGGGAGGGCAGGGAGGAGAAGCAGGACAAGGGCACAGATTTTTGCGCACATCGCCTCCGAATGATACCGCCGCGGGCACATCCGAGACAAACGGTTGCTTAAAAGGCGTTTTGGTTTCCAACCCTCGCAGTTTCTGTCAGTTGTAAGGGAGCAACCCCGCTCCCGCGGGGACGGCCGGGGGCGCGAATCATCGGTTCATGCTCAAGACACACGGTTGTCTTTCGATTCAGCGTCTCAAGATAGCCCTTGACAACTTTATGGCGGGTCCTGTTATATTGCTCGCGCGCGGCCAAATGGCAAAAGACAACCGTTTGTCTTTAGAAATTGAGCCGCAACAGGAATCAAGATTACATACAGCAGCACCATTATCTGGGAGGTAAGGTATGAAGTTAGGGCGATTAGCAATATTGGCTGGCGTGTTTCTAGCAGGTTCTTTCGGGGCTGCGTTCGGGCAGGCGACGAACGCCGGCGACATCAGCGGCACAGTGACCGACACATCCGGGGCGGCCATTCCAGGGGCGACCGTAACGGTCACCAACATTGACACCGGCGTTACCCATACTTACACGACAAATGCGGCCGGGGTATACGACACCTCTTCCATCGTTGCCGGCAATTATAAAGTCACTTTCTCGAGAGAAGGATTTTCTACGCTGGTCCGGTCTTCGGTGACCATTCCGGTGGGCCCGACCACCCTGAACGCACCGCTGGACGTGGGTACGGTCAGCACGCAGGTGGTGGTCAACACGGACGTACCGCTGCTGAACACGGAAAGCGGCGCGATCACGACCACCATGAACGCGGAGACGCTGGCCCAGCTGCCACAGGTTTCCTCGATCGGTCAGGATTGGTCCAGCTTTAATATTCTGCAGCCCGGGGCTGCAGGCGCTCCGGGTGGGAACCAGGGGGTGGTGGGCTCCGGCACTTCGAACGGCACCATGCTGGCAGTGAACGGCAACCTGCCGTTCAGCACGGTACTGGCAGACGGAGCGGAAACTACGTTGCCGGCGAGCGCCAACTCCGACATCGTGGTGCAGGAAGATATCCAGGAAGTGCAGACCAGCAGTTCTGCCTTTTCGGCGCAGTACGGTGTAGGCGGCATTCTCTATAACCAGATCACAAAAGGCGGCGGAGACCGGTTTCACGGTTCAGCCTATGAGTACTTCCAGAATACGGCGCTGAATGCGAACAATTACACATTCGGCGCCAATACGGCGACACCGATTATCCACTTCCACGAATTTGGGGGAACGATCGGCGGCCCGATCATCCGGCAGAAGTTCTTCTTCTTCTTCAACTACGAGCACATTATCGACAACGGCGGCACCGCGGCTTCCTTTTTCACCGTTCCCACGCCGGCGGAGTTGAGCGGCAACTTTGCCGGGCTTCCCACGATTTACGACCCCGCGTCGACCACCGTGTTTCAACAGACCGGTACTTACACTTATCCCGGCGCGAGCTCCCCGACCGCCTGCCCTTGCGTAACCCGCACACCCTTCCCCAACAACCAGATTCCGGCCGAGCGGTTTGATCCCGTCGCCAAGGCAATCCAGGCCTACTTCCCGAAACCCAACACGGCGGGTACGATTTCCAACGGCCAAGTACAAAACAACTACACCTACACAGCTCCTAATACCAACCCGTTCACCAAGTTTTTTGGGCGCCTGGACTACAACCTAACCGCGAACAACAAACTCAATGGTTCGGTCACCGAGGGAAACAATCCGGGCAAGACCTTCGGCCCCGGGTTATGCCCGATCGGATGCCAGAGCGGCGATGTAAGCAGGGTGAATAGCCAGGTGACGGACGTGTGGAGCATCACCCCACATGTTACGAACGAAGTGAGAATGGGCTACACCAATCAGCTCAACTTCTTTGTGCCCTACACGCTGGATCAAGGCTATCCAGCCAAGCTGGGGTGGCAATTTGCCAAATCCGATAACTTCCCTAACATCAACATCACCAATTTTGACAACGGTCCGAATGGCAATACTGTTCTGTCGTCGCAGATCAACGCGGTCTACAAGGAGCATGCCTTTGATCCATCGGACGTGGTCACGATGGTGATTGGGAAACACGTGCTTCACTTCGGGGGCGAGTTCCTGATCTACCAGAACAACTCAACTGCGTGGGGGAACCTGAACGCTGGAACGATGGACTACACCGGGCAGTACACCCAAGCCTACGTGGGCAGCACAACGACCGGCGCTCCGTATGCGGACTTCCTGCTGGGACAAACGCAAAATTGGAGCGCGAATGAAACGCCAGAGTACGGCGGGCGGGAAAAGCTTCCGCAGATGTTCGTTCAGGATGATTACAAGATCTCACCAAACCTGACCTTGAACCTGGGGCTGCGCTACCAGATTCAGACCGGTTGGAGCGAGGTGAAAGGCAACGAAGCATCTTTCGATCCGACGGTGCAGAACCCTACCAGCAATACATTGGGCGCCATCTGGTTTGGTTCAACCCACGCCAACGGCCGCACACATCTGCAGAAACCGGTTTACGACACGTTTCTTCCTCGAGTAGGGTTTGCTTATCTTCTGAATCCCAAGACGACCATTACCGGCGGCTTTGGTCTTTTTGCTTATAACTGGAGCAACGACCAATATGGTGGTGGAATGGGTCAAGCCTTCGGGTCCAAGGGCAGCGTGAATGACAACACGAACGGCTTAGCGCCTGTCGTGATTCTCTCTGGAAGCGGCTCAACCCTGCCGTATGTATCGAATTCGAACGCGCCCGATGCCTATAACGGACAAAGCTTTAACTTCAATGCTTACCATGAACCAGTAGGAGGTTCTTATCAATGGAACCTGCGGGCCCAGCGCGAGATAGGAAACAACCTGGTGGCGCAACTTGGTTACGTGGCCACTCATGGTCATAATCTGCCCTTCCAGGTAGATATCAACCAGGTGCCGCAAGCGTTATTGTCGGCGAACGACCAGGGATCCAGGCCTTATCCTCAGTTCGGATCGCTGAACACTTCTGGAACTCCCGCCAATGAGAATGCGATTTCGAACTACAACTCGTTGCAGGCTGTGATTGAGAAACGCATGAGCCGAGGTCTGAACCTTAACTTCAGCTATGTGTGGTCTCATTTCCTGAGTGATAACGACTCCGCGGGCTGGGGAAGCCACGGAGGCGCCACGCAAATTCAGAACTCCTTTGTTCCTTCGGCTAACTATGGGAACTCCAACTTCGATATTCGTAATGCTTTCCGGGGCTATGGGATCTATGAACTTCCGTTCGGAAGGGGCAGGCAGTTCCTGAACAACAGCACGCTGCTCGACGAAGTGATCGGCGGATGGCAGCTAGCGGGAACGATTATCGTGCAGAGCGGCCAACCGTTTACCGCGGTCATGGCCAGCGGAACCAATTCTTACTCACTGGCGGGTAGTAACTTTAATTGGTTTCCAAACGTGATCGGCAACCCCAAGTTGCAAAACCGCGGTCCGAACCAATGGTTCAATGAGGCTGCCTTTGCTGTACCAGCCCCGGGAACGTTCGGTAACGAGCGGCGGAATCAGCTGACGGGCCCGGCGTATAACAGTGTCAATCTTGGACTGGGGAAGACGTTTAGCTTCACCGAAGGTATTCACTTAGAAGTGCGTGCCGACTCGAACAATGCGTTCAATCACCCTTCGTTCCAGCTACCGAACGCTAACCTTACAGTTTGCCCGTCGTCCGGAACGTTGCCGAGCGGATGCAGTAACTACGGCTCCATTGCTACTGGCACATCGACGATTACGAGTCTGACTGGTTTAGGGCGTACCGTGCAACTCAGCGCACATCTTACGTTTTGACCTTGCCTACTTGTCAGTAGGTCCTCCGGGGTACCAGGATGTTCTGGTACCCTTTCTTTTTTGTAGTCGTGGCGGGCTGCGGACAAAGTCTACGATTGCGACGAAATCAGGCCTCAGGGACTTCTCTTATCAGCAGTAAGAAAAATTAGCGGATGGAAAAACGTACCTCAGCGGCTAAAGCCGTACTGATTTTAGATTGGTTACGTACGGCCTAAACGCCGTACCCTTCAAAGACCTTGGTTTTTCTGCAGCCTGTAAAGCCGTAGATGGCGGTGTCATTTACGGCACGGCTGAAGCCGTGCCCTTCCAGGGCCGAATTCTCACGCAGACTCTTTAGCCCCTGGATATTTCGTGAATGTTGCAGCGATTAGTCAGGCTGCGGAACAAGTCGCAGACCGCTTCAGAGGCGGCCACCAGGGCTAAAGCCCTGAATTTTTGTGCCCAACCTCTTAAGCGGGTTTGAAAACCCGCTCCCCCGGACTGAAGTCCGGGGCTACACCACAAGGTCCGGAGCGACACAGCATATTCCCGCGGATCGAGCTCTATCCTGACAAAAATATGGCGCTGGAAATGCAGAAACTCCAGGCCGGAACACCCACTCAGTATTCGTCCGCGCTGGCCCCGCGCTTTCAATGCGCCGACTCGGGGCCGGGTACTGCGTTTAGCCGAGGGCTTTGTTGGTCCTGGTTCTCGCTGTTTTTCTTCGCGCCGGGCCCGTTGACTCACGGATGATTAGTTCAGGCGCCACGGCTATCTGGGGATGTTCCCGGTTGTTTGTAGCGCGGAGTTGTTGAAGAAGCGACTGCACCGCCAACGCTCCCATCTTATGAAGGGGCTGACGAATGGTGGTCAGACTCGGTGTCTGAAAGGCTGCCTCTTTAATATCGTCGAAGCCAACCACCGAGACATCCAGCGGAACTCGTAAGCCTACATCATGGAGTGCGCGAATGCAGCCTATGGCAGCAATGTCGTTGAAAGAGAGAAACGCCGTGAAGTTGCGATGATGCGTCAACAGGTGCTTCACGACGGGGTAGCCCAACTCGGGCGAGGTCAGGTCCTTTTCCAGTTGAATGGTCAATTCCGGACGGATCACCAGGCCCAGGTCTTTCGCCACCTCAACAATGCCTTGCCAGCGAGCTCCGGAATCGGAACTATACGGCTGCCCGCGCATGAACGCGATGGTGCGATGGCCTAGATCGTAAAGATGGCGAAGCGACAGCTCCGCCGCCCGATGATGGTCGAGCACCACGTTGGTGACGCCATTCACACGCTGGTGACCAGCAATGGCCACTACCGGCAGGGGAAGGTTGCCGATGAGGTTGGTATCGATCGTAATCAAGCCCTCCGCACCGCGGCTCATGAGCATGCGTGGATATTGCTCGATAAGATCGCGGCGATGGCGGTGGTGGGCTATGAAGTAGAAATACTTTTCCTCGAGCAGGCTGTCCCCGATGCCCGTCATCACTTCCGCATGATAGCCGTCCGCGAGGACCGGAACTAAAATGCCGATCGTCATGGTGCGGCGATTTCGCAGAGACCGTGCGAGGAAACTAGGCTGGTAATTGAACTTGACCGCGGCCTTGCGGATTCGCTCCCGGGTCGCTTCGGGTATAGAACGTCCGGGAACCTGGTTCAGAACGACAGAAACAGTCGTGGGATCAAGATTGAGATAAGCCGCAAGGGTCTTAAGGCTGACAGGCCCAGCAGGCAGACTATCGATGCGCTTGGCCATTTTGGCGCTGTGACCTCAATCCATGGTGATTTTCGTTGATACGAATCTTACCGTTGGATGATTCATTAGACAAGGGTTTGTCTAGGGCATTTTATTACTCCCGCCGGCGCTGCGGCAGATTTCTTTACCACACATAGGTCGCAACAGCGCCGCCACTCAAGGTAGACACAATGCTCTCGTCATGAAAGCGAATTTGAAATGTCTGCGCGGCGCCGCTGGTGTTGACCACGATCACCACATACTTGCCGCCGGGAGTCTTGTAGGCTACATTCGGCAGCTTATCCGGCGTGCTCGACTGGATGCGCACAGAGCTGGGAGGCACAAACTTCGCCGCGTGCGCAACCGTGTAATAAGCCAGGTTGCGGGTCACGTTGTTCCCGTCGAGCGTGATCGCTCCCTCGCACACCGGGCAGCCACCGTTATCGGTATGCGGCTTAAACTCCGGGTCGGCGGCAAGATTCCACAGCAACACGTTGCGGCTCCAGTTGCGCGGAGCGCCGACGATCAGCCTGGCCACCGGCGCGGCGATGTGCAGGCGCGGATCGCCGCGGTCATCCACCACCATCTGCTCGGTGAAGTAGAGATTCTTCTGCGGATAGGCGTCATGCACTTTGGTCAACGCTGTAATCTCGCCCTCATAAAGGTGGAATCCCGACCCCTCCACATACGGTCTTGCCTGGGGATCGTTCAGGATGGTCAATGGATAGTCCGGCCGGTCGCAATTGTGATCGTAGACAATGATCCTGGTCTCGATCCCCCCCTTGCGGAATGCCGGTCCGAGAGATTTCCCGATAAATGCGGCCTCGTCCGCGGGTTCCACTACCATGCTCGGCGTGTTATCGGGATTTAGCGGTTCATTCTGCGGAGTAACCGCGTCGATCCTGATTCCCGCAGCCTTCATACCCGCAATAAATTTGACGAAGTATTGCGCGTAGGTATCGTAGTATTCGGGCTTGAGGCTTCCGCCCTTCAGATTGCCGTTGCTCTTCATCCACGCCGGCGCCGACCACGGCGACCCCAGAATTTTGATCCTGGGATTGATGGCAAGAATCTCTTTTAGGGCTGGAATCACGGAGGTCTTATCCGGTCCAAAGTCGAATTTCACCAGGCTTGGGTCCGTTTCACCCGGCTTCAAGTCGTCATAGGTGAATGCATGATCGTTCATATCGGATGAGCCGATGCTGATGCGCAGGTAGCTCACGCTGATATCTCTGTCACCTGTCCCAAACAGCTCCTGCAGCAGCACCTTCCTCCGCGGAGCGTCCATGCGCATGAGCAGCTGCGCGCTGCCGCCGGTCAAGGCGAATCCGAACCCATCCATCGTCTGATATTTCTGCTGGTCGTTCACATCAATCGCGGAAGCCTGCTGATCGCTCTTCTTGAATTGGAGCGGCGCAGGCTGCGGGACAAGAAGAGAGGAGCGGTCCTCTGTCGAAAGCCAGACGGTGGCGCTCTTTCCAGGTTGAGCATGAGAAGGGAGCGCGGGTAGAACGACGCACGAAATAAGAAAGCCCGGCATGAAACGCAATTTCATTCATCCTCCTAACACGGGTACTCTGCCTGGCGCGCAAAGCCCTGGACAGACGGAAAAGGGCGATCTGTCAAACAGAAGACAGACCGCCCCTCTCCTTAGAGCCGCAAGCTTTTGGGACTAGAAAGACAAGCGCGCGCCGAGTTGCATGGTGCGTCCTCCCTGAGAGACCTCGGTGACGTTCGCATTCGAAGTGCAAGGAACCCCTGGGGTGGTGCAAACCAGACTCGAGTTGGGCAAGGAGAAGCTTGGATGGTTGAACGCATTGGTTGCGTCGCCCCGAATCTGAAACTTGACGCTTTCCCAGATCGAAAAAGTCTTCGACGCCGATAGGTTGACCAGTTCTATTCCGGGACCATAAATGTTGTTCCTTCTCATATCGCCGAAGGTTCCAGCTGGGGCGATGGTAAACGCTGCCGGGTTGAACCATTGGTTGAGCGTCCGATTCGTTAAAGTCGGATTTCCGATCTGGTTGGGAAACCAGGCGTAGCCGTTGCCCGATTGACCACCCTGAGAAAAGGAGTTGTCGCTCCCACTCACCGTGGGCGTAAACGGATTGCCGGTCGAGAGAACGATGATGCCCGACGCCTGCCAACCGCCGACGGCCAAGTCGAGCAGCGAGTTATGGTTCAGGAACATCTTTCCTTGGCCGAATGGAAGCGCATAGACCACATTCCCCTTAAATGCGTCACGGATGTCGAAGTTGGAAGCACCGTAGTTCGCCGACGGATTAAAAGCCCGTTGCCATACCTGTGTTCCGCCGCGACTTCCCCATCCTGAAGAATCCTCATCATCCAGGAAGTGCGACCACACGTAGTTGAAGTTGAAACTGACTCCCTGGGTGAATCGCTTGCTGATGGAGACTTGCAAGGAGTCATAGTTGGAGATGGCGTTAAGGCTTCCATTGCTTCCGCCGATACCCTGAAACTGCGGATATGGCAGTTCGGAGGGAGAGTCGTTGGGACCGAGTTTCGCTTCCGGCACCTGATTCAGATTGAGAGGGAAGGCCAGGTTGAAGCCATGGCTGGCAACGTAGGCAACCTCGCCCACCATGTTGGTACCTATCTCTCGCTGAACGGCGACGTTCCACTGCATGCTCTTGCCCAGCGGGGTGTGGTACTTGTTGTAGTTCACACCTTGTCCGTTCAGTGCAGCCGGGTTCGTGGTAGGCAGAACGTAGGGCAGGTTGGAGCCGCTCCCGGAGAGGATCACCACCGGCGAGACGCCGTTGGTTTGATCAGACAGGCTGCCCTGGGAACTGAGCGCAGATCCCATCCCGGTGCCGGTTTCGTCCAGGCTGTAGTTGTAGGCGTAGAGACCGAAGCCGCCACGAATGGTGGTATTGCGGTTGGCCACCAGGGAGAATCCCACCCGAGGGAGAAAGGTGTTATAAATGTTGGCCTGCAGCGAGGTGCGGCCGTTCGCGTGGGTCGATGCATACCACATCGCTCCCAGCGTATTGGTCGCAGGGTTCATCACTGTGGGGTCAAAAACGCTGATATTGTTCTTCACTTCATTCCAGCCATGCTGAATCTGATAGCGCAGGCCAAGATTCACAGTTAGATTCTGTCTCATTTTGATGTCGTCTTGAACGAACACCTGCGGACTCTTTAGCCTCGCTCCATACTCAGGACTGACGCCTGCGCTCCAGGCCTGGGTCTGACCCAAAAGAAAATCGGCATAGCCGACACCGGTACTACTATCGCCTACCGTCGACTGTGTATATACCCCGGTATAGGTGACTGTTGCGCCATTGATATTTCCCCAGCTTGTTGTGTCGTCGCGAAAAAAGAGCAGCTCGCCGCCGAAGTGGAGAACATGCTTACCGCGGATCATCGTAACCGTATCGGAGGGGTCGAAAGCCATCTCCTTATAAACTGCGTTGGTTGCGGGCTGAAGCTCATTCGTACCCTGATTGCAGCAGTTTGCCCCGTTGATGGCCACGGTGGGAAAGATATCGGCCTTGGAGAACTGCAAACCCAGCTTGGCTGGGTAGCCCTCACCTGTGCTCTCGGCGCCAAAAAAGTTCCACTGGTCTGTATATCCAAATCTGGCTTCGTTGATGGTGTGTGGGCTGATGTTCCACACGTCGGAAACCTGGGCGTTATTGCTGTCAACGTCTCCGGATTCGCAGTTGATAGGACAGGTAAAGATACCTGGGTAATGAGCCGGGTTGTCGCGCTGGGTGTCGGACATGGTGAGGCGGTTGTTGATGTTGATGTCGTAGTCCAACCGCCCAAAGTATTTCGTGTATGGATTGGGGGCAGGAATGCTGTAGTAGTAATTGTTTGTATCAACACCGGCAACCAACGTTCCCGGGACAAATTGTCCAGTGGAGGGGTGAGTTGTCTGATTTGGATAGTAGGCCTGAAGCTTCGCGGCAACCGGATCGATCAACGAGGCGGGAATCTTGTTGCCGTTGCCATATTCCTGCGCGAAGGACTGGCGGGTTACGCAAGGGCAGGTCTGGCTAACACCGTTGATGACCTCTGTACCGGATTGTTGAACGACCTGCGTGGTGGGGTCATAAATCGTGGGAAAGCCGGTGAAGTCGCCGGCCATCATGGCCGTGGTCGGAATCGTGGTAAATCCGTTGTTCGATCCGCTGTTCTGGTCGATCTTGTCAAAATTGAAGTAGAAAAACATCTTCTTCTTCAGGATTGGGCCGCCGATCGATCCGCCGAAGTTGTTGTAACGCAGAAACGGGACCACTACCTTAGAGCCAAACCCATAATTGGCGGCATTCAAGGCGTCGTTCTGGAAATACTCATAGGCTGCGCCGTGGAAGCTGTTGGTGCCCCCCTTGCTGATCTGGTTGAAGATGACGCCCCCGATCCCATACTGGGCGGAAAAGGAAGAGGTGTTGACCTGAAGCTCGGAGACCGTCTCGAGGATAGAAACGTCGGAGTTGGCGCTTGATGGCAGGGTGGTGGAAGCACCATCGGCGAGCACGGCATTGTAAGGAAGATTCCCGTTGACTGCGGCTACCTGACCAGGATTGGTTCCGTTGCCAAAAGAGCTGTTGCCCGCTGCGCCGGGGAGCATGATGGTGAAGTTTTCCCAGTCCTGCCCAGTCTGAGGCAATTGTGACATCACTTCTGCGGGCAGGGTGGTCGACTGCTCGCCTGATTCTGTCCTGAGCAACGGCACGTCCGTGTTCACAATCACCTCTTGCGAGACGGAGCCAACTTTTAACTGCCCGTTCACGTTCGTAATGCCGACCTGGACGGTGACGGGACCGCGCACGAGCCGGTCGAAACCATCCATTTGAAAAGTGAGCTTATAGTTTCCAGCCACAATCGAGGAGGTGTCATACAGGCCGGCACTGTCGGTGGTGTAGTCCTTCGACACTCCCGTGTCTACGTTCAGCACCGTGATCGTCACCCCTGGAAGCAAAGCTCCGGATGAGTCCGTCACTGTGCCTCGAATGTCGCCTGAGTTTGTGTTCTGTGCGATGGCAACTCCGCTTGCGCAGAGCAGGAAACAGAGTATCCAGCGTGTTGCGTTTCTCATAAGCCCCCAAAGTACGACAAAATCTTCTCCCTGCCGGCCTCCTGCTGGAAACATCGGCGGGTTCCTGGAAAGGGCGCTATATCGGCCCAATCGGGAAGACGTTCATGCCTTAACCCGCCCGGCAGGATGCATGCGTCTTCTCTCTCCCCAGCGCTGTCAGAGACAAGCGATTGTTTGCGTCAGGAAGGGTAATCTTTCATCAAACGGCGAGGATTTAATCACCGCCGAAAGACGGTTGTCAAGCAGGATTTTGGGGCGTATAGGTTCAGACAAACCCTTTGTCTCGATATAGTGCCACTGAGCCCAACAAACAACCCAGGTATAAGACAAATCGCTGTCGTCTGGAGCGACTATTCGCCCCCGTGCATACAGCTTCGATGACACTTCAACGCCCGATCCCGAGGATGGTGACGAAATATGGTAAGCAGAAGAGGTTTTCTCCAGGGGATCTCCGCTTTTTCCGTTTCTGACCTGGTTCGACCCAGGATCGAGGCCGAAGCCATATCACCGAAGGCGCCCTCCGAACTGGCGCAGCAGCAGCCCACCGGCACCCGGTCGGGGCACCGGGAACTGGAGTGCGGTAATTCACTGGTTCGTGTCCGTATATCCGGATCGAGCTCGGATTTCTGGTCGCTCGAGAGCCGTGCCAGCGGCCAGATCTATCGTTTTGGATGTCCAGTCTTTCCGCTGGGGGGAAAGAGCGTTGCGGCGACCCTCAAGGAAGTGCGAGCTGGCGGTGCGCCCGAGAAGTTGAAGAATGGCGTAACCGAATGCTCCTTCGCAGGGCCCCTTATGGCAAGACCGTCGTTGTTGCTGCGAATGACATTTCGTATAGCGCGGGACAACCCAGTCGTCCGATTCCGATATTCGCTCGAGAACCAGGGTGCGGAAGCCGTGGCATTCGAGCAGGCAGGCGGCCCCCTCACCTATCTCAGCACGTCGCTGGCAAACATGAGCCGGGTCAAGGAGGTTCGGCTATCAGACTTCAATTCGATGCTTCACAGCGATACAGTCAGCGAATTCAACGTTCCACTGCGATGGTTCACGGGCCGGCTTAACGTCGCCGGCCCCATCCTTATCGGTGAGGGCGAAGGCCATGAGGCACTTCTGCTCGCCTACGAACATGGATCGCAAATGCCCGACACTTTTTTGCGCTTCGATCTGCAGCCGGATCGCGTGGTGAAGTTGGTCGCCGTTAAAGGCAATTACCTATCAGGCCAGGCTCTCAAGGTCTTCGATACCGTATGGATGGAAGCTGCCGTTTCCCCTGCCGAAACCATTGCCGGCCATTTTCGGGCCTCTGTCCGCAAGTATATGGAGGTCGAAGGAGAGAGCCGACGTCCGTATTTGCTTTACAACACATGGAACTTTCAAGAGCGCAATAAGTGGTGGAATGGGAATGGTTACTTTACCTCGTATACCCAGGAAAGGATGCTGCAAGAGATCGATATCGCGCATCGGCTGGGGCTTGAGATCTTCGTCATGGTTACCGGGTGGCATGGAAAGACGGGGGACTGGGAGGTAGATCGGCAGCGTTTTCCGGATGGCCTGGAGACCATAAAAGCGCGCCTCGATCAGCACGGAATGAAGCTCGGACTTTGGTTCAACCCCACCATGGCGGCCGTCTCCAGCAAGATTCTGGCAGCGTACCGGTCGTGCATTTCCTCCTGGAAGGGTAAGCTCGCTGAGCCGGGAGATGTGTGGGGCAGTGAGGTCAGTTATCCCATGTGCCTGGTTAGTGAATATGCCGATGCCTATGCTGACACGGTGATTCGCGTTGCGCGGGAAACCGGCGCCCGCTACTTCGTCTGGGATGCGGTTGCGCAGTACGGTTGTGATTCACCGGATCACTGGCACGGAACTTCAGCCAATAGAGAAGAAGAACGCTCGAATTCCTATGCCTTTCAGCTCCCATTGCAGATGGTTCGCATCGTAGAAAAAGTCAAGCGCGCCTATCCCGAGGTTATCTTCGACTTTGATATCACGGAGACGGGACGCGCCATGGGCCTGAGCTTCCTCACTGCCGGCAGATTTTTTCTTATCAACAACGGCCCCTACCTGGTGGACTACGATCTGCCACACTTCTCGGACAACGAGAGCGACAACATCTTCTTCTATCCGGGAACCGCGCGCACGTGGATCTGCCGCAAGCCGCTCACCTACGACGAATGGATTCCCTCGAATCTTTTCCTTACCCACTACTTCCCCGATGACCCAGCTTCGTCGCAGTTGGTCAACATGGCTAGCCTGATTCTGGGGCAAAACGGAATTTGGGGTGACCTTCTCAAGGTTTCAGAGGCAGGCGTGCAGTGGATCGGCCAGGTGATGGGACGTTATAAGCAAGTACGGGAGGACATAGCGGAAAGCGATCCCATTCGGACCGGCAACGTTGCCGGGGTTTGTGAAGTTCACGAGAAGATCTCCAACAGCAGCAATCGAGGTGCCGTCGTTCTGTTTTCTCCAACCAAGGGCAGGATCGTCTACGTGACCGAGCACACTCCGAACCGAAATTTTTGGGCGACGCCCGGAACGGAAATCCGCTTCGATACGCAGGGGCACGCGGTCCTGGAGAACGATATGGCGTCCGGAGCGGCAATCGCTTTCTTCGGAGTGGCATGAGGAAACCACCGGGAAAGGATGCACCCGCGTTTCTTGCAGTAATCCGCCTACTAGTCGTCAGTTGCTAGAGGGTGCGTTTGAACAAGGGCGTGGCCATGGCGAGCGTTGCGATGCCGAAGCCAAGCAGGAAGAGGAGATCCCAGCGGATCGAAGTAAAGCCGCCGTCCTTGAGCAGGATGGCTTTGAAGCCGTGAACGGCGTAGGTGAAGGGATCGATGTGAGCGATCACCTGCAGCCACTTGGGTAAGCCCGAGACAGGCGAGATTGCGCCGCTGGGGAAGAATAGAAGGGTGTTCAGCACGCCAAACATGGCGCGGGGCACGAGTGGATCCTCGACGCGCACCATCATCAGGAACATCATGCCGTTAAAGGCAATCGACGTGGCAAGGATGAGCAGCAGGAGAAGAAAGGCCGTCACCGGGTTGAAGATGACACCCAGGCCGGCTAACAGCGAACCAATGACTGTTAGACAAATACCGGACATCATAGCCTTGATAGTCCCCGCCAAGTTCAGGCCGAGAACCAACTCCAGGCTGGTGATGGGAGTTACCAGATAGCCTTCGTGTACCCCTCGTGCTTTGTCGTCGATATACAACATGCCGCCACCGATCATCACCGCCACATACATGGCAAGCGCGATGGAGCCGGCAAGCAAATATTTCATGTATTCGACGTAAGGGTAGAGCTCAACGATCTCAAGCGCGATCTGCTGCACGACCTTTTGCTGAATAACGGGAGCATTCAAGGCATCGACGAGCGATTGCATCTCTGCTTCCAGGCTGGCGCTCATGGTCTGATCGCTGTTGTCCACCACCAGGCCAATGGCCGGAGAGTCACCCGCCAACACACGGCGCGAATATTGCGCGGGAATGATGACTGCGCCATCGATTTTGCCGGTGCGCACATCTTCCCTGGCCTTCTGCTCGTCGTCGTAAGAGACGGTGGTGAAGGTGCGGATATTTACCGCGATGGAATTGAATGCCTCTTCGATCTTGAGCGCCTGGGAACCGCGATCGTAATCGACTACGCCCATGCGCGCACCGCGAATCTTACCGCCAAAGGCGTTGCCCAGGATCACAAGCTGCACCAGGGGGAGCGTCATCGAGACCATCATCAACGCCGGAGAGCGAAAGAACTTGCGCATCTCCCGTTCTACAATCGCCATCATTCGTTTCATGGTTGCATCCCCGGGCGCGGCGGCATTACGAAGCCCTGCGCCTTGACTTGTTCGTCTCGTAGCTGACGTCCGGTGTAATGCACGAAGACGTCGTCGAGGGAGGTGTTCTGGACGGTCAGCGACTTGATGGTCTCGCTGTATCTGTTGACCATCTCCACTAATTGGGTGGTGGTCAGCGAACCGTTCGAAGTGAGCAGGCGATACATGCCTCCGCTTTTTGGTTCCACTGCCGTCACACCCGCTAACTGTTTCAACCGCTCCGGCCACTCCGGGGATTCATGGCTGAAATGCGCTTCCACCACGTTGTCTCCAGGAACACTCTCTTTGAGAGCCATCGGCGTATCGAGCGCTACCAGCTTGCCGTGATCGACAATGGCGATGCGGTCGCACAGGCGATCGGCTTCGTCCATGTAGTGAGTGGTAATGAGCATGGTGAGATCGCGCGTGTTCTTGAGGTGGTTGAGCATCTCCCAGACGGACACACGGGAGACGGGATCGAGGCCGGTGGTGGGCTCGTCGAGAAAGAAGATGCGGGGATTGTGAACCAGGCCGCGCGCGATCTCAAGACGACGCCGCATGCCTCCGGAGAGTGTCTTGGTCTGTGCCTTGCGCCACTTGAGCAGGTCCACGGCTACCAGCAGGTCGGTGATGCTCCGCTCGCGCTCCGCTTTGGGAACTTCGTAGAGCTTGGCATAGATGGAGAGATTCTCTTCGACCGTAAGATCAATGTCGCTGGTGAGCGCCTGGGGAATGACCCCGATGACTCGTCTGACGGCATCGGGTTCACGGGAAACGTCGTGCCCGGCAATGATGGCCTTGCCGCTGGAAACGGGAATGAGGGTGGTCATCATGCGGATCAGGGTGCTTTTGCCGGCGCCGTTGGGTCCCAGCAGGCCAAAGATTTCCCCTTTGGCGACTTCAAAGGTGATGCCTTTGACTGCTTCAAATTCGCCGTAGCGCTTGACGATGTTTTCAACCGCGATGGCTGCATCTGGCCGGCTCATCGATCCACCAGCTTGTTTTTTGGGACATAGACCTCGGCGAGCATTCCGGGCACGTAGCGCATGCCGGGGTTGTCAATGAGAAGCTTCAGGCGGATGGTCTTGATATCGCGTTTGCGGCGGCTTACGTCGCGTTGAGTGGCGAAGTCGGCTTCTGCTGATTTGGCGATAACTTTGCCCTGGATGGTGGTTCCGCTGGGCATCACCACCCGCAGCCTGTCGCCTAATTGGACCGAGTCGGCTTCGGTTTCCGGCAGGGGAGCATAGATCCAGGTCTGGGTTAAATCTGTGATGGTTACGATTGGGGTGCTGGCGGCAACCACCTCGCCCTGGCGCGCCGCGCGCACGTTGACTTTGCCTGAGATGGGTGAGAGGACACGTGAATACCCGAGCTGGATGTCCGCCTGGTTCACCATGGCGCGAGCGTTTTCCATTTCGCCGCGGGTTGCGGACACGGTCTTGGCTGCGGCCTGGGCTTGAATGGTATTTGCCTCAGCGACCTTGACGGACGCTTCGGCGGCGGCAACATTTGCTTTCGCCGAATCGACCGTCGCTCGCGCGGCATTGAGAGCGGTGGCCGCCTCATCGCGCGACTGGTAGCTCATGATTCCCTGGGCGGCAAGGGCGACGATGCGCGAGGTATCGGCATCCTGATGCTCGTATTGGGCCTGGGCCTGCACCAGGGCCGCCTGTGCACTCCGCAACTGGGCTTCGGCATTGGTCAACTGGCTCGACATACCGCCACGGGTCTGGCGCTCGGTATCGCTGGCTCCCTGCAGCTTGTAGCGATCGCTCTCCGCCGTGGCGGCTGCGGCCTTCTGTGCCGCGGCAAGATCATCACTCTCGATGGTGGCGATCAATTGCCCGGCTTGCACGCTGTCTCCCTCATCGACGTTGAGGGTTTGGATTCTGCCGGGAATACGGGAGCTGACGACGACTTCGTTGGCGTCTACGGTGCCGATCAATTGCAGGTCGTTCGAGTGCTGGGTGGAGAAGAAGTACCAGCAAAGGGAAATGATGAAGAGGATACCGATCAACATGAAAATTCGATTACGGGGGTTCATGGGTTCTTTTCTCCGAATCGGGCGAGGACTACTTTCGGCATCGGCACGTCGGCAAGGACTCGTTTGGCCAGCCGGGCGCCGTGAGCCCGGTCAACGAACAGGGCTGAGCCCAGGAACTGCACCGCGGCTTTTCGCCGGGTTTCGATCGCAGCACGGGTGAATGGATCGAACGGCAGCACCAGGCGCATCATGGGCGCGCTGAGAAAATAAAGAACATTGGCCCCCAGTGTGGAGTAGACGACCTGGAGCCAATCCACCTGGCACAGCTCACCTTTCTCGATGCCTTGGTGGATCACTTCCTGCAGCTTTGCCATCAGCGGTTTGAATACGCTTTCCACCATCGCAGGCATGGCCTCGCTCTCCCCGCGACGCATGCGGACTAACTCCTGCTGCATGAGGTTTTGAAAATCTCGCTGGGTAAGGATGCGGTCGAAGTGATTGACCGCCGTGCGCAACAAGCGCTCCCCGGCGCTGTGTTTGGGGTCAAGCGCAGCGAAGGCGCGCTCGGCTGCGGTAGTTGAGACCTCCTCGATGGCCGCGTTGTAAAGAGCGGTTTTACTTTTGAAGTAGTAGTAAAGAAGGGCTTTGTTGACCTTGGCCGATTCGGCGATGGCATCGGTGCGAGCACCCGCCAGGCCATGGGCGCTGAATTCGCGTACCGCGGCGCGCAGAATTGCATTGCGGGTGGCATCGGCGCGGCGACTTTGAGGATCCGTCATTGATTAACCAGTTAGTTAAAATTATAGCAGTACTCGTTTCGGAGAGGAGACCGCAGGTCCCTCCACTACGCTTCGCTCCGGTCGGGATGACAACAAGGTAGGGTCCGGAACGAAAGCCGGTCGAGGGGCTTCGCCCATCGTTTTCGGCCCACGTATCCCGGATTTCCTGTCGAGGTTGGTGGCTTCGAGAAAGACCCTGCGGCTTTCTTTGAGAGAAAGCCGCAGGCGCGGTCGCGGCTAGTGCTGTTTAGTAGGAAATCCGGGCAACGCTGGTGCGAACGTGGGGCACCCCTGTGGAGTTGTGGGATCCGTCACAAGCCTGGGGGAGGCCTGCTGTATCCCACATCTCGCGAAAAACGAGCGAGATGTGGGGCACCCGGCGGTCGTGGCGGGGATAGAGCCAAACGTTCTCGGGGTACGGCTGCCTATATTCGTTGCACATATAGCCAGCGTGCATATAGTATGAAGTTCATGGCTGACGATATAAAAGCCCTGCTGCCCCTCCAACCCACGACCTTCCACATCCTTCTCTCTCTCACCGACGAGGACCGGCATGGCTACGCCATTATTCTCGAGGTGTCGAGACGGACCCAGGGAGAACTGAAGCTGAGTGCGGGCACACTCTACCGATCTATTCAGCGGATGGTCGAATCAGGTCTCATTACTGAGACCCGGACCAGGCCTGAGTTCGACGACGAGCGGCGCAGATATTACCGCATTACTCCCTTGGGGAGGGCGGTAGCGGAAGCAGAGGCGGGACGACTTCGCGACTTACTGAAGATGGCGCGGATTTGCGGAGTCGCGCCGAGGACCACCTAATGAACTTCTATCGACTGCTCCTCCATCTTTATCCCTCGTCGTTCCGAGAGGAATATGGCAACGAGATGAGCGCCATCTTCGCCCTGGAGCTTGGCCGGCGCGAAGGACTGGCGGCGAAATGCTGGCTCTGGCTTTCTACCTTCACCGAGGTGCTGTTCAACGCCGCCATGGTGCATTGGGCGATCGCCCGCCGCGACCTGGTTCATTCCATCCGGACACTGCTTCGCTCACCCGGTTTCACGCTGACCGCTATTCTGCTGGTCACCATCGGCATCGGTGCAAACATCGCCGTGTTTACGCTAGCCAATTTTGTGCTGTTAAGGCCGCTGCCCTTCGCCGAACCCGACCGGCTGATGAGGGTTTGGGAAAAGCACCAAGGCTACAACAGGATGGAGCTTTCTCCAGCCAACTATCGTGATGTAAGAAGCTCCAGCAATTCGTTCACGGCTCTCGCCGCCTATAACGGGACTGCGATGAGTCTGGTCGGCCAGGGTGAGCCGCAAAGGGTCGAGGGCGCGGCGGTGACCGCAAATCTATTTTCTGTGCTGGAGACGCGGACGCTGATTGGCCGTACTTTCCAAGAGAAGGACGACCAAGCGGGCGCTGCAGGCACCGTGGTGCTGAGCTATTCACTTTGGCAGTCGGCGTTCGGAGGCGATCGAGACATAGCGGGAAAGTCGGTTTCTCTCGATAACCAATCCTACACAGTTATCGGCGTGATGCCGCACGACTTTCGTTTCCCTACCCGCGAGACTCTGTTCTGGACACCGTTTCAATTCAAAGAATTGGATTATCAGGACCGCGATAACAATTACCTGGTTGGGATAGGCCGGCTCAAGCCGGGCGTATCGCCTGCCCAGGCTGCGAGCGAGCTGTCACTGATCGCCGCCCGGCTGCGGCGCCAATATGCGAAAGAGAATGAAGGAGTGGATATCGCTCCAGTTGCGATGCGCGATGAGTTGACCACGGAATCTCGCCTGCTGCTGAAGGGCTTGTGTGGCGCAGCGCTGTGTGTGCTGATCATCGCCTGCGCCAACCTGGCGAATCTTCTGTTGGCACGTTCGCTGGCCCGGGAAAAGGAACTCTCGATTCGTTTATCGCTGGGCGCCAGCCGGCGAAACCTTCTGCGCCAGCTGCTGACGGAAAGCCTGCTGGTAGGGATCGCCGGAGGCGCCAGCGCAACCGGACTGGCCATCGCCGCATTGCCACTGCTGGCCCGCCTGGTGCCAAACGCACTCCCGGTGCAGCAGGTTCCCCCGGTGGACATCGAGATGCTCTTGTTTGCCTTGAGTCTGACCCTGGTAACGGTGGTCGGCTTCGGGGTCGCCCCCGCACTGCGGGCGTGTCGGACTGCAGGTTTGAGTGCTCTGAAAGTTGGCGTGCGCACGGGAGGAACGGGCAGCCATCGCGCGCGATCCGTGCTGGTGGCTGCCGAAGTTGGGGCTTCTGTCGTGCTGCTGGTTTTGTCTGGCCTGCTGGTGCGCGCTTTGTGGAAGGTGCAATCCACTGATCCCGGGTTCAGAACCAGTAACATCCTTTCGCTGCGTACAGCGCTGCCCTTTCCGAAATACAACAAGACCAGTACCCGCGATCAGTTCTATAGCAAAGTGCTGACCGATGTTCGCAGGCTCCCCGGAGTTACGGACGCAGCGTACATCAGCGCTCTGCCTATGACGTGGGGTGGTGGCATCTGGCCAGTCGTCGTTGATGGAAGGAGCCAGATTCGCACCGAGGGCAATTCCGCGAGCCTGCGCTTCGTGACCCCTGACTTGTTCTCAACCCTGGGCATCCCCATTCAGGCAGGACGCGGGGTAAGCGAGAGCGACACTGCCGATCGGCCATATGTCGCGGTGGTCAGCGAATCGTTCGTACGCCGGTATTGGCCCAACGAGCAGCCGCTGGGAAAGCATTTCACCTTCGGTATGCACGATCGCGAAGTGATCGGAGTGGTCCGCGACATCCGCGCACGTGGGCTGGAGAGAACCAGCGAACCCCAGGTGTATCTCAGTTCCAAACAGGATCCCGATGACGGGCTGACGTATTACGCACCCAAGGATTTGGTTATCTATTCCAATCAGCAACCGGAAACGCTGCTGCCTGCAATCCGGCAAATCATTCACAAGGCGGATCCTGAACAGCCTATCTCGGACGTCAGAACGATGGCGGACGTGGTCGCCGGAGAGACAGAATCGAGAACCATCCAGATGCGGGTGCTGATTGTCTTTACCGGGGTGGCGATCCTGCTGGCTGGGTTAGGCATCTACGGGCTGCTGGCATTCACCGTCTCTCTGCGGCAGCAGGAGTTTGGCATCCGCATGGCTTTGGGTGCTGCGCAGGGCGATATCTTCACCATGGTGCTAAGACAAGGCGCCTACCTGGCCGTGATCGGACTGCTGCCAGGGCTGGCACTGGCTTATCTCGCAGCAAGGTTGCTGGAAAGCCTGTTGGCCGGGGTCCAACCAGCCGATGCACTTACCTTCTCGGTTGCGGTTGTCTTGTGTCTCGTCACCGCGCTGCTGGGTACTCTGGTCCCAGCGCTGCGTGCGGTCCGGGCTGATCCTAGTGCGGTGATGCGCGCTGAGTAGCATCCTATTGGCATGAGCCTGGAAGAAGTTCTTGTTTCTGTTTGGCGACAGGTCATGGCTGAGAACGCCAAAGCCGTAACTCTGCATGATGAGAGCTATCCCGTTCGCCGAACCAGCCGCTCCAAATTGCGCGAAGTGGATTTCAAGTTTGAAGATCGCGCGTTGCGCGGCGTGGAACAGAATCCAGACACCAACTCGCGCTGGGCAAAGCTTGCCCGGGAGGGCAAGAAGGTGATGCAGGTTCTCGAGTACGGCCGCTATGTTGCCGTCGTAGTGGATGGAAAAACTATTTCGTATCACTCCTCGCGCGAGCCGGGAAAGAGCTAGCTTGAGAGAACGATAGGTACACTTCGTTGATTTGTTGCGATCGGCAGAAGTCGCGTAAGGCTTCCCCCCTGGCAGGCAGGTCAAGAATGGTTGGCGTCTTCCATACCCAGAGTCCATGTACTTGCGGTTGCTGGGCAACGGCAGTGGAGACGTAAAGCAACAGGAGCAAGATCGCGGTTCTCATGGGAGACTCAGCCTTTCGGTCAGCGCATCCAGCATAGCGGACAAAAATGAAGCTCTGAGTGGGTGGGCTGCAAGCTGGACGAAACTCCGGTCGCGAGAGATCGGCCTGGTGTACCGTTCGGACGCAGCTCAGCCGGTGGTTTACCAGCGTTCCTCTGCGGACTAGAATGACAATATGGTGAATATTGCTTCGCAAGGCCGCCAATGACCTTTCCTGAACATGAGCTGCATTTCTTTCAGAGGTTTGGACTTACAGGGCGGCTGATCGAACGCTGTTTGGGAGAGGCACTCTCCGCCGGCGGCGATTTTGCTGACCTATACTTCGAATCCATTGCGTCCACCTCCATTTCTGTGGATGAATCGCTGGTTAAGTCCGCCAGCCAAGGGGTCAGCGCAGGCTGCGGTATTCGAGTGTGTTCCGGTGATCGCACCGGCTACGCCTATACCGATGACCTTTCCGCAGAACGGCTCATGCGCGCCGCCCGCACCGCGGCCCTGATCGCAAATGGTCCCTCCAAGCAACAGATGGCCGGCTTTCGGGAGATCCCCAAAACAAGCCTCTATCCTATTTCTGCTGCGGATGCCGATGCAGGGATAGCTCCCAAGCTGGAACTGGTGATGCGCACGGACCGGGCCGCCCGGGCTTACGATCCGCGGATCGTGCAAGTACGCGCCGGCTTCAATGACGAACTGCGCCACATCCTTATTGCAGCTTCCGACGGCACCTTCGCCCACGATACACAACCGCTTGCCCGGTTGAACTGCTACGTGATTGCCCGCGATGGAGCGAAGAATTCGCGTGGCGGGTCCGGCGGCGGCGGCCGGGTGGAACTCAGATTTTTCGAAGGCAATAAGTCTCCAGAGCATTTCGCCCGCGAGGCCGCTCGTCAGGCCATTCTGCAACTGAATGCGGTTCCTGCTCCTGCTGGTGATATGGAAGTTGTCCTGGGGCCCGGTTGGCCAGGCGTTCTGTTGCATGAGGCTGTCGGCCACGGCCTGGAGGCGGACTTCAACCGCAAGAAGACTTCCGCGTTTGCAGGGCTCATCGGACAGCAGGTTGCCAGCTCGAAGGTGACGGTGGTCGACAATGGAACGATGCCATCCCGGCGCGGGTCATTGAATGTGGATGACGAGGGCTCACCGACGCAGGAAACCGTGCTCATCGAAAACGGCATCCTGAAGGGATACCTCAGCGACAAACTTTCCGCCCGCCTCATGGGCATGGCCGATACCGGCAATGGACGGCGCGAAAGCTATCAGCATATCCCCATGCCGCGCATGACCAATACCTATATGCTTTCCGGCGAAGACAGCCCGGAGGATATCGTGCGCAGCGTGAAGAAGGGGCTTTATGCGGTCAACTTCGGTGGCGGCCAGGTGGATATCACCAGCGGGAAATTCGTCTTTTCCGCCTCCGAAGCCTACCTGATTGAAGACGGTAAGATCACCGCTCCAGTGCGCGACGCCACACTGATCGGCAATGGGCCAGAAGCGCTCAAGTATGTATCCATGGTGGGCAACGATCTCGCCCTCGATGAAGGTATTGGTACCTGCGGGAAGGACGGGCAAAGTGTGCCCGTCGGCGTGGGTATGCCTACCATCAAGCTCGACCGGATGACCGTGGGCGGGACTGGAAGGTAATGTCTACTGCTACCCCGATCTCCTCAGCGCAAAGCAAGACGGACATGCAGCAGCTCGCGGCAGGCGTGGTCGAACGCGCTCTGCGCGCGGGAGCTACGGAAGCTGAAGCAGTGATCCGTCAAGGTGACGAATTCTCAACCCTGGTGCGGCTGGGCCAGGTGGAAACGCTCAAGGAGTCGGGGGCGCGTGGGATCGGCGTGCGGGTCTTTCTCGGTGCCAACGGAGAGCATCGCACTGCCAACACCTCCACCAGTGACTTCTCCGAAGCGGGCCTTGACCAGCTGGTACGCAGCGCTATCGATCTCGCCCAAGTCACTTCCCAGGATCCCTTTGCCGGTTTGCCGGAACCGGGGGCCATGGGCCAGCTGGACGGCAATCTTGACCTTTACTTCGAAGACGTCTATTCCATGCCGGCAGCCGAGCGCATTGAATACGCCAGGCGCGCGGAGGCCGCGGCTCTGTCTGCCGATCCAAGACTGAAAAACAGCGACGGTGGCAGTTTCGATGCGGCCACGGGCCATAAGGTGATGGCCAACTCGCGCGGATTTGTGGGTGAGTACCACCGATCCTATTGCTCCGTTGCGGCGATGCCCATTGCACAAACAGAGCAAGGCGGCATGCAGCGGGACTATTGGTTTTCAAGCGCGCGCACGCTGGGGAAGCTGGCTTCGCCCGAGAGCATTGGAGCGGAGGCGGCCCGGCGAACGCTGCGGCGCCTGAATGCACGCCGGGTCGCGACCCAGCGAGTGCCCATAGTTTTCGCTCCCGAGATTGCCCGCTCGCTGGTGGGCAACATTTTTGAAGCGGCCAATGGAGACAGCGTTTATCGGGGCGCATCGTTCTGGGCTGATCAGCTGGGCAAGCAGGTGGCCAGCTCAAATGTAACCGTCATTGATGACGGCACCATTCCCGGCCTGTTCGGGACTGCTCCTTTCGACGGGGAAGGTTTGCCGACACGGCGCACAGTCATTGTCGAGAATGGGGTGTTAAAGAATTACCTGCTGAATACTTATACCGGCCGCAAGCTCAATATGCAGAGCACCGGAAATGCGTCCCGCGGGCTGGCGGGCACACCTGGCATCGGCGCCGGGAATCTTTTTCTTGAGAACGGCAGCGTCTCCCCGGAGCAACTTCTGGCCGACGTCAAGGTTGGGTTCTATGTGACGGAGCTGATGGGGTTCGGGGTGAATATGGTGACCGGGGATTATTCCCGCGGTGCGGCTGGTCTGTGGATCGAAAATGGCGAGCTGACGTTCGCGGTCGAGGAAATTACCATCGCCGGTAATTTGAAGGAAATGCTGAATAACGTCAGCGCGATCGCGAATGACTTGGAGTTTCGTGGAGCGGTTGCGTCTCCTACGTTGCGTATCGACGGCATGACCATCGCCGGGGAGTAGGGTTCTGGTTACGGCAATCTATCCGCGTCACTAGGACTCGAGCCTATGTGAGAACTCGGTCTTGGAAGGGCACGGCTTCAGCCGTGCCATAAATGACACCGCCATAGCCGGCTTTAGCCGCTGAGGTACGTTTTTTCCACCCTCCAAATTCTCTCTTGTGCTGATAAAAGATGCCCTCAGGGGCTAAAGCCCTCATCAGCATCGACCTGTTGCGGCACGGCTGAAGCCGTGCCCTTCCAGGACCGAGTTCTCACACCCTCTAGACCCGTTATTTTTTACCGGAGCCTCGCGAGGTTTGAAAACACGGGCCCCCCCGACTTACTCGCCCGGTTTTGTTTCCCTCGGGTTAGGTCCCGGCTCTAAAGTGTAGTTGAGGACTTATGAGGGCCGGTCTCGCTCATTCCATCCACTTCGATCCGGCTGATCCTGGGGCGAGCCTGGGCCAGCTGCCAGAAGGTCCGGCGGTTTTTGCGCTGTGCGCGGCCGATCCCGCAGCTGAACCTTATCTCGGCAAGACACCTAATCTACGGCGACGGCTGATGCGTTTTCTGCGTGGACCCCAGCCGGGTGTGGCATCCAAGCGTCTGCAACTGGCGCATATGGTTGAGCATATCGAGTTCAGCGTCACAGGGTCCGAGTTCGAATCTTCCCTGTGCCTCTACCAGGCTTCCCTGCGCGCCTTCGGGGATCGGGCGCAAAAACGGTTGCGCCTTCGCCCTCCAGTGTTTTTGAGAATGTCGATCGACAACCCGTATCCCCGGGTTTACGTCACTTCCAAAATCAGCAAGCCGGCAGCGAATGCTCTCTTCGGACCGTTTCCTTCGCGCACAGCGGCTGAGCGTTATGCGGATGAAATGCTGAACCTCTTTCTGTTACGCCGATGCACCGAGGACCTCAATCCCGATCCAACCTTTCCAGGTTGCGTTTATTCGGAAATGAAGATGTGTCTTGCCCCTTGCTTTCAAGGCTGCTCGGATGAGCGGTACCAGCAAGAGTCACAGAATGTGTTTGCGTTTCTCTCGACTCGCGGGGCATCGATGATTGCCCAGCTGGAGGGCGAGCGCGACGCCGCGTCGAACGCAATGGAATTCGAACAGGCTGCTGCGATCCACCAGCGGCTGCAGAAGGTACAGGCGGTGGCCCACCTGGCTAGCGAGGCGGTCCATCCGCTGGTAAAGCTTTCGGGCTTGCTGGTGCAGCCATCGGCGGAACCCGGCCATGTTGCGCTGTTTGGCCTGCGCCGTGGGGTGTGGAGCGGTCCCGCGCTTTATTCCACCGTCGGGATGCGGCTGGCGAACGAACGATCAGGGTCCAGTTCCCTGTTTGCACACCCGGTTGCGCTCGAGCCTGTCCCCCTGGAGGGTCCGGTCCTGGCGGGGAAAGATGTGCTGGAGTCGCGGCTTGAAGAGGCTTTGGCGGTTCTAGCCCAGCCTGCAGCGAGGCCGGTTTCTTCGCAGACTCTGGCGGACCACCTGGCGCTGTTCACACGATGGTTTTATCGGCCCACGACGAAGTCGAGCGGAGAGATGATGCTCGCCGGGGAGGATGGAGAGGTACCCCGTAAGCCGCTGCTTCGTGCCATCTCCCGAGTTGCGGCTCGTGCCAGCAGTGCGAATCCGGAAGAACTGGCCAAGCCTCCCATCCAATGGCATTCCTGATGAATGGGGTAAAAGCTCCTGCTACACTGGGGGCATTGAGGCGGAATCATGGTTGAATTGGTGCCATCCATCCTCTCTGCCGACTTCTCGAAGCTGGGCCTGGAGGTCGAGGCGGCGGAGCGAGGCGGCGGTTCTGTCATCCACATCGACATCATGGACGGCCACTTCGTCCCCAATCTCACCATGGGGCCGCCGCTGGTCAAGTCGCTGCGCAAAGTTACCAACGTGCCGTTCGACTGCCATCTGATGATCGAGAATCCGGTCGATTTTATCCCTGAATTCGCAGAGGCCGGCGCCAATTGGATCTCAGTCCACTACGAGGCCTGCCGCCACCTGCACCGAACCCTCGAGCTGATCGCCCAGCATGAGATGGAACCCGCTGTGGTCATTAATCCGGCCACCCGGGTCGATGTCCTGATCGAAATCCTGCCCATGGTGCACCATGTTCTGGTAATGAGCGTTAACCCAGGCTTTGGGGGGCAAAAATTCATCCCTTTTTCCCTGGATAAGATCCGGCAGCTGGCTGCCATGCGGGTGGAACTCGACCTCAGCTTCAGAATCGAGGTCGATGGCGGTGTGGCCCACGAGACCATCGGCTCAGTGGTGGAAGCGGGGGCGGATCTGCTGGTTGCCGGGAGCGCCGTTTTTGACTCCGGACACCCCGAAAAAGAGGCCCGGATGCTGCTAAAAATGGCTCAGGAAGCCGAACAGCGCCGCCAGGGTTTAACATTAAGTAAGTAGGTAATACGGACCGACGGGCTTCCTCCGGGGAGCCTTTGCCCATGAGGTGCTATGCAGCGTTTTTTAACCCGGCTCTCTCTTCTGTGTCTCCTTTGCGCGCTGCCCGCCGGCGCCCAGTTCGGCATCTTCAAGCCATCTAAACCGGCGACCAAGCCGACCCCGAACGAACCGCTCGCCGGCAACACCTCCAAGCAGCCGGATAAGGAGCTGTTCGATAAGGCAATGGTGGCGATGAAGAAGGGCAAATTCGACGTGGCCCGGTTGGATTTGCAGACCCTGCTGAACACCTACCCGGAATCGGAATACCAGATGCGCGCCAAGCTGGCGGTCGGAGATAGCTGGTTCAAGGAGGGCGGCACCGCAGCCCTGACCCAGGCCGAAGCCGAGTACAAGGATTTCATCACCTTCTTCCCCAACCAGCCGGAAGCGGCGGAAGCGCAGATGAAGGTCGCCGACATCTATTACATGCAGATGGAAAAGCCGGACCGCGACCCCAAGAACGCTGAGCAGGCGGAGCAGGAATACCGGACCATGATCCAGCAGTTCCCTGACTCCACCTTTGTGCCCCGGGCCAAGCAGCGGTTGCGGGAGGTGCAGGAAGTTTTGGCCGAGCGCCAGTACCAGATCGGGGCGTTTTATGAGTCGCGGGAAGTGTGGGCGGCGGCGATCGCCCGCCTGCAGACGGTTACTGATAGCTACCCGCTTTACAGCCATAGCGACCTGGCGTTGATCGGCTTGGGGGATGCATACGCGGCCGAAGCGCGGTACGTACAAGGGCTGAATCCCAAGCAAATTAATGACAAGGCCAAGCAGGAATTGATGAAGGCCTATGACGACCAGGCGGCAGATGCCTATGGGCGCGTGGTCACGCATTACTCGATGGCTGCCCACGTGGAAGATGCCCGGGAACGCCTGATTGCGCTCAATCGCCCGGTTCCCGAACCTACCAAGGAAGAATTGGCAGAGAGCGAAGCAGAAGAACAAAGCCGCACGGGAATCACTTTCAAGGACCGTGCGCTTTTGCTGGTGAAACGCGGTCCGGTTACGGTGAACGCTGCCCGTATCGGGGAACCGACGATGACCGATGCTCCGCAGGTGACCGCGCCCGATGTTCATAAGCAGGACACGGCACTGTTTACTGCGGCGCTCACCAACAAACCGCTTCCCTCAGTTGCGGTCACGCACACTGCACCTGCCGTCGCCAGCGGAGACACTGCGGCGCCTGCGGCTGATGGGGGTTCGGCGTTGACGTTAGAGAATGTGCCCGGAGCAGACAGTGGCGGTGGCACACCGGCTGGTGGCGGCCCCCAGGTTGGAGCCAGCATTGTGCAACCGGGTGAGGCACCAGCCACAGCCCCGGCGAGTTCCGGTCCGCCTACTTCGAATCCTCCAAGCGGAGTACCGGTCGGTCCAAAGGTAACGCCAGAGGGTGCAGCGGCGGCAGCGGAAGCAGCAGGGGTTCCGGGAGCTCAGAATCCGGGAGGATTGGAGGTCATTCGTCCAGCCAACAATGAACCCTTGCCTCCCATCGAGAAACCCGCGGAGGCCCCGGCACAGACCAATGATGTGCAACATGCTGCGCAGGTCCAGACGGGCACCGATGCCGGCGCTACTCCGACGAATGGCAAGAAGAAAAAGCCGGTGGCACCGAAATGTAATCAGGGCGATGAGTCTTGCAGCAAAGAAAAGAAGAAGAAGGGGATCGACAAACTCAACCCGTTCTAAGGATTATTTTGAAACCCGTCGGGTCTCAGAATTACAGACTGAATGGCTCTCTCGGCGGCTAGAGCGGCTTGCGGAAAAAATCGCAAACCGCTTGAGAAGTAGCCACCAGGGCTAAAGCCCGGGAATTTGTATACCGAGCGTTCGCGCGGGTTTGAAAACCCTCTCCCCGCACTAAAGTCCGGGGCTACACCAAGAGCTACACCAACGGCAGTTACGGCACGACTAAGAGTCGTGCCCTGGTATAAAGCCGAGTTTTTCGGGGGAAAGCCCCGCGCCCTTCAAAGATAGACACCCTCCATGCCTCGAGATCTACCGAAAGCCTACGACCCTGCCGCGATTGAAGATCGCTGGGCGGCCTATTGGGTCGACGAGAAGCTATTTGACCAACCGCACGCCGACGTTCCCACTGCGGCGCCCGTTTTCAGTGTGCTGCTGCCCCCGCCGAATGTTACAGGCCGGCTGCACATGGGGCACATGCTGGAACACACCGAGATCGATATCCTCACCCGCTGGCGGCGCATGTGCGGCGACCTGGCGTTGTGGATTCCGGGCACCGATCATGCCGGCATTGCCACCCAGTTGATGGTCGAACGGCAGCTGGCGGAAGAGCACAAGACGCGCCAGCAATTGGGCCGGGAAGCGTTTATCGAACGCGTTTGGCAGTGGAAGCAACATTATGGCGCCGCGATCCTGGACCAAATGCGGCGGCTGGGAGCCAGCGTCGACTGGTCACGCGAATATTTCACTATGGATGGGCCCCGCTCGACGGCAGTGCGCGAGGCCTTCGTCCGGCTGTATGAACAGGGGCTGATCTATCGCGGAGCTTACATCGTCAACTGGTGCCCGCGGTGCCAGACGGCCATTTCGGACCTGGAAGTGATCCACGAGGAGCAGCAGGGAAAGCTCTGGGAGATTCACTACCCGATCGTCGGTGAAGAGGGCTTTGTGACGGTTGCCACCACCCGGCCCGAGACCATGCTGGGCGACGTTGCCGTCGCGGTGAACCCGGAGGACGAACGATACACACACCTGCACGGGAAAATGCTTCGCCTGCCCTTGACCGGGCGGGAAATCCCAATCGTCACCGATAGCTGGGTGAGCCGCGATTTCGGTACCGGCGCGGTAAAGGTCACTCCGGCGCACGACCCTAACGATTTCGCTTTAGGACAACGGCATAACCTGCCCTCGATCACGGTGCTTGATGAGACGGCCCACATGAACGCGAACGCGGGCAAATATGCGGGTCTCGACCGTTATAAAGCGCGACACCGGGTACTGGAGGATCTCGAAGCGCACCATTTGCTGGCGGGGGTGCGGGAGCACGTTAACTCCATTGGCAAATGCGAGCGTTGCAAGACCGTGTCGGAGCCTTTGCTCTCGACGCAGTGGTTTATCCGTATTCAGCCACTGGCAGATAAGGCGATCGCCGCGGTGGAGCAAGGTCACATACGATTCACGCCGGAGCAGTCTTCGAAGACCTATTTCGAGTGGATGCGCAATATCCACGACTGGTGTATTTCACGCCAGCTGTGGTGGGGCCATCGCATACCGGCATGGCACTGCGCGGCATGCGGCAAGATTACCGTGTCGCGCACCACACCCGAGGTGTGCCAGCACTGCAAGAGCGGGCGTATCGAGCAAGAGAAAGATGTTCTAGATACGTGGTTCTCGTCCGGACTTTTGCCTTGCTCTTCTTTAGGCTGGCCTGAGCACACACCCGACCTGGATGCTTTCTATCCCACCAAGCAGCTGGTGACGGGCTTCGACATCCTGTTCTTCTGGGTCGCTCGCATGATTATGCTGGGATGCCATTTTATGCTGGAAGAGCCGATGCCTGACGGCAGCAAACGCACGCTTAAAGATGCGGTGCCGTTCCGTGAGGTGTATATCCACGCCTTGGTGCGGGACGCGGATCGGCAAAAAATGTCGAAGACGAAGGGAAACGTCATCGACCCGATCCAGATCGTGGAGCGGTTTGGCACCGATGCGGTGCGCTTCACACTGGCGGCTATGGCTTCGCCGGGAACCGATATTGCTTTCAGCGAAGACCGTACCGACGGCTACCGCGCTTTCGCCAACAAGATCTGGAATGCGGCGCGCTTCATCTTCATGCAAATGGAACGGGCGGCAGAGGCCGCCATCGTTTGCGATCTGAAAAAACTGGAAGCCGACGGCCAGACGCTGGAAGCGCGATGGATTGTTTCCCGCCTGCATCGCACTGCGGGGGAGATGAACCAGGCGTTGGAGGAGTATCGCTTTCATGAGGCAGCCAACACGATCTATCGCTTTTTCTGGGGCGATTTTTGTGACTGGTACCTGGAAGTGGTCAAGCTGCGCTTGCCGGATCGCGCGGCGCTGGCCACGTTGCTGACGGTGTTCGAATCGGCCCTCCGGCTGCTGTCTCCGTTCATGCCGTTTATCACCGAGGAGGTTTGGCACGCCCTTTATGAGAATCACCCGCCTGCCAAATCGATCGCGCTCAGCCGTTATCCCCAGCCCCAGGCAAAGCTGCTGGACGATGACGCCGAGCAGCAAATGGGCCGGATACAAGAGCTGATCGTCGCGGTACGCGATATGCGGCGGCAGCTTGGAGTGGAAGAAAAGGCTGCGGTGCCGATTTTGCTGCGCGTGGCTCCAGCGGAGCGTGCTGGTATCGAGCAGAACCAGGACATCGTCGGGCGTTTGGCCCGGGTTTCGGGGATTGAGTTTGTCGAGACCATGCCCGAAGGGACCGCGGTGCGCTCCGCACCGGGGTTCGATGTGGCCGTGATTTATGAGCGTACGATCGATGTTGCGGTGGAGTGCGAGCGCCTGAGCAAGGAGCTGGCACGCTTTGAAAAGGAAGTCTCCAATGCCGACCGGCAGTTGTCGAATGAGGGGTTCCTCGCCAAAGCGCCAGCCAACGTGGTAGAAGGGCTGCGACGCCGCGCAGCCGAGTTGGGCGTTCTGATACCCAAGACGCGGGCCGCGCTGGACAGTCTGAACTGCAGCAACTAGGGGGCGCAACCCGATGGATTGGAAGAGCAGGCGCGTCGAGGCGACCCTGGAGCAAGCCCTGGTCGAAGACCGGGTAACCAACGACGTTACCACGGCAATGACCGTCGAGCCCGGGTTAAGAGCTTCGGGCACCGTACTGGCCAGACAGGATTGCGTGATCTGCGGGCTGGGTTGTATTCCCCGGTTTTTGGAGATTTTTGGCCGGCTGGAGAAGAAGAATACCAGCCGGTTCGAGGTCATCAACCATCCGGAGATGTTTGACGGGGTTCGGGTCAAGAAGGGCCAGGCGGTGGCGGTGATCCGGAGCAATGCCCGCGCCATCCTGGCTTGTGAACGGGTCATTCTGAATTTAATGCAGCGCATGAGCGGCATCGCCACAACCACCCGGCAGTATGTGGATGCAGTCGCGGGCACAAAAGCCAAGGTGCTCGATACGCGCAAGACCGTGCCTGGTTTGCGGGTGCTGGATAAATATGCTGTACGTTGCGGTGGTGGGGAGAGCCACCGGTTTGATCTTTCGGATGGGATCCTGATCAAGAGCAATCACTTTGCTCTGGGTGGTGGGATTGCCAAGGTGGTCGCCCAAGCCCTGGCACGAAGAACGCCCGGGCAGGTGGTCACTTGCGAGGTGCGTAATTTGGCGGAGTTGGACCAGGCCCTGACGGCGGGTGCGGAGTCGCTGTTACTGGATAATATGAGCCCGGCGGAGACAAAAAAGGCGGTGGGGATTGTGCGCAGCCGCGGTCTCATGATTCCGCTCGAAGCTTCGGGGGCGATTACGCTTGAGAATATTCGGAAGTACGCGCTTGCCGGAGTGGATCACATTTCGGTTGGGGCGTTGACTCAGTCTGCGGTTGCAGTGGAACTGAGCATGCGGGCGACTACGGATATTTTCTAGAGGTCAGGAAATAGTATTGCCCAATCCTTCCCAAGAAGATGGTTACGATTTGCCGGCGCTTGCCGCGGCTCTTGCGGGTACTCCTTTCGCCGGCAATGTTCGCTACTTCCCTTCTATCCACTCCACCAATGTGCTGGCCATGCGGGAAGCGGATGAGGGCGCTCCCGAAGGTATGGTTTATGTAGCGGATGAACAGACCGCCGGACGAGGACGAGGAGCCCATGGCTGGCACTCGGCACGCGGGGCCGGCCTCTATGTCAGTATCCTGCTGCGCCCGCAGGTGGCGCCCGCAGACATACTTTGGCTTTCGCTGGCCGCCGGGCTTGCCGTGCGGGATGCGGTGCGCCAGGTTACCTCGCTCGAAGCGGATATCCGCTGGCCCAATGATCTGCTCTTCGGTAAGAAGAAATTTTGTGGCATCCTCACCGAGCTGAATGCCGAAGTCACCCGGGTGCGGCATGCCGTGGTCGGTATTGGGATTAATGTTCACCAGGAAAGTTTTCCTGACGAGCTGAGCTTGATCGCATCTTCGCTGCATACCGAAACCGGCAGAAGCTGGGCTCGGCAGGACCTGCTGATTGCTTTGTTACAATCGCTTTACCGGGAAGCGCAAGCACTCAGTGCGGAGACAACGGGGGCGGCTTTGAATATCCTCACCCGCCTCGAAGGCGCTTCTACGTGGATTCGCGGCAGGCACGTACGCGTGGATGAGGGCCCAGGTTACACCGGCGTCACGGCGGGCCTTGACCCACGCGGATTTCTCCAGGTGCGAACATCCCAGGGCCTGCGCACCGTGCACTCCGGCGGTGTCCGGGACGAATGACGAAAACTCTATGCTGCTCACCCTCGACGTAGGCAACACCAATACTGTGCTCGGTCTTTACCGGCTCGCCTCTGAAGAGCTGGTAACCCACTGGCGCATCAGCACGCTCAGGACCCAGACTGCGGATGAATATGGGGTGCTGTTCCTTAACCTTTTCACCATGCGCAAGGTGGAGGCGACGGAGATCTCGAGCATCATCATCTCTTCTGTGGTGCCGCCGCTCGAGTCCACGCTGCGCCAGGTGTGCGAACGATACTTCAATATCAAACCGATGTTTGTTGAACCGGGGATCAAGACCGGCATGCCCATCCTGGTGGATAACCCGGCCGAGCTGGGCGCGGATCGACTGGTCAACGGGGTGGCGGCCTTCGCTCGCTACGGCGGTCCCTGCATTGTGGTTGACTTCGGCACCGCCACCACGTTCGACGTGATATCGGCAAAGGGCGAGTACCTGGGCGGAGTGATTTCCCCCGGGCTCGCGATCTCGGCTGAGGCACTGTTTGCGCGGGCGGCAAGGCTCTCGCGCGTGGATGTGAAAAAGCCGGCCAAGGTGATCGGCACCAACACCGTGGCGCACATCCAGAGTGGCCTGTACTACGGCTATATTGGGCTGGTGGATGGCATCCTGGAACGCATGTTGAATGAAATGCGAACCCCGGACTCACCCACGCCCAAAGTGATTGCCACTGGCGGTCTGGCCCGCCTGGTCGCGGAGGATTCAAGATTCATCGAGACCATCGATGACATGCTCACGCTGGAGGGCCTGCGGCTTATTTACGAGCGGAACCGGCTGGTCAAGGCGAAGCACGGCCATAGCGAAGCAGCTGGAAAGCACGCTTGAAGCAGTCGTGCAAAATTATTTCAACTACTTTACGGAAATTGAAGAGCACTTCCAGCGGCGGCGCGGTTCACTGCTTCTGCTTTCCACCCTTGACTGGGCGCTGATCGAGACCTGGCGCGAGGCTGGCATTCCGCTGGCCGCGGTGCTTCAGGGGATCGACGCCGCTTTCGACAAATTCGAGGCTCGCAAAAATAAGGTAAGGGTCCGGCGGGTCAACGGTCTGGCTTACTGCGCGCAAGCGGTTATGGCCGCGGTCGAATCGATGCACGAAGCGGCGGTTGGCACCGCGCCCGCAAAACCCGGAGCGGCGGAGCAAGGCTTCGAACAGGAACGGATTGCCGCCCACCTGGACGCCGCCGCGGAACAGCTCCTCGCCGCCGGCCAGGCAGAGATTGCTGACCGTCTGCGAGCGCTTGCTCACGATGTAAGGAGCAAAATGCCTCAGCTTGAGGAGTTGGAACAAAATCTCACGGTGCTCGAGCAAAAGCTTTTTGCCGTCGTGCTCACCACCACCCCGGAACCTGAGTTGCTTGCGTTGCGCCAGCAGGCCGCCGCCGAGCTGGCGCCCTACCGCAGCCGCATGCCGGCGATGCAGATTCGCCAGGTGGAACAGCAATTCCTGCACAAGCGCCTGCTGGAAAAATTAAACCTGCCGCGGCTAAGCCTGTTCTATATGAGCCAGGCATGAAGCTGCGCATCGAGAAAGCCATCTACGGCGGCGACGGGCTGGCGCGCATTCCTGCTGGTAAAACGGTTTTTGTTCCCGGAACGCTGCCCGGCGAACTGGTCGAAACCACGATAGCCACGGACCGGCGCAGCTTCGCTACCGGCAAACTGGACGCGGTTCTCGAGCCGTCGGCGGAACGCGTTTCGCCGGGCTGCGAGTACTTTCCCCGCTGCGGTGGCTGCCAATACCAGCACACCAACCCTGAATTCCAGTTGCAAATGAAGCTCGACATTCTCAAGGAAACTCTAGGACGCGCGCATGTCGCGATCCCGAGCGAGATCGCGAGTCTTTCCGGCCCCGCGTGGGGGTATCGCAACCGGATTCGGCTGCATGTTATGGGGCCGAGGCTCGGCTATCGGCAGCGCGGATCTCATAAGCTTTTACCGGTCACCCATTGTCCTATTGCTGCTCCTGTGCTGGAGCAAGCCATTGCGGTAGTCGAGCGTGTTGCGTGGTCTCGAAGCGCTTTGCGAGGAGATTGAATTTTTCACCAACGGCGAGCAAGACCAGATGCTGATCTCCTTGTGGCCCGCACCGCGAGCAGAAGCCGCGGGAGCAAGCTCTCGAGGCATTCGCAGAGCGAGTGCGGGTGGAACTTCCCGCACTCCTCGGCATGGGCCTCTTCACACAGCAAAACATAAAGTATTGGGGACAGCGCTCGCTTACCTACACGGCTTGCGGAATGTCTTACCAGGTCAGCTTGGGAAGCTTTTTTCAGGTCAATCGGTTTCTGTTGCTGGAATTGCTGCAGCTGGTGGTGAAAAACAGATCCGGCCGGACGGCGTGGGATCTCTATGCAGGCGCTGGCCTGTTCGCACGAGCATTGGATTTCGATTTCGTAACTGCGGTTGAGTCCGAGGGGTTTTCGAGCGATGATCTAAAGAAAAACTTAGAAAGCAAGCCGCACCAGGTGGTCCGCTCGAGTACGCTTGATTTTCTGCGCAGCCAGTCCTCAGCGCCGGATTTGATTGTGGTTGACCCGCCGCGCGCCGGATTGGGGAAGGAGATATGCGGCCACCTTTCGCGTATCGCGGCGCCGAATATTATTTATGTTTCATGTGACCCCGCAACTGTCGCCAGAGACTTGCAGACGTTGTTAGAATCCGGTTACTTCCTGCAGACGATCCAATTGGTGGACATGTTTCCGCAGACGTTTCATTTGGAAACTGTCACCGTTCTTGTCCGCGGCTAAGGCGGAACACAGTGGGAGCTCGCGGGGTCGAACGGCTTTCGTTCTCGAGCGCGCCGGCGCTTTATGCCGCTTTGTGGCTATCCGCCGGGATTGTGCTTGCACCTTACTGGTGGTTGGAACCTGGCATACTCCTGGCGGCCAGCTTGTTGCTGGCGGTGATCTCCGGAGTGGCGGCGGCCCACGCAAATCGTGTCGCCTTGTTACCCCTGGCTTGCAGCTGGATGTTGCTGGGCGTTTTGCTGAGCGAAATCGAACAGGAACCCGATCCGCAATCGCAACTGCGACTGATCGCTGACTCCGGTGGTTCGACCGTGGTGGAGGGTCAGGTGACGCGCACCACGCCTGTCCGTCTCACGCAGTCCAGTCTTCCCTTCGGCAAGGGCTCGAGGCAGGAAGAAAGCGAGAGCCTGGATCTGCGCGTGGCTTCCGCGGACCGCGTCCCAGTGGCCGGCGGCCTGCGAGCCACCATGTACGGCCCGGCAGAGCAGGCGCTTCCTGCCGTTCACTGCGGCGATGAGATCCACGCCCTGGTTGCCATGCGTCCTCCGGAACGCTATCTCGACCCCGGGGTGTGGGATGCCACTGCGTGGCTGCGGCAGCAGGGCATCGGAGTGGTTGGCTCGCTGAAGGCGTCTAACATTACTGTCACGGCGGGGCAAAAAGGCGGCAGCTTTCCCTGCTGGCTCCATTCGGTACAACAGGCGGGCAGCCAGCGGCTGATCGACTTTGCCGGCAAGTCCGGCACTTCACGGTGGCCACGATGGCTGCTGCTCAACTACGCCGATGCGGGAATGCTCAGCGCCATGATTCTGGGCGACCGGACATACCTGGACCACCAGGCCCGAGTAGGGTTCGAACGAACCGGTTCCTTTCACCTGCTGGTGGTGTCGGGGATGCACCTGGCGATTTTTGCAGGATGCATCTTCGCTCTGGCCGGGCTGCTGCGACTTCCGCGCGTATGGTCGACCATCGTAACCATTGGCTGTGCCTTTGCCTATGCTCTGCTGGCCGGGTTTGGCGAGCCGGTGCAGCGCTCCTTTTGGATGGTGACGCTGTACTTGCTGGCTCGCCTTCTCTTCCGGCAGCGGAACAGTCTCAACGCCATTGGCTTTGCCGCGCTTTGCTTGTTGGCACTGGACCCTCGGTCGCTCGCGGGGGCCAGCTTCCAAATGACGCTCTTGTCGGTGCTAATTGTCGCAGGGGTCGCGGCTCCGGTGGCGGAGCACACCTTTGGCCCCTACCTCAACGCCGCCCGGAATCTGGGACTGGTGGTGATTGATCCAGACTTGCCGCCTCGGCTGGCGCAGTTTCGGGTTACCCTGCGGCTGGTCGCTTTCCATTTGCAGCCGTTTCTGGGCCGTTGGCTGGCGCGTAGGCTGCCCCCAGCCCTGGTACGCGTGGTACTGCGTAGTTTCGAGCTGCTGCTGGTCTCGGCGCTCATTGAGCTAGCCATGTCACTTCCCATGGCGATTTATTTCCATCGGGTCACCGCACTGGGCTTGCCGGTAAATCTGCTGGTGGTGCCGCTGATCGGTCTGGCGCTCCCGTCTGCCCTGATCACGTTTGCCTGCTTGCTGGTTTGGCCGGCGGCGGCCATCTTGCCCGCTGCCGTCACGGCGGCCCTCCTGCACTCCATTAACGGCATCGTGCAGTTGTTCAGCGGCATGGGCGCTGGTGACATCCGTATCCCGAACCCTGGCAACCTGGCCATTGTCGCAGGTATTCTGCTCATCGGCTTCGCGGTTTGGGCCGCCCGCAACAGCCGGTTTCCGGTGTGGCTACCCATCGCCGCGCTTGCCAGCTCAGCGGCTTGTGTTTTTTATCCCCGGGCCCTGGTCTACCGCCCCGGGGTACTCGAAGTGACGGCGATCGACGTTGGCCAGGGAGATTCGCTGCTGCTGGTGTCACCCCAGGGAAAGACGCTGCTTATCGACGCCGGGGGTCCGACCGGTGGGAGCGCCCAGGCACCGAGCGGCAATTTCGAGATCGGCGAAGACGTGGTGTCGCCGGTATTGTGGTCACGCAATATCCGTCGACTCGACGCCGTTGCTCTTACGCACGCGCACAGCGATCACATGGGCGGAATGGCTTCCGTTTTGCGCAATTTTCGCCCCCGTGTGCTTTGGGTGGGTACCAACCCTGACATCCCAGCCTACGACGCGCTGCTGGCCGAGGCGCGCGGGCTTGATATTCCCATCGAATCGATGGCCGCGGGCAGCGCTTTTGGCTTCGGCGGGGCACAGGTCGAAGTTCTGGCTCCCGCGGTTGATTATGTTCCAGGCTCGGGCGCCAGCAATGACGATTCGCTGGTCCTTCATGTGGCTTACGGACGAACGTCGGTGTTGCTGGAAGGTGATGCCGAGGCGCCCTCTGAGGGGCAAATGCTTTCCGAGGAACTTCGCTCCGACCTGCTGAAGGTTGGCCACCACGGGAGCAAGACCTCGACCACGCCCCGGTTCCTGGCCGCGGTAGCCCCCACGTACGCCGTCATATCTGTCGCCCGCCACAATCCGTACGGTCATCCCAAAATGGACGTCCTGGAACGGTTGCAGAGCCGCGGCATCCGAACTTTTCGCACCGATGCTTTGGGCGCTACGTCCTTTTATCTCGACGGAACTTCGGTAAGCGCCCAGCCGCTGGCGGGAAGGTAACCTACACCCTTTTTGTGTTTCCCTGCTGGTCGGGTCCGTTATACGATTCGTTAAAATCAGGAGGAAGGGTCATCCAAAATGGGGTCAAGCGAGTCCGATCGCAACAACGAATCTTCCTGCCACCCACTCAGCTCGCCACCTTCCGTCCAGTCAGCCCAGGAGAAGATGGAGGAACAACGCAAGATCCGCCGCCTGCAGATGATGATGGACATGGTGATGTCAGTAATTAGCCAGGACGGGAGCCTCACCGTGGACCAGGCTGCCGAACTGGTAGCCGATAGCAAAAAGGCTGCGCTGGCTATGTTTCCCGATAAGGAACTGGCTTACAACATCATTTACAAGCCCAGGTTGCAGAGGTTGATGCGAGAGCGATACCGCATCCAGTAGCACCAAGGCGTAAAGCCCTCAATTTGGTCCGGAGCGTTCTCGCGGGTTTGAAGCGGCTACCGAGCGAGGGGCAGATGCCTTTACCCGCGGTATCCGCTTGAAAATCCGCTTCCCCTACGCTACCTCTGCGAGAAAAACATTTCCAGGAAGGGACCGCTGAACCGCAGATCTCTCCACTGCGCTGCGCTCCGGTCGAGATGACAAAGGGGAGGGCAGCGCTCCCATGAAGAGTAGTTGCTAGATGAAGCCGCTTCCGAGGCGGTAGAGCGACCTGCCGTTTCTATCACCTAGACGTCTGCATCGGGCCATCGACCCGCCCCGTTGTCATCTCGACCGGAGCGCAGCACAGTGGAGAGATGACAACGGGGAGGGCAGCGCTCCCATGAAGAGTAGTTGCTAAATGAAGCCGCTTCCGAGGCGGTAGAGCGACCTGCGGTTTCTGTCACCTAGACGTCTGCATCGGGCCATAACGACCCTCCCCTTTGTCATCTCGACCGGAGCGCAGCGCAGTGGAGAGATCTGCGGTTCAGCGGTCCTTTCTTGGAGCGGTTTATTTGGCGGCTGTGCTGACCAGGTGCATGGTGATGGTTCCCCAGAAGAGCCGGGCCCGCATCTGCACTGGCATGTGGCGGTCGTCATCGGTGTACCAGATCCAGATGTTGCCGCGGTTCTTGACTACTCCCGCGTCGGCTACCGGTTGTACACGGATGGTCTGAAAGGTTCCGGCAAGGGTCACTACCTGCTCACGTGCTTCGACCTTCATGGTCACATCCACCACCCGCATCGCATCCGCCACCGGCATGTGAAAGCTGGTTCCCGGCTGTAGCGGTTGAGAGCCTCCGTAAAAGATCGCGGACATCAGATCGGTCACGCAAGGCGGAATCGGGGCTTCCTGGTGCTTGCTGGTTCCCGTCACCAGATTTTTTTCTTCCAACACCTGCTTGCCATCAAGAAATCGCAGCGTGCTGGTCAGCTGCCGCCTACCCTCCTGGAGCTGCTTGGCGAAACTCGAGGAGCAACCAGTGGCGCGATTGAAGTAAGACTCGAATCGATCATTCACACGAAAGAGCAAGTTGACGGCGCCAATGGATTCGCCGGTGGCAATGACGTGCTCCATGTTCGCTACCTGTTCCAGATGGAAGGTGGCGGTACCCGCAGGAAACACACGCCAGTCCACCGCATAGGTAAGTGTCTGTTTTGCGGGGAAGGAAAAATTTGACGCCGGGGGTAGGAGAGGAGGCGGCGGCGCCTGGGCGATACCGGTGAGCGCCAAACAGCACACGAGAAGTCCTGGATACCTTATCACCGTCAAACTCACTCCAACGAATCAATGGCGGAGCCACAGAGTAGCCAGCAGCACAGCGTAAACGGCGGAGACACCCAAAATTGAATTGTACTCGCGGTGTTGACGATAAAGAGTGGCGGAGAAGCTACCATCCCCTTCCATTCGTGCCGAAGTGAACCGTGGCAGCAAACGGGGTACGCGTTTGCATAGCTATCGAAGGCGGGAAAGGTGGAACGGAGAAACCGTTCTTCGCTGTAGATGGTGGGGGCGTAAATGATGATGAAGAGCAGTGTCAGGAGAACCGTGATCCCAAGGCTACGCGAGGCGGCGGCAAAGCCGAAAGCCATGAGCATGGAGCCTAGGTACAAGGGATTCCGGGTGTAGGAATACGGACCGGTCACGGTGAGCTCAGCATTCTTCTTCACGTAGCCCGAAGCATAGGCACGCAACAGCAGTCCAGGGACTACCAGAAGCAGACTCCAGGCCAGCGACAAATAGGTTGGGCGGGCCCTCCATAGATAGAAGGCGGCAAAGAGAAAGCCACAAGGGACTCGGATGCGCCGCGCCATTCGGCTCCAGCTATTCAGCATAGCTGCAGCAACTCCTTTGCGGCTGCAACGACCTGCTGCGGGGTGATGGTCAACAAGCCCGCTTCCGGTTCGGCGTGCCGGGAGTGGTCGCGCTTACTCTCGGGGTGGCGCAGCACTCTAAAGGAAACGCCAAAGGGTCCGTTGCGGCTGGGGTCGGTGGGCCCGTAAATTCCTACCACCGGTTTGCCCAGCGCGCAGGCCAGATGCAGGGGTCCCGTGTCCCCGGCAATGAGCAGGTGGATGCGGCGAGTTAACGCGATCAGCCGATCCAGAGTAAACTCCGGCGCCTGGGCATACCGCCGCTGGCCTTCGACAACCTCGGCTGCGATGGCTCGCTCGTCGGGTCCGGCATTGACCAGAACCTTGCAGCCATATTGCGCTAAATCCTTTGCTACGGCTCCATAGCGTTCTGCAGGCCAACGCTTTGCGCCCCATCCCGCGCCGGGGCTCAGCAGAACTACCGGCTTCGGTTGCGTTCCTTCGAGCACAGAGTCTGCCCACTTTTCCGCTTCGCTGTTTACTGGCAATGACGGAAGGATGGGGAAAAGGCGTAAGACCCGAAGCTGCTGCGCAGACCTCCACTGCCTGTTCAATGACGTGCACGCCGTGGGTGTGCACTCGCTCGCCGAAGAGCCAGCGCGCGGCCCATTCGCGGGGATGGTCTTCACCAATCATGCGCGCCGCGCCGGAAAGCCGTCCGATGATAGCCGACCGAACTGCGCCCTGCAGATCGATGCACAGGTCGTAGCGCTCCTCTCGCAGTTCCCAGCGCAATGCGCAGATCTCGCGCAGGGTGCCTGGGTTGAAAGGAGAGCGGGCCCAGGCTTTGGCGTTTACCAAATGAATGTGGTTGACACATAGCAAAGGGCGCCATCGAGGCTCCACCGCCCAACCGAAATGCCAGTTTGGATGGGCTTGGCGGAGCGCGGCAACCGCCGGCAGGGCATGCAGAATATCGCCCATCGCGCCCAACCGCACGATCAGGACGCGGGTTTGCTCATCGCGCTGTGACAATAAGTGATTTTCTCATAAGGTCGAGAGCGGCTGGCTCGTCTTCGAGCTCGACGGTCAGCGCTGCTGTGGAGAGTGGAGCAACCGCATTGAGGCGAGCGCGCATGGCAGGATCCAGCTTCACTTCATCCTTGGCGGTGATCACAAAGGCATCACAGCCGGCACGGCCGCCAAGCTTTGCCAGCCGTTCGATATCTGCCGCGCTATAACGATGGTGATCGCGGAAACTGATTCGCTCCGCGATCCCAACCCCGGCGGCGATCAACCCGTCGAAAAACTCGCGCGGCCGCGCAATCGCGCAGAAGGCTACTGCGCGCTCTGCAGGAGTCTTGAGCGCTAGCGTGCGGCGAACCCGCCAGAAGCGGCATTCGCTGTTCACGTAGGCACGGAGAATGGACTCGAGTGCCGCATCCTCGTGGCGAAGCACAACGACATCGGCACGGCGCAGAGAAGAAAGCGGCTCGCGTAATCTGCCTGCCGGTAGCAGCCGTTGATGCAGATCCGTCCCATGCATCAGGACGATGTCCAGGCTGCGGGCCAATTGACGATGCTGAAAGCCGTCATCCAGCAGATGGATTCCTGGACGGGGGAGTTCGCGTTCCGCCAGCCGGCCAGCCTCATAGCGGTTGGCCCCGACATAGACCGGGACGCCGGTGGTATAAGCGATCAGCAGGGGTTCATCCCCGAAGCGAACCGCGCTGCCAGCGCTGTCTACGCGCTCTACAGTCCTCGACGAGCGCCCGTAGCCACGGGACAACACATCGGGATGCAAGCCTTCGCGCTGGAGAAGTTTCGCCAGACAAATCACCAGGGGCGTTTTGCCGGCGCCTCCCACCGAGAGGTTGCCAATGCTGATCACAGGCCAGCCCAGGCGCTGTGCAGGCCTGCGGTCAAAGCGCGCATTGCGGGCTCGAAGCAGGGACCCGTAAAGCAACTCCAGTGGAGCGAGCAGCAGAGGGCTCATGAGGCGGGGAGCAAGCCCAGCAGAGCGGTGACCGCCCGGCCTGTGGCGCCGGATTGATGATGGAAAACCTCGAGGGCGCGCACGCCCAGCGCGTTGGCTGCGTCCACATCGGTGAGCAGATTTTCCAGCATGGGCACCAGGGTTTCTTTGCTGGCCAATTTCAGCGCTTCGGCCTGCAGCAGGGTATCGATGATGGCGCGAAAATTTGCGTAATGCGTGCCCGTCACCACGGGCACAGCGAATTGCGCCGGCTCGAGCGGGTTGTGGCCCCCGCCTGGGACCAGGCTGCCACCCACGAAGGCCACGGAGGCCAGCGCATAGACGGACGCCAACTCGCCGATCGAGTCAAGCAAGATCACCGTGCCGGGCTTGATCTTCGCCGGACGCTTCATCCAGTTGGAGCGGCGGACAAAGCGCTCCTTACGGTTCTTTAACAGCCCGGCCACGCGGGCGAAGCGCTCCGGATGGCGTGGGGCGAGAATCATGACGCAATCGGGAAAGGTCTTCAGCAATTGCTGGAAGCCATCGAGCAGAATTTCTTCTTCGCCATCGAGGGTGCTGCCGCACACCAGGACGCGGGTTCCTGGGGCTAACTTCTCGCGCAGCATGGTGGTGATGGCAGCCGGCTCGGCGCTGCGCACGTCGAACTTGAGGTTGCCGGCAAAGGAGACCCGGCCGGTAGGTGCTCCAATCGCCTTCAGTCGTTTGGCGTCTTCCTCGCTCTGCGCCATCACGATCGAGACTCCGGACAGGATCTTTTTCCAAATGGCGCGCAGGCGCAGGTAACGCGGGAGGGAACGATCGGATATCCGTCCATTGACCACCGCAACAGGAATGGACGATCGGCGGCAGGCGGTTAGCAGGTTAGGCCAAAATTCCGTCTCGACCAGCACCAGCAACACGGGATCCAGGGCGCGCAGGTAGCGGCGCACGATCCAGGGAAAATCCAGGGGAAAATAAAAAGTTTGGTTGGATCCGGTGCGCTCCCTGGCCAACCGCTGACCGGTTTGGGTGGTGGTCGAAAGCAGCACGCGATACTGAGGGGCGCAAGCGCTCAGTTCGTTCACCAGGCGGCTAGCGGCTAGGACCTCGCCTACCGAGACCGCATGCACCCAGATTGTCTTTCTCGGGTCGCCTTCGCGCAGTCGATCGGGTACCCACCCCAGGCGTTCGCTGAGGCCTTCACGGTACTTCCCGTTGGTGGCCATCATCAGCAGCCAATAAGGCAGCCCAAAGACCAGCACCATGAATAGCGCGAAGGTGTAGATGATGAGCGGCATGGACGGCTAGCCCTCTTTACTCGCCACACAACGAAAGCTCATAATCGATTGCGGGAATGCTTCGTCAATCGGTTGTTGTTGTATGGGTCTTCGCTGCTCTGCTCTCGAGTCCGCTGTTGCTCCTCCGGGCCGGTGCCGCTGATCATGCAGCTCCTCCCGCCGGGGTAGCCACCAGCTATCCGGCGTTTGACCTGCATCCTGCCGAACACGTGGCGATTGCCGCCGACCCTTACAATACTCCGGAAAAGGCTTCCATCTTTCGTTTCAAATATCTGCAATACGGTTTTATGCCTATCCGCATCATTGTTACCAATAACGGGGATAAGCCTATCTCCCTGATCGACGCGCGCATCAACTTCATCACTGCGGCGGGAGACAAGATCCCGGCGGCGGAACCGGAAGATGTAGAACGCCGCATCGGTGGTATCAAGCGGCCGGACGGCGGCTATAAGCTGCCTGGCCCGCTGCCGCGTATCGGGAACAAGTCCTCTACCAAGAATAAGGATGTGGAAGAGGACTTCAAATCGCTGGAGTACGCAGCGGTCGCGGTCGAGGCCCACACTACCCGCGCTGGCTTTCTGTTTTACGACTTGGAGGGGATTGCCAACCCGCTGGCCGGGGGGAAGCTCAACCTGCGCATGCTGCGGAACGCCGACGGCAAGGAACTCTTTTATTTCGAGATTCCCTTCGATAAATACCTGGGCAAAGCTGCGAATTAGGACCACTCGTAGTAAGTTGCCGTGGTTGTGTCCGTCTCCCAGATGGTGCAGTCCTTGACCGCGACCCGGCCTCCGGTCATTTCGCTGAGTTGGCGGTTGGTTTCATCGTAGAAATAGCGGGCCAGGTTTTCCGCTGACGGGTTCAGCTCGGTGAACGGTTCGAGGTCATTGAGCATCTGGTGGTCGATGCGGTCGATGACCGGGCGCATCACTTGCTTGAGCATCCTGAAATCCAGCAGGAGACCGGCCGGGTCCAATTCCCTGCCCCGCAGGGTTAGACGGACTTTGTAATTGTGGCCGTGAGGGTTTTCGCACTTGCCGTGGTAGTTGCGCAGGTAGTGTCCCGAGGAGAAACCGGATTCGACCGTGACTTCATACATACCTGGTTGATTGTAGCTGGTTCACTTGCGCCGGTTGCGGCTCAGGTTGGCGAGACCTTCCTGCAACTCCCGCTTCATGCGCTCCTGGCTCCGGCGCTCGACTTGTTCGAACATGGTGGTCAATATGCCGGCTAGGGCGGTGAGGAGTGAAAGGAGGAGGAGAACGAGGCCGGCCATCTTCCACCAGGAGCCGTTGGCCGGCAACCCGGGCTGAAGGTGGTTGGGCACCAGGCTCATGGCACACGAGACGAGCGAAAACAGGAGTAGAGAGGCAGCCAGGAGGTAGAGGTTTCGGGACATGATGCCGACCTAGACTAATGATAGAGAAACATTAAGTGGGTGGCCCACCCACTTAGTTTCAACCGCGCCATTTTCAATCTTGCGCGAAGAAGTTTTCGACTTCTGAGATGTCTCGCGTCAGACGGTAAGGGGGCAGGCTCTCCAGGAAGACTTTTCCGTAGCGCTGGCGCTCGATGCGCGGGTCCAGCAAGACCAGGACGCCGCGATCTTCGAGCGATCGGATCAGCCTACCGAAGCCCTGCTTCAGAGTGATCACCGCCGAGGGCACCTGGTAGTCAAAAAATGGATTGGCGCCACTCGCCGCGACCGCCCGCATGCGCGCCGAAACCACCGGGTCCGTAGGCACAGAGAAAGGCAAGCGGTCGACGATCACGCAGCTTAACGCTTCGCCCTGAACATCGACTCCCTGCCAAAAGGATGAGGTTCCGAAGAGCACGGCATTGGGAGTGTTGCGAAATTCCTCCAGCAGCGCCTTGCGGGGAGCAGTGCCCTGCAACAGGCAGGGATAATCCAGCTCCGGCAACAGGCGCTCATAAAGATCACGCATCTGCTGATAGCTTGTAAAGAGACAAAAGGCCCGGCCGCGGGTGATGTCAAGGACGCGACGGATGTTGCGCGCCGCCTGCGCGGCAAAGGTGGGCTCACGGGGATCGGGCATGCTCGGCGGCAGATAAAGCAGCGCCTGCTCTTCATAATGAAAATGCGACGGCACCACCAACTCTCGCGCGTCGCGCAGCCCAAGGCGCTTGCGCAAGTGAGCAAACCCGCCCTGGACGGTCAAGGTTGCAGAGGTGAGGATCACGCTGGGGTACTGCTCGAACAGGAGATTCGAAAGCAGTTCGGAAACATCAATGGGCGTCCCTTGCAGGTAGGTATTGCGCGCTCTGCGCTCGATCCAGAAGACGGTGTTACCGCTTTCCGCCTCCATTAAAAAGCGGAGATGATCGCGGATGTCCGCTACCCGCTTCTTGAGGCCCATGGATTCTTCGACACCCCGCAGCCTCTCCAACTCGCCTTCCAGCCGGTGCAGTGCGTTCATCACTGCCAGGTAGAGGTCGCCGTGTTCCTCGAGGAATTGCTCGCGCTGCTCGAACGGCATACGGCCGTCGCCCTGCGCAGCGCCACTGCGCGGCAGCGCGCCAAAGAACATCCGTCCGCGCTCTCGCAGCATCTCTCCACATCCCTTGAGAGCGGTGGAGTGTGCCTGCTTGGCACGGAGGACTGTTTCTACATCCCGCACCAGCTCTTCCAGGCGCACATTGCTCAGGCTGACGCCAAAGTAGCTGGACGCTATGTCTTCCAGTTCATGAGCCTCGTCAAAGATGACCGCTTCCGCCTCGGGCAGCACCCCTGCATCCGGCGCCGCTTTCGCTTGCTGTTTGATGCCCAGATCCGCGAAAAACAGGTGGTGGTTCACGATGATCACATCGCTTTCGAGCGCTTTCCTTCGCATCTCGGTGATGAAGCAACGTTCATAATCGGGACAACTTTGGCCCAGGCAGGCCTCGCTGCGGGCATCGAGTTTAGACCACACCTGGCTCGCCTCGGGCAACGCGTCGATCTCTACCCGGTCTCCGGTCTTAGTGGTTTTTTCCCAGGCCGCGATTTGTTGGAATTGGTCAATCTCTTCCAGGCCGTTGAGAATCGGCTGATCGCGCAAGGCGTAGAGCTTGTGCCGGCAAAGGTAGTTGGCCCGGCCCTTCATGTAGCAGACACGGAGCGGTCCCAGCAAGGACTCGAGAAATGGTACGTCGCGGAAGAACAGCTGTTCCTGCAGGTTCTTGGTTCCAGTGGAGATAATGACCCGCTGCCCGGTGCGGAGGGCGGGTAACAGGTAGGCGAGAGTCTTGCCCGTGCCGGTGCCGGCTTCGACGATCAAGTGCTTGCCTTCGTTCAGGCTGCGCTCGACCGCGCGGGCCATATCCAGCTGCCCCCGCCGGAACTCGTAAGGCAGCGTGGAGCGCGACAGCATTCCTCCGGGGGAGAAAAAGTCATGCAGCGTGGGCAGCGGCTGCGCGGAGATGGTGGCGGTAGACAAGTTGAAGGCCGTGGAATCTTTAAGTCTATACGGTCGCTTGGGGTTGTATGAAAGACTGAAAGGAAACATGAAACCGGTTAAAGGAACCAAAGCAAGAAAGCCCAAGCCGCATTCCCTGAGGGGAAAACGCGAGGCGGTGGCGAAGGCGGCACGCCGGCCTACCCCTGCCACGCGTGGGGAGCACTCGCGCGCCGAGATCAAGCGAGGCGCGGCTGCCAAAGCCGCGGCGGAGGCCAGCGCCGCCCGACTGGGTAAGACTCGTAAGCGCCCAGTGCAAAGGCAGGGTCCGATGACCTCGATCGATGCTGACTTGCCCGATCCGCTGGCGCCAGTGCTGCCCCCTATCAAGCGCGAACCTGATGTCGATACATCTTCGTGGCCGGTGGTGGCAATCGTCGGTCGCCCCAATGTGGGCAAGTCCACCCTCTTCAACCGGCTGACCAGTTCCCGCCGATCGATTGTGGGCGATGAGCCGGGCATCACGCGGGACCGAATTTACGGGGAGATTGAGTGGTCGGGCCAACATGCGCGGGTGATTGATACCGGTGGAATCCTTCCCGATGACCCGGAGTTGATTCCGTCGGAGATTTTTCGTCAGGCAAAGGTTGCGCTCGAGGAAGCCGATTCCATTGTGATGGTGGTCGATGGGCGCACTCCTCTGGCCGCACCCGACTATGATCTTGCCCGGATGCTCTTGCGCGGCGGCAAGCCTCTGCTGCTGGCAGTCAACAAGATCGACACCGAACGCCTGGAAGAACAAACGGCCGAGTATCGCCGCCTGGGCATCCGCGAGATCCTTCCTATTTCCGCGGAACACGGAGTCGGCATCGGCGAGCTGCTCGACCAGGTATTCGCCACACTCACCTTTCTTCCTGCGGCGGAGCCAGTTGAAGACCAATCCGTGGAGCCGGGCGAGTCGCGCCATCGGACTCATGGCGAGTTCCAACAGCACGAAACCTCGATCGCGATTATCGGCCGCCCGAACGTCGGCAAGAGCACGCTGTTGAACGTGCTCACCGGATCTTCACGCGCCATCGTTTCGCCCATCCCGGGAACCACGCGCGACGCGGTGGATGAGGTAATGGAATACGACGGCGGTTTGCTGCGATTCGTCGACACTGCCGGTATCCGCCGTAAGGGCAAAACCAAAATGATGGCGGAGAAGCTTTCGGTGGTCATGGCTCGGCGACACCTGGAGGCAGCCGACGTTGCATTGCTGGTGATCGATGCTACCGAGGGGGTCACTTCGAACGACGCCACGATTGGCGGGTACGCGCACGAGAGTGGCCGATCTGTAATCCTCGTGGTCAACAAGTGGGACCTGGTGACTACTGGACGTACGGATGGAAAGCCGCCTGCGGACAAGGAGATCTTTGAAGGGCAGGTCCGTAATGTGCTGAAGTACCTCGCCTACGCGCCGGTGGTGTTCATCTCCGCGGCTGAGGGAAAGAACATCCATACTGTGCTCAAGCTGGTAAAGGAAGTAGCCGCGGAACGGCGTAAGCGGGTTTCCACCGGGCAGATGAACCGGTTCCTGGAGAAAATCGATTTCCAGCGAGCTACGGTACCCGCCGCCAACAAGATGCGGATCTTTTATATGACCCAGGCGGCGGTAGCCCCGCCCACGTTCATCCTGTTTACCAACAGGCAGGTCAAGTTGCACTTTGCCTTTCAGCGATTCCTGGAAAATCAGATTCGCGCGGCTTTCGGTTTTCGGGGTTCCCCAATCTGGTTCAAGGTGCGCGCCAGAGAAAAGTAGTGCACCTTTCTTGCTATTCCCTCCTCCTTTTTTTCTTGAGATCGTCGATGGATTCGGTAAGGAGCACTGCTATGTGGAACTCCATCGGTTCTTGGTTCTGTATTATGGGCTTGATTGTTGGGCCTTTCGCCGTCGGCATAGCGTTTGAAGACAAGCTGCAACGAGCAAAACGCGAACTAGGCTCGCGGCTGCTCCGCCGCTACTAGACCGTCCGGAACACCCGCTCATTATTCCTGCGCCCATTTTGCTGGTCAGGGCGGTTTCTCTCGACAGTACCGGCGCATCGGCCCTATAGTTCGGTTGCATATGCAAAAAATTGCGTGTGCACTCTCCTGCGCCCTTTTGTTTGCCGGGGTAGCCTGGAGCCAAACCCCGCCTGCGAAATATCCCGACTTCCCCAGCGAAACACCAGCCAAGGTAGACACGCCCGCAGCAGATTTTGACTACCTACGGCGGGTGGTCATGATCCCCATGCGTGACGGGGTCAAGCTGCATACGGTTATCCTAGTTCCCAAGAGCGCTTCGGGCGCGCCGATCCTGCTCACCCGCACTCCTTACGATGCGGACGCTCTTACCACCCATGAAGCCAGCGCCCACCTGGGACCTACCCTTCAGGGCTATGACAACGCGCTCGAAACCATTCTTGAGGGCGGTTACATTCGGGTGATTCAGGATGTGCGGGGCAAATATGGCTCGGAGGGCGATTACGTGATGAACCGCCCGTTTCATGGTCCTCTGAATCCGACGCCGGTCGATCATTCCACAGACACCTACGACACCATCGACTGGCTGGTGAAGAATATCCCTGAGAGCAACGGCAAGGTTGGCATTCTAGGGATTTCCTATGACGGGTTTCTGACCCTGGCGGCGCTGGTCAATCCTCATCCGGCTCTCAAGGTGGCCGTGCCCATGAATCCGATGGTCGACGGCTGGATGGGCGATGACTGGTTTCACAATGGCGCGTTCCGCGAGGTCAACATGCCCTACATCTTTAACCAGGAGATAACGCGCGACGGCAAAGCCCAGTGGTGGACCGCCTACCTCGATGATTACGACGTCTACCTGCAAGCCGGAAACGCGGGTGAACTGGGGCGTCGTCACGGGCTGGAACAAGCCGGGTTCTGGCGTAAAGTTCTGGCGCATCCCAGTTACGATTCGTTTTGGAGCGACCAGGCAATGGATAAATTGCTGGCCGACCAGCCGCTCAAAGTACCTACCATGCTGGTAGACAGTTTGTGGGATCAGGAAGACATCTACGGCGCCATGGCCGTGTACAAGGCCATCAAGCCCAAAGACAAAGATAATGACAAGGTTTTTCTGGTGATTGGTCCCTGGCATCACGGCCAGGAAATAGAAGACGGCAGCACCTTGGGCGCTTTGAATTTCGGCAGCGATACCGGTCTCTATTTTCGGCGGCAGATTCTCCGCCCTTTTCTAGATCGCTATCTGAAGGATGAAGCTCCTAAAGAAGAAATTGCTTCTGTCACTGTGTTCGAGACCGGAACCAATGAGTGGCGGCAGCTAAAATCGTGGCCGGGCGCGAACGAAGCGAAACCACTCTACCTGGGCGCTCAAGGAAAGCTCAGCTTTAACGCGCCTGAGCCAGGCGGCACTGCTTTCGATGAATACATTTCTGATCCGGCCAAACCCGTGCCGTACCGCGCACGGCCTATCCAGCCGATGGGGTACGCAACCGGAATGACCTGGTCGCAATGGCTGGTCGACGACCAGCGGGAGCAATCGGGGCGTCCGGATGTCGCGGTTTTTGTTAGCGACCGATTGACCGCGCCGTTAAAGATCAGTGGCCAACCGATCGCCAACCTGGTTGCTTCTACCAGCGGCACGGACTCCGATTGGGTGGTGAAGCTCATCGATGTTTACCCTGACGAAGTCGCCAGCCAGCCAGGTCTGGGTGGATATCAACTCATGATTTCCGCGGACATCTTCCGCGGACGTTATCGCGAGAGTCTGGAGAAAGCTAAACCCATCGCGGCCAATCAGCCGCTGACCTATCGTTTTGCGATGCCGACCGCGAATCACGTGTTCCTTCCCGGGCATCGAATCATGGTGCAGGTGCAGTCCAGTTGGTTTCCGCTATACGACCGAAACCCGCAGACGTTTGTCCCTGACATCTTCTGGGCTAAGCCAGCGGACTATCAAAGAGCCGCGCAGCATATCTATCACGCGCCCGGCCAGGCAAGTTTTGTCGAGCTACCAGTCGTGACCACAGGAAATTGAGAGAGGATTTATGAGCGCAAAGTGCAGCCACGTGAAGGATCATGTCAAACACGTAAAACCGCACACCAAGGGCTGTGAGGAATGCCTCAAGACGGGAGACAGCTGGGTTCATCTGCGTATGTGCTTGGAGTGCGGCAAGGTGGGCTGCTGCGATTCATCCAAAAACCGGCACGCTACGGCACACTTCCACGCAGACGGGCATCCGATCATGCGTTCGGTCGAACCCGGGGAAGACTGGCGGTGGTGCTATATCGACGAGATTTTTCTCAACTAGCGTCGGCTTTGTCTTTTATGAGGATGAGCGCCACGCTGGAAACAATGAGCGCGGTGCCGAGCAGCATGCGCGTGGTGATGACCTCCCCGGCGAAGAAAAAGCCCAGAGCTACGGCAACCACGGGATTAATGTACGCATGGCTGGCAACGCGCGTGGCAGGCATGCGGCCCAGCAGCCAGACGAATGCGCTGAAGCCTAAAAGCGAGCCGGCAATCACCAGGTAAAGCAGCGCGCCCGCAGCCTTTGCGGAGACATGCGGGAAGGGGTGCATCTCCCCAGCCAAAGCGGAGAGTATGAGCAGGATTGCGCCGCCGATCATCATTTCCGCCCCGGCCGTGATTCCCTTTGATTTTGGCAGTGGCAAGGAACGCGTGAGCACGGCGCCCAACGACCAGGCGGTGCCTCCGCCGAGGATCGCAGCACAGGGCAGAATGGGGATGTGCTGCGGATTGTGCAACAGCAACAAGAGCACACCGGCGAACCCGACCGCGATGGAGATCAAAAGGCTCCAGCGGAAGCGTTGTTGGCGAAAGACAAAGACCTCGAGACCGATGGTGATAAGCGGCAGCGTGGCCTCGAGCACAGAAGTCAGGCCTGATGGCACGTACTTTTCCGCCCAGAACACTGCCCCATACGTCACCACGAACATCAAGGAGCCGAGCGCCAAGAGGCTAGTCCACTCTTTTCCCGTCGGACGTGGGCGCCCACAGAAACGCATGACCGCGTAGAGCAGGGTGCCGGCGAAAAAGAAGCGCACACCCGCAGCGAACAAGGGAGGGACCAGTTGCACCGCAATCCGAATCGCCAGGTAGGTCGATCCCCATAGAACGTAAATGGCAGCAAACGCGAGGAATACACGGAGATCGAACCGGCTTCTTTGCGTCTCCGAAATAACCGTTGTGGTTGCCATGACTGGTTATATTGTAACCCCGGTACCGGGTAACCCTTGAAACTATTTTTGAGAGTTATAATTGAGGTGTGAGCGCTGCTGCCAAAGCGTTTAAATTGTTAGCCGGACATCCGGCGCTGGAGCTCGTCAACACTCTTGACCTGCGATTTTCCACAGAGACAACAGAATTGCTGCCAGCTTATGGAGATCTTCTCCGCCTGGTTACGCAATTGCGGCTGCTGACCCCGGAACAGGCTCGAAGACTAGGGCGGACGGTTGGGGAGAAGGATGCGCAGCGGGTGCTCTTGTCCACGCTCGAGCTGCGCGAGGCGCTGGCGTCGCTTCTCTATGACCGCATTGACGGCCGCAAGATCCAGGCCTCGCAGGTGGAAACACTGGAGAAACAGTTCCACGCAGCTGCCCTGCATCGCCGGTTGTCGCCAGCCGATGGGCAGCTGGTCTGGACCTGGTCGGGGGTGGAGCAACAAGCTGAGATTCCTCTTTGGAAGCTGGCCCAGGCAGCATCGGATTTGCTGGTTTCGAGCGATGCGGAACGAGTTAAGGATTGTGGCGACCCTACGTGCCGCTGGCTTTTTCTGGATACCAGCAAGAACCACACCCGGCGGTGGTGCGATATGAAAACCTGCGGCAACCGAATGAAGGCGCGACGACACCAGGCACGCTATCAGGACAGCGGTGCGTGATGAGCAAGTCCGTTTGAGATTGAATCTTTCAAAACGTACCTCAGGGGCTGAACCACATCTACGTCTTGGTTTTTACGGCACGGCTGAAGCCGTGCCCTTCCAGAAAGAGCGGCTCTCTGGGTTACTGCGGTCCCAGGATAGAGACTTCGTCGTTGCTAAAGCCGGAGCAAGATTTGAACGGAAGGACTCCCTGGTTGGCTGCGGTCAACCGGTAGGGGCGTTAATGTTGCTAAGACAAAGCGAGTCTCGAACGGAAGGGCAGGACTCCCTGGTTGACTGCGGTCAACCGGTAGGGGCGTTAATGTTGCTAAAGACAAAGCGAGTCTCGAACGGAAGGGCACGGCTTCAGCCGTGCCGTTAATAAAGCCACAGATGAGGGCTTTAGCCCCTGAGGTACGCTTTTTAGCCTCGTGCCGTGAACCATAGCCCTGGTTAGTCGAGGGGCTTTTCCGTTGTCGGTTTGATCCCGATGCGATATGCAGACGAATAGGGATAAGCTTCGCAGAGTTCCACGATTCCCGCCCGCACGGGGTTCTGATGAATGTAGTTGCGCCTCATCTCAAACTCATTTCTGTCGCGAATGCGGTGGTCCGTAAATCCGCGCTGCCAGACGGGGAACTTCGAGCCCATACGATGTGAAAAACCTCCTTTGATCAACCCCACAGCCCGCTCAATCGTGACGCCCTGGGGAGTCAACAGAAGATGAATGTGGTCCGGCATGACGACAAAGGCGTGCAGTTTGTAGTGTCCCTCACGACGGTACCGTTGCAGGGTTTCAAGAAACAGCTCAGGATTGGCCGCAACCTGAAAGAGCCTGCGGCGATTAAAGGTCGCGCTGGTCACAAAGAAGGTTCCCGTCCGGGCAGAACGAGAAGGAATCGACATCCGAGGATTTTAGAACCTGGCGCGGTAAACTACGGATTAACGATGCACTCGATCCGGCTTGCTACTCCTGCTGATGTCCCTCTGATTCTGGACCTGATCCGCGGCCTCGCCGCTTACGAGCGGGAGCCCGATGCAGTGAAGACGACGGAAGCCGACTTGCTTCGGGACGGCTTCGGCGAACGACCCTGCTTCGAATGCCTGATCGCCGAGACGGATCAGGGCGAGGCCGCCGGGTTTGCTCTGTACTTCTACAACTACTCCACCTGGCGTGGGCGGTCTGGTATTCACCTGGAAGATTTGTTTGTGCGGCCCGAGTTCCGCGGGCAGGGGCTCGGCAAAGCGCTGCTGGCCAGGGTGGCAGCCCGGGCTGCAGAGCAAGGCTGCGTGCGGCTGCAATGGGATGTCCTCGAGTGGAACCAGCCGGCCATCGACTTCTACCAGGAAATGGGCGCAGAGTTTCTCGACGAGTGGCGAATTATGCGGGTGAACGATCAGGCGATAGGGGCCCTGGCAAGCCTGGCGCAGGAGCCCATCTCTTGAGCCGGATACGCGTGATCGGCGGCGGCCTGGCCGGCCCCGAAGCTGCCCTGACGGCAGCCCGCCTCGGGTGCGAAGTCGATCTCTATGAAATGCGCGCCATGGTAGATGGCACGCTACGCTCCACTCCAGCACATCAAACCGCCGACTTTGCCGAGCTGGTCTGCTCCAATTCGCTCAAGTCGGAAAGTGAGAACACCGCGCCCTGGGTCCTGAAACAGGAAATGCGGCGAGCCGGTTCCCCCCTGCTGGCCTGTGCGGATGCGAGCGCAGTGCCGGCGGGGCACGCCCTGGCAGTCGACCGGGTGGAATTCTCCCGCCAGGTGGCGAACGCCATCGCGCAGGAAAGCCGCATTACCGTCCATCGGGAAGAAGTGACCGCGCTCGACCCGGACCAGATCACCATCGTCGCCACCGGTCCACTGACCTCGGCCCCTCTCTGCGCGGAAATTGCTCGGCTGACGGGGAGCGGCCAGCTTGCTTTTTACGACTCCATCAGCCCGATCGTAGAAGCCGACTCCATTGATATGGAGCGGGTCTACTTCGCTGCCCGCTACGACAAGGGCACCGCCGATTACATTAACTGCCCCATGTCAAAGGAGGAGTACGAGCGGTTCTACGAGGCCCTTGTTTCCGCCGAAGCGGTCGAGAGCAAGGAGTGGGAGAAGCTGGAATACTTCGAGGGCTGCCTACCGATCGAGGAAATAGCACGGCGCGGCCGGGAAACGCTGCGCTTCGGCCCCATGAAGCCGGTCGGGCTGCGCGACCCGCGAACCGGCAAGGTCCCCTGGGCCGTGGTGCAACTACGCTGCGAAAACCTTCGCGCCGACTCCTACAACCTGGTCGGCCTGCAAAACCACCTGAAATATGGTGAACAAGCGCGCGTCCTGCGGCTCATCCCCGGGCTGGAGCGAGCCAAATTCCTCCGTTTCGGCCAGATCCACCGCAATACCTACGTGAACGCCCCACGGGTGCTTTCAGAGACTCTTAGCCTGCGGGACCATCCTCGCATTCTGATCGCCGGACAGTTGTCGGGGGTGGAGGGCTATACCGAATCCATTGCCACCGGGATGCTTGCGGGGTTGTACGCCACCCAGCAGGCCCAGGGAGAACCGGCGGTGGCTGCGCCACGCCCCACAGCGCTGGGTTCCCTGGTGCACTACATTACTCACGCCGAAGGAAAGACGTTTCAGCCAGCTAACATTACCTTCGACCTCTTGCAGCCGCTGGAAGAGGGGGAGCGCAAGCAGATCCGGGACAAGAAAGAACGGCACCGGCTGCAATGCCAGCGTGCTTTGGCGCTTTTTGACGCCTGGTGGCAGGTTTTTTCGACGGTTCGCGCTTAAAACACATCCAAGTTGAACAGGGGTTGTCTTGCCGTGGCCTTGAATTGTTCAGGCCTTCCATTTAACGTGGTCGTGCTATACGGGCGAACTATCGCCGCCCGCTTCGAGGAGATCGATTATGCGTTCGAAACTTAATATCTGGCTCGCACTCGTCGTGCTGGCCCTGGTGCCGGCCCTGGCGGGTGCACAGGACACGACTGCCAAGATCCACGGCCACGCGCAGGACCCGGCTAACGCGCCCATCGCCAACGCCCAGGTGATACTCAGCAAGGATGGTAAGACCCCGTTGTTCACCTTCACCACCGACGCAAACGGCGACTACAAGGGAGAGGGCATCAAGCCCGATGAATATTACGTCACGCTCTTCGCTTCCCCTGGAAAGGCGATCGACCGCTCTGAGAATCCTGTGAAGTTTTCGACCGGGACGGACACGCTCCAGGACTTCGATCTAAGCCGCCCCGAGTACGTGAATAAGCTGCCTCCGGAACAGAAGAAGGCGCTCGAGGAAGCCAAAGCGAAGAACGCGGAAATCAACAAGGAAAACCAGAATGTCGGTAAGCTGAACGACCTGCTGAAGCAGGCGCGGGCAGACAACCAGGCGAAGAAGTATGACGAAGCGGCCTCGCTGATGCAACAGGCGACAGTCATAAAACCAGACGCTGCTGTGCTTTGGCTGGAGTTGGGCATCGCGCAGACCGGACTCAAGAAGTGGGACGACGCGACGGTTTCGCTAAAGAAAGCACTGGATCTGGATACCAACTCGAAGAAGCCGAACCCGGAAATCGAAGCAGCCGATAATAATGCTTTGGGCGAGGTTTACGCCAACTCCAACAAGATTCCCGACGCCACTGCCTCCTATGACGCTGCCGCTAAATTGCAGCCTTCCAATGCAGCCATGTACTACACCAACGAAACCATTGTTCTTAGCCGCACCGGGCAAACCGACGCCACCATCGCGGCTGCGGACAAGGCGATTGCGGCGGACCCGAAGAGGCCGATTCCCTACTACCTGAAGGGACAGGCGCTGATCCAGAAAGCCACGGTCGATCCCAAGACGCAGAAGATCGTCGCTCCTCCGGGCACCGCGGAAGCGTACAACAAGTACCTCGAACTGGCACCCGATGGACCAATGGCGCCGGAAGCGAAGTCGGTTCTGGCGGAGATTGGGGAGAAGGTCAACACCAAGTACTCCGCCGGGAAGAAGAACTAACCGGCGGTTGCGGGGAGTGAAAGGGGACGCCGGTTTTACCGGCGTCCCTTTGTTTGTCTGGAGGGAGTTTGCCTAGTCCGGCTCCAAGTCCGGCTCCATCTCGGGTGGTGAGCTATGCAGAAGCCAGCCGGATCGTGCGCGAGCACGCCGATCGCGTGTCGCCTTCGCGTCCGCCGCAGCTTGTGGGACTGCTTTCCACCCTTGGCATGGTACTAGCGCAGGCGGTTCAAGCCGACCGTGACCAGCCTCCGTTTGCGCGCTCGACCCGCGACGGGTTTGCCTGCCGCGCGGCCGACCTGGAAGGTGGTGCTTCTGTCGAGATAATTGGTTCCCTTCGCGCGGGCGATGCCGCGACGATCGAGGTAGCCGCCGGCACGGCGGTTGAAATCATGACTGGGGCGCCGGTTCCCGCCGGCGCCGATTGTGTGGTGATGGTGGAGCACGTCGAGCGTGAGGCCGCCGGGCTGCAGCTCGCCTCCGGGCGCAGTATCGCGCCCGGAGAAAACATCGTCCCCATGGGAGCTGAGGCGCGCGCCGGAGCAGTGATCCTACCCGCAGGCACGCGCCTCTTCCCTGCCCAGATCGCGGCGGCCGCGGCTTGTGGCGCCGCACACCTCAGCGTGTTTGCCCGGGCCCGGGTCGCCATCGTCGCCACTGGAGACGAACTAGTCGAGGTGGACCAGAAACCGCTGCCGCAGCAGATTCGAAATTCCAATAGCTACTCGCTGGCGGCACAGGTGATGGCGGCTGGAGCTGAGCCAGTGCGGCTCCCGATTGCGCGCGATGAGCGAACGCATCTTGAAAGCATCATCCGCACTGCGCTGGAGAGCGATCTGCTACTGCTTTCCGGCGGCGTTTCGATGGGAAAATACGATCTGGTTGAGGAGGTTCTCCTTTCGCTGGGAGCAGAATTCTTTTTTACCGGCGCGCTGATCCAGCCCGGTAAGCCAGTCGTGTTTGGAAAGCTTGGAGAAATTTATTTCTTTGGGCTGCCCGGCAATCCTGTATCTACAATGGTTACGTTCTCGCTTTTTGTCGAGCCCCTGCTGGCCGCGCTCTGCGGCGATGCGGGACGCCCACCGCGTTTCGCGCAGGGCGCTTTGGCCAGAGACGTTCACGTCAAAACCGGGTTGACGCGGTTTCTGCCGGCCAGCCTTGGCTCCGATTTGAGCGTGGAACCGGTCAACTGGCAGGGCTCGGGCGATCTTGCCAACACCAGCCGGTCCAATTGCTTTCTTGTGGTTCCGGCCGACCGCCCGCTGCTGCCTGCTGGTGAGACGGTAACGATCCTGCTAGCCTAGCCTGACCATGGAAAAACTCTCCCATTACGACGACGAAGGCAGCGCGCACATGGTCGACGTAAGCGCCAAGACCGCCACCCGGCGAGAGGCTGAAGCTTCGGCGTTTGTTGTGTTATCTGATGCGGTGCTGGCCGCTCTACCGCAAAACCCCAAGGGTGATCCCCTGCAGGTGGCACGCTTTGCGGGCATTCAAGCGGCGAAACGCACGGCTGACCTGATTCCCATGTGCCATCCGCTGCCGTTGAGTTTTGTTGATGTGTCGGCGGTCGTGGTTGCCGGTGGTGTTGAGATTCGCAGCACGGCTGCGACGGTCGCGGGCACTGGGGTTGAAATGGAAGCACTCACGGCAGCGGCCGTGGCGGCGCTCACCATCTATGACATGTGTAAAGCGATGGACAAGTCCATTGCTATTCGCGAAATTGTCCTTGTGCGCAAATCGGGAGGCAAGAGCGGCGACTATAGCCGCACTTAGGCGTTACGCCGGAAGCATCGCAGATCGTGATCGTTCACCATCCCTGACGCCTGCATCCAGGCGTAAACGATCACCGGGCCAACGAATTTGAAGCCGCGCTTCTTGAGCGCTGCCGATATCTCCTCAGAAAGCGCAGTCTTCGCGGGGACCTTGCCGGTCTTGTTTTTGATTGGCTTTCCCCCTGCCAGCTTCCAGGCAAAGTCAGAGAAGTTTTCGCCATCGCGCTTCATCTGCTCGTAAATGCGGGCGCCTTCAATGGTCGCCTCGATCTTGGAACGAGAGCGGATGATGCCAGAATCGACAAGGAGGCGGGTGATGTCTTTCTCGCCGAATTTTGCGACGAGCTTCGGATCGAAGCCGCGAAATGCTTTGCGGAACGCATCGCGCTTGCGCAACACGGTGATCCAGGCCAGACCGGCCTGGAATCCCTCCAGCATTAGCAGTTCCCATAAGGCGCGGCTATCATGCTCGGGAACTCCCCACTCCTCATCGTGATAGGCGCACAGGAGAGGGTCGCTTTCTGCCCAGGCACAGCGGCGCAGTTCGCTCATCGAGCGCCCACCGAAAGCTCCTCACGCACCATGGGGGAGACGCTTGCGCCGAGAATTTCGATCGCATGCATCATTTTGGTGTGAGGCAGGGTGGATACACCCATCTGGAAAGTGATGCGGGAGATGCCGCCAAGAGCCTCGTTGATGTAATGGATTTTCTTCGTGACCGTGTTTGCATCACCAATGATCAGGGCTCCGGTTGGACCACGCAGGGCATCGAATTGCGCCCTGGTGGTGGGCGGCCATCCGCGCTCTTTGCCGATCTCAGTGAAGGTGTGCGCATAACCGGGGAAAAAGGCGTCGGCAGCCTGTTGGTCAGTGTCACCCACAAAGCCGATACAGTGAAGCCCGACGCGCAACTGGTCCGGAGCATGGCCGGCACGACGGCCCGCCTCGCGGTAGAGGTCGATGTGGGGACGAAAGCGGTGCGGCTCACCGCCAATGATGGCAACCATCAAAGGCAGCCCCAGAGCGCCCGCGCGGGCAAAGGAGGCAGGCGTGCCACCGACTCCTAACCAGATGGGTAATGGGTCTTGTAAAGGTCGGGGGTAAATGCTCTGTCCCGTCAGTGGAGCGCGATGCTTGCCCGACCAGTAAACCTGCGTTGTTTCGCGAATCTTCAGCAGTAGCTCGAGGTTCTCCGCGAAGAGAGAATCGTAGTCGTCAAGATCGAGACCGAACAAAGGAAAAGATTCGATAAAAGAGCCTCGGCCGGCAACGATCTCGGCGCGGCCTTGCGAGATCAGATCGAGCGTTGCGAATTGCTGAAAAACACGGACCGGGTCAGCGGCGCTCAATACTGTGACGGCGCTCGTTAGGCGGATTCGTTTGGTCAGTGCAGCGGCTGCGCCGAGGATGACTGGAGGAGCCGAATCAAGAAACTCAGGCCGGTGATGTTCGCCGATACCAAACACGTCCAAACCGACCTGGTCGGCTAGTTCAATTTCCTGTAAGAGATGCTGCATCCTCTCCACGGGAGTGAGGGCTACACCGGTCACGGGGTCCGGAATAGATGCCGCGAAGCTATCAATGCCAATCTGCAACGAGTGCTCCTTCCAAGCGGGCAATACGGGCATTGGATGCGGGGAGAGTGCAATAGTTTCAGCCTCAGCGGACGCGGTGGGATATACATAGATGACAGGCCGCCGGGGCTAAAGCCCGGATTTTTGTAGCGAGCGTTTCCGCGGGCTTGAAGCGGCTACCGAGCGAGGGGCAGTTGCCTTTACCCGCGGTATCCGCTTGAAAACCCGCTTCCCCGGACTGAAGTCCGGGGCTGACACAGAATGCAGGAGGAATAGAGATGCCGGTGATCGACGAGATTGAGCAATTGCATGATGAGATGGTCGGCTGGCGCCGCGATCTTCATGCCCATCCCGAGCTTGGCTTTAATGAAAGCCGTACCAGCATTTTCATTCAAGAACGGCTGCAGTCGTTCGCCGTGGACGAGATACAGACTTTTACCGGGACTGGCGTGGTGGGTGTGATTCATGGCCGCGACGGGGATGAGGCAATCGGTTTGCGCGCGGACATCGATGCCTTGCCGATTGTAGAAGAGTCCGGGGTACCGTACGCCTCAACCAAAGCGGGCGTCATGCATGCTTGCGGACATGACGGGCACACCGCGATGCTGCTGGGAGCAGCCAAATATCTCGCCGCCAGCCGAAATTTCAAAGGTACGGTCTACCTGATCTTTCAACCCGCCGAAGAAATCGGCGGCGCAAGGCAGGTTGTAGCGGACGGATTGTTCGATCGTTTTCCCATGCTGCGGGTGTTCGGCATGCACAATTTTCCTTCGATGCCGGTGGGAGAATTTCACTGGCGTAACGGTCCCATCATGGCCGCGGCAAACTTCTTCGAGATCAGGATCACCGGCCGAGGCGCGCATGGAGCGCAACCGCATTTCGGAATCGATCCGATCGTGGCAGGCAGTTCGCTGGTGAGTGCACTGCAGTCGATTGTTTCCCGTACCATCGATCCCTACCAGGCGGCGGTGGTCACCATCGGCAGTTTCCAGGCGGGGATGGCCGCCAATGCCATCCCGTCCGAAGCAGTGTTGAAAGGAACGGCGCGATGGCTCGATGAACGGGTGGGGGAGACGATCCAACACGCGATCCGGCGGATAGCCAGATGCGTTGCCGAGAGTTACGGAGCAACGGCGGAAGTGGAGATGCACATGGTTGCCCCAACTACGATCAATGACGAGGCGGCTATGTCGCTTGCCCGCAATGCAGCCACGGCCGTTGCCGGTCCTGCTGCCGTTGTCGAAATGGTGCAGCCGGTGATGGGTGGGGAAGATTTTGCTTACATGCTCGGAGTGAAACAGGGCGCGTATATCATGCTGGGGGCTAAACGGTCTGGCAGCTCTAACCCGATGTTGCACCATCCGAGCTTCGACTTCAATGACGCAATCCTTTCGACTGGAGCGGCTTACTGGGTCAAACTCGTCGAGCAACAACTTGCTGTGTGACCTTGGCTTCGGGGAAAAGTCTGTCGAAAACATTTCCAAGAAAGGACCACTGAACCACAGATCTCTCCACTGCGCTTCGCTTCGGTCGAGATGACAAAGGGAAGAGGGGCGCTTCCACAGAAAGAAGTTGCAGAACTAGATTGTCATCCGACCGGAGAGGTCATGGGCCCTTCCCACCCAAGGTGGCGAAAACAGCTCCTGGTCTGCAACTACTCTCCCTGGAAGCACCGCCCTCCCCTTTGTCATCTCGACCGACGTGAAGCGAAGTGGAGAGATCTGCGTTTCAGCGGACCTTCCCTGGAAATGTTTTCGACAGAGCGAAGCGTACTGGGGGACCTGCGGTTTCTTTTCCCTGAAGTCTCAAGAGACCAATGAGATTTAAACTCAATAGTTGTAATCGGACTAAATCTGTCGTATATTGTACATAGTGCGAATGAGTCGCAACTAGACGCAACAGGAAACGATGCTGAAGCGCTGCGAGCTGTTGAATGAGGTAGAAGCAAGGGGTGTCCGGTTGACGGCGCAGAGGCGCGCGTTGATCGAAACCATTCAACAGGCAGATGCTCATCTGGATGCCGCTACGTTGTTGTCCCGGGCTCGCCAGCGGGACCCGAATATCGATCGCGCGACCGTCTATAGGACACTCGACCTCCTAAAACGCCTGGGCCTGATCGATGAGCTTGACCTGATGCACCTGAACGGGGAAAAACACTACTACGAGGTCAAAACACAAAAGGACCATCTGCACCTGGCGTGCTTCCATTGCGGGAAAATTGAAGAGTTTGACAGCCCGACCTTCCAGCGCCTGAAGCGGGAGATCGCGGCACAAAATGATTTTGCAATACAGGTAATGCGCCTCGAAGTGGGAGGGATGTGCAGGCAGTGTGCCGCACAGCAAAAGGCGTCCTGATGATTCGTTGAGCTAAGAACCAGATCCCCGCGGCAATCTCTTGGCGGAGACCGCGAGGATCTGGGAACCACAGCCGAATAGACTGCGGGCTTCCTTCACTATAGGTCCCCCGCCCGCAGGATTCAACTGTCACCATGACCACTGCTCATTCTTGGGTGGCCAGAATACTAACGTGCGCCTGCCGAAGCCGGTGGAGTGATTGTGAACGTGGACGTTGATCTACTGCCGTTTCGAATTCCTTTCTGGATTTGCCTCTTTTTCGTAACTCTTCTCCCCGCCCGCGCAGAGACCGCAGACCAGGTGTGCGCCCGCTTTGCTGCCGGTTCGGCTACCACCGCGCCGCCGGAGTTGGAGAGCCAAAATGGAGTGCTCGAAGTCACGATGAAGTTCCTCACGGCTACCGATTCACAGGGGCTGGTTCGCTATTGCTACGTGACAGATACAGGCCTGCAGGCGCCCACGCTCCGGGTGAGCCCCGGCGATCAGTTAATTATTCATTTTCAGAATGACCTTCCCGCGGCTGCTAACAATATGGCGGGCATGAAGATGAGCCTCTCACCGCATGACTCCAGCAGCACCGCTTGCAATGGAAACATGTCTGCGACTGCGACAAATATTCACTTCCATGGCATGAACGCGGCGCCGGTTTGCGGGCAGGATGAGGTTGTGCACACGCTGATTGCGCCGGGGCAAAGCTTCGATTACAAAGTGCAGATCCCAGCTAACGAGCCGCCTGGACTTTACTGGTATCACCCGCACCCCCACGGGTTCTCCGAGGGACAGGTCCAGGGAGGGGCGACCGGCGCGCTGATCGTTGAGGGGCTGCAAAATGTCGATCCGGCATTGGCAGGGCTGACCGAACGCACCTTTGTCGTCCGCGACCAGGTGCTGCCCGCGCCGGAAGCTAACGATCCGAATATCCCTGCCTGGGACCTGTCGATCAACTTCATTCCGGTGACCTATCCGAAATACACCCCGGCTGTCATCCAGACCAACCCTGGGCAGCAAGAGTTGTGGCGCGTTGCTAATACTTCCGCAGACACCATCCTGGACCTGCAGTACGTCGTCAATGGAACGCCGCAAGCGATGCAGGTGGTGGCCATCGACGGATATCCCATTGCTTCGGGCAGCAGCGGACAACCATCCGAAAGCGAGACCAGCGTTCTTCTGCCTCCCGGCGCGCGCGCTGAATTTGTGGTGACGACACCGAAGGTGGGCGACCAGGCGCAGTTGACCACGCAGTACTGGAATACCGGCCCGGATGGTGATTTCGATCCCACACGGACCATCGCGAACATTGTTAGCCAGAACGGGATTGAAGCCGCAGCAGCCAAAAGCTTGTCATCGCATGCGGTGAAAACCAGGGTGACCCGCTTTGCCGCATTGGCAGCTGCCACCCCCGTGGCCCAGCGCAACCTCTATTTCTCAGAAGTACTACTGAACCCGGCGGACCCCAACAGTCCAACCAACTTCTTCATCACCGAACAAGGGCAAACGCCCGCGTTATTCGAAATGAACCAGGCGCCTAATATCGTGGTGCATACAGGCACGGTCGAAGATTGGGTGATCGAGAATACGGCGCTTGAAGATCACATCTTCCACATCCATCAGATTCATTTTCAGGTTCTTGAAGTGAACGGACAAGCAGTGAACGATCCAGCCGTCCGCGATACGGTCGATTTGCCGTACTGGAGCGGCAGTGGACCCTATCCAAGCGTGAAGGTACGCATGGACTTCCGCGATCCCAATATTATTGGCACGTTTGTCTATCACTGCCACATCTTGCAACACGAAGATGCCGGCATGATGGGCGAGATCCAGGTACTTCCATCCGCCGGGTCGGCCTCGGCAACCACGGCCTCGGCTTCGGCCTCCAGCGTTACGCCTAACGGAAAAATCACCTTGACTGCGAGTGTGGTCGACGCTTCCACCGGAGCCTCCACGCCCACGGGCACGGTGCAATTCGAACTCAACGGCGTGAATGTCGGCAACCCGGTCACGCTCACGAACGGGCAGGCGACGTTGACCACGACCATCAATGGAAACACGGGCTCGAGCAACCTGACGGCGTTCTACCAGGGGGATGCGACGTACACGGAATCAGTGTCAGCGGGCCTTCCGATAACGATCTCAAATTTCGCGCTGTCTTCTGCAGGAGTGACCGCACCATTGGGATCGGCTGCGATTGCGCCGGTCAAAGTGGACGTAGCCACTAACTACGCTTCGCTCATCGCCCTCTCCTGCACGATGCCATCCAGCCTGACCGAGTCGGCGTGTTTTATCGATCCAAAGTCGACTACCGGCACGGGGCAGGTTTCGCTCACGGTCAACACGACACCCGCGCATCCGCAGAGCAGCAAGCAGACGGCTTCTCCAACATGGCTCGCCGGCGGCGCTAGTTTCGCATGTATCTTACTGTTCGCTTTGCCGCGACGCAGGTGGCGCGGCAAGGCGCTGATTGCTCTGGCGATCCTGTTTACGTTCATCGGGTGCGGCAGCACCGCGAAGATCGATCCAGGCACGCCCAAGGGCACTTACACCGTCGTGGTCACGGGGACCGCAGGCAGCGGGTCATCGCTGTCTCAGACCAGTGTGAACGTTCCGATCACGATCCAGTAAGCGGAGAGATCAGGAGAAGAGTATGTCGAAGAAAGTCAGCCACCTTGCGGGCAAGTTTGTGCGGATGGTTTGCGCCGTTGCCCTCTTATCTGCCGCGTGTGTCTGGGCCAGCGTGGGTGGCAGTATCGCCGGCACGGTCAAAGACCCGTCAGGGCGTGTGGTCCCAAATGCCGAAGTGATCGTACGAGAGCCCACCAAGGGTCTCTCCTACAGGACGCATACCGACAGCAAGGGACATTACACCTTCCCCGTGCTGCCGGTTGGCCATTATGAACTGACAGTGCAGGCTTCCGGCTTTTCCGGCTATCAACGCACAGACGTAGTGCTGGACACCAACGCGGCCCTCACCCTCGATGCATCGCTCGAGGTTGGCGGTGTCGCTCAAACCGTGAGCGTGGTCGACAACAGCTTGCATGTCGAGACCAGCAGCACCCAGCTCGGCCAGGTGATCACCGGGCGGCAGATGACTGCGGTGCCGCTCAACGGCCGCAGCTTTACCGACTTGCTCTCTCTGCAGCCGGGGGTCGCTCCGCAGACATCGATTACTTCGACCACCGTGCAAGACGTGGGCGCGACTGTTCTCAACCCCTCGGGCACCCTTAACCCGGGCACTATCTCGGTGAACGGGCAGCGGGAATTTGCCAACTACTTCAGCGTGAACGGGGCCGACGTGGAAGAGGACGTCAATGCGGGCACGGCTGTAATTCCCAACCTCGATGCGATCGCCGAGTTTCGCATCATCACCAGCAACTTCGATGCTGAGTATGGAGAATTCAGCGGCGGCCAGGTCAACGTCATCACCAAATCCGGCAGCAATGCATTGCATGGCAACGTATTCGACTTCCTGCGCAATACTGATCTGGACGCCCGCAACTATTTTTCTCCTACTCGGGGAGCCTTCCGTCAAAACCAGTTTGGAGGCACCCTCGGCGGACCCGTTCGCCGGGACAAGATCTTCTTCTTCGTGGACTATCAAGGAACGCGGCAGACGCAGGGCATCGATACCGGCACCATTTCTGTTCCCAGTGCGGCCCAGCGTAGCGGAAACTTTATCGATCCGAGTACCCACTTCAACGATCTAAGCGGTTTCGTCAGCGGCACCTACCTCGCTACTCTGCTTACGCAGAAGTTGGGCTACCCCGTGGTTGCCGGCGAGCTCTACTCAGGCGTCTTCCCTACCGGCGTGATTCCACAGAGTGCGTGGTCGGTTCCGGCGCAGCGCATGCTGCAGTACATTCCAGCTCCGAATAGCGCCAACGGTTTTTCCACCTCATCCTTCAACCAGATTGTGCGTGATGACAAGGGTGCGGTGCGCATGGATGGAAATACCCGCTGGGGCCTGCTCTCGGGCTACTACTTTATCGACGACTTCGATCTGGACAACCCGTACCCGGTAGCGCAGAGCGGCGCCAGCGTCCCTGGCTTCAATGCCATCACTACTGGCCGGGCGCAGCTCTTCTCGCTGGGTGATACCAAGGCCTTCAATACCAGGGCTGTCAATGAACTCCACTTGAGCTTCATGCGCGATTACACCAATCTCGGCCAGCCGGTTGGGGGCCTGGGCGTAAGCCTCACTTCGCAGGGGTTCGAGAATGCCGATGGCAGTCCCAGCATCGTCGCTCTCGATCCGAAGGGAGAGGGCGTGGAGAACCTCAACTTCAATGGATACTCTACCGGCGCGGCGGCCAACCAGCTCGTCCAAGTGAACAACGTCTATCAGGTCACTGACGCGTTCTCCAGGGTTGTAGGCAATCACACCGTGAAGTTCGGCGGAGAGTTTCATGCCGATCAAGTGAACGCCACACCCATTGCGCAGTTCAATGGCAGTTTCGTTTTCTCCGGTCAGGAAACGGGTATCGACTTTGCCGACTACCTGATCGGCGTACCGAGCCAATATAACCAGAGCCAGCTCAACCCCTTCTATGCGCGGAACAAGTATGTAGGCGTTTTCGCCCAGGATAGCTGGCGCCTATTCCCCAACCTGACGCTGAATTATGGCCTGCGCTGGGATCGGATTGCGCCCTGGTCGGAAAGGTACAACCAGATTTCGACCTTTGTTGCCGGCGCACAGTCGGTGGTCTTTCCCGGGGCGCCGGCGGGCATTCTTTATCCAGGCGATCGTGTAGGCAATCAAGGTGTAGCCAATACGCTGGCCCCGGTGCGCAACACTAGCTTTGCGCCGCGTGTGGGTGTGGCCTGGTCGCCGCAGCCGGAGCCAGGCAGCTTCCTGGGAAAAATGATCGGCGCTCCGGGAACCACCAGCGTGCGGGCGAGCATCGGCAACTTCTACACCGCGATCGATGCGCTTTCGATCGGGGTGCTGGCGGCGAACGCTCCGTATGGCACGACCTATACCAGCCCTCTGCCACCGCTCTTTGCAACGCCTTTCGTTACCGCGTCTACCGGGCAGAACAATGGCCAGCCGTTTCCCTATACCTTTGCTCCGCTGAACTCTTCACGCCGCAACCCCGACCCTAATATCGACTGGGCCACTTACGAACCCATCGAAGGCATCCCCGGATACGACATCCATGGCACCACGCCCTACACCGAGGAATGGATGGTTTCGATCGAGCGGCAGGCAGGTCCGAACACGGTCTTTAGCGCCAGTTATGTGGGCACTTCGAGCCATCACCAGCGGGTTCTCATCGAGCCCAATCCGGGTAATCCTGCGCTATGCCTAAGCCTCAGCCAGCCCAGCCAGGTGCAGCCGGGAACACCCACCTGCGGCTCCGGAGGTGAGAATGGTGTCTACTACCCGATCACCGGCGGCGTGGTCAACGGAACCCGCGGGCCGCTGGGGCCTAACTTTGGCAGCAACGCACTCCAGTCTACGATTGGTTCGGCTAATTACAATGCGCTCGAATTGAGCGCCCGCCATACCAGCGGCCGGCTCGAGTTCGTCTGCCTCCTATACGTACGGCAGGTCGATGGACCAGTCCTCGAACATCGGCGAGGAAGTCAACCCCTTCAATCCCGCGCTCAGCTATGGCATCTCCTCCTTCGATGTGAAGCACAATGTTGTCGTCAGTTACGAATACCAGCTCCCGTTCGATCAGTTCCTTCGTCCGAATCGCGTGACCAAGGGATGGTCGCTTTCGGGCATCAGTCATTTCGCCAGTGGTTTCCCTATCACTATGATCAACAATGGAGACAACTCGCTGATTGGGACCAATCCCAACGGGATCAATAACTCGAGTATCGACGAACCCGATTACAGCGGTGGCCCACTTCACCTGAACCATAACCCGCGCAAGAATAACAACAACTACTTTGACACGGCGGCCTTCACTATCAACGCGGTGGGTACCCCAGGCAATGCAAAACGCAGATTCTTCTACGGCCCGGGTACGGACAACTTTGACATGGCTGTGCAGAAAAACCTGCCGCTCACAGAATCGAAGTCCCTGCTCTTCCGGGTAGAAGCATTCAATGTTTTCAACCACACGCAATTCAGCGGACCCACGTCAGTGGACGGTGATATTGGGAGTTCGACCTTTGGAAATGTCATCAGTGCCGCGCCTCCACGCATCCTGCAGGGAGCACTGAAGTTCACCTTTTGAGCGAGGCTGTTGTTGGGGCCATCCAGCCGTTCCGCTACTATTCATAGGTGACCTTGTCTGGCCGTATTCCCCGGTTTGCTGTTCTGACGCTGCTCGTGCTTTTCCCTCTTCCTCGAATCGCCGACGCCTATTCCCTTTTTACCCACGAGCAACTGATCGATCTTTCCTGGAAGAACTCTATCGTTCCGCTGCTTCTCAGCCGCTATCCAACGCTCACTCCGGAACAGCTGGAGCATGCACGAGCCTACGCGTACGGCGGTTGCGTCATTCAGGACATTGGCTACTATCCGTTAGGGGACAAGTCCTTTTCCAACCTTACCCACTATGTCCGCACGGGCGATTTCGTAATCAACCTCTTCCGCAATGCAGGCAACGCCGATGAACTCGCGTTCGCAGTGGGGGCGTTGGCCCACTACATTGGCGATACAGTGGGTCACTCACAAGCGATCAACCTTGCTGTGCCCGTCGAGTTTCCAAAACTGGCCGAGAAGTACGGGCCAGTCGTCAACTATGCCGAGGGCGAGTCGCAGCATGTCCGCACCGAATTTGCCTTCGACATCAATGAGATTGCGCACCATCGCATGGCCCCGGTGCACTATCTCCGTCATGTAGGCTTGGAGGTTCCGATCCGCCAGGTGGCTTTGGCCTTTTATCAGACCTATGGTTTGCAGGAAGACTTCACCGGCACGCGCGGCCGGCGTTTGAATGTGGGTGGATACCGGTTCGCAACCCGCGCCTTTATTCCTCGCATCGCCTACGCGGTCACTCTGCTTCATCGCAAGCATGAACCCGCTGACGCGCGCACAGAAGAAATGGCCGCATTTCAAAGGGAGGTAGCCAGAGTTTCAGCGGAGAACGACTGGGACCACTACCGCCGAAAGGCCGGGATCGGAACGTATACCCTGGCGGGGTTTCTTTTCATTGTCCCTAAAGTCGGACCACTCAGACTCGCCGCGGTGAAAGGTCCCACTCCGGATACAGAGGAAAAGTATATCCATAGCGTCATCAGTTCCGATACTTCGCTACGGCGCGTGATCGCCCGTTTTACGCCCCCTCCAACGACTCGGTCCACTGCCACGAGCGCTGCCGCTGCCGATACCCGGTCACAACCACCGCCCTCGGCTCCGCTGCCCGCTAACCCTTCCGCCAAGCAAGATGTCCCGCGTCAATCCAGGGACCCGCGGCATCCGCTTCCCAATCGCGACCTGGATACCGGCACTGTAGTCCAACCGGGCGGTTATCCGCTCACGGATGCGACCTACGCCGATCTTCTCCACCGTTTAACGCTGGAGCCTACCCGGCCTGTGCCGCCGGGGATTAAAGAGGACATCCTTGCCTATTACTCCAATCCCGATGCTCCCATCACCACCAAGAAGAAGCCCGACCGTTGGGCAAGAGTTCAGGCTGATCTAGCTACGCTGCGGGGCATGCCTACCAGCACGGAGCCTGACCCGTTTCCTACCTACGATGACGACACCGCAGATAATTCGGCAATACCCTGATGAGGCCGGACTTGCTGAAAAATGCGAAACTCGCTACATGTCGAGGAAACCGCGCTTCAGCGCGATCATGACTGCATGGGTTCGATCGGTGGCTCCCAGCTTGGTGAGAATGCTCTTGAGGTGTCCCTTGACTGTGTGCTCGGAGATGCCCAGGTGTTCGGCGATGATCTTGTTCGAGCTGCCACTGGCCACGCTACGCAGAGTTTCGATCTCGCGGCTGGTGAGCGCGTCATCGGCGACATGCTCAGCCATCTCCGACGCGATCTCCTGCGGGATGCGACGGTGGCCGGCGTGCACCAGCCGTATGGTATCGATCAATTCGGTGCGCAGCATGGTCTTGAGCAAGTAACCGGAGGCACCCGCTTTGAATGCCCGCAACGCCTGTATGTCACCACCGTACGTAGTCAGCACGATGATGCGGGCGTTGGGCCACTCCTTGCGAATCGCGGCAATCGCTTCGATGCCGTTCGTTTTGGGCATGCGCAGATCCATGAGCGTGATGTCGGGCCGGTGCGCGCGAAATAATGCAACCGCCTCGTCACCATCGGTTGCCTCCGCGACTACGGTCATGTCCGGCTGGGCCATGATCGCGCCCGTGATTCCGCTCCGCAAAAGCGGATGATCGTCCACTGTAAGCACACGAATAATTTGCCCGCTCATGATGCTCCCTCGGGCAAATTTTACTACCAGGAATGCTTCTACTTCTTCCCCATCGTCTGCGGCGGGGTGAGATACGCCCACCGCTCCACCAGTTGGCGGTGTGCTATTCGCCAGATCACAATGCCAGAGAACTCGTACAGCGTTCCTGTGGCGGCCTCCGTGCCCGTCCAGTGATTGCGCACCACAACTTTATCGTCCTCGGCGATCAGATCCAGGATCTCCACGTGAATGTCAGGGAATTTCTTGTACGCTCCGCCGACATATGCCTTAGCGCCGGCCGGACCGGGCGGCAACCCGGGCGGCACGTCCGCGCCGTGATCCTCAAACTCCGGCGCGAAGTTGACGTCCGCGATGTCGAGATTTTTTCGATTTACAAACTCCTCGAAGTGATTTCGTACAAATGTTTTGATGTCGAGGGTGGTCATGCCCGTCTTCGGATTTACTGCCTGTTCGTCGTGCATCGTCGTCCTCTTTATGAGCTACAGAAGGTGTTTTTGGCTTCTTCCAGGAAGGTATCGATCTTCGCCGCCGGCCGTCCGAGCAACTGCGGCAATACGCCGGTCACTTCGCCACCGTGACCATTGGTGTAGTAACGCTGCAGATCGAGTAAAGCGTCCACCCGCCATTCCGGCATACCCATATCCAGCATGGTTTTGCGCTGCGCTGATTCTGGTATATCGACATACTTGATTGGCCGGCCGCAGATGCGACTCATCCGTTGCGCCAGGTCGGCATGGGTAAGTGCTTCCGGGCCGTTCAGTTCGTAGGTCTTTCCCAGGTGCTCGCCGGGGGAGGCTGCTACCCCGGCAACCACGGCGGCGATATCTCGAAGGTCCAAAAAGCTTGTGCGCGCGTCCCCCATGGCAAGATAGAACGCCCCCTGTTCGCGGATACCGGGGGCAAAAAACCAAACTATATTCTGCATGAATGAGTTGGGCCGGAGGATGGTGAAGCCCAGCTCCGAAGTCCTCAGCTTATCTTCGACCTTGCGATGCCAGGCAGGAAACGACTTTGGATAATCTGCGGCGCCCAGGGCAGACTGCAGCACCAGGTGTTTCACGGCACTTTGCCGGCAGGCATCAATCACGTTGCCTTCCAGTTCTACCAGGCCGGGAATCGGTGAACACACGAGGTAGACCGAATCGATGCCCGCAAGGGCTGGCTTTAGGCTTTCTTTGGAGGCAAAGTCGGCGATTACGGTGTCAACTCCCGGCGGTGCTTTGCCTGCGTCCTCATAGCTGCGATACATACCGCGAAAAGGTATCCCCCTGCTCAGCAACTCACTCACCACCGCACCGCCCGCGTTGCCCGAGGCTCCGGTGACCAAAATCATGGTTTCTTCTCCACAGCTCGGGGGTAGATTACAACGGCGATGTAAGCTGCGTAAGTACGCACAAATAAGTAAGCCGCTATAGGGGGAAGAGGAGAATGAAAGACCATCACGGTTGTCCCGTGCAAGCTACCATTAATGTGATGTCAGGCAAATGGAAGGTGCAGATCCTATGGCATCTTTCGTTCGGCCCTTTACGGTTTGCCGAACTGCGAGACAAACTCGTCGACATTACGGAAAAAGTTCTGACTGACCAACTTCGACAATTGGAACAGGATGGAGTGATCGCGAGGCATGCTGCGCAGACGATTCCGCCGATGGTGACCTACTCGCTCAACGGAGAAGGCGAAAAGCTCGTGCCCATGATGGAGTCACTGTGCGACTGGGGCAGCGCGCACTTCCAGATCAAACCGAATCTTCCCCGGCCGGCCAGTGCATTACCTTCGCGATGACATGAAGTTTGCGACTTCCTGGTTGGATCCGCCGTCCGGCCAGGCGAAACCCACCGCGGACGGTACCGGCTTCCTCGCCAAGGCAAGAGGTTTAGCGGCAGTGACTTGATAAGACTGGTATTCGATGGTGAGCGTGGCCGTTCCGCCGAGCCGGACACTGGTGATTGTCCTGTTCTCCCTGGGCAGGTAAAACTCGCTGTCCACTCGCTGATACGTGTGATGAATCATCGACTTGGTGGTCCAGAACGATGGACTCTTGGCCGGCTGAGCCTCGATGCGAGTGACCGCGAAATCATGCGCGTCCACCCAGATCTTGCCGCGGTACAGAAACTTGCTCTCCACCTTGGGCTCAACGTTCAACACATAATTTGTGCCCTCGGTGCCGGCAAGGGAAAAGGTGTAATTCTCCGGCCCAAGCTCGGTATGCTGCCGGTTGCTTGCGTCCCCGGCCTGCTCTTCACTTTCCAACAGGCGGTGGAACACCCGGGTCTGGATCAGCTTCGACCCGGTGGCGCTCACGATGGTGAAGTGCTTGGTAGCAGGTGCGTCGTAGTTTACTTCTACTTCCATCGTTGCCTCAGCAGAGGCCGGGAATCCGTGATACTCCAGACGATAACTGCGTTTACCTACATAATGCTGCAGCGCGGCCGCACGTTCTCCGTTCTTCTCCATCAAATGCTGTACCACTTGCTCTGAACTCAGCGCAGACAGGGCAGGCACTGCCTGCGACCAGGCTGCGGGCGCGCACGTCAGCAGTGGTAACGCCATGATCGGCAACCAGCAGGCCACAACTGTTCTATGCCAAGAATCCTGGTTGCGCATTTGTTGATCCCGCCTGCGTGTTGTGTACATTTTTGGTTCTCCCTAAGTCTGCCCTTCTTGGATGCAAAATGATCGCTGCTTCTCATCTTTCCCAGTTACGGATGGCACCATTTCAACGTAACCCGGAGATGGATTTCCCGAAACGATTCGTGCGTATTGGTTGCTTAAGCGCACCACGGTATGAAACAGCGTCTGCGCCATCACCGAGGAAGTGTTAATCACGGCATCGGCAAAACCTGTCGCCCGAGTAGACCGGGCGTAAGGCGGGACAAGGCTCAGAATTCCGCACCCCCCAGAACTCCGCGTGGATGGCGTCATAAAGGGAAAAGTAGGCAAGCGCAGCCGAATCCCAACTATGCTCAACGGCGGTGGCCAGACCTGCCTGCACCCTGGCCAGCCGTGCAGTATCATCCCGCAGTGCTTGCCGGACCGCTCCGGCAAAAGCGACAGCCTCAGGCTCTGCCAGCCAGGCATTGGCGTCACTGGCAAAGGAGGTCAGTCCGCCGCTGTTGGCCCCCACCAAAGGCAGACCCGAGGCCATTGCTTCGAGGGGTGCAATCCCGAAGGGTTCGCGGGGGTTGGGATGGACGAAGAGGTCACAACTGGCATAGACCTCGGCGAGCTGCTCGCGGTCGGTAATGTGGTCAAGAAAGCAGACCTTGGCGGGGGCCTGTTGCGCGCTCAGGCGCTCCAGACGTTCGCGTTCTATGCCATCGCCAACCATAATCAGCCGGTAATCACGCTCAGGGTCGCGATCGAGCACCTGCATCATCTCGATCAGGAGAGGCAGATTCTTCTCCGGCGCCAGCCGCCCGGCATAGAGCAAAAGAGTGCCGGCGGCCGAAGCGTTTGATTTTTGCAGCAGATGTTGGCGCATGGCCGAAGAGCGACGCCCGGGCGAAAATCGCCCCACATCCACTCCCATGGGGCGAACCCAGATCCCACGTTCCACTCGGTGGCTTTGAGACGCCGTCAACAATTCCGCCGCCGCATGCTCGGAGACAGCAGCATGATGGTCGAAGAATGGGAAGTACATCCAGTGCATATACCAGCGGCAGAACCAGCGATGAACCAGGCTGTTGCCGACATAGACAGCAACGTTCTCGTCCATGCGCTCGCAGCTAAGCCCGAGCATGACGGGACGATAGTCCAGCTCCGGCAACAGCTTTTCGCGGATCATGCCGCCCACATAATGCAGGTTGTATTTATCGCAGACTTCGATCAGGTCGGGGCGCTCGTCGTGCAGGATCTTGCGCAGGGTTTGGTGAGGATGCAGGTACTGAACGGGATAAATGCAGCGATAACTATCGTTGAGAGGCGCTTTGTGCGCGCGCACGTAATAGATCCTGCCGTAGGCGCCGACCTGCTCCACCCTCTCTTCGGCACCGGGAACGATCAGCCGCATCTCCCGTTGTTGCCGGTTGGCTACTTCGAGCATAGCCAAATAGAAGGTGGAGATGCCACCTGAGTGACTGTGAAACGCGTTCGTCAGGTGCAGTGTTTTGATTGCCATTTATGCCTGCAAACGAAGATTGGAGCTGCGCAGAACGCGGTAGCAACACCGCGGAATCAAGGCAACGAAGTCGAACACCATACGAGGCATGCGCTTCAGGTCAGAAGCGAACGGGCGTCCCGATTTACCGACCAGCAGGTTCCCGTGCTTCATGAGATACCAGTTAAACAGCGATGAAAGCACACATAAGGTAGCCGCAGCCCACATGCCCCCTTTCAGGTTGGGCATCCCGGTATATAGATGCAGGAGGTAGTCAAACCAAAGCACAAGGGCGGGAAGAACCGCCACAATCAGCAGAGCGGAGGCCCAGAGCGGGCGGGTATTGCGCATCTTCTGCACAAACGCGCCGAAGCAGCCGGAGATGAAAGCGCTGTAAACAGCCTCCACCAAAACGGCGGTTGAGATTGCTCTGAGGCCGTGGCGCAGCGTGGCCAATAGAAACAACGGGGCGCGCAGCGACGCACTGAGCACGGCGGCTTTCCAGTTCCAACTATAAAAAAAGGTCTGCGCCGGGTGGCGGGCTAAGCAGGACAGAGCGGCCACTACATTGGAAGGCGATTGCTTCTGGGAGAAGTCGCGCATCTGCCCGGAGTATCGGCGTTGTTGGCATCCTGGCGCATTAAAAGTTGCCTAATAGTTAGGGCAGTGGCCCGAGTTGGCAACAGTAAGCCTGCTCCGGTATACAGCTACAGGGGGAATTCATGGCGAAATTGGAATACCAATCGGGGTTTGCCAACGAGTTTGCGACAGAAGCGATTGCGGGGGCATTGCCCAAGGGGCAAAACGCACCCCAGAAATCCGCGCTGGGCCTTTACACGGAGCAATTCAGCGGTACCCCCTTCACTGCTCCCCGCGCCGTCAACCGCCGCTCCTGGCTTTATCGCATTCGCCCCTCGGTAACCCATCGGCCCTTTGTCGAACTGACGGATAGCAAGTGGAACGGGGAACGCTATGACGAACTTCCTGCCACACCCAACCAACTTCGTTGGGATCCTCTGCCTATTCCCTCTGCCCCCTGCGACTTCCTCGATGGCATCATCACCATGGCCGGCAACGGCGGCCCTGCAGGACAAACGGGGTGCGCGGTGCACATCTACGCCGCCAATCAAAGCATGTCGGGGCGGTTCTTTTCGAACGCCGATGGCGAGATGCTGATCCTGCCGCAACAAGGCAAGCTGCGCTTCTTCACAGAGCTGGGCATTCTTGAGGTGGCCCCGGGTGAGCTGTGCGTGATCCCTCGCGGCCTGAAGATGCGCGTGGAGCTTCTGGAAGACGCTGCCCGCGGTTACATTTGCGAGAATTTCGGTCTGTCCTTCCGCTTGCCCGATCTGGGTCCGATCGGCGCCAATGGCCTGGCCAACCCGCGGGATTTTCTTTCGCCCGTAGCCGCCTTCGAGGATGTAGACGGCAAATTTCAGAGTCTGTGCAAGTTCCAGGGCAAACTATGGTCGGCGGCGATCGATCACTCTCCTTTGGATGTGGTCGGCTGGCATGGCAACTACGCGCCTTACAAATACGACATGGCAAATTTCAACTGTATTAACACGGTCAGCTTCGATCACCCGGACCCCTCGATCTTTACCGTGTTGACGGCGCCTACCGCGGTTCCCGGTGCAGCAAACGTCGATTTTGTCATCTTCCCGCCGCGCTGGATGGTTGCCGAACACACGTTTCGTCCTCCCTGGTTCCACCGCAATGCGATGAACGAATTCATGGGCTTGATCTTCGGCCAATATGACGCCAAGGCGGAAGGCTTTGTTCCCGGCTCAGCCAGCCTGCATAGCTGTATGCAGGCACACGGGCCGGATGCTGAGACCTTCGAGCGGGCTGAAAAGGCCGAGCTGAAGCCTCATTATCTTGCGGACACGCTGGCTTTTATGTTTGAGACCCAACTGGTGCTTCACCCCACGCGCTTCGCGCTGGAGACGGAATACCTGCAGCGCGATTACTTCCAGGTCTGGCAGGCGCTGAAGAAACATTTCACGGGAAAGCTCATTCGTTAATGCAACTATGAATGCTACACATGATCCTCAGCGTCAAAGCTGGGTAGCCTCGGCGAATCGCGGGGGCAATGCATTCCCTATCCAAAATTTGCCCTTCGGCGTTTTTGCGGGCGCGGATGCGCCGACGATCGGCGTCGCCATAGGAGATCAGATTCTGAACCTGCGCGGTTGCGCGGACTTGCTGCCGGCGGCGGCGCAAGAGGCCTGTGCCGCCACTACGCTCAATTCTTTGATGGCGGGCGGCAGTGAGCGCTGGTCTGAATTACGTGGAGCGCTCAGCGACCTGCTGCGTGCGGATCATCCTCAGGCGCTTCAATACCAGCGGGCTCTCTCGCCGCACCTGTTGCCGATGGCGGAAGTCACCATGCTCAAGCCTGCCCTGATCGGCAACTACACCGATTTTTATGCCTCAATTCATCACGCTACCAATGTGGGCAGACTCTTTCGGCCGGACAATCCCCTCTTGCCCAATTACAAGTATGTTCCTATCGGATATCATGGCCGGGCTTCGTCGATCCAGGTCAGCGGAGCAGCGGTGAAGCGCCCCGCGGGCCAGGTTGTATCCTCGCCTGGGCAGGCGCCCAGCTATGGATCTACCCGGGCGCTTGATTACGAACTGGAAGCCGGTTTTTTTGTTGGCCCGGGTAACGGCCTAGGAGAAACGATCGCTATCGAGAACGCCGCTTCACACCTGTTTGGCGTATGCCTGCTCAATGACTGGTCAGCGCGCGATATTCAGGCGTGGGAGTATCAGCCCCTGGGCCCTTTTCTGGCCAAAAGCTTTGCCACCACCATCTCCCCCTGGATCGTGACCATGGAAGCGCTGGCTCCCTTTCGGACCTTGGCTTTTGCCCGGCCGCCGGGAGATCCGCCACCGCTCAACTACCTGACCTCGGAGCAGGACTTGCGAGAGGGTGGCCTTGATATCATCCTGGAGGTTTATTTACGCTCGGCCAGTATGGGTGAGGCGGTTCGCCTCGGCCGCAGCAACCTGCGCGATCTTTATTGGACGTCCGCCCAGCTACTGACCCACCATGCCAGCAACGGTTGCAACCTTCAGCCCGGCGATCTGCTGGGCAGCGGCACTGTATCCGGGCCTGGAGAGGATGCGCGTGGATGCCTGCTCGAGCTTACTCAGAATGGCCGCAAGCCCTTCGCATTGCCTACGGGCGAGCAGCGTAGCTTTCTTGAAGATGGCGACCAGGTGATCTTGCGCGGATACTGTGAGCGCCCGGGGTTCGTGAGCATCGGCTTGGGCGAGTGTGCGGGAACCATTACGCAGAGCTTGCTCTAAACAGGCTTATGGTTTCGAGGCAGCCGGCAAACCTGCTCCTGCCAGCAGTGCTTTGTCCAATCCGGGATCCTGGCCACGCAGCATGCGCTCAATAATGTCGTGGATGCGGATTTCGTCGAAGGGCTCCGACACCTCGTGCCCGGCTTGCTGCCCCGGGAAACGGATCATTAGGACCGGACGCGGATCGAAGCGACCGCCGCTCGCCATTTCCTCTTCCTTCGACCACAGGCCGAGTGCCTGCCAAATCGACAACCGCCACGAGTGATCCGAACAAACAATCACTGTGGTCTTCCCGGCCAGAGGAGTCGCGTTAATGCTGCTCATCAACTCACCCATGACACGATCGCTGAGCGCCAGATTGTCGATGTAGGTACCTGCGCCGCGGATGGCTCCCGTTTGGCGGTCGTAGATGCCCGGAGGATGCGGAACCGGCAGGTGAATAAAAACGAAGCGGATGCTTTGATCGCGGATCAGTGCTGTGGCAGCGGGCATGATTGCCGCCAGGTCCGCCTGGTGGACTTGCCGTAGGAATGACGGCTTTCCTTCCACCCACCCAATCATGTTCTGGATGGGCGTCATAGCGTTCTGGAGAGAAGATTTAGTGGGGAGCGGCCCATCTAATTCGCCGTCTGCCATCCTCCAGAAACAATAGTCGAGGGTGCCTGCGAGAATTCGGCAGTAGGGATTGAACCAACCGACGACGCCTGTGGTCCAGCCCTGGCGCTGAGCTTCTGAGAAGAGTGTTGCCTGGGCCTCGAATGGCTGCCACTGCTGGTTCCCTGCCAACTGGAGGCTCGGCATTCCATTCAGACCACTGCGAATCTTAGCGACCGGCTTACCCAGAAAAAGTCCGGGAATCACCAGGTCTGTGTTGATACCGACAGGCTTCAGATTGCTGAACACCACACTCTGGCTTCTGAGTTCATCGAAAGAGGGCATGGCGAGCCCGGGAAACCGGTGCTCAAACGTCTGGTCATAGGAAAGCTCGTCAAAAAGAAGCCAGATGATCCGTCCGTCGTTTTTGGGAGCTGTTTCGTCCGAAGCCAGAACGGGATGCGTCGTGGGCACAACCGGGTCGCTGGGCTGGCGCTGCAAGCCCAGATACACGAGCTGCGGCACCATCCATATCGCGTTGCACCCTGCGAGAATCAACACCACCAGTAATCCACGGACGGCCGCACGATAGGCCAGCGGTCGCAGCAACCACAACGTCAGCCCGGTGACGAGGGTTACGATTGCGGCGGTTGAGGGAGTGAGGTGCGGAATACTCCAACCAAACGTCATGGTGACGATGCCGACGGTCGTGTGGGCAATCCGGGCTGCAATGAAGACCCAAACAAGGGTACGTAGACCGGTCTCACGCTTCTGCAGATAACCAAAGAGGAGGGCAGCCAGCACGGAGGCCACGGCCAGATCGATCAAGGTACCCCAGACAACGCTGCCCATGGGCAGCATGCTGTGATAGAGCACCGCATGGTAGGGCGAGACCAGGGCTGCGAGATGGGAGATCATGAGCAGGATCGCTGCTCCAAGGCCCTGAAGAAGGAGTTTTCCAGTCCTCGTGTTCATTTCGTCTCGAACAGGAAGAGGACGCGGCCGTTGGTCAACTGCTCACGCACAAGGATGGTGAAATGGCGGGTGAACTCGGCTACAAACAGATCTTCATCCAGATGCGCATAGAGTTCGTCTCTCCCCCGGCAGAGATCGATGTAACGCACGTCGGTTTTGGGAACCCACTCCACGATGCTCCAGCGACGGGTGAGGGATGAGAGCAGGGTAGCCACGTCGGCCAAGGGAATCTGATCGGCTAGCAGCAGGTGATGGAGAATCCCCAGCATCATGACGCAGTCAAACCGCTTATGGGCGCGCTCCAATAAAGTGAGCGATTCGGTATTGCGCCATCCGACTGCCGGGGTAGGGCGGGCCACATCTGCAACCAGGGGAAGTATGGATTGGTCAGCCTTTCGGGCCTCCCTCCAATTGCGATCCGAAGAGGCAACATCGGTATCCCAGGCGACCACACGTGCGCCCGCGCTCGCGGCGATGCGTGAGTATTGGCCGGTATTGCCGCCAATATCGAGCACTGAGCCGGGACGAAGCATTTGCATGGCCCGGTCGACAAATTCCTGCTTGCGCTGCCGCTCGAGCTCGCTGTAATGATCGGCGGCAGTCTGGTACTCGCTCCAGCGCGAGTCGCGCTCCTTCACAGCCAAGGCACGCAGCGCTTTTTTCGGGCGCCGGAGATTTCGTTCGAGTACCGCGGTTGCGATTTCGGGCGCCTGCTTCAGCTTTCGCGGCGGCCCAGACCCCCGCTTGCGGGTCTCGAGCAGGAAAGGGAGTGTGACCAGGGTACGCAGCGGAGCGCTCGAGCGCTGGAAACCTGAAAGATAAGGGTAGAGGTCGGCCGGCTCGTAGCCGTCGCGGCGATTGAGGGTGGCGGCCAGAGGCCATCCCAGGTATTTATACGCCGCCAAAGGCAGCAGGAAGGTGCGGGCAAATTGACCGTAAGCCAGCCACAACGGGTTCCCCGGATCACGGCGTTCGACGGAGAGCAGATCGACGAAGACGGGGCGCGAGCCATCGAAAAGGATGTTCAGAGGGGTCGCGTCTTTGAGGATCCATCCCTGGTGCAGCAGCTGGCGGCAAAACTCAAGCGTCAATTCTGCCGCTGCGACCCATTGCCCCGGAGTCCATTCCCATGGATAAGAGGGAAAGAAGACGCGAGGATGCTCGAGCACCAGGGCCTCGTCCTGGACTGAAGACACCACTTCGGTAGCGACCAGGTGTCCCTCGGTTGTCCAACGGCGGGCCAGATCAGACCGGAGAAAGCGCAGAGATTCGGTGGCGTAGCGGGGATGGACCGTTCGCACGACTTGCTCGCCATGAATGCGCAGCGATCCGGCGGGATCGCGGAACGTCGCAATATCCTGCGACGTGCCTTGATTCATGGTTGGTTCTCTATGACCTCTGTCGGGGAACTCACAGGCGATCTGCGCAGCGAAGAAAGTAACCGCTTCACGCGATGGCGCAAATAATAGATCGCGCCGGCGCACATAGAACCGGCAATCTGTAGAAACACGAAGCCGGATCCCGGATCTACATAAGCCTGAGCCGGGCGTTCAAATGCGACAAGAAGCGCCGCGATTTGGAGCACACCGAGCAGAAAAAGCCAGGAATGTAGTACGCGGGGGGAGAAACACGGTTTCTTCACGAAACTCCTCTGGGCGCAAGTTGACTTGTAATTTTTAACGTCCGAAAGCCACGAAAAGTTGCTGAATTTCAATCTTTATTTAATCACCCCTTCACAATTGTGTCGCGTAGATAAAATCGTGATATGCAGTCTGAAAGCATTAAGCTTTCATTTGGGGACAGCATGCTACCGTTTCGGGACACCCAACTCGTTCAAATCCTGGACGCGGCGCTGGCCGACACCGCCCGACGCAGCGGCGATTGGCTGGTTTGCAGACCAGGGTGCACGCAGTGCTGCATCGGGGTTTTCGCCATTAATCAACTGGATGCGGCCCGGCTGGAGCAGGGGCTGAGTGAGCTTATGGTGAGCGATCCGGCACGCGCTCATGCTGTGGTTGAGCGGGCGCGGAAATCCGTCAAAGGGCTTACCCAGGATTTCCCTGGCGACCCTGCCACTGGCTTGTTGGATCCTGCGCAAGAGGAGCGCTTCGAAGACTTTGCCAACGATGAGCCGTGTGCCGCGCTCGATCCCGCGACCGGTCTTTGCGACCTGTATCGTTCCCGCCCCATGACTTGCCGCGTGTTCGGGCCACCCGTGCGCTCGGAGGAGGGGCTGGGAGTGTGCGAGCTTTGTTATCACGGCGCTACCGAGGAACAGATTGCCGCCTGCGAAATGCCCGTGCCCGGTCTCGAAGAGGAGCTGCTGGAGGAGTTTGAGCAGTCCTCCGGCAGGAGCGGGCAGACCCTGGTCGCCTTCGCGCTCGCCTTGTAGGTTCCCGGTACAATCAGCTTTAGACTTCCGCAGGAAAGTAGAACCATGCCAGCCAATCCCGTGAGCACTCTGAATGCTGCTGTCGGCAGCGCCGCCGCAGACGCAGGCTTATCCGTCGTCTCCTCCGAAGAGGGCATCGATTTTAGTGGCCGCCCCACTGCCATCTTCCGCATCGGCCTTGCCCCTGACGTTCCCGCTGAGCGCACGCTGCGGCTGGAATTGAGCGAAGACTTCGACTTTCATCGTCCTGAATTGCTGCCGGAGATGACGGCGCACTTGCGCGAAGAGGCTAAACGATTGCGTAATCCCCGGCCCGATGCTTACGTGACCATGGCCGGCATGCCGATCACTTTTAGCGATTTTCGTTGGCCCTTCCATCGTTCTGTTTCCGGAGCCGATACTTACATTGTGCACGGGGTGGTCCACGTGGCCGACGGCACCGATTCTCTGCTCCACGCCAAGGTTTCGGCGAGCATGACGGTAACCTTCGCGGAGATTGTGCCGGCGCCCGAACAGCCCTACGCGGAGACGTTTATTTATAGCGCCATCCGCAAGACCCTGGACCAGGGTCAACTGGAACTGCTCAAGAGCGGCAATCGCCAGCCTGTTCCCGTGACCACGCGCTATTACAGCCGCTGGCAGAAGAAGTTCTTCTTCACCGACACCGATGAGCAAAGCCGGCAGCAGTTCCTGCTGACCAAGATTTTCTGGCTCTCGGGCGTGCTGGGCAATTCGCAGCCTGTCTGGATTGCTGACCCGCGGGACGCGCAATATCTGAACACGACCGCGGAGGAACTGGTCCGCGCGGCTGAGGTGCTGGCCGGCGCCGGGCTGGTGACGCTGCAAGAGGACTTTGCCACGGCCACGCCCGCTTTGCTGGCGCGGGAAGCCGAGTTTCGCGGCCGGCTGCAGCAGGCTTTCGCCCTCACCAAGCCTACTTTTAATGAGGATATGCGGCACGGCCACACGAATATGTAACCCTCTCCCCGCTCAAGCGTCTCATGCCCACGGAGGGATTATGAGACCCACCAGAATTGCCGGGGTGGTTATGCTGGCGCTGATGGCAACCCCCATCGGCCTGAAGGCGCAGAAAACGGTACTTGTGGAACTGTTCACCTCAGAAGGATGCTCCAGCTGCCCGCCTGCGGATGCATTGCTCCGCCAGGTGAACGGAAGCCAAACCAGTGACGGTCAGCTGATCGTCGGCATCAGCGAGCATGTGACCTACTGGAACCAGCTGGGATGGTCCGATCCTTATTCTTCTTCGGCCTATACGGACAGGCAGGATGCCTATAGCCAGCGATTCCACCTGGACGGCGTGTACACGCCGCAGATGGTGATCAATGGGGCAGAGGAGATCGTTGGCAGCGATCGTGCGGCGTTGCTGCGCGCGGTGCAGAAAGAAGAGGCGCAACCGTCCCCGATGGCACTGCGAATTCTGTCGGTAGAGGCCGGTCGAGACGGTTGGAATGTTCATTTTTCTGCCAGCGGTGAGTTGCCGGCGCACGGGGTTGATTTGATCGCCGTGCTGGCAGATGATTCGGATCGGTCCAACGTGCTCCGCGGGGAAAATTCCGGTCGTACGCTGGCCCATGTCGCCGTGGCCCGGTCCATTTCTAAAATAGCCAAATTGCAGACCGCGGGCGAGGGGACGGTGCAGATCCCGATCCCCTCGTCGTTTCAGGCTTCTCAGGGGCATCATCTTATTCTTTTTGCGCAAACGCCGGGCAATGGACGCGTGCTCGGAAGCGACACGAAACCGTTATAGAGAAGCGATCGAATGGCCACTGAGTTACGGGATGAATCACGCATGATCGCTTCGATCCTTGCCGGCGATGCGCACTTGTTCCACGAGTTGATTCGTCCCTATGAGCGCAGAGTTTATGCCATGGCGCTTTCGTTCCTGCGCAATGAAGCCGATGCGGAAGACGCCACCCAGGAGGCCTTTCTCAAGGCCTTTCGCAATCTGGCCAGCTTTCGCGGCGATGCCAAATTCGGCACCTGGCTGGTCAGCATCACCCTGAACGAGGCGCGAAGCCGGATTCGCCGCCGGGATGCGATCAAGATCGAGTCGCTGGATGAACCCAAGGACGAGGAAGGACACACTTCGCCGGCTCTGTTGCGGGACTGGAAGGAGATCCCCTCGGAGGCACTGGAGCGAAAAGAGATCAGGCAGTTATTGCATAAAGCGGTTACTGCTCTGCCCTTGATCTATCGCGAAGTGTTTCAGCTGCGAGATATTGAGCAGATGAGTGTGAATGAAGCTGCGGCTGCGCTCGGGATTACCATATCCTCGGTGAAGGTCCGATTGCACCGGGCGCGCATGATGTTACAAAAAGCGCTGGCGCCACAGTTGCAGCAGATGGTTCCCAAACGCAGGAGGTGGGCATGGTAATCGAGTGCAAACACGTTTGGGCGCACATCTCGGGTTATCTGGATCAGACCCTTCCTCCGGATGTGCTGGAGCAGGTGGAAAAGCATCTGGCCCATTGCGAAATCTGCTCGGCCATTCTTGATTCGACACGGAATATCCTGATTCTCACTGCGGATGAGCGGGTGTTTGAGCTGCCGCTTGGATTCAGCGAACGGCTGCACGCCCGGCTTGAGGAAGAAATCGAAGGAATGGCTCCGTAGCGGGAAAAACCGCGGATCTCTCCAAGACACCTCCGGGAATTTCTGTTGGAGGCCCGTCCGAAAAATGTGCGCACTAAGCGCACTATGCGCACTATGGGTCTTCGTCCCTTGGGAGCGACTAGGGCTATAGCGTATCGAGCGTATTGTGCGTAAGGAGTCTTTGAAGGATCGCATTCGTGGCGGAACAGTGCGCCTTAAGCGCCTTAAGTCCCTGCTCGCTCGGCCGGCGCGGAGTTAAGCCTGGCCAGGAACCGCGATCAAGCTATAATGACTATCGTGACCATGATGACCATTCAAGGGGCTTTATGAAGCAAACCATCTGGACGGTAGCTGAAGCCAAAGCACGACTGAGCGAGGTTTTGGACCAAGCCATCTCGCAGGGGCCGCAGACAATTACTCGCAGTGGCCGCATCACTGCCATCGTCGTCTCCAGCGAAGAGTGGGAGCGCAAGACCAAGCGGGTTGGCAACCTGGCTGAGTTTTTTGCGGCCTCTCCGTTGCGCGGCTCAGAGTTGGAAATCGAACGGGTGCCGGATGGGCCACGGAAGAGCAGCCGCTTGTGAGTTTTCTGCTGGATACCAATGTAGTCTCGGAGTGGGTCAAGCCCCGTCCGCATCAGGGGGTGATCACCTGGTTGGCCGAGGCTGATGAGGACCGTGTGTTCTTGAGCGTGGTGACCTTTGCCGAGCTGCGCCATGGCATCGAACGGATGGCCGCCGGGAGCCGCCGCGAGCGGCTGGATGTGTGGCTGCGCGAGGAGCTGCCGCTGCGCTTCGAAAAGCGTGTGCTATCGATCGACGCTGCGGTAGCCGATGCGTGGGGCAAGATTGTTTCTCACTGCCAGGCACAAGGCCGGACGATCCACGCCATGGACGCCTTTCTCGCCGCCGCAGCCGAGGTGCACCAGCTTACGCTGGTCACTCGCAACATCACCGGCTTCGGACCTTTGGGGGGAAAGCTCTTCAATCCCTGGGCATAACCTCCAATCGATTTTCCCCCGGAATTTCCTGTGGAGACCTCTTGCGTTGATGAGCTTCATGCGGCTCTGTTTGCGGAGAGCTGCACACGTGGCCGTTGCCCGCACGACGAAGTAGGAAATCCCGATCCGCGCGAATTCCTGCCGGAGAGCCGTCCGCAAAATGTGCTTGATAAGCGTGGTATGCGCGGTAAGGGTCTTCGTTCCCTCCTCGGTTGTCAATTGCGAGTGAATGAGCCTCTAGCGTAAAGAGCGTATTGTGCGTAGGGGGCCCCTCGGATTCGGGGGAAATGGTGCGCCTTATGCGCCATAAGCGCCTTAAGAGCGTGTGTGAGAACTCGGTCCTGGAAGGGCACGGGTTCAGCCGTGCCGTAGTTCGTTGATAGCTTCCTGGATTTTAGATGGGATGAGACGGCTGGCCTCGTCGGAAGCTAAGCTTTCGATACGCACTCAGGGGTGCAAAAGGAGACCAGCCATGAAGAAGATTAGCAAAAAGCAGCAGGATGCAACAGTAGCGGAAAACAAGCCGACGCGTGTAGTGGGATTGGATTTGGGCGACCGGCATAGCCATTACTGCATGTTGACCATTACAGGAGAAGAAGTGGAAACGGGGCGGATACAGACCACGCGAGCGGCCATGGAGAAGCATTTCGCCGGCGAGCCACGGATGCGGATTGCGCTGGAAGCGGGCACTCACTCTCCGTGGGTAAGCCGGTTGTTGAAAAGCTATGGACACCAGGTGATCGTAGCCAACCCGCGCAAGATCCCCACCTTGACCAAAAGCGAAAGCAAGAATGATCGCAACGATGCCGAGCAGTTAGCACGGATGGCGGCCTTCGACCCCAAGCTGCTGCATCCGATCGAGCATCGCAGCCCGGAGCGCCAGCAGGACCTGAACCTGATCCACACCCGAAGTGTGTTAGTGCGCGCCCGGACGATGCTGATTAATTCCGCACGCGGGCTGGTTAAGAGCGCCGGCCAACGGCTGCCCAAATGCAGCTCCGAAGCGTTCCCACAGAAGGCGCCGGCGGCGGTACCGCCGGCGCTGAAAGCAGCCTGCACACCGCTGCTGAAACAGATCACCCAGATGAATCAAACGATCGCCGCGATGGACACGCAGATCGACCAGCTGGAGAAGAAGTATCCGGAGATTACCCTTTTGCGCACCGCTCCGGGAGTGGGTCCGGTGGTGGCGGCCTGCTATGTGTTGACGCTGGATAATCCGCAGGCGATGGAAACGAACCGCCAGGCTGGCGCCTTTCTCGGCCTCAGACCGGCGCAGCAACAGTCGGGCGACTCCAACCCGCAACGCGGCATTACCAGGACCGGCAACATTTACCTGCGCAGTTTATTAGTGCAGTCGGCCCAGTACATCTTAAGACGCCTGGGCGCAGACTCAGAACTGCGCCGCTGGGGGCTCAAGCTGGCTGCCAGCGGTGGCAAACGGGGCAAAAAACGCGCCGTCGTTGCCGTGGCCCGAAAGCTGGCCGTGGTCTTGCTCAGTATGTGGCGTAATCACAAGAAGTTTGAACCGTTTCCTCAGACAGTGGCTCAACTAGCCACCGCCTAACCTTTTAATCCAAACAGTAGCGTAGGAAAGCGGAACAGATCTTGTTGCAGACGAATCCATCTCGAGCTCGGGTGACGCGCCTCAGGGCCTGGCCGTCGAAGGCCGCCTTTTAGATAGCAGCCCCAATTCATCAACATCGGACACCATCAAGCACCGAGTCCTTCCCGACTCTACTCGAGTGCGTATAGAAGTCCGAGATGAATCTTCCTTCAGGACATCGTCGGCAACTGCAAAAACAAAAAGCCCTACCAATAAAAAAACAGGAGAACACCCTTGATTTCCACAGCCGTCTCATAGAAGCCCCTGAGGGCATCTTTTATCAGCGCATAAGAGAATTTAGAGGATAGAAAAAACGTACCTCAGCGGCTAAAGCCGGTTATGGCAATGTTATTTACGGCACGGCTGAACCCGTGCCCTTCCAGGACCGAGTTCTCACACACGCTCTTTAGCCCTGCTCGCTCGATGATTCACTGGACTAGAGAATTTGGACTGTCATGTTTGCGTCAACATGCCCTCTCTGCTACTAGAGCACTTTATTCACCGTAACACTCTAGTACTCTGGCAGAGAACCAACTTCGGCCAGCCGAGCAAACGCTGTTGGACTGGCTAGGGAACAGAGGGGGATGAAGTGAGCACGAACACAGTAGCGATTACATACCCAAATGCGGGGTGGAAGGATTGGAATACGGTTGCGGGCAGCGGACCGGCGGCGAGCGGCTGGCTGGAGCCGATGGGGGAAGCTGCATTCCAAGGGGTGGCGGGTGATTTTGTACGGTTGCTTCTGCCGGAGACCGAGGCCGATCCGGCGGCGCTGTTGTTGACGTTTCTGGTGGGGGTGGGGTCGATGATGGGGCGGGGTCCTCACTACCGAGTGGGGTCAACGCGGCACGGAGTGAACCTGTTTACTGTCGTGGTGGGGGAGACGTCGCGGGCGCGGAAGGGTACGGCAACCGACCTGGCGTTGGACATCCTGTCGCAGGTGGACAAGGAGTTTATGGCGAGCCGGCTGCGGTCGGGTCTCTCCAGTGGCGAAGGACTGATTGAAGCCGTGCGGGACGGGCGGGAAGACGATATCGCGATCAAAGCGAGGGATGGATCGTTTTTGCGTTTTGAGCGGCAGACGGTGGACAACGGGGAGCAGGATAAGCGGCTCCTGGTGATTGAGTCGGAGTTCAGCACGGTGCTGCATCAGGCTGGGCGAGAGGGAAATATTCTCAGCGCTATCCTGCGGGACTGCTGGGATGGAAAACCTCTGCGCATCGTAGCGCGCAGCAACAAAGACTCCTGCCAGGAGCCGCATGTTGCGCTGATTGGCAATGTGACGGCGGAGGAGCTGCAGCGGCTGCTGACGAGCACGGATCGAGCGAACGGGTTTGGGAACCGGATCCTGTGGTGTTGCGCGCGGCGGTCTAAGCTGCTGGCGCGAGGCGGACGTGATGTTGACCAGGCCGAGGTAGACGCATTGGCCGGGCGAATCCGGAGGGCTGTGTTGGGCGCGTGTGAGCTGGGCAGGGTGGATTTCGACGACGAGGCTTTCCGCGCATGGGAAGGTATCTACGCAGAGCTGGCTGTGGGGGCGAGCGGAATGTTTGGGTCGATGACGGCGCGGGCCGAGGCGCAGGTGGTGCGACTCTCTACTCTTTACGCAGTGCTGGATGGCTCCCCTTTCATTTGCCTGGAACACCTGCAGGCGGCACATGCGGTGTGGAGATATTGTGAGGAGTCTGTCCGGTTTGTTTTTGGGGATGTTCTGGGGGATGAAACTGCGGATGCGATTTTGAAGATGCTTAAGGGCGCTCCGGAAGGGTTAACGCAGACGGAGATTAATCGTTCGTTCCATAGTCATAAGTCGACAGCGGAGATGAACCGGGCGTTGACGATGCTGCAGGGGAAAGGGCGGGTGAGGGCGGAACGGTTGGTTACGGGTGGTGGGCCCGCGACGCGGTGGAGTCTGCTTGCGTAAAGAGCGTATTGTGCGTAAAGAGACCAGAACGACTTACTCCCTCGTAAACGGGCTCGTGGCCAGTGAAGCTGAGTCGCCATCAGCAAATCTCTATTAGTGCTAAATCCACTCACCGAAAACCCAATTAGTCCTCACAAGTGGGCTAGTGTCCAGGAATCCGGGCCCCTGACCGTATTTCCTAATAGAAGGCGCTATGGGCGTTTTACCGGTATCTATCTTGGAAGAGGGCGGCCGTCTCGATCTCAAGTATTTACTCTTGAGTTATTTCCGGGTGGGCGACGATTCGGGTGGGCGACAATCCGACCGGAACTCAGAAAACAGAAAGAGCCCGGCTCGATTGGCACGTCGGCCTCTACTCGCCAATGGAGAACGACCAGCGTTCAATTGCTTCAGAAAACCCGAACCCGGGCACAACCGAAGTAGAGCCTCAACACAATTGCAAGGTGCGGCAACGATCGCGATAGCGGAGTTCTTGATGCTGTACCCCGATGCCAAATCAACGTTCGCGGCTTTTATATAACTGATCAATAAGGTCAAAGGCCTCCGGGTGCAGAGATACTGATGCGTGGATCGGCTCTCCGATATCCAGATATGAGCCCGTGGCTGCATCGTACCCGGGCCACTTGGGTTGGTCCGGCACGTTTGGATCTCCGGTCTTTGCAAACTGAATCCAATACTGGCGCATTGCTCGAGCCAAGGTGTCCCCCGATTTATTCCTGGGGATGCCCGGTGTATCAAACAACAGGGTTAGGTCGCTGCCGTGGAACGCTCCCCACCGAGCGCCGCCGGGGCTGTCGAAGCTGAAGGTAGAGTGGTAAAGATAGGCTTTGCTCTTCTTGTTGCTCATCGATTGCGCGAGCCACCGAGCCGGAGCAGTAAAGTCCAGGTCGCTCCCGGCGCGGATGAATTCGGCGGAGGCGTCGCCGGTGCCGGGTGCCGGGTAAACGCGCAAGCCTTCCTCGGCCAGCGGACCGAGAGTGTCTTTGATCCAGCTACGGTACGCATTGGCGGAGAGGTCCGGGTTGAAACTGATCAGGCTTGCCATTTCCCGTTCAGTGCTGCCCACGATAACCGGAATGTCCAGCTCCCGTCCGTTAGCAAACAGCGCAAGAGGTTGATCGGTAACCACCCAGCCATCGACGATGGTGTCCGACGACATGTTTGCATTGATCAGCTTTTCAGCCGGGATTGAACGCATTTTCGCGAGCGCGTCAGCACCATCGGCCCCGAGAGAATGGGCAACTTTCACCCCGGACTCTTCAGCGGACGCCAGATTTCCGTACGAATCATGAAGCCGCGGTTGCGGGTCAAAGGGCACACCGCTTTGCAGGATTGCCCGATGAAACAGCCCGCGCGCTAATGGAGAAATCATTAAGATGCCTACGTAATAGCCCCCCGAGGAATGCCCCCAGATCGTGACGTTATCTGGATCGCCTCCGAATTGCGCGATGTTACGATGCACCCACTGCAAGGCAGCGATCTGGTCCAGCAGGCCATAGTTGCCGGATGAGTGGTGTTCCGATTCAGCCGTGAGCGCCGGATGGGAGAGCCATCCCAACGCGCCGATTCGGTAATTAATGGTGACAACCACGACTTGGCTGGTCGCGGCCAGCGCAGCTCCGGCGTCATCGCCGCGGCCAATGGTCCCGCTGCCGCCATGGATGTAGAACATCACAGGAAGGCGTTGGCTTGAACCAGGATCGGGTGTCATCACGTTCAGGTAGAGACAGTCTTCGCTTGTCTTATCCGCGGGCCGGGCCTTGGATGGATCGCCTCCCAGTTGACTGAGCAGTCGCTGGCGAATCCTGAACCATGTGTCAGATTGCGGACAGGCTGGACTGAGTTCATCTGCTTTGCGAACCCCTGCCCATCGGGCCGGCGGTTGCGGAGGTCTCCATCGGAGATCTCCGACCGGAGGAGCGGCATAGGGGATGCCGCGAAAAAAAATCAACTTGGGAAATTCGGGAGAATGAGTTCCTTGGACAGCGCCGCCTTCGATCCTAACATTGGAATCGCGTGATTGTGTGTGAGTTGACGCGAGCACACAAGTGGAAGCACAAGCGAGAGCAACGATTTTGACTAGACGGATCATTTACGCTCCATTCGCTCAAGTGACCTGTCCCAATTGGGGGCTTCAGTATATGCGCGGCATGGTGTGCCTGTTCGTGGTGCGGGGAACTGGCCGCGGATGTATTAGCGCCTATACGGACAGACCTCGAAAATCGGGGTCGTGTACAGATTGGCGACAATCCGGGAGCTATCTCGCGTGGTGGCTCGAATCGCGAGGCCAAAATGGGTGACTTCTAGGGATAGCGCGTTTGTCGTGACTATAAACCGGCCAGGGCCAAGCCTTTGAGCCGCCGGCTTTTACTTTCACTTTTTGGGGTTCTCTTCTAGGTCTTTGTAGATGACATGCCCTGCGTGAGCGCACCCTCTCTGTTCTTCTAGCGAGAGAGGTGTCACTTTTTCGTTTGGCAGCACGGAGTCGCACCGCATGTAATTTTCAAACCCGGGGGCTGAAAATACGAACACCACGCTGACGGTCTCGGTCCCCGCGTTCTTTACACTTACAAGGGTATACGCCGGAATGAACACTGTTCCTCCCGCGTGCAGATCGCGTTCCTGGTCTCCCAGATGAATGTGAACAGTTCCTTTTCCGATATACAGAATTTCATCCTGCCCGAGGTGCTTGTGCGTTGGAAATTCGTCTCCGGGAGCCATGTCCTCGGTTCCCATAACAAGGTGCTGAGAACCGTTGTTTTTTGGACTGACCTTCAGCATGAAGTCCCCCGGAGGAGGTTCTCGCCAAATCCGCCGCTCACCCTCATTTTTCTCCAGCAGGAGTGGTTTTGGAGCGGCCTGGGACGTGGTTGCGGAACTGGATTTGGTCGATCGAGTTTGAAAGACGCAAACCGCAACGAGCATCACAGCTATTGTCGCAAAGGTTGTCCTAACTGAATTTGAGTTCATCGCACATCTCCTTTCGTAGATGGCGCGACCTGATCGTATCACTCCGATAGTTCACCTTCACGTTGAGACTCACGCCATGGGCGGCTGACTCCTGGTAAGTCGAGTACTCGTCGAAGTGACCTGCGACAGCCCTGTAGCGATACCTCGTGCAATTGCGCCCGATTCACGGGCAAACAGGAAGGAACCCGATTAGGTAAGAGTTGCCGACAAACCGGGCAAGTGGATGGTGAAGCTGGAGCGTCACCAGTGCATTTCAGCTGCTAGCCCCTTGGGCCGTATCCGAGCTCCAAGTCGCGCCAGTTGCCCTTCAACCCACCCATGATTTGGGGGTAAAATTGCTCCGTTCTATTCGCCTCGAAGCCCGCGGTGGCTCAAATGATACCTGCGTAACAGGAAGCTTGAGTGCAGCACGCCGCCGCGAATCTTCGTGCGCGAATGAGGGAAGGGGAGGTGCCCATGACCAAGGCCCGTCCTCGATTGTTTTACGGGTGGTGGGTGGTTGTAACTTCAGCAGTCGCCTTGTTCCTGGGGCCCATCCCGATCGTGGTCTTTTCCTTTGGAGTGTTTCTCAAACCGCTCATTAAGGAATTCCATTCGGGGCGTGGCGCTGTCTCGCTCGCCTTTACTCTTCACAACGCGGTCACCGCTTTTTGCCTGCCTTTCGCAGGGCGACTTGTCGATCATTTTGGCGCGCGGAGAGTAATCCTGCCATCCACGTTTATGGTGGGCTTGATACTGCTTTCAGCCTATTTCTGCTCGGGTAGGATCTGGGAGCTCTACCTGTTTTACGCGGCTTTGGGCGTTGCCGGCTGCGGGGCGGCGCCCGTGTCCTATTGCGACGTGATCTCGCACTGGTTTGACAGATACCGAGGCGTGGCCCTCGGTTTCATGATGTTCGGTCTGGGTGCCGGAGCCCTCATCATGCCGTCAGCCGCGCAATACCTGATTGCAAGATTCGGCTGGCGTCTCGCGTTTGGCATTTTCGGAGCCGCGATTCTGGTTATCACTGCACCGATAGTGACAGGATTTCTCAAGCAGAGACCGGAGCCGTTGGGCCTTCTGCCGGACGGTACTCCCTATGTTGTCAGGGCATCTTCCAGACCGGGTGACGATCCAGGCATGAGCTGGGGCGAGGCCTGGCGCGCGCCAACCTTTTGGCATTTGTTTTGCGCTTTCATCCTCGTTTCGGCCAGCGTGCAAGCGTGTCTGGCGCATCTCGCGGCTATCCTCGCCGATCGGGGAACGCCTGCACTGGCTGCCGCCTTTGCGACTTCGCTATTTGGCGGTGGGCTCCTGGTTGGTAGAACCGGATCGGGTTACCTATTGGACCGTTTTTTCGCCCCGCGTGTCGCAGCCCTAATCTTTTGTTGCGCTGCCGGGGGAATTGCTTTGCTTCGGACAACGAGCTCACAAGAGCCTGCGTTTGTAGCTGCATTCTTCATTGGTCTTGGACTCGGTGCGGAGGTGGATATTATGGCGTACCTGACAAGCCGCTATTTTGGGCTCCGCTCCTTTGGCACGATCTATGGTTTTATTTTTGCTGGTTTCGGTCTGGCGGGAGGACTGGGCGTGTTCCTGATGGGCGCCGCTTTCGATGCGACGGGTTCCTATGCACTCATGCTTACTCTATTCTGCATTGTGACGTTAATCGGCGCTGCACTCATGATGCGTCTCCCACCGTACCGATACCGGGTCACACCGCCTAGTGAACGCGGCCCAGAGCTAGAAATGCTCCCATCTTAGGCATGCGTTTCGAGTGAGCAAAACAGGAAAGGACATCAAAAAAAAATGTTAGACGAAACAAAGCTTCCCCACGGCGTCATGGAAGGACGGGGCGCCTACAACAGGCATGCGAAGATTCCGGCCGGCGGCGCGGCTTTGGCGGCTCCGTTTTTGGAGAAGGCGGTGCAGAAGATAGCGCTCGACCCAGAGGATCGGCCTCTCGTCATTGCCGATTATGGATCGTCCCAGGGCAAGAACTCACTCGCACCGTTGCAGATCGCAATCAGCAACCTAGGGCCCCGCCTCGGCCCGAATCGTCCAATCCTTGTCTTTCACGTCGACCAGCCATCAAACGACTTCAACTCGTTGTTCGAAGTGCTAAGTTCCGATCCGGACCGATATACTTTGGACGGCGCGAACGTTTTCCCGTGCGCAATTGGAAGATCATTTTACGAGCAGGTGCTTCCGCCTAATTCGGTCCATCTCGGGTGGTCCTCGTATGCCGCAGTATGGCTCAGCCGCATTCCATCACTGATTTCGGGGCACTTCTTTCCACCTTCGAGCACAGGCGCCGTGCGCGCTGCGTTCGAGCGTCAGGGCGCGGAAGACTGGGAAGCTTTCCTCTCATTGCGGGCGTGCGAGATGCGGCCCGGCGCTCGTTTAGTGGTTGTGCTCCCAGGCCTCTCAGATGACGGATTGTCAGGGTTTGCCGAGGTCATGGATCATGCAAACGCTGTCCTCGCACAGATGGTCGATGAGGGTACGATCACGGCCCAGGAACGGGCCCGAATGGTATTGGGAACGTATCCTCGACGGAAGCGCGAACTCCTTGCCCCATTCGCGAAGGAGGGGCAGTTCCGGCGGCTCATTGTGGAGGATTGCGAGATATCGGTGCTTCCGGACGCCGCGTGGACCGATTACCAGTTGGACGGCGATAAGGAAGCGCTAGCGACGAAGCAAGCGCTGTTCTTCCGCTCGGTCTTCATGCCCTCACTCGCCTCCGCGTTGACCCGAGTGCGCGATGGCGACGCTGACGCGCTACGCAGTTTCGCCGACCGTCTACAAGAAGGCCTGACGCGGCGCTTGGCCAGCCAGCCGGCTTCGACAGACTCGTTCGTCGAGACAATCGTTCTTGCGAAATGTGGCTGAGCGTTCGCCGGATCGGGTCGGGAACGGCGTTAGTCGCGTTCATCGCACGCGGAGCAAAAGCAATGATGATATCGGGAAAGCCAATTGTACGCATGCCCGTCTGAGATCCGGTCTGCGATGGTCAGTGAAATAGGCAAAGCGGCGACGATAGGAGAAGCCGGTATCATCGACTCCCGCCAGATCACGGCAACCCTTCCCTAACAGGTAATTGACGAGTCGGCGACCACACGGGAGCAGTCGCGGTCGAGCTAGCTCACGAGAGGCCGCCAATTGGTTGCGAAGGAGGTCCTTCTACATGTGGCCCACCAGACTTCCTACCCCCCAAGGGAAACGGCGCTTCGACAGGGGGCTGAAATTGACACCTGGGTTGTCGTAGGGCTAGGATCGCCCAAACCCCGGGTCAGTTTGACGTAACGCCAGGCAGTCGAGCCGCACCATTCTACCTATGCCGAGCCCAGCGATCCCCGTGGCATCCATCGGCGCTCCTCGCCTCACGCCGATCCAGTGGCTGATCTGTGCTGCCGCCTGCCTCGGTTTTGCTTTTGATCTTTACGAGACTCTGATGCTGGCTCTCATTGTGCGGCCTGCGCTGACCAGTCTCGGAGACCTGAACCCGGGGACTCCAGCGTTCAACCTCTGGGTCGGGCTGTTGTTCTTTATTCCCGTCGCGATTGGTGGCGTCTTCGGGCTCCTCGGTGGTTATCTGACAGACCTTCTCGGCCGCCGCCGCGTGCTGGTTTGGAGCATCTTGCTGTATGCCTTCTCGGCGTGCGCGGCAAGTTTTGCCACTTCGGTGCCGGAGCTCGTGGTCTTTCGCTGCACTACGATGATCGGCGTGAGCGTCGAATATGTGGCTGCGCTCGCGTGGCTGGCGGAGCTGTTCCCCCATCCGAAACAGCGAGAGTCCGTCCTGGCCTACACCCAGTCCTTCTACGCATTAGGAGGCCTGATGGTAGTAGGCGCCTATTACCTCGCTGTCACCTACGCGGAACGATTGCCTACCATCCGCGACGGCCATGAGGCTTGGCGTTACACTCTGCTCTCCGGAATCATTCCTGCGATTCCGCTGATCTTCGTTCGGCCATTCCTGCCCGAATCGCCGGTCTGGCGAGAGAAGAAATCCCAGGGAACTCTAAAGCGGCCCCGCATCCGTGAGCTCTTCCGCCCCGCACTACGAACGACCACCCTGATCACCACATTCTTGGTGGCGTGTTCTATTGCCCTGGGGTATGGAGCGCTACAGCATACCGTTCGCATCGTCCCCGGGCTTGCCGAAGTGCGAAATCTCGCACCGCGACAGGTAGAGCAAACGGTCAGTAACGTGCAAATGTTTCAAGAGTTCGGCAGCCTGACTGGCCGCGCGATCTTCGCCCTGCTGATCGTTCGAGTCGTGACGCAACGCCGTCGTATGCGCATCGGCTTTGGGCCAATGCTGATTGCTATCTCGTGGCTTTTTTTCTATGCGGCAACGCACAGCCTGGCTTTACTCCGGCTTGGAGTTTTCCTCGCCACCCTGCTCTTTAACGTGCTCCACAGCTTTTGGGGAAACTATTTGCCCAGGGTTTATCCAACACATTTGCGAGGCACAGGCGAGAGTTTCGCGGTGAACATCGGAGGCAAAACCATCGGGGTCTCTGCCGCTCTCCTCACAACCCAGCTCGCCAACGTAATGCCGGGCCCAGGCGCAGCCGCTCGCCTTGCCTATTCAGCCGGCACAGTCGCTCTGCTGGCCTGTGTGGCCGGTTTGATCGGAAGTTTCTGGTTGCCTGAGCCTGCAGGTGAGCTACTGCCCGATTGACGCGGGCCCACAACACCGTCTCAGATTCCCGGGCGACCAAATCTCACGGAGGAATTATGGAAAATAACGAATCATGCGGGGCAGGACGTTCCGCAAACTCGGCCTCCGTGCTCGACAACGCCGGTAAAGGGGCCTCGGTGCGGTTCGCCGCGCTTGCAGCGATTTCGGATCCGGGAACTATTCGTCATCTGGAGGAACGCGGCGTCACCTCCGGTTGCATTGCCTGGAGGTGGGAGGCGGTGGCGGCTCCATCGCTGCATTCCGAAGTATTTCGAGTCAATCACGGTTGCGTGATTCGTGCTCGATAGGGCGCTACCTTTAGAAGTGCCTCTTTACGGTTGGTTGATTTGCGTTTCGAGGAGGCAACATGAGAACAAGATTGGTTTTTCTCATCTCGGTGCTTGCCGTCGTTTTCTCATCAATAGGGAATGCGCAGTGTAAAGATAGCGTTGTAGGAACCTGGAAACTTGTATCGGTCACAGCCAAGACGGACAAGGAAAGCGGGGCAAGGCCGTTCTTGGTCAGAATCCTTCAGGGCTTCTCACCTATACGGCGGATGGCAGGATGATGGCGATTATTTCTGACGATGGACGGAAGCCGCTCTCTATTGCTGACAGGGTTGCGGCTCCGGCCGAAGAACGAGCGCAGGCTTATTCCACATTTATGGCCTACGCCGGGCGGTACACCTTCACTTGCGACAGAGTAGTCACCCACGTCGAAGTTGCCTCGCTACAGAACTGGGTCAACACCGACCAAACGCGATTCGTGACTCTGCAAGTTAATCGCATGTTTGTGCGCAACCCCCCATGTTGCGGGCAGGTGTCATGGTGAACATTGAATCGGTGTGGCACCGTTTGAAGTAGTGAACTACCAGTGTGATGGTAGGCATGACCGAGTATGTGCGGATGAACGGGATCATACCTCCTGCCAGCAGATGAAAATGAGGTAATCAGACTGGTGGAACGGCAGTCTGACAGCAAAGAGTGAGGTCTCATGCAAAGACACACCGCGCCTGCGATGGCACTGGCGCTTCCATTTCTGATATTCGCTTGCGCACGTCTGACGGCCGCAACTACCTGCGAGAACCTGAGCGCCGTGAAACTGCCTCATACGACGATCCTTCTAGCCCAGCGGGTAGCGGCCGGGGCCCTAACTTTGCCGACACCTCTTCCGTCCCCTGGTCCCCGCGGAGGGCTCACCTACGTCTCAGTGAAGGATCTTCCAGAGTTTTGCCGCGTAGCCGCTGTCGCCAAGCCCTCCAACGACTCCGAGATCAAGTTTGAAGTTTGGATGCCTGCCTCCAACTGGAACGGAAAGTTTATGGGCCTCGGCAACGGAGGCATGGCCGGCTCGATCAGCTACGGAAGCATGGCGGCAGCACTTTCCCGCGGGTACGCGGCCTCCTCGACCGATACCGGGCACCAGGGTACAAGTCAGGACGGAAGCTTCGCCCTCGGCCATCGGGAGAAAGTGATCGACTTCGGCTACCGCGCGGTTCACGAAACGACCGTCAGGGCAAAGCTCATGATTGCGGCTTACTATGGCCGGGCGCCAAAGTTCTCCTATTGGAATGGGTGCTCGACCGGAGGGAGGCAGGCGTTGGTAGAGGCCCAGCGGTTTCCGGCTGACTACAACGGAATCGTGTCCGGAGCGCCCGCCATCTTCCTGACACACATGCAAGCTGCAAGCGTATGGAAAGCGCAGGCGATCCGCAAGAACCCTGGTGGACTGGTTCCGCCTTCCAAGCTTCTGCTGATCCACAACGCGATACTGGCAGCTTGCGACGCTCGAGACGGTGTCAAGGATGGACTCTTGCAGGATCCGCGGCTTTGCAACTTCGACCCGAAGATATTGCAGTGCAAGGGAGAGGAGCACTGGGACTGCCTGACCGCTGCGCAAGTTGTTGTTGTCCGCGCGTTCTACAGCCCCACGGTGAATCCCCGAACTGGAGAGCAGATTTTTCCGGGCATGGTTCCGGGGAGTGAACTGGGCTGGAGTTCCAACGTCGGCCGGATGTATGCCGACCCACCGAACATCGCCAAGACCCTCGCGACCGCGTATCTCAGATACGCCGTGTTCCAGGATCCCAACTGGGATTACATGACGTTCGATTTCGATTCCGGGATGGCCTTGGCCGACCGTATCGATGACGGCCTCACTAAGGCCACGGATCCGAATCTGCGGGATTTCTTTCAGCTTGGAGGAAGATTGTTGCAATACCACGGCTGGAGTGACCCCTCAATATCGGCGCTCAACAGCATCAACTACTACAACAGCGTCCTGGACTTTATGGGAGGCCCGATCAACGTACGGGCTTCCTACCGCCTCTTCATGGTTCCCGGGATGGACCATTGCAACGAGGGCGATGGCCCGAACACTTTTGATTCGATCGGCGCAATCGAAAAATGGGTCGAGGCTGGAAAGGCGCCGGAAGCCATCATCGCTACTCAACTAAAAGAAGGTAAGGTCGTACGGGACCGCCCTCTGTGCCCGTTCCCGCAAGTTGCTACTTATAAGGGACCCGGCAGCATCGACGAGGCGCCCAACTTTGTCTGCGCTTTACCTTAGTACCCATCGAGCACGACGAGCGGCGGACCAGTTAGGATACAAATTCCCAACGACCTCTTCGGAAAGGCATAGAGAAAATGAAATCGGTTCTACTGGCTCTTGTCGCTCTTTTGGCTTTCACAAGTTCGATAAATGCTGAAGACAAATCCCAAGAACAAGCGGTCCGAAAAGTCTTTGCAGACTTCGCCGAGGCTCTCAATCGGGGCGACGCGAAGGCCTTCGCCGTTTTATTTACTGAGGACGCCTACTTCGTTGTGATTACAGGCAAGTACTTGAAGGGTCGCAACGAGATCGTGACCTACCATGCGAGTCTATTTAGCGGCGACTTTCAAGGCAGCCACCTGGATGTGACATCTGTTGCGGTTCGGTTTCTTCGTCCTGACGTCGCGATTGCGCGAATCTCCACCAAGAGAACCGAGAATGGGGGCAAAGAAATGAGAACGTCTTTTCCGATGTTCGTTTTGACGAAGCAAGGCGAATCATGGCTGATTGCTGCAGTCCAGAACACGTTGACAAGTGGTCCTCCTGTTCTTCCAGTGGGCACTTCGGGGCAACGGTAGATTCTGCAGTAGCCAATCTCAGTTGCGGTCGAGTGACGGGCAGTCCGGCACGAATCCTACCGGGGGTGAAGGAGAGTGTCGCGGGGGCATAAAAGGGCAATTTGGACCTGTTGCAGTGGATCGCAGGCCGTTGCGGGCACTCCAGATGAAGTCATTTTCATAACATTGCGAACAGATACGTTGGGCGTACAGTGGGCACTGTCTTTGAACTCAAAAAGGAGACTCGGTTTACTTGACCATCTGCTCGATCCAGATACTTGGGAGACGAATACCGTACTCGGAGCAGACACGCGCCGGTCGATTGGCTGCGTCGGTTCTGACGGTCGTGGTCGCGGTCGGACTGACGTTCGGCGTCGGGCAAAGCGCGAACCGCGTCGCCGCAATTCACCGGCAAGTGGTGTTTGCGGACATGCACGCACATCCGAGCCATTTCCATCGCGCGAACGTTTCGCGCATCGAGCCCGACGAACTCGCACGCTATCGCCGCGGGCTCATAGACGTCGTGGTCTGCAGCATCAGTACTGACGCCCCGTTCAGCGGCGACTACGTCAAGCGCGACGGCACGGAGGTGAAACGTGGCGAGCTTCAGCGGCCCAGACCGGGGGAGCTGTTTGCATTCACACTTGACCGATTCGCCCGCATCACCCGGACGGTCGACGCTGGCGACGCCGTGCTCGCGACCAGCCCGGAGGCGGTGCTCGACGCGAAACGACAAGGCAGGCTGACGCTCCTGGCTGCGCTCGAGGGCGGCGATGGCCTCGAGGCTCGGGTCGAGAACCTGCGCGACCTCTACCGTCACGGCCTGCGCCTACTGCAACTCGTGCACTTCCGCGCGAATGAGCTGGGACACATCCAGACGTATCCCTATTCACCGGGAGGCCTAACGCCGTTTGGGCGCCAAGTGGTGCATGAAGCCAACCACCTCGGCATCATCATTGATCTGGCACACGCCAACACCGAAACGATCATGGATGCGCTTAAGGAGTCGTCGCAGCCCGTGCTATTCAGCCACACGGGCGTGAAGGCGTTGCACGAGGGCGATCGGTACCTGGCGGACGATGAGATCGTGGCCATCGCTTCAAAGGGCGGTGTCATCGGGATTTGGCCGAACGGCGAGTCGAATCCCACGATGGACGAAATGGTCCGGAACATCGACTACGTCAAGAAGCTCGTTGGGATCGATCACGTCGGCATCGGCAGCGATCTGCGCGGGATGGCTAGCTACACACGGGAGTTCGGTGAGGATGCGAACTTCCAGGCGATTGCGGAAGCGCTGCTCGCACACGGCTACAGCGACTCTGAAGTCGGAAAGGTGATGGGCGGCAACTTCTTCAGGGTCTGGCAGCAAGTCAGCGCCTCAGCGCAGCGCTGACGAGCGATCGAAGCCGCGCAACAGAAATCCTGAAGTCTGTGTAAGAATTCAAAAATCCTATTGGGTTCCATTCATTTTAATAGAGATCGGTCGCCGACGGCGCCGAGTGGCGCCAGGCGCTATTCCTGTGTGACCGCCTACCCGGAAGTGGCACCATTTTTGGTAAGGGACGGATGGGCCACCATCCTACTGCGATCCTGTCAATGAGCGCGTTGCTCAGTGGCAGGGTGGATTTGGGTCCCCTCTTCCCTGCCATTTGAACCTGCGAATCCGCATTCTCGAATACGGGCGCAAATCGCGGGTGGAGGTGCGCGGCACGCTCATGCGTGGCTAATCCTCCTCAAGGCGGCGCGTCGAACGGATTGCGGTCCCGCTGAAGACCCGGCCGGGATCGGTGTCAATCCAGTCGAACCTGCTCCCATCCGGAGTGATCACAAAATTGTAGTGAGCGCCGTCCGTGGCGACTACGGACCCTGTGCAGTCGGAGTTCACCGTATAGGTGCCGATCTCCGTGGCTTCGGAGATCGCGCCGTTCACGCTTGCCGTGAAGGGGTTAACGAAGCTACCTTGTCCATCGTAGTCGGTCCGCCCGACCGCGGTGATGGGCCCAACACCCACGATAGTGCCCGTCGCGCGTGATATATAGTTCCCGTGCAGTGTTTCGTTCCCCAGCGGGCATAGTACGTCGTCAAGGCGGCGCGTCAAACGGATGGCGGTCCCGCTGACGACTCGGCCGGGAACGGTGGAAATCCAGTCAAACCTGCTCCCATCCGGAGTGATCACAAAATTGTAGTGAGCGCCGTCCGTGGCGACTTCGGACCCTGTGCAGTCGGAGTTCACCGTATATGTGCCGATCTCCGTGGATGTGGAGATCACGCCGTTCACGCTTGCCGTGGTGGGGTTAACGAAGTTCCCTTGCCCATCGTAGTCGATCCGCCCGACCGCGGTGATGGGCCCAACAACGCGAGTGCCCATTCCGCGTGACATATAGTTTCCGTGCAATGTTTCGTTCCCCAGCGGGCATAGTGCCTCATCGGCCGCCTTCAGAGCTTGGGGCGCCACCGCAAAGGTGACTGCTGAGAGCGCAAAAATTACTAGACGTTTCGTCATGATTGAACGACCTCCTTGGCCGAGATTTTTGGTGTGGGCCGGAGGGCGGGTGCGCTACAATCTGGGCCTACCCGAACTTCCGGCTGCTCGCCAAGTACATCGTGGGTTGTTCCGGAAGTCCTCTCATCGCGCTCAGAGAATTCTCAAAAAATTCTCAGAAAGTCTTCGGTGTGGCCCATGAGCGAAGAAATTGGCCGCCTGGGCGGCTCGAAGACCATCCGCGACACTCTAATCGTTTCCGGCGAAACGGCGGATCGGAACAAACGCGAAATCTACGAATTCGGTCCGTTCCGGCTGGATCCCGCGGAGCACAAGCTCTCGCGCGGGGATGACCTCGTTGCCCTGACCCCAAAAGTCTTCGACATGCTGGTGATGCTGGTGAGGAATAACGGCCACCTGATGGAGAAGGATGAGCTGATCCGATCGCTGTGGCCGGACGCGTTTGTAGAGGAGGGCAATCTCTCCAACAACGTTTTTGTGTTGCGGAAGGCGCTCGGCAACGATCACGAATACATTGAAACGGTCCCGCGGCGCGGTTACCGCTTCGTCGGGGCGGTCCGGCAGCTCCCGGGTGCGGAGAAGCCGCTTCACGAGCCTTCGGAGTTTGCGAGCCCTGCGGCTGCGGATAGGCGGCCAGCCAGCCCGGTTACAGTCGTCCTTTCTCCGGCCGTCCGCCGCCCGAAGCGCAGAATTGTGTTTATCGCGGCGGCCACGCTCGTGTTACTTGCGACTGGAGCTGCCCTCTGGTGGTGGCGTAACTCCTCACGCCTGCCCGACCGCTCGCAATGGGTTCAGCTCACCAAGTTCTCCGATTCCGTCGTCCAGCCAGCCCTTTCTCCGGATGGGCACATGGTGGCATTCATCCACGGGTATGGTACGTTCCTCGATCCCGGTCAGATTTACGTCAAGATTCTCCCCGATGGCCAACCGGTCGAACTAACCCACGACAACATGTTGAAGATGAGTCCGGCATTTTCACCGGACGGCTCGCGCATCGCTTATAGCAGTGTTGACCTCCCGCCATTTCACTGGGATAGCTCTGTAGTTCCAACCCTTGGCGGCGAACCCCAACCCTTGCTTCGTAATGCCTCCGGCCTCATCTGGACAGGCCCCGGACATGTGCTGTTTTCAGAGCTTAAGGGCGGGGTCCACATGGGCATCGTGGCAGCTCAGGAAAACAGGATCGGGGCGCGGGATATTTACCTCCCTGAAACCGATCCGGCCATGGCGCACCGTTCCTACTTGTCACCCGACGGGAAATGGGTGTTGGTCGTCGCGATGGACCAGGACCACAACTGGCTGCCTTGTCGCCTGGTTCCCATGGACGGCAACACCCAAGGCCGATATGTGGGCCCGCTCGGGGGAGGGTGCACCGTCGCCGCCTGGACGCCCAATGGCAGATGGATGTATTTCACCTCCGATCACGGCGGAGTTCCCCACGTCTGGAGGCAGCGCTTTCCCGATGGGCCACCGGAACAGGTCACTTCCGGGCCCACCGAGGAGGAGGGCATTGCCATGGCGCCGGACGGGCGCTCCTTCATTACCGCGGTGGCGGTCGAGAGCAACTCGCTGTGGGTTCACGACGAAAAGGGCGAGCGCCAGATTTCCCTTGAAGGCAACGGCCTCAACCCGAAATTCACTCCGGATGGCAAGAAACTGTGCTACCTGACTGTAATCAAAGCTCCCAATCAATTTGCCTGGTATAGAAACCCCGGAGGCCTCCAGGTAGCCGATCTGGCGTCGGGCCGCTCCGAGCCGCTGGTGCCCGGACTTCCCGTGCTCGATTACGATATCTCCGCTGACGGCTGGCTGGTGGTCATGTCAACCACGGACGCCGGAGGAAAGCCGCGACTCTGGGTGATGCCATTTGACCGCAGTTCGCCTCCCACGCAGATTCCAAACGTGGAAGGCGCGTCTCCGATGTTTGGAGCGGGCGACGAAATCTTCTTTCGCCACCTCGACGGGACATCCGTGTTCGTTTACCGCGTTCACCCCGACGGCACCGGCTTTCAGAAAGCGCTGACTATACCGGTCTTTTTAACGCACTCCGTCTCACCAGACAGACGCTGGATCGCGGCCTGGGCTCCCCTTGGCGGCGACGGCCCCCCTTCAATTCAGGCTTTCCCGTTGAACGGCGGAACTCCCATCCAGATCGGCAACGGCCTCGGTCACGTTAGCTGGTCTCTGGATGGCCGCTCTGTGTTGATAGGTTCGTATCTGATTCCATTGAAACCCGACGAAGACCTCCCGCCCATTCCCGCAGGCGGATTTCATTCCCGGGATGAAGTGGGCCGACTCCCGGGAGGACACCCGACCGATGCTGCAGCGCTTGGACCAACCGCGGATGTGTACGCCTTCTACAAAGGCACGGTCCAGCGCAACCTCTACCGCATCCCAATTTTGTGAGCCGGAATGAATAAGGCTGGAAGCCTCGCAGTAATCGCTCAGAATGGGATTACAGCTAAATTGATGCATCTCCGCCAACTCGCTCGTCGAGAACTAGAGCGGAAGGTTGGCCAGATTTCCAGATTTCGCAGTTTCGGTCGGATCACCGCCCACCCGGAAGTTACCCCAAAAACGGGTGTAGTGTCCGGGTTGGCGACTACTCGCTCCCAATCTGCCAGCTTTACTCGCACAGATCCAGGCCGCTCAATCTGGGTCAGACGGGAAAGGCTTCGACGACGCTCACCGCCGACTCGGTCGGCACCACCCGTGCAAGCCGGAATCCGGCCTTGTCGAGCAGCGCACGGTACTCCGCGTCAGCCCGTTCCTGACCTCCCGTAAAGGCAAGCATGATGATGTCGAGCATCTTGCCCGGATGCGGGGAGTCGCTAGCCGGAAGCACCATCTCGATGATCAGCAATCGGCTGCTGGGTTTCATCGCACGGCGGCAATTGCCGAGGATGGTCAGGCACTGGTCCTCGTTCCAATCGTGGATGATATGGGAGAGCAGATAAGCGTCGTCGCCAGTCGGTACTCTATCGAAAAAGTTGCCGGCTTCGATCCTGATGCGATCCGCCAGTCCACGCGCCTGAATCAGGGCTGGCGCATCGTGCAGCACATGGGGCACATCAAAAAGTATCCCGAGCGGCTCGGGATGGCGGGCCAGGATCGTAGCCAGAAGATTACCCGTTCCGCCACCTACGTCGACGATGGTCCCAAACTCGGAAAAATCATAGGCCGCAGCGACTGCCGCAGGTTCCGCTCCATGAAAGCCAACCATGGTCTCGTTGAAAAGTGACGCCTCCCCCGGATGGCTCGCTAACCAGTCAAACACTGGCAGGCCGAAGGCCTTCTCGAACCCAGTCTTTCCGGTCTGGACCGAATACAGCAAATTGTCTATTCCGCGCATGAACCACTCGCCCGCAAACGACAGGACCGTTGGTCGGGCCGAGCCCGGCGCACCAGTTTTGAGCGCCTCACCCAAGGGAGTCAGCGCAAAGCGCTGTGCCGCGTCCTCTGTGAATAGGCCCAGACTAGCCAGCGCCCTCATGAGGCGATAGAGCGATGGTGTGTGGGTTTTAGTTGATCTGGCGAGTTCCTCAGCAGTCCTTGGGCCATCAGCCAAGCAGTCCGCCAAATTCAGTTGGGTGGCCACGTATAGAAGGCGCGAGACCCAATGCGCTGTGGCCATCTGGATAAGTTGAGCGTGGGGCGGGATAGTTTCGTTTTTTATACGAGCAGTCTCAGGCATAACTACCTCGCTTCCTGTTTGGAGTAGTCAGCATTCTAGCGCAACAGCTAAGCTTTCAAGCAAATAGGCCACGAGAGGTCTTAGTGTCCGCGCTCCAATTCCGCATTATGGCTGTGCGGCCCCGAGAATCAGATTGCGCCTGTATGACGGACAAACAGGAAGGAACCCGATTAGGGAAGGGTGGGCGACGATTCGGGTAGGAAAGAGGTTGTTACGAAACGAAGATCGAGTTCACGCGGGGTCTAGCCGCTGCGATCTGGACGTTTGAGTGGGGCTTCGAGCCCCTCCCCTCCATACGGATCGGCCGAGGTGAAGGCAAGTTAGCGAAATTGCCGTCTCCCGGGATCTGACCTCGGCAAATCCTCGAATGATCGATAAGACCGCTAATCGGCGCGTCGCCCCGTCTATTGCCTCTGACGCAGGCTCTCACTTGCTTTTGCGTGGAACCTTAAACGCGAGCGAGATACCAAAGATTTCGTTTGTGTCCCATCCAGTGGGCAGGTTAACCGACTGCAATAAGTAGTAAGGCCGAATAGAAAACGAATCCGCGATCGGAAACCGGATTCCCACCTGGAAGCGGTTTTGGGTGTAGCTGCTGCCGCCGTTGGCGAAGGGATTGTATCCGGGAACGATGAAGAACTCATTGTTCACTACGAGTACCGGACGCCGCGCCATGCGAAGCGGTAAGGTATAGTCGATGCCGGGTCGAAATCGAAGACGAGCCGAAGCGGGACGATCATCGGGAAATCGCCCCTCGATGAGCGTGCGGAGGTTATACCGCCACGGGCCCCGCGACGTATTGAGGGTAAGATTCAGCTGCAACCGGTTTTCGTAAGCGATCGCAGGATTGCCCGGATAGCGCTGATACCGGTAAATCGGTATCAGCGTGAACCACGGCCGGAGGCGAAAAGCGACGCCACCCTGAACAAAGTACTCAAACAGGTTCGAGGCTCCTTCATCCAACCGTTCATAGAATTCGACTTCCAGAGACTTATTGGCCGAAAGGTCGGCGGAAATTCCCTGGTCGAGCCAAAGCCCTATCTGTTTTTCGTCCTCGGGATCCTCGGGCAGCGATTGCTGCTGCGCTCTTGCCGAAACGGCCACAATGCAACTGCACAGGACCGCTAGCAACCACACTATGCGACGGTTCGTCATTCGCCTAACCGTGGAACCCTCTCCCACGCCCCGCGGAGGATCATTCAGCCGTTCGTTGGAACGGAACCACGACTTCCAGTCTGGTTTCGGAGGCACGCTCGGACTCCCAAATCGTTGGCAGCAGGGTTCACTCTGCGGCAGGAACCCAAACGTTGCCGACAGCCGCAATTTCTCTGCAGCCGCGGGAAAGATCGCTCGCTTCCGATTGCAGTAGATCGCTGTCATGATGCGCTCGCATGGGACTCTTGACCAAGTGGTTCGGCTTTGGACCAGGCCTGGTGAGGCCTGCTTTATTCGGATTTGCCCGACTTCTCTATCCGCACGTTGGCCAGTCGAAGCGGCTTCTGAGCACGCACCATGAACGAAGCCAATCAGGCGTTCAACGACCCGCTGTCAGACCATGCTGCCATCAGCGTCGACTTGCCGATCGTACAGTCGGCTGCGCCGAGCTCAAAGAAATAGGCCCATTGCGGGCGCTCACACGATCGAGCCGCGTGGTTCACTGGGCCTGCACAGAGGCCTTTTCGGATTTTGGGGCGCCTGGAACGATGAGGTCGTTGTCGACGCTGAAGACGCCGGGAGTGGAGTTGGCCTGCATGTAAGCAATGGCCGCATCGCTTTGGTTGTTGACGACCCCATAGAGGGTAACGTTTCCATTTTTTACGATAATGTGGATGGCATGGAAGCCTCGAGGCGGATCGTTCGTGATCCCACCGGCCATCAATGCGACGCTGCGGCCACCAGGTCCCAATGCTTGCGCGACACTGCCCTGGTTGGCGTTATATTTGCGCAGGGTGGGTTGCGTATAGATACGGTTGTAGACGGCGGCGCGGATACGATCGTCGTTATTAGAAGTCGGGAGGACTTCGATCTGGTTGTCGACCGATTCGACTCCTTCAATGCCCTTGAGAACTCTGGCTGCACTGCTCTTGAGTGTCGGACGAGAGGCGTAACCCTTGAGAACGACGGTTTTGCCATGAAAGCCGAAGGTGATCCAGTCGAAAACGGTGTAGTCGGTGAGGCTGGCGAGCCTCTTCTGCACCTCTTTGGCGATGCGGAGCGTGTCATCTTGCGCCCAGGTAGGGGAGGGGCTCTGGGCAATGATGGCTGGAGCAGCAAGGCTGAAGATGAGAGCGGCCGCAATTACCGGCAATACACGGCGAGTTACAGGAGACAGAACGTTCATTGGGTGACTCCCTCCGCTGCAAGACTTAAGCTCCGTCCGAAGATACGCCTAAGTGAAATTTCAGTCCAGTGTTCTTGGGCATTTGGCGGCATTTTACGGATGGGTGACTTTGGGCAGGGTGGATTTCGACGACGAGGCTTTCCGCGCATGGAAAGGTATCTACGCAGAACTGGCTGTGGGGGCGAGCGGAATGTTTGGGTCGATGACGGCGCGGGCCGAGGCGCAGGTGGTGCGACTCTCTACTCTTTACGCAGTGCTGGATGGTTCCCCTTTCATCCGCCTGGAACACCTGCAGGCGGCACAAGCGGTGTGGGGATATTGTGAGGAGTCTGTCCGGTTTGTTTTTGGGGATGTTCTGGGGGATGAAACTGCGGATGCGATTTTGAAGATGCTTAAGGGCGCTCCGGAAGGGTTAACGCAGACAGAGATTAATCGTTCGTTCCATAGTCATAAATCGACAGCGGAGATGAACCGGGCGTTGACGATGCTGCAGGGGAAAGGGCGGGTGAGGGCGGAACGGTTGGTTACGGGTGGTGGGCCGGCGACGCGGTGGAGTCTGCTTGCGTAAAGAGCGTATTGTGCGTAAAGAGGCCAGAACGACTTACTCCCTCGTAAACGGGCTTGTGGCCAGTGAAGCTGGGTCGCCATCAGCAAATCTCTAGTGCAAATCGCCAAATCACTCACCGAAAACCCAATTAGTCCTCACAAGTGGGCTAGTGTCCAAGTTTCCAGAACTGAGTTGGACTGGCTCGTTGGGCATGTCCCAAGCGCGCCTATGGAAACTAATACAAAAATTAGACGGATTTCCCTTTAGCCGGTCACTCGCCCGGAACCCGGACAGTTGGGGTTTCTCTGTTTCGATTGGTCAATGAGCGCATCATTGGGCACTCATTCTGAGCAGCTGAGATAATCGGCTGGTCCGCTCTATGCTGGTTTAGGAGCTTCGTAACGCCATGCTCGCCAGACTTCTCCTGATACTCCCCATCATGCTGCCCAGCGCCTCCGGACAGGTGCCCACGTACTCGGTTGCTGGCCCGAACGATAGCCCGTCGATCGTCACTCTGAGACATAAACTCGACTCCGGAAGTCCTGCTGCCGTGAAGAACTTCTGGGATGCTGTACATAAGGGTGGCGCCCCGCTTATTGAAGCGGCGCCCGGTGCGACCGGCTTCTCTCTGGTCACCTTTCTCTGGCACGGTGACAGCCAGACGCGCAACGTGGTGATCTTCGACGGTGTCGCCGGATTCGATGCGAAGGACCAGATGCTCCACCTCGACGGCTCTGACGTCTGGTACAAAACCTACCGTGTTCGCAACGACGCGCGCTTTGCCTACAACCTCTCGCCGAACGATTCGCTGCAATCCATCAACGATGTGAAAGGCGACGACGCGATGCGCAAGCGGCTCGCCATGCTGAAAGTAGATCCGCTGAATCCGCACCGCTGCCCGACAACCTTCGGCGCATACGAATCGGAGTCGTCGTACGTTGAGCTGCCCGGCGCTCCGCCTCTTGTCTGGAGCCTGCCGGTGGCGGAGAACCGCAGAGGCAGAGTCACGGTGACCTCGATCCGCAGCGCCTATCTCAAGAAGGATAAGAAGCTCTGGGTCTACACTCCAGTCGGATTTAGGATTCCGACGGATTCCAGGAAAGAAAGCGATCGTTATCCGCTACTGGTCGTTTTTGACGGCGACCGGAATGTCAAGTGGATTCCGAAGATCCTCGATGTCCTGATCGCCAAAGGGCGCATTCCTCCGGTAGTCGCTGTGATGACGGATGAGTCGGTTCCAGCCGAGCGCAGAGTCGAGCTGCCGTGCAATCCTCAATTTGCGGACTTCCTCGCGAAAGAACTCGTTCCCTGGGCCCGCCGCAATTACGACGCCACCACCCAGCCTGAACGCACCATCGTCGCGGGTTCCAGTTTCGGAGGTTTAGCCTCTGTCTTCGCTGGGCTGAAGCGTCCAGAAGTGTTCGGCAACGTGATCTCTCAGTCGGGATCGTTTTTCTGGAAGCCGGACGGAGCTCAGCAAGGAGAATGGCTCATACACCAGATCCAGGCGGCTCCGAAGCTGCCGGTACGCTTCTACGTTGAGGTCGGGCTGATGGAGAGCGATTCTATGGAGGTTGATCCCAATCGCCGCATGCGCGATGCGTTGAGTGCGAAGGGCGAGCTCGTTGGCTACTCCGAATACGACGGTGGCCATTCCTTCCTGAACTGGAGCGGCGGCATGGTGAACGGACTCGAATACCTGACTCGTCCGAGCAATTCGAAGGACGATCCTTCAAGCGACTAGGTCGGCAGGGGCCAGCGAACTGCCGTAGCTTTAAATGGTCAAATCGCGGGTTCAGGTCGGATTGTCGCCGATCCGGACATTACCCCATTTTCGGGTTATGTCCGTGTAGGCGGTGAACCGACCACAACCCACACTTGCACGAATAGACTCGCGTTTCAAGCTCAGACGCACTCGCGCACTACTAAAGAGATGACTTAGTACGAGTGTTTTTCAGGGACGAGACGAGCAAGACGAGATTACCGTCGGGATCTTCGACGTACGCTGCGCGTTCACCCCATGGCTGATTGCTTGGTTCCATGACAACAGTGGATCCAATTGAACGCAGCGCACCGACGGAGTCGTCCACATCTACGACGTTCACGCAGAGTTGGATGCGATGACCCGTTGCTGGGCGAAACGGCACGTTCGCCGGCAGGCTAGCATCTGTGCGTGAAAGCGCTACATCAGAAGTGCCGCACCGCAAGGTAATGAAAGATGGATCGTCTCCTTCCGGATACCGGTAAATGGGCGTTCCGCCCAATGTCTCAGCATAGAACCGGAGGGCAATTTGCATGTTGTCAACTATTAGCATTGGGATCAGTCTGGACGCTGCAACCATAGGCTTCATTTTAGTCAACTTGGCAACGCCTTGATTTCGATTGGGCGCGGCTAGGGCGATGTCGGAGCTGCAGGAGAGTTGTCGCCAACCCGGACATTACACCGGTTTCGGGGTAACTTCCGGGTGGCCGGTCAACTGTCCTCAATTCGCTGAGGGAGGCTCGATGTGATCGATCACCAGCACTGGCACCGGGCCCTTGCCGGACTCAAGCTTGAGACCGAGTTGGTCCTGAATAGCCGTGAACAGACCTGGTGGGGCGTTGGGATCGGGTTCGCCGTTTAGCAGTGGAGTTGATGCATCGTCAGGCGTCCAGTGGAGAGTCAGATCATAGCGGCCTGTCAGGCCTGTCTTGTTCACGACTACCCGGCCCAGCGACTGCGCAAGTTCGCGCGCGAGCAGGCCGATGGTGTCGTCGCTGCCCTGGACGTGAATGCGAGAGCGACCGGCATCGATCCTGGTGCCGCTGTGGTCGGAGGGTTGGAACTTTGCGCCACCCTTGACGAGAACCAGATTGTAGACCGGAAGCACGCGCATCTCTTCGTGTGTAGTGAGGGAGAACCGCTCCTTGAGCAACTCCCGCACCATCAACCGCTTCTGCTGTGCGGCATCTTCGTCCGGCATGGCCTTCAGCCGCCCATCCTCATCGGGGCTCGACTTGGCATCGATGTCGTACATCGCCGAATCGAGCCACCCAGGACCGCCGACGATCTGGGACTTCGGCAGATTGTAGGCATACTGGATCAGGTCGCGGATGGAGAGATTGCCGGTGCGAAAGTGGCTCTCGTGAATATTGTTCCAGATGTGATTATGTCCGTCCGGCGAAGGCGCCGACAGATGGACGGACGCTACATCGAAGATGGGTGTAGCAGTGGAATGATCTACTGCCGGCGCGACAGACTGCGGAACAGGCGCGCCGGTCTGGGCGAAGACCATTCCCCAACCATGTTCCCTCGCCGCAAGAGTGGTTCCCCCAATGATCCAGACGGTCACCAAAGTAAGTATGGTGGCACGCAGCATAGGCGTCGAGGCCATGAGAAATTGTACGACGGCCACGTCGGCGGGTCCTGCCAGGCGTTCATTCATTCGGTCAATCATCCGATCAATGACCCACGGATGAAACACTGCCGCCTGATCCCATCTGCATCGTAGATGTTGAAGTCTGCAAGTGCGCCTGGTTCAAGCGGCTCTGGCAGACCGAGCATTCTCGCGGGGTTTGTGGAGGCTGCCTGAGCAGCGAGATGCAGGTCCGCGCGAGCAATTTGTTGCAGGTTGGCTACGGCTCGGTCGAGAGTGATAACGCTGCCCGCCAACACTCCTGTATCCGTTCTGCAGGCGTCGCCCTCTACGTGCACGACGCTATCACCCGTCATGTAGGTGCCATTTGGCATTCCTGCAGCAGACAGGCAGTCCGTGATCAAAATTGCACGCTCCGGCCCCTTCATCTTTAGCCATAGACGAACCGCCTCCGGCGCAACGTGAAATCCATCGCAAATGAGATCGGCGTATAGGTTGTCCTGATCGAGAACAACACCGAGGATACCGGGCTCACGATGATCAAATGCGCGCATGGCGTTGAACGTGTGTGTCGCAGAGACAACACCGCTCCGCATGCCTGTTAAGGCTTCCGCTTGCGTTGCCATGGAATGTCCCATCGACGGGCGAATACCTAGAGAGGTTGCATGTTTGATCGTCTCTAAAGCTCCAGGCAGCTCTGGTGCAATCGTCATCAGACGAATGTGGCCACGTGCAGCTTCCCAAAGCCGGTCCAGAAACTCCGGTGACGGCGACTGCAGGTGTTCCGCAGGATGCATGCCACGCTTGGCATGCGACAGGAAAGGGCCTTCGATGTGGATGCCGGCAGCTTGTGACGTTCCTTCGAGTGGGCCCGCTTCGATGTAGTCCGCCATCCGCTCGAGTGATGACAAGGTAGTATCCAACGAAGCTGTCACGGTTGTCGGAAGGAAACGGCTCACGCCCGCGCGCGCCAAATGTTGAGCGATTTCCTGGAAACCATCGGGAGAAGCATTCATGACATCCTGTCCAGCGATACCGTGGAAATGGATATCAAAGAAACCGGCTGTGATTGTTGCATCTGGGAAGTCATAGTCGAGGTGTGAAATCTCTCGCGCACACCGTGTACTGATCTCGAGGATGTGTGCCCCCTCAAGGGTGACTATGGGATCAGCGAGAAGACCCGATGGAGTGGCCAACATCTTTGCTGCAATTCGCTTCACCGCGATGTGGAACCTCGATTCTGCTTTCGGAGATCGGTCAACGTTTGTGACGAGCCCTAATTATAAAAACGTCCTCAAGAACCATGAAAAGCCTCGCACCGCACATATTGCCAAGTGACGCCACAAGACACGCCATGAGGAAGAGTTAAGCGGACGACGTGGGTGTGTACTTATTGGTCGTTTGCGTGCGACTCAAAAGTTCTCGACCATCCAGGCATTATTGTCGCCCGGGGTTGGTATCTCTAAAATCCCGTGTCGCCCGTTGGGAGACTGAATGAAGAAGGCAAAATTAGAATTCGCTTGCCCTTCAATGACCACCTCCGCCCTCCCTGCCCCATCGAGGGCAAGAATCACGGGGACGCCTGCCGGCGTGATGCTCCGTATGAAGACCCTCGCACCATCCGCTGACCAGTCGACGTTAAACACCGGCCAGTCGTTCAGGCTAACATCGTGAGCGGCACCGGTGTCCGGTGAGAGAAATCGAATTCGATGCGGGTCGAGGACGAGTGCAAGCCGCGATCCATCCGGGGAAAGACTCCAGTTACCTCCGCCACTCGGAATTCGCGTAATCTCACGACCTGGACCGTGCTCCAGATCGAACGAGACAAGAATGTGATCGTATCCCACGAGCTTGCTGAAAATGCACAAATGCGATGGAGCCCGCGCACACTGGTAATTGCTGATTCCGTTTTCCCGCAGAACCAACCGGGGAGGCCCTCCGGCCAAAGGCTTGGACATCAAGGATGCAGGGAACGAATGATCGCCTCGCTGCGATTGAACAAGATAAAGTACTTGCAAACCATCCGCGCTCAAACGCGGGAAACGCACGCTGCGCCCTTCAACGAGGACCTCAGCTGTGGTCTCGTCGATATCCTGTTTGAAAAGTTTCCAGGTACCATTCCGATCGGAAGCGAAAATGACTGCTTTGCTGTCAGCGGTCCACGCCGTGGCCAGACTCTCGTTTGTGTCCAGGGTCAGGCGGCGAGGCGCCTTCCACCGGTGGTTGCCCGGATCGGGTTCGCAGATAAACACCTGACGCGTTGTGTTCCCCCTCGATACAACTAGCCGCTTCCCATCCGACGTCGCACTCAAACCGCCAATCCACCCTTGACCCTCGGTCACCCGTCCGGGTGGGGCGGCGGCCTTCCCTGTGCGCTCGTCGATCGAAATCGAGTTAACGCCCGTATCTTCACGTTCGCTCGCCGGATTGTTAAGGTAGGCGAAGAGAATACGTCCATTCGCAGTCCACAACAGGGCCGGCCGCAACCGAGAATCATCCTTCAACACAACCTGTAAATCGCCACCATTCGCGTCGCGAGTGAGGAGCGAGTTAGCAAACTGCGGGGGATCAGCCTGGATAGTTGCTAAGTGGACTTCGACGTACGCAAGACGTGCGCCATTTGGTGACCAAGCGGCGTGTTGGATCCAGCCATCCCCCAGGTTTGGTTGGTCCGGGTTTCTGGCCAAGGCTACTCTTCGGGCGTTTGCACCATCGGAGTCCATGACCCAGAGTTCCCTTCCGAATTTAGGCCCGGGCACATAGGCGATCCGGGATCCATCCGCGGATACAGATCCCCCTGCCGCATCGTCCATGAGCTTTTCCGGATTGCCGCCCAGGAGGGAAAGTTTCCAAAGACTGAGTGTCCTGGACGGACCTTCTCTCCGTGTCACCAGCAGATGAGTACCGTCGGGGAACCAATCATCGGGCCAAGCAATGAAGTCCTTCGGCAGGTCCCAAGCGTGGGTTTCGCCGTTCGCGATTTGCCGCAGATAAAGCCCCAAATTTTCATGAAAAGCAAGATACTTGCCATCGCGCGATACAACGGCATTTTCAACCGGCGCTTCTGGCGGATTTGAGGTGATTCGCTCTTCGGGAACCAGATGTGGAACGAAGGGTCCGTGCACGTCGTGTGTGCTGGCGGCCTGGCGGATCAAGAACCCCGCTGCGACGATTCCAACCGCCAAAATGCACAGTCCAGCGAGGGACAAACCAGGTAGTCTCTTGTGGCCAGGGTCGAATTGTGGGTTGAGCTGCTCCTCTTCCCTGGCGCGATCATTGGTATCGATCTCCGGCGGAGGATGGGTTTCTTCCGTAGCGAACCCGTTGACGCCTTGTTCCGCAGCCACCACCTCGCACAGAAATCGGTAGCCTACCGTGGGCACAGTTGCGATAAATCTTGGCTCACGGCTGTCATCTCCAAGCAGCCTGCGCAATGTGGCGATGCTGCGAGTGAGCGAGTTGTCAGAAACTGCACAATCATTCCAGACCGCGTTTAGGATTTCGTCTTTCGTCACCAGTCTCTTGGGATTTCGTAACAGAAACAAAAGCACGCGAAACGCCTTCGGTTCCACCGGCAGGGCTTTTCCACCCTTGACTAGCAGGAACTCACGCTCCCTGACCTCGATGTCTTCAAACTTGAAAACAGAGAACTTATGATCCGTCACGAATCCGTCACTCGCTTTTCAGAGAATCGTCAGACCTGCGTCATTACCCCGCGATGGCACAGGGCGACATTGCATTCAGCCAACACGGCTGAGGTGATTTTCAATGTCGCTCGTCAAACGCTTTGTCGCCGCGAGTCTTGCCACCTTGGCCCTTTCCGCGCTTCATGCTGAACCACGCTGCCCGGGGAACGTCGCCAGTTTAGCCTTGCGTCGCATTCAAGACGATCTCATCGTTGTCCGAGTCCGGATAAACCGCACCGGGCCCTACGACTTCCTGGTCGACACAGGCTCTCAGATCACGACGATTGACCCTGTCCTTGCCTCAGACCTTCATTTGAGAATCGATGGCACAACGGGGGTGAGCGGCGTTGCAACCCAATCTCGGAGCGCGTTTGCCTTTCTCGACTTGATTGAGGTTGGGAGTCATTCGGTCCCACATTCTCTCGCAGTCATTCAGGACATCGCGGACTTAAAGGCAGCAGATCCTCGTATGCGCGGGATACTGGGTGAGACCTTCCTTTCGCACTTCGATCTGCTCATCGATAACCGCCGGCAAATCCTGTGCCTTGATGAGTCGAAAACCCTCGCGCTGGCGGTCAAGGGCGAACATATCCCGCTCGAGCAACCTCACGGTCCGCGAGACGATTTGCCGTTCACGCGGCCCATGATTGTCTCTGTGCGGCTGACCACCGCCGATGTCGCCCCCGTGCTGCTTCGACTGGATTCGGGGAGCAACGCGGCATTACTGGATGTGGCCCAGCCGCGCCTTCTTAGAGCTTCCGTAAGTCGGGCTCCAGTGCTCAAGCGCGTAGTCAACGGAGTGGAGCAGGCATTCGCTGTTCTACCCGCCCAGGACATCCTCGTGGGCGCATGTCCGGTGAGACAGATGTCATTCGTAATACCCATGAATGAAGTTGGCAGCGGTCCCAGTCCCCGCGAGGATGGCCTGCTTCCAACGAACGCTTTTGAACGTGTTTTCATTAGCTACTCGAAAAACTATGCAGCTTTGAGCCCCTGGCCTCGATAGATGAAGCGATCGCCCAGGTTGTCCAGAATCGAGGGCTGCGTTGCCGCTTGGAACGTCGACAACGATGTTGGCTAAAGCTAGACTTGCGCTGCCCCAATCTGGCGCGGCACGTAGGTTATCCTGAAGCAGAACCCGCATCGATCCACCTCCACACTTCGGCTTCCACTGGGAGAAAGCACGTCACGTTCCACAGGAATTCTCTGTCAGCCACTTGAAATCAACAGCTTAGCGGCCTCAGCATCGCGGACGTGCGTTCATAACTGAGAAAGACAGTTCAAAAGCGGACGTTCCGAGGAAAGCATCTTCGAAAACCGTGCGATCCCGATGGCTTGCCACCGCACGGCAATCAAGGTTGAGCAACGGATGCTCCAGGGTAAACGCGGCAACGAGCCCTTACTCCACTTGCCGAAGATCGATTGCAAGCTGCTGACACTTTTTGTATAAGTGGCTTCGCTCGAGCCCCAGCGCCTTTGCCGTGTTGGTTACGTGGTGATGATTGCGCTCCAATTCCGCCAAGACAGTTTCGCGTTCAAATCGGGCCACGCGCTCTGACAAAGGCCCATGCGAAATGAATGCGGACCCAGCGCCCCCCGCTACCCTCTTTGCATTCGGCAACGCTAGCTCAACCGCACCCCCGTCCACTTCCCCGTCGGCCAGCAGGAGAAGCCTTTCGACGACATTTCGTAGTTCGCGGATGTTGCCAGGCCATGCATACCGCTCCAAAGCCGCGATCGCTTCGGGAGCAAACCGCAGCGGCTTCCAGCCGTTTTGTGCGCATACCTGCCGCGCAAAATGCTCTACCAGCCCCGGGATATCTTCCTGCCGCTCGCGAAGTGCGGGAAGCACGATCGGGAACACATGGATGCGATGGTATAAGTCACGGCGGAAGGCGCCCTGCTTTGCCAGCTCCTCAAGGTCTCTGTGGGTTGCCACCACAACGCGAACGTCCACTGTAATGGGCTTGTCGCCGCCAATGCGTTCAACCTCTGATTCCTCCAGAACGCGCAGCAGTTTGGCTTGCATAGCCAAGGGCATGTCACCGATTTCGTCAAGAAACAGCGTGCCGCGGTGAGCCTGTTCGAACTTACCTATGTGCCTCAGTGCAGCACCTGTGAAAGACCCCTTCTCGTGGCCAAAAAGCTCCGATTCGATCAGCTCGGTTGGAACCGCTGCACAGTTCAACGTAACGAAAGCGCCACCAGCGCGAGAACTCTTCTCATGCAACGTGCGCGCAACCAATTCCTTGCCCGTCCCGGTCTCGCCATAAATGCAAACCCGCGTCTCGCTGGCGGCAACGCGTTCAATTTGCGCCATCACGCGCTGCATAGTCTTACCAGAGAATACGATCTCGTGTTTGCCGATGCGCCTGCGCAGCTCGGTATTCTCAACTTCGAGGCGTTTCAACTTCAACGCATTCTCAACTGTCAGGAGAAGCTTTTCCGTGGAAAGCGGCTTTTCCAGAAAATCGAATGCGCCCATCCGCGTGGCCTGCACAGCCATCTCTATGTGCGCCTGCCCTGACATCATGACGACTGGTGTCGTCACACTATTCGTTTTCAAGTCCTGCAACAGGGCAATTCCATCTCGTTTGGGCATCACAACGTCAGAAAGGATCAGATCGAAAGCGTGCGATTTTGCCAGCTCCAGCGCCTTGACCGCGTTGTCGCAAACGGTCGCTTCATGCCCAGCGAGGCGGAACGCACGGGACAACGAGGCGAGCGTGTTCGCTTCATCATCCACGATGAGGATGTCGGCTTTCGAGTTCATGCATGCGCCTCGCTCGCGATTGGCAGTGCAGGCAGCTCAATGACAAACGTCGCGCCGCTGCCCGGGATGCTCTCTACTGTAATGGTTCCATGATGATCGGCGACCACGGATTGTACAATCGCCAAGCCAAGACCGGTGCCATGCTGTTTGGTCGTGTAATAGGGAGTAAACAAACGCTGGCACTCTTCCGGAGTGAGCCCGGTGCCCGTATCGGAGATTTTGATCTGGACGACATCGCTTTTCCTTGCCGCAACCGCCGTCAGGGTACCGCCATCCGGCATGGCATCGATTGCGTTCAGCACCAGGTTTGAAAGCGCCCGGTGCAATAACTCAGCATCCGCTGACACCATCAATCGGTCCGGTGCGATCTGTGTCTTCAACGCAATCGACTGTTCCCGCTGATCGAGCGTAGGCGCAAATAACGCCAGGACGCGTTGCAACACTTCCCGCACATCGAGGTTCGATTCCTGCGGTTTTGGCATCTTTGAGAAGTCGCTGAAACGGGCAATGATGGTCTTCAGATTCGCGATCTCCGCCATCAGAGTCGCAGTGCTCTCCTCAAAAATCTCGTCACACTGCTCTTGTGGAAGGCGCCTGGCACGCACCATATTTTCGACTGTGAGCTGCAGTGGGAAAAGTGGATTATTCAACTCGTGGGCGAGCCGCCGGGCTAACTCCCGCCATGCCGCCACACGCTCCGCCTGAACGAGGCGTTCGCGCTGCTCTACAAGCTGCGACGTCATGCGGTTAAAGCTGTTTGCCAACACACCGACCTCATCGTGAGAACCTACGCTGACTCGCGTCTCCCAACGTCCATCCGCAACCTCGCCCGCGGCCCGGGCAAGCTGTTCAATCGGACGCGATACGCGGGCAGAAATCCATAGGCTGGCGGCGATGGCGAAGAGAATGCCAACGCCGCCAACTCCATAAGCGATCGCCTTGATATGTTGCTGAACCTCTACCATGCCTCGCCGCGAGTTAGCGATGACCAGCACCGCCATCACGGTGCCATCCTCCCCCTTCAGGGGAATGGCCGTTACATCGACGCTGTCCTCGAGATTTCTGGTCGGGTAGACGACAGCATCCGAATCCTGACCGCTCGCGCGCGATTGATTGATCAGCGATTGGTAGGGCGCTGCGTTGCCTACATTCCCGTTCACGCCCACCAGGCCGTGCGGGTCGAAACCTGCGTTGAAGCTTCGATAGAGAAAGATCTGCGTTCCTCCAAGGGCGGGCAGACTCATAAGGAATTCGCGGTCAAGCCTGGTTCCGCCGACCAGATATACGGTCTTTTCGCCGCCGCGTACCGCGTGAACGGCGAACAATCCGATCTGCGAAGTACCATCCGGAAGGCCTTCTTCTTTGAGAAATGGCATACGATTGGTCCCGGTGACAGCCGTTTCCTTGTACCCAAATCGTGCCGGCCACTGTGCTGAAGACACAATACTGCCGTCAGAGGACACAATTTCCAAAAAATCCAGTTGGTATTCCTGTGCAAGCGCTGCGGCGCGGTTGAGATATGGCGCAGGATCGCCTCCGTGCCCCAGATCGAATGCGATGCGCGTTAGCGGCTCGCTCCCGGCCATACGATCGAGCGAAAGCGCGACAGAATCCGCCCTTCGTTGATATTCTCGTCGAAACTGGCCGACAAAGTCAGCCGTTCGTTCTCTATCAATCTTCTCGAATACACGGCGCACCCGTAGTGAGACCGTCCAGCCGACGGCTGCCACAGTGACCATGACAGTCACCGCAATCATTGCCAGCATTTTTTGCCGCAAATTCACTTTGCACCATCGATCGAGACATCCGCGATCATCGGTGTGCCATCTGAGGTCAATCGCAAGTCCCGAACCCGCTCACTGAAGGCAAGCGCGCGCGGAAGATAGAGCAGCGGGATAGCTTGGTATGTCTTGAGAAAATCACGCTCTGTTTTGTAAAGCGCATCGGGACTGCCTGTCTCTTCTGGTACTTTCTGACCGAGGTCTTCCAACATTTCATCCAGGCCGGCAGCTGCATCTCCCGCCTCCAGGTGAATGCGTTTCAGTAGCAGGTCTGGCGTTGATTGGCTTGAAGGAGGCCTGACCTGCGCGTTCAATCCAGCCTCGCGCAAATTCAATACGATGCGCTCAGCAACCAGTTGCGTGCTCGCATCCGGATTGTCGATGGTGAGAACCATAGGCGAGGCGCCCGCTCCGGCCCGATAGTTACGCGCGCGCGTTATATCGCGCTCCGTGGGAAAGAGAAAACCATACCCGGTAAGGTCAGCAGGCAGCAGGCTCCCGGTAGGCTCACCTTCCTTCTGAAAAATTACATTGAAGAGCGCGCTTCGATCTACCGCGAGTGCGATCGCCAGTCTTAGCTGATCGTTGTGGAGAGCGCCTTTCGAGGAAACGCTCAAAACCAGCAGATCGGTGGGGTGCGAGGCAAGAACCATCAAACGATCCTGCACCGCCTGATGAAGCAATTCAGCCGGAACCTCAACAATGTCCGCCCGCCCCACACTCAGGTCCAGCCATTGGTCCCGCAGGCTCCGCTTGCCCTCCACCTGGACCGTGTCTACAAAAGGCCTTCCTTGCCAGTAGTCGCTATTTGCAGCCAGAGACACCACCCCATTCGCGACGTTGGTGACGCGAAATGGCCCGGTGCCGGATGGCTCTGCGGCATCATGCTGGCGAGCAACGAGGTACATACTGCGTGCAAGCTCGGCTGGCAGCTGCGGCATGGCTGAATCCCCTACGAAAACGAGAGAATTACCAACCGCAGACAATCCGGTCCACGGACATTGCTTTGCGCAGGATTGCGACAGCGAGACTGCCACGGCCGCGGGTGTCAGCGCGGCTCCATCGTGAAACCTTATCCCTGGACGCAGCCAAAACTGCCAACGATGATTGTCATTTTGCGATTCCCATCGGATGGCCAACTGAGGCAGCACAACGCCTGAATCATCTACGCGGGTCAGGCCGTCGAACACTAGTTTACGAGCAACGCCGTCCGGAACCCGCCACGGATCGCTCTGCGTTTCAATCCGGAGAGCGCCGCCGTAGCGCGAACGAGTGCGCGCGCCGGCACCCAGTGCAAGACACACCACGAGACTGCTAATTACAAACGGCCGAAACATTGTAGGCCTCATATTGCACTGGTTGCTCCTTCCGGATGACTACCGTTGCAGTGGCGCCGTCATTCGTTGGCCACATTGCCATCACCGAACCATCCAAAGGCATCGGACCGCTCACCGGGATCGCTTCCCTTCCTGGAATTTCGTACGCTCTCACACTGTCGGTTGGAGCAGCGCCGGCCGCCGATACCAGCAACAGCGAACCCTCACCGCACGCGGAATGGATGCTGACGATGTCGCTTCCCCAGTCTCTCGTGCCGGTGATAATTTTCGGAACGCCCTTATCGTAGAGGACCACCTGGCCAGTGGTTTGGCTGAAGAGTGTTACTGTCCCACCGGATCGTGCATATTCTGCGGCGCTATAGAACGGACCCGGCTGCGTACTGTAGCCGGGCGCCAGAACACCGGTGAAGTAATTTCGCGTGGGGTTATAAAAAGCCTTCTGCGAAACGATCGGCCATGGATCGTCGCTGTCGTTGCAGGACAGTAGCAATCGTCCATTGCTCTCCGATCCGCCGCAGACTACTCCGGGAACGTACACATCGAACAAATGTCCTGAAGCAGCGCTTGTCCCCACAACGATTCGCCCCCGTGGGTCGCGCGGCAGTGGCCGTGAATGTGCGATGTCAACAAATTGATCCTTCACCCACGTCCCAGCATTCTGACGATACGTGGTGACCCGCTCCGGTTCCAGGATAACCATCCGCCTCTCATCGCCAACGGAAACAAAATCCACATCTAGAATAGGCATCTCCTCTGCGAGCAAAAACGCTTTGCGGATGGTGACGCCCGCACTCGATGACGGCGTCGCAGCTGCCGGGGGATCCGTGCTTACCATTGCGACTTTCACCTCCGCGCCTTCCTGTACTTCGGCTATCCATAATTCATGTTGCAAATTCTGGGAAAGCGTCACTCGAATCACGGTCGCAACTTCTGCGCTGCCCGACGCAGTCACGCCGTAGGACTGCAGATCGCGCTCCAGTGTCCGTCGAATCGCCGCAACCTGATCCACGGGAATGGAAGAACGATTCTTGATGGTGAGCTTTGCCGGTCCAGGTCCGGCAATCGCGGCGATTTGCTTCGCAAGCTCATCCGCAGGGTTGTCCCAGCTACTCGAAGCACGCGCCGGGACGAGGAGGACCAGAACAAATAGCAACAGAAGTGGCCGTCTATGAGAGATCATTGGCTGCCGCGGATTATAACCTGCGACTGGCATCTGGACTCGCATGTCGCCCCTCATGGAGAGAGCGGCCTGGCCGCACCGCGCAGCCCGGCCTCCGCCTCTCAGTGCGAATGACCGCGGCTGCCGTCTGCCTGCGGGTCTACGTCTTCCTTGACCGCCGCATTCGCGGCAAAGCCCTTGAACACGTCGTTGGCAAAGAAGAACTTGCCGTCCCCGGGCACCATCATCACCTGTATTTTGTCTGAAAGGCGCTCGGCAATGATCTTGTTGATCAGCAGCGGCGCCTGGTTCAACAGCCTGGCCTCGCCTTGCATACGCTCAGCATCCGCCGCAGCCGTCACGCGAATCCGGTTCGCTTCCGCTTCCGCCAACAGGTTGCGGCGCTGCGACTCTGCCTTGCTATCAATAACCTTAGCTTCACCCTCGGCTTCCGCATTCTTGATCGTGGCTTCTTTGCGCGCCTGCGCCTCGAGCCGCGATTGCTCAATCTGTTTCTCTTTCAGCGGCAGCGTAAACTGCATGGCATCGGCCTCCCCTTTTGCTTCCATTACCCTGGCTTTTGCATCGCCTTCGGCTTGTTTGACCTTCCGCGCCGCATCTGCCTCCGCTTCGAGTTCAGCAATGCGTACCTCTTTCTGCTGAATGTCCGTTTGTACAGCGAGCCGGTCGTCTTGCTGTTCTTTCAGCAACAGCTCTTCCAGGCCCTTCGCGTACTCCGGCGGCAATTGAATGTTGCGCAGCATCACTTCTTCCACGATCACTCCGTCTGCACTGAGCTTTTTCGTAATGACAGTAGCGGCGCGCTGCCGCACCTCTTCCCGCCTGGTGCTGAAGATCTCACGTACCGTGTAATTCGGCGCGAGCTCGCGCCACGCGCTGGCCACGACCGGCGGAACAATTTCAGACTCGAGGGGCTGCGGAAGATGCGACTGGATGTAGTCGAGTTTGCGCGGATCGAGGCGGTATCGCACCGTGATTGCCAACCCCATGCTGAGCCCTTCCTTCGACTGCACATCCAGGCTGCCAGGCCGCGAGGTCACGTTGACCTTGGCGCCGTCCTCGACCATCCCGGTAGTGAACAACTTATCGCGCAGATCAAAAGTCTGCAGCTGTTCGACCAACGGGGTTACAAAGTGGACTCCGGAATAGAGCGTACCCGGCAACGTACCACGCGTCTGGCTCACGCGAATGCTTCCCATACCGCTCGGCACAACCATAATGCTGTTGGCGATAAGCAGCGAGAAGCATCCGATTGCGATCATTCCGAGAAAAAGCCGCCAACGGAACGGGCGTGGCTCCAGTCTTCCAGGTTCGAGCCCAACCGGCGCGGCCGCACCCTCCAGACCTCGCGCCAGGTGGCGACGGAACTGGACCACTAGCCAGAGATCGTATCCCATCATCATCAAGGTGGCAGCTATCGATATCACTGCAACCAGCATCAGTATGTATTTCAAGGCAAGCATGTGCGTTCTCCCTTCTCTTCTTGCGCCGGGACGGGTTTCTTACCGGCGCCCGGCCGCGGAGGGAAAAACAGCCGTGCCAGCCCTCCGAACACTAACTCTTCACACAACAGCCCACAGGCCACTGTCAGCACCACCGCAGCAATCGCGCTCAATAACTCGGCAAATATCTCCACCTTGCACCTTCCTCTCGATGGCTCACTGACCAGAAGCGGGATTGACCACAGTTGCAAGCGAGGCATCGGAAGTTCCGAAGACTTGCGCCGTCAGGTCGTCCCGCTCCCGAAGAATCAGTACAGCGTCACCCACCCTGGTGTGCGCAAACAGTTCTTCGAGATCAGGCCGCGCCATGCGAATGCAGCCGTGCGATGCAGCTTTGCCGATCGATTTGGGAGCGTTGGTTCCGTGAATGCCGTAGCCCTTCTCGCTTAAACCCATCCAGCGCGTTCCAAGAGGATTGTGCGGTCCCGGCGGCACAACTACGTTCGCGTGGTAGTAAGTGGGATCGGTAATGCGGTCAACGATAAGAAAGCTTCCCGTCGGACTCGGAGTCGCGTTCTTTCCCACGGCGATTGGGTAAATCTTCGTCACCGCGCCGTTTTCAACGACTGCCAGCTTGCGATCGGCAACGCTGATCACAAGCGTGCGTCTCGACTGTGTTTGCGCGTAAGAGGAAGCGTTCAATAGAAGAAAGATGGTCAGGAACCACGCTGCGGAAGAATTTCGTATGTATAGGCTTTTTGTCATCGCTCACCCCGGCTCAACTGCATGCGCAACGACACAATGCACAACAAAGCCCGTTCCTGAGAAGTTGATAATAAACAGCTTAGCCGCGACGAATACCGGTTAAGGTGTGTCACGAGTAACACAGTGTGTTAGCCATGACACAAAAACGGGGGGAACCGGACAAGTTAAGGAAACGTGATCCTAAATCGGGGACAGGACGGAATTGGCATGAAAGGGATTCGACCTGCTTTCTAGCATGGGTCGTTGCCCAGGGCGGTTCGAAAGTCTTTATGATCGCTTTGGTTTGTCGACAATTCCGACTGCTGGCCATTGCTCCGCAGCGGGCATAACGAGACTGTTACGAAACTCTTGAGATCGTGCTGGTCCACTTGCGAGCTGGCGACAAACCGGGAGCCAAGTGATAATAAGGGCGTTTTTCAGTACCTATCCGGCATGAGGGCTGTATTTTTGGACTCAAGTGTTTACTCTTGAGTTATTTCTGGATAGGCGACAATCCGCCCAGAGACGCGGTCTCGCTTCCGAGAACGCCATTTGTCACAACTAGACGTCTTGGCTCACAGTGCTGATGGCGCACGGCTACCATGCAAGCTCATTCCACGAATCACAAAGACAGTCGCGACTATTGCGAATACGAGTAGGTTCGGCGCCGCATCCGTCCAGAGCAGTCCGTGCGTGCCAAACTTGCTGTAGCCCAACCCGTCGAGCCAAATCATAAAGAGAAGAGGTATCGCGCCGGCCGCATTGAGAGCGCTGTAAAAGGTGCTTGGATCCCGGGTTTCCGCTCCAACCACCTCCACCAGAAGTGCAACGAACCGAGCCCAGACAAAACCATTAGTGAGTGGATACAGAACCGTGCCGGCCAAGTAGATGGATTGCCTGTTTGCGGTAATAAGGACTAGCGTTCCAACAGCGTTCGTCAAGGCGGCACCGGCATAAGTAAGGCAGCGATCCCAATCGTCTGGAATGAGTGTCCCGCAAAGTGCGCCCAACGCAAGTAGTATCCCTCCGGCAGCCCCGTTCACCCACATGACGCCCGCAGCGCCCACGCCGTAATGGGATGCGATGGCGGGTAAAAGACCCAGCGCGGCGCCAGTTCCTGCTGGAGAGATGAGCAGGACGGCGCCCCATCGGCGTCGCGGAGTGAGGATCAGGGTCCGAATCTCGCCGCCGATCCGAATTAGGCGGTCACGGAACCAAGGCGTCGGCGTTGGCGCAGGCTCGGCGATTGTCAGCGCCAGCAACGCAGGCAAGGCTATGAGAACCGCGAGGATCATACCTGTCGTCAAAGGCCGTACACGGGAGACAAGCCACAGCGTAAGCGCCCCGCCAAGCGCGCCGCCACCGAGTTGTCCTGCCTGTTGCCACGCAGACGCTCTAGCCTGGGCTGCTGTAGAAAGGGTCGTCACCATGAGCCCGCCGCAAGACGCGGAGACCAGCGAATCCCCTATGCCAGCCGCCATGATGAGAGCTGTGAGTAGGTTCAAATGCATTGCGCCAATTAGCGGAAAAGCAATCCAGAGTCCCAAGGATGTTCCCAACGCCCCGAGCACCAGCCACGTTCGCCGGCGCAACCTGGTATCCACCAGTGGCGCCCACAGAAACCCAAGGACCGCAGGTAAGTGAACGATTGATGCGATTGTCGCGATTCGGTAAAAGGGAACGCCAGCTTGGGCCAACAGAAAAGGCAGAGGCGTGAACTTGAAGCCTACAGAGATTCCAAGCGGCAGAATCAAGAGGCTGAACATCCAGGGCGCCGGCGATCGACCGGAGTACCGCATGGTTGCAAAGCTTATCAGGCTTTGACGAGGTCACCGAAAATAGAATCAGGCTCCGGCGACTGGTCGCCGCCGTTTGCGAGCAGATTACCGCCAATCCGGAAGTAATCCCCAAAGAATGCGGTTCTGTCCGGATAGGCGACAATCCTTCCACCAAGAGGAGGGCCGTGTTCCCGCAGGGCCAACGTGAACCAGAAGTGCTTGTCTTAACTTGCTTTGAGCCGAGGCAGCAGAGTCAGCGCATTGTTACGGCCGATGCGCTCGAGATCGTCTGCCGAAAAACCGAGCTGCATAATGCCTTCAGCCGTTTCGGCGAGGGGCACGAAAGGATTATCGCTGCCAAACAGGATCTGTGTGGTTGGGACCAAACTCTTGAGTGCTGCAATCGCTGGTCCATAGGCAGTACCGGCGATATCGTAATAGTGGCGTTTCAGTTCGTATTCAATTCCGTTGGGTGCCTTTTCGGCGACGCTCTTCGGCGCATATTGCTGCATACGGCCCACAACCATCGGCACGTCTCCGCCCGCGTGGGAAAAGATGAAGCGAATGTCGTGAAATTTCGCAAGTGTCCCAGTGAAAACTAAATTTGTTACTGCCCGCGTGGTGTCCTGTGGAATCTCAAGTATTACCGGGGGAACATCCGGCAGCAACGTTCGACAACATAGTGGAGTGGTGGGATGCACGAACACCACGGCTTTGCGTCGGTTCAGCTCTTCGAAAACTGGCTGGTAATCAGGATGACCCAGCCATTTATCGTCGTAGCTGGTGAGGAGAGTAATGCCATCCGCCTTGAGCACACTGTAGGCGTACTCGATCTCACGGAGGCTGGCATCGGTATCCGGAAGGGGAATTATGGCGAAGTAACCAAAGCGGCCCGGGTGATTTCGCACGAGATCAGCAGCGTATTCATTTACTCGGCGCGACATTCGAGCCGCTGCCTCGCGGTCTCCGTACCAGAATGCGACCGGGGCAAGGGAGAGAACAGCCGTCGAAACGCCGCTTTTGTTCATTGCTGCGATCATCAGCTCCGGAGTCCAGCTCAAAAAAGCGGGATTCATCCGACCGCCACCCGCGGCGACGATTCGATCACGATTTTCTGCGAGGTAAAAAGGCGGGACGATGTGATGATGCACATCGATCAGGCTCCGCTTCGTGCTGGAAGCAGCTGTCAGCGCGATCAATTCCCCGACCGGTGCAACTGAGGTTAGACCGAACGCCGCAACCGTTGTAAGAAACTCTCGTCTGGAACGACCAAATGTTTCGGATCGAGAGCTGTTTGCCCGATCACCGCCCGCACCGGTGATAGGACAATCGACATTTCGGTTTGCCATAGGACTTCCTCCAGCAGGATTCCAAACGGCCAAGTCTATCAGCGAAATGCTCAAACAGTCGCTTCCACAGCTTCCGCTGGACGTCACTGGACGTATTACCGCCTACTCGGAAGTTGCTAGTTGTTTAACAGCTCGGAATTGGGTCACGCCGTCTCGAGAAATCAGTATCGGAAAGTCGGCCAGTGTCCGCCGACCCGCCTATGCATTATCATCACCTGACGCTAACGCCCCATGCGCTCATCGAGCGTGGGTTGGGCGAACGGGTTTGGAAACCGGGTCCTGTGGGGTTGCGCGGCGACGGTCTTAGCTGAAAACCGATGTGGTGTTGAACGGAAGGAAGGCGTGTCTACTCATAGCGCAAGGCGGTCATGGGATCGACTGCGGCCGCTCGGCGTGCAGGGATATATGCCGCAGCTAGGCCCACCACGCACAGGGCAATCGCCGCAAGCGCAAGAGCTATCGGATCGCTGGGTTCTATTCCGAAGAGCATGGTTGCAATCAGCCGCGTGACGCCGAAGGTGATGGGCAGGCCCACCCCGATCCCGAGTACGGTGAGCATCAGGGTCTCACGAAGGATTGATGTGAGGACTTGCCTCTTGCCCGCGCCAAGAGCCATGCGTATTCCGATTTCGCGAGTCCGTTGCGTGACGAGGAATGAAATCACGCCGTAAAGGCCGACGGCAGTCAGCATCGCGGCCAGAATCCCAAGGAAACCCGAGAGTGAAGCCATCAGCCTTTCGGGGAGGAGGGATTCCCGGATTTGTGTTTTGAAAACTCGAAAATCGATGCTGATCTGCGGGCTCTTTGCGGCAATCGCGAGCTTGATCCTGGATGTCAGGATGGGCAGGGGCAGCGCGGAATGAAGGATAACCTGTTCGAAAGGGTCGGGGTGCTGGTCCTGGGAAACGGCGAGATAAAGGATCGGCACGGAATTCTCGCGGAGATCTCTGTATTTCGAGTTCTTCACCACGCCCACAATCTCGAAGACAGCTTCAGGCTCGTCCGGCGTGGCCTGACGGCGAATTCGCAGCCCGACAGGGTTCGCTCCCCTTCCTAAGCGCCGCGCGAACTCCTGGTTGACGACTGCAACCTTGGGGGAGTTGGGCGTGTCATGCTCGTCGAAGTCCCGCCCGGCCAATAGCGGTATGCCGAGCGTGTTGAAATAGCCGGTACCGATCGAGTTGAGATTTGGGTCGAATGCAGATTGGCGATCTGCGCCTTCAGCCCACACAAGGTTAGTTGTGCTTGAACCGCTCAGAGGAACAATGCGAACCTGCGACGCAGCCTCCACGCCTGGGACGTCGTAAAGCCGGTCAACGATCTCCTGCTTCATCGCCAGGCGGCGTGCAACGGGGATGCCGAGCTGGGACAGGTCGAGCGACGTAATCAGGATGTTGTCCTCGCGAAATCCCGCGTCAACGGTGAGCAGGTTTGCGAGCGTTCGTGCAAAAAGCACCGCGCCCGTCACCAGAACCAGCGACAGGGCAACTTGAGTGATCACTAGCCCCCGGCGCAGTCTATTGCTCTCGTGTACACCGCCCGCTCTGGGGGAGCCGGCTTTCATTGCCTCGCTCGGCGCCAGGGCGGCGGACCGCAATGCCGGGATCAATGCAAAAAGCAATGCCGTGAAGGTGGCCAGCATTGCCGTGAATCCCAGGACACGCCAGTCGGGATGCAGGTCCACAAACAGCGAATCGCCCTGCGTGCTCAGCAAGGCTATAAGAGACTTGCCCAGCGCCCCCGCAAGCAACAGGCCCGATGCCGCTCCGAGCAGAAGTAGCGGGAAGCTCTCCCAGAGGAGCTGACAGATTAAACGGCCTTGTGTTGCCCCCAGCGACAGGCGCACGGCAAACTCCCGCACGCGTGCGCTGCTACGCGCGAGCATCAGGTTGGCAAGGTTCGCGCAGGCGATCAAGAGCACAAAGCCAGCAAGACCCAGCAGCATCCAAAGGGGAGACTCGTATTTATCACGCAACCAGGAGACACCGCCCGGCGCCGGATCTGCCACTAGCCTGAAGTGAAGGTAGTCGCGGAGATTCTCGGTGGGATAGTCCTTGCGAAGGCTTGCTTCAAAGGCGGCGGGCGAAAGAGATTCAAGGCCGGCATTTGCCATCGATAAGGAACTGCCAGGTTTCAGACGGCCCATTACGGTCAGCCACCAGTCGGTGCTTGAGTCTAGCCAGTTTCCTTCTGTCCAATATGCGGTCTGCGAGCAGATCGGAGCGGCAACATCAAAAGAGTGGCCGACCTCCGGACCCGTAAAACCGTTCGGCGTTACTCCGAGAATTGGAACCGCATGCCGGCCTACGGTGAGCGTGCTGCCTATTGCCTGCGGGTTACCCCCGAGTTGACGCTGCCAGAATGTGTAACTCACGACCACGCCTGCGGCGCCGCACCCCGGCCGGTCATCGGAGGCAGTGAACAATCTGCCAAGCGCCGGCCGGACCCCAAGTACATTGAAGAAGTCTCCACTCACCCACAAGCCCTGCACCAACCGCTCGTGGTCTCCCACAGTGATGCCCAGGTTGGTGGGACTCCATGCAAGCACTTGCGAAAAGACGTGCTGATGGTCGCGCAAAAATTCCCAAAGAGGATTGTTCAGTGCCGGATAGGACGTTTCCTGGTGGCCTCTCCAGCCCGGCAGGTCAGCAAGGTGCACGAGCGTGAGTTCGCCGGGATTCGTTACCGGCAGATTTCGCAGGCGGACAGCATCGAGCAATTGGAAGATGGCTGTATTGGCGCCGATGCCCAGCGCGAGCGTCAGCACCGCGACGACGGTGAAGCCTGGGCTGCGCAAAAGCATACGGACGCCGTAGGAGAGGTCGCGCCAGAGAATTTCGACCTTTGTTTCCCATGCACCGGAGCGAATGTGGTGCTTGACCGCATTTGCGCTGCCCATCTCGACCCGCGCGGCACGACTGGCCTGGTCGGGCATCATCCCGCGGCGCAGCTTGTCCGCCGTGGATGCTTCGACGAAACCTCTCAGTTCTTCATCCATCTCGCGTTCGATTGCGCCTTTGCGAAAGAGCGATCGAAAGCCATCCATCACGCTAGAAAGCAGGCGCATCGCAAAATCCCTCAGATGAGTTTTTTCAGGCTTCCATGATTCGGGCAATCGCAGACATCTCTCTCGCCCACAGTCCGCTCCTCTTGATAATCGAGAGGTTAAAACGCGGACTACTCGACCGTCAAGAGGAGAATGACGATTGGCAAAGAGCCCGTTTTGTGCGGATGAACAGGCGCTTGATCGCCAATTCGCTCGTTGAGCAATCGATAGCTCGCGAAGGTTCTGTTGAAAATAAAGCTTGCAACTCCAGAATTGGAGTGGGTGGCCCAGGTCCCGCTTTTGAAACCTGGGTCACCCGGCTCGGGAGGGATTCGTGCGCCGAATAACTTCAGCGCACCACCGCTTCCTGCTCAGCAAAGACGTTTGTTGGAATCGTCGCTCTGACGAGATCCTGCTTAAGTAGATAGAACGACACGGCAAGCAGAACCACGTCTTTCATCAGAAAGGCCACGTTTCCTACCATCGCTGGAAATCCGCCCGCCGAAGGCGCCCAGCCATCCGGCATGAACGGGATGATGGTGACGGTGCAGAGGAAGGTGAACACCGATCCGAGCGCACCCAGGACCCCAAGCTTTTTGTTCCAAAAGCCAGCCAGCAGAAGGGCTCCAAACAGCCACTCCGAAACACCCAGGAAGTAGGTGGAAACTTTCATGCCAAAGATTGGATACATCCAGAAGATAAGCGGTCCGTGAGTAAAGAACGGGATTAACTCCTGGGCCTCGTAATCGAACCACTTCTGATAGCCAAAAAAGAAGTAGAGGATAACCATCGAGGCGCGAACGAGGTGAAGGTCGAGATCTCCCTGTAAGAGACGCATTTTCACAAGCCGATTGATCAGCCAATTCATGATTTGTGTTCCTTTTCTCCAGATGGCGACAGGTCGCGTCCCCGGTTGGTTAGTGTTTTGTTCATTCGAAGCCCGTCAGTCATTCCATTGCTGCACCGGCATAACAAGGTACAGCTCGGTGCGATGGGGCAAATGCGCCACGTAGGGCATACCATTCGATGGATCGCGATTGATTCCCTGAAAACCGTCTTGATGGGGACTGACAATCATCAGGTGCGGTCCAACGTGGAACTCATGGCCGGAGGAACCACCGTTCGATTGCCAAGCGCCGAAATACATGTACGAGATCCCAATGCGATCAATCTGCGGCGTTCGGCCGGCAAGGCTGTCCTGCATCCAGCGCAGGAATATCGGGTCGAAGCACCCTGGCTCGTCGTGCGAATATCCAGGAATAGCCGGAAGACATGTCCATTCGCTCGATCCTTTGCGAAGTAGCCGGTATTCACCTCCAGGCGCCGAGGGCCAGTCGCGCACAGTCGCGTCCCTGGTGATGAATGCGGGACCGCCTCGCAGTGCGTCCGCGATCTTCTCTGTATCAGTCGCCGGCAATCGATCTGACGACTGAGCGAGGGCGGTAGCCACGGTCAAGAGAACAGTTGTGAGTAGCGTTATTGCAGTGTATGGGCGGTTCATCGAGGTCTCCTTCTTTTTCCTTTCGAATAGCGGGTTGTGATTCTCTGGGGTGAGGTGCACAAGGGTCATCTCCCCTGATACACCGGCGCACGCCCTTGAGCTTCGGCTTCTCGTCCCTCCTGAAAATCTCGCGTGTGAAAGAGGGCGCCAAACTGCGCATCCAATCGGGACAGAGCGTCGGTTTCGGTGGAATCAATCGCAAGATGCGCGGAAAGCAGGGTTGTTTCAATTCCGAGCGGCCCACACGCGGCGATCTTGTTTGCCATATGAATTGCTGCCTCCAGCGCCTTTTCTGGTGTTGGTGCAACTTGCTGCACTACCCCGATCCGATAGGCTTCTTCAGCATTCCAATGGTCCCCGGTTAGCATGTAACGCATTGCATTTCCCCATCCCGCTTCACGAACGAAACGAATGGTTGATCCTCCACCTGGGAATCGGCCGTGGGTGTTCTCGTCCTGTCCAAAACGAGTGTCGGCAGATGCAATCCGGATATCTGCAACGAGAAAAAGCTCATGAGCCATGTTCCAGGTATCGCCGTGCGTAACCACAATCAGAGGCTTGGTGAGGCGCGGGGCACACTTGGTAAGAGGGTCTATCGTCCCGGTGCTCGCGATCCAGGGCTTGCCCGTTCCTGCGAGCGACTTAAATCCTTCCACGTCGATCCCTCTTGAAAAGTTCTCCCCGTGGCCGAATAGAATCGCGGCGCGCAGCGAGGGATCGTGGTCATATTGGTAATATGCTTCGGCCAGTTTTTCGAAGGTCTCAGGGTCGATGCGATTCTGGATATAAGGACGATTAATTCCGATGAGAACGATTTGCCCTCGGCGCTCTATCGTGAGCTTGGTATTTGGACCGGCTGGAACATCCTCAAGTTTTACCTCCGGCGCTGCGGCAGCCGGAATCTTGCTTTCCTGAGCTCCCCCTGGAATGGCGGGTGCGATTAGAACTAATGTCGATAGTCCGCCAAAGGCTGCAGCCGCCTTCAAGATGCTACGTCTCTCAACCATTGCTGAGTTACCCATGTTGTGTTTCCTCCTCCGAGAGCGCAGGCCGGGATTGATCTCCGCGATTCCATGCTTCAACAGCGCAATTCCAGCGTGTGAATTTCTCATTTTTGCTCTCCGTGTTTTTCGTGCGTGGCCTATTTCCCAGCACACCAGGTTCGATGGCTGCGGGACCGCGGCGTCGCACCGCCATCGCTTTCCAACCAATCATTCGAGCGAAATTCGACACAGGAAAGCGCTTTCAGGTACAGAGCGAATTCGACGAGAATGTTTTTCCTGGTGGAGAGTTTGCTGCGACCGCTTGGATGGTGGCGGATGCGGAAACATTATGTTGCTACCGGCGGGTTCCGTCGTGAATCTAACGTGATGGGTAGAGCCGCCTTCATCCGTCATCAGGGCGACGCGGAGGATGCCTATGAACCAGGGACTCAGTTTCATCTCGGAGCCGGCCCCGTTCCCCATTCGACAGACGGCAAAACCGGAATTCAAACCGGTAGATGTGGCCGAGGTGGCAGCACCTCGAGGACGTTGGATACTTCCGGCAGTTAACGAAGTCCGTCTCGGCCTGATCCTCTCCGATTACTCTGCGAACTGGTATAGCTCAAGAGGCCTGCTATCTATCAACGCCAGCGCCGGCAGCATGTCGATATGCGAGTTCAACCAACCACGACGCATGGAGATGCGAAATCCGGCAAACGTCGCCCTCGTACTCTTACGGAATGAAATCCTGGAGCGAGCTCTGCACGATACCCGGCGACCGCGAGTTGAACTTCGGGAGCGTCACGGGCTTCAAGATCAGACAATGCACCATCTCATGGAGATCCTGCTTTACGAAAAGCGCCAGGGCTTTCAAAGCGGCGCCTTTTTTCTGGACGGCATAGCAGCAGCGTTAGCGAGCCACCTTATTCACTACTACTCTGCCGATGCGCCACGTATAGCGACCTCCGTTGGAGGGATGGCGCCGTCTACTCTCCGCCGGTGCATGGCATTGATGGAGGCGCGTCTGGAAGGAGACCTTCGACTGGATGAGTTGGCGTGCGAGGCTGGATTGAGTACATCGCACTTCATTCGGAGTTTCCACGAGAGCACGGGGAAGACGCCCTATCAATTCTTGCTTGACTGGCGAGTGCAAAGAGCGCAAAGCTTGTTGCGCAATCCCGGTACCTCGCTGACCGAGGTTGCCAAGTCGAGCGGCTTCGCCAATCAGCATCACCTGGCTCGCATCTTCCGGCGCATCACAGGGATGACTCCAAGCGCCTACCGTGGGTCGCTGTAATAATTGATCTCAATCAAAACGCTACCCTCCCCTTTGTCAGCTGGACCGGAGCGCAGCGCTGCGTGCAGGCTGTTTCCTGGAAGTGTTTTTCGACAGAGCAAGCCACGCTCAGTAGGAACAATCCGCCAGCAATCCAAACGGAGTGACGCGCCAGCTCGTTCACTACCATGTCAACCGAACTTTGCGCGCCGTGCACGCGTTCCACAATCCAGCCTACGGAAGCCAAGCCGGCAAAGAGCGCGCCGCAGACTCTCAGCCACGGATACGCGCGCGTGCGACTCATGAGGAGCAAAGACGGCAGCGTCGCCGCGACAACAGCGAGCTGCATCGTTTCGATGCCCAGATTGAACGCCAGAATCCCGGCCAGCCGTTCCCAATGCCCTAGACCCAACTGGCCTAAGACCGACGCAAACGCGAGCCCGTGAATGAGGCCGAAGAAGGCAGCGATGCCGGCCTCCCTGCCTGGAAAGAGCGGGCGCAACGCGTGTATCGCGGATACGAGAATAGAGACCGCGATCAGCACCTCAATCGGACGGCTCGGTAGACGAACGACTCCGAAGGCCGCCAGCGCGAGCGTGATGGAGTGCCCAATCGTAAACGCTGTGACAATCCTGAGTATGCGCAAGAGGCTGGTTCGCACTCCAGTGGTGCCCTTCCAACGGGAACCGGCCACGAGCAAAGGCGCCGGCAAAAGAAGGACGAGCAAGAAGAGGAGATGGTCTGTCCCTTCAGCGATGTGGCGCATGCCCAGTTGAAACAGGCTCGGCGTCCACCAGCTGGCGGGTAACGAGCCCACAGGGCCGCCGGCCTGGGTGTAGTCCAGTTCATAGCTGGACTGGACCTGATTCCGCTTCTGGGCCACGATGCTGATCCCAGGGTCGCTCGGGGCCAAGGCGTTCACGAGGTAGACCGCTCTTTGCACCTGGTGGTGGTTTTCGAGGATGAGCTTGCGGTTGGGTCCGCCAGCTGGCAGGTCTGCCGTGTACTCGATGTGGATTTCGCCAAGGCCGTCCCGCATCTCCTGAATTTGTGGGAACTCTACGGATTTAAGCTTTGGGTCTAACTTCCTGCCGTCGATACTCAGCGCCAATTCACTGAGGACACGTTGCGCGTAGTCCCATCGTTCTTGAGGCGAGAGGACGCCATCTCCGTTGGTGTCGATGCTCGCGATCACAGCCGAAGACACGGCAATGCCCGGGATGAGACGCATGGAGACGTCAATGCGGTCTTTCACCACGGCGATGAGAGTGGCTTGCAGGTACTCATCCAGCCGGTGTGCTGAAGCGACCCCGGTCAAGAAAAGTAATATCAGGGCGATCGCTTTCCACTTCATTGCTTGATCGTCTCCTTCCCGTAGTCGTTGGTTGGATCGCGATACATGGTGTGAACATGCAAGGCAGCGTCGCCGCCAAGGGTTTGGGGAGAGTATTCGATTACCAGGTGCGGGCCCTGGATCCGGTAGTAAGCCCTGATGTTCTGCCCGATGGTTCCAGTGGTTGGGCCACTCCAGGCGAACCACGTCTGGTTGATGTCCGCCTTTAGCTCGGCCATCCTGGGTGCGGCCGCGTCGTCATTGATGATGCCGGCCCATTCGGAAATCACGTCGAGCATCATGGCGCGCTGCTTTTCAGTCATGGACGTCGCCTTTAAACCCTCAGGCTGAATTTTCTTGCCGTCTTGTCCAGGGCCAAGCACCAGGTCTGCCAGCTCGTAGCTCAGCACCGCCTGCTTCTTCTCGGCGTCGTCGAGCGAGTTGAGCAACGCCAACGCTTTATCGCTCTCCTGGCCGAGGGGACGCACTGTCCTTCCGCCTTCGGTGTAGAGGGCCGGTTGCGCACCCGTCAGCGTCGGTGTGAGGATGCCCTGGCCGCCATCGATGGTGATGTTCAGCGCCAGATGATGGCCGCCGAACTGGAACATCCAGGGCGCCTGCTCCGAGGGCGTGCCTAGGAACGAGATGTAATAGAGATCCCTGCCGAACATGTCGACGCTGAGACCGCCAGGTCCACCGCGTGGAGGCCGCGCGCCATCCGGAGGCGGCCCCCCGTTTCCGGGTGGCGGGCGGTTACCGCGATTGCCCGGGCCGGGACCGGTGTCGGTCTTCTTGTTGAGCTCGTCGCCTTCCATGATCTGCTGGACCTTCTCAAAGCCCCTCTTGCTCAGAGCCACTGCGAGCAAGTTCATCGCAGCCGAGCGCTGCGCGGGCGTCATCTCCTTCAGGCTGATGCCGCCGCGAGGGACGAACCCGGTGGGCAAGTTCGACCAGCGCGCTCGCTGCTGCTCATTGTCGAAGGCATACAGGAGACTCTCACGTTGTTTCGCATCGAGAGTCGCAAGGAAGCCGTTCGCGGCCTGGACGATCTGGGCAGTCTCGGCCGACCGGGGCAAGGACTTAGCCGTGGAGTCCAGGACCATGATCGACGCAGCGACCAGGGTGCATGAGATGGCTATCCCAGTTATCCAGTATTTAGTCATCGTGTTTCCTCCGAAGCATTCTCAGGAGAATTCATTGTGCGACGCCGTGCAGCCACATTGCGTAACGCTGTGTAACGATTTGTCACCGATGCCGTGACCACTGTCTACACCGACGGGCGCAAAACCTGGGCCACGTGGTGACCGAGAGTTATCCTTCCTTCCTCCCCGATGGCCGTCATTATGTTGCGACGCGCAGCACCGGAGTGTGGCTAGGGTCGATCGACGATCCAGGGGAGCGGCGCATCCTCCCGGATGTTTCCAACGCCCAGGTTGTGGCTCCGACGTCCGCCCGCCACGTGGGCGCGGTCATCTTCGCGCATGCTGGGGCGCTGACCGCCCTGCCCTTCGACTTGAAACGGCTCGAAGCCGCAGGCGAGCCTAATCCGGTGGCCGGGGGAGTAGTGGCGCGATCGTTTACGCCCCAGTCCATGGTTTCCACCTCCAGCGCCGGCTTGCTGGCCTGGGTCTCCGGACAGGGCCGAAACTGGCAGTATGTCTGGCGGAACCGGCAAGGCAAAGATCTCGGCTCGGCTGGCGATGCGGGCTCGGTGGTCATGATTTCCCGGATGGAAAGCGGGCGCTGGGCGATCATTTGAGTGGTGGTGTATGGGTGCTCGAACTCGCGACCGGAATTACCACCCGTCTGGGATTCGACGCGGGGAGCATGAGTCCTCTCTGGTCCCCCGACGGCAAGTACGTCGCCTGGTTCAGATCCGGGGGCATCTATCGGGAAGCTGCCAACGGGGCCGGGGAAAAGCAGCTCCTGCTGAAGACCGATCTTTCCGTTCCCAAGAGCTGGTCGCCGGATGGACGTTACGTTATCTATGCGCAGATCAATTCTGCCACCGGATCGGCTGACCTGTTCGCGCTCCCAGTGGCCCGGGATCGGCACCCGCTGGTACTGGCCAATACTCCGGCGAATGAGGATCAGGGGCAGTTTTCGCCCGACGGGCGATGGATGGCATACACCTCCAACGAATCGGGCCTCAGCGAAATCTATGTGATTCCCTTCCCGCCCACGCCCAACGGTGGCCGATGGATGGTGTCCCGCGGCGGCGGCGTACAACCACGCTGGCGCCACGATGGCAGAGAGCTGTTCTATATCTCGCCGGATTGGACGATGATGGCGGTGCCGGTGAGCACCACCCTGGTTTTCCAGGCCGGCACACCGCAGGCACTGTTCCATACGGACATGGTGGATACCGGAATCCGTACCGGGCCCATGAGCTGGGATATTGCCCCGGACGGGAAACGGTTCCTGATTATCAGCGACAAATCCCCGGAAACATCTTCCCTTAACGTGATTCTGAACTGGCACCCGAGAGAGCAGAAGTGAGCCTCAACGGCCCAACTAAAGTCGTGCGGCTCATCGAAGTTCGCGACGAGCTGGGCAATGTGTCGTTCCTGCGGGACTCGCCTCATAGACCTTAACCTACCCGGTACTCCCGTGCGGGGCTACAGGCTGTTTCGTCCCTGCGGAACTGCTTGGTTGCGGCACCTACCAGAGGGCCTATCTGCCGCAAGAGGGGCATGCGATTCAACAGCCGATCGACTTCTTAGTTGTACTGATTGTTGATTGGTTAGGGTGTAGATGATTTAGTTGACTCGACAAAAGCCAGGTCTTACTCCACAAAGCACGGCGGTTGCAACGTTAGGGGAAAAAACGACGGAGGACCATTCTGGGATCCTCACGCCTCACCGGTTCAGCAGCGAGTAGAAATGGGGGGCACTTGAGCAATCTCGCATGTTGAAGTTCTCCCTACGATTGCCGATGAACCCGCCGAGGATTCCTGTGGCAATAACACTTTTTTGTAACTGGGCCATGCTGTTCTTCCGAAGTTTATCGCTGTCTTCGCTACTTACCGTGGAATACGGACGCTGAACCTTCGAGTGGATGCAATTGCGTGTCTATAGAAGTTTGACTCTTACTACTTTGCGAAGGGATCTGCTGATCGCGCTCGAAGTGTCTTTGCCCACGTTCAATTCAAGATCTGAAAACTTCACGCCGCAATGAATCCGTGCTCATGAGCTCTTGTGTCCACATTCAAAGTTGATTCGCCCACGACGGAGGTATTTTCATGGTTTCTACTGGACGGTCTCGCCGACTGAAGGCTGTTCTTGTTTTGTCTGTGCTGCTCTCTGTCGTGCAACAGGCACACGCGAGGGAGGCAAGCTGGATGTTTGGTGGTTTGGTGCGAACACTTAACACCGGGGGCAGCATCACACTCAATTCCCCTTCCGCCATGGTTGTGGACCCAGCGGGCGATGTGTTCGTCACGGACACGGGGAATCACCAGATCGTGGAAGTGGATGCGTACGGTACGGCGTCGGTGCTCGCCATCAGCGGTTTGAGTCCTGCATTGGTGTCTCCGACGGGAATCACAATCGACGGCTCGGGAAATCTCTATTTAACGGATGCGGACGTGTCCAATAGCCGCGTCGTCCGAGTAAGTTCCTCGGGAGCCGGCTCCGTGATAAGTACGGGCGCTGTGACACTGAGTTCTCCGAAGGGCGTCGCGCTCGATCAGGCCGGGGATATCTTTATTGCGGATACGGGCCACAACCAGATTGTGGAAGTGACATCCGGTGGATCTGCCTCGGTCCTGGCGATTTCAGGTCTACCCAACCCGGCCACTCTCAACACTCCCATGGGCCTGGCGGTGGATACGGCGGGGAATCTCTACATCGCCGATTCGGTGAACAATCGTGTGGTAAAGGTTGCGACCGGAGGTACAGCCGGTGCGGTAGTCAACACTGGCGAGTTGGACCCCGAGCTGAGTGCTCCGAGCGGCGTTGCCGTAGACCGCGTCGGGAACATCTATATTGCGTCCACAGGCAGTAATAACATCGCCGAGGTAGACACATCGGGCGTCGGCACCTGGCTGTTTTTTTCTTCCCTCTACATGAATAATTTTTCACTCAGCGGACCCCTCGGGGTTGCACTCGACGTTTTCGGAACAGTTTACGTTGCAGATAGCGGTGCCGCTGCTGGTCACGACCGGGTCCTGATTGTCGATCGAGCAACCAATTGGTCCTCAGACTCGCCGGTACGATATGCATCGTCGTTGAATGGATCGGCTGTGGGGTTTGGTCATGTCCAGCTAGGTGAGGCCACGGGAGTGACGCTGACGCTGCCCTTTTTCCCGCAGGTCAATTTCAGTGCAACGGCGCCATTCAAGGTGTTCACCTCCGGCGCGCAGAATCAGGATTTCAGCGTGGTGATGGGCGGCAACAGGACCTGCAGCAGTACGAGTAATTACCTCGGCTGCTTCATCCAGGTCCGGTTTCTGCCAACGGCGCCCGGTCTGCGACACGGCGCGGTGGTGCTTTATGACGAAAACAATAACCCGGTCATTACGGTTCCGCTGTATGGCTTCGGCGATGCTCCGGTAGCGGCGTTAGCTCCGAATACCGGAACCGTTATCAGCAGCGGCGCAGTGGCTCTGAATTTTCCTTTCCAAGTTGCTCTGGATGGTGCGGGAAACATCTATGACGCCAATGACGGAGGCAATGTAGTGGAGATTCCCGCTGGAGGAGGCACTGCATCTGTGGTGTCCCCCACCGGTTTGACCTTCGGCCAGGAAGTCGACGGCGTGGCTCTTGATGGCGCCGGCAATCTGTTCGTCAGCGACCACTTGAACAATCGCATTATCGTGATAACGCCGGGCGGTGTCGCATCCGTGTTGGCCATTAGTGGCCTGGCCACCGCATTGGGCCACCCTACGGGGCTGACCTTCGACGCCGCAGGCAATTTGTACATTTCTGATTACACCAACGGCCGTGTGGTCGAAGTTTCGTGCCTCTTGGTGGCCGGAACGACTTCCAAGGGCATTGGGACGGTGATCGCGACGAAGGGGTACACCACCACTTCACTCGGCATTACCGGGGTGGCGGTCGACTCGATGGGAAACATCTATATCCCAGACGGGTACGCCGGCGGCGATCCCAGCCGCGTCATCAAGGTGACGGCAGCCGGAGCGACATCGCTGCTGACGGCGACCGGGATTACCTTCAGCCAGCCTAGAGGCGTCGCAGCCGATGGCATGGGCAATCTCTACGTGAACGATGGAGGCAACAACCGCATCGTGGAAATCACCACGGCAGGCGTGGCCTCGGTGTTGGCATTGAACAGCCTTCCCACTCCGGCAACGTTGGGCGGGCCCTTCGGAATCACGGTGGACCCGTTTGGGAACCTGTACATTCCGGATTCGGCCAACAATCGCATTTTGTTCTCCCACGTTTCTTTCAGCGCGCTGACGTTTCCAAGCACCGCGACAGGAGCAACCAGTGCAGCAAAGACAGCAACTGTAACCAACCTGGGAAATCAGCCTCTGGTTTTTTCCATCAATCCCACTTACACGGCGGACTTCTCTAACTCTTCCAGCGACGAGAATCCATGCACATCCTCTACTTCTCTGTTGGCAGGCACGGCATGCGACGTGGCGGTCGAGTTTACTCCGCAATCGGCGGGCAGCCTGAGCGCCGGCATCACTGTGACCGACAATGCGCTCAATGTCCCCGGCAACACACAAGAGGTCGCTGTCAGCGGTACAGCGTTTAGCAGTGCCGATGCGACCTCGACGACAGTGACAGTAGCTCCAACCGCTCTGGCGAATGGACAGGCGGCCAGCATTACGGCAACGGTGGCCGATCAAGCCCACAGCGGCACCCATCCGACAGGCTCAGTATCATTCACCGATACGCTGGGCACAACAACAACGACCTTAAGCACTGCGAGCCTGAGCTCCGGCGTAGCGACGTTGAGCGGTGTTGTACTGAACGGCATCGGCGCGCACACGCTCTCGGCAAACTACGCCGGCGTCAGCGGCGCCTTTGCGGTAAGCAGCGGAACGGTTACCGTGGTCCTGAGTAAAGCCGCCGTGACGGTGAGCGGTCCGGCGCAGCCGGTAGCGGTGGCCTATGGACAATCGGGCTCAGTGACGATCACAGTCACCGGGCCATATCACACGATCGCTGCGCCTACCGGCACCATCAGCTACAGCATTCTCAATTCATCCGGCACCGTCGTTGCCTCTGGGTCGCCCGCCTTGACCGCAGGTACGGCCAGTTCGTCGGCCACCGTTCCCATTCCGAGTACGCTGGCCCGTGGCAGTTATACCATCCGCGTGACCTATGGCGGCGACGGCAACTACGGCGTCGCTTCCACGGCAACCACGATTCCAATGACGGTCGGTCAGATCACTCCTGCGGCAGTGAGCTTAGTCTCGAGCGGAAATCCGGTACTGGTCACCACTGCAGTTACATTCACTGCAACTGTGGCTTCCACGGCCGGTACACCGACCGGGTCTGTGAGCTTTTTCGATGGAACGACGCTTCTGGGTACGGTTGTGCTATCGAACGGTGTGGCGTCCTATACCACTTCCTCTCTGGCAGCCGCCACGCACAGCATTACGGCGGTCTACAGCGGCAGTTCGAACTCTCTTTCGGGCACCAGTTCTGCGCTTGCTGAATTGGTGCAGGACTATAGCTTAAGTATTCCCGGCTCTCCCGGCAGCGGCGGCGGCCCTTCGCAGACGGTGGTTCCTGGAGGTACAGCTACGTATATCCTGGCGCTTGGCCCGTCCAACGGTGCAACCTTCCCGGCGCCCATCACTTTGACGCTGAGCGGTCTGCCTCCCGGAGCAACAGGAAGCATCACTCCGAATATGCTGCCTGCCGGTTCCTCACTCACAAACGTGACCTTGAGCATCCAGCTGCCGCAGGTGACGGCGAGCCTCGAAGATAAGCACGCTCCCAATCGGCATATTCCGCCTGTCTTTTGGGGACTTCTGCTGTTGCCCTTCGCCGGCGGAATGCGGCGCGCCGGTAAGCGGCTCGGCCGGGCGATTTCGGTGCTGTTGTTGATGATCGCCGGTCTGACCGCAATGGCGAGTCTGAACGGCTGCGGATCTTCGAATGGCTTCTTCGGGCAACAGCAGAAGACTTACGTCGTGACGGTGATCGCCACCTCGGGCAGACTGTCGCACTCCGCCAACCTTACGCTCACTGTGGAATAACAAGGAGAACTCGACATGCGTGTCTCGATTCGCGTAAAGGTGCTCCTTGCAGGGGCTTTGATGATGGCAGGACTTACAGCCTGGGGACAACAGGATCAGAGTTCGGCAAAACAAACAAAGGGCTCACTCGAGGTTGCCCTGGTCTACAATCCGCTGATGTCCAATGTGGTTGGCAGCAGCAGTTTTTGGATGCAGGGAGGCAGCGTCCAGGTCCACGGCCAGTTCTGGCGCGGGCTGGGTGTAGTGGCGGACGTTTCAGGACTGCATACGGCAAATGCAAGCGCCTCGCCGGGTGTAGGACTTGACCTGGTAACGGCGACCTTCGGGCCGCGCTACACCTGGTCGCTACGTGGCCGTTATGCCGTCTTCGGCCAGGTATTGGCCGGAGAGGCTTACGGCTTGCATAGCGTCTTTCCTGCCGCGGGGGGCGCCAACGACAGCGCGGACAGCCTGGCGCTGTATGTCGGCGGCGGCGTCAACCTTCACCTGAAAGATGGTTTTGCGCTCCGCGCTATCGAAGCGAATTGGCTGCGCACACAGATGCCCAACGCCACCACGAACGTGCAGAACAACCTGCGCCTGGGCGCAGGTTTGATCTACACCTTCAAGTGAAAGGTGCAGATCGAACCAAGCTGAAGGTCAGTGTTGAATCAGCAGTGGCACGCCGGCAATTCAAGCGCTCAGCGGAGAGCGAAGCGCGGGACGAGCGTTAGCTTTGCAACAGATCTCATAACAACTAAGTAAACGTCCCGTCTGCCGCTTCTGCCGCAACGTCCCGTCTGCCGCAACATCCCGTCTGCCGCTTCGATGCCTTCTGATGTACGAGCTGGGCGTTGTGCCGTCCCTCCGGGACTCGCCTCTTAAACCTCATCCTACCCGGCACTACCGTGCCGGGCTACAGGCTGTGTCGTCCCCGTTCGACAAGCTCAGGGCAGGCTCTGCGGGACTACGTCCGTCGCAGGTGTCGAATCCGCTCGCTCAGCCAGAGTGCTTTGCGCTGCATCCCTGAGAGAGAGGATGGGTAATGTTCTTTTTTGACAGGAGGAAGTGTAGTCTTCTCTGCGTTGTTTTTTTTCTCGCGTGGATAGGTGGAGGCAACCGCATGATTCGTTTAACTTCATTCCGGAAACCGGTTCTGGTGAGCATTGTCCTCGGCGCGTCGTTTACGGCTCGCGCCGAAGTCCCGATGTGCTCGGTTCTGGACATACCACTCGTTCCCATGGTGGCAAACCTGCCTTTTACCGGCGATGTCGTCGGCAGCCGATGGGGTTACCTGCCTGACGGGAGCGAGGGGCACAAGTTTAGGCTGGTATATTCCATTGCTCGCGACAGCGACGGCCGGGTCTCGGCGAAAGACCTGCGCTTCGAGCCTAAGAGCGGTCGCATGGCGTTCAGTATGACGATTTGTGATCCGCTTGCAGGCACCCGGACGTCCTTCCATGCTTGCGTGGATGGTGCAAACGATCCGACATCTTCCGATGGATGCGCCGTCGAGAAAGTGGCCCAGGTGCGGCCTGGTCCTCATCGAAATCCTGATTCAGGTTTGCCGGTGTTTCCTGATCCCTTCAAGCCGGAACCAGCGCATCACGCTAGCTCTTTCGTGCCAGGCTCAGGTGAACTGGTGGACCTCGGCGAGAAAGATATAGAAGGAGTACGAGTGCATGGTTATCACCCTGTGGGAACCCACCACGGTAGTTGTAATGGTGTGCCCCTCACCACTTCAAGGGAATGGTGGCTCTCTGAAAAAGCAGCTTTAGAAGTTTCGGTCACCACTCGCACATCATTCAAAGAAGATTCGGAAGCTAGCCCGGCATCTCTTCCGGTAGGATGCTTGAGCGCAATGACAATCGAACTGACGAATATAAAGCAGGTCGAGCCGGAGCGAGAATTATTTCAGGTTCCACCGAACTACAAAATCGTCCCCATCGACAACACCTGGAAGCCGAAGATCAAACCGGAGTAGTAAAGACAAGGACCTAACCATTTTCGGGAGTGTCCGTTACAAAAGGATCCCCTGCTCTCGGTGCAAGCGATACGCAATGGCTGAATGGTTCTAGTTGCGCTGCACTAGCCTGCGCTTGGGTCGTTGAAAGCAGGGAGTGGGGATTGCGTCCCCGCTCCCTTCGAAAGTGGCCCTTTTTCCCGGAAACCCTAATCCCTACCTTCCGGAACTCTAAGCCGCTCCCCCTCTGCCGTGGTTGCGAATCCTGGATCGATCACTACCTGGTGGATCGTGTTCCCCGATTGGGCGACGATAAACTGCAAGTGCAGGTCGGGCTGGCCCGGGACCACAATGGTCTGGGTTCCGGTGCAGTCCGAGTTCACCGAGTAGCTACCCGTGCCGGGGCGCCAGCCCGGTGCGAGATTCCCGTTTGTGGCCACCGCGTCAACTTGCGTGAAATTCCCTCTGCCATCAAACGTAACCTTGTCGATGCCATCAATGACCAGGGTAGGCCCACCCGGAGAGAAGAGTGTTCCGTGGATGGTAAAGGCGTAGTTGCCTTGGATGGTGGAATTGCTGCAAGCGCTCGCGTGGGCAGTTGAACTTTGAGACCCAACGACCACCAGGGTCAACAGACAAGACAAAATGCGGAATTTCATGGTGCCTCCATATCTTCTTCTTGGGCAGCCCTTGGGCCTCACCCCCAAGCGTTGATAGGTATCTTGAGGCTTGGTCTGCCGAGAAGCCATGGAGAGCACCTGTAGATCACCTGTAGGAAATCGACCAAGAAGTTGCTGCGCCGCCGTAGAATGTCCGAGTTGGCTGGGGCAGGGCAGATGGCTTCGGAGAGAGTTCAGTTCGGACAGTTCGTTTTGGATATGGGACGGTACGAACTGACTTGCGCGGGGAAACCGGTGCACATCGAGCGTATCCCCATGGATCTGTTGATCCTGTTGGTCCGGGAAAATGGGAGACTGATCGGGCGTGAGGAGATGATCGAGAAACTGTGGGGAAAAGAACTTCACTTCGACACCGATAACAGCATCAACACCGCCATCCGAAAGATTCGCCACGCGCTCGGAGATGACTCAGGGAACCCGCAATATGTCGAAACTGTCTTGGGCAGGGGATATCGCTTCAAGGGCCGGACCGTTGTTGCCTCCGGAATCCTCGCGGAAACGGAAGCAGACCGGCCGCGCATCATGCTCGCCGTTCTTCCCTTCGAAAACCTGAGTGGCGACCCGGCCCAGGAGTATTTCAGCGATGGCCTGAGCGAGGAGACAATCATGCGACTGGGGCAAATGTCTCCCCATCGCATGGGAGTGATTGCGCGTACCTCGTCCATGGCTTACAAGCAGACCAACAAGTCCGTGGCGCAAATCGGCCAGGAACTGGGAGTGGATTATGTGCTGGAGGGTAGCGTGCGGCGCGAAGCTAACCGCGTTCGCATCACTGCTCAGCTGATTCGTGTACGGGACCAGGTCCACCTGTGGGCGAACAACTACGACCGCCAGCTGCCGGGCATTCTCGATATCCATGGCGAAATCGGAGCCTCGATTGCAGCTCAGGTGAAGTTGATGTTGATGTTTCGGAAGAGGAGCGGCGGCTCACCAGGAGTGCTACTCAGGACCCGGAAGCGCACGATTGTTATCTGCGCGGGCGCTATCACTACGCGAGATTTAACCTCTCCGACGCCGAGAAGTCGATCGAATATTTTCAGCGGGCAACAGATCGTGATCCGGCATATGTGTTAGCCCACTGCGGCTTGGCCGATGCTCTTATGGTGCTTCCAATCTCGGGCGACGCTGCTTCGAAGGAGGTGTTCCCCGCAGCGAAGACTGCCATTGCACGGGCCCTCCAGTTTAATCTCGAGTCTGCGGAAGCCCATACTTCAGATGCTGGAGCCAGGTTTTGGTTTGATTGGGATTTCGAAGGAGCTGAGGCAGCGGCGCGGCGGGCCATCAGTCTAAACGAAAATTATTCCCTCGCCCATCTTTATCTGGCTCACGTTCTTTCGAACATTGGACGACACGATGAGGCATTGGTTGTGATCAAACAAGCCCTCGTGGTCGATCCACTTTCATTGATCGATGGAGCCATGCTCGGACAATTCTTGTACCAGGCGGGGAAGTACTCAGCGGCTCTCCAACAACTCAAAGCTACGCTACGAATGGAACCGCGATTTTGGGTGGGGCAGATTTGTGCGGCGAAGACTTACGAGAAGGTGGGCATGTACTCTGAGGCCTTCACAGCCTGTGAAATGGCGTTGAAGTATTCTGGGGGCAACTCGGAAGCCTTATCGCTCGCGGGTTATATGCACGCGGTCTTAGGCGACAGGACCGAAGCAGAAGCCAAGATTCATACGATGCTGGAACGGAAGCCGCAGCGCTATGTACCTCCCTATAACATTGCACTCGTGTTTGCCGGGCTGGGTGAGACGGAGAGGGCGCTCGAGTGGCTGCAGCAGGCCTTCGAAGAACGTGACGTGCACATGCCCTTCCTGCTGGATCACAAGTGGAACGGAATCAGATCGAACGCACAGTTCCGGAAACTCCTGTCGCGCGTGGGTTTCACCAACTCCTAACCCCACCGGCATGAGGGCACACCGAACGGTTACTGCTTGACCAGCGGCGCTCGTCTTGTTCTGAGTCGAGTGACCAGAACGGCATTCGCGTTTTAGCTTTAGATTGGCTATTATGCCCGATCAGCATGACAAACTCACTATCATCAGCATGGCTGTGGTGGCCTCTGCGTCAGCGACGCTGTTACATGAAGGTGTTGGTCACGGCCTGACGGCCTGGCTGCGCGGCGATATTCCCACCGAGCTCACGAGCAATCATCTTTCATCGTTGCGACCCGATCGTTGGGTCGACGCCGGAGGGACGCTTGTAAATCTCTTTGCTGGAGCTACCTCCCTTCTGGCCTCGCGCGTCGCGGGGAAGCGCGCGAACGAACGCTACTTCTTCTGGATCTTCGCCGCGCTCAATTTGCTTCACGGCACCGGATATTTCCTGTTCTCAGGGATCTCCGGCTTTGGCGACTGGAATGAGGTGATTCGCGGGCTGCCCCATCAAGTCGCCCTGCGAATCGGCATGACTGCCTTTGGCACCGTGATGTATTTTTTTGCTGTATGGCTTCTCGCCGTGTCGGTGGGACCCTTCGTACCGGATAGGCGAACGTACAACGTCGTGGGCCGACTCCCATACTGTGCGGCGGCCCTTTTCAGTTGTGCAGCAGGTATGCTCGACCCTCTTGGGATTAAGCTCCTCCTGGTCTCAACCATTCCGGCGGCATTCGGTGGATCGTCGGGCCTCCTGTGGGCCGACAGTCTGCTGCCGCGCACAAAGGCGGGGCGGACACTCCTGGTGCGTCGTCAGATCGCGTGGTGGTTAGTGGCGGCTATACTTGGAGGCTCGTATATCGCTTTCATTGGTCGAGGTATACAGTTTCCTATGCTTCCCCTGCGAGACTGAAGACAGTCCCTTCTTACCGAGAACAGTCACTCGAGTCGAGGGAATCTTCGTTTCCCGTTGACTTTTACCTATCATGGATGTCCCTTCAATGGTCCGAAGCAAAACTTCCTGGCAAGGCTGCGGTCGCCTGTCGGGCGCCCGTTTGGGATGCTTCCGACGGAAGCAACTGAGAGGCCGTGACAACGCCGCCGGGGTGCCGCGGGGTTTTAGGTCAGGAAGATGTGGACTGACACTAAAGGAAAGCGCGTCGGAGTAATACGATCAGATACGGTTGCATTAGGGTCACTTCCGGTCTGTCCTGCATTCCGTCGGATATAGTCGCCGGGAGAAACTTTTGAGCCGGAGTACACTGTGGGGGTTACTTTTGTATATCAGGGACGGAAGTCCGGCGCGAAATACGCGGATTCGGAGGAACGGATGCGGAAGAATCACGTCAAGATGATCGCTTTGGCATTTGCTCTGCAGATTGTTTTATCTGACGCAGGCGGCCAGGCAGTTGCACAGGCCGGGAAAGCTGCTTATGCGGCGATGGCGCCCCTGGACCAGTACCTGATATCTGACGAGAAATCCGAGATCGCGCTGGCGCGCAGTGCTGCACCCGGTTCCATTTCCGATGGAGCGGAAGTGATGGTGCTGGGACGCGAGGGATATAGGACCGCGGAGAAGGGCACAAATGGCTTTCTCTGCCTCATGGAGAGGTCGTGGGGGGCGAGCACGGATCAGACGGAATTCTGGAATCCGAAGATCCGTGCACCCCATTGCTTCAGCGCGCAAGCCACCAGGAGCTTTGCGCCCATCTATCTGATGAAGACCAGGCTTGTGCTGGCAGGAAAATCGAAGCCTGAAATCGCGCACGCAACCGCGACGGCGCTGGATAAGAATGAGCTGCCCGCGCTGGAGCCTGGCGCGATGGCTTACATGATGTCGAAGCAGCAGTACTTAAACGACCGGGATAAGAGCTGGCACCCGCATGCGATGTTTTTTTCCCCCGGCAACATGACCAAGAGCTGGGCGGCCGATGATCCCAACTCACCTGTCATAGTGGCGAATGACACAGAGGAACGTGTGACGATTCTGTTTGTCCTGGCAGACAAGTGGTCCGATGGTACGGCGGCTTCGTCGAATATGCCCTGATCCGCCGCCAGCGGTTTTCAGACGAGACGTCTCGTAAGCAGATTGCTTAAAATTGCCTGCGGACGGGTATTCGCGTGGGATGTGCCATGGCAGGGCTAAAGCCCAATTTCTTTCAGTTCGTTTACGGCCCGACAAAAGTCGTGCCCTGATACCAAAACTCAGCGTCGCAAAACCGTATCAGCCGCTTCAAATCGTGGACACTCCGAGTGTGCAGAAACCACACTCAATACTGCACTTACAACCATCCGTGAACAAACGAACCGGACACACAGGTATGCTGTCCCTTCATCTCCCTCACTACCTTCTTCAATGCCTTCTTGACAGGCCTTTATTTCTGTCGTATACGGATAGGGTGTCTACCGTAGACCATCTACCTGACGATGACAGACTCGAGATGCTTCAAGGAACTCTTGAAGTGCTGATCCTGCGAAGCCTCAAGCTACAGCCCAATCACGCGTATGGGATTTCGCAGTTTTTGCAACAACAATCCGACAGTGAGTTTCTTGTCGACAACGGCTCCCTTTACCCGGCGCTCCAACGTCTCCTTCAGCGCGAATGGATTTCCGCACAGTGGAAGACTTCGCCCAACGGGCGCCGCGCGCGGTACTACACCCTGACGCAGGCCGGGCGCAAGCAACTGGTCAAGGCAACTTCGAAGTGGCAGCGATTTGCTCTGGCAATGGCAAGGATTCTAGCGCCGGAGGGTTGATTTCATGCGCCAATGGTGGTCGAAAGTGGCACGCGCGCTCGGAAGAAGGCGGAATCTCGCCAACGAACTGCAGCAGGAGATGGATGCCCATCTTCAGTTCCTGACCGATGAGAGTCTGGAGCGGGGCATGCCGCCGGAAGAGGCGCGTGCCGCGGCGCGGCGCCGCTTTGGTAATGCGGCCACGGTGCGCGAGCAAAGCTACCAATCGTGGCAATTCCCTACCTTTGAATCGCTCCTTCAGGACCTTCGCTACGCGGCGCGAGGCATCTGGAGAGCGCCTGTCTTCTCGCTCATCGTGATTCTGACGCTGGCTGTCGGAGTCGGCGCAAACACCGCCATCTTCAGCGCGGTGTATGCCGTTCTTCTCAAGCCGCTGCCTTTCCCTTCGGGCGAGCGTTTAGTGTGGCTCGGCGAGTCCTCCGCCAAGTCGAGCGGCATCAGCGTAACCTGGATCAATTTTGAACACTGGCGAATGCAGAATCATTCCTTCGAGTCGATGGCTGGCTTCCAGAAGGCCGATCTGACCCTCACAGGCCGCGGTCAGGCAGTGCTCACACACGCTGGTGTCGTCACCAACGAATTCTTTCGCCTGACCGGCTCTCGTCCGATAATGGGCCGGCTGTTTACCCCGAGCGACGATGAACCGCGGTCCGCTGCGACGGTCGTGGTGGCCAGAGCTTTCTGGGCCCAAACCCTTTCAGCCGATCCGCAGATCATCGGCAAGACGATGACCCTGAATGGAACTGCATACATCGTGATCGGGGTACTTGCCCGGGATCCTGGCTTCTTCCTTCCGCCGGTCGATTACTATCTCCCACTTCGTCCTTCCGTTGTGGAGGCTTCAAAGCGCAACGCACACGAATGGATGAACGTGCTGGGTCTGCTCAAGCCGGGAGTTACGCTATCCCGGGGACGCTCGGACCTGGATACGATCATGCAGCGGCTCGCGCAGGCAGATCCGGGCCCCGAAAGCGAACATCGCGTGTATGCGGAGTTGCTGACGGAGCAGCGAACGGGTGACCTAACGCACGTGTTCGTCCTCTTGATGTCCTCGGTTTGCCTGGTGCTGATGCTGGCGTGCGCCAACATCGCCGGCCTGCTGCTGATTCGCATGACCACCCGCGCGCGGGAGATGGCAATTCGGACTGCAATTGGTGCGGGGCGCAGCCGGCTTGCACGGCAGCTCCTGACGGAGACCGTACTGATTACGCTGGTCGGCGGTGCCTTCGGAATTCTTCTCGCAGGCTTCGGACTACGCGCCATAGAGGTTTTGGGGCCACACGATATTCCGCGGCTTTCAGAAGCCAGCCTTAACCTCCCGGTATTGATCTTCGCTGCGGCGCTGACGCTGGCAGTGGCACTGGTGTGCTCCCTGGTGCCTCTGGTCAGTTCAGACAGGGTCAATCTGACGATTCTGCTGAGAGAGAGCAGCACTGGCTCGGGCGCCAGCCGGATTGGGCACACGCTGCGTGGAGGCCTTGTCATCGCGGAGATCGCGGTGGCTGTCATCCTGCTGTTTACCTCGGGGATTCTGCTGCGAAGCTTGTGGGCCGCCGAGACCCTGAATCCCGGGTTCGAATCCAGGCACTTGCTTGCACTCGAACTGCAATTGCCACCGTTACCGTATAAGAGCAAGGGCGCCATTCTCGACTTCTACGGGCGCCTTGAAGCAGCGCTTCGCGCCCAGCCGGGAGTCGAATCGGTTGGCGCAGTGAACTGTCCCCCGGCGGCCGGCGCCTGTCGGGACTGGTGGTATTCCGTTGTTGAAAGACCCACGCCCAAACCGCAGGATATACCCGTCACTCTGGTCAATATGGCTGACACAGCGTACTTCCGGACCATGCGCATTCCGCTCATCGCCGGACGCTCTTTCTCCGAAGAGGATTGGACGGGCCGGCCGGCTGTTGCGGTGATCAATGAAGAGATTGCGCGTGCGTGGTGGAAGGATCCCCATTCCGCTCTTGGCCAGCACATCAAACTCGGCGGACCGCAAATGGAAGGTCCCGTAACTGAAATCGTCGGTGTCGCGGCCAATGTGCCCCAAATCGGACTGGACAGCCCGCCCTTGCCGGAGATTTATTTCCCGGCCGTTCAGCGGGTCGATGCCGCAATGGTCGTGATGATACGGGCCAGGGCCAATCCGGAGAGCATGGTTGCAACCGTCCGGCGAACATTGGCTTCCGTCGACGGCAACGTCCCGATTCAGTCGTTGAAGACCGCCGATATGTGGCTCGGCACCACACTTGTAAACCGGCGCTTCACTACGCTTCTGCTGGTCCTCTTCGCCGGGATTGCGTTGATCCTGGCCAGCATCGGTTGCTATGGTGTTTTCAACTACTGGGTCAGCTGCCGAAGGCAAGAGATCGCCATCCGGATGGCAATGGGAGCGGGCATCATCGAGATTTTACGCCGTACTGGAAGGCAAACCGCGAGTTTAGGCATGATTGGGTTAGTTTCAGGGCTCACAGGAAGCTGGGGCGCATCGCGGTGGCTAAACAGCATCGTCTTCGGAGTCTCTACCCACGATCCAGTCGTCCTTTGCTCTGCTGCATTGGCCGCATTTCTGATCGTACTGCTCTCGGCGGCGGTTCCGCTTTGGCGCGCCACCCAAATCGATCCCATCGAGACGCTTCATGAAGCATGATGAAGAGCGGCGTGGAGCGCTGTATTTGAAACAAGCACCTTTCGCCAATGATGTGCGGCCCGCCGGTTGTCCTGTTCCACCGGGGGAGATAAGGGACACGATACGTATCACCCGGAATTGCTGCAATAGGTATGCTGTCCCTTCATCTCTTCCCCCAGTTCCCCCCGATAATTATTTATCCGGTTGAACCGAACTTTTATACACCCAGACCCCTCTCTGAATGCATGCACACCCTAACTGACGCGAAGGGGTCCCCGACGACCGATCAAACCCTCCTCGTCCTTCTCGCCCAAACCGGCGACCGGGCTGCCCTGGAACGGCTCCTCCGTGAAACCTATGCGCCCTTACATCGCTACATCATTCGTCTCGCCGGCGCGGCACTCGCTGACGACGTCCTCCAGGAGACCTCGCTGCAGATCTTCCGCAAGCTTCGGTTCCTGCGCGAACCCGCCGTCTTCCGCCCCTGGGCATTCAGGATCGCTTCACGCATTGCGTTTTCCCATCTAAAACACGCCCGACGCTGGCAGCCCCTCGACGACGCTCCGCCTGAACACCTCGCCACCCCCAACCCCAACTTCGGCGAGCCCCCAGACGCCGCCTTTTTCACGCTCCTCGAACACGTCTCGCCCGCCAGTCGAGCCGTCCTCCTTCTCCACTACCAGCACGACCTGTCACTCGAAGAAAGCGCTGCGATCCTCGAGATTCCGATTGGCACCGTCAAGTCGCGCCTCCATTACGGAGTCACTACCCTTCGCAAACACATCACCTCCGAAAGGAAACCAACATGAGCCCCGAACACCAGCAGCCCAACTTCGAGAACCCCAACTCAGAAATCGCCTTCGTCCAGCGAGCCCTGGAGGCCGCCGACAGATCCGAGCGCTCCTCCCGAATCATCGTCGGCGTGCTCGCCATTCTCGCCATCGTCGCCTTTATCTGGATGCACCTTCACATGTTTCCGCCAGAAACCATGGGAGGACTCCTGCATTCACTCCTTCGGGTCGACCTCTTTTTCCTGGTCCTCCTGTTCGCCATCACCATGTACCTTCGTCAGGTCATGAACAAGAACACCCGCACCATCCTCCGGGCCCTCGCCAACACTCGCCAGCGTTAACTTCATCGCAGACGAAGCGCGGGCCGCCGAGGCCCGCCGTCTCGCTATATTTCTAATTCATACACCTCGATCGTCAAGCTTGAAGCATTGAAGGCAGCGTGAATGCTGTGGCAAGTGGACTCCTGACGGGAAACTCTTCCTGTTCATTTCGGATGGGCAGATTTGGGCACTCGACGAGCGGCGCGGGCTGTTCCGCCGGCCGCCAGCGGAACCGATTCAATTGACTCAAGGCCCCATCCGCTGGGGCGGACCACTTCCGGGCAACTACTTTCCCGGGGAATTCTGGGGAGGACCGGTTCCAAGCAAGGACGGAAGCAGGATATTCGCGCTAGGCTTATCACCCCGAGGTGAGCTTTCCCGGTTCGATTCGAAGACCAAACAGTTCCAGCCCTTCCTGGGAGGTATCTCCTGTCAGGGTGTCTCTTACTCCAAAGACGGCAAGTCGATAGCCTATGTTTCCTACCCCGAAGGAATCCTGTGGAAGGCGAACAGGGATGGAAGCAACCCCGTGCAACTGACCGACCCTCCGCTCCAGGCTTTCATGCCCCGCTGGTCGCCAGACGGCAAACAGATCTCCTTTGCGGGCGATTATCCTGGACCAAATGGGGCGTTTTACCTTGTCTCCTCAGATGGCGGCAGCCCGCGGAAGTTTCTCGCGCAGGACCAGCATCTGGATGGGGCTGGACCCCACAGACGCGCCCTTGCTGCTCCGCGACATCGGAAGCGAGGATATCTACGCCCTCACTCTGGATCAGAAATGACGCAGCGGTGCGCATCTCGCCTTGAGATGCATTTTCTGCGCGACACAAAACGCTGAAACGATGACAATCTGGTGATGTTGCTTTGACAACTGGGTCGGGGGCGCTCGTCTATTTTGTGATTGGACCCTGGTTGCAGAGGATAAGAATTTATGAGCATGAGTGGATTTGCCGGAATTCGCAGCGGCAAACCCATAGCCAAGTCTTCTCTAGTCATCCTTCGCGTTTCGCTCGTTCCCGCCCTGGTTCTGCTGGCAATCTACTGCTTCCATTTCAGGTTTTATCAAAGTTACTTTCCGTATGGAGACGACCCCGCACTTCTCAATGCGAGCGAGGGGAATCCCGCGAAATGGTTTAGCGAGGGATTCTCGAACTACTTCGTTGTCTATCCAGAATGGAATGTGCCGCGGACGGATTTTCTACGTCCAGTTGTCAATCTCATCGTCCGCCTCAACCACACCCTGTTTGGTGACCATTACGCCCTTTATTTCGCGACTTTCTATTTCGCCGAATTCCTGGTTTGCGTTCTGGTCATTTGCCTGGCGCGGCAAATGGGTGTGCACGACCGATGGCTCTATTTCATTGGACTGCTTGCCGCTATCAATCCTGCCTTTGTTGGAGAGGGTCTCTATAGCTTAGCCTTCCACTTCGATATCTGGAGCGGGTTGTTTGCCGTCCTGGCCCTTTATCTTATTTTTCGTGAGTGGTATGGTCTCGCACTCCTGAGCCTCACCTTAGCTGTCTTTACAAAAGAGCCGGCTCTCTATGCTCCAGTCGCTGCCGCGGCCACGGTTTACGTGATTCATCGCCGTAGACTGCTTGCCGTAACCATGCTTCTTCCGCTGGTCGCATGGGCGTGTGTGTGGAAATTCGTCTTCGTAGGGACACCTGGCGGAAACTATGCCTTGCAGGGCGACCCAAAGGCGTTGCTGATCAAAGGATCGATCCAGGGATTCCTGAGGTGGCCTACAGGCATTTTCGATTACCATGTGATGAGAAATATCCTTGCCGAGCATTCTATCGGCGCTCATTTGCCTGACCTGCTTGTCCTGCTGATCAATCTGTTTTTGTGGGGCCTTCTGATCGCGCTAGGAGCGCATTTCGCGAGAGGACTCTTCGCGGCCAGGCCGCTGTCTTACCAGGACAGGTTGGTGTTGGCCCTTCTTATCTGGTTGGTGGGAGCGCTCAGTTTTGGGGTCCTGGTCGGTTACCATCCGCGATTTGGCGGTTCAATTTATCCGCTCGAGATTCTTGCCTGCGTGGTCGTCTTTCACCACAGTACGCGCAGACTGGCACGTTCACTCTCTGCCTTGGCGATTGCTTCAATTGCAGCAGCATTTTTATGGAGCACTCAACTGAAAGTGCCCCACCTGGAATTTTCGCAGATTTCCTCCATGAGGAGTCTGATGGACTCTCTTCGCCAGCACCGAGCCGACGTTGTCTATGTATTGAATTCATCGCGCTCTGACGCTGCGCCATCGAACATCGCGAATTTGGCGGGCATAGTCTCTGAAAAGGTCATTATTCTGAGTGAAGCCAAGGGATGCCTTAGCGAGAGTGAAGCCGAACCGCCGATCATGCGGCAAGTTGGCAAAGCGGTGCATATCGTTTCCGTTTTGCCTGCGTGCGCAAGCTATGAATTTAATGGGGTGAGCGCCCCGATTATGGCTCAGGCCTTTGGCGGTGTCCTTGCACGCGATCACTTTGCGACATACAGCTTGCCGGAGGGGCGAATCACTCAGCATGGATTGGTGAACAATAACGCGATTGCGTCGTTCGAGATGGGGAGAGAGCTGGACCTCAACCTTATCCCCGAGGAAGCAAAATCGTATGTCATCCTTTATTACGATTGGTCGAACGGAAAATTCATGTGTGCGGGAGCGCACTGCTCGCCTTCCTCTGAAACCAGGTGATGATGACGAACAAGGCGTGCCCCGCGGTGAAGGACGAGCGACCGAAGACCGCTGGAAAGATCTCCACCATCGCCCTGTATGGGGAATTCGGACCGCCCATCCTCACGGCGGCAAGATCATTTCGCGACGCTGGTATTAAGGTCGTCGTATTGGGAATTGGAAATGGTAAACCATCGGTGTGGTCAAATGCCGTAAGTCAGGCCGCATTGATGCGGCCTGATGACGTGGGAGCGCCTGCGGGGATTTCAGTGATCAACGAATTTATCCAACAGACAAATGCCCAGGCGTTGCTGGCGCTTTGGGATCCTCATATGCGATGGCTTGCCGCTAACCGCGACTCGCTTCCCCAAAGTTGCAAGCTTCTCATGTCAAGCAAAGAGACTTTGGAAGCCATTCAATCAAAACAAGATCAGTTGGCGGTTGCGCGGCGCTGTGGCTTCAGCGTTTTGCCAACGTGGGAGCTGTTCCACAAAAGCGATGCCTGCCGCATCGACCCTGCTGCGTACCCGGTTTGTTTGCGGCCCCCGGCGCCGCACCAGGTAACACCACTTTTCAAGGTTGAGTTACTGCAATCGCCATCCGAGCTGCAAGCCTTTTTGGAAGGCAGGACGTGGGGGCCGGGGCCTTTACTCGTTCAACCGTTCCTGCCTCTTCCCACAGTTGTGATTCACGGAGTCCGAAGTGAATCGGGCGAACTACTTGTGCTCGAGGGCTTCATCGCTGCTATGAAGTTTGAAGGCATCACACTGGAGTTGAAGCCGTTCCCCATGGACGAGAAAATTGCGGAGTGTTGCCGGAACTTTGTGAACGACGTGGGGCTTACCGGTCCGTTCCACTTCGAATTGCTCTATTCCGCGGAGACGAGCACCTTCCACTATCTTGAAATCAACCCGCGGCTCGGAGGCACGACAGATAAGGTTTCCATGTTGGGCTTTGACGAGCCGCTATGGACGCTTGCAGCGTACGGCTTCGACATTCCCGTCCGCCAATATCACGCCCCGCGAGGACGCTCCGTGATCAATCGCAGATCTGTACTGAAGCACATGTCCTGGGTGGCACAGGGACGCCTGTCGCCCCTGGACTATCCGCCGTCAGGCCCTTTGCGGCATCTACTTCTGTCGCTGCTCTGCCTGCTCTCGGCCAGGGACTCGATCGCTTCTGCGCGAGATCTACAGGGGACATGGTGGCTCTACACTGGTCGAAGGTGATCCAGACATGAGATAGGGGGAATGATCACTAGTGTCCGGTTCGTTTGTTTGGAGGGTTGAGGGGGACAGGGGGGTTGAGGGGGGACGAATGCGTAACCCAATAAGAAAACCGGAACACTCCCAAAAGATGGCGTACTTTTTGTCTGTCCCTCATCGTCCGCGTCTGTGCTTCATTAGTGCAGGAATTCATCTAGAGCTGGTTCATCTTGGTGAGGAACTCGGCGTTGTTACGCGATTTCTCGAGGTACGTAATGAGCAGCTCCATGGCTTCAACCGGAGAGAGCGGGTTGAGCACGCGGCGCAACACGAAGATGCGCTGCAGGTCCTCTTTCGGAATCAGCAGCTCTTCCTTGCGCGTGCCCGAGCGCTGGATGTCAATCGCCGGGAAGACGCGCTTGTCCACAAGCTTGCGATCGAGAATGATTTCCATGTTGCCGGTGCCCTTGAACTCTTCGAAGATGACTTCATCCATGCGCGAGCCGGTATCGACGAGCGCCGTGGCGATGATCGTCAGCGAGCCGCCTTCTTCGATGTTGCGCGCCGCGCCGAAGAAGCGCTTCGGGCGCTGCAGCGCGTTCGAGTCGACGCCGCCCGAGAGTACCTTGCCCGAAGGCGGGACAATGGTATTGTAGGCGCGCGCCAGACGGGTGATGGAGTCGAGCAGGATCACCACATCGCGTTTGTGCTCGACGAGGCGCTTGGCCTTCTCGATGACCATCTCGGCGACCTGCACGTGGCGGACGGCCGGCTCGTCAAAGGTGGACGAGATGACCTCGCCCTTCACGGACCGCTGCATGTCGGTAACTTCTTCCGGGCGCTCATCGATGAGCAGCACAATCAACACCACCTCAGGGTGGTTGGTTGTGATCGAGTTCGCGATCGACTGCAGCAGCATCGTCTTGCCGGTGCGCGGCGGGGCGACAATCAGGCCGCGCTGGCCTTTGCCGACGGGCGTGAGCAGATCCATTACGCGCCCGCTGATATGTTCGCGGACGGTTTCCATCTTCACCCGCTCCTGGGGATAGAGCGGCGTGAGGTTGTCGAACAGGATTTTGTTGCGCGTCTCTTCGGGCGACTCGAAGTTGATCGCCTCGATCTTCACCAGCGCGAAGTATTTCTCGCCTTCGTGCGGCGGCCGCACGCTGCCGCTGATGGTATCGCCGGTTTTCAGGTCGAACTTGCGAATCTGCGACTGGGAAACATAGATGTCGTCGGGGCCGGGCAGATAGTTGTAATCAGAGGAGCGGAGAAAGCCGTAGCCGTCAGGCAGAATTTCCAGGACGCCTTCCGCGAAAATGTGGCCTTCCTTTTCGCTTTGCGTCTGAAGAATCCTGAAAATCAGGTCCTGCTTGCGGAGGCCGCTGGCCGCGGGAATTTCCAGACTGCGCGCAATGCGGCTCAATTCTGTGATGTCTTTCTCTTTGAGTTCTGCAATGGTCATGTTCACCTGCGGGTGAAGAGGAATGTGGGTGGCTGGAGGATCGGAGAGGATGTACAAAGGAGTTCAGGTGGGAATAAACGTTATAGCGCAGCCGCAGGCACTCATACTATTCCGTGCGCGCCCCTCTTGGCGGCTTGGCTAGTGCCTAGCGTGGACAACATGAAGACCAGCCTGTCCGGGCGCGAGCCCTTGAACGGCGCGGCCGAACCTGGACCTGATCTCCTGGAAATTGATGTCTTCGATGTCACAAAATCCGTGTGAGCGAAGAATCGCTGCGATGCCAGCCGGCTCGAAACGGCTGGCCCAACGTTCATCCATTTTCTCAAGCTGTTCGGTCCGCTCCTTTACTAATTCGCTCATCTCTTCTGAGAATGCCTGGGGGGATTCCATGTAGTCGAACACCACCTCCGAGTTCTGGATTGACGCCATGTAGTCCAGAGTGCTGCCGAGAGCGTCCTGTGTCAGATAGGGCACAACGCCGAGCCAAGTGAAAAACGCGGGCGAGTTCTGCTGAAAGCCTGCGCCGACAAGCGTCTCCCCCAAGTCGTCCCGCTCGAAATCGACTGGAACGAAAATGAGCCATGGGGGAAGTGCGAGTTGAGCTTCAGCCAGGCGCTCGAGTTTCCATGCCTGCGTGGCTGGGTGGTCCACCTCATAGATACGGATCTGTCGTGCGCCATGGGGACTCCGGAGCGCGAAAGTGTCGAGTCCGGCGCCAAGGATGACGATCTGCCGAATGCCTTTTTCGACGGCTCCTGACAAAGCATCTTCCGCAATCCGGCTTCGCGCGGTGGTGAATAGACGGCCGATGCTGGCCAAGGGGTGTTGATTCGCAAATTGCAGTACGTCCTTTTCGTCTTCGCGCAGAATCTTCATGGCAAATGGGTCATAGAGGATTGAGCCATGATCGAGCACCTGATGAGCAGCTCGTTGCCGGGCGGGTATCAGGGCTGTGCGGCTGGGTTTATTTGGCTTCATGTTCGAGGTCCCCACTCTCTTTAATCACTCATCGCACGAGTGTCGTGTGCGACTGGCGCCCAGCACACCGCTATCTTGAATTCGATATCTCTCCCTCAATCGGCTCGGACCAGCGGGAGAAAAATCCGATCAATGATCTCTTCTATGTCCTGCGCCGACAACGGCTGCTGCAGTAACACGAGCTGATGGCGCACGAGGTCGAAAGGCAGGGCAGCCAAGCGAGGCGTAAGCTTTTCAGCAGCGATTTCGCCGCGTTGAACCCCCCGGTTTAGAATTTCCATCATTATTTTGGTGTTGCGTTCATGCACTTCTGCAAAGAGCGATGAATCGCTCTCATGGAGAAGCTCTGCAATCAGGCCAAAGATTACTTCTGGACTTAATTCGTCGACCATTTCTGAAATGCGGCGCAGGATGAGCATGACATCGCCCCGGACGGTTCCGGTATCCGGTGTCTCGAATGAAAGACCAGGCCTGCTTGCTCTCAATGCGGCGTACACAAGCCGGGCGCGCGTGCGCCAGCGCCGGTAGATCACCGGCTTGCTGGTGCCCGCCCTGGCTGCGACTCTCTCGATCGAGAAATTGACGTAGCCCGTTTCAGCAAGCTCTTGGAACACGACGTCGAAGATCGCCGCCTCCAGGACCTTACCCCGTCTACGGCTACCTAATGCCATTGCCTCGCTGATCATCCCGCCATCGATTACGACTCCACCAATATTAGACACGTTGCGTATCCTATGTCAATAGGATACGGCTAGTATCTTATTGACATAGGATACGGCTAGTATCTTATTGACATAGGATACGCAATCTACCACTAATCATCCGCGCACGCTTCGCCTGCAGGGCATGGTGGCCGATCTTGACGACAAAAATGGGGCCGGCACGCGGAGGTGGTGCAGTTGGACGAAGAGGTATTGGCCACCAAGCGCCGCGTCCTGGGCGAAGACGGTATGCTGTCCCTTCATCTCTCGCTGAAGGCGCCGACGGCCGAGGTCGTCATGAGTCGGTCTATGTATCACCTGGCGAAGAAGATTACAAGACTCTTGCAAAAGCGGGTCCACGAGGTGAAGCGCGCGGTTGGCTACGCTTTGGCATGGGAGGAACTGATCGCTGCCGGAGAGTAGCGGGCCACCACGCCGAGGCTATGTGCAACTGCCACAGTGCGCGGTTTTGAGGGTTTACGTTTCGTCCCACTTTTTCCCTAGCGAGTTGCGCTTGCCTAAAGTGTCAGGTCTGTCTGACGAAGCCCTCTGATTAAGGCCAACAATGAGACGGCCATATGCCACCTTCTGGTTTGCCCACCGCAGGAAAACCAGGAGGCAGTTGCGTTACGAAGCCTTGACGCGTTCGGCCCGGTGGCCGCCAAATGCGTGGATAGTTCTAGTTCCAGCAAGAGCTTCTCCACTATGCAGCACACCACGAGCGATGAAATATTCTTCGCCCGCGCTCAGTGGTATCCGCTCCCCATTGATGATCAGTGTGTAGCATCCCTGCACGACGATCATGTATTCATCGTAATCATGCGTGTGCGCCGCAGATTCCGCAGTGATGCTGCAGGTCCAAAATGCCATTTGACTGCCATCTTCTCCGTCAAAAACGTAACCTTCAACCCCAGGAGTCGCTTGATGGGATCTCGCTATCCTGTTTGCAGGATTTTTCATGAACTCGGGAACATTGTCCATAATGCACACAGTCTCACACGCTAGCAGACGGTGGCGCTACTCTTCTTCTGGTGATCGAGAGCGCCGGCCTACAGATCAGGAGATTCACCCGGTGTTCCTCTCGAAGGGCCGCGCTTGGAAGAATATTCGGGCGGCAGGAAGTTAACCCTTCAATCTTTCAAAGCGCAGACTGTAAAGGTTACGTTCCTGTCCCCGGGTTTCCGTTCCCAAACGCTGTGGCTTCGGAATACAGGCCGTCTTCCATTCACGGTCTTTTCATACAGCCCTGTTAGTTTCAGTCGCGGCGTCAACTGGCGCCCGCTTCTAGATAGACCTGCGTTTCCCCAACAACCCCGGAGGTATATTGTGACCTTTTCGCTCTGCAGCGTCTCTGCGCGCCTTGTCGCGGCAGCCACGTTTGCTACACTCGCCGTTCCCGCGAACCTCGCCGCTCAGGAATTCGTCGGCCAGCCGCAGTTTTTTCCCGGCAATCTCGTCGTCAGCCGCAGCGTCTACGACAACCTGGCCGGCAACGTCACCGTCGGCGAAACTCTTCCGCCCAATTGCATCGCCAACGGCTGCGCGCAGGCCACAAACAACGGGACCTACCCATTTGTCTTTAATAACGTCATCCCCGATGCCAGCTTCGGCATCACCTCGCGCATTTTCCTCGACCAGCTCACGACCTTTGGTTTCCCTATTAACAGCATCGAAGTCCCTAACAGCATTGAGCGCGGCGTTGGCAGCGAGAGCAATCAGCTCGTCACCAGCTTCAGCTCCAAGTCCGAGCTCGGTCTGCACCGCTCCACCGACAACCGGTACCTGACCTTCATGGGCTACGTCGCCCCGGTCAACGCCGTCGACGTTTCCAACTCCAACACCCCCGCCGCGTTCGACTCCACCAACCCGGTGCCGTCGTCCTTCTTGCGAGCCGTAGCGCGCATAGACGCCTTCGGCAATCTCAGCTTCACTGAGACCAACGCTTATAGCGGCAACAACGGACGCTCCGCCATCCTGAATGACACCTTCGGCAACGACGTCTACTACACCGCGGGCAACGCCGGCAACGGCAGCAACCCCCAGCCTGCAGGCATCGTCCTCGGCGCGGGCGCGCAGTTCATCAGCCCGGCGAATCAGCCTGAGGTCGAGCAGACGCCCGGCGCGCCCACGCCCCTGGCCAGCTTCTCCGTCACCGAGCCGGCTCGACAGATCCCTCACTCTCCCCGGCCACTGATTTCTAGCTATTGCGCAAGCCGGTATCCGCGATTGGCGTCGTAGGCGAACTTCACTAGCCCATCGCGGTAGTCGATACTGATGGTCATCTGACCCAGCGCGGTGATACCGATAAATCCCGCCACTTCCATATTCAGGTTCTTGCTCAGCCCAGGCGTCGCAAACGCCACCACGTCGTTCACTTTCTGGGCTATGTTGGCAAACTTGAAGGTGATGCTTTCCGCGGTATAAACCTTATCCACCTTACCGCTGACTCCGTGAACGACGATGTTGTCCTGGCTATGCACCTTTGTGACCTCGCGCGCAACCTCGGGAGTCACCGTAGTAGAGAATGCTCCCGTGTCCAGGATGAAGAGCTTCTCCGCGCTATCGTTCAGCGATGCGGGCAACAGTAGATCGTGCCCGGCACGATAGACGCGGGTCCAGTCCTTCATTTCCGGAGCGACGTAGCGGTCATACGGACCATGGGCAGCCGGCTTGGATGGGGATGAAGTTGCAGCGGCGGTGTTATCCGCAGACTCATCTTCATTCGTGTTGCCGTGGGTCTCGAGGGTTGGTTTCAGGCCGCTCGTGTCATTAGGACGCGGTGGCAAGGGCGCCAGCAGAAGCTTACGCATGGGATAGTCGAGGGTGACGACGAACCGAGAGAAGACATCCATGCCGATCAAACCGTCACTATCCAGGACGCCGCCTTTATCCACGACCTGAACAGCGCAATCTTTGAACTCGAGCGAGCCGATCCTGATGTCGTCGGCAAACGTGGTGTAAGAGGCCTTATTGGCCTGGTTGCCAACGCCGCCCACTTCGCTGCGGCTGAACTGCTTGAGACCGGCGCGATCGGCGATCGAACGGCTGATCAACAAGCCGCTGGCGCCGGTGTCGATCTGCAGCCGGGCATCGTGCTCGTTGAGCTTCACGTCCAGCCCGAAGGCGCGGATATGGGTGGCGTCTCGCATCAGGTTGACGAAAGGGATGGTTGCGGTCTCAGTGTTGGAGACCAGCCGGCAGGCTTTGTGGGGTTCTATCTCCTGCTGCTGGAGGTAAGCAAGGTAGAAGTGGAGGCGCTTGATGGTTTCCGAATCCTCCCCATTCGCGCTTGCAAGGTAAGCCTCCAGTTCGGCGATGCGTTCCTTTCTCGGGAGCGTGTCCAGCCAGCGGCTGCGAATTCTCGGATTGGTTGGGTCCAATGCGTGCGCCGTGCTTATTTCGCTTGCCGCGCTCGCGTAATAGGAATTGAGCCGGAGAATCCTGGCACTCAGCAGACGCGACTGCGGGTTGCAGGGGTCGAGCTTGATCGAGGCATTGACCGTCGGGAATGCTAGCCACGGTGTGCCTGCTCGATATTGCACCTCGCCCAGCGCGGTCATCAGCACCGGGGATTGAGGATTCTGCGTAAGGGCCTTCTGCACAAGAGCATCCGCTTCGGTTACTTTCTGTTGTTGCAGGAGCACTTCCACCAGACCCGCGGTCAGCACCGGATCGTTGGGTTTTTGCTGCAGCTGCACCTGGTAAAGCGTGGCAGCGCGATCGTAATCACTGTGCAGGAAGGAGTCTTCAGGCTCGGAAGGATGGTGGGCGCCGATGACCGGGCAGGTAGCGGCCTCAGCCAACCTGGGGCCGCCACAAACGGCAAGCATGAGGAAGATGGCAATGCAGCGACCAATGCAGGAACTAACAACGAGCACGAGTATCCCAGCCTCCAGTCAGGTCTTGGTGGCCTGAAAGAGAAATGGGGGCAGGCCGGTGATTGCATTTTACACAGTGGTGTGGCCGGTCCGCCTATCCCTGTTGAAATAAAGGTTATTGACGGCCAGAACCTGTTAGAGCCAGCGAAATTAGTGACCGGACGGGACGTAACTCATGATAGTCTCCCCTCTGCACAGCTGAACGTTCCGTCTGGTCACTAATTTCCGTGGTCACTAATTTCCGTGTGGATAGTAGAACGCGCGAACCTCAGTCAATAGTCCATCGACAACAAGGCACAGATCCACAACATGATCCACACCGTTAACCGTCTCCATGTCGAAGACGGTCGCAACATAATCGCCATCGACTATGTGCTGCTTTATTTCTATACCCTTGATGAACGGAAAGATGCTCGTGAGGAAGCCCACTATCGTCTCACGGCCTGCTAGTTTCGGCATCAGCGGCCCCTCAAACGTTATGCCGGGTGCGAAGGGCACAGACGATAGGTCTTTGCTCGCGAGACCGTTGAGATAACTCTCTACTACCGCTATGTTTTCAGATCGAGACATCGACTCTCCCTAATACGGTTCTAGATAGACAATAAACGAGTCCATCCCAACTCCGGCATCACGCGGTCTGCGCGGGCCTGTCCGTTCAATGCGCAAATGCTCGCAGTGTCAGTCGCTCAGCAGATCGAAGTTGTAATTCACCAACAACTGCTTCGCCGGGCTCGGCAATTTACCCAGCTTGATGGTCTGCTCCATGGTTGTGGTTCCGATCATTTTTGCGCGCCCCATTAAGGGGCAGCGGAACTGTACTGTCGACGTATAAGGGCTGCCTGGTCACGTAGCCTTGCAAAAAAGTGCGGAAAAAGCGAAATAAGCGCAAAAAGCCCCCTTCTTACGTGCAAGGTTGCAGCGTCTTCCCTCGACCACGGAGGGTTTGCTACAAAATCTCGCCAGGGGAGAAGTTTGCCCTGCGCCTGGAACCCACTTCTACCGGTGACAAACGGGACGATAGGTCTGCCTACGCGCTACGTATTGGCGATTGTCCCGTTTGTCACACGGTGTGCTTTGTCCTCTGGCCGCGGTTGGCCTGGGCTTTCCGGTGACGCGACGTTCATTAAGTTGTCAAAACTGCTCAACCAGGAGGACGCCTGAGCGCACCCTTCTTAGGACGTTAATTCTGCTCCGCAGGCGGTGCCCTCGTGGGCGCACCCATGCTGCGGACAGGCGTAATCCATCATTTCGTTGTCACTTTAACGTTTGGTACACCCAAGTCATCATGCTTGCAAGCGCTGATGTCTCAAGGTGGCGGGCGGCAGATGCACGGGTAGAGCACACCAATGCAAGGCCAAGCAGCGCCGTCGTGGTAAGACGGGCCGACGTCTGAATCTTACTTATAGGTTAGTACGGTTTTTGGAGTGCGTCGAGACTGAGGGTAAGTGAATTTCTTTGGTAACCACGGCAGACCGCTTTCCGCACCATGGTGCAAAGAAGTGATGCCGTTGGGGCCGCTTTACTCTAGTTTCGCTCAATCTCGTGGACGGGATCTGGGCGTCGTTCGCGCAAGTGGATGCAAGGGGAACGCAGCATTGATGAATACTCGATGGCCTGGGCGTAATTCGCAGCAGAGCAGACTGCTGCATTTGAACCATGGGCGGCAGGTACGGTCCGATTGATTGCTCGTCGGGCTCCAGGGCGGAGGCCGTGGCGATCCCGGTGGGCGAGCAGTTGAATCTGCCGCAATAGGTAAGGGGTCCCCGGGTTCTTTTGTCCCCGGGTTCTTTGATCGCTGAGATCTATCTCCGACACACTGTCCGTCTGTGATGCATTCCGTCGCTGGAGTTCGGCGGTGACTGGGGTCAGGGTTCCAAATAAGCCGTTGGTCTCGTTGTCAGGACCCGCGGTGAAGAACAAGGTACTGCCCGGACCGGACGCGCCGCCATTGCCAAATGCGAGTGCCCAGAGCCCGTCGATGTTTACTGTCGAGCCGTCGGCATTAAGGACATTTCCCAAAAAGCGGCCGGTCAACGGATTGAAGGCCGCGATGGTGCCGCCGCGGAAATTACCGACCAATAGAGTGTGGCTGAACTGACCGAAGTCTGCCGGAGCCAGCGCCACTCCCCAGGGCGCATTGAACCAATCGCCGTGCTCGAGTCGTGCAAGCCTTCTGCCCTGGCCATCGTAGACCAGAACAAAGCCTAAGCCCGCGCCGGCGACAGGTTCGTGTTTTGCCGCGTCTTGCTGGGCAAATGTTATGTAAATGTTGGGTCCGATGCCCTGCACGTTGAAGGGGGCAAAGCCGGGCGGAATTCCATCCATTCTAAAGCGCTCGTCGGGAAGCCTTATCGGCTTGAAGTTGGAATCGAAAACATCAATCTGGCCACTGCGGAAGTTAGCCGCCAGAAGATATTCGCTGCCACCAAACCCGAGGATGGTCGCTCCCTTGTAGACGGCGCCATTGGTTTTGTTAGGGACTTGAGAGTTATCCACCTCAATGATCGCAGTCGTGGCATTCACGCTCGAGTTCCAGCCCTGGATGGTTCCGTCTTCGGTGGCAAACAAGAAGGTCGCGGGCTTGCCCGGGGCAACGAGGAAATCCGTGGTGCTGCCATTGAACAATACAGCAGTGGGAGATCCCGGAGCCGGTTGGCCTGGGGCGTTGGGAATCTTGACGCCATTTCCCGGCGTGCCTCCAGGAGCGTTGAGCGCGACAATGCTCACGGGCACCAGTACCGGAGCCGGGGTTTGTCCCGAGGGATTGGCGGGATTTAAACCGGACGTGTTGTAGAGCGTAGACGTGCCGCCGGCGTTGTTTGAGATCCACCAAGGAGTGCCTGGTCCATGAACCAGTCCCCAGGCGTTCTGCAGGTTGGGATCGGAAACGGACGCTGGCGGAGTCACGGGTACATTGGACACTAGATTGGTCTGCTGGTAGTGCTGCGCCGATGCAAGGGTGGGAAACAGGGCTAGCGCTAAAGGAACGAGCAATGGCCTCTGTGAGCGGATGGAATGTTTCATGGGGTTCTCCTATTAACGTGCGCAGATTTTCTGTTTGAGCTTCCCTCCCCGCAAAAGCTGTCCCGTCGAGACAACGGTCAGTTACGTTGCTCGTCCGAGTGATCGTCCCTCTTTCGGCAGAGCGGCTTCATTGGGCTGGTATCCGGCGACAATGTGGGGAGAACCTTGCCAGTTCGGAATCGTATGCCGCCGGGCGGTCGAGGTTGTCACAGTTTTGTCGCCATCGTGTCAAAGTTCGGGGTGACGAAATGTCTGTAAGCGGCGCCCACGCGAGCGAAGCCTCAGTTGACACACGATTGCGGCAATTGCGTGGGCCTGTTTCGACGCAGCCGTGAAGACTGGGAGTTAAGGAACGCGATACGTATCATCCAGAATTGCTGAATAGGTATGCTGTCTCTTCATCTTTTCTTGAAGTGAAAATCCTCGGCAGGATAACCCGCCGAACTCACAGCGCCCGAATTTCAGATCAAACCGATCACGCCGGGTGCGCTCAGCCGTCTCACCTCACCCACGGATGCATTCGCGGAATCCAGGCGCGGACATTCCTGCAGTACTCTTCATAGTCCGCGCCAAACGTCCTTCGCAGTGTCGGCTGCTCGTAAAGCGCCACAAACAGAACCACGGCCGCCAGCGCCGCACACGCCCACGCAATAGCGGCCACGCTCGCCCGCCCGAAGATCACCCACAGCCCTGCCCAGCCCACAAAGAACCCCAGATACATCGGATTCCGCACATACCGGTACAGCCCCACCACCACCAGCCTCTGCGGCGGAGCCATCGGAGCCGGCGTCCCGTGTCCCGTCCTTCCGAAGTCCCAGATACATCGCATCGCCGTCGCGAAACCCAGTACCGAGGGCACAGCCGCAATCCACCGCCATCGCGCCGCACCCGCCGTATCCACCGTAAAGCCCAGCCACGACGGCAGCAGCCAGAACCACAGCGCAAGAAACGCCGCGCCGACAACCAGCGAGGCGACAGTTGTCCCACAATGCATGCCGTCATTCGGATCTCTCAGGATTCCTGTCTGTCCGCTTGTCATAAGCGCCTCCACATCAACATGGAAGTATGCGCCTACATGAGAAACCCGCGCAACGGGGGAGATAAGGGGACACGATACGTGTCAGCCAGAATTGATGCAATCGGTATGCTGTCCCTACATCTCAGGTTCTGCAAAACTTCTCGCTTAAACCTTGCTGCTGCAAAGCTCATATGTAGAAATGCGAGCCATCGTACTTGTTGTCCAGCCGCGAACAATGCCATGCCGGATTCGTAAGCGGGGAGCGTCTGGTGTTTACTCCTGCCGCAAAGCCTGGAGGGGATCGATCCTGGCGGCTCGGCGCGCGGGAATATAACAGGCGACCAGTGCGAGAACGGCGAGGAGGAGAGGTGCGCCGATCAGCAGACGCGGATCGTCGACACCGACGGTGAAGGCTTCGCTAAAGGCAGAGGCGATTGCGGAAAGCGCTTTGGCCAGCGCGACCGCGCCCAGGAATCCAATCGCGGTTCCGGCTGCGATCAGCGTTGCGCCCTCGCGGAGCACCAGTGCCAGCACCTGCGATTTGCGCGCGCCCAGCGCCATGCGAATGCCAATCTCCTTGCGCCGCTGTGCCACCGCGCATCCGGTCACTCCGGCTAGTCCAATTGCAGACAGCACAAGTCCGAAGGCACCAATACCGCCGAACATGCGCAGAGCAGACCTCATAGCCGACCGGATCAATTCGAGATACTCGCTCAGCGTTTGCTGGTTGAAGAGAGTCAGATTCGGATCCATGGAAGCGACCACGCTTCGCACTCCGCCGAGAGCATCCTCTGCCGAATGCCCGCGCGCAATAATCGTGATCCCTCCGCCTGGGGGCAAGGAAAAATCGTGCCACGTGAGCGGAGGATAGACGATGGCCTGGGTCTTGCCGCTGGCATCCTTCATATTAGGGACCAAGCCCACGACTTCGTACGCGCACCGGTCTCCGCGAAGGTGCTTGCCGATGGGGTTGTCTTTACCAAACAACGCGTATGCAGCTTTTTCATTGAGCACCAGAGGCAGCGTCGGAACGGCGGCTGCGGAGGCGATTGTCGCCTCTGCATCAACGCGCTGATCGCTCTGGTTGAATTCGCGCCCGGCCAGAATGGGCTCATTCAGGACGGCAAAATAGCCCGCTCCGACGGTCTCTTTGACCACTTCCTTATCTACAGGCGACGATGCGTGTGCATCGACGACCGTAAGATGAAAATCTGGATCCCCGCCCGGCAGATAGGGCGGCTGCGCGGCTAGCGCGAAGCTGGTCACTGCCGGCGCGCTCCTCAACCGCTCCGGCAGCTTGGCAAAGAAAGCCTGTGCCTGGTCCGGGGTATAGCCGTCCCGCACCGGATCGACGAATAGGAAGACCATAGTCTTCTGATCAAAGTGCGTCTGGATGCTGTTACCGTTCAGGATACCCAGTACCAGAAATCCCGTGACGAGCAGGAGCAAGAGCGACCCAGCCACCTGCGCACCCATGGCCAGATTGCGCAGCCCGAAGCGCCGGTGCCCTGACAACTGGAGCGCCGCACCATCCTTGAGTGCCGGGGCGACGTCGGTTTGTGTCGCTTGCAAAGCGGGGAGAGTACTGAAGCTGATGCCACACAGGACAGCCAGCACGACGACAAAGATCGCCGCATGCCAATCGAGGGCTGTGTCGGGGTTGATCGGCGAGCCGGCGGGCAGCCGGGTATGAGCAGTCATCGCCCACAGACCATACGCCATCGCGAATCCCGCGGCGCCCCCGAGCAGCGAAAGCAAAATGCCTTCGGTGATCATCTGGCGGACGAGGCGGAATCGGCTGGCTCCGACACCGAGGCGAATGGCCAACTCCTTGCGGCGACTGGCGGCGCGAGCGAGGACCATGGTGGCGAGATTGAGGCACGCGATGGCAGTAATGATGACCATGAGCGCAAAGTAGAATCCCAGGATTTTTGGACGGAACTCGCGTGGAATCGGCGCGCGTGTGCCTGCGTCGAGCAAAACGACTCGCTTCGCTTGGTCCCGCTGCGGCGGCGCGAGAGGATCATCTTTGTCGAGACGGCGGGTGACGCCATCCAGCGCGGCCTCAGCAGAATCGATGGTGATGCCGGGAGCGAGGCGGAACAGCAATTGGAAGTCTTTTGCGGTGCGGTTGTGCAGGACGTCGTTACCGAGCTCCGGCGCAAGCTTGGCCGACACTGTCGTGGGGACGAAAAGCTCGGCAGGATTCGCAGTGAGAGCGCCATCGAATTTGCGCGGGGTGATACCAACGATGGTCGCGGGCTGTCCGTTAAGATGAATCGTTTGTCCGATTGCGTCAGGATTGGCGTTGAGGCGGCTGCGCCAGTAGCGGTCGCTGACGACCACGGACGGGACGGCGCCGGTCTTGTCCAGATCGGCGCTGAGGATTCGCCCTCTCTGCGCGTCCATGCCGAGGACGGAAAAATAGTCCGGCGAAACCAGTTGCCCGTAGACGCGCTCGGGTTTGCTGTTGGGGCCCCCAAAGGCGACGTTGAACTCGACGCTGTTCCAGACGGCGGCGACGCCCGCGAAGAGATTCTTCTGCATTCTGTAGCGCTCAATGTAGGGGTAGGACGCGGGATTCTCCGCTGTGACCAATTGATCTGGGTTGGCGACGCCTGGAAGCGAGAGCGTGAGCAGAGCCCAAGCCGAGCTGTACAGGTTGGTCGTGAGCCCAATGCCGAGCCCTATGGAAACAGTGCCAACCACTGCGTAGCCCGGCGACCGCATCAGGGTGCGGGCGGCGTAGGGCAGGTCGCGGCGCATCTCGCTGAGGTATTCAATGAGGAGGCGAAGGAGCAGGTCGGCGATGAGGCGAACGAGAAACAGGACTCCGTGGCGTTTTGCGAGGTCGGCAATGGCCTCCTCACCGGCCTGCATCATTTCATCGCCGAATGCCAGTTTGAATTCGTGCGGGAAGGCCGCAGCCAGCCGCCGGTAGATGGGCCACGCAATATTCATTTGGTTACCCTCGCTGCGTCACTGTCGTTTGCTTCGACTGGATTGCCTGAACCAACTCCTGGAGACGTTCGCATTCGGCGTTGAGCACACGGCTGCCCAGGGGTGTAAGGCGGTAGTAACGGCGGCGGGCGTCGTCGAACCTGGCCGCAGGACGGACACTCGACTCCTTAATCAGGCCGGCCTCGATTAGCCGCTTGATAGAGCCGTAGAGCGTGGCTGGCCAGAGACGGACTTTCCCGGTGGTGCGCTGCAATACTTCCTGCATGATCCCGTAGCCATGCTGTTCTTCTCCGGCGAGGGAAAGCATGATATGGAACCACTGTGTTTTGAGGGGGAGGAAGGATTGGATCCGAGACTCGGTCATGACAAAGATATATATTGTGCACTATATATATTTGTCAATAAGGTTCTTCGGTGAGGGGGCCCAGCAGTTTGGGCATTTGAAGGGACGGACGGAGTAATCACCAGTCGAACGGCTTTATGTGCTGTACTGCCGGATAACCACGGGGGGGCCATGCCAACGCGCAACGTTAATCTGACCGAAAATCAGGTCGACCGGTGCCTTCTCTGAGGACAGTTGTCACGCTGCACTCAAATCCCGGAAAATGTGTTTGGGGGCTCAGATACTGAGAGGTCGCGTGTCGGGCGCCGGTCGAGGTGCGCCCGTTTGGGATACTGACGCAAGCAACTGAGCGGTAGTGACAACACCGCCGTCGATGCCGGCCTGACGGCCGTCGGGGTGCCGCGGGGGTTGGGCATTGAAGGGACGGACTAATCACCAGTCGAACCGCTACCATATGTGCGGAACAAGGATGGTGATTACTCTGTCCTTCCATGCCCGAATCGATCGAGGTGACCAGAGATCTTGATCGCGGTAAGCGGGTAACCCGTTCTCACGCGTCCATAATTATTTATCCGGTTGAACCGAACTTTTATACACCCAGAGCCCTCTCTGAAAGCATGCACACCCCAACTCACGCGAAGGGGTCCCCGACGACCGACCAAACCCTCCTCGTCCTTCTCGCCCAAAGCGGCGACCGGGCTGCCCTGGAACGGCTCCTGCGTGAAACCTATGCGCCCTTACATCGCTACATCATTCGTCTCGCCGGCGCGGCACTCGCTGACGACGTCCTCCAGGAGACCTCGCTGCAGATCTTCCGCAAGCTTCGGTTCCTGCGCGAACCCGCCGTCTTCCTCCCCTGGGCATTCAGGATCGCCTCACGCATTGCGTTTTCCCATCTAAAACACGCCCAACGCTGGCAGCCCCTCGACGACGCTCCACCTGAACACCTCGCCACTCCCAACCCCAATTTCGGCGAGCCCCCAGACGCCGCCTTTTTCACACTCCTCGAACACGTCTCGCCCGCCAGTCGAGCCGTACTCCTTCTCCACTACCAGCACGACCTGTCACTCGAAGAAAGCGCTGCGATCCTCGAGATTCCGATTGGCACCGTCAAGTCGCGCCTCCATTACGGAGTCACTACCCTTCGCAAACACCTTACCTCCGAAAGGAAACCAACATGAGCCCCGAACACCAGCCGCCCAACTTCGAGAACCCCAACTCAGAAATCGCCTTCGTCCAGCGAGCCCTGGAGGCCGCCGACAGATCCGAGCGCTCCTCCCGAATCATCGTCGGCGTGCTCGCCATTCTCGCCATCGTCGCCTTTATCTGGATGCACCTTCACATGTTTCCGCCAGAAACCCTGGGAGGACTCCTGCATTCACTCCTTCGGGTCGACCTTTTTTTCCTGGTCCTCCTGTTCGCCATCACCATGTACCTTCGTCAGGTCATGAACAAGAACACCCGCACCATCCTCCGGGCCCTTGCCAACACTCGCCAGCGCTAACTTCATTGCAGACAAAGCGCGGGCCGCCGAGGCCCGCCTTCTCGCTATGTTTCTAGTTCATACACATCGATCGTCGAGCTTGGAGCATTGAAGGGACAGGACGGAGTAATCACCAGCCCACCGCTTACACGTGCAGAATGGAACGGCGATTACTTCGCCATGTCCCTTCATTGCCCCGGTGAGTGCATTGGCGATGTAGCACCAATCCAGAATTGATCCTGGTAACATGCGCGTGTTGGGGACTGATTTTGGGGAGTGCCTTTGAAGTCAATGAGCGCTTCGCCTCCTTCGGCGTTTCGCACCAACTTAATCTCTTCCCGCTCTGCTACAAAAGCAGAATGCGCGCTGCCTTCTCTTGCCTGTTACTACTTTTATTCTGCAGCCCCAAACTGATCCTTGCTCAGGTAAGCCCTGCGTGGACTACTCCGATTGTTCCGTTTCGAATTGCTGACAACCTCTACTACGTGGGAAGCCAGGACCTTGCCAGCTATCTCGTCGTCACGCCAAAAGGAAATATCCTCATCAATGCGAACCTGGCTACCTCTCCATCGCAGCTACGGGCGAGTGTGGAGGCGCTAGGTTTTCATTGGAATGACACCAAGATTCTGCTCAACAGCCAGGCGCATTCCGATCACATGGCTGGCGCGGCGGAAGTGATTCGCGAGACACGCGCGCAGAACATGGTGATGGACGGCGACGTGAGCGTCGTTGAAACCGGCGGGCGGGCGGACTTCTTATCGCCTTCGCCTAACATCCCCATATACCCTCCTGTACACGTGGATCGCGTTCTCCATGACGGAGACACCGTAAGCCTGGGAGGTGTGACCCTGACAGCCCACAAAACTGCCGGCCATACGCGCGGATGTACCACATGGACGATGCGCTCTCACCTTCCAGGAGAGCCGGCGGAAACGATGCGGAATATCGTCATCGTCGGAGGGACGGGTTTTTGGTCGGAGTACCACTTCGTCGCTACGCCCGGCCACCCTGTAAGCTACACCGGCATCGTTCAGGATTTCCAGCATACCTTTTCGGTGTTGCGTGCTTTGCCCTGCGACGTATTTCTGGGAGCCCATGGCGGGTACTTCGACATGCTCACCAAACTGAAGCGCTATCCGCAAGATGGTCCCCATGTTTTTATCGACCCTGATGGCTATAAGGAGTTTGTCGCTGACGCTCAGGAGACTTTCGAGAAGGCATTAAGCAAACAAGAAGCCGGCGCGGTTCATTGAGGTTCGGCTCCAGCCCGTTCAAGGTGCCGCCGGCCGAGGCCGTCATGAGTCGGTCTATATGCTTCGGTGAAATGGTTGTGAACAAATGCCGTCTATATTGGTCCAGCTGGACGAGCCGCTCTTGCGATCGCTGAATAAGGTCGCGCCCGCTGCCAAGCGGCAGCGCGCTGAATTCCCCTGCACTTCCCCTGCCCTGCATTCCCAAAGGTTTGTATCGCGCTCCTGCGTCATCCCGCTGGATAGGTTGTCAGGGTTGCGGCAGCTTGTCGAGGAAGTCGTTCATGGCGAGGAGGACCTCGGCTTCGTTGGAATTGAAGACGTAGTGATTGGCGTTGGGCAGACGGACCACTTGAGCTGAGGGGACACCTGCTGCGAAAGCGTTCGCCATGTTGGTGCTTCTCTCGAGCTCGAATGCTACCGCTCCGGCGCGGTGGGCGGGGTCCGTGGGGAGGATGGCGTTTGAGTCATGCGGCACAGCGAAGATGGCGAGGCAGGGGGCCTTGATCTCGGTGTATTTTTGCTCGCCGTTGAAGATAGTGAAGAAGGCGCTTGCAGGTGGTGGTTGTGGGGAATTTGTTGTGGGCGGCGGGACGGCTTGCAGCCTCTTCAACTCATTCTGGAGATCCTTTTCCAGTTGAGGGAGGGTGTCGAGCAGGGCTTCGATGGGTTGTTTCTGGCCGGATGGGTCGAAGGGAAGGAGTTGCTCGATCTTGTTGCGGGTGTCGAGCATGTCGAGCTGCGTATCGCCGTGGGCGCGATCATAGAGGGCGTAGGGATAGCCGGCATCGAGGTAGATGAGGCCGCTGACCTTCTCGATATGGCGGCTGCCGATAGAACTCAGCTCTTCGCCAGCGATGGAGTGTCCGACGAGGACGGGCTTTTGCAGCTGGAGGGCGTCGATGACGGCAAGGACATCGTCGCCGAGACGGTCGGAGGAGTAGTTGTGGTCGTTGAGGGTGGGGTAGCTGGAGTCGCCGAAGCCGCGACGGGTAATGCCGTAGACGTGGTACTTGCCGACGAATTTGGGCGCAAACTTGTCGAACGCATGCGCGGTGTCGCCCAGAGCGGCGAGGAAGACGAGAGGGCGTCCGGTGCCGCCCCAGTCGAGGACTTCAAGCTTGACGCCGGGCTCGACGGTGACGAACTGCACGGTGTGGGGTGAGGCATCGATGGGCCAGGCAGTCGATTTGGTGGCCTTCTGGAAGTTGAACGGAAACTGCGAGCCTTGTGTCCATGTGCCGGTGATGGAGTTGCCGTCTGCGCTGAGCTTGCCTTCGTAGGAGAGCCGGATCATGCCGACCACAAACTTTACGCTGGAGTCTTGCATGGTGATGGAATCAGCCCGGTCTCCCTGGGGGCCCTGATCGATGCTGTAGATCAGGGCCTTCAAGGCGCCGCTGTCATCGCGTGTGACCCGCAGGACGATGCGCAGCGGTCTGCCCTGGGGAGGGGTGATTGTTCCCTGCCAGTTGCCGGTGATGTCCTGTGCGTGGAGTCTGCCCGCAAAGAGGATTGCGAACACGTACACCCATAGCGTCTTGCGATTCAGCTTTAGTCCCAGCTTCATGAACAGCTCCTTGGAAATCCCAGGAAACGGTGTGAATTGGAGATTCAAGTACATAGTATAGAATACTACATAGGGTATGTCTTGTTAGACAGAAAAAAACGCTGCGCATGATGCTTTGGCGTTCGTTATCGCCATCTCTTAATAGATGAGCTTCAGGGAAAACTGAATTTGCCGAGAGGTCCCAGCCGTTTTGCTGATCACGCCAAACCCCGAGCCTTTGATCGTGTTCGCCGGCAGAGCCATGTTCACCACGTTGAACACATTGAAGAACTCCCCGCGGAACTGAAGGTCGGCGCGCTCCAGACCACTGCTTCGATGGGCAATCGGCGTCGTCTTGATGAGAGCAAAGTCGAAGTCGTAATAAGCCGGCCCGCTGAAACTATTCCGACCGAGCATTCCGAATCGCCCCGAGTTAGGTCCGGTTCCACCCGGTATCCCGATGGGAATGGAAAAGAACGTTGCGTTGGCGGCGCCGAGCCCAAAATAGTCTTCCCGTCGTCGAGTTGAGCTGTGAGCCGTCGAGAGGTTCGGTTTGCCAATCTGGTCTGGCCGGTCCGCCCCAATTGTCCCTGCGCCCGTCTGCTGAATCCCTGAGTAAACAGTGAACGGCGCTCCACTGGTGATCGTCGAGATGCTCAGCAACTGCCAACCCTGAGTTAACACTCGGATCCCAGCGGGCTGGTCTCCCAGACCCTGCAAAGGCAGGTTTTGCGCCGCGCTCAAAGTGAAGGCGTGGGCCACGTTGAAGTTTGACGGACCTCTCTCTGCATGTGTGTCGAATGGGTTCTGCGGGCTGAATATAGATACTGCGCCCGTCGAACCTGTTCCTCCCAGCACGCCGCTGACGTCATCCAACGATTTGCCCCAGGTGGATCCCGCTTGCAATCCCGGACCGCCGTGTGGGACCTGCCCCGACAAGGAAGTTTGCAACGCGTTATAGGACGAGTGCGCCCTGTTGGTCACCACGGACTCGAACCCGAAGCCTCCGGTAGCGACGCCGCTACTGTCGAAGTTCGTAAACCTCGCGAATTCCGGACCCGCTCCCTGATACGCGTTTGGGTAGGAAATCCGCGGAAGGTGAAACGCCGATGTTCCAACATACGCTGCATCGGCCGTCAGCCCGCCGAAGGCCCGCTCCAGTCCCAGCGTCCAGGTCTGGAGATAGGCATCGTTGAAGCGGCGATCCATTCCACTCAGATTCAGCAGAGACGGTTGATTGCCCGGTGACAGCGTCGCCAGATCTTGCTGGTATCGATTCACGTCCATCACTGTGTTCGCTGGAACTTTCTTCGTATCGCCACTGGCGAACACGTTCACGCCATCCGGTGTATAGACCTGCGGCAGTTCGGCGGGTGTGATGTGGAATCCGTACGCAATTTCGCCGTTCCTGGTCGCATTGACGCGCGGATAGATCACGAACGGCGTCGATCCTGTGAGAGAGTTGTCCTGCCAGATGTTGGGTGGAATCACAGTGATCGCTCCACCTGCGTGCACATGCACGGCGTGTGGCGCATTCCAATTCACCTGCACACGGGGCCCCCAGCCATTCCAACCCGTCTGATAGCCAGGCTGAGGATTGATCAAATACTGCTGTCCAACTGTGGCCGGCGGAAACGCGTCCAGAAAACCCGCTGTCCGCTTTGCCCGCTCAGTGATCGGTGTGTATAACTCATACCGCAGCCCGTAATCGAGCACCCACTGCTGGTTGATTTTCCATGTGTCCTGGACATAGGCATTCACGTCGTTCCTGTTGATCGCCGCCGGCCCAATGTGTGCTCCGTTCGACAAATAAGGCGGGGCGACCGCGATCGTGTACCCAAACGGGTACCCGATCAGCAAACTGCTCAGCGTGTCTGGCAGGGGATCGCCCACCTGCACGTTGTGCTCTCCGGACGCAGAAGGAATAAATACCGGCGAATAGACCGTTCCACCGCCAAGGTCGTATTCCCCGTTCGGGCTGATGCCGAAATAGGTCGTGTCTCGATTGAGGCGTGCCTCGATACCCCACTTCACTGCATGCCGCTGTGTCGTCCTAGCGAAATTGAGCTGTCCCTGGAACAGATTGCCGAATGCGGACATTACCGATCCCGCCGCTGAATTAAATGCCTCGTAGAGGCCATCCGTGAACTTCAGTGCAGGGTCAGTGTAGTCTTGTGTCGGAAAGGATGGAGTCGTCCGCGTAATACTCAGTGATGACGACCAGAGAAATCGCGGCGACACTGTGCGCGTATAGGTGAATACCACGTTTCGTTGTCTATCTACATACTTCACACCGAAGGCCGGATCGAGCAGTGTCTGGTCGGGGTTGGTCGTAGGTCCCGTCAGGTTGTCGTAGTTGAATCGACCAAGAAACTGCCCCTTCGCTCCCAACTTTTGATCGATACGAATTGAAAACTGATCTGCATCTGTGTCGACCTTCGACGGTGCTGCGTATGTTCGAGGCCCATAGGCGCCAGCCGGGTTGTTGGGAAGCGGGTAGCGTGCCAGTACAGTTGCGATCTGAGGATTAACCTTCACCTGCAGAGTGTCTGTGCTACCGTCCGGATAGGTCACCGTGTCCTGGCCTGCCCGCTCCTCTGCTGTCGGCACGGCGAGCACCTGCGTGGTTCCGAGGACCTGCCGGAACCCCTGATATTGCCCAAAATAGAACGTACGGCCGCGCCCGTCGTAGACGTGGGGCAGGACGACTGGTCCACCGTTCGTGAATCCAAATTCATTTCTTCGGAACGGTGGGATCCTGCCCGGCTCCGCAATTGACGGGTGATCGAAATAATTCCGTGCGTCAAGAGCGGAGTTTCGTATGAACTCGAAGAATGATCCGTGAAACCCACTCTGACCCGACCGTGTCACGATGTTTGTGAAACCGGCGGCACTCCGTCCGATCTCTGCCGGCATCCAGCCCGAACTGGATTGCAGATCCTGAATCGCATCCACGTTGAAATTCGTGAAGGTGCTCCCGCCCATCTCCGGATCGCTGATGTCCGCTCCATCCATCGCGAACACCGCTTCGACACCACGCTGTCCATTGATCGCAAACTGCTGGGTGAAGTTCGTAGCCCCATTCGCGTCCGTCATGGTACCTGCCGCCAGCAGAAGCAGGGTGCTGAAGTCGCGTCCGTTCAAGGGCAACTCGTTTACCTTTTGACTTGAGAGTTTCTCGCCGCCCTTCTGATCCGTCTGCTGCTGCGTAGCCACTGTGATTTCACGGCTATTCGTCACTGTGATCACTACCGCTGCTGAGCGAGAGGTCAAAGTAATAGTCTGCGCGTAAGTGGCGGTCGTTCCATCCGCAACAATTGTGAGCTTGTACTTTCCGGCCGGCAAAGCAGCAAGAGAAAAGCTGCCATCGGCCGCCGTGGTTGATTCAGCGGTGGAAGTTCCTTTCAGCCGCACTTTGGCTCCCACCATCGGAGTTCCGACGCTGTTTTTCACCAGACCACGCCATGTAGCGGGGGTGCTCTGTTCCTGTGCGAAAAGTGATACTGTCAACGCCAATACAAGCACGAGGATCCGCCCTACAGAGCATCTTTTAGAAGTCCTACCCATCGTGTTTTTCCAAGCCTAAGCTCGCAAGCTTCCTATCCTAACGGCAGTACTTCTCGATCTCAGCAGGCCTTCTAGCGATTGAAAGTCTTCGAAAATGAAATCTGCCCCCACACCGAGCAATGCATGGGCTGCGAAGGTTCGGGTCAGGGCCGAAACGCAGCACCCTGCATGCTTGGCAGAAAGGACTCCCGTCAGAGAGTCTTCCACCACCAGACATTGGGACGGCTGCAGCGCAAGACGCGAAGTAACGGTTAAGTAGATCTCCGGCGAGGGTTTGGGCTCAGAAACATCTCCTAGATCAGCGGCGACTTCGAAAAGGTTTGCTATGCCAAGACGGTTTAGAGTCGTCATTCGATTGCGCGGCGTTGCCGAGGTTGCAAGAGCCAAACGATAATGCTGAGCCGCCCACCGGACGAACTCAATCGCACCGGGAACTATCTTTATCCCTTGTTCTTCTTGTTCGTAGATCCGCGCCTTTTCATTCAGGACCGTCGATCTTTGCCCGTCAGTCAGTCCGTATCGAGCTCCGATCTCGTCGATCATAACGGCATCGCTCCGGCCTACATAGGAGCTCAGATCTGCATCTGACAACGCGATCCCTGCGTGCGCAAAAGCGATGCGCTTCGCGTGTGCGTGCAATTCTTCGGAGTCGATAAGCACCCCGTCCATATCGAAGACAATGGCTTGTGTTCGCGTCATAGGTTTTTTATCCTGCCCGCTCGTTCAGTGAGAATTTTCTGCCGTCACATGTTTGCCGAAGATCGGTACGCACGCCAGAAGGGCTGCCAGAAACCAGAACGCGTTGTGCAAGCCGAATCCCTTGGACAAGAAGCCAATGGCAGCCGGTCCCGTCAGCATGCCCGCGTAACCCGCCGTAGTGAGGGCGGCAACGGCCAATCCCTTTGGCATTTTGTGTTGCGTACCCGCGAGTCTGAACAAGATAGGCACGATGTTTGCGGCTCCAAGGCCGACAAAGACAAAACTGACAAGCGCGATCCATGCGACCGGTGCGAGAAGGAAGCCGCAGAACCCCAGAAGCGCTATCACCCCACCAACTCTCAGCACAAAGCGGTTCCCGAATCGCGCTACGATGCCATCGCCGACGAAACGGCTGAACGTCATCGCGATGGAGAAGAGCATGTATCCCAGCCCTCCGTGCGCAGCAGAGACGAGGTGTTCGCCGAGAAGCAAAAGCGCACTCCAGTCGAGCAGAGCCCCCTCAACCAGGAATGAGATTGTCGCGAAGATAGCGATAACGAGCACGACACCTCTCGGGATTGCAAAGAGAGGCTGCTTAGTTGTCTCTCGATTCGAGAGCATGCGCGGAAGAGCCACAACAATCAGTGAAACAAGAATAATGGAGCTGAGAATTGTGCTTGAACTGAGTGCGACGCCTCGAGAGAGAAGAGCTGTCACGATTCCCGACCCCAGAAATCCACCAACACTGAAAAGTGCGTGAAATCCAGACATCAACGGCTTCTCAGAGACACGCTCAACCTCGACACCATGCAGGTTCATTGCAACGTCTAACGATCCCAGAGAAGCCCCGAAGGCAAACAGCGCGACTCCAAGGGCGATCGGCGACGATACGATGCTCAAGAGCGGCAATATGAGTGCCAGTCCTACACCACCTGAGAGTACGACCGGCTTACTACTGAAGCGCGCACTCAGGTTCGCAGCAAGCGGCATCGCAACGATGGAACCGGCGCCCAAGAGCAGAAGAACCAACCCCATGGTGTCGTCGCCGAGATGGCAGCGAGTCTTTGCGAAAGGCACTAAGGGAGCCCAGCAAGCTACGCCGAAACCTGCGGCAACGAACGCCAGCCTGGTCGATAGCTTCACGCGCGATAGATACAATCCCTCGGTCATGAAAATTCCCGCTCTCGGTCGTATCGAACGAGACGCAGCCTACGGTTGCCCAAGGATGACTTTGGGGCCGGCATTGGAAAAGATCGAGACAATCTCCTCCGATGTACCGGACTCAAGAACGACATGGTCAAGGACTGCCAGTGCGGCCACCTGAAACGGCGCCCGAGTCTCAACTTTGTCCATAGTGATAAGCGCTGCGGTGCGATCACTTCTCGCAATGAGTGTGCGTTTGAATTCGGCATCTGCCATGTAGAACGCGCCAATTCCAAGAGATGCGGAAACGGCGCAAGCTCCGAGGAAACACAGATCAAAGCTCAAGCGTTCGGCTTCGCGGATCGCAGACACCCCGACGGCCGCGCCGATTTCACGATCGATCTCTCCTCCCAGAACAATGACTTTGAAAATCTTTCGCTCGAGGAGGGCGCTCGCGATCGAGATCGAATTTGTGGCGATTGTAAGAGAGCGATCGGGCGGCATCACTCTGGCCAAGGCCAAGTTGGTAGTACCGCTGTCGAGGAACACCGTCGAAGCTTCAGAGACTAAGGTCAGGGCGGCCAAGGCTAAAGCGCGTTTTTCTTTCGAGTCGTTCAAGAGTCTGTGTTCAAACGGGCCTCCATCCGGCGCTATCGGAAGCCCGCCACCGTAAACCCGTTTGCACTTGCCCTCGGCGGCTAACGCCCGCAGATCTCGACGGATGGCGTCCTCGGACACCAGGAACTCCTTCGCGAGGGCAGTGGCATTGACGGGAAGGCCGCGCAGCAGTCGACTTTCAATCTCGTTTTTTCTTATTGCCCCTGATGAACCATGCATAAACAAGAAAATACCATGCACGATCAAGAAACACAATAGATCCACTCTTCAGCGGCGATCTACCCTTCCGGCGCGGATGCCGCATCAGCTCCAGTTCGGTTTGGTGTGTCTTCTATTTTTGTAAAGTTCGATAAAATTCGATCCTTTTTGGTCTTTTGGGGGCATTGGTAGCGCGTCCGCTTCCTTTAGAGTCTCAGGCGCCAGGTAGAGGGATTCTTTTCTATCGAGGAAGCGGCCCGTTTGTCTGCAGCAGATGCGGGCACGCGGGCATGAGGCGACGATGGGGACGTTTCCGTGGGACTAAAGGGGTGGACGTAGATGGGTTCGCAGGGATCCAGAGTAGGGTCGGGGGCAGGGCCAAGGTCCGAAGGTGCGTCTGCCGCCACGCTGGGCGGGGGATCGGGAACACCGGGACCATCTTCGTCATGGACAAGGTCAGGGCTGGGCTGGGGGAAGATGGTTTTGCCCTGTTGCTCGCGAAGCCAGGCGGCGGTATCGATTTGCCCGTTAGGTGGCGGGGCGGATTTCCTATCTAAGGATACGGCGCGACGATCAGGGATCAGGCCTTCGATGGCGACGATCATGGCGAGGGCCTTGATCTGGGCGGAAGCGCTGTTTCGAGTCATTTCGGGGTCCAGGTTGGCGATTTCCCAGAGCCGGGCCAGGACCTGCTCGCGGCTCAGTTTCAGCCGGGCAGTTCCTCCGTCTCTTGCTGCACGAGCCGTTCGTGCACGGCGGCCCGGTGCTCGAGCATGTAGGCGCTGACACGAGGTTTGGCTTTGGTGTAGGCGGCGGTGTCGGGGTTGAGACCGACGGCTTCGGCGGCACGGCGGTCAGTCATGGTTCCAGAGAGGACCAGGTGGACAAAGGCTATTTCCTGATCGGTGATGGGATCGCTGACTTGATTTTTCGGCATAGGTGGCTCCGTTTTTAGGTGCGTTGTTAAGTTGCGAGCAAGAAGCAACGGGGGAGGTTTGCAGCGCTCTAGAAAACACGGTGGCATGCATAAAAAAATCCCGCCGTAGCGGGATACCTCGATTAGCTAATTTCAGACAGGGATCGGGTGTGACACCGGACAGCGGTGACACTGTCCTTCGCTCGGGCGTAGTCCGTAAACTACCGGAAACTGCCGGTCAGAGAGCGCGTCCGCCGAGAGGCCGCCTCTGCCGAAATCGTTTGCTATCAAGATGCACGCGGTGGGATTTTCATACCGGCGCCGTGACGTTTTTTTGATCCGGGAGTACCCTTCCGGAGGTTACTTTGAGTGCAGGTGCTGCCCGCCATCGCAATCAATTGCCCGGCGATAGCTTTGCCGAAGATATTTCATCAGGAAAGAGCCCAGCCGGAACGGTCTTGCCGTCGTATAAATTGCGCAGCCTGAGGACAATCTTTCGCAACCATCTTCGGCCCATCCCACTCGATCTTCTGACCCGCGCGCAATCATCTATAAAACGAAACGAAACGGGCCGAAGTGTCACCAATTAATCGCCGTCCAGTTTGTCTCAACCAAGGGGTCCACTCCACCCAGTCCGCAGCAGGTGAACGTGCCGTCTGGCGACTAATTTCCTAATTTCCTGGCGACTAATTTCTGGCGACTAATTTCCGTTGCTGGGCTAGCCCCCACGGCGAACGTGTCGGAGGGCGACGGCTGGATCGGGCCGGGGTACGGTCGTCCAATCGGGCTATGATTTGATACACCCATGATCGGCGAAACCATTTCGCACTACCACATCATTGAGAAGCTGGGTGGCGGCGGGATGGGTGTGGTCTACAAGGCCCAGGACACCCGACTGGACCGTTTTGTGGCTCTGAAATTTCCACCCGAGGGCTTGGCTAACCGCCTGTCTCTGGAGCGTTTTCGGCGAGAAGCGAAAGCAGCGTCCGCACTGAACCATCCCAATATCTGCACGATCTTCGACATCGGGGAACAGGGTGGGAACGCATTCATCGCGATGGAATTCTTGGACGGCATGACCCTGAAGCACCTCGCCGCTGGGAGGCCAGTCGATACGGACGTCTTGCTAGGACTTGCTATTGAAATTGCGGATGCGCTGGACGCCGCCCACTCTCAAGGCATTGTTCACCGCGACATCAAGCCGGCCAACATATTCGTGACGAAGCGTGGCCATGCGAAGATTCTGGATTTCGGGTTGGCAAAGGTTATGCCAACTGCCAGTTCTTCGAGCAAAATTGACGGCACCACCGACGCGGTACTCATCGACGAACAGCATCTCACCAGTCCAGGAACAGCGCTAGGAACGGTAGCATACATGTCACCCGAGCAGGTGCGAGGCCAGGAATTGGATGCCCGTACTGACCTGTTCTCCTTTGGTACGGTTCTGTACGAGATGGCAACGGGAACTTTGCCGTTCCGGGGAGAAACTTCGGGAGTGATTTTCGAGTCGATTATGAACCGCGATCCTGTTTCCCCGATTCGATTAAATCCTGACCTTCCCCAGAAACTGGAAGACCTCATCAGCCGGGCGCTGGAGAAAGAACGGAAACTGCGATACCAGCACGCCTCGGACCTGCGCGCAGACCTCCAGAGGATGAGGAGGGACTCGGAGAGCGGACGCAGCGCGGCAGCAAGAGAGGTTGTGAACGAAAAGCCGGTGACAAGTGGCGGAGCGGTTGTTCCCGCTCCTTCACCAACGCCAGCTTTAGCCGCTGACTCTGGATCCAAACGTACCCTGGAAGTGGCGCACGTATTGTTCACCGACATCGTGGGCTACTCACGGCTGCCTATGGATCAGCAAGAGCAGCAGCAACGTATTTTGCAGGACAGTGTGCTCGGGACCCCGGAGTTCTCTCGGGCCCAAGCCTCCGACCAATTGATTTGCTTGCCAACGGGGGATGGCATGGCACTGGTTTTTTTCGGTGACGCGGAAGCTCCAGTGCGCTGTGCCCTGGAGTGCAGCCGTGCCTTGCGCGGGCATCCAGGGGTGCAAGTGCGCATGGGGATCCACACCGGACCGGTATATAGAGTGGCGGACATCAATGCCAACCGCAACGTGGCGGGTGGTGGCATCAACATTGCTCAACGCGTGATGGATTGCGGTGACGGCGGGCACATCCTTGCTTCCGCGGCGGTGGCGGAGTTGCTCGCCGAGGTAAGCACCTGGCGCAACATACTACACGAT
>CAVXRU010000027.1:0-109535 GCA_963763905.1 uncultured Acidobacteriaceae bacterium | reverse complement strand
GTGCCAGCCCCGGACTTTTAGTCCGAGGAGGCAGGTTTTCAAATCCGCGAGAAAGCTTAGGTATACAGAAATTCGGGGCTTTTAGCCCTGGTGGCGAATGGAAAGGCGCTTTGGCTCTATCCCGGCCACCGATCGACGCGTGTTCCATCCTTCGCGTTCTTTGCCAAGGGTGGGATAGTCAATTGAACCGATACTCGGATTGCACAACCTATAATGCAATCCTTATTTGGACCGTGCCGTTTTGACCCGGTGAAGAGATATTCACCCCTGGGAGATTCAGGTGGTGTATCTTTTCTCCACGAAAGTTGTGGACCAGAGTGACGTCGCAGAACAGGTGTGACCTACCGGCAAGTTGTGATGAATCTCGGGGTTCTTTAAGCACGTGGGCCAGGTACCAGATGTAAACTTTCTCCCAAAATCAAACTTGCCGCAGGGTCCCAAAGTTTCGCGAAGAGGCGTCCACTGTGAAGCCTGTTATCCGTTTGTCCGCTCTTCTTTTCGCCGGGTTTTGCTGCCAATGCTCATTGAGCTGGGCGCAGACGGCCAGCGTTCATCCTAAGCCCTCTCGCACCGCCAGCCACCCCGCTCCCCCTGAGAATACGGTGGTCATTCCCGGGCCCCTGCGATCTTTCCTGCGCATGGCGGGTATCAGCCAGCAGATAGCTCCCAACGATGTGTTGCCCCTGGTGGCTCGCAACGCCTACGCCACCGGCTACCTCAACGGTGTGCCGACCGAGTATCTGCATCTGCTCGAGCGCTACCTGCACCAGGCGCGAGAGCTTCAGATGATGGCCGGTTCGAGCGGCACCCTACGCATCGCCACCTGTGCCGAAGCGGAGCCCTTGTTGAGTATCCTCGGCTACCACGCCCGGCCGGCCTGCGGGCAAAAGGGTTCTACCCTGATGACCTCCGATCCGGAACGGGCTTTCCTTACCACCGACTCTGGTTTCCCCCTCACCGCGCTGGAGGAGGCACTGGAGAAGGGCGAGGTCTTCACCTACGCTTTTCCCGAATCTCGCGTCCCGGTGCTTTTCAGTGAGAACGAGTGGAAGTCGCTCAGCAGCTCCAAGAGCAGGGGCTCGCAATCGCTGGTCGACATCCTGCTCCGCGAACCTGCGGTCGACCGCCTCTATTGGGGGATGTCCAACACCGATGTGGAAACCCGGACCGCGTTAGCCCGCTCGCCTGGCCTGGGGAAACTTCTGGCCTATGGGCCGGTGCTTGATTTCTATGGCACCCAGATCTACATCCGCGGCGGACGGGTTATGGTGCCCGGAGGGAGCGCCGCTGAGACGGGGTGGAGTAATCTGGTGGGCGCCAGTCCCAGGTCTCCGGGGGACTTTGTCCTTCGTCTGGTCGATGAAGACAACGGTTGGTTGGCGGTTTATTTCGACACCCTGGCGCGGGTGAACCCGCAGCAGCAGGCCTACCTTACCGCATCTCCGCGCTTGCACCGGTTGTACGATGCCTTTCGCGAGCCCGATCCCAAGGCCTATCCGGCGCGGGCGGTCTTTCGCAAAGCCCCCGCACTCCTGATGCTTTTTACCCGCGTACAGTGGGGGGCCGACGGCGAGCCGCGCATCCCCGGCAGCCTCGATGTCTGGAAGCAGATCCTGGCGGAGAAAGGCGAGGCCAAGGCAGGTCACGACTGGGGCCGGCGCGCACGGGGATGGAAACGGCCGGAACAACTGCTGGAAGCCATGGCCGCGTTCTCTCGCATGGATACCGAACAGGGACCGCTGCAAATCTATCTCATGCTGAACGAGATGGACAGCGGGCGCGCTGCGGACAAGCGTCTCGCGCCAGAGACCGTACTCTTGCTGGCCCGTAAATTTCCCCAGCTGAGTAACTGGTACCTGGTGTTTTCAGAGTTCCCTGAATTGGACGACACCTCGATTACTCAGTTTGTGAAGGTGGCGGACACGATCGACGGAATGCACGACCACAGCCTGCGCGGCAATGCCATGGGGATGCTGCAGGCGAACCTGGGGATCTGGCAAATTCTGGCCCGGCAGGGAGAAATTCGCAGTGTCGATCTGAACCAATCGTGGCAACAGGCCATTGCCCCCTTCTCCGGCGTAAACTCCTTGGCGCAGCTCTTCGACGCCGGCCATGGTTCGCTCAAAGCCGTCATGGTGGCCAGTGGCAAAGCCAACCTCTCGCAAGGCGAATTGATTGAGCTGCTGGCAGGCCCCCCGCAGGGCACTGCGGAAGGGCAACGCATGCGCCAGGAAATGGCCACCCGGATGCGGACGGTGCTCGATGACCAACGCCTGGTGTCGCTTGACACCCTGTTCTCACTCGGGGACGGGCTCGACAAGATGGCCGCAGGGGGTGCTCCGGCAAGCAACCTACTTCCCCTGGCTAGCGAGCTTCGGGAATTCGAGCTGCCCCGCCCCATCTTTACGGAAAGCGAAAAAACAGAGTGGGCGCCCGGCGTCTACGCCAACCGTCATGCCGAGCTGCAGGTGCATGTCGATATTACTAAGGTGATCAAGACCCCGGGCTCCAAGCAGCAATTGGAAGCGGCACGGGGTCAGCTCACGCCGTTTCTCCGCGACGCGCTGGTAGGTTTGAACTACGCCTACTACGAACCGCCTGGGGCCCAACTGCTGCACAACAACCCGCTGTTTGTGCGCTCTCACGATTTTTCCGGGGAAACCATTATGGGCGTGACCCAGCTATGGCAGGCGCCGGAATTGTTTAACCAGGGCTCACCCGCCGGCGGCGGCGCCTACCTGGTTGGCTCACTGGCCGAGTTGCCGTATGTGCTGGCCACGACAGAAGAGGATTTCATCGCCCCCAAGAATGTGCAGGCTTTGATATGGAAGGAGGTCACGGCAGACCTCCTGGTCAGCGCAACCCTGCCGCGCTGGTGGAACGTGACCCGAAACGAACTCCATGCCGTCGCTCTTTACCAGCGAGCCGGCGAAGAGCTTGTAACCGCGGCGGTGGCGAACCCCGGGGTGGCAAATCAGGAGCTGCGAGGTAAAGTGCTCGAAATTCTCGCCGAACGCCTGCCTGCGCAGCGGTTGGGACAAGTGGAGCAGGCTTTGCAGTCGGGCGACGAAGCAGCCAGCCTCTGGCCGTTGACCCCGGCCGATACCTTTCACCTGGCGGCGGAATTTCGCCAGAAATATCCCCAGGACGCCGTAGGCGCTGCGATCTCAGAATTGGATGCCCTCAGCCGTCAGTATCCGGCGGAGGTTAACCTGCAGCGTCTTTCCCGTGACTTTGGCACCCCTCACCCGGTGCTGGCCATGAACTACATGTGCGAGCTTTTGAACGTGCAGCCGTTTCCCGCCTTCGGCGGCAACTCCAGCCGCTTGTTGGGCGAGTCATGGGATTCAAGCAATCTCTACTGGGCGCGGCTGGCAGACGAGAAGGGGTACTCGCCGGTCATGCTCAATCGCCTGGTCCCGGAGTTGACCCGGCACATGGTGGCCAATATTTTTGCCACCGACATCGAGGATTGGCCGGCGTTGACCCGCGCCATGAGAGAAACCGGCGAAGAGTTCCGCCAGGGCAAGATCGTTTTGCCGCAGCTGACAGAAGCTGCCTCCGCCGGCCAGGAAAACGGTGTACAGATGCAACAGTCTCAGGTAATCTCCGCGCCGGCGGAAAATAAATAAAGGCGTACAGGACACACTATGGCTAAGCGACAGCTTCTCTTTATTCCGACCGTACTCACGCTCTTCTTTGTCGGCGGCCGGTTGACCGGGGCCCAGGATGATTCGACCAACATCCGGGTCAACGTCGATCTGGTCCAGCTAAACGTCGCCGTAACTGATAACAAAGGAAACTATGTTTCCGGCCTGGGCCCGGAAAACTTTTCCATTACCGAGGACAAAATACCGGAGAGGCTTGCGACCTTCGAAGAAGGCAACGAGGCGCCCAGGCAGGTGATCCAGCCTCCGCCCAACGCACCCGGCGGCAAAACCCCGGCGCCAGTTAAATCGACCCCTAAGACGATCACTCCCATGGTGGCATCCTCCATGGTGGAGAAGGGTTACTCCGCGCCATCCAGCGACGCTTCCCCGACGATGCAGTCGCAGATCTCCGGCGCCAACGTTTTTGTTCTTTTCGATACCAGCAACTATATGTATCGGGGATTTGTATTCGCGCAGGACGCCATCACCGACTTCATTCGTTCGTTAGAAGGGGCAAACAAGGTCGCATTCTATTCCTATAGCCGCGATCTCTCGCGCAATTCGGCACTCACCTCTGATCGGACCCAGGTCCTCCGTGGGGTACGGAGCACGGTCGCGGGCGACGATGCCGCGCTCTACAACTGCCTCTTGATGACGGTCGAGGACGCGGCTCGTTACAGCGGCCGAAAAGTGGTGGTGGTTTTCTCCAACGGCCCCGACAATGCCAGCCTGGTTCCGCCGGAAGACGTAGCCGAGTTGGCGCAATCCACGGGCACGATTATCTACATGATCAGTACGCGGGAAGCGCAGTTAGAGCCGATCTCAACGGCGGTCTTCGAGCGCATGAGCAAGGCGACCGGCGGCAAAGCCTACTTCGCCCGCAGCTGGGGCGATGAAAAGAAGGCGTTTGCCTTTATCCAGGAGGATCTGGCCCACCTCTACTCGCTCAGCTATTATCCCCAGCCTAATCCTAGTACGGGTTGGCGTACCATCAACGTCAAGCTGGTCGGCAAAGACCTGCAGAAGTACCACATCCGCACCCGAGCCGGGTATCGCCTGCAACAGGCCCACGCAGCGGCCAACAACTCCGCGGAACTGGAGCCGGAGCCGGTCCAGAAGTAGCTGGTTGAAAACTCGGCCCGCTGAAAACTCGCTAACGCGAGGGCATTACCTTGAATTGTGCCGTGCAGTCGGCGGACCGGTCAGCGTGCTTGCCCTCGCTCACGTGCCCAACAATCGTGAAGGTACCTGGCTTAAGACCGGAAGAGTTGATGTTCAAAATTGACGTTGCATCGTAGCTGTTGAACCCCTGGCCGGCCCAGCGAAATGTCGCTCTCTTCTTTGGGTCCAGGTTGGTAGTGACGCCGATAATGCTGAGCGGATCGCCCGGGTATACAACTTGCGGCGTTGCGGTGCAGACAAAAGAAATCGACGGCGGTGGTGGAACTGATCCGAGGTGCCAGATAAGACCGGTGCTAAAGCGCCCCGAGTTGAAATCAGCAATCCCACCCGCTCCGAAGTCCACATGCTCAATCACATAATCGGCCTGGAACAGACGTAAGCCCAGGTGGCGGTGGAAATACGGCGTTGCGTAGTCTAGACCAGCGCCCAACGTGATCTCGCGCCCCCAGGTTGCTGATTGAGGCTCGTCGCGGTTGGAGTAAAAGGCCCCTGGCCCGAGCATGTTGGTGGCGCCGCCCAGGGCATGAACAAAAGGGGTGAGTCCATGGCGCGGCCGCCCACGAAAAATTGGGCCGATGGATAAAGACCGCATCGAATCGTTTCCGCCGGTAAAGTGGTAGTCACCCACCAGCTCAATTCCAAAAGTGCGATCCAGATAATATGCTCCGCTGGCAAGAATACCCTGCTTGGAGTTGGAGAAAGCGACTCCTCCGGCAGTGCCGTTCGCTTGCCAGTACGAGTACCCCGCAAAAAGATCTATGCGCGCCGACGCCGCGTCACCATTGGTCGTCTGAGCTCCACCAATGGATGGAATGAGCATCAAGATAAGAAGCAGCAAATTTCCATTACTGCTGCGGCAGCGATGCCCGCCACGGGCAGAAGTTGAGTCCAGGACGATTCTCCTTGTGCAAAGAAAGGTTCACTATCAAGGAGACAAGGTCGGATGGAATCTACCCTGCTGCTGCAATCCTTCGATCATTTAGGGGAGGTCGTGAACTGCAGCAGCGGCGGTTTGGGAACGAAGCGGCTAGGGTTCTGTACGTTTGGCGGTCTTTTCGGCACATGGAACTGGGGCCTGAGATCCCGGCGCCTGGCCTTGAGTTTCGCCGCAAGTGAGCAGATTTGGCTCGCCCATGACAAGACTGGCCGCCTGGTCGAGGGTGACGTCCCCAGGCTCGGGCTGAAATCTGGAGCGCTTATCATCTTGTTGCAGTGACACGCTTTTAAAGAGCAGAGCGTTGCCCTCCAGATGGACGTGGATTTGCGACAACTCCCAGATGGATGGACCGACCTGTTGCTGCTCCAGGGCGAAGGAGCTTTTCTCTTTCAGTCGTCCCAGAAGGCCCCCGCCGAAGGTGACATCGTGGAAAAGGTGGCCCTTGATTTTACAGATTCGGTGTTGTTGGTTATCCACCACCAGGTCGCCGGTCATGCTGCTGAACACGCGCGCTTCCCGCGTAGGCGGATGAAACTTCGGTGCGGGGTCAAAATGCAGTGAGGTCGTGTTTGCGGTCGATCCGGTTTGGGTCCAGACAAAAGCTTCGGGCAGCAGCTTTAACAGGTCATCGATCTGATGGTTATCGTGATTCCCCTCTTCGACCTGTTTGTTTTGAGCCTTGGTGTCGTGCATGAATTTTTCAATTAGCTCGCGCTGCCGGGCCTCAGGCAACTGCTGGGCGTCCTTCTCAAGGACGCGTTCGACATTGCCTCGTTGCGTGGCCGCAACCCACTGAACGAGGTGCTCCTTGGGCTTATCGCTCTCCTCCAAGTAAATCCAATTGGAGTGGTCGTTCTGGTCAGCTTTCCGTTCTACGTCTACCACCTGCTGAATGATCTGCTGCGGGCTCTGAGCGTGAAGACCGGGAAATGAGAGCACGAGCAAGCCCACCGCAACAAGGTGGGTCCTTCGTTGGGTCATGGGACTACCTTTACCGAGCAGAGTTACGGCCTTTTGATGCAACAGCTTTGCGGAACGGTTCGACAGAAATCTGAAGTAACAGCGGGTTCTTTGGATTGGCGCACACGGTCACCAGCCTGACAGCGGCGGTAGTTTACCTGGGAATGGAGACGATTCGAATTCTCGCGTTGGCTTCGGACACGTTCAAAGCGTTCCAGCCGGCAGCCGGCATTGCGCCTTCTTTTTGCGAAGAAATGCAGCGCCGTGCGCGGCGGCCTTAATTGTGGGAACACTTCCTATACCTGCGAAGCTGCGTGATGTCGGCATCGCTTCCGCACTTCTCCACGATATGGGGGAATCGGAGCTTACTTGCTGGGACTATGGAGCATGGGCAGTCTCATTGTCGAAGCTTTGGCCAATCATCATCGGCCCAACCGCATACCCACACTTCGTTTGACGCTTCCACCGCCCTGTACGTTGCGGACTGTCTGGCTCGCGAACTGGACGAGCACCGCGAAAGTTTTTTTTGGGGTGAGCCTGACGGCGCGCTCATAGAAGCCTTGGGACTGTCGCGGCAGTACTCCGCATTACGAGAGCGGGCAATGGAACTCTCCACCTAGGCCAGGTTTTCAGGAGCAAGGCGGCAAAAATATGGTAGGCACGAGGAGACTCGAACTCCTGACCTCTACCGTGTCAAGGTAGCGCTCTAACCAACTGAGCTACGCGCCTGCGCCGTGCATCTCGCTATCATATCAAAAGCTCATGTACCATCAAGATTTCGGGTCGCCGCCACGAAGATCGGAACGCCTTGCTGAAAGAATTACGCGCAGCTCCCAACCTGCTTACGTTCCTGCGCCTGTGCCTCATACCCTTTTTGGTCATTGCGGTTCTTGAGTCCCACTACAAAACCGCCCTCTGCCTGTTCGTGGTAGCAGGGTTGAGCGACGGTCTGGATGGCTTCGCCGCGCGAGTACTCAAGCAGCATACGCAAATTGGCCAATACCTCGACCCGGTAGCCGATAAGCTCCTGCTGAGCACCTTATTCCTGGTACTGATGCACCAGGGCCTGGTGCCGCGCCGGGTTACGGTGCTGGTCTTCAGCCGCGATTTGGGTATTCTCATCATCGCCTCGCTGCTATATATCAGTCTCGGCATGCGTGACTTTCGCCCCAGCATCTACGGCAAAGCGAACACCTGCGCGCAGATCCTGGCGCTGCTTACCGTCCTGCTGTGCCAGGTCTTCGCGCTGCTTCCCCTTACCATGCTGCGCACGGTAGCTCTGGATGCGACCGCCCTGCTCACCATCGTCTCCGCCTTGCATTACGCCTGGCGCACCGCCCGACGGCTCGCCGTTGCGGAGGCAAAAGTTTGAAAAATTCGCTTTCAATGACAAACTATTGCCAGCACTAGGCTCGCGGTTTAACTTTACTGAAACAGTTCATCCCCCGGGACTCAATATTGTGCTCGGGCAGGACTGTGGTTTTTAGAAGGCCCCTAATGTCTGAGACGATCCAAGCACGAGTTCTTCGAGTGATTGCGACCACCCAAAGAATTCCCCTCGAGAAGGTCAAGCCCGACAGCACCTTCGAAGAACTGGGCATCGATTCGATGGACAGCATCAACATCCTGTTCGACCTCGAAAGTGAGTTCGACATCGAGATCAAAGACGAAGACGCGAAGAAGATCCGCACCATTCGCGAAATGATCGACGGTGTCACCTACCTGGTGGATTCCAAGCAGAATCCCTCGGCCCAGATCGCGACCGAATGAGTTTGGTACCCTCGAAACAGTCCTCTATGAAAATGGTGTAGATGCGAGTTGTCATATCAGGAATGGGCGTCATCAGCGCTCTAGGCCTTGACCAGCAGCAATTCTGGCAGGCACTTGCCAGCGGTGAATCTGGAATCGGGCCGATCCCGAACGACGTCGGGCCGGTTGCCGAAATGGGCATGAATCAGGTTCGCTTCAAGAACGGCGCCGCGGTCCGTGGCTACGACGCCGAGAGCTACTTTTCCCGCAAAACGCTCAGTTTCATGGACCGCTTCGCACAATTCTCGGTAATCGCTGCGCGTGAAGCCGTTTCTATGGCTGGGATCGAGTGGACTGACGAGCTCCGCGACAGCGCAGCCATCATTACCGGTTCCTGCATGGGCGGCCGGTTTACCGAAGAAATTGGCTATTGGGAACTCTTCCACCACGGCAGGCACCGGGTCCATCCACTCACCATTCCGCTGGGCATGAGCAACGCCGGCGCCAGCCACATCTCCATGGAGTACGGCCTGCATGGACCGGCCTATACCATTTCGACCGCCTGCTCCTCGTCGGCGCACGCCATTGGTAATGCGCTGTGGATGGTGCGGTCCGGGGCAGCACCCCTGGCCATTGCCGGCGGCAGTGAGGCGCCGCTCTTCCTGGGCGGACTAAAGGCTTGGGAGGCGATGCGTGTCGTGAGCCCGGATACCTGTCGTCCCTTTTCAGCCAACCGTTCGGGAATGATTCTGGGAGAGGGCGCTGCCATGTTGGTGCTGGAGCCGCTGGAACGGGCATTAGCCCGCGGCGCCAAGCCGTTGGCGGAGATTGTGGGCTTCGGTATGTCGGCCGATGCATGCCATGTGACCCAGCCTTCCGCCGAGGGCGCTGCCCGGGCGATGCGCGGTGCGCTGCGCGATGGCGGTTTAGCTCCCGAGCAGATCGGATATATCAACGCTCACGGCACCGCAACCGAGGCCAACGACCGCATGGAAGCAGCGGCTATCCACGATGTCTTTGGTGCTCACACCGCGGCGCTACCCGTCAGCTCAACCAAGTCGATGCACGGTCACACACTGGGCGCGGCTGGAGCGATCGAAGCGGTGGCCACAATCCTTGCTTTGCGTAACGGTGTGCTACCGCCCACCGCTAACTACACCGGACCGGACCCGGAATGTGAGCTGGACGTCATTCCGAACCAAAGCCGAGCAGCCCAGGCAGAAGCGGCCTTGTCGCAGTCATTCGCCTTCGGCGGCCTGAACGCCGTCCTGGCCTTTCGCGCTTGGCACTAGACTCGCTGCGGAAAAGCCAAAGAATCGACCGGAATTCTCACTCACCAGACCCTTTTCTCTCTTTTCTCTCACTTTTGCCTATTTTTTTCGCGACCGTCTTCCGATGCCGGCTACGAAGTCCTGCAGAGCCTGCCCTGAGCTTGTCGAATTGGGGCGGGACAACCTGTACCAACGCCGTGCAACCCAGGCAGAAGCGGCCTTGTCGCAGTCATTCGCCTTCGGCGGCCTGAACGCTGTCCTGGCCTTTCGCGCCTGGCACTAAACTCGCTGCGGAAAAGCCAAAGAATCGACCGGAATTCTCACTCACCAGACCCATATATCTCTTATCTCTCTTTTTGCATTTTTTTTGGACGGTCTTCCGATGCCGGCAACAAAGCAGTCCCGGAGGGACGGAACAACCTGTAGCCCGGCACGTGAGTGCCGGGTAGGATTAGATTTATGAGGTGAGTCCCTAAGGGACGGCACAAGAGTCCGGGGCGCTGCGGCCGGATCAGGCCCTAGTTACGCGCCATTTTCTCGAACACATCCAGCGTGTATTCCAGGTCAGCTTGCGTGTGTGCGGCAGTTACACATAGCCGGAGCCGGGCGGAATCCTGCGGAACCGCCGGAAACAGTACCGGCGTCGCCAGAATGCCGTGGTCGCGGAGCCTCCGGGCGAACAGCCCCGTGGTTGTCTCGTCGTTGAGAATGACCGGGATCACTGCCGTCTCCGACAACCCGGTGTCATAACCCAGTGAGCACAGACCACTGCGCAAAAAGTCTGCGTTGTGCTTGATTTTTGCTACCCGCTCAGGTTCTGCGTTCAAAATCGCCAGACCTTCGCGGATCGCGGCGACGGCTGCCGGGCTCAAGGCAGCAGAAAAAATGAACGGCGAAGCCCCATGCTGCAGGAAAATCGCGAGCTCCTGGGAAACAGCAGCAAAACCACCCGTCGACGGGATCGACTTGGCCAGCGAGCCAGTCCAGATGTCTACCTCATCGGTCGCGATGCCAAAGTGCTCATCGGTTCCACGGCCACAGGCTCCCAGCACTCCGGAAGCATGCGATTCGTCGACCAACAGAAAAAACCCAAATTCCTTTTTCACTTCCAGAATCTCGGGCAAATGGCAGACGTCCCCGTCCATCGAAAAAACGCCGTCCGAGATGACCAAAGTCCGGTTAGCCTGGCATCCGTTCTGCAGTTCCTGGCGCAAGGAGGAAGCATCATTATGGCGGAACCGCTGCAACTGCACTCCGGCAAAGCGGCAGGCATCCGTGAGGCTGCGGTGGCAGAGCGAGTCCATAATCACTCGATCCGCTGGACCGAGCAGCGCGCCCAGCACCGCTACATTGGCTAAGTAGCCCGAGCTGAAGGTGATCGCCGCTTCGGTGCCCTTGTAAGCCGCGAGGTCCTTTTCCATCTGGATATGCTGGTCGGTGGTCCCGGTAAGCAGCCGGGCTCCGCCCGTACCGGTGCCGTACTTCCGGATCGCTTCAATGGCCGCGGCGTCAATACGCGGGTCGCCAATGAGTCCCAGGTAGTCATAGGACGAAAGCATCAGCATGGAGTGGCCGTCCGCCCGCACCGTGGGGCCGGTTCTGCCCTCCAAAGGAATCTGGAACGGATACGCATCGTGCGTGCAGGCAAGAGCGGTAGTCTCGAAGAGGCGCCGGGCGCGAGCATCGATGAGGTCGTTTTTCCGGAAATTCCACCGCTTATCTGCGCTGAAATATCCGTTAAATGACTTACCGGAGGAAGAAGGAAATCCTGCTGTTCCGTGGTGAACTTGTGATTTCGTCTCGGTCGGAGTATCCATTTATTTAACTGACTATAGTGCAGGATCGGGGCATTGGGAAGTCCGGAGTTGCTGTCCCGCCACGGTTTATAGCATTTATTACATTGCGGATATCTCTTTTTGCCCATCCCCCATGGGTCGGGAACACGCAAAAATGCTCTAATTGTCATGAGGATACGCAGACGGGTCGCGGCATCCTACTAGCCGGAGTCCAACATATGTCGTCCAACGCGTCATTTGTCAGCCCGACCCCAGTGGCCAGCGCAGCCCCCGCGGCGCGCCTGAGAGACAAGTTTGGCCGGACTATTACGGATCTCCGCGTTTCCATTACCGACCGCTGCAACTACAAGTGCGTATACTGCCGGACCGGCTCCGACGGAGCTCAGTACGCCGAGTTGGCCATGCAGGATTACCTGCGGATGATTCGGGTCTTCGTCAACCTCGGTATCGAGAAGGTCAGGCTGACCGGGGGCGAGCCGCTGCTGCGCAAAGACATCATCTCGCTCGTGGCCAGGCTTGCCGAGCTGCGCACCAACTCGACCGGCGAGCCTCTGGATCTTGCCATCACCACCAACGGACATCTGCTGGCTCAGATGGCCTCTCCCTTGGCGCAAGCCGGCCTTAACCGCATCACGGTCAGCATGGACGCGGTCGACTCGGCAACCTTCGCCCGTATTACCCGGGTGCCGGGCAGCTTTGAAAAAGTGCTGGCCGGGCTACGCGCCGCACAGCGAGCCGGTCTGGGGCCGGTCAAGGTGAACTGTGTGCTGCTACGCGGCTTCAATGACGACCAAATCATTTCCTTCGCCCGCTTCTCGCGAGACGAAGGCGTGATTGTTCGTTTTATCGAGTTCATGCCCCTGGAAGAAGATCGCTTGTGGACGCCGGAAGTGGTCGTGCCGCTGACCGAGGTGGTTGAAAAACTGAACAGCTTCCGCCCGCTCGTGGCTCTTGCCGCGAACAACCCCGGTGAGACCGCGCGCCGATTTACCTTCGACGACGGGGTCGGGGAAATCGGCATCATCGCGCCCGTATCGCAGGCCTTTTGCGGAGCCTGCAGCCGCATACGCCTTACTTCCGATGGCAAAATCCGGACCTGCCTTTTTTCCCACTTCGATCACGATCTTTATGGCGTGCTGGCGCGGGGTGGGTCGGATGAGGATCTGGCCGCTTTTATCGAGAAGACGGTCGAGACCAAGGAGGCGCGCCATCACATCGGCGAGCCTGGCTTTCTGAAACCTTCGCGTAGCATGGTCCATATCGGAGGCTAGAGGCGAATCCCGGCTCAGTCAGAAATGGTCGATGATTCCTTTCCAGCGCGTTCGCCCCTGCCCAAGGACCTGAGGGTCTTCCACGACGTAGCGCGTGCACTCACTTCCTCGCTCGACCTGGATTCAATCCTGGGCGCAATCATGCAGCAGATGGAACAGTTCTTTGAGCCCGAATCCTGGTCACTGCTGATTGTGGACGAAGAACAGCAGAATCTCTACTACGCGGTGGCCGCGGGAAAGTCGTCCCAGGATCGTAATTTGCGCGTCGATATGGGCGAGGGCATCGCCGGCTGGGTCGCTAAACACGGTGAAGCGGTGATTGTGTCTGATCCGGCCAGTGATTCGCGTTTTGCAGCCTATGCCGCCTCGGTGCGATGCGCCATCTGCATACCGCTCCGCTCCCGCGATCAGACTCTGGGTGTGATCGAGCTGGTGAACTATCGTGCCGCCACCCTGACCACGGAGACCACGGCGTTTCTCCGCGTTCTGTGCGACTACGCGGCAATTGCCATCCAAAACGTCCGCGCCGTGGAGCGCATCCAGGAGCTAACGATCACCGATGATTGCACCGGGCTATACAACTCACGGCACTTGTTTTCCGTCACCGAGATCGAGCTCGAGCGCTCCCGCCGCTTCAACCTTCCTTTCAGCCTGATCTTTATCGATCTCGACCACTTCAAGCGGGTGAATGACCTCTATGGCCATCTGACCGGCAGCCGGCTGCTGGCCGAAATTGCCCGGACCATCAAGCACAATGTGCGCGGAATCGATTCCGCCTTTCGCTACGGGGGAGATGAGTTTATTGTTCTATTGCCGCAAACGGGCAAAGATGCGGCGCTTGAAGTAACCCAGCGGCTCTTGCACTCGCTGCATGAGACAAGATATCTGTTATCCGAAGGATTGGAAGTGCGGATGCTGGCTAGTTTCGGAATCGCCAGCTATCCGGAGGACGGCAACACGATCCAGGAGATCATTGGCGCTGCCGACGAAATGATGTACCTGGTGAAAAACTCTTCCCGGGGCAACATTGCCGTCGCTCAGCGCGGCTTTATTCACGAAAGGTGAGGATGGCGCAACAAGGTAGACGTCTTCGAATGGGGATGGTTGGGGGCGGTGCGGGTTCCTTTATCGGGCCGGTTCATCGCATGGCAGCGGAGTTGGATGGTGACATCGAACTGGTCGCTGGAGCGTTCAGTCAGGACCCGGCGCGTTCGCGCCAGGCAGGCGAGACCTATCACATAAGCCCTGACCGGGCCTATGCGAATTACCAGGAAATGATGGAGCAGGAGCGCAAGCGCCGCACCACCCACAACGACGCGATCGACTTCGTCTGCATCGTCACCCCCAACCATGTACACCTGCCCAGCGCAGCGGCCGCGTTGGAGCATGGCTTCCATGTGATGAGCGACAAGCCGGCTACGGCCACGCTGAAAGAGGCAGAAACGCTGGAGGCAGTCGTCCGGCGCACCGAACTGCTGTACGGGTTGACCTTTACCTATACCGGCTATCCGCTGGTGCGTGAGGCGCGGCGGATGGCACGCGCCGGCGCTCTGGGGAAGATCCGCAAAGCAGTGGTGCAGTATTCGCAGGGCTGGCTCAGCAGCTCGCTCGAAACCACAGGACAAAAGCAGGCCGTATGGCGGTCCGATCCAGGGCAGGCGGGTCTCGGCGGAGCCATCGGCGACATCGGCGTGCACGCCTTCAATCTGTTGGAATACGTCAGCGGCCGACAGGTTGCGGAGATCTGTTCCGATCTTTCTTCCGTCGTCGCCGGGCGGTCGCTGGATGACGACTGCAACGTACTGCTCAAGCTCGACAATGGGGCTCCCGGAGTCTTGTTTGTTTCGCAGATTGCAGCCGGTGATCGCAACGACTTGCAACTCCATCTCTATGGTGAGAAGGGCGGCCTGCACTGGCGGCAGGAGGACCCTAACTATCTCCTCGTGAACTGGGCAGGAAAGCCGAGTGAGACTTTCCATGCCGGTGGCGATTACGTCTCGGCAGAAACTCGGGCTGAGTTTCGTCTGCCATTGGGCCACCCGGAAGGTCTGGTGGAGGCATTTTCTAATATCTATCGCGACTTCGCGAAGTCCATTCGTGCCCGCTTCAACGACCCATCTGCGCAACTAAGCGATCTCGTTCCCGGCATCGACGCGGGAGTGCGCAGCATGGCGTTCGTGGAGCGAGCCGTGACCAACAGTCGCAAGGGGTGGTGCTCACTATGAAAACTGTTAAGGGACCTGCAATTTTCCTGGCTCAATTTGCCGGCGATCAGAAACCCTTCAATAAGCTGGAAGATATTGCCAGGTGGGCCGCAGGTTTGGGTTTCAAGGGCATTCAGATCCCCAGCTGGGATCACCGGCTCTTCGATCTCAAGCAGGCTGCCGAAAGTCAGGCTTATTGCGATCAGATATTAGGCATGCTGAGTGGTCTGGGCCTGCAGTTATCCGAGCTTTCCACTCATCTCCAGGGGCAGTTAGTCGCTGTGCATCCCGCCTACGACCTGCAGTTTGACGCCTTCGCGCCCCCTGAAGTGGCAGGCAAGCCGAAAGCGCGGCAGGAGTGGGCGGTGCAACAACTGCTCATGGGTGCAAAGGCCAGCAGGAATCTAAAGCTCGCGGCGCATGCTACGTTCTCGGGTGCGTTGGCCTGGCCGTATATGTATCCCTGGCCACAGCGGCCGGCGGGGTTGGTGGAGGAAGCGTTTGGTGAACTGGGGCGGCGGTGGAAGCCCATCCTCGATGCCTTTGAAGAGGTTGGTGTGGACCTGTGCTTTGAAATCCATCCCGGAGAAGACCTGCACGATGGGGTCACCTTTGAACGGTTCCTGGCTGCGGTGAGGGGGCATAAGCGGGCAAATATCTTGTATGACCCGAGCCATTTCGTACTTCAACAGTTGGATTACCTGGCGTTCCTCGACATCTACCATGAACGCGTCCGCGCCTTCCATGTAAAGGATGCAGAGTTCAATCCGACTGGGCGGTCCGGCGTATATGGCGGATATCAGAACTGGATCGACCGGCCTGGTCGCTTTCGCTCGTTGGGGGATGGGCAAGTCGATTTCAAAGGCATCTTCAGCAAGCTCGCGCAGTATGACTATCCAGGCTGGGCGGTGATGGAGTGGGAGTGTGCGCTCAAGCATCCCGAAGATGGAGCTCGCGAAGGCGCGCCGTTTATCCGCGATCACATCATCCGTGTCACCGAGCACGCCTTTGATGACTTCGCAGCCGGGCAGGCGGACCGTGCGACCAATCGACGGCTGCTCGGCCTTTAAGACGCTTATGCCATTCAGGCCGCGCAAGAAACCAGAGCCGCTTGAGGAAGCGGCTCTTTACCAATACGCCGTTGGTGCGCTGGCGCGCCAGATGCGCACAGTAGCTGAGCTAAAACGCCTGATGCGTCGCAAGGTTGAGGAGGGCGAGTCGGGAGAGACCAAGGTCGCGACCGTGGTGGCGAGACTTCTGGATCAGCACTATCTCGATGATCCTGCTTTTGCCTCTACCTACACCCGACTGCGCCAGGAAAACCAGGGCTTTGGCAAGCGCAGGGTACAGCAGGAACTCAGCCACAAGGGTGTCCAAGCCGATCTGGTAGCGAGTACCATCGACAGCGCTTATGCGGATGTAAGCGAGGACGAATTGGTCCGGCGCTACATTGCCCGTAAACGGATGGAGAAGCCGCAAGACGACAAGCAGGTCGCCCGCGTGATTCGCCGCCTGGTAGGCGCGGGCTTTTCCTTCGCCATCATTTCCAAAGTCCTCAAAAATTGGGAAATCGAATGCAGCGAAGCCGACCTGGCGCTGCCCGACGACGGGGCTGAGTGAGCATCTATCCCGCCACAATCGCCGGGTGCCCCACATCTCGCTCGTTTTTCGCGAGATGTGGGAAACCACAGGCCTTCCCCTTCTAGCCTCTTGCGGGCACAGCAGAATTGTCATCCCGACCGGACGGTTCGCTCAACCAGCAACCAATGCTGAGTGATGCAACACCCTACCCTTTGTCATCTCGACCGAAGCGCAGCGAAGTGGAGAGATCTCTGTGTGGATGCTCTTTCTTGGAAATGTTTTCCGCAGCCAGTAAGGACCAATCCGGCTGAAGATTCGTTAGAGTGATCTCACTCTCATGAGCAAAACAGCCTTTACCCTCGCCTGCTTGCTTTCCGGTTCGCCCGCATACGCGCAACTACCCGCCGACCTGATTCTGGTCCACGGAAAAATCCTGACTGTCGATGCGAAAGACTCGATCGCTCAGGCGATCGCCATCCGCCAGGGCAAGATACTTGCCGTAGGTTCGGATGAGCAAATTCTTTTACTCGGCAACCCTCAGGCGAAGGTCATCGATCTTCATGGAAAGACCGCGACGCCAGGATTGATCGATACCCACGCTCATCTTGCGGCCGGCGGATACGAGGAGCTCTACGAAGTCGGTCTCAGTGATGCTGCAACCATCAGCGAGGTGATCAATCGCGTCCAGGCGGCAGCCGCAAAGCTGAAGCCAGGACAGTGGCTGACGGGCGCTGGCTGGGATGAAGGTAAACTGTCGGAGCGCCGTTATGTCCTTGCCTCCGACCTGGATAAGGCAGCGCCGCACAATCCGGTCTGGTTGATGCATACCACTGGACACTATGGTGTAGCCAATCATGAGGCGCTGCGGCTGGCGCATATCAACGCCGAGTCGAAAGACCCGCCGGCCGGGACCATCGACCGCGACGCCCACGGAGTTCCCACCGGCGTGCTCAAAGAAGCGGCCATGGACGCGGTGCTGAAGCTTATTCCGGATCCAACCCCAGAGCAGTTGCGTAATGGAATTCTCCGCATGGTCGATACCCTCCATCGCGAAGGAATGACTGCGGTGAAAGACCCTGACATCGGGCAACCAACGTGGGACGCCTATCGCCAGCTACAGCAGGAGAAGAAGCTGACGGCGCACGTCTGTGTGCTGTGGCACGGCGGCACAACGCTTGCATCGGCGCGAGCTGCCCTGGCCCGCATCCAGGCGCTTCCCCGGCCACCCGATTCCTTAGGGGATGGCAATCTGCTCTCCTGTGGCGCCAAGCTCTACATGGATGGAAGTGGAGGCGCCAGGACTGCGTGGGTCTATCAGGAGTGGAGCAAGAACTCAACCGGCGTGGATAGCGGCAACCATGGCTATCCTGCAATCAATCCCGATGTCTATCGCCAGCAGGTACGACTCTTCCATCAGGCCGGTGTTTCCGTAGGAACCCACGCCATAGGCGATCATGCCATTGACTGGGTGGTGGACACCTACGCCGAAGTACTGCAGGAGAAACCCACGCCAGGGCTCCGCCACAGCATCATCCATGCCAACATTCCGACCGATCACGCCATCGATACTATGGCCTCGTTGCAAAAGCAGTACGACGCCGCCTATCCCGAGTCGCAACCCGGATTCACGTGGTGGATTGGCGATACCTACGCCGGCAACTTTGGACCGGAGCGGTCGCTGCGCTTGAACCCGTTCCACACTTATCTGGAGCGGGGAATTGTCTGGTGTGGGGGATCCGACTACTCCGTCACCCCATTACCGGCTCGATACGGCATCTGGGCGTCGGTTCAACGTGAAACCTTGAAGGGTGTCTACGGGAAACATCCGTTTGGGACCGCCGAGTCGGTGGACGTGCATACCGCGCTTCGTTCCTACACCGCCTGGGCAGCACGGCAGCTATTTCTGGAAGACAAGATCGGCTCCATCGAACCCGGCAAAGAGGCAGATATCGCCATTTGGGATCAGGACATGTACACCATCCCCGCCGACGAACTGCAAAACCTCAAATGCGCGATGACCATTTACCACGGTGTAGTGGTCTACCAGAGCCAGTGATGCTCTAAACTTAGAAAATGCAGTACCGCTCTGGTAATGAGATCCGGGAAACCTTCCTGCGCTTCTTTGCTTCGAAGGGTCACCGTCGTGTCCACTCTTCCTCGCTGGTTCCGGCGAACGACCCCACTTTGCTTTTTACCAACGCGGGGATGAACCAGTTCAAAGATGTCTTTCTCGGGGCCGAGCGCCGGGATTACAACCGCGCCACCACATCGCAGAAGGTTGTGCGCGCCGGCGGCAAACACAACGACCTGGAGAATGTCGGCTTCACTCGCCGTCACCACACCTTCTTCGAGATGCTGGGCAACTTCAGCTTCGGCGATTACTTCAAGCGCGAAGCGATCGCGTACGCCTGGGAACTGATCACTTCGCAGGAGTGGCTCGGACTCCCCAAGGAAAAGCTGTACGTCACGATTTTCAAAGGCGAGGAAGGGGTTCCGCGGGACGAAGAGGCCTACGAGCTTTGGCGCGGCCAGGGTGTGCCCCCGGAACGGATCCATGAGTTGGGAATGAAGGACAACTTCTGGGCCATGGGCGATACCGGCCCGTGCGGACCATGCTCGGAAATCTTCTATGACATGGGGATTGAAGCATCGGAGACGGGAGAAGACAAGCCATTTGGTGAGGATGAGGCTCGCTACGTAGAGATCTGGAACCTGGTCTTCATGCAGTTCGAGCGTGACAAACAAGGGGAACTGCACCTGTTGCCCAAACCTTCGATCGACACCGGCGCTGGCCTCGAGCGCATGGCCGCTGTGCTGCAGGGCAAGGTCTCCAATTTCGAAACGGATCTGTTTATGCCGTTGATCGCTCGCGCCGGCGAACTTACCCAGACCCGCTACGAAGATGGCCGTGCCGCCAGTAACGCGTCACTGCGCATCATCGCTGATCATTCCCGGGCAGCGACGTTTCTCATCTCCGATGGAGTGCTCCCGGCCAACGAAGGCCGAGGCTACGTTCTGCGTAAGATTCTTCGCCGTGGCATCCGTCATGGCCGGATGCTGGGTCAGGAAGAACCGTTCATGTACCGCATGGTCGACGCGGTTCGGGACGAGATGAAGGCCGCCTATCCGGAGTTGGAGGAGAGCGCCAACCGTGTCGCCCGGGTGGTCCGGGCAGAGGAAGAACGTTTTGGGCGCACCCTGGCCCTGGCATCGAAACAGCTTGATACCGCCATAGACCGCGTGCGCAAAGAGGCGGGAGACAATCGGCCCATGTTGCCGGGCGCGATTGCGTTCCACCTCTATGAAACCTATGGTCTGCCTCTGGACTTCATGGTGGATGCAGCCCGCGATCAGGGCATCGACTTCGATCTGACCGGCTTTGAACTGGCACGCAGCGAAGAGCAGACGCGTGCCCGCGCCTCCTGGAAGGGAGGTGCGAGAGACTCGGCCAAACCAGAGTTCCGCACGTTACCCAAGACGGTCTTCGAAGGTTACCGGCAACTGACCTCACAGCATTGCGAAGTGCTCGCCATTGTCAGGGATGGCGTCGGCGCGCCCAGGGCAAATGCCGGCGAGACCGTTGAGATCGTGCTCGATCACACCTCGTTCTATGCTGATTCCGGCGGCCAGGTGGGCGATACCGGCTGGCTCTATTCTGACGACCACAACACGATTGTTGGTGACGTTCTTGGTTGTAAGCAGCCAGTGCAGGGTGTTCGCGCGCATAAGGTTCATCTGCGCCAGCCGATCGAGCTGGGCAGCTTTGTCGACACCGTCGTGGATGCAGAAACCCGTTCGGCGATTCGCCGCAACCACACCGGCACCCACCTCTTGCATGCTGCTCTGCGCGAGGTTCTGGGTAAACACGTAAAGCAGGCGGGTTCACTTGTCGATCCCGAACACCTGCGTTTCGATTTCTCTCACTTCACCGGAGTTGCCGACCAGGAATTGGCAGAGGTGGAAGACATTATCAATCGCCAGGTGTTGGGCAACACAAAAGTGGAAACACTGGAAGACGTTCCCATCGACGTGGCCGTGAATGAATACCACGCCATGGCCCTTTTCGGTGAGAAGTACGGCGAGAGAGTTCGTGTGGTGAAAATCGGCGATTTCTCCACAGAACTCTGCGGCGGCACGCACACCGGCGCCAGCGGCGAAATCGGACTCGTCAAGCTGCTTAGCGAGGGGGGCGTTTCTTCCGGAGTTCGCCGGGTGGAGGCGGTTACCGGATTGGGTGCACTCGGCGAATTCCGCCGCGGTCTGCAAGCCGAGGAGTTGCACAATAAGCTCTCGGCTCAGGAAGAAGAGATCAAGAAGTTACGCCGCGATCTCGACCAGGCACGGATGAAGTCCGCCTCAACCTCGGTCGCGTCAGCTGCTAACCAAGCTGCGGTTGTGGAGGGAATTCAGGTTCTGGCACAGAGGGTTGATTCGCTGGATCGGGGGCAGTTGCGCACGTTGGTAGACAATCTTCGCAACAAGCTCGGGTCGGGAATCGTCGTTTTGGGGTCCGCACAGGAGGATGGCAAGGTCGCTCTGATCGCCGGAGTTACCAAGGATCTGACCGATCGTGTCCCCGCCGGCAAAATCATCAACCTTCTCGCGCCCAAGGTAGGCGGCAAAGGTGGCGGTAAGCCAGATACGGCAGAAGGCGGAGGCAGCGATGTTTCCGCTCTGAATGCCACCTTGGCCAGCGCTCCCGATGTGATCCGTGAACTGCTAGGAAAGACAGCCCTTAGCGTTTGACGAAACACACCCGTGGTCTAATTTTCGCCCGAGAACTCGGGGTCGGGTGCCCCATCCTTCGCGCTCTTGGCGAAGGGTGGGATAAGCAGAATGTGCGGGATACAGGCCTCGTGTGCAAAGGGCGCGAAGGATGGGGCACCCGATCATTGGTTCTTGCGCGCCAAAGAAAAGACAAACCTACGCCTGGTTTCATGCCATGGGTCGGCAAAGCCGGTGGTCACTTAGGTTTCATTGCTGGTCGCAACTTGCGAACCTATAATCGGGTTAGCTCTGGCGTGCGGGTTTCGGGTCCGCTCCAAAACTATGCTCCCTGCCGCGGGTTTGCTCCGTGCGTTCTGCTCTCGAAGCCGGGTGACCCCGGCTTGGCAGGCGTGCGCCGCTTGCGGGCTGGTCCTTCTTGGTTCTTTGACTGCGCAGACCCGCCAGCCCTCCCGGCTAACACCGTTTGAGCAGGCACAACATCTACGCCAGGCACTCGAAGATCGTCCAGTGTCTCAGCGCACCCGGGCCGTTTATGAGCGGGTGCTCGATGCTTATCGCGCCGTCTACCACAACAATCCCGCAGCACCCAAGGCCGATGCTAGCGCATTGGCCGTTGCTCAGCTGCTAACGGAAGAAGGCAGCCTCTTCTCCGAGCCCAAAATGCTGCATGACGCCATGGGCCAGTATGCATTTCTTCGTGTGCAGTACCCCGGCAACCGTTATAGCGCTCTCATTGCCGAGGGCGAAAAGCAGACTAGCCAGGAACTGAACACGCTCCATCGCGCCTCTGTGCGCGCGCAGCATAACGCAGTCCTGGCCGCTGCGATTGGGTCACAGCAAACCCACACTGCCCCAGCCATGACACCCCCACCCATCCAGCCACAGCAGGTGCAGGCGCCTTCGCGGCCTCCTCCTGCGATGACACCGCCTGCCATTCAGCCGCAACAGGTCCAGCCTTCGCCGGCGGTAACGCAAGCTGCTACACAAACCTATGTTCCGCAATCCGGGCAGGTTTCTTTGGTGAGCGGAATTCGCCACTGGTCAACTCCGGTGTACACCCGCATCGCGATTGACCTGCAGGAGCAGGTACCTTACCAGGCCGCTCGCGTGCCGGGTCCTGATCGCATCTTTTTCGACCTATACGGCGCGCGCCTGGCGCCGGAGTTGAACGGCAAGTCAGTCGAAGTCGTCGACGACGGATTCCTCAAACGCATCCGCATCGCGCAGTTCTCCAACAATGTGACTCGTATTGTGCTGGATGTAAGTTCGGTTTCTGACTACTCCGCCTTTTTGCTTCCCAACCCCTGGCGGCTGATCATTGATATCCATGGCCTCAAGCCGGGTGCAACCCCCACCACGAACCTGGCGAGCCTTCCTCCTGCTGCCGCACCCGCCGTCGCCGCCAAACCTCCGGTCGTCAACACTCCGCAGTCGGCCGCTGTCGCCAGTGCGGCCGCGGGACCGCGCTCCGGTAAGCAGGAAATCGCAGCCCTGGGTCAACAGCCCAATCGCGTGCAGGCCACCGACCATCCCACCACGAAACCCATCGTAGCCGCGGTTGCCGGTACCGTTCCCGCGCCCCAGCCGGACGATGGATCCTTAGCTTCGACGCCAGAGCCAGTCACCCGCCGCAAGAAGCCAAGCCCGGTCCATCCCGCAGTTCCAAGCTCCACAGACGATGACGATTCGGTTGCTCCACCCACGCATGAAGCCAACCCGACTGCTGCCGGCGAGCGTTCCCTGGTGCGCACACTCGGTCTGAAGATTGGCCGCATCGTCATCGATCCCGGCCATGGCGGGCATGACTCCGGCACCACTGGGCCGGGTGGCATTGAAGAAAAAGAGGTGGTGCTTGATGTGGCGCTGCGCCTGGGCAAGCTGCTCAAGCAGCGCCTGGGCGCCGACGTAATCTACACCCGCGACAACGACACATTCATCCCCCTCGAGACACGGACGGCCATCGCCAACAAGGCCCAGGCAGATCTTTTCCTTTCCATTCATGCCAACTCCAGCCCGGACTCGTCCGCTCGCGGAGTCGAGACCTATTACCTCAACTTCACCACTTCTCCCGATGCGCTCGAAGTAGCCGCCCGTGAGAACGCCGTTTCTGACGAGTCCATCCACGAGCTGTCTGACCTGGTGAAGAAAATCACGCTCAAAGACAAAATCGACGAATCGCGCGAGTTTGCCGTCGATGTGCAGAAGTCGCTCTATGACGACCTTGAGGAGGGAAACCCGGGAATGCGCGATCGCGGCGTTAAGAAGGCTCCCTTCGTAGTATTGATCGGCGCCAATATGCCTTCGATCCTGGCCGAAATATCTTTCCTCACTAATTCTGCCGATGCGCGCGAGCTGCAGCAGCCGGCTTACCGCGAGCGCATTGCCGAGTCGCTGTATCGCGGCGTTTCAAGATACATCAGCGGTTTAAGCGGCGTTCGTCTGGCGCAGAGCGGCGGTCACCCCAATGGCAACTGAGGTCAATTCGACACCTGAATGAGAAATGCTCTAGTCTCTGAACAGGTGCGTATGCTTCGTGCCCTTCCGGCCTCGATTCTTTCCGTTTCCCTGTTGCTATTGCCGGCGTTCGCCAAACCGGCCTCACCGTCATCCCCGGCCGCTGCCCAGTCATTGTTGCCCAGCGAATTTGCCGGATGGAGCCTGAGTGCGCCCGCTCAGGAAAATGCCGCGCCCGAAGCAGCCGATGCAGCCAATGCCGCAGTGCTGAAGGAATACGGATTCCAGCAATTTGAGACCGCTCAATATACCAACGGAGACAACAAGCTCCACGTTCGCGCCATCCGCTTTCAGGATGCAAGCGGCGCTTTCGGAGCGTTCACTTTCTTCCGCCGTGTGGGCAGCATCGCGGAGCAGATTGGACGGAGCGCTGCCTGGGATGGAAGCCATGTTCTGTTCTGGAACGGTGCCACCCTGGTGGATGCCACTCTGGATAAAGTCACTCCCATGACCGCTTCGGAACTGCGCGAGCTGGCCAAAGATCTGCCCCAGCCGCCGGGCTCGGCGAGTATTGCTCCTCCTCTGCCCGGCTATCTGCCCCGCGCGGGTCTCGATACCGACGTCACCCACTACGCGCTGGGACCGGAAGCTTACGCCCGCACCGGCGGCGTGCTTCCCGCCGCGTTGGTGGACTTCCCTGCCAGTGCCGAAGCCGTGACCGCCCATTACTCCAATCGTGACGGTGACGGGCAAGTGACCCTGCTGATTTATCCCACGCCGCAGTTGGCAGCAGCCCGCCTGCGCGATATTGACGCCTTCCTCAAGGCTGGGAATGGCAAATCCACCTGGCCGCAGCCCCTGGCGGAGAGCCATCCCGACTCTTTGCTCACCCGCCGTAGCGGGCCCCTTGTGGCCGTCATCAGCGGATCGCTCCCGCCCGCGATCGCGCATAAGCTGCTCAACCAGATCAACTACCAGGCAGACGTGGTCTGGAACAACCCCCAGGGCTACATCAGCGACGGTTCCAAGGTCGCACGTCTCATCCTTGGCATCTTTGCCCTGACAGGCATTCTAGGGGGCGCTGCGATCCTCCTGGGGCTCTTCCTGGGGGGTGGACGAGCCATTTATCGGGTCCTCCGCGGCAAGCCCGCCTCGGCTTTCCAGGAAGAGACCGAGTTCATCCGTCTCAATCTGGAGGACTAGCCCGCATTTCTCACGCTTGCCGGTTTTGCGCCAGGTTTGCGGGTGCGGTGAGGTCTTTTCGAGCGCTTTGTGTGAAGTGGTTGGCCGGTTGGGGTCGTTTCTGGTAGGTGACAAGCTGTTTGGGGTTTAGCGGATTGACATTTTCCATGGCTCCGCCAGATCGGCGCCATGGGTCAGGGTGGAAGTGTAGTTGGGGCGTTGGCCGCGGGTTTCAGCAGCGCAGGGCGTGGAAGGCTTGTGCGAAGAGGTCTTTCCAGGGATAGGCCGAGTTGAACTCAAGCAGGATGCGGCGCACGCTGATGCGCACGATAGCGCCGATCTTGAACAGCTTGAGACGGATGGTATCGACCTGAGCTTGAGCCCACTCCGTGCCTGCGAGGCCCAGACGGCGCAGCGCTTCCATCAGGGTGTAGGCCAGCGAGGAGAAGTAGAGGCGCAACTGATTGCCCTTCATTTCGTCGGTGGAGAGCCGATCGGCGAACAGGCACATCTGTTCCTTGATGCGGTTTTCCATTTCGCCGCGGGCGCAGTAGAACTTTTCGTAAAGTGCCTGGTCGGGCCACTGCTCCGGAGTCAGCGAAGTGACCACGAAGCGGGGATTCTCGCCCTTATCGAGATACTCGGCTTTGGCCACTACGCGACGGGCGCGCGACCAACTGTGGTGGGTGGTATAGGTGAAGCTGGTAAAGACGCGCGCCGCCTTTCCCGTCTTCTGGTGAAGAACACGCGCCTGCTGCATCTGAGCACCGGTGATCTTCTGCAACCGTTTGTTGCGCGCCAAGCCAAACAGGTAATCCACCTTGTTGGCCTCGCACCAGCCCATCAACTCTTCACGACAAAAGCCGGAGTCGGCGCGCAACACAATCCGTGTCTGCGGCCATTGCTGCCGCAGTTGGACAACGATGCGGCTGACTTCCTCCACTGCTCCGGCGGCAGCGTCTTGGTTGGCTGCTCGTAGACGCGCGCACAGCAACTGGTCACCGGCGAAGATATACAGCGGCAGATAGCAGTAGCTGCCGTAGTAGCCATGGAAGAAGCGCTCCGGCTGATGGCCGTAAAGCGGGATGTCGGTGGCGTCCAGGTCCAGCACCACCTGTTCCGGTGCACTGCAATGGGACTCCACAAACAGGTCCCCCAACAAGCGATCCAGGGACTCCGCCGAGTAGCTGATCTTGTGATAGCGACCGCTGCGGCCAACCAGTTCCAGCCGGTTCAGCGTGCTCTTGCCGGCCAGCGGCTCGTCCAACTCCCTCTTGCCGCTGAGCAATGCCAGCAACGGATCGCAGCGCAACTGCTCATGATCGCAGAGATCCTCGTAGCCCAGCGCCAGACCGAAGATGCGCTGCCCCAGCATCTCCGATAGCTGGTGCGTGATCAGCAGCGGCGATCGGCCATCGACAAAGCTGGCCGACAGACGACCCAGCAGGTTGATCTTGCGGTCCACCTCACGCAGCAGCAGCGCACCGCCGTCGCTGGAGACCTGACCAGCGGTAAATCCCGCCTCCACCCGGCGAGAAAAATGAGCTGTAAATGCAAACGCTTCTTGATTACACTCTGTCATCAGAAAGGCCGCCTCCGCACAGCAAACACTACGTCTCGACAACGCAGTTATGCCATGAATAAGCGGCCTTTCCAACCCCTTTTCAAATCCCTAACCCAAATTTGCAGCATCATCGTGAGAAATGCGGGCTAGCACCAGTGGTTCCGGGCCAGGGGGTTACCCCTTCGCGACCGGCGATCTGCTTTTAGAAACTTGAACCAGTAGGAGTGCACCCCAACTCCTAAGTAGCCGGATTGCAGCGGGTTGGGGCCTCACGCAGGTCGCCGAAAACCGGCCCCGGATTGTGCCATATCAAAACGACCTTAGTCATAAGTTTTTCATAAATAAGGGCTTATCAGGACCCGGATTTTGCCTTGACACCCTCGGGAGGCAACCATAAGATTTCGCCAGAAAGTTCTGATGGCTTTGCCTCCGTTGGAACTATTCTCCCTAGAGAAGAGGCCGCCCTGTTGCCGGGTGGCCTTTTCGTTTTTCCTCTACGCCGTTTCCGAGCCTTCTTTACGCGTAGCCGGACCCTAGATACAATCCGACAAGGTACGTGCAAACGGAGCGCGCCGACGTAGCTCAGTTGGTAGAGCAGCTGATTCGTAATCAGCAGGTCATCGGTTCAAGTCCGATCGTCGGCTCCATCAACTTCGCCCCCTCCGCAACAGCACACAAGTGCAAAGGACTCAAGCATTTCCTTTCCTTGTTCCCGCATCGAGTTTGGTACCTGATTATCCACTGTTTTTTTGCTCTACACCTTGCGGTGTCGTTGAGCCGCTCCGCATAATCGCCTCAGAAGCTGAGGTGTGAGGGTGACGGCCTCCAACGATCACATCACTGTTACCCATTACAACCGGGAAGACGTACTGCGGATATTGCGTATCCGCCTCCAACAACTTTCTTCCTGGGAGCGTTCCGGGCTCATCAATCAAAGCGATACTTACTCGTTTCAAGACCTGGTTCAGCTGCGCAAACTGCGCGATCTTCGTGCCACGCGTCTATCCGTGGCCAACATTCGTGCCTCGATTCATGCGATGCGTCAGGTTTCCGGTGTGGCCAACCCTTTGCTCGAGGCCTGTGCGGTGCGCAACGGGACCCGACTAGCCTTTCGCCTTAGCGGTGCAATGATGGAGCCGATCGCTCGACAATTCGTATTCGACTTTGACTCTCCGCGACATAGCCAGCTGGCGGAGGTCAGTTCTGCCGCCAGCCATCAGGCAGCGCGCGACTCCCGCGTGCAGGGGCTCTTTTTCGAGGCTGTGCGCTTGGAAGAGCGGGGCAAAACGCAGGAGGCCATGTCCCATTACGAAGCAATTCTGGCACTTGATAGTGCGCATGCCCCCGCCTGCATCAACCTGGGCACAATCCAATACAACCAGCGCCGTTTTATCGATGCGGAAGCGCTCTACCGGCGCGCCACCGAAGCTGACCCGAAGTACGCCTTAGCGTTCTTCGATCTGGGCAACGTGCTCGATGAACTGCAGCGTCTTCCCGAGGCAATCGAAGCCTACACCACCGCCATCCACCTGGTTCCGCACTACGGCGATGCCCACTATAACGTCGCTCTCGCCTACGAACGAATAGGCGATCGGCGGTCGGCCTTGCGCCACTGGACTACCTACATCAAGCTCGATCCGATCGGCCCCTGGTCGAACCACGCTCGCGTCCAGGCGCGCAAAATTCTGGAGCGGGAAAAGTTGTCCATCGTGCACCGCGGCTCCTCCGTGCTTCACGATCACCATTTGCGGCGTGCCCGGTCCGTTCCCCGTTTGCTTGCCGTTCCCAAGCCAATGTTGCCCATGTAGAGCGCTGGACAGCCACGCATGGAAGCGACTAGCTTATCTCCGTGACTGATTCCGTCCTTGCTTCCCAACCTGCCCCTCCGCTCACCCTGCTTTCGGAAGACGAACAACTCTTTCGTGCCACGGTGCGCCAATTTGCTCAGGAAAATATTGCCCCCCTGGTTCGCACCATGGATGAGCAGCAGCACTTTACCCCCGAGTTGATTCCGCAGCTGTTTAACCTCGGTCTGATGGGCATAGAGATTCCCATCGAATACGGTGGTTCGGGAGGAACCTTTTTCGAGGCGATTCTGGCCGTCGAAGAAATCTCTGCCGTCGACCCGTCCGTGGGTGTATTGATCGATGTACAAAACACGCTCTGCATCAATGCCTTGCTGCGTTGGGCCACTCCAGAGCAGAAGAAAGCTTATCTGCCTCGGCTCGCCACCGATACCGTCGGCGCGTATGCATTGAGCGAAGCCGGTTCGGGTTCCGACGCATTCGCACTGCAAATGCGGGCCGAGAAGCGTGGCGACTTTTACCTGCTGAACGGGCAGAAGTTGTGGATCACCAACGCCCGCGAGGCCGGGCTCTTCATTGTCTTCGCCACCCTGGACCCGGCTGCCGGCTATAAGGGCATCACCGCGTTTCTGGTCGACAAGCGTACTCCCGGGTTTTCTCTTGGCAAGAAGGAGGACAAGCTCGGAATCCGGGCTTCTTCCACTTGCGAGATCATTCTGGAAGACTGCAAGGTGCCCGTGGCCAATGTGCTGGGCGACCCAGGCAAAGGCTATAAGATCGCCATCGAGACGCTCAACGAAGGCCGCATTGGCATCGGCGCCCAGATGCTCGGGCTAGCCCAGGGAGCATGGTCCCATGCTGCCCGTTACGCGTTCGAACGCAAGCAGTTTGGCAAAGCGATTGGGGAATTTCAGGCCGTCCAGTTTTCGCTCGCCGAAATGGCTACGGAAATCGAAGCGACAAGGTTGATGGTTTACAACTGTGCTCGCCTGAAAGACAACGGTCTCGGCTTTTTGAAAGAAGCCGCGATGTGCAAGTACTTCGCCTCCCAGGTGGCCGAGCGCGTAGCCAGCCAGGCCGTTGAGGTTTTCGGCGGTTACGGCTTTGTTAAGGATTATCCCGTGGAGAAGTATTACCGGGATGCCAAGATTGGGAAAATCTACGAAGGCACATCCAACATGCAGCTGGCGACGATTGCCAAGCTGATGCTCGGAAATCACTAGTCACTGCTGTCCAATCGAAAAATCGTAGGTCCGTCCGCTGCTTCCCGGGACTTTTGCATCGAGGCAAGGCGCACTGCAGATCCCTCGGCTTCGCTCGGGATGACAAGGGTAGAGCGATTACTCACTTTGAAATGCGGTCATAGGGGCGGACGGAGCGGGGACTCGCGCGACGAGTCTTAACATCCGAGTCGTGGATTCAGCGATGAGTCACCGCCCTTCCCTTGTCATCCCGAGCGAAGCCGAGGGATCTGCAGTGGGCTTCGCCCCGACGCAAAAATCCCGGGAATCTACCCGGTGTTGCGCAAACCCGCCGCGATCCCGTTGATGGTTGCGGAAAGTGCGCGATTGATGGCGTCTGAATTATCTCCGGCACGCTTGCGCCGCAGCAGGTCGACCTGGATCAGACTGATCGGATCTACATAGGGATTCCGCAGGCGAATAGATCGGGCGAGAACCTGGTTGTTTTCCAGCAACTCTGACTGTCCCGTAATCGTCAGGATGTTGCGCCGTGTGCGATGGAACTCAGCTTCCAGCTTGGCAAACACCCGATCGCGAATTCCGGTATCGGTAACCAGCGAAGCGTAAAGCTGGGCAATGCCGAAATCCGATTTGGCGAGGGCCGTTTCTACATTGCGGATCAGGTCGATGAAGAGAGGGAACTCGCGCGCCATGGTGGCCAGGATTGCGGCGCCGCCTGGTTTCTGCGCATAGTGCTCAAAGGCATGGCCAACCGCGAACCATGCGGGTATGAGCTGCCGGCTCTGCGTCCAGCCAAAAACCCAGGGGATCGCACGCAGATCCGCCAGGCTGCGGCGTCCGCCACGGCGTGACGGCCGGGAGCCGATCTTGGCATGCTCCAGTTCCGCTACCGGTGTCGCTTCTTCGAAATATTGCAGCACCTCGGGATCGTCGAGAATGTGTTCGCGATAAAAAGAGAACGCCACATCCGACAATTCCGCAAAGGCCGCTTCCCATTCCGGTGCGAGAACGCCGGTGAAATGTCCCTGCGGATTGCGGGCGTTCGGACGTGCCAGCGCGTCCAGAGAGGCCGCGATCATGAGTTCCAGATTGCGCTCGGCGAGAATCACATCGGAGTACTTCCAGTTAAGCACTTCTCCTTGCTCGGTAATCCGGATCTGCCCAGTAAAAGCGCCCATAGGCTGGGCATAGATGGCGCGGTGGGTAGGGCCGCCGCCGCGGCCTACGGTGCCGCCGCGGCCGTGAAACAGCCGCAGCCGCACCCCGCTCTCGTCCGCGACCTGGTGCAGAGCGCGGTGGGCGCGGAAAATCTCCCAGGTGCTGGTGAGCATACCGCCGTCTTTATTGGAGTCGGAATATCCCAGCATGATCTCCTGCGTGTTTCCCCAGGAACTCAGCAGCTCACGATAGCTGGGCGACTGCCACAGCTCGCGGCAAATGACAGGTGCGTTCCGCAAATCTTCAATGGACTCAAACAGGGGAACGGGCATCAAGCCGGGGTCGGCGCCGCTGCCCTCCACCCGTACACCGCCCAGGCGTGCGAGCCAAAGGACGTTCAGCACGTCTTCCGTGCTCGCGGCGCCACTGATTACGTAATGGCGTATTGCTTCCGGCGTGGACGAAGCCTTCAGTTCGGCAATTGCGCGGAAGGTGTCGATCACATCGGCGGACGCCGCGGACAGTGGCGGAGGCACAACCGAGGCGCGTTCCAGGTCACACTTCCAGGCCCCGGCCTCTTCGAGCGCGGCGGCATGCAACCGCGCATGCTGACGAATATCCAGAGTCTGCAAGTGAAGGCCGTACGTGCGCACCTCGAGGATCAAGGGATCAATCAATGCCTGGGCCAGGCGGGGACCACGGTTCTCTACCAGGCTGGTGTGCACAATTTCGAGATCCTCGAGGAACTCCTGTGCTGACTTGTATGGGGGTAAGCCGGCTAACGTCGAATCAAGCGCCAGCGGCAGGTTTTGCGAGGGTTGGCTAACTCCCGCGAGGCGCACCCGGATACAGCTGAGAAAGCGCCGGTAATACTCATACTCATAGCGCTCTCCGAAGGCTTGTTGCCCGGTGGTATTGAGGGAATCGAGATAGCCTTGCAGCCGCTGCTCGAGCGCCTCGCTAATCGGCGCCTGCTGCGCCGAGGTGGTAAGCAGATCAAGGGTCAGGCCCAGCTGCTGCTGATAGTGCTTCAGCAGATGGTCACGCGCCATCTGCAGCGCCTCTCGCGTGACCTGCGGGGTCACGTAGGGATTGCCGTCACGATCGCCGCCAATCCACGAACCAAAAGAGAGTAATACCGGCATCTCTGAGAGGCTGAGCTGGACACCGTACTCCGCTTCAAACGCCGCCGCGACTTCGGCATAAAGACCGGGAAGCGTGGCATAAATGGATGCGTCGTAGTAATCGAGGCCCATGTTGACCTCGTCGCGAACCGTGGGGCGGCGGGTCCGGACCTCGTCCGTTTCCCACAGCGCCGCGATCTCGGCTGTCAGGCTTTCTTCGAACAGTTCCAACTGCTCGTCGGAAAGCGGGATGCGATCAAGCTGCTCCAGCAGATCTGCGATGCGCCGCCGTTTGAACATGACGACCCTCCGCGCCACCTCCGTCGGATGGGCGGTGAAAACCGGGATAATCGAGATCGATCGCAGCCAATCGACAGCTTCTTTGGCCGGGATGCCCGCGGCGCGCATGACCCGCAGTGTTCCGCGGAGGGAACCACGCTGCACTTCACCGGAAAGCTGCAGGGAGAGCCGGCGGCGCTTGCGATGGTTGGTTTCGGCCAGATTAATCAGCTCGAAGTAAAAAGCAAAAGCCCGGGCAAGGCGATAGGCTTGCACCAGGTCCAGGGAGTGAACGCTGCCCAGGGCCGCGGCAAACGGCTGCGCCGCTTCGGTTTTTGGGGGTGCGCCCTCCTGAGCCTCGCGGCGGCGAATGGCAATCTGGCGCAGCTCTTCCACTTCGGCAAAGAGCTTTTCGCCGGCCTGCTCGCGCAGCACCTGGCCCAGGAGCATGCCCAGGGAGCGCACATCGCGCCGCAGCGGCGCTTCTTTAATGTCGCCTTTACGCGCCTCAAGTTCGGCCAGGCGCAGGGACCAGCTTTCCGGTTTCCAGAGCAGAGTCATTGCCTCTGATTATGCAGGATGCGGCTGGCAACCATAACTTTTGAATCATCTGTCTCATTCATGATGAGAGTGATGCAAGTGAATCAATCGACCCAGGGGCCAACGCTGATCGCGGCAGAGCTGCCTCAACCGCAGCCCGCTGCTGGCGAAGTCCTGATTCGCGTCCGCGCTGCTGGAGTAACACCCACGGAGTTGGGCTGGTATCCGACCACTCACGCCAAGGATGGAACGCCGCGCAACGGCGCAGTGCCCGGTCATGAATTCTCCGGCGAAATCGCCGCCCTGGGGGAGAACGCGAGCGGTTTCGAAGTTGGCCAGCAGGTATACGGTCTGAACGACTGGTTTGCCAACGGCGCAACCGCCGAGTTCTGTGTCACCCAGCCGTCAAGCATCGCGCCAAAACCAGCCACGCTCACCCATGAGGAAGCGGCCACGCTCCCGATCGGAGCGTTGACCGCATGGCAGGGACTGCTGGAGCGAACAAAGGTACAGCGTGGGGAGCGGGTGCTGGTGCATGGCGCTGCCGGCGCCGTCGGCATCTTTGCCGTGCAACTCGCCCGCTTGCATGGTGCCCGTGTGATTGCGACCGCGTCATCCGGCAACCTGAAGCTGCTAGCGGAACTCGGCGCAGCCGAAGTGATCGACTACAAAGCGTCTCGCTTTGAAGAACAGACTCAGAAGGTCGACGTAGTGTTCGATGGAGTAGGAGGGGAGACCCTCGACAGGTCGTGGGGCATGCTCAAGCCCGGCGGCAGGCTGGTGACGATCGTAGATCAGCGCAATAAAGACGCCTTCTTTATCGTTGAACCCAATCAGAAGCAATTGGTCGAGGTGGGGAAACTGCTGGATACTGGAAGAATGAAGACCTTTGTCGGGGCGGTGGTTCCGCTGGTGGAGGCGTCAAACGCCTATAGCGGAGCCATCGCAAAGACAGGCACACGCGGGAAAGTGGTGGTTGCGATCACGCGCTAACGTGAGCTGCAGACTTGACCTCGATCGTGCTTGCAATCCTGGCCACGCGCTCATACGACTGCAGACGTGCCTCGGGGTCAAACGTATCAGTCACTACGATCAATTCGTCGGCGCCAGTCTCGTGTAGCAGTTTTTGCATTCCTGCTTTCACGGTTGCGTCCGAACCAACGATAGCGGCGGCCAATTTGCTCTCGACCGTTGCCCGCTCCCACTCCTGCCACAGTGGCTCCATAGAATCCACTGGCGGCAACAGTTCCACCGGCCGATTGCGGATCAACTGCAGAAAGCGTTGCTGGGGTGTAGTGAACAGCCGGTTGGCTGCGGCATCGGTCTCTGCCGCGATAACAGGTACCCCGACCATAAGGTGCGGTTGGCGCAGCGTCGCACTCGGTTGGAACCGGTCGCGGTACATCTGCGCGGCTGTATATAAATAATCCGGTGCGAAGTGCGCAGCAAAAGCGAACGGCAGACCCAACATGGCCGCCAATTGCGCGCTGAACCCACTGGAACCCAGCAAGGTGATGGGCACGTTGCTCCCTTGGCCGGGAATGGCGCGGACCACCTGGCCTGGCTTCTCGGGCCCAAGGTAAGTCTGCAATTCCTGTAACAATGCCGGAAAGTCGTCACCGCTCTGGTTCAGGTCGCGGCGCAGCGCCCGCATGGTGGCGAAGTCGCCCCCTGGAGCCCGTCCCAGCCCAAGATCAATCCGCCCTGGATAAATTGCTTCCAGTGTCCCAAACTGTTCTGCCACCACCAAAGGTGCGTGATTAGGCAGCATGATCCCGCCGCTGCCTACGCGGATCGTCTTAGTCGCTGCGGCTACATGCCCAATCAGCACCGCCGTTGCCGAGCACGCCAACCCGGCGATGGAGTGGTGTTCTGCCAGCCAATAACGACGGTAGCCCAGGCCCTCAACGTGTTGGGCCAGTTCTACCGACCGGGCGATCGCGCTGCCCGCCCTCTCTCCGGGCCGCATGCCCACCAGATCCAGTACCGAAACCGCTAGTTCCTTGGCCATGCAATTTAGATGACCCAGCCCAGAAAGCGACTCAAGCCCATCCGAGAAGCTATCTTTAGTGTTTAGCCATGATTTCGATTCAGAAGATTCAGCTGCCGGTTCCGGGCATCCAGCGGCTCAGGGCAGAGGCGAAGGAAGAAGGCTACGACTTCGTGGAAACCCTGGTGGAAGAGTGGGAGAGCGGCAGGAATCGCTTCGATGCGGCCGGAGAGACCCTGATGGGCGCTCTGGATGAAGATTTGCTGGTTGCGGTGGGCGCCCTTAACTGTGATCCCTTTGCCGGCCGCCCGGATATGGGGCGTATTCGGCGCGTTTACGTGAGGCAAGCGTGGCGGAACCAGGGTATTGGGGGAGCGCTGGTGACTGCGCTCGTCCAGGAGGCGAAGGCTTACTTCAGTTGTGTGCGCCTGCGTGCCGAGAGCGCCGGGGCCGGCCGCCTCTACGAACGCATAGGTTTTGCTGCCACCCCTGGCCCCGACGCTACCCACACTCTGTTCTTCGACTAGAAAAGCAACTTCCTGGTTGCATGTTTTCCGTGCCCGTACTAATATGCAACTTGGAGGTTGCATGTATGCAGGACAAAATTGAGAAACAGATTGAGATTGCCGCGCCGGTCTCACGGGTTTGGCAGGCACTTACAGATTTCCGCCAGTTCGGGGAATGGTTCCTGGTGAAAATGGATGGGCCTTTTGTGGCCGGCCAGCGCGTGGGCGGTCAGATCACTCATCCCGGATTTGAACACCTGCGGATGCAGATCGAAGTGAAGGCAATCCAGCCGGAAACCCTTTTCTCCTACACGTGGCATCCCTATGCAGTTGATCCGAAGGTCGACTATGAACAGGAGGAATCCACGCTCATCGAATTTCGTTTGCGGCCGACCCCGGCTGGCACTTTGCTTACGGTAACGGAATCGGGCTTTGACAAAATTCCCAGTGCACGCCGGGCGGAGGCCTTCCTTCGGAATGACGGCGGTTGGGCGCAGCAGATGCAGAACATCCAGGCCTATGTCGGCAAAACGACCTAGCAGCGCGCAGGCGAAGGCCGCAGTCTTTGCTGCGCTGGGGGACGAAACCCGGTTATCGCTGCTTGCCAGCTTGTGTGACGGCAAGCGTCATTCGATCGCCGAACTCACCCAGGGAACCAGGCTCACCCGGCAGGCGGTGACCAAGCATCTGCGCGTGCTCGAGCGGGTACACATCGTGCATGGAGCCCGAGCAGGGCGCGAAAGCCTGTTTACCTTTAATCCCCAGCCAGTGATCGAGATGAAGGAATATCTCGAGCAGGTCTCGAAGCAATGGGATTCGGCTCTTTCGAGATTAAAGGCCTTTGTGGAAAGCAAATCGGAGGAACGTCATGGCAAACAGTTTTAGTAAAGATATTCTCATTCAAGCGCCAGACCCGAAGGGTGCAGCCTCCTTCTACGTCGACAACCTGGGCTTCGAGATCACCGAAGAGTCAACCAATATGGTCAGTCTGCATGGGGAGCACATCAACCTGTTCATTGAGCGAGGCCCAACGCTGGGGCCGGTGTTTGAAATCACTGTGGACGATCTGGAAGCAGCCAAGCTGAGGCTGGTGAAACACGGCTCAAAGATCGTCAAGGACGAGCCGAATTTTCCGCGGTGCTATCTTCAGGATCCGTTCGGACTAATTTACAACCTTACCAGCTGAGGCGTGGCTAAGCCATTCTCAACTCAACGGACACCACAGCCCGCGGCGGCAGAGAAACCTCCGCCCTTTCGCCGCGAATCGTCACTGGAAAAGGCGCCGGCTTGACCTCGTCCGGACGATCGAATGTATTACCGGCAGTCCTATCCGCATGGGTCAGAACGCTGCCTCGGCCTTCCACGATGCTTCCGCTAGTCAGGCGAATGTGAGCGGCAACTGCCGATTCCAATGAGGGATTTGTCAGGGTCAAGGTACAGGTTCGACCCTTGACTGATGCCGAACCAGAAAGCCCAGGCATGGTCGCACTGCCGCTGCGCGAAGGAACGTTGAGTTCGTCACAGTGAATGTTCATTTGTGCCACTTGCGATTGCATATGATTGCGATACATCTCAAAAACGTAATAGACCGGAGTGCGCACAAAATTGTCACCCTGGGCAAGAAACAGGGAGTGGATACAATTAATCGTCTGAGCCACATTAGCCATCGCAATCTTATCCGCATGGCGGTTGAATACGTCGAACGTGACCGCTGTGTGCAGCGCATCGCGCAGGGTGAGGGGCTGGCTCAACAGGTACGCCGGCGCGATTTCTTCTCCAGGCCGATACCACACTCCCCACTCGTCTACCACTAATTTGGTGTGGTGCTCGGGATCGTACTTGCCGAGCGCCTCCCAGTGCCGTTCGATGATCGTCTCGGTCCGCATACCCTCGCGGATCACGTCATACCATCCTGGAGCGTCGAAGGTGGCCACCTTCTCCGGAGTACTTCTGAAATCCGTGTAGTAGTGCACCGACAAGCCATCGACCCGCGAGCGGTGACCGCCCTGCATGGCGTCGAAAAAGCCGGTCGTCCAACCCAAATCGAGATCTTTGGAATGGCCGCGTGGGCCTACGGCCACGAGAAACGGCTTAGGAGCATAGGCCGGGAATTGAGTCACGAATCGCCGGTACAGCGTTGCGTATTCCGTCGGCGTCATGTCTCCGCCACAACCCCATGACTCGTTGCCCACACCCCAAAACTGAACCCCGAAGGGATCTTTGTCTCCATTCTGTGCTCGTTCGTTTGCCAGTGAGACCGTGCCCGCAGGAGCGTTGCAATACGACACCCAATCGTGGAATTCCTGGGGCGAACCCGAATTCATGTTTGCGGCCAGGTAGGGTTCCGCACCGCACAGCCGGCACAAATGCATAAACTCGTGAATGCCAAACTGGTTGGTCTCTGTAACGTCCACGCCCTTTCGGCGCGGATGCCTGCCAGTAGTTATAAGTTCGTGGACGCTTTGCCGGATCGCCAATGCCATCGCGCCAGTGATAGCCGTCGGCGAAACAGCCCCCGGGCCAACGGTAGTTGGGCACTCCTATGCGCTTCATGTCATCCACGAAGCGCGCTCGAATGCCGTCGATATTCTTGACCTTCGAGTTTCTACCAACCCAGATGCCGTCATAGATCACCCCGCCGAGATGTTCAATGAATTGGCCATACAAATGAGGACTGATTTCAGCGCCTGCAGTCGGGGCTGTGATCTCGATATCGGCGTCTGCCGCCAGGGCCGGTTGAACACCTGCAGCGACTCCAGCGGACACGTACGCGCAACCACGAAGGAAGCTTCGGCGATCCATCAACGTCAGAGTACTCCTAGGCAAAACTGCATTACCACTGTGGGATTTGCGGCAGACATAGGCCCTCCGTACATGCCGAAAACCAATCACTCCCGCAGGACGAAACAACCTGTAGCCCGGCACGGGAGTGCCGGGTGGAATAAGGTTTATGAGGCCAGTCCCGAAGGGACGGCACATTGCCCAGCCCAAGCGACCTCAAGCAGAAAATTATCTTCCGCACTCCGTCGCGCACCGTTCCCCATGCTCGGCTCTCCGGATCGACCACATCGAAATGGTCGGCGGAAGGGAGAATACTGACGGTGACCTGGCCTCCTTGCCGTCGCGACAACTCGGCCCATCGCAATGGCAGCTCAGACGCGATCTGATCGTCTGCTGTGCCCTGAATCAACAGCTGCGGTACCTGGAACGGCAAAAGATCTCCCGGGTTGCCGGCCTTGTAACGATCCGGCAGGTCCCCTGGTTTACCGCCCATCAATGCATACACCTCCTGCTTGTCGTGGGCAAACGTAAAGTATCCGGACAGATCAATCGTCAACCGCAAATCGACTGCTCCCGCCAGGGCGATTGTTCCGCGCAGTGGCACCTGTGGCCGGGGCAGATAGATCTCGCTGTGGGGATCAAGGTGATGTCTGCCCGCCACCCAGAAGGCTAGGTGACCGCCGGCGGAATGACCCATGGTGATCACCCGCGACAGATCCAGGGGATAGCTTTTCGCAAGTGTGGCGGCGAAATCAAATCCCGCGGCCGCGTCATCGAAAGTTGCCGGCCAGCCTCCGCCTGTCTCGCCTACTCTCCTATATTCAACTGACCAGGTTGCAATCCCATCTTGCTTCAAGGCCCGGCAGAGATACCCTGCGTAGCCGAGGTCGTACTCTGACTTCCACCATCCTCCATGGAAGAAGACCACCAGCGGAACGAGCGACCCACCTCCTGTCGGCGGTATCCAAAGATCTCCGAATTGATAGGGCCCATTACCGTAGTGGATGCGATGATCCGCGGTCAGCAAAGGCCGGGAAAGGATATCCATCCCTAACTCAGCTCCACCATGATCGGGGTGTGATCCGACGGCCTTTCCTGCGCTCGCGGGCCCCGGTCGATCACGCAGCTTCGCAGCCGCTCGGCCACCTTGGGCGAAAGCAGAAAATGATCGATGCGGATGCCGCGGTTGTGTTCGAACGCCTGGCGGAAATAATCCCAAAAGGTGAATTGACCTACCTCGCCTGGATGCAGGAAACGAAACGCATCCGTATAGCCGAGATCGAGAAATGCCCGATAGCGTGACCGCGGCTCCGGCTGGAAGAGCGCGTCGCGAATCCATGAGGAAGGCTTGTGGCAATCGATGTCCTCAGGAATTACATTGAAGTCGCCGCCAACCAGCACCGGCAAATCTTCTTTTCGCCAGGCACTCAGTTTTTCGAGGAGTCTGTCCATCCAGGCTAGCTTGTAAGCGAATTTTTCCGTGCCCACGGGGTTGCCGTTGGGAAGATAGATGTTCACCATGCGAATGCCCTCGATGGTCATCTCCAGATAACGTGCATGGCTGTCCGCCTCGTCCCCTGCGAGCGTGGTGTTGATTGTCTCCATCGGATAGCGCGATAACACCGCGACTCCGTTGTAGGACTTCTGGGTTACAGCAACGCTCTCATAACCGAGCGCCTGAAACACCAACGCCGGGAACTCCGTCGCCTTGAGTTCCTGCAGCAGAAGCACATCCGGCTGTTGTAGCTTGATCCACGCGGTCACGTGATCAATCCGGGCGCGAATGGAATTAACATTCCAGCTGGCAATTTTCATGGCTACCACCGTCTCACATCAAGCAATCCCTGACCAGCTATGATCAGGACGAAAGGCTCCGCGCTTATGTTTGTTCCCCGCCCGATCGGCTTTGTCAGTAGCCCCTACAACGATACAAAACAAATTCCGAAAGGTTTGCACACGAAACATGAAGCAGAAGGCATACTCAGGATTCTGCCGGAATTCGAGATCGGCCTCACCGATATTGAGGGCTTCTCGCACCTCTTCGTTCTCTGGGAGTTCGACCGATCGCAAAACTTCGACTTGATCGGCAAACCGCCCTTCGAGGATAAGCCGCACGGAGTGTTCGCGACTCGATCCCCCCGGCGGCCCAATCCTATTGGGCTCACTGTTGTCTCGTTGCTTCGCCGTGAAGGCTGCGTGCTGCATGTGCGCGGGGTTGACATGCTCGACGGCACTCCGATTCTCGATATCAAGCCGTACCTGTCGAGTATTCCGGCGGAGACGGTACGCCGCGGTTGGTTGGCAGAAGCAGAATTACGGCGCGGCATTTAACGCGCAAGAAGCTAGCTTTGCCGTCACGAGTGCCCAAGTCAATTACGTTTTTGGTGAGCCAGCCCTTCCCCCTTACGCAGGCTTTTGAGCCGTCCCAGCCTTGGCGTATCGACAAGGCTGGGAAAGACTGAGGACGAAACTATTTTGCAGCTGTTTCCGCGGCCGCTGGTTTCTGATTAACGACCGCACTGTTTACCCACGCAGTTTTGCCCTTCAACCATTGCGGATCCTTGAACTCCCAGGCCACTCTTGGTTGCTCTGCATCCCCATGCACTGTACCGCTGGCGATGCGGGTCTTATGCCCGGCGAGCATCTCGAACTTTGACGGCGCTGCGGCCCCACTCGCGCCGGGGGTAAACGAGATCGTTAGCCCCTGGTTAGCGTCTTCACCCGCCGCCGCGTAGTGCAACTTCTCGATCGACCACGCACCATTGGTGAAGGCTGCGTCGATGGTTAAGGTTCTACCGGGGAAATGATCGTCTTTATCAAGAATGGTCGCATGATCGCCACTGACCGTCTGCACCTGTAAGGTGCGTTCCAGACCGTCCTCGGCCTTCAACTTCCATTCAGCGTCGGCAGCCAGGGTTTTTGGCGCACTGGTCGTTGTCCATTGCTGTGCGGGGACGGCAAAGACCGCGATATCGACGTCCTGAGAGACGGCGCCCCGATAGGCGACAAAGTAGGGCGGTTGGCTGATCTCCGTCCACACGTCAGCAACGCTGACTGCGTTGCCAATCTTGAGCGCTGCGCCTTCCCCCGCGACCGCCGAGCGGGTGCGATACACAAGCACCGGCGGCTCGAGACCGGCAGGTGAGCTTCCACCACCGCGCTCACTGATATCAGAGCCCTGGATGAACTGCCACGAAACCGGTTGGCCCGCGTGATCGACAAACCTCAGCAGGTAAGTCGCACCCTTACCCTCATTCGCGGGACGGTCGAGCTGCATGGTGGTGAGGTAGGCTTCGGCGCCTGAGCGCTTGTCGATGTCAACCATCTCCTGCCGGTTTGCGTAGTGCACTCGTTTGCCCGTGGAGCGCTCGGTTAGTACTGCGTCATACAGCGGCGCCGAACCGCTCGCCGGGTCGACGTAAAGTTCGATCATCGTATAGGGCAGCTCTGGGCCTATCCACTGAATAAACTGCTCCGGCCAATGTCGAAAGATGATTTGTTCAGAAGGAACAGGGGCTGGAAGCTGCGCCAGCATGGTGGACGCACTGCCGAGAAGAAGCGAAACAGCAAGAGCTTTGAACATAACGTCTCCTTTTAGAAGGTGTAGCGGATACCGAATTCCACGCGCCGCGCTGCTTCGGCGGCCAGTGGCTGAGTAAATGTGGTCGAGCCGACTACGTTGCCCACGGTGGTTACATTGGTGTGGTTGAGAAGGTTGGCCGAGCGCGCGTTCAGCGTGATGCTCTGATGCCGGTCGGCTGAGAAGCCATGCGAAGAAAGCTGGAAGGTGCGGCTCAGGTTGGTATCCAGGTGAATGAGCGCCGGCATGGTTCCGGCGTTCCGTCCTAGCGAGCCATTGATGCCGGTTGTATTCAACAAGCCGAAGGGCGTCTGGTAGGTGCCGGTGCCCGGTTGCGCAGTGAGCGAAGGGCGGTCGTTGAAGACACCGTCTCCGTTGTTATCCATCCCGGTGACCACGTTGTAAGGGTCTCCGGAGGAAGCATCGAACTGGCTGGTAAGCGACAGGCCGCGCGGCAGGTTGAGCTGTCCGATGGCAAACAGCCGGTGGGTGGACTCCCAGGAGGCACGCGCCGTTTCTCCTTGATCGGAGTAGCTGGACTGGGGAAAGAGCGTAGCTGAGTCCGCATCGGTTTTGAGGTTGAAATATAAGTAACCGACAAAGATGCCAAAGCGCTTGTAGCTGTGTTGATCCGCGCCGACAAACACCACCTGGCCATGCAGATGGCCCGATTGTTCAATCTGAAAGATATTCCGGCCGGGCGCAATCGGTCGTGGCGCGAGTAAAGGATTGAGAGTGCTGTCCGTAACCAAAGGCGCATTGATGTTGCGCGAGCGAAGCGTGCCCCAGGCTTGCCCATCGAACAGGTTTGCCTGCACATGCCAGTGTTGTGGTAGCTCGCGTTCCACACCCACCTGTGCCTGAAAGGACAAGGGCTGTCCCACGTGGGCAGCGAATTGGCGATTGGTTGCGACCGTGATCGTCGACGGAGTCGGCACCAGTGGCTGGGTAAACGACGGCGAGTAGAGAAGCTGCTGGGTCTGGCGCGATCCATTCAGGCGGTAAGCTTCGGTGGTTACGTCCGGCATTACCGGGCTCGAGAACAATCCGCCGCGCAGGTGGATAATCCATCGTTGTTTGCGATCAGGGGACCACGCGATACCGGCTCGGGGAACCAGGTTGCCGAAGCTGCCAGGCGAGGTTTGCAGCGCATACCGCAATCCCAACGCCAGCGACAGGTTGGGTTTGATACTCCATTGATCCTGTGCGAACAGTGCCACGCGCCATTGCGCAAACGGGACCAATGGGATGCCTTGGGTGATGTTGTAGCTGGTGGGGACTCCGCCGGGGAGCGCGAGCAAGGTTCGGCTGTACTGTTCCAGCCCCGAGATCGCGATTTGTGGCCCATCGTTGTCGAGCGCCGGCGCTAGTCCGCCGCCGAAGACAAAGGCGCCATTGAAGGTGTCAGGATCGTAGTCATGAACCAAAGCGCCAAGCGACGTCACTCCGATTTTTAGCGAGTGCTTGTGATGGGTCCACAGGAAGTCATCGTCCACTTCGAGATCGCGTTCGCGATTTCGAAGCAGGCCGGCGGTAGCGCCGCCTCCAGTGAAGGCGCCGGCTACTTGCAGGCTGGGAGCGGTTGAGAGAGGTACGTCGCTGGTGCTCTTCCAGGTGAAACCGATGTGGGCCTCATGGAGAAGGGTAGGGCTCAGCGTGAAGACATCCGTCAGCCGCAGGTTCTGTTCGCTGATGGTGCTGTTGTAACCGGCTTCGGCGAGAACCAGGCCACCGCTACCAACATTGTCGGAGTCATTTACGTTGGCGGAATAAGTGGCCGCGAGCATGTTTTTCGGATTGAGTTGCCAGTCGGTGCGCACGCTGCCGACCCACAAGCGCTGCGGCGCCGAAACATTTTCGCTGAGCGCCGTCTCATTATCCTGGCCATCGAGGACCACGGCGTTCACCACGTTGAACTCGTGAATGTCGCGTCTCTCCAGGGCGAGAAAGAAATCGCTCTTCTGCTTGCGAATGGGGCCACCAAACTCGAATCCATAGCGGCGCTTGCCCGCCGGAGTAGCGCTCAGGGCGAACGGGTCTGTTGCGTTCAGCCCTGATTCGCTGTCGGTGAAGAAGAGAGCTCCATGAAGCGAGTCGCGGCCGGGCTTGGTGAAGATCTCCACCCGGCCCCCCTGGTAGGGCGGCCGATCATATTCGGCCGAGAACATGTCAGGGTTTACGCGGATGGAAGCGATGGAGGATTTAGGCGGTAGCGTGCTGCTGTTTTGGAATCCATCCACGGTAATGATGGCCTGACCGGGAGCACCACCGCTGGCGGCGGCGAGCACTTGCAGTTGGCGTTTGAAGTCATCTGGGTCATCGGCCATGCCCTCAAGATCCTGAGCATTGAGCGTGTGTGTGCCGGCGCCGTGGTCGGCATCGACGGATACGTCACTTTCTTTTCCCACTTCGACGGTGGTGTGAACATCAGCGATATGCAAATGAACGGTGATGTTTGCCCCGCCGCGGCCGTTCACTCGGGCTTCAGCGAATCCGTCGGCGTGGACGTTGACCTGATACGCGCTGTTTCCGACGCAATGGAAAAGGAAAGCGCCTTGTTGGTTGGTGGTTGTTTGCTCCGGCAGTGGCCGACTGCAAATGGACGTCGGCTCCTACGACTGCAGCTCCGGTAGGATCGAGTACGGTGCCGCTAAGGTTCTTGGATTGGGCCCCGCAGGTTTGTGCTCGCACGTTTCCGCCGACGCTCAACGCTGCGCAAAGGAAGATGCCAGTCCATCGATTCATGTGAGTGCCTCGACTTACAAGCCGAGAATCGCAGCTGGCGCAAGAACAAAACAGTGCAGGTTGTCATCTGTAATCGGATGACAGATGTCATGGGTGAAAGTATTATCTCACTGCTCTGAGGTTGTATCAGGGAACTGCCTGAAATATTCCTGGGCTTTAGAAAGTGTAAGTGCTCGGAAAAGAAACTCGCAGGTCCCTCCGCTACGCTTCGCTCCGCGTCGGGACTGACAATTCTGTTGCTGGAGGCGGGGTTTCTTTCGCTGAAGCTCTTGCGGGCACAACTGTCTTGTCATCCCGACCGGAGCGAAGCGTAGCGGAGGGACCTGCGGTTTCTCCAAGGCCAGACTACAGCCAGCCTTTGCTGCGTGCCAGACGCGCTGCCTCAATCCGGTTGGCGGCCCCAAGCTTATTGATCGCTTCCGACAAATAATTACGTACTGTGCCTTCAGACAAACGGAGATCCACCGCAATCTCAGCACCGGATTTCCCTTCACCCGCCCGCCAAAGAATCTGTCGCTCCCGCTCGCTCAACGGGTCAGGCTCTTGCGTCCACGCTTCAGCCGCAAGTTCAGGGTCGACAACCCGCAAGCCGCGGCAGACACGCCGCACGCAATCCGCCAATTCTGCCGCAGGGCGGTCTTTTAGCATGTATCCCTGAGCGCCGGCATCCATTGCTCGGCGAAAATAACCGGCGCGGGCGAAGGTAGTGAGAATCACGATGTGCACACGCGGATAACAGCCATGTACCTCCGCTGCCAAGGTAAGCCCGCTCATCTCCGGCATCTCGATATCAGTGATCAGCACATCGGGCCCGTGCTCGGCAACCAGCGTCATGGCCTCTCGCCCGTTACGCGCCCGCGCGACCACAGCAATATCCTTCTCGATCTCCAGCAAAGCAGCGAGGGCGCCCAGCACCATCGCCTGATCTTCTGCCAACACCACGCGAATCTGCTTGCTCACGGCTCAACCACCTGTGGCAATTCGATCTGCAAACGAGTGCCGCGATGAGACTCCAGCGACAAGCTGCCGCCCAGCTCCTGAACACGCTCACGCATGCCACGCAAACCATTCCCTTCATGCTGGATATCGCCCCGTCCATCATCGGCAATCACCAGTTGTGTCCTATCTTTTTCGGTAGTCACTTCAATCGAACACTCGCTGGCGCCGGCGTGGCGCACGATATTGGTCACCGCTTCCCGCAGCACCAACGAGAGCGTAGCTTCATTCCGCGGCGTGAGATAGGGCGCCGTGGCCGGCCGGTTCAAGCGCACACCCGCTGTCTCAAGTACTTGCCCGGCACGCTTCAGCTCCGAGGCAAAACCTTCGGAGCGGTAGCCGGTGATTGTCTTGCGCACCTCAGCTAAAGCATGCCGCGCGGCGGTCTCGATCTCTGCGATCTCAAGCGCAGCCCTTGCAGGTTGGCTGTCGAGTAGGCGTCCAGCCAACTCACTCTTAAGCACAATCAAAGAGAGAGAGTGACCGAGCACATCGTGCATGTCGCGGGCGATACGCTCCCGTTCGGCTGTCTTTGCCAGTCGTTCAATCTCCTCATGAGCCATGCGCAGCTTGCGGTCGGCGCGATCCTTTTGCTTCATCCGCAGCCGATTCATTCCCCAGAGTAGTGTGGTACCTACGCCCGTCGCCCACACCCAGGCAGATATGTGAAACAGCCAGCTTTCCGCTAGGATCGCACCGCATTGCACGACCAACAGACCGATGACCGTGTTGGTGGAGTCAGCCACCTCCGGGATCGAGGCCGCGATATAGATATAAATCCCCCAGGCGCCCGGGTTGATTGGCACGTAGACCAGGGCCACGATAAACATGCAGAGCAACCCAACCCACCGGAACCTCCGCGGTCCGCGTTGCGTTACAAGATAAGAAGGAGTGAAGAGAGCGAGAGCCAGGATCAACCAGAGCCATTTACCAAGCGGCTCGTGATCGGCTACGGGCTGAACAAACCAGAACGCTAAAAAGACCAGCCAGATGGCGTGGTCATAGGCGATCCAACGTCGCCAGCTTCGAAGAGGAAGACGTTCCAGAACCTCATCGCAATCGTCTCCGGGTGTGCCACCAACGGGGATCATGTACTAGGCTTGTGCCTCTTGCCTGCGAAAGATGAACGCGGCTGCTAGCAGAAATACTACCGTATAGGAGGCAAGCAACGTCCAGGCGATGACCGCGGAACCATCGACGTAGCCTATCGTTCGCAGCGCGAGGCGGGAAAACCAGAACGACGGCAGCCCGTGCGCAACAACCTGCAGCCAGTGCGGCAGGGCCTCGATCGGCATCCACAACCCGCCGCAAAACGAGAGTGGCAAATAGACCAGGTTGATCACTCCAGGGGCAGCGTTCGATGGCATCAACAGTCCAATGACCAATCCCAGGCTGGCAAACGGCAAGACCCCGGCAGCGATTACCAACAAGAGGCGCAGACCTTCCATGGTGGTGATGTGAACACCCGCGAACGCTGTCCCCAGGGTCATCAGCAGGATCGTAATTCCGACACCAAAAGTAATGCTGACGCACAATTTCGCCAGCAGGTAGGCGGCCGCAGGCATGGGGCTCGCCCTCTTCATCTCCAGCCATCCATGGCCCCGTTCAAAGGCCAGCCCGGCCCCGATACCGAACAATGAAGAACCCATGGCGCCGAAGCACGAATACCCAGCCAAAAGGTAACGGGCAATGGTGTGTCCATGGAAGACAGCATCCTTGTTGGTGACTCCGAATAAAAGGTAGAAGATGACCGGGAAGCCGATCATGGAGAAGAGGTAACTACGATTGCGCGACAACTTGAGCAACTCAAAGCGCGCTTCGTTGAAGTAGATAACCGGCATCGTGGCCATTGTGCCTCCTATTACGACTCGGTTGAATCTTGTCTAGGGGATGTGGTCTGGTTGGTGAGAGCAAGGAAAGCGTCTTCCAACGCTGTCGCGCGCACTTCCAACCCGCTCAGTGTTTCGTCCTGCTCCAGCATGATGCGCAGCACAGCTTCAGGTGTTTGCGTCCGCACCAGCATCGCGTGGCCATCCTGTTCCACGCTCGAAACTCCAGGTATGGCGGAAACAAGCGACGGCCGGAGCGAGGTGATGCAGCGGATAGCCCGCGAGCCATCTGCGGTCTTCAGTTGTTCCGGCGTGCCCTCGGCAATCATCTTGCCCTTCTGAATGACCACGATCCTGCTCGCCAGGGCATCGGCTTCTTCCAGGTAATGGGTAGTCAGCAGAATGGTCTTGCCCATTGCCGCCAGCTTGCGCACCTGCTCCCACATCGACCGCCGCGCTTCCACATCCATGCCCAGCGGTTGGCTCGTCGAGACAAATGAGGTCGGCATTGCCGCACAGCGCGAGGGCGAAGAGCACGCGCTGCTTTTGCCCGCCAGAGAGAGTGCCGAACAACCTCTCCTCCAAACCCTCCAGCCCAGCGATGGCCAACAGCTCATTCAGCGGTCGCGGCTGGGCGTAGTAACTGCTGAAGAGTTGCAAATGTTCGCGAACCCGCAGCGTTTCCGGCATGCGGCCCACTTGCAGCATGGCGCCCAGGCGCATGCGGCTGGCCCGGTCCCTTGGGTTGCCGCCGAAGATTTTCACCTCGCCCGAATTGGCTTCGCTCAATCCCAACAGCAAGCGCACGGCTGTCGTTTTGCCGGCCCCATTGGGCCCCAGCAAAGCCACGACTTCTCCCGCATGCAGCTGGAGAGAGAAGCGATCGAGGGCGACCTGCCCGCCAAACTTCTTGGTGACCTCGCGCAGCGAGGCGACCGGGGCACCATCCTGTTTTTTCGCATTGCGTTGAGGCTCTACTAGGACGCCTGTGGCCATAATCTCTCCCTCAGTTTCATGAGAGAAGTATGTGTTCGCCGGACGGTTGGCAACAGTGTGTTTTGTCAGGAAAATAGCTGACATTTGTCATGCCGGCCGGTAGGTCAGGCAGCCATTGCATTCGACCTCGAAGACAATTACCCTTCTCCAAGCAAAAGGGGTGGTCACTTTGAAGCAATCACGCAGAGATTTTGTTAAAGCCGGTTCGGCCTCGCTCATCTATGGCTCAATCCATAACCGCTTGAACGCACAGACATTGAAGGTGCCGCTCGGGCTCCAGCTCTATTCGGTGCGTGAACAATTGCCAAAGGACTATGAAGGCACGCTCAAACAGCTGGGGGCCATAGGCTTCCGTGAGGTCGAAGCTGCGGGCTACTACAACCACAGCGCGGCGCAGGTGAAACAAGCCATGAGCAACGCCGGTTTGCACCTGGTGAGCGCGCATTACGGTTCAGACGATTTGCATAAGAAGCTCGACGAGATCATCGCATTCAATAAAGAGGTCGGTGTCAGTTACCTTATCTGTTCCTTCCCTGGCTTCAAAGATCCTTCGCGGGTTAAAAACATCCCCCCGAAGGAGATAATCAACGCCTTCACGCTGGAAGACTGGCGCTGGAATGCGGAGCAGTTCAATACGATTGGGAAAAAAGTAAACGCTGCCGGCCTTAAGTTCGGCTACCACAATCACAGTATGGAGTTCCGAAAAACGGACGGAGTGGCGCCCTACGATGAACTGATGCGCCTGACCGATCCAGCCCACGTAACGATGGAGATGGACTGCGGATGGGTCGTAGTCGGGGGCGGGAACCCGGTCGAGTATTTGCGCAAGTATCCTACCCGCATCACCATGCTGCACGTAAAGGATTTCAAAGATATCACCGCAAACTCATCGATCGATAATGTGCCCACGATCGTTGAGTTGGGACAGGGGTCAATCGATTACCGTCCGATCTTTGCCCAAGCCGCCAAGTCCGGAGTGGTCAAGCATTGCTTCGTCGAACAGGAAGGCTACAACGTGCCGCCCATGGAAGGTCTGAAAATCGATGCCGACTACATGCACAAGCTGGGAGTGAGCGGATAGTGATTCTGATGCGCCTTAAGCTCGTCTGCGTAGCAAGCGAGTCAGGCTGCCTGGGGCTGCTACCCCAAGCAGCCTGGTGCAGACGAGATAACCTAACCCGAACACCGAAAGCACGCACACCCCAACCAGCTCAGGGCGGTGAAAAGGCAGCACTCGCTTGACTCCGTAGGCGCCTGCGGCAGAGATCAAAGCACCCACCCACAGCCGCGCGATACGTGCGGCTGACGCGACCACGGCTCCAATCCGTGCTTGAAGTGCGCGCCGCAGGAGCGCAAACTCCACCCACCCCGCCATTCCAGCTGAGAGCGTCAGGCCGGCGACTCCCCAGCGGTGATCAATGCCCAACAGCCTGGGAAGTGGCAGAGCAAACAGGTAGCCCAGGGCCACCGTCAGCACCACGCGAATGAGCGCGAAGTTCAGGGGCGTACGCGTATCCCGCAGCGCATAGAAGGCAGAGGAATAGAGCCTTCCCGATGTCGTAGCCAGAAGGCCCACACTGGAACCCGCTAGAACACTCCATACGAAAGTCACATCGCGCGCCCCGAAGTGTCCCGACCGGTATATGGTGGCAACGACGACATCGCCCAGAACCAAAAACGCCACGGCAGAAGGAATTACGAAAAAGGAAATATTTTTCAGCCCATTCTCCAGCCGCTGCCTCAGCACCAATCCGATTTCCTCGTGCGTTCCCAATGCGCTCGACATGGCGGGCAGCTCCGCCGCAGATATCGCCATGCCGAACAAGCTCACAGGCAGTGAATTCAATGTTTGCGCATATCCCAGAGCGGAGACCGCGCCCGACGGCAGAAAGCTTGCCAGCACGGAGTCGACATACGCGCTTATCTGCACCACTCCCCGGCTCACAAATACGGGGAGGAAGTTCCGGGTGACGGTTTTCACGTGCTCTGTGCGCAGCGTGAGCTTCCCTTGCAGCGGATGGAGGAATCCCATCACCGTTGGCAATTGCACCGCAAATTGCAGGCCACTGCCGATGACGCATCCGATTGCGAGAACGATTGCCAATCGAGGCTCGGTCACGTGTCCACCTTCCCAGAGCAGGGCCGTGATTTGGGCAACGTTCCAGATCACCGGTGCAGCGTAGGAAAGGAAGAACTTGCGGTGGCTGTTCAGGATGCCGAGGCACCATGCCGAAATAACCAGCAGCGCTGCTCCGGGAAAGAGGATCTGCACCAGGCGGATGGTGAGCTGGCGCTTCTCCCCATGAAACCCCGGCGCAATGGCGTCGATCAACCAGGGAGTCGCAAACACTCCAACGAGTGTCAGCAGCGAAGTAATGAAGAAAAGGATGGCGAAGATCGATTCGGCCAGTCGCGTGGCTTCTTCGTGCCGCTCTTCCGCTCGCAGGCGGGCGTACACAGGGATAAACGAGGCGGACAAAACGCCTTCGCCGAAAAGATTTTGCAGGAAGTTGGGAATGCGGAAAGCAGCTCGGAACGCGTCCGCAGCGTCAGAGTTGCCGAAATAATGGGCAAACACCCGCTCGCGTACCAGCCCAATCACTTTGCTGAGCAAAATGCCCGCGCTGACAGCAAAGGCGGATGAGCGGGTGGGGGTGCTTTTACGCTGAGTTGACGTAGTCAAGGGGCCCTGTGGTGGATCTGACGTTTCCCTAACTTTAATCCATGTGCCACGGGTTGCCGGGCAAATCTGGTAACAGGAACCCGGCTACTAAGCCTGCTGTTCCAGTTGCAGCACCAGCTCTTCCCACTCGGCCGTGAGGGAGGCATGTTGCTGCCGCAAATCCTCCAGCAACTGGGTCAGACGCTGCGTTTCCTCCGCACTCTCATACACCCCCAACGATGCCTCCGCATTGGCAATGGAGCTCTCTAAGCGTGGGATCTCCTCCTCGACGAAGCTACAGCGCTCCTGCATCTGGCGCAGCTTGATGGGGTTCACCCGGCGCCCCGCTTTGACCGCCGCGACCTCCGGGAAAGGCTTGTCCTCGATCGCGGGTGTAGAGCCGTTCGACAGGTTCCCCTGAGTCTGGGCTGCCTCCTTGCGGTACAAATAGTCTTCGTAGTTGCCGGGATACACGTGGACGTGACCGCCCTCGACCTCAAAAATGCGGGTCGCTAGACGATCGATAAAGTAACGGTCGTGCGATACCATCACCACCGTTCCGTTAAACCGAGCAATGGCGTCGAGCAGAACATCCTTGGCGCGAAGGTCGAGGTGGTTGGTGGGTTCGTCCAGCAGCAGAAAATTTGCCGGGCTCACCAGGATACGAGCCAGCGCGTAGCGGTTGCGCTCGCCTCCCGAGAGCACGCCCAACGGCTTGAAGACGTCGTCGCCGGAGAAGAGAAAACAGCCCAGCAGGCTGCGCAGATCGGTGGTCGATACCCGGGGCGCGGTGTTGCTGATGTCGTCCAGCATGCGCGCTTCGCCGTCCAGAACCTTGTACTGATCCTGGGCAAAGTACTCCGCGGTCACGTTGTGGCCCAGGCGCAAAGTACCGCTCGAAGGCGGCTCCATCCCCGACAGCATGCGGATCAGAGTCGATTTTCCCGCCCCATTGACGCCCACCAACGCGATACGGTCCCCACGTTCAATGGTGAAGCTCACCTCTTCAAGCACCTGCTTAGGGCCGTAGTTTTTGGCCAATCCCGAGACCTCGACCACAGTGCGGCCTGACGGCTGAGGTTGAGGGAAAGTGAAGTGGATCGCCTGTTCCTCAACTGGAATCTCGATGCGCTCTATCTTTTCCAGCTCCTTAATGCGGCTCTGTACCTGCTTGGCCTTGGTGGCCTGGTAGCGGAAGCGGCTGATGAAGGCCTCAAGATGCTCAATATGCTCACGCTGATTCTTGTACGCTGCGGCCAACTGCGTCCGCCGTTCTTCTTTCTGGGTCAGATACTTCTCGTAGTTGCCGTGGTATACGTGGATCGCCTTGTTCCATATCTCGATGGTCTTGTCCACGGTGACGTCGAGAAAGTAGCGATCGTGGGAGATGAGGATGTAGCCGTTGGGATAATTGCGCAGGTACCCCTCGAGCCAGTTGCGGGTTTCGAGATCAAGGTGGTTGGTGGGCTCGTCCAGCAGCAGCAGGCTCGGTTTTTGCAGCAACAGTTTGGCCAGTGCGATGCGCATTTGCCATCCGCCTGAGAACTCATCTGTCTGCCGCGACCAGTCGTGCTTGCTGAAGCCCAGGCCGCTCAGCACTGTGCCCACCTGGGCGTCGAGAGCATAGCCATCATGAGCGCGAAAATGGGAGTCGAGAAAAGAGAAGCGATCGGCGGCTGCAGCATATTCGGGAGTTGCCGGGTCAAACTCTGCCAGATGCGTGGAGAGGGTTTCCAGTTCCTGCTCCATGCTTTGTAACTCCGCGAAGACCGACAGGCATTCCGCGAATACAGTTCGGCCGCTGAGGACGAGACCTTCCTGCGGCAGATAGCCGATCGTCATGCCGCGGGTGCGCTGCAGAGCACCGTAGTCGAGCGATTCCGAACCAGCTAAGACCTTGAGCAGGGTGGACTTGCCGGTGCCGTTCGCGCCCACCAGGGCGGTACGCTCATTGGGCGTAATAAGCCAGTCGGCATTCTCGAACAAGATACGGGGGCCGAACCGTTTGCCGGCAGCAGAAAGTTGAAGCATAAGAAAAGCAGCGCCAGGGCGCTGCTCTCATTGTCGCATTCCGCGCATTAAATGGCCCATTCGGTTTAAACCGTCGACATACCACGAACTCCGGGTGCCCTACATCTCGCTCGTTTTTCGCGAGAGGTGGGATTCCACGGCTCTATCCCCGAAACCTCTGCGGCAAATCAATAGTTCAAGGTCAACAATTCGCCACCCACCCGGGTTGGCGGTTATGTCGAAAGTTTTGGGCAGAGGGCTTTACGTCCTGGGCGCGGCTTCCTTGATCGCCGGCGCCGCCTTCTTCTTTGCTTTAGCGGCCTTGGCAACAACACTCTTCACTGGCTTTTTACGAACGCTCGGCGGAGCGAAGCGCGAATGCAGAAATGTCTCATAGTCCTGCTCCGTCTGATCGGCATAGTCGACGGCAAAATCCGCGATTGCCTCCACAAATCGATCCGACGTGCCAATATAACCGTCCAATGCCACCGCATCCCCGGATCGCGCGTGGCCCCGCGCCAGCAGTTCCCCACAAATCTCAGCGTATTGTTGCAGCCCGTCACCTTTCAGATCCTGCATTTCGATGGACGCTTTGTGGTCATTGAGCTGGCGAACCAGATATTGGCGATTGTTAATCGTGGTCCAGCCCAGAAGGATATCTGAGAGGAACTGCATCGCGCGCTGCCCCTGCACCACACGCCTGCCCTGGTGTTGCGGCGCGCCCATCTCGCCCAGATAAGGAGCATACGCCGAGCCCGGTTCCTCCTTGATCTGAAGGAAAAGGGGATCTTCGCTGCCGTTACCCTCGAGGAAAACAATGTAGTCGCGCAAGCCCACGCTACCTGTGCCCACGACCCGGAATGCTACATCCAGCGGCCGGTACAAATCGAAGAAGTGTTGCCGCTCAGGCAGCAGACTCGCACGGTACTGACTCAGCGAATCGAGAATCATTTGTGACTTCGCGCCCGATAAGCGGAATTGCAAAGGCTTTTGCTCGACAAAGATGCGGTGAGACCCACCCTTTGGTAGCTCGAGCAAACGCGACGCGTTGTATTGCGGAGTCGCCCGCTCCGCCTTGCGCAGGATCTGCGAAACCGGCGTGATCCGCTGCAGCCGATGTACCTGGAAGTGGGCCACCTCCATCACCGTCATGCGGGCGAACGCGTGCATGGCTCGCCGATAGCCCGCAAGAAACACCGAGGCTGCCTCACCACAGATCGAGTTTTTGCTCCCCGCCTCCCGGCCGGCCAGGATGATACTGGTCGCCAGACGCTTCACGTCCCACTCAAACGGCCCGCGGATGGTTTCGTCGAAGTCGTTGATGTCGAACACCAGCCGGCCATCGGGCGCAGCGTAGGCGCCCAGGTTGCGAACATGGGCATCCCCGCACAGTTGGCAAAAGATGCCGGTATGCGGCAGCACCGCCAGATCGGCAGCCATGATCGGAACCGCGCCGCGAAAAAATCCAAAAGGGGATGCGGCCATCCGTTGCCATCGAATCGCCAGCAGTGACGGCACCCGGCCCACCGCCGAGACGGCCAGGGCGTCGATGGGATCAGTCTGCCGGTCGGCGGTACTCCATCGCTTCTGCTCCTGACGGCGTACCTGCTTGCGCCGCGATTGCCCAAAAGCCCGACGTTCCGTCGGAGCAAGCACGTGCTTAATGGCCATTCAACAAGTGCTCCATCTCAACATAAGCTGCATTAGTCCAGCCAAAGCCAATCACGTTCTGATACCCCGCGATCAATTGCACGTTCGACGATTCGGTCTCCACGTTGTACTTCTCGTGGATGGTTCCTTCTTTTTCGAAGCTTTTGCGAATCGTGTTGGTGAATTGCTCTGAAATCTTGCGTGCGTCATCCATGAAGGCGTTCTTTTGCAGGGCATCGACTGCTATCCAGTTCAGCGGGGCCCATCCAAAGGGTAAATCCCACTGCAGACCGCTCGCATAGGTGCTGCAGGTCAGGCCGCCCGGCTTATCCAGCAGTCCCAAGTGGCTGTCTACGGCCGTTGCCTGCTCCTTGGTAGCCAAACCCGCCCACAGAGGATAGAAGATGGTCGCGTACACGTAGCTGGACTGTTCGCCCGTGATGTAGTCGTAATCGAAAAACATTCCCTTCTCGGCGTTCCAAAGGTATTTGTTGATGGCTTGTCCGCGCGCTTTTGCCTCTTGCTTCCATTGGGCAGTTTGCGCCGTCTGATGCAACATGGTGGCAAAGTCAGCCAGGTCCAGCTCGTATTTATAAAGCAGGCTGTTCAGGCAGACGGCTGCGTAATGATGCGTCGACCCGCTGAACGGCTGGAAGCGAAAAGAAATATCGAAACCAGACTCGCGCACCGCGCGGTCGCCTTTGTAGAAGTCGCGGGAGAGTCGATAGCCACCCGACCACGCCTCTTTGCACACCACGGATTGGGTCATATTGCAACTGGTCTTCGCCAGTTCCGCTTGTTCCGCCGCAGACGGGTTTTCGGGCGCCTGGACCAGGTAGTTGGTATGCACGTCGGGATGATCAACCAACCACTTGATGACGTCGATGTAGTAGTCGCTATGGTCAGCGATATCCGGTACCGGGCCCTCACCGATATCGAAAAATCGGGCCAGGCCCGTGTCCCCTGCGCGGTGTATGTCGCTCAGCCAGAAATCGTGATCGCGGCGGGCGTAAGGGTAGGCGTGAGCAACCCACTGCTGTTGCCGGGCCTTGTTGGCCGGCGACGGATCGCGGGCAATCTCCGCATCGTAGACGACGCGAATCATGCTGCTCAGGAACGGCGGCTGCGAGCGGGTGAGAAAGTAGGTCCGGTTGGCGTTCAGCACTGCTCCGTAGTTCTCAATTTCGTAAAAGAAATTCTCTACCATGCCTTTCGCCAGTTCCACCCGGCCGTCGCGCAACAGCCCGAGGATGATGAAGTAGCTGTCCCAGCCAAACATCTCGTTGAATCGTCCTCCCGGCACCACGTAGCGGTTGGGCAGATAGAGCAATCCCGGGCGGGAAATCTCCTCCACCTTGACATCCCCCAGGTGCTTGATGCGATGGGGCAGGTGGGCAATCTCCACCTTGCAGTGCGCACTCAGCCGCTGCAGTTGCAGAGGGGTGGGCACGCCATAGGGCAGGTAAAGCAGCGGCGTAGCGGTGACCTTGGGATCGACCAGGGACTGGCACTCGGACATCGAACGAGAGAGGCTGTCCCATCCCTGGTGAATGTACGCATCGATGGTTGGAGCGGGGGCTGGGCCGGTGCTGGCTGGGCTTGAGCCCAAATCCGCTGGCCGGCAAACTGGAGCAGCAAGAGGGCAAAAATTCGTACCATCCTCATGAGCTTTCCTCCACCGTGCGATGTTACATGGCCCAAGCCAGGCGTGTAGCATCGGGCAAGGAAGAAAGGTAACAGCGTGGCGTGGCGAGGGCATAGGGCATGGTTTTGGGTGGGGATTTGCGCCCTGGTAGTGGTCGTGATTGCGGGAGCAGCGCTCGAAATCCTGCTTTCCCGAGCCACGCCGATCCTGAAGGCACGGTTGCTCGAAGGCTTGTCCGAACGTTTCCATAGCCGTGTGGAGTTGGGAGACTTCGATGTTTCTCTCCTGCGCGGCTTTGAGGTTTCGGGCAAAGACCTGTCTATCTATCCCTATAATGTTGCTTCTACCACCCCAACCTTCTCGGTGCGGCATTTCGCTTTTCGCACCGGCTATTCGAGCCTGCTACGGTCCCCTCTTCATATCGGCCACGTGGAGGTAGAGGGGCTGCACATCAACCTGCCGCCCAAAAGCCAGCGAAAAGAACTGCCTGGGCCGAAACGTCCGTCGCAGGCCAACATCAGCATCTCTGTGGACGAGATGGACTGCGCCAACACCATCCTCACGTTGGGAACGGATAAGCCTGGCAAGGTACCACTGCGGTTTGTCATCCAGAGCCTTTCTCTACGGTCCATAGGTGCGGGCCGACCGATGGACTTCAACGCCATCCTCACCAATCCCAAACCGCTAGGCCAGATCGAGACCCGTGGCGTTTGGGGTCCCTGGAATGCGGACCGCCCTGGAGCAACCGCGGTCGGCGGTACTTACGGCTTCCACAATGCTGATCTGGGCACTATCAAGGGCATTGGAGGCATCCTCTCCTCACAGGGCGCATACCAGGGAACGCTGGACAGGATCGTGGTCGATGGCGAGACCGACACCCCGGACTTCCAGGTGAAAATCAGCGGGCACAAGGTGCCGTTGCATACCGAGTTCCACGCCATTGTGGATGGCACCGATGGCAACACCTACCTGCAGCCGGTCAAAGCACACTTTCTGCATTCGTTCCTGATCGCTCGAGGATACGTGGTGCGCGTCCAGGGAGAACCGGGACGCCACGTATACCTCGACATAGATATGGAGCAGGCTCGGATAGAAGATCTGCTGCGCATGGGCGTGCGCACCGATCCGCCGGTATTGGAGGGCAACCTCAAGCTCCAAACCAAACTGGATCTGCCGCCGGGCACGCAGGACGTGGCTCACAGGCTGCACCTGCAGGGCAATTTCGCCGTCGTCAATGGGCGTTTCAGCAGCGACAAGATCCAGCGCCAGATTGACGAACTTAGCCTAAGGAGCCAGGGTCAAGTAGAACTGGCCACGGAGCAGGAACGAGACGGAAAGTTTGAAGTCGTACATTCGCAGTTGCGGGGTGACTTCAACCTGGCGGATGCGAGCTTGAACCTGTCGAACTTGCACTACGACGTGCCTGGGGCCAACATCAAGGTTGACGGCATTTACACCCTTGACGGTGCTAAATTCAATTTCGCTGGAACTGCCGATATGCAAGCCACTGTGTCACGGATGGTCGGTGGATGGAAAGGTGTGCTCCTGATGCCCTTCGATAAAGTCTTCCAGAAGAACGGTGCCGGTACCGAGGTCCCCTTCAAAATCGACGGTACCCGTTCCGACCCTCACTTCGGTTTGGACTTCGATCGTATGAAGAAATAAATCTGGATTCTCTCTCTGCCGCGATCATTGGTTCTCACGCAAGGAAAAAACAGATCTACGTGCCGTGGCTGGTGAGCACTTCGTCGTAGGTGCTATAAACGCCCTCAAACACTGAATCCCAGGATGCAGATTGCGCATAGAGCCGCGCCGCTGTGCTCATCTGCGCGTGAATTGCCGGATCCTGCATGAGCTTGGCAATCGCAGCCGCGAAGCCATCGTCTGTTGCAATGAATCCAGTCTCGCCATCCTTCACAATGTAGCGTGGGCCGCCATCGGGAGTAACAATCGCCGGAACACCCGACGCCAGCGCCTCCAGAACAACATTGCCGAAGGTGTCGGTGTGCGAAGGAAACACAAAAAGATCCATATTGGCATAAGCGCGCGCCAGATCCTTTCCACGCAGCACGCCGGTGAACTCCGCGTTAGGCAAGTGTTGCCGCAGCCAGCCCTCTTCCTTGCCATGCCCGATGATGAGGAAGCGGAAATCAGTGATGCCCTTCGCAATCAATTCCGTCCGAACCCGCGCCAGCAAAGCAACATTCTTCTCAATCGAAAGCCGGCCACAAAACCCGAGCACAAAACCATCTCCCGTCCCATTGCGGTCGCGATACTCAGGCGAGAAAGCAAGTGTTTCGACACCGCGAGGCATCAAGGCGCAATGGCGGCCGGTGAACCTTTCCAGCAATCGGCACAAATCCACATTGGGTGCGAAGAGAACTTCCGCCAGCCGATAAAAACGTGCACAAGCCATCAGCGCGGCATCCTCGATTTTCTTTTCTGCCACCGGCCGTTGGCTGGCGGGAAGCATCCGCATCAACCACGCCGAACGCTGCGCCGCGTATTCATGCAGGTTGGTGTGCCAGGAGGCAACCAACGGAACCTTAAGTTCCTTTGCCAGCCAGGCTCCCAGAATCCCCGGTTCGCTAGGCCCAGTAATGTGCACAATATCGGGACGGAACGCACGCAGATGGTCTTCGAGAAATTTCTTATGGCGTATAAATGCTGCATCAAACGTGAGATCTTTTTCGATGGGAAACGAAATCGCGCTGCCGCGCGGAATATCGAGTGTCGTCAACTCACCCTGCTGTTGCTCCCGGATCGCGCTATCTTTTTTACCCGGATGAAGACAGAAAAAAGGCAAACCCCTGCGTTGCGCAAAGGCTTCAAAGTGCCGGCTGGTATGGGCCACCCCGTTGATCTCGTAAAACGTGTCAGGGAGGTAAGCCACCCTGGGGGGTGCCGAGCGCATAGGCAAAGTGTATTCGCGCCGGTCCGAAGCGGGAAGTGTCAACTGCTTTAGAACGCTTCCTGCTCGCCCAGTGCGAATTGCAGTTCATGCGATTCGTTCCAGGCAAAGCGCAAACCGTGGCTAACAGGGTGGCTGCCCAGCATCCTGACGAACTTTATGATCATTTGCATGTAAGCCGGGGCTTGGCCCTCAGGCCACAACTGGCATAATGGGCGATCCACTCCATTCATATCCGGGTGATAAACCCGCTCATCCCAACGGCGCGACCCCTCAGGAAAGTCAGGGTAGTCACGAATCGCGTCCAGAGTGGACTTCATAATGCGGTGCTTCCAGGGCTCCGCATATTGCGGCATAAAGAGTACGTGGCTGCGATTCTCCCGCCGGATCTCATCCACGAACTCATTAAAGCTCGTCGCTTCCGTCAGGTTGACGTTGGCATTCGGTTCCAGGCCGTGCCGGTCACCGCCGGAGATCAGCAGCTTGTTCCACCGGGCCGCAAGCCGCTTCACCAGGCGATTCTCCTCCCAGTTGCGCAGTCCATTTAATTCCACTGCATGAATGCAACGGCTGTTCTGGGTCAGGAACTCTTCCAACCTCTGCTGGTGGAGGTCCGCGCCAACCTTATACAGGTCCCATAGCGGATGATTGAAGACGATCAGGACGTTGGGAAGCTCGTGCAACGCCGAGAGCATCTCCGTCAATCGCGCATCGTTGGGGTTCGCAGTGAAGATTTCAAACTCCCGCATCCACTCAGCACCCGTCGCGCTGGGCAGGTTGTGGATGCCAAGATGGAAAGCCTGATCACCGCCGAACGGCGTCGTCCACTCCACAGAGACGGGGATGTGGCGGGCGCTGGCAACGGTGCGCAGCAACATGGGCGCCTGGATATCATCGTGATCGGTGATCGACACCAGCGGCTGCACCTGCAGCGATTCCGCAATCTGTCCGCTCTCCAGATCGAATGCCAGCCGGGGTGTGAGAGGCGGTGTCCAATAGCTCTTCGCGTAATTGATCTGCAGCCGATGTTTTCGCCGGCACCGTTCTTCTTCCCGTGCGATGATTCCTGAGAAGCAGCGGTATTCATGCGCTAGTTTTACGATGAAGTCGAGCGTTTCTTTGGACCGGTTTGTATGGCTATGAAGCGAGACCCCGGAAGCGAATCCTTGGGCTGCGCGCTGGTTGTTCCAGAGATACGAGATACGGGAACCTGTCATCTCTTCCTCCTAACCTGGAGCAACCGCACCCTGGCCCTTGCTGCCACACAGTACTTGTGTGATCGCTCTCGTGTGCCCAGTATCTAGTGCAAACCATGAACAACGAGTTACTGGCAGGCGAATCTATGTCGAAATTTGCCCTGAACCAGCCTGAGTAACACCTGTCCTAACACGGGAGTACCCAATCTGCTGCACTTATCGCGTGCCACTAATATCCGGGTTAAGCAGGGGTTCCTCTTCCACGTTCGGTGGCGCCTGGCGGCGCGCTTCCGGTTCCAGGTGGTACCGGGTCAGGTCGTTTTTGAGGATTTCGAAGGCCTCTTGCGGGGTATCGGCCATTTGAAAAAGTGCCCGATCCTGGGCAGAAATTGCCCCTTTGTCTACTAACACATCAAGGTTCAGGATGCTGTTCCAGTATGCCGAGCCGTAAACCACGATGCTAATCTTCTTTGCCAGCTTCTCCGTCTGCACCAACGTCAGCACTTCGAACATCTCGTCCAGCGTGCCAAATCCGCCCGGGAAAACAACCAGCGCCTTGGCCAGATAGGCAAACCAATACTTGCGCATGAAGAAGTAGTGGAACTCAAAATTCAGAGAAGGGGTGATATAGGGGTTGGGAGCCTGTTCGAAAGGCAAGCGGATGTTGAGCCCGATAGTCTTACCGCCGGCCTCGTAAGCGCCGCGGTTGGCCGCTTCCATGATCCCGGGACCCCCGCCCGAGGTGACCACAAACCGGTGCCGCCGCCCCTTCAGCGTTTGCGACCACTTGGTCACCATAGAGGCGAGCTGGCGGGCGTCTTCGTAGTAGCGGGCCATTTCCACCCCCGTCTCAGCGCGGCGGCGCTGCAGATCGGTTGCTGTCCCCTGGGCGATCTCTTCATGGGTGGCGGGTTGCTCTTCGTCCGGCGCTGCAGTGGCGGAGCCAGGCTTCTCCAGCAGTTCGAGTTCCCGGCTGGCGTCCTCCTGATTACGGAACCGCGCCGAACCAAAAAACACGATCGTGTCTTGAATGCGTTCTCGCCGGAACCGCGCCAGAGGCTCTGAGTATTCCGACATGATGCGCACCAGCCGGCCGTCGGGGCTGTTGATGAACGCAGGGTTCTGGTAGGAGAGCGGAGCGCGATGCAGGTGGGGCGGGTTTCCGGGTTTTTGCGGCATGCTTTCAGGAAGTGGATCTGCGGAAGTGCACGGCCTCGACAATCGCAATCCAAAGATTCAGCAGCCCGAGACCCGAGACGACCCCGCGTACAGCGCCGTACATCAGAAACGTCGCCAGTCGAGGAAAGTGGTTAAGAAGTTCATTATCCGCCCACAACGGTGCGTACCAGGGAAGTACCAGGACAATTACCCCGATGTAGATACGAATGATGACATAGAGATACAGCTCCACGCGCCGAAGCCATAACGGAAGCCGGGAAGGCCGTTGCGGCGCGGATTGCCGTTCTTGCACGGTCGAACCGCTAGGAGGAGTGGACGAAAACAGGTTCGACTGTTGCGGCATTTTTCCTGGTCTATCGCAACAGTAACACAGCAACCAACCCACCCCCGGGCTCGATCCAACCCTGAGTAGGTCTCTCCGGGGCCGGTTCAGCAACTTCTTTCCCTAGAAGCGCCACTCTTCCCTTTGTCATCTCGACCGGAGCGCAGCGCAGTGGAGAGATCTCTATGTGGATGCTCTTTCTTGGAAGTGTTTTGCAAGAAAAGGGCCCAGATCTCAAAAGCGAGACCTGGGCCTTTTTCTTGAGCTCGGGAGAGTTAAGCGGTGCGCATCTGGACCGAGTTGCCCGCTTCTGCGGCAGCTGCGGCCAAAATCCGGTGATGGATAGTAAACAGGGCAAGCTCCAGGCGATCCGAAACCCCCGTCTTGTCATAAACACTGCGCAGGTAGTTCTTGATCACCTGCTCCGTAGTGCCCAGACGAAGAGCAATTTCCTTGTTCTTGCAGCCTTGCACGATCAGGGCGACGATCTTCATTTCCTTCGGGGTGAGGCGGTCGCGAACCCGCGCGCCTACGGAATCCTCTTCCTCTGACCCAATCGCCTCTGCCGGCCGCTGGATCGAAGAAAAGCCCTTGATGACCCGGTGCACGCACTCCACCAGTGCCTGGCCTGTGGTATTGCGGTAAACCACGCCACGGATGTCGTGGGCGGTGAAAATCTGGGCCGGCTCGCCATTCTCTGCAATCACCACCGCCCGGCTGCCCGCGGCTTTCACATGTGACATCAGGTCCTGATATTCGGGCCGCAACGCAGACGCAAATAGCACAATAGACGAGCGATACGCATCGACGGAGAGGAGCAGACGTTCCAGATCCGCACACTGTGCGGCGACGCGGAAGTCTTCTTCGCTCGCCAGAACTTTGGCAATGCCAGCGCGAAAGATTGCTTGGTTGTCAGCCAGGATAATTTTATTCATCGTGCTGCCTTGTGCCTCGTGTTGCTTCGATTCGCAATCTTTACCGGCCGTGTAATCACGCTATCGACCACCGGCCTTGACTCGATCTAAACTGTTTTGTTTTGCGACACCTCGGGTACGTTTCTCTCCGCTTTTTTGGGCCGAGAGCGATGAGGTGTTGGTGAACTCAAGCCTAGCGGCTTGAGCAGGAAATGAAACCCCACGAAAGTGGCAGGATGGCGCTCTCAAGTTGCTGTCGTGACTGGATTTGGGTGTAGCGAAAGTGGTGCGAACGCGACGAAGGTAATCCCCAGGCAATACACTAAAGAAGCATGGGCAAGCCAGTTATCCTCGCGGTAGACGACGATGTCAGTGTGCTCGAGATGGTGGTGCAGGATTTGCGCCGCCAATATGGTGCGAATTACCGCATCCAGCGAGCGGCTTCCGGCCAGGCCGCACTCGACACTTGCGACCAACTTAAAAAGCGCGGCGACACCGTCGCCTTATTTGTCTCCGACCAGCGCATGCCGGGAATGTCCGGGGTGGAATTCCTGGGCAAGGCGATGGAAATTTATCCCGACGCAAAGCGTGCCTTATTAACCGCATATGCCGATACCGAGGCCGCCATCCAGGCCATCAACACGGCCAAGATCAACTACTACCTGACCAAGCCGTGGGATCCGCCGGAAGAACGCCTCTACCCCGTCCTCAACGATCTGCTGGAGACCTGGAAGGAAAACTACAAGCCTCCCTTTGAAGGCATCCGCGTGGTGGGGCCCCGCTATACCCTGCGCGACCATCAGGTCCGGGATTTCCTTTCCCGCAATCGAGTCCCCTACGTCTGGCTAGACCCGGAGCAAAGTGCGGAAGGCGTGGATCTGCTGACCCGTTTCAAGTTGGATGACCGCAAGCTGCCGGTGGTCCTTTTTGGGGATGGCTCGTATCTGGTGCAACCCGGCCAAATGGAACTCGCCGGCAAGATCGGCTTGCGCACGCAGGCGGCTAAGGAGTTCTATGACTTAGTGATCGTCGGAGCGGGCCTGGCTGGGCTGGCGGCAGCGGTCTATGGCGCGTCGGAGGGGTTGCGCACCTTGGTGATCGAAGACGAAGCCCCGGGAGGACAGGCCGGCTCCAGTTCGAGGATCGAGAATTATCTCGGCTTTCCCGAAGGCCTGAGCGGCCAGCAGCTGGCCGAGCGTGCCCTGATCCAGGCCACCCGTTTTGGGGCGGAAATGCTCACCCAGAAGGCGACCGGCATCCGCACCGAAAATAACTACAATATCGTGCAATTGTCTGACGGCAGGGAGGTTTCCTGTCACGCCTGCCTGATCGCCGTAGGGGTCTATTACCGGCGTTTGAACACCCCAGGAGTCGAGCGGCTAACCGGGGCGGGGGTCTATTATGGGGCGGCGATGACCGAAGCCAGGGCCTGCGTCGACGAACACGTCTTCATCGTCGGCGGAGCCAACTCAGCCGGCCAGGCGGCCATGTATTTCTCCAAGTACGCCAAACGGGTAACCATGCTGGTCAGGGGGGAGTCACTTAAAAACAGCATGTCGAAATACTTAATCGATCAGATTGCCGCCACATCGAATATAGAAGTCAGGGCTTGTTGCCAGGTAGTGGAAGCTTTAGGAGAAACCCGGTTGTCTTGCCTGAAGATCTGCGGGCCTGACGGTGGAGAGGAGACAGTTCCGGCGGATGGCCTGTTTATTTTCATAGGCGCTGCGCCGAATACGGATTGGCTCCCGGACACGGTTATGCGGGACACAAACGGGTTTTTGCTCTCTGGCCCCGACCTTAAAGTGGACGGGAAACTGGTCAAGAGCTGGAACCAGAAAAGAGAGCCGTATCTCCTGGAGACCAGCGTTCCGGGTATATTTGTCGCCGGCGATGTTCGCCACGGTTCGATTAAGCGAGTGGCATCGGCGGTTGGGGAAGGGTCAATTTCGGTCCAGTTTATCCATCAATACCTGGCGCAGTTCTAAAACCTATGACGGATGTTCAACAAAGTTCGAAAGTAGAGCAGGTGGAAGCGGCGAGCATTGCCGCTCAACTGCATGAGGTGCCGGTTTTTGCCGGTGTATCGATCGAAGATCTTGGCCGCTTGGGCACCGTCGAATTGATTCACGCCGAACCTGGCGCTGATTTCTACGACATAAACCATGCTCGCCGCGGCTTCTGGATTGTGCTCGAAGGCGAAATTCGCCTGCACAAAATCATGAAGGACGGGGAGCTTATGCTCATAGGCACCCTGGGCGCCGGCGAGACTACTGGCGAGGTTCCTTTGCTGGCAGGGAAAGACACCGAAGTAGTGGTTACTGTCCTCAAAGCATGTTCCGTGGTGTTCCTCAGGGAGGAGCTTTTCTGGAAGCTCATGTTTACCTGTCCCGACGTGCGTTCCGGGGTGTTGGGGAACATGGCGCGCCGGCTGCAGCAGTTCCAATCCCAGGAATTGCACCGGGAAAAGCTGATCTCACTAGGTACCATGGCTGCCGGGCTGATGCACGAACTGAACAATCCGGGAGCGGCGGCACGCCGCGCTGCTTCCCAAATGCGAGAGAACCTGAGCCGTCTGCAGCAAATAAGCCTGCGCATGTGTTCCGATGGCGTGATGACCGAGGGGCAGAGTGATTGCCTGCGCATTCTGCAGGAGCAGGCGCTGAAACCGGCCAAGCAAAATGCGATGAGCTCTCTTGATCAGGCTGACGCCGAAGACGAACTGGCGTCCTGGCTGGAAACCCACGGCATCGAAAATTCCTGGAAGCTGGCGGCAACGCTGTGCGCCATCGGCTTCGACGCCCAGACCCTGGAGTGCGCGCAGCACGAATTTCCCGGCAACACCCTGTCCGATCCGCTGAATTGGATGGAGGCTCTCATCTCCAGTGTGCAACTTGTAGGGACCATCGAAGAAAGCGTTTCCAGGGTTACCGACCTGGTTTCGGCGGTAAAGAAATACGCTTACGAAGACAAGCCGCAGCGTCATCAGCTCGATGTGCACGACAGCATTCAAAGCACTCTTGTCATCCTGGGACACAAGTTCCGGCAAAAGGAACTGACCGTGCAAAAGCTCTTCGGTTCATCCGTGCCGCCGCTCTCTACCTGTGGCGTGGGCCTGAGCCAGGTTTGGACGAATCTGCTGGACAACGCCATTGACGCGTCTCCGCAAAAAGGCATCATCACCGTGCGGACCTGGGTGGCTGGGGAAAAAGTCTGCATCGCCATTGCTGATCAGGGCGGTGGGATCCCTGAAGAAAACAAGAAGCTGATTTTCGAGCCCTTCTTTACTACGAAGCCCACCGGTCAGGGCACTGGTCTCGGCCTTGACATCGTCCGCCATATAGTACTGGACAAATTCGGCGGGGAAATCGAACTTGACTCCGTGCCCGGCAAAACTGAATTTACAATCAAGCTTCCCGTCGTTTCCTAAACCCCACTCCCGGAAAAAAGATGCCGGCAACCTTCCCGGTAGAACTGCGTTTTATCTGGACAGTAGCAGGAGGGAAGACAATGAGCAGGACTTGGCGCACCGCAGTTGCATTTCTGATCTTAAGCGGTGGGGCCGCGATTGCCTCGGCGCAATATGGGCCAGGCTACAACGGTTCTTACCAAAGCGACCCTGCGGGTTATGCATCCCATTGGGGCTATCAGGACGGCTTTAACGACGGCAGCCACGACCGCGCCACCGGTCATAGCTTTCGCCCCACCCACGACGGCGCCTACAAACATGCTCCGGAGTACGGCCACCCCGAGATCAGGCGGGACGAGTACAAGAACATCTACCGTGAAGCTTATGTTCGCGGCTACCAGCGAGGCTACGGACGCTAGTCTTCTTCGTGGGCGTTCTCGCTCTTGAAGCGACCGCTACTTGTCCACAACTGCATCGCGATGAACGCGATGACTGCTCCCCCGATGATCACTGTGACTTCAAGCATAGTAGAGCTATTCTAAATGCTTTTGCTTTGCCGGTGCTCGAACAGCTTGGCGTCGATCAGGAAGCGGAACCAGAAGGTCTGCAGGGTCCAGAAGATGAAGCCTGGGCATCCATCGAGGAAGCCCAGGCGAAGAAAGTAGCGGTAGAAGAAGAGGGCAAAGGGACGAACGAACAACGGTGCATCGTTGTAGAGCCCGCGGAGATAGCGCTTGCGCTCGAGGCGGTTTCCCCATAGCCGCGGGCGAATGCGCGCTCCATCCGTAGTGGCTGTCTGCTCCAGCACCTCAGCATCGGACCAACGGTTATGGCGCGCGGTCCATTCCGAAAGCGACATGCGGATTTCGTCGATCATGTAGCCCGTAAGCTGACCTTCGGTACCCTGGGTGAGGTAGAAGTGCTGGTCGTACTTTCGTTCCTCACAGCGGCCTGCTCCATTGCGGAACAAGCGCAGATGCCAGGTAGGCGACATACCTCCATGGCGCATGATTCGGCCAAGAAACTGCACCAGCCGAGGAATGAGAAACCCGGACTGGCCGGGATTCTCCGGCAAAGCACGAATGGACGTGATCAGTTCGGGAGTAAGCCGCTCGTCGGCGTCCAGGTGCAGTTGCCACGGATAGCGGAGCGTCAGGTTGTCCATGGCCCAGTTTCTCTGTGCGCCATAGTTTTCAAAAGCGTGTTGGACCACTTGCGCGCCATGCTGTCGGCTCAGCGCCACGGTGTCATCCGTGCTGAACGAGTCCACAACATGGACATCGTCAGAAATTTCCCGTGCCTGCGCCAGCGTCGCTCCGAGTGTGTCGACAGAGTTAAACGCAAGAACAATGACTGAAGGCTTCAAGAAATCCACTATAACTTACCGGATCAAAAACATTTCCAAGTCAGAGCATCCACACAGAGATCTCTCCACTTCGCTGCGCTTCGGTCGAGATGACAAAGGGTGGAGTGGCGTATTTCCCTGAAAAGTAGTTACTGAACGAGAAGGGTAAAACGTTATCTCGTCCGAGGCGTACCCGGATTTCCTATCACGCGCAGCTGGGCTTGGGTTCAGCAACCACCCTTCAGGGAAACACGCCACTCCACCCTTTGTCATCTCGACCGAAGCGCAGCGAAGTGGAGAGATCTCTGTGTGGATGCTCTGACTTGGGAACGTTTTAGCGAGTCACGCCGCATCCAGCATCGCGCTGGTAATCCGGCGCACGCCGGCGTCATTGAAGGCATGATTGGTCGCGGCGATGGAGTCGCCCAGGTTGATAGCTCTGCAGGCATCCTCCACCACGAACGTCTCGAACCCCGCCCGCATGCCGTCGATGGCGGAGTGGCGCACGCAAAAGTCATAAGCCAGTCCAGCGAGAAAGATACGTCCCAATCCGCGCTCGCGCAAATAGCCAGTGAGCCCGGTGCGCGTCAAGCGATCATTTTCGTTAAAGGCGGAATAGGAGTCGATCGTGCTGCGACAGCCTTTGCGCAAAATAAGTTCTGCATTGTCCAACTGAAGATGAGGGTGAAACGCCGCGCCCAGGCTTCCCTGCACGCAGTGGTCGGGCCAGAGCACATGGAGGCCATGGATCGTCTCGACTTTTTCAAACGGGGTTCGACTGGGATGATTGGAAGCAAAGGAGTGGTGATTCTGTGGGTGCCAATCCTGGGTCAGAACCGCATGGCTAAAGGCGCGGGCGATGCGATGGATCACCGGCACCACCTCCTGTCCGCCCGGTACAGGGAGGGCGCCTCCATCGCAGAAGTCATTCTGTACGTCGATCACCAGCAGAACATCGCGATCTGTAATCTCCATGCCCATGCCTTATCCTCTTCCTGACTAAAACTATAGCGCCATCGCAACTGATTTGCCCGCGGATGATCACTCAGATAGCATGCGCAATCACCGCAGCCGCGATCTGCTCGCGTGAATACTCAAGACTCTGCAGAATCTCAACGCTATGTTCACCCAGCAACGGCGGAGGTAAGCGGTACAACACGGGAGTGGCCGAAAACCGTACCGGATTCGCAATACTGCGCACAACGTCAAGCGTGGGATGTTTGATCTCCACCACCAGCCCTCGCGCCAAAGCCTGAGGATCGTTCAATGCTTCCCCAACCGTCTGAATCGCCGAAGTCGGGATATCCTCTGCCGTAAGCCTGCCTATCCATTCGCTGGCAGGAGCGCGTTCAAAGAGCGCACACAACGCAGGAATGAGCACCTGGCGATGTTCCGTACGCAATGCATTGGTGCGAAAACGTGGGTCAGTCCCTAACGTCTCTGCCGCATCCATCACCCGAAGAAATCTTTGCCAAAGCGCATCGGTGCCAATGGCGGCGACAAAATGCCGGCCGTCTCCGCCGCGAAACACCTGGTAAGGAACAATGCTGGGATGCGCATTGCCCCACCGCTGTGGAGACTCGCCCGCATTCAAGTAATTGCTCCCTGCATTGACCAGCAAACTCAGCTGCGAATCGAAGAGCGCCATGTCCAGAGCCTGACCGGCCCCGGTTTTCTCTCGCGCGAGCAAGGCGGCCAGGATTCCCAGTGCAGAGTAGAGGCCGCAGGCCATATCTGCAATCGCGATTGGATAGCGAACCGGTTCTCCATCCGGCTCCCCGGTAAAACTCATAATTCCCGCCTGCGCTTGAGCGATGATGTCGTAACCCGGCAGGCCGGACCGTGGCCCCGAATGTCCATAGCCGGAAATCGCGCAGTAAATGAGCCGCGGATAGCGCTTGCAAATTGTTTCCGCGTCGAACCCGCGCCGCACGAGCGATGCCTGGTTGCGCTGATTGATGAGAAACACATCAGCTGTAGCCAACAGGCGATGCAGAATCTCTGCCCCTTGCGGTTGATCGTAATCAAGGGAGAGCGAACGCTTGTTCCGGTTCGTGGCCAGAAAATAGGCAGACTCCCGGCCCACAAACGGAGGGCCCCAGCTGCGTGACTGGTCTCCCGTCTGCCTGCGTTCGACCTTGATGACGTCGGCGCCGAAGTCTCCGAGCATCATGGCACAGTAGGGCCCAGCCAGAGCCTCGGTCATTTCGACCACCCGAATCGATTGCAGAATTTGCATCAGAAACCTGGCGGCCGCTGATCGGCCACGCCGAAACTGCGTTCCAACGCCAATCCAGCGCTGCCCATTCTACCCTCGTCGAACAGTTGGCCAATCAGGGTGACGCCATGAGGCACTCGCTTAGGTGGCGAAAATTTGGCCGGTGGGTGTGCCGGGTCCGGCGCCCAATCACTGCGCTCTTCAGAGACTTCGACAAAGCCCGCGCGCAGTGTCAGCGAAGGATGACCCGTTGCATTGGTGATAGTGAGCATCTCGTCCCGCAGAGAGGGAACCAGGAGCAGATCCACCTGGGAGAAAACACGGCTCATCTCGTTGGCGACCTTGCGGCGGAAGCGATCGGTCTGAACAAAATCCACTGCCGAAAGAAAGCGTGACTGGCGAAAGGTGTTCGGCCAGGCGTCCGGTACCTGCATCTTCAGTTGATCCACGCCGTGGCTGAGCGTCAGCTCCTCGAACGCCGCCGCAGCTTCCGCGAACAGGATCAGCTGCAGTGAGTCATAAGGCCAATCGGGGATGGACACTTCTACCGGGATCATGCCCAGCTTCTTGACCGTTTCCAAGGCTGCACGATCCACCTCGGTAGCCGGCGACTCGTTCATCCACTTGGGAAAGTAGCCTACGCGCAGGCCCTCCACCTTTGCTGCCGCATCGTAGTCCAGCTTGCTGGGAACGCTCGATACGTCCCCGGGGTCTGGGCCAGTGATGGCGTCCAGTACCAGCAGGGAGTCCTCGACACTGCGCGTCATCGGACCCAGCTTGTCGAGCGACCAGCAGAGTGTCATAGCTCCCGTTCGCGGAACCCTGCCGAACGTCGGGCGCAGGCCAGTGATTCCGCAGCGCATGGTGGGGCCGATAATGCTTCCGCCGGTTTCGCTGCCAATGGAAAAACCCACCAGTCCGGCTGCAGTGGCGGAGCCAGGCCCAGCGCTTGAACCTGACGATCCTTCCTGCAGCAGCCAGGGGTTTTTTGTCTGCCCGCCAAACCAGACATCGTTCAGTGCGAGCGCGCCCATGCTCAGTTTGGCGATCAGGACTGCGCCGGCCTGGTTCAGACGCTTTACCACGGCCGCATCCTCTGCCGGCACTCGATTCCTGAACGGTTCGGCACCATAGGTAGTTGGAATTCCGGCTGTGTCCAGCAGGTCCTTACCGCCCCACGGAATGCCGTGCAAAGGTCCACGGTAGTGCCCACCAGCGATTTCTTTGTCAGCCTGTTTCGCCTGCGCTATGGCCAATTCACGCGTGGGCGTGATCACGCAAAGGAGCGTGGGATTGAAGCGTTCTATCCGCTCTAAGTAGATGTTGGTAAGGCGCTCCGAGGTAAGCTGGCGTTTCTCAATCCAGCGCGACAGCCGGGTTACCGGTGCGAAGGCAATGTCTTCATCGTTACTGGGCAGCGGTCCGGGATCAATCTTGCTGCGCACAAAGAGATTGCGCTCCGGGCCTGCCGGCTTTCCGGGCAGAGCAGCTTGCGTGTGCGACCAGGGTGCTAACGCTGCTTCGAGTGCAACTTTACGTGGTCCGACGCGCCGCTCGTACAACGGCGCCATCCCGCTGCGCCAGCTGGCAACGGCCTGTTTACGCTCGCTTTCGCTCAACTCTACCTGAACCAGCTTCTCCGCTTCAGCGAAGGTTAATGGCGAGACGTCAGGCCCAACCGCAGGTGCCGTAGCAAACGCGGGAGGCGTTCCGGGAGGGAGCTCTGCAGCTTTCTGCTGTTCATGGTTGCACGAAGTGACAGCAACCCCCAGCAGGCCAAGGGAACCATTGGTCAGGAACTCTCTGCGAGATTTCGACATAGCGCATTCTAACCGCCCGCCATTGTCACTCAATCACTACCCTGACGGGTTAAGTGTGTGAGTACTGGCCGAAACAACCGCAGGTCCCTCCACTACGCTTCGCTCCGGTCGGGATGACAATTCTGTTGCGGGGGTCAAGTATTTCTCGCTGAAGTTCTTGCGGGCATAACAGAATTGTCATCCCGACCGGAGCGAAGCGTAGTGGAGGGACCTGCGGTTGTTTCGGCCAGTACTGGCATACCCTCTAAAGGCCCTGAGAGCTGGGATCCTTGCAATTAACCAACCTTGACCACGACCCCTTCAAAAGGGCGAAGCGAAACCACAGCCGCTTCACCGGACCGATCCATGTGGGTCGAACAAACAATTTCGCCCGACGCAATCGCCGCCTCTTCCTTGCCTTCACCCAAATTCAGCAGCACCGCGAATCGTTGCTCTCCATCGAACCTTTCATAGCGAAGAACGTTACCATCGCCGGCGACATTCTCGACCCCGCCGGTATTCAAAGCGGCATTGGAGCGGCGCAGGTCGATGAGCTTGCGATACAGGCTGAGAATGGAGTCACTCTGACCCGAGAGCGCGGCCACGTTGACCGTCGCATGATCGGCAGCCAGACGAAGCCACGGAACACCTTGCGTAAATCCGGCCTGTGGTGAACTGTCCCACTGCATTGGCGTGCGTTCGGGATCGCGTCCCATTCCCTTGCCGGGCTCATTCTTTTCTGCCGGATCCTGCACCTCAGCTGCAGGAATGGCAACGTTCGTCATGCCAATCTCATCCCCGTAATACATCGTCGGGGTCCCTCGCAGAGTAAGCAGCAACATCGCCGCGGCGCGTGCCTGGGCGGGACCAATCCTGGTCGCAATCCGCGGTTGATCGTGATTACCGATAACCCAATTCGGCCAGGCCCCGGCAGGCAGCGTAGCCTCGTAATCTTTAATGATCCCGGCGATCGCCCTCGCGTTCCACGGGCAACTCATGAGGTGAAAATTAAAAGGCAACTGCGCGCCTCTCAGATCGTGACCATAATAGGTTGCCAGCTGATCGAACGGCAGATAAGTCTCCCCGATCAGCAATCGGTCGCCATAGGAATCCAGTATGGCGCGCATGTCAGCCACAATGGCATGCACCTCCGGCCGATTGGTGTTGTATACCGGCAGCAGCCGCACCGACGCTGGGCTATCCGAGAAGCTCGCCGGATTGACCGGATTATCCCGATACTGATCGTCCTTGATCATCATCCACATCACATCCACGCGAAATCCGTCGACGCCCCGGTCCAGCCAGAAGCGAAGCACGTTCAGCATGGCTTCCCGGAGATCAGGGTTGCGCCAGTTCACATCCGGCTGCTGCTTCAGGAAGGAGTGGTAGTAGTACTGGCTGCCATCCTTAGTCCAGGCGTGGCCGCCGAAGTTGCTCATCCAATTGTTGGGCGGCCCGTCATCCGGAGCCGGATCGTGCCACAGGTACCAGTCGCGTTTGGGATTGGTGAGGGACGAGCGGCTCTCCAGGAACCAGGGATGCTGGTCAGAGGTGTGGTTGGGCACAAAATCGAGAATCAGCTTGAGACCTCGCTCATGAATCGCACCTAACAGTTGGTCGAAGTCGGCCAGGGTGCCGAAAACAGGATCGACGTTGCAATAATCGGCGATATCGTAGCCGAAGTCGGCCATGGGTGATGGATAAAAGGGCGCGATCCATACTGCCTCGATGCCCAGGCTCAGCAGGTAATCCAGCCGCGCGAGGACACCCCGGAGGTCGCCGATCCCATCGCCGTTCGAGTCCTGGAAGGACCGCGGATAAACCTCGTAGAGAATGCCGTACTGCCACCAGGCCGCTGAAGACATAAGAACGCTCCCACGCGAAAAGATACACTGTTCTTTATGACCAGAACGTTGAACAAGTACAGCTCACAGATTACACAGCCAAAGGCCCAGGGCGCCTCCCAAGCCATGCTTTACGCGACCGGACTAACCGAATTGGATATGGCCAAGCCTCAGGTCGGCATCTCCAGCGTTTGGTATGAAGGCAATTCCTGCAATATGCATCTGCTCCATCTTGCCGAGAAGGTGAAAGAAGGCGTGACCGCCGCCGGCATGGTCGGCCTTCGCTTCAACACCATTGGAGTCAGCGATGGTATCTCGATGGGCACCGATGGCATGAGCTACTCTCTGCAGTCGCGTGACCTGATTGCGGACTCGATTGAAACCGTAATGGGTGCCCAGTGGTATGACGCCAATATCTCCATCCCCGGTTGTGACAAGAACATGCCGGGATGCCTGATCGCCATGGGCCGCCTTAATCGCCCCAGCCTGATGGTTTATGGAGGCACCATACGCGCCGGCCACCTGAATGGGCAAAAGCTTGACATCATCTCAGCCTTTCAAAGCTACGGCCAATTCCTCACTCATTCGATTACCGATGAGCAGCGCCAGGCCATCGTCCGCCATTCCTGTCCCGGAGCCGGCGCATGCGGAGGGATGTACACCGCGAACACCATGGCCTCGGCGATCGAAACCCTGGGCATGAGCTTGCCCTACAGCTCATCTACACCGGCGGAAGACCCGCTCAAACTCGATGAGTGTGTTCGCGCCGGTGCGGCCATCCTCAATCTCCTGCAGCTCGATTTGAAACCGCGCGACATCATGACCCGCGCGGCTTTTGAAAATGCAATGGTCGTGGTGGCAGCTTTGGGTGGTTCCACCAATGCAGTGCTCCATTTGATCGCCATGGCTCGATCGGTCAACGTGTCGCTGACCATCGATGATTTTCAAAAGGTCAGCGACAAGACTCCGCTTTTGACTGATTTCAAGCCCAGCGGATCGTATGTTATGGAAGACCTGCAATCTGTCGGCGGCCTGCCCGCGGTTCTAAAGATGTTGCTCGCAGAGGGACTGCTGCGAGGAGACTGTGTGACTGTCACCGGAAAGACACTCGCGGAAAATGTGAAAGATCTGCCAGGCTTGCGCCCGGGACAGGAGATTGTGCGGCCGGTTTCGAATCCGCTTAAGGCGAGCAGTCATCTGCAGATTCTCAAAGGGAACCTCGCGCCTGAAGGCGCAGTGGCGAAGATCACTGGCAAGGAAGGGCTCAGGTTCTCGGGTCCGGCGAATGTTTTCGACTCCGAAGAGCTAATGCTGAAAGCCCTCGAGGAAGGCAAGATTGCCAAAGGTCAGGTGCTCGTCATCCGCTACGAAGGCCCGAAGGGCGGCCCGGGCATGCCGGAAATGCTGACTCCCACCTCGGCAATCATGGGTGCGGGCCTTGGTAAGGACGTGGCCTTGATTACGGACGGGCGTTTCTCCGGGGGCTCTCACGGTTTTATCGTCGGCCACATCACGCCCGAGGCCCAGGAAGGCGGCCCGATCGCTCTTGTGCAAACAGGTGACGTCATTACCATCGATGCTCAAAAAAATGAGCTCTCCGTAGCTCTCTCGGATGCAGAGCTTGCAGCCCGCCGCAAGAAGTGGACCATGCCGCCCTACAAAGCAGAACGCGGCACACTGGCCAAGTACATCCGCAGTGTCAAAAGCGCCTCACTCGGCTGCGTGACCGACGAGTAATCTACTCCCTCAGCGGCCCGAAGCCGCTGAGGGCCTACTACGCCGTGGAGGATCTCCAGTCGTCGCGAGTAGCCGCTCCTATATTCTGTCCATCCAAGTCGCCAACCTTCCGGAAAGTAGCCCCCTCCCCTTGTCATCCCGAGCGAAGCCGAGGGATCTGTAGTTGTCCTTCTTGGGAAAACTGAGACGACATCCAAACAGAATTGTCACCCTGCCTGCCTCGAGCCAATCAGTTGGTGTAGCCCCGGACTTCAGTCCGGGGGAGCGGGTTTTCAAACCCGCGAGAATGCTCGGTAAAGAAATTTTGGGCTTTAGCCCTGGTGGCTGCCGCTTTCTCGGAACCATACTCTCCTCGCAACCTCAAAAGCGGGCTACTTTACAAACGCCGGATCAATTGCCGTAGTCAGAGTCCGTTCGAAATCTTTCCAGTCGCAAGGAAAACCCGCTGCCCCCTTGCTGCACCCCGGAATGAAGATACCCGCTTTGGCGGGAGGCTTATCCAAAGTAAGCGGAGCCGCTTCGCGCATCTGCTCTAGTGTCTGTGCCGTATAGTAGGTCCTCACTTCGTAGGCTGCGTTATTACCAGCCTGCCATAGTTCGAAGACCAATGCTCCTCCGGGTGGAGTGTCGTCGCGGCGACCGTCGATGACCCAGTTCAGGTTGAGCATTCCTGCAATGTTGGCGAGGTTGGTATCGTGACCCACAAGGACCACTACACTGTCTCCCGGCTTCCCCAGTGCACCCGGGCACTCCTTGCCAGTTACCGCCTGCCGCAGAGTATCGAGCATGTGTGCCAGCGTATTCGATGCCTGCACCGTCGCGAGATAGAGTGTGCGGCGCGTGAGATCCGAAGCCGCGGTGTGCAGATCCATCAACTGCTTCAGAGTTGGAACATCGACCCGGCCCCATCCCACCTGGTCCGCAGGAAGACCGTTGGTGTATTCGAGCAGCAAGTTCTCTGTAATGGTCGAGGCGGTATTCAGCGGGCCCTTCAATTCCGCGAGGTGGTCGCTCTTGCCGCCATCCAGGCTTGCGGGAATATCGAGCAGGAGGGTGGCGCGGTATGCCCCGGCTGCGGACAGGGAGACGACGGAGCACATCCAAGAAGCAGACGCTGCAAACCGTCCAGTTGCAGACGGTAGGCTTCCGTAATCCCTGCCGGATTGCTCCCGATGCGGCCGGCAATCGATGCGGCCGCACGTTTACGATCGGGCTGGCCCACCCCGGCTGACAGTGAATGGAAGAGTGGATCCACCTGGCCTTCGGCAAGGGCATGCTGCTCCGGTTGTAGGTTCGCGTTGCAACCGGGAAACATTCCTGCAGCAAGCGACTTTCCTGTCTCTGCCGTGCGCTGGTCCGAGTCTGCAAAGAAAGAGACGTGCGTTGCGTCAGCACAGCCATCGGCGCTCAACAATCCCTGTTGTGCTAAATACGCCCGGTAGTAGCTGCCGAACAGAGTCATGAGCCCGGCGCCATGAGCAGTGAGGTAGCCGGACGGACTATCCCACTTTGGCCAGGGCTGTGCGGAATACTGATTGAGTTGCTCGCTACCTCCGGTTGGCGTCCGAACGCCGTGACGGCTGAAAATGAGGGCAAACTGCAGCTTTTCTGGAGGGATCTCTGCGCTCTGCGCACAAAGCGGCAAAACAGCGCTGACAGCCGCGATAACAAACGTGAGGCGGCGAAATGCGCGGCGCTGAAAAGGATGGTTTCTCATGCCGGCTACCTGGTGGAGTAGACAAGGATGGCCGCCTGCTTGCCGCCGTTGGCAGGCGCACCGACATACAGAGAGTGTTGCGAGGGGACGAGCAGTCCCGTCTTGGCCCCAACAGACGTGTGAGTGACGCCTGACGGGCGAACGTTCTTGTTACCGTCGATAGCATACACATCAATCGCCCCGCTACCGGCGATCAAATAGATCCGATGCAGTTCGGCATCATAAAAGAGATCGTCAGCTCCCGAGTCCGATGGCAGGTCCGCCAGCCCTTTCCCGGAGTTTCCATCGAGGACCAGCAAGCGAGCGGGCGTGCGGCAGGCGACAAACAGTACCTGGTGCTCCTCATCGTAGGCCAGCGGTACGTTGTCTTTGGCGCGGGTCAGCTTCCATGTTGCCGATTGTGCATGGGTTGCTCCATCGATGACTGCGACCTCGGCGCTATCGGCAATGTTTGCAAAAATACGTTCATGCGCTGGATCGATGTCCATGCCTTCGGGATGTGTTGAGACCGGGAGATTCGTCACCAGCGTCCCATCGTTGGTATCAACGACCGCGATCATGGCCGGATCGGCGGCGCTGCCACCATGGCCGGTGTAAAGTAATTTTGTTTTGTCGTCATAAACCATATCGTCGGCGTCCTCGGAAAGCTTGATCGACTTCATCTGTTCAAGCGGCTCACCGTCGTAAATTTTCAAATCGGCCTGCACGCCATCCGAGGCGAAAAGCCGTCCCGTTTCACCAATCCATGCAAGGCCGTGTGGCTTGCCTAATCCGGGAAGGGTTTGAACCAGCTTATCGGAGCTCAAGTCGATCACTTCGATCGAATGGTTACCGGTCGCGGCAACAAAGAGCCGGTTAACGGCGGGGCTATAAGCAAAGTGGTCGAATTTGCCAGTCCCGTCCGGTAAGGCAATCGTGCGTTGCAGCGTGAGTGGAGACGTCATTTGGGCTTGAGCAGAAAAAATGCCCGGCCATAGAAGCAAAAAAGCGACAGCATTTGTTTTCATGTATTGCTATCCCGGCCTTGTCGATCGCCGGATAACCCTTCCAGAAATCACATCATTGCGGAGTCGGCGGTTACTACTCGTGGTGCAGGCTCCACCGGAGACCGAAAGAATAAGTGGGCTTGTAGTATTCGCGCTGTGTCATGTATGGTGTGCTTCCGTTGTAGAAACCGAAGACTTCGTTGTTCATGTTCTCGCCGGAGGCCAGCACGGAGAACCCTTTGGCGATGTAGTACGTTGCCTGGGCGTCAACCTGGGTGTGCGAGTAAAAGTAGTTGTCACCGAACGGCCCTGCGGGTCCGAAGGGGACAGCAGCCGGGCCGGTACTCTGGTATTGATACGCATAAATGTTCGCGCTGTTGTGCGAAATCCCGACCGTAACCAGCCCTCGCTTGGTTGCGTAAGACGGTCCGATGTTCCAGGAAAAAGGCGCCTGTCCGACCAGCTGTGGAGTATCTGAGCGATTCACGAGGTTATAGTTCTTCGAGTTGGTGTAGGCAAAGTTTGCGTTGATGCGCGCTCCACTCAGTACGCCCGGCAGCATGCTCAAATGTTGCTGATAGGCAAGCTCAATACCTTGCACATAGGCATGGTCGCCATTGACTTCCTGTTGCACGTAGTCCCCGGCGTAGAGCTGCGACAAGGGTGAACCCGTGGCGGGCACGATGGATTGTTCAAGAAAGATCGGCTTCGTTATTTGCTTGTAAAAGTAGCCGCCCTCTAACATTCCAACAGACGGGAGAAATCGTTCGTACAGCACGTCGAAGTCATTCGCATGCTCGGCCACCAGGCCGGTATTGCCGATCTGCACCAGGTTTATCCCTGAAGGGCCTCCCTGGGTAGTGAAAACAATATAGGGAACGAGCTGGTATGGGTCGGGACGCGAGATGCCGCGACCATAGACAGCGCGAATGTCCGAATCGTTATCCAGCGAATAGCGCAACTGCACGCTGGGCAGCGGATTCACATAAGAGCCATTCCCATATTGCGGGGTAGTTCCGCCATAACTGCCGTCCGCATTGGTCAAAACCAGGTAACCGGTGTTGGAAGTTTGTGTGCCCTCAAGGCGGAATCCTGTTTGCAAATGGATACGGTTGCCGAATTCGAGAGTGTTCATCACGTAACCGGCCGACACGCGCTCCTGAAGGTTGTAGTTGGAAGCGTCCGAGTTCTGGTGGGTGGTTGCTACATCCAGCGGAAGCTGTGCCATGTTCGCGGCCAGATAAGAGGTGATGGAGGTAAAGTTGGTTACCGGTGGCAGATAATAGCTCCCACCGTAGAAGTGAGGATTGGTAAAAGAGCTGAGGAATTGGCTCATAGGCGGAGTCGCCCCATTGTCATAGGTAGGCGAGTAGGCGTACTGTCCCTTATGCTCGTTGCGGAACTGGCCTCCGAACTCGAGGGTCGATGCGTGGGTGCCGAGATGATAGTTGATCCCCATGGCGGCGCCCGCCTGCAGGTTGAGCTGCGTTGCCTGGCCGGTGGTGAGATTGATGTCTGAAAGTTGATACTGGGTTGGGTCCGCGATGGAATCGCCGGGGTTGTCGCAGGTGTATTGCGGCCGATACTTGCTAACCGTAGTCGAGGGACTGTATCCGCAGTCGCTACCCGCAGAACTGCCGAAGTCCGCGCCCGGATTTCCCGCAGCGCCACCAAAGCGTGAGTGGGCGATGGCGACCTGGTAATGGACGAACGAATGCGTGAAAACCTGATTTCCTCCTAACGCCAGGTCGGCAATCTGCAGGTTGGGTCGGCGAACGCTGGTATGGTAAGAAGCCCCGCCCGAACCGGCCGGTCCAGCCAATTTGTACTGAAACTTCTGTCCGTAATCCCGGAAGTTCGAGAACAGCCCGTGTGCGTAGAGATCGGAGTCTTCGGCTAGTTTGTAATCGAGGGCGCCGGCGAAGCCGTACCGGGTCCGGTCATACAGATATTCCTGGATATTCAAGCCGTCATCGAAGGTAGTTTGTCCATTCGAATCGAGGTCGGGAGTGGGTTCAACATCGTCGATCCCCCGGCCATTGTAGTCATAGCTGTATCCACCCATAAGCCCGAAGCGTTTGCCATGGCTGCTGTTGGGACCGAAACGCATGCCGGCACCAGAGTTGATGCTGAACACCTTGCGTGTTCCGGCAATCGGTGTGTAGCCGCCGATGCCTTCTACCTTAAACACCGGCTGGTCGGAGGTGGCCTGCTTGATGCGCACGTCGACGGAGCCACCGATGGCATCGCCGTCCTGGTTTGCGGAGAGCGTTTTGTTGATGGCCAGGGAGCCAACAATGTCAGCGGGAATGGTGTCGAGGTCCACCTGTCGGACTTCTGGATCGGGGCCGGGAACGACGACTCCATCGATGGTGGTGTTGCTTAGTCGCGGTTCAGTTCCTCGAATCTGGACGTACTGGCCTTCGCCCTCGTTGCGTTGCAGCGTGACGCCAGGCATGCGCCCAATGGCATCAGCCACATTTGCGTTGGGTAGACTTTGGATCTGTGTATCGGTCTGCACGTCGAGGATGTTGGCCGAGGTGCGTTGCTCATTGATGGCAGCAGCATCGCCCACCAGGCCCGCGGTCACAATGACTTGCTGGTTGGCCGAAGCAACACTCATGGTTGCATTAAGCGTCGCTGTCTGGCCAGGTTTCACTTCAATGGTGGTTACTGAATTGTCAAAACCGACATACGAAACCGTTACGGTGTAAGTGCCGGGGGCAATATTCGGAACCACGAAGCTGCCCTGCGCATCGGAAGCCGCCGAAGTTGCGGTTGGCTGCAGGACAATCTGGGCGCCCTGGAGCACCGCACCGGCCGCGTCCTTGACGGTGCCGCTGACGCTGCCATTGCCGGTGGAAGCGCTTTTGTCTGCGGCTGCGGCGATCGAGACGAGCGGCAGCAGGAGCAAGGTAAGCAGGAGGAGCAGTATACGGCTGGCCTTCACGAACATAACTTCTCCTTAAAGGGCGGTGCTGGCTGTTGTGGGCTAAGCTGGGTCCGACTCTGTTTGAGAAACCGATGATTGCCTTGGGGACTGACCCAGAAAGTAGGCCGCCTTGTTAAAGAGAGGTTAACGATGCGGTGAAAGTTTTCTAAGATTCACCGTCAGTCTTTTCCACCCGAAATGGGACTAGGTTGCAATAGGGCTCAGCATAGCGGATAGTGAATCTGGAATCCCGAAGATGCATGTTCTGGTGATAGAAGACGAACCCCGGATGTCGGCTTTGTTGCACAAAGGGCTCTCGGAACACGGTCACGATGTCACCGTGGCTCTGGACGGCGCCGAAGGCCTCAAGTCCACGCTCGACAGAGATTTCGATGTTATTTTGCTCGACTTAGGGCTTCCCGGGCTGAGCGGGTACGATGTCGCGCAAGTGCTCCAGGAACGAAGATATCCGGCTTCGATTCTTATGCTGACGGCTTATAACAAAGAGGATGAAATCGTCCGCGGCCTGAACCTCGGCGCAGATGATTATTTGACCAAGCCGTTCTCCTTCCCTGAGCTGCTGGCTCGGCTTCGCGCCGTCACTCGGCCATCGCCGGTGCCGGCCCCGACGATCTTCACCATCGCCGATCTTGTTGTGGACACCGTCCAACATAGCGTTACTCGCCGGGGAAAACCCATCAACCTGACCCGGACCGAGTACCTGCTGCTGGAGTTGCTGGCTCAGAACTGGCCTGGCGTAGTCGCCCGAGGCACATTGACGGAAGGGATCTGGCGCGAACACAAAGAGGTCACTCCAGGCGCGCTCGATGTCCTGGTCAATTCGCTTCGCAGCAAGCTCGACGCGCCCTTCCCAACAAAGCTCCTTCATACCGTAAGGGGCAGCGGCTATCAATTAAAAGCACAACCATCCGACATCGCCGGCAGCCATCTGGCCGGTTATAAAAGAAAGCAGATCAAATGAGACCGCTGCCGATTCGCCTTCGCTTGACGTTGTGGTATTGCGCGATGTTCGCAGCCGCAGCTGTTTTATTGAGTCTGTCGAGCTGGTGGATGCTGCGTCAGAGTCTGAAAGCCACCGAGTACCACGAACTGCAGGAGCGGGCCGAAGACGTCCAATTGCTGCTTCGGCAGCTAGGCCCCGGAGTCGGCCTGCAGTCTCTTGAGCAGAGGTTCGCCGACATTTACCAGGTGAAAGACGATGGCAAATATCTACAGGTGCTCGATCAGGACGGACAATGGATCTATCGTTCCCGGCGCATGGTCGATGCCGGGCTGCTACCCGCCGCCCCTGGATTTCTCCCGCCGGATGGCACATTGGATCAGTTCCACCAGGGCACCCGGTATGTGCGGGTGCTCACCTATCCGATCCATGTGAACGGGCGCTCCTACTCGGTCCAGACCGGTCTTGCCGTGAATAAATCAATGGTTCTGCTTTCCGCCTTTGGCGGGCGGTTGTTGCTGCTGACACCCGCGGTCCTGATCCTGGCGGCAATTGGCGGACATTTCTTAAGCCGAAAGGCCCTTGCCCCGGTGGCCGCAATCGCGGCGGAAGCGCGCCGCATCAATGACAGGAACCTCGATATCCGCCTGCCGATCGCCCCCACCGGGGACGAAATTTCCGATCTCTCTGAAACCCTCAACCAGATGCTGCAGCGCGTCGAATCGGGCGTTCGTAGCACCCGTGACTTTACCGCCAACGCCGCTCATGAACTGCGCACGCCCCTGGCCCTCATTCGCACCGAGGTCGAAGTTGCTCTCTCCAGGATGCGTTCCGCGGGAGAGTATCGAGAGGCCTGCGAGAACGTTCAGCTGGAATCGATCCGCATGACCGGTTTGATCGACAGCCTGCTGATGCTGGCACGTGTAGATGCGGGCAACGAAGCACTTTGCCTTGAGCCCATAGAAGCCAACAAGATGGTTCGCCAGCTGGGCGAAAAATGGAAGACTTCTATGCAACTCGCGCTTCTCAACTTCGACGTCGAACTAGAGCCGGAATTGCTGTTTATCCTGGGGGATAGCAATAGCTTGCAGCGGTTGTTGACCATTCTGCTCGACAATGCCGTCCGTTACACACCGCCGGGAGGCTCCGTTCAATTGCGCGTTGCGCGCCAGAACGGCTTTGCGGTTTTCACCGTCCGCGATACCGGGATTGGTATTTCCTCCGAACATCAATCTCGTGTCTTTGATCGCTTCTACCGTGTGGATCGGACACGCCGAACCTCTGGAGGCTCGGGCCTGGGGCTGTCGCTGGGCAAATGGATTGCAGAGCAACACGGCACCAGCCTTTCGCTCGAGAGCGCAATCGGCAAGGGAACTTCTCTCCAATTCGCTATCATCGAAGCCGGTACAACTTCACCTGTGAAGTCCAAAGCATCGCAGTATGCCGTCCGCAGGAGCTAGACCAGCTTCCAGGTGTGCAAACCGCAGGTCCCTCCACTACGCTACGCTCCGGTCGTGATGGCAATTCTTTCGCGGGGGTGAAGTATTTAGCGGCTGAAAGCTCTTGCGGCCACAAAAGAATTGTCATCCGGACCAGAGGAATCATGGGCTTTTGACCCACCCAAGGTGATGAAAAAACGGCTTCTGTTCAGCAACTGCTCTCCCTGGGAGCACCGCCCTCCCCTTTGTCATCTCGACCGAAGCGCAGCGCAGTGGAGAGATCTGCGGTTCAGCGGTCCTTTCTTGGAAATGTTTTTCGACCGGAGCGTAGCGAAGTGGAGGGACCTGCGGTTTCTCCCGTTAGCTCCAAAGCGCGTCGTCGAGAGACTGCACATCATCCCACATCGGCGTCGGCTCGAAGTATCCCGTCCCTGGCTTCAAGTGCTGCTTGCAGACCTCATCGTTGAGCGTCACTCCCAACCCCGGAGTATCGGGAACCTTGATGTAGCCCTCCTGGATCATTGGCTTTTCCGGTCCATTGGCCAGATCCTGCCACCAGGGCACATCGAGCGAGTGGTTCTCGAGTGCCAGGAAGTTGCGAGTTGCGGCCGCGCAGTGCACATTCGCCATGCAACTGACCGGTGTACCCGCAAAATGCATCGCCATCGGAACACCATAGCCGAAAGCCATATCGCCAATCTTATGCGTCCGCAGAATACCGCCTGAGGTCGCAAGATCAGGGTGGATCTTGTCCACCGCGTGCACGCTGCAAAGCTTCTCGAAATCCGAGATTTCGTAAATGTCCTCGCCGGTGATCGTCGGCGTGGGGCTGGCATCCGTGATCTGTTTCAACAAATCGGTGTATTGCCACGGAATGACATCTTCGATCCATTCCAGGTTGAACTTCTCATACGCCTTGCCCAGGCGAATCACAGACTTCACGCCAATATGTCCCAGGTGATCCATAGACAAGGGCATGTCATAGCCGATGTTCTCGCGCACTGCCGCGACATATTCGCACAGCCGGTCGATGCCCTTATCGGTCACTTCCGTCGCCATGAAGGGATGCGGCTGGTTGCGCAGTTCCCACTTTGTCTGGCCCGCCGGCTCCATCACCATCCCCGGCATTCCTTCGAGTACGTTGATGCCCAGGTCCATCTTCATCCAGGTAAGCCCCATCGCTTTGCGTTCCTTGGCTCGCCTGCCGTATTCTTTGGGGTCGTCCGACTCGGTCGTATCGGCGTAAATGCGGATCTTGTCTCGCCATTGCCCACCCAGCATCTGGTACACCGGGCAGTTATAAACCTTGCCGGCGATATCCCACAGCGCCATCTCGATCGCGCAAACACCGCCGGCCTGGCGGGACACACCGCCAAACTGCTGGATCTTCTGAAACAGGAAATCGATCTTGAGGGGGTTCTCGCCCACAATGCGGTTCTTCAGCACCATCGCATATTGGTATCCGCCCACATCGCGTACTTCTCCCAATCCATACACGCCCTGGTTGGTATCGATACGGATGATTGGGCATGGACTGGGACCGGGCTTGACGATAATTGCATAACGCATGTCGGTAATCTTCAGCGCGGAAGGGCTGGAAGCCGTATTCACATTCTTGATCGCCGGTTGCGCTTCAGCCGCGGCCTTCTCCAGGCTGTAACGGCTCAGAAGGCCGCCGGCCATCGCCGCCATCGAGGACTTCAGCACACCACGTCGATTGAATTTCATTCGAAAAGAATCTGACATTGTTACGTTGACCCCCTCTGTTTTTACTCCGCCCCCACCACGTCGCCGTTAACACGGAAAGAGAAGAATAACCCATCCAAGTCAGCGGGTATCCAGGCTTCTTGAGATAAGTTAGACACAGCCGATGAAAACGCTTCTCGCCCTGATTCTCGCATCTCTGACCACATCGACCTTCGCCGCGTCAACCTATCCCACGCGGCTCGATGACCCGGGCGCAGTGTATCTAACCCCGCAGGAGTTCCACGTCCACGGCGACGGTCAGCAGGACGACAGCGAAGCGGTTCAGGCGGCAATCGACAAACTTCAGTCGAGCAAAGGCGAGGGCATCGTCTTCATCCCGCAAGGCCGCTACCGTATCAGCCGCACCATTTATCTTTGGCCTGGCGTACGCCTGATCGGCTACGGCCCCCAACGGCCCGTCTTCGTGCTGGGAGAAAAAACTCCGGGCTATCAGGACGGCATAGCCTACATGTTCTTTTTCGCGGGTGCCCGGCCCCGGCCCGAGACCTCTCCATATCATCCTCCGCCTACCCCGCGTGGAACCGTGCCGCCCATCCGCAACGTTCCCGACGCCAACCCCGGCACCTTCTACTCGGCTATCAGCAACGTCGACTTCGAGATCGGCCCGGGCAATTCCGGGGCGGTCGCCATCCGCTTTCACTCCGCCCAGCACTCCTTTCTCAGCCACATAGACTTTTCCATAGGCTCCGGGCTCGCGGGAGTGCATGAGGTCGCGAACGAGGCCGAGGACCTTCACTTCCACGGTGGCCAGTACGGCATCCTGGCGCGCAAGCCCTCGCCCGCCTGGCAGTTCACGCTCATCGACTCCACCTTTGACGGCCAGAGGGAAGCCGCGATCCGCGAAAACGAAGCCGGGCTCACTCTGGTACACGATGAGTTCCGCAACCTGCCTACCGCGGTATCCATCGATCCCCACTACTCCGATCAGTTGTGGATCAAAGACACGCGCTTCGAGAACATCACTGGCCCCGCGGTCATGATCAGCAACGACGCCAGCCGCATGACAGAGATCAATTTCGAGAATGTGCTCTGCAAACACGTGCCGGTATTTGCAAAGCTGCGTGAGAGTGGCCGGGAATTTCGACAGCTCACCGATACGTATCAGGTCAGCGTCTTCTCCCACGGGCTCAGTCTTGCTTATCCCGGTGCTCTAGCCGCATTCCAGACGCGTTTTGAGGCTTCCCCAGTCGCGGTTCTACCACACACAGCGGCCGCGATTGCCGCGCTGCCCGACCCGGCCGTCTGGGTCAACATACACACCCTCGGCGTGAAAGGCGACGGCGTTACAGATGATACGGTTGCCCTGCAGAATGCAATCAACCAGCACGCAGTGCTCTATCTCCCCAGTGGTCGCTATCTGCTTCACGACACGCTGACACTTCGTCCCGATACTGTTCTCATCGGTTTGCATCCCAGCACAACACAGTTCGATCTGCCCGACGGGACGCCCGGGTTTGAAGGCCCTGATGCACCCAAGCCGCTGCTGCTCGCGCCCTCCGGCGGTGTCAACATAGTCACCGGTTTGGGCATCTTTGCCGGCGGCTTCAACCCCCGGGCAGTCGGTCTCCTATGGCACGCTGGCAAGAGCTCCTTGGTGGACGATGTCCGCTTTCTGGGTGGCCACGGTACCAACGCTCCCGATGGCACTCGTCTCAATCCCTACAACTCCACCCATTCCGCCGACCCCAATCCACACCGTCCCTGGGACTCGCAGTATCCAAGCCTCTGGATTGATGGAGGGGGCGGCACCTTCGCCAATATCTGGACTCCCAACACCTTCGCTCAGGCCGGCTTTGTGGTCTCAAACACCACCATTCCAGGCTTCGTGTATGAGGTATCAAGCGAACACCACGTGCGCGCGGAATTCAAGTTCCGCAATGTTTCCAACTGGCAGCTCTACGCGATGCAGACGGAAGAGGAGAGCGGCGAAAGCCAGAATGCGTCGTCGCTCGAAATCGACGGCTCCAGCAATCTCACCATCGCCAACTATCACGGGTATCGCGTAACCCACATGGAGAAACCGTTCCCCTACGCGGTGCGGATAGCCGGCTCCAATAACATCCACTTTCGAAACGTGCATGTGGACGCTAACAGCTCGATCGCGGTGTGCAATGCCTCAGGTGACTGCCGTCAGGCGGTGCGCTCGAACAAAGTTCCTTTTGAGAACGCTATTGTCGATCAGACTCTCAATACCGAAGTGCGTGACCGCGAATTCGCCTGGCTCAATATCTCCGACAACCAGCCAATATCCGCAAACCGTCCCGTCTCCAACCTGGTGGAAAAAGGCGCGCAGGTCGAGCGCCTCGCTACCGGCTTCTTCAATATCTCAGGCGCCGCGATTGACCCAGCAGGTCAGCTCTACTTCGTGGACGCGCAATTCCAACGCATTTATCGCTGGTCGCCTGAGTCGAGGAACGCAATCGTGGTGAGCGACGCTCCGCTCAATCCCGTCAATCTGGTCTTCGACCAGGCAGGCGATCTTATCGTTCTATCGTCCGCCGGCAAGAACCTTACCGCCTATGCCTTACGAGGCGATTCAATCACTCTTCTTCCGCTCGAGCCAGCCGTCGACCGTCCCGGCCTTACCCCCGCGCTGCCAGTCGACTACTGGTTCAACGGAGACTTCGCAGAAACTCTTTCCGCCGCTCAGCCCTACACGTATACGTCGTTGCAGCAAATGTTCGAGAAAGGTCTTGGCACACGCACTACTTTCCAATTTGTCTCGCCCGACAACACCCTATTCATCCCCACCAACGCTCCTATCGTGCAGGGTGAATCGTACTTCGGCACAAAATGGGCTCCTGTTCTCGAAGCCTACGGGCTGGTGAGGGGAACGGCAGGCAAACCCTTCTACGCGACCAATGAAGCGGAGCAGCGCACGTATCGCGGTCTCCTCAACCCGGATGGATCGTTATCCCAGATCACGCCCTTTGTCGAGCAGGGCGGAGAAAGCCTGGCGCAGGACGTTGACGGCAACATCTATCTCGCCGCAGGCCAAATCTTTGTCTACTCGCCGCTGGGCAAACTATTAGGTACTCTCGACGTACCTGAGCGTCTGCACGACATCCTCTTCGGCGGCAAAGACCGCCGCACTTTATACCTGCTAAGCGACCACTCCCTCTACGCAGTGCGGCTGCGTCGACCCGGTGTGTAGCTTCAGGCGTTCAACGGCCGTTCCGGGTGCACCGTCATCCACAGGACACCGCCAACCGCAGCCAGCGTGGCGGCAATCGCGAACGACGTCGTCCATCCGAAGCGCTGAGCCACCCAGGGCGTGAGCGATGCGGTCACCGCGCCGCCCACCTGCCCTGCCATATTCACCATGCTGGAAAACACACCTGAACTGAGCCCGGCGATATCTGCTGAGACCGACCAGAACGAGCTTTGCGAGACATACAGCGCCCCCGCACCGCCGGCAAGAATCACGCCCGCAAGATGCGGGCTCTGCACTCTTGATCCCAGCAGCAGAAAAACAGCAGTAAAAAAGTACGCCACCGAAGCCAGTCCGCAACGCCCCACCCGCAATCCATAGGAGCGCGTAAGGCGGTCGCTGAGCGCTCCGCCACCCAGACATCCGATGGTCATCGAAAGGAAGGGAAGCATGGAAATCAGCGCGCTGGACTTGAGATTGAAACCTCGCACCTGCGCCATGTAGAGGAAGAACCAGCTGAAGAATATCCAGGCGGTATAACCGTAGCCGAAATAAGCAATGCAGAGTGCCGGCAGGTCTCGCCGAGTCAGAATCGCTCGCCAAGCGATGGCGGCCGGCCCGGAGGCCTTGGTCGCAGTATCTTCAACAATTCCCTGGCGAATGATCTGCAGTTCGGCCTGCGACACCGTGGGATCTTCCTCCGGAGTATCCCGTGCCAACCACCACCACACACCGCCCGCCACCACACCGATGACCGCGCTGAACCAGAAAGCCGATCGCCATCCATAATGAAGGATGAACCACGCCAATAAGGGCGGAGTAAGACCGCTGCCGGCGCCTACACCAGCAAAGATGAGTCCATTGATAAATCCGCGTTCCTGTTCCGGCACCCATCGCGCGACGAGCTGGTTGGCCGCCGGGTAGATGACAGCCTCGCCTGCGCCCAGTGCAAACCGAATCGCGATCAGCAGCAGCACGGCCTGTGGAATGCCGGTAGGGATCATCGTGGTAAGGGCGGTTGCGATGCCCCACCACACCACGCCCAACGAAATCACCCGCCGTGGCCCAAAGCGCGAAGCCAGCCATCCGGCAGGCACTTGAAAACCGGCGTAGCCAATCAGGAACGCGCTGAAGATCCATCCCAGCCGCTGGTTCCCGAGCCCATACTCAGAACTGATCTGCAGACCCGCAATGGAGACGTTGGTGCGGTCGAGGTAAGAAATAGCGCTAAGAACAAACAGCCAGGATGCGAGCCAAAATCTCTTCCGGGTGTACCGCTCTGCATGCATCGATAAGCGCTCCTGGGCTTGGGCCGAAACAAATGATACCCCAGCGGCCAAACAAGAATTGTCATCCCGACCGGAGCGTAGGCGGGTCCGCGGCGCTCTTACTCTAGCCCCTCCACCAACCCCGATTTCCTGTAGAGTCTCGTGAGTTCCCTGCACTTCATGCGCCTTTCCTTAAAAGAAAGGCGCACACGTGGTCCTGTCCAGAGCTGCGTACAGGAAATCGGAGCAATCGACGGGTGCCCCATCCTTCGCGTTCTTTGCGAAGGGTGGGATACTCAAATCTCGCCCTTCAACCTTCCACGGTAAAGCAGACTTGTTCCCAAGTAGACTTGGGTTTCTTCTCGCAAATGGATCTTGGCCGGAAAACCCAGGTCTCAAAAGCTAGACCTGGGCCACCCACTTAAAGTCTGGAGGTTGAAGCTTATCTCACATACCCTCGTCGGCCAATGCAAAATCCAGCCTGACGTATCATGCGTCTGTGACCCCTGTTTGTGAGCCCTGTTCGTGAAACTCGGAGGCCCGCGTGTGCTTTTCAGCTAGCGCTAATTTTGTCGGCAGTGCCGTGCTCGGCGCCATCGGTGTGGCGACGCTGGCCGAAGTAAAGCACCGGCGAGAGCTGCTGTTTGCCGCCATGCCCTGCCTTTTCGCTTTGCACCAGTTCACCGAAGGGTTTGTCTGGCTTGGACTGAACGGTCATATGCGGCCGATCGTGGCCCATGACGCCGGCGCCGCCTACATTCTGTACGCTCAGGGGTTATTGCCCTTTCTTTTGCCGTTCAGCGTTTTTCTTATGGAATCCACCCCAACCCGCAGGCGGCGCATGTTCGACTTCACCGCCCTCGGAGCCCTGCTGTCGCTCTACATTCTCTGGGGCCTCATCGCCTATCCGGTCCAGATCTACGCTCGCGGTCACGGCATCGTCTATCTGAACCAGATATCCACCACCGATACGGTTGCGGTCCTTTATGTGGTCGCAACCTGCGGTGCGTTATTCTTTTCAGGCTTGCGCGCTCTCGTCCTGCTTGGAGCCCTCAACGTGGCCGGCCTGCTTGTCGTCATGCTGGTAAGGCGATACGAGTTCACTTCGATCTGGTGTGCCTATGCCGCGGTAGTGAGCATCGTCATTTACTTCTTCTTTCGCCGCAGTCGTGAAGGCCGCCCGGCCGATTACGCCAGGGAAGCCGTCCTATGAATTCCCAAACCGCCATACAGGACCTGCAGTTATGCTGGTGGTCTTACGCCGTAAGAGGCGGCCTGGCAATCGTCTTTGCGGTGGTCCTGTTCCTTGCCAGTAGTTTCCTCGGTATTTTCTTCTTCGACCCTGTCACCCTGGTCTATTTAAGCCTCCTCCTGGGATCTTTCGTTTTAGGCAATGGCATCCTACTGGGAGTGGCAGCATTTTTCTCCTTCGAGCATCGCCTTCCTATCTGGTGGTTGGTGCTCTGTGAAAGCGGCTTTACGATATTGCTCGGTGTTTATATCGGTATTTCGCTTTTATTGACTCCCCAATCCCTCGCCTTTCTGGCCGGCATCCACGGCGTGGGGAATGGGTGCTTTCAAACGGCGCTGGCCGTCAAGCTGCGAGACGACCGGCCGAATCTTTTCCTTCTCGCCAGTGCCGGCATCATCTCTGTCTGCATAGGACTTACCTTTCTGACTCATTACAATCAGGCTCCGCGTGTCACCACCCAGGCGCTCGCCGGGTTCGAGTTGTTTTGCGGAATAATCTGGATGGTCTTCGCCTACCGGCTACACAGATGATGCCGGCTCTCGCCGCCGTCCCGCCGAGCCCGGGGGCCGGTGGACTCTGCAGCCCATAATTTTGCCTGCACAAACTGCGCTACCTCCAAGTCTGAAGAGCATCCAATCGGAGACGTCAGAGGACCCTTCAGGTGGAGAAGTCAATTTTTGGCTCAATCGGACAAGTGGCGCTATTTGGCGCAAGGGCCATCCGGGATGCGTGCGTGCCGCCTTTTGAAGGTGAGTACCTGCTCACGCAGTTCTATGAAATCGGTGTAGGTTCGTTCTTCCTGATCTTAGCCTCTGGTTTCGCCCTGGGAGTCGTCATCACGCTGCACACCCGCAGCACCCTGGTGCAGTTTGGCGCCACGGCAGAAATCCCGGTCTTCCAGTCATTGGCGTTTTTTAACGAGATCGGTCCCCTGGTCGCCGCTTTGCTGATGGCCGGCCGGGTGGGCGCCGGCATCGGAGCCCAACTAGCGAACATGCGGGCCACCGAGCAGATTGATGCCATTGAAACGCTTTCCGTCGACTCGTTCAAGTTGCTCGTCGTCACCCGGGTCATCGCTTGTACTCTCATGCTCCCGCTGCTAACGATTTTTATGGATGCGGCCGGCATCCTCGGAGGCTTTCTCTCCGAGCACATCTGGTCGCATCTAAGCTGGACGCTTTACATGCACCGCGCCTTTGACGGGGTCGCCCTCGCCGATTTCGTTCCGCCTACGCTCAAAACTGCGGTGTTTGGATATCTCATCGCCGTCATCTCCTGCTTCTATGGCTACAACACCAACGAAGGTTCCGACGGCGTTCGCAAGGCGGCTACCAATAGCGTCGTCATCTCCTCGCTGGCCGTCATCCTGGCGGACGTAATCCTGGTAAAGTGCATCTTCTTCTTGTTTCCGGACCAGGCCATATGAGCGAGGGGCAAACAAACGGCGCCATGATTGCATTCGAACAAGTGGAAAAGGGCTTTGACGGAAAGAAGATTCTGGATAAGGTGTCGTTCACTGTGGCGGAGGGAGAAGCCCTCTGCATCCTGGGCCGAAGCGGAACCGGCAAGAGCGTGACCCTGAAATTGATGATCGGGTTGCTGACGGCAGACGCTGGAAAAGTCCTGGTGGATGGGAAAGACATGGCGACTCTGGACGAAGACGGGCTGATGAAAGTTCGCCGCAAAATGGGTTATCTCTTCCAGAGCGCAGCCCTCTTTGACTCCTTCACCGTGAATCAAAACCTGTGTATGCCGCTTCATCGCCTGGACCCCAACAGGTCTCCCGAGGAGGTCAACCGCGCCGTCGAACAGGCCCTGCGAGAAGTTGGTCTGGAGAAGGATGGCAACAAGCTGCCGAATGCTTTATCCGGCGGTATGCAAAAGCGAGCCGGCCTGGCACGCGCCCTGGTTCTGCAGCCGAAAATTCTTTTAGTGGATGAACCCGCCAGCGGCCTCGACAGGATCACCGCCTCTGAGATCGACGACCTTCTCATCAAGGTAAAAACCGAGCGCCGCACCACCATGGTGATCGTCACCCACGACGTTCACGGAGCCCGCAAGATCGCAGACAAGTTCGCCGTTTTGGATAAGGGCCAGGTCCTGGCCTTCGGAACCCCGGCAGAACTCGATAAGAGCCACGACAACCTATTGCAACAATTCATAGCGGAGCGCTAGTCGCATGAAAAACCATAATGTGATCGTTGGAGTTTTCATTACCGCCGCCATCGTACTGTTCGGTGCTGCTCTCTTTCTCATCGGCAATCAGCACAAGGCTTTTCGTCGTCACGTAGTTTTTTACACTAATTTCCACAACGTGGACGGCATACCCAAAGGCTCCACAGTACGCGTGGACGGCATCGATGCCGGCGAATTGGAAGCCATCGAGATCCCCTCGAGCCCGTCCCAAAAATTTCGCCTGAAGATGAACGTGGATGACCGGCTCCGTGGTTTGATCCGCGAAGATTCGCTGGTGACCGTCGAGACCGAGGGACTCGTGGGCGACAAGTTCCTGCTCATCCAGGGAGGAACCGATCGTGCGTCCGAAGCGGCGCCGGAGAGCACTCTCCAGGGCAAAGAGCCATTTGAAATAGGCAAGTTGTTGGAGCAGGCGCAAGGCATCATGAACCAGGCGGGCACCACCATCACCGGCCTGCAAAGCACCATGAAAGACGTAAGCGGCCGCCTCGACACCACTCTGGATACAGCAACCGGCACCATACGAAACGTCAATGGAGTGGTGCTGGATGTGCGCAAAGGGAAAGGCACGGCCGGCCTCTTGCTTGAAGATCCGGCGACGGCGGCGGACGTAAAGCAGTCAATAGCGAACGTCCGCCAGACCACCGAGAAACTGAACGCTACCACTACCCGAGTCGACAATCTTCTGGCTGACGTACAGAACCGGCAGTTGGTTCCCAAAATCGATGACACTCTGACCAGCGCAAAATCCGCTACACAGAATCTCGATCAGACCTCGCAGCAGGTCAACACTACGCTGAAGAGTGCATTCGGTGAGGACCAGTATGGCGAAGACGCAGGCAGTAACCTGCAGCAATCTCTGACCAACCTCAACGAGGCCTCAGGCAACCTGACCGACGATACTGAAGCGTTGAAACACGAATTTTTCTTCAAAGGATTCTTCAAACATCGCGGCTACGACAATCTTGATGATCTGCCGGTCGAGCAGTATCGCGCCGGACAGATTTTCAAGAAGCTGCCTGAGAGCCGCCAGTGGATTGCTGCTTCGGCTCTTTTTACCACCAACCAAAGTGGGGAAGAGGTGCTGTCGATGCAGGGCAAGCAAAGCATCGACCAGGCCGTAGGCCAGTTTAAAGCGCTCTACGATCAACCTCTCATCGTCGAAGGCTATGCTTCCTCGGGTTCGCCGTCAGAGGAGCTTGTGCAATCGCGGAGAAGGGCGGCGCTGGTTCGGAACTATCTGCAACTGCACTTTCATATTCAGCCCAAGGACACCGGCATCATCGCTCTCAGCAGCACCCCTCCAGAGAGCTCAGGTAAAACCACCTTTGACGGAGTCAGCATAGTAAGTGTTGGCAGGGACAGTAAGTAGAGCTATCGTCCCTGCCGCACTTGGTTAGCACTGCTTAAAGTGGTCGTCTCGTTTCCTCAGAGACAGCAAGTGGAACATGCCGTCCGTGCCGCGCTCGTTCATTTCCCTGAGCCAACAATGATCCGGGGCTGGGTTCCCCTAGGATTGCAAATAAAGTCTTTGCCATTCACGATGAGTTTGAGTTCACACGCGGGGTTTTCTTCGTCGTTCACGATTGCATCAGTCGGAATCTGGAGCGGTAGCCAACCATTCGCAGGAACCACGTGCTCCTCGTCCGGTAGGGGCCAGAAGTTTTCGTTGCCAGGGGCGGCTGTGATCAACACCGGGCTCCCCTGTGTGTTCTCCCAGATGAAGTAATCTCCAGGGTTTACCTGAACATCGCCACAGACGTCAGCCTTTAGAGCAGCAACAATGATGTTCTGCGTGGTGACGCCAGGATCAGGAGGGTCGCATGTAATCGTCCCCTGAGCCGCTGTGCCGGGGGCAGTCACTGTAACTGGGCCGGTCGGCGTTACGTTGTAGGGACCGGAGGGAGTTAGCGATACGCCGGAGATCGTAACCTCGATCCCGGCGCCTGTGCCAACCTCGCTCGGATACACCCCGAACTTGAACGACTCACCTGGCCAGACGACGATCCGTTCACTAAAGACATTGAAAGAACGCGTAGACATAGAATTCCTTTTTCCTTTTCCTTTCATTTCTGCATTGGTCGCGAGGTTTATTTCACGAGCGCGTGGCTTAATAACTGTTGAAACTGCGTATTGTTACGGAGATTATCGAAGCTGGGTGAATCTCTGACAATGGAGGCAGAGTAGCCCGCGGTCAGGGCCTTCTGCAGCCACTCCAGAGCGACGCCTGTTTCGCCCAGATCGTTGTACACTACAGCGGCGTAAAATAAAACATCCTTGTTGCTATGCCCTAGCTCAATGGAGCGCGATAGATGGGCCACTGCATTTTCTTTGTCACCTAGTATTGCGTAACAGGAGGCTACATCCCCCTGCCGGTCGGCGTCCTGTGGATTGACCTTGAGTTGTTCGTTGAGCAATTCCAACTGCTTCTTAAAGGCATCCATTGCTAGCGCTCGCTGTCCGCCATACAGCAAGGCACTGGCTAAGTTGCCCCACATTTCAGGATCCCGTTCGCTGAACCTGATCGCCTGGCGATAATTATTCGCAGCCTCGGCAAAGTGCCGCGATTGATAGTAGGCGGTTCCGAGATTTGCGTAAGCTCCCGCAGTTGGTCGCAGTTTTAAAGACTTCTCCAGCGCCGCAATAGCTCCCTCCTCATTGCCGAGAAACAAGTAAGCTGCGCCCAGGTTGCTATAGTTCATATAGCTTTCGGGGGCGAGACGGATCGCTTGCTCAAAAACGTCGGCTGCCTTGGAATATTCGGCCTGTTGTAGATAGAAGATGCCTAGCTCCTGATGCGCTCGCGTCGAATTTGGATTGAGGCTGATTGCCTGCTGGTAAGTATGCTCGGCATCGCTGAGGCGGTTTAACTTGGCATAGGCAATCGCCAGGCCGACATAACCATCATTAGCGGTTGAGTCTAGCTCGATGGCGTTTCGATATTCGTTTGCCGCTTGCTCATAATTGCCCGTTCCTGCCGCCACTAGGCCCAGGCACAAATGCCCATCAGCTCCCGCATTCCCCAAGCCGACCGCGCGCTTGCAATCATTGCGCGCCTCCTCAACCCATTTGGCTTGTTTTGTTGCCTGGTAGTCATACCAATAGGCCTCTCCGCGCGCGGCGAACGCTTTTCCATAGTTGGGATCCAACTGAAGAGCACGGTCCAGCACGTGCAGGGCGTTGCTTATGTTTTCCGGCCGTGATGTGTTTTGCAGATAGCCCTTTCCCTGCAGAAAATAGTCATACGCCGCCGGCTCGGTGGTGCCGTGCATCGCCAACGCCGTTTTCTCTTCCGGCCGCAAATCGATCTGTAGAGCCCTCACCACACCATCCGCCACCCGATCCTGCAGAGAGAACGGGTCCGAACGAGGTGCAGTCAACGTTTCTTCCGCCACTGTCTGCCCATTGTTTGCATTGGCCAGCTCGTAGGTTGTCCGATTCAGCTCTCCTGACTGCTGGACAGTCAGTTCCAATGTGAGGTTTGCGCCCAGTGTCTTCAGGGCAGTGGCCGGTGAAGACGCTTGCGCCTTCACCACTTGCGCGGTCTCGATCACAACCAGGTCATGGTTCTGGGCCAGGCTAGAAAGCTTGGCTGCGACGGTGGCCGAGAGCCCATCCGCAAATGCGCTAAGCTCGGCATTGCCGCCAACAATCCGCGGAGGCAGCACCGCAAGCCGCGGCGCCTCCGCCGTCGCCGGCAGCGTTGCGGTCCTCGGCTTCCACAGGCCGGCGACGCGGGACCGCACAGCAGGAAGCATCGCTGCGACCAGGATCACCGCAACAACCGGAACCACAAACCAAAGCCACCGCGGCGCCGGCCGCCGGAGAGCTGCTTTGGCTGGACGCCCACCTTGCCGCACCGTTTCCAGATCCTTGCGCAGCTCGCGGGCGCTCGGGTACCGTTGCGCCGGATCCTTATACAGCGCCCGTGCCACCACTGCGGCCACCGGCGGGGAAACCTTCAGCTTGGAACGGTCAAGATTGGCGGCTTCGCGTTCATCGAGAATATGGGCCGTGGTGACCATGACATTCGCGCCGCGAAAAGGATGCTGCCCAGCCAGCATCTCGTAAAACACAATCCCCAGCGCGAAGACATCGGCCCGGGCGTCCGGCACGCCTCCCTTCAAAACCTCGGGCGCCATGTAGGTGGGCGTGCCCGAAACGTGGCCGGGCGCCCATACAGTGGTAAGCGTTTCCCCGGCGGGATCCTCCCCGGGCAGCCGTCGCGCCACGCCGAAGTCGAGCAGCTTCACCTGGCCGCTCGCGTCCAGCATGATATTTTCCGGCTTGATATCCCCGTGCAAAATCCCCTTCTCGTGCGCGGCCACCAGCGCACACGAGCACTGGATCGCGAGGTCGAAAAATTGCTCCAACGGCATGGGCTTGCCGATGGCGTGGCGCAGAGTCGAGCCTTCCACGTATTCCATGACCAGCATTACCTCGCCGTTTTCCTGGAACACGTCGTAGATGCTGGCGATGTTGGGGTGCTGGAGCGCCGAGGCCCGCTGTGCTTCCTTCAAAAAGAGCGCGTGGTCTTCAGGAGTCAGGCCCGCGCGCCAGGTCATGCGCTTGATCGCCACCGTCCGCTTCAGTTGGGAGTCGACCGCCCGGTAGACCTCTCCCATTCCCCCTGCGCCCAGCCGGGCCTCAATCAAGAATCTGCCGACAGTTTTCCCCGTTAGATCGAATTGCGCCGGAGGAGTTTTGACCTGGTCGGGAAATTCCGGCATTTGGGTAGGGGGTCTCTCCTGGGACCTTTTTTGCCTCATCCTACGTCGAACCGGAAGCCGAAACAATAGCTGCGCGCGTCATCGTATACTCCTCTTATGTCCATTGTTCGAAACATAGCCGGAGTGGCGAAGGGAATGAGCATCACGTTCCGCGAGATGCTGCAACCCACCGAGGTGGAAAACTACCCTGATGGACCGGGTCCCAACCGCGGCGCCCACTTTCAGGATCGTTTCCGTGGAGCCCACGTGCTGCAGCGGGACGAAAACGGCCTGGAGAAATGTGTGGCCTGCTTCTTATGCGCGGCAGCCTGCCCAGCCAACTGCATTTACATCGAGGCGGCCGAGAACACCGATGAGCAGAGGATCTCCAGTTCTGAACGCTATGCCAAGGTCTACAACATCGACTACAACCGTTGCATCTTTTGCGGCTACTGTGTCGAAGCCTGCCCCACCGACGCCATCACCCACGGACACGGGTTCGAGCTGGCCTCGCTCAATGCAACGACGCTGATCTACCGCAAAGAAGACATGTTAGTGCCCTTGATCGGCATGCCGGGGACTGCGCAAGCCAGTGCAGACGCGGTCAAGTAGGAACTGGTAGCATCTGCTCATGCTAGGCAAGGAATCAGCAAACGGGAAAAGAAGGATTTTCCACGTCAGCAGCCGGGAAAACATCATGGAGCTGCGCGACGAAATCCTGCGCATGCACGGTTTTGAAGTAAAGTCGACCCTCTACTCGGGCACGACCCTGGATGAAGTGAGCCAGAACGATTACGACCTGGTACTGATCGATGTTGAAGCGGACGTCAAGGTGCAAAGCGCCCAGGAACTATGCGACGACATTAAGAAGGTTCAGCCGGGTCAGCACGTCGCCTTCGTTTGCAACTACCGTGTGACCATCGAGAGCGACTGTCCCGACGAGATCATCCGCGCCGAATTCAATCCTGAAGCCATGGTCCGCGGCGTAAAAGAAGCGTTAGGAACATGAGTGGGTGGCCCAGGTCTCAAAAGCCAGACCTGGGCCACCCACTTAAAGTCTGAGAATTTTTCAGCAGCCTGTAAAGGCGGTCCCCTCAGCTGGCCTTCTTCTTAGGCTGCGCCGCCTGAAACTCGGCCTTCAACGCCGCCTCGTGCATGGGCTTCTCATGCAGCAACAACTGGGTAGCCTCTAAATGCGCATTGGCATGGAACCAATCTTGCACAATGTTGTCATACAACAAATTCAAGACCGCCAACAGCGACATACCCTGGTGATGAGCCATCCACTCCTTCACCAGCTTCGGTGTCTTAATCGACTCCTGGTAATCCGCCGCTTCATAAAAACCGTAAGCGCCCGTCCAGCCCATCTTAGCCATGCGCTTTAAGTTTTTGAGCGCCTCGACCGGCTCAATCCCCAAGGCCAGGCAAGTCGAATAAGGCGAAATCACCGGGCCCGCCACCGCGTCCCATTTCAGGGCAATCGGAGGAATCCCAAACGCCTGGTAGTGGTAATGGCCGTGATCATCCTTACCCGCCCAGCCTGACTCTGAAATTCCCCAGGGAATCCCGTGCTCCTTCCCAAAAGCGCGCTGAATCGCCACCACCCCGGCCAACGTGCGCGACACCAGCGTATCGGGATAACTACGCATCCAGATCGAAGGCATCATGTACTCAAACATCGTCCCGGTCCAGGAAATAAGCACCGCGTGCCCGTAAGCCATGGTGTGGATACGCCCCAGTTTGAACCAACTTTGCTGGGGCGCTTCCCCTTTGGCCACGGTGATAAACGCAGCAATACGAGCCTCGCTGCACAACAAGTCATAACAAGCCTGGTGCAAATGCTGCCGCTCAATCTCATACCCGATCGAAAGCAACAAACGAGACTTATCCATCAGGAACCCAAAATCCATCTCCGTTGCGAAACGCATCGCCTCCGCTGAAAGGCGCTTCAGTTCGCTGGCCAGCGCTTTCAATCCCTCCCGGGCCGAAGCCAATGCCGTGCGCAGCTCGTCGACCAGCTTAAGCATCGCGGGATCGGAAGCCAAACCCGTAGACGCCCGCGCGAGCCGCGTATCCAGATCTGCGGCCAGCAAGCTGGCATTCCCCACCTGGACCGCCGCTGCGGTCTCCGAGAATCCTTGCAACTGGGGCAGCGCAAGAAGTGGGGCAAACCGGGGCATGAGCCACGGCATGTAATCGGCAACCAGTCCGACCATGGCGTTGATGCGGCGATGGGTTTCCGCCAGCCACCAGGCCGCCTCTCCAGTTGCCGGAGCGCCGAATTCCGGCGCATTGACCGTAGCCAGCGCCCAGGTGACCCAGGCATCCGCCGTCGCATTCAGCGCCGGCGGGGCAAGCGCCTTCAGGCCGGCAGGGGCATCCGGCAAACTCGTCAGCAAACCCCAATGATCCTGCATGCCGGAAAACAGCGCCGGATCCAACAGGCGCTGGCGCAGAAGACCGCGGCAACCAGTACGCACGGTATAGAACGAAGCCGCCAGGTTGCCGCTATCGACGGAAGAAATCGTAATCGGGCGGATAGGCTGCAAGGTCCGCGTGTCGTACCAGTTGTAGATGTGTCCGCGATACTTTTCCAGCTTCTCGTAGGTCTGGAAGCTGTTCTCCGTCAGCTCCGCAAATTCGGGAATCGTCAGATAGCCAAAAGTAGTCGCCGCCTGCCGGGCATTCAGCAACAACCCAAAGTTGGTCGGCGAAACGCGCGCTGCCTCGAACAGACCTTCTTCCTCGACGTTATCCGGGACCATGTAGTTGTGGCTTTCGCCTCCAAACTGGTTGAAGTACCGCCAGGTCCGCAGGGCCAGTTGCCGCAGGAAGGTGTCTTCCTCCGCCATGAGCTTGGGCCTGGTCTGTTGTGGCGAGCTGTTGAGCCATGACGTGATGAGTCCCGCAAAGCCCCACAGGATAAGGATCGGGAGAGCCACCAGCAACGACTCCGGATGACGCAGAAAAACGATCACCCCGACGACCACTGCTACCAGAGGGGTTACCGCAAGATATCGATCGACGGGGGTGCGCCGTTGCCGGTTCGATTCCGCTTCGGCCGCAGTTTCCCATTCCAGCAGCCGCTGCCCGGTGATAAAGCTGCGCACCAGCGAGCGGCTGATCGCGTCCAGCGCCAGCAGGGTCTGGTGTGGTAGGTAGACCAAAGTCAGCAGGGCAATAAACGTGCCCTGTCCAAATCCGCTGACCGCATCGCGCATGGAGCCCGGCAGCTTGGTGACGTAGGCGCGCCCCACACCAAAGACAAATTGCACCAGCGTGGGTACGAACATCAGAAACAAGGTGACCGCGGTCCAGTACAGCGCGCCGCCGGGCAATGCCAGCCAGCCCGCCAGCAGCAGGGCGAAGGTGGAGGTCTCCACCAGCGACCGGCGCAGGTTGTCGAAAATCTTCCATCGCGAAATGGTAGCGATAGGATTGCGCACATACCGCCCCGACTCATCCGGCACCTTGCTGAAGAGCCATTGCGCAATCTGCCAGTCGCCCCGCAACCAGCGATGCTTACGCCGGGTGTAGGCGCTGTAATGCGACGGGTAGTCGTCGATCACCTCGATGTCGGTGGTCAATCCCACTCGCGCATACGATCCCTCGATCAGGTCATGGCTGAGCAGGGAATTGCGCGGAAAGCGCCGGTCAAGAACCGCATGCAAGGCATTGATCTCGTAAATGCCCTTGCCGGTAAACATGCCTTCCCCATACAAGTCCTGGTAAGCGTCGGAAATGGCGCGGGTGTAGATATCGAATCCCGTCTGCCCGGAGTAGATCGACGCCAGCCTTGAACGCGATGCCGATTGCACACTCACCCCGACCCGCGGCTGCAAAATACCGTAGCCCTCGGTCACGATGCGAAGTTCAGGATCAATCACCGCCCGATTCAGCGGATGCGCCATGGCCCCGATCATGGAGTGCGCCGTGCCCCGGGGAAGCTGCGTATCGGAATCGAGCGTGATCACATATTGCGCGTGGGTAAGCGCGCTCAGGTCCCCCGCCTTCACCGGGAAGGGATCAAACTGCCCCTTGAGCAGCTTGTTCAGGTCAAGGAGCTTGCCGCGCTTGCGTTCCCAACCCATCCACACGCCTTGGCGCGCATTAAAAATGCGGTGGCGATGCAGTAGGAAAAACGAACCACCGGCCGCCTTGGCGTAGCGCTCATTGAGTTCATCCGTGAGTTGAATGGCCAGGTCAACCAGGGGATCCGTGTCGTTCTGTCGCGGCCGTGTGACCGAGTCGGGAAGATCGGTGAGCAAACCAAAATGTATGTGGCGATCCTGGTTAGCCAGATAGCGCACCTCGAGCTCATCGAAGAGCTCGCGCACCTGCTTCTCATTCATCAGCAGGCTGGGGATAACCACCAGGGTAGTGAACGGCTGCGGCACGCCCTTGGAGAAATCGAGCTTGGGCAGGGCATACGCTTTGAATACCGCGGTCACGGTGTTGTTCACCAGGTCCACCGCACCCTGCGTAGCCGGAAGCAACAACAGCAAAAAGGCCAGCGTAAGGCCGCCAAAGATGGGGTAGGTAGGCACCAGCGGCGCCAGAATCAAGCCGATCAGCACCACCGTAATAATCTGAATCCCGCCGATATAAAAGTCATCCGCGTTGTTCCAGATGCTCTGCCGCAGCCGGTCGATAAACCTGGGACGATACCCGACCCGAGGAGCAAGCATGGGAAACCCGCGATCAATCAGGTAATACCCCACATGCGCCCGTCGAGTACGCAGTCGCGGATCTTCGATTCGGTGTTTCTCTTTCGACTCCAGCGCCAGCGTGAGCGCTGCCTGGGCCACCTCTACCTCAGTGCAGTCGGAAAACCGGGCAATCTCCGCCACCCGTTTGCGGTAGGCCTCCCGGCTTTCAAAGTCCATAAACTTGTAAGCGTTGGCGGGGTCCTGTTGCAGGATCGGGTCATACACCACCAGCGGTTCGATCATCGAAAACCAGTCCGCATACCCCACATCGCGCAGGCTTCGCATGCGTGTCTTCAGCAGCGCGGCGCCGGCTTCGGTATGCGCAGCCTCATCCTGAAGGATCTCGTTCGCCTGCGTGATCACTTCTTCCAGCAGCATGAATTTGAGCACCGGGGCCAGGGCCCAGAGCTCATTCAACTCCAGAGGATCGTGCTTCTGTACCTGGTTGATAAAGATCTTGATTGCGTCCGGATGATATTCCGAACCCATCGACTGCAAATAAGCATCCGCCACGGTGACAATGCGTGGCTCGTCGTTTTCATGGTCTCGAACCACCCGGGGCAAACGCCCCAGCTTTTTGCGGATGGTGCGGGTTTCGGCCACCACGGAGCGCAGCAGCCGCGGGTTTTGCCGCAACTCGAGCAGTGGGTCCAGCTTCTCTCCTGGCAGATACGTCGGCACAGGCCTGGCGTCGAGAATTACGTAAAGCTGATCCAGCGATTCTGCGGTAGCCTCGATGCGCCGCCCAAAACTACCCGCCCCTTCTGGCTTGTGCGCTACGTGCCAGGTGGGGGCGACCCGGTCGGCATGACTCCGCAAGGCTTCCGCCGTGAAGGTGTGCCCCGATTCGGTGGTAAAGACCTGGCCGGAGCCGGTGATCGTGTCAGTCATAACTCTTCTCTCTTGATGCTCAGCGGTAGCTCGCCGCCTGCATTTCAAACATACTTGCGTAACGCCCGCCAAGTGCCATTAGTTGCGGATGGGTTCCTTCTTCCACCAATCTTCCGCCCTCCAGCACGACGATGCGATCCGCCATTCGCACAGTAGAAAAACGGTGCGAGATCAGCAGGGCCATTTTTCCCATGGTCAGTTCGGCGAAACGTTCAAACACTTCCAACTCGCTGCGCGCGTCGAGCGCCGCCGTAGGTTCGTCCAGCACCAGCAACTGCGCATCGCGCAAGTAAGCACGCGCCAATGCCACCCGCTGCCACTCTCCGCCTGAGAGTTCCACGCCGGTTTCGAAACGCCGCCCCAGCATCTGATCGTAACCGCCTGGCAGCTTGGCAATTACGCTTTCCGCCAGGCTCTTGCGCGCCGCGTCTTCGAGCTCTGCCTGCGAATGCTCGCTCTCCACCCGGCCTACACTGATATTCTCCCGCGCCGTCATCTCGTAACGCATAAAGTCCTGAAAGATCACGCCGATCTCGTGGTGCAAATCTTCCAGCTTGTAGTCGCGCAGGTCAATGCCATCCAGCAGAATCTGTCCTTCGGTCGGGTCGTAGAGCCGGGTAATGAGCTTTACCACGGTCGTCTTACCCTGGCCGTTCTCCCCAATCAGCGCGATCCGCTCCCCCGGCCTCAGGATGAAGTTGAAATTGCTCAGCACCCGCCGCGTGGTGCCAGGATAAGCAAAACTGACATTGCGAAACTCAAAGCCACCGCGGATAGGACGGGGAATCAACGCTCCATCAGGATTCGAAGTCACCGCCGGCTTCATCTCAAAGAACGCCAGCAGATCGGTGAGGAACAGGGCCTGGTCGGCAATGCCCGAAGCAGTCGAGAATACCTGCTGCAGATTGCTCGAGGCCTGAATTATGGAATTGCTCAGGTAGTAGAACTCACCGATGCTGCTGAGGTGGCCCGTGACCGCGCGCCAGATGACAAAGGCATAGGCGCCATAGTAGCCAAGGGTGGCGATCACGCCGAGGAACCCCCCGGCGATCAGCTTCTTGCGCGAGAGGGCGACATTCTCATCGTAAATACCCTGGGAGAGCTGGGTGAAGCGGTTCGAGAGGAACGGGCTCAAATTAAAGAGCTTGAGCTCTTTGGCGCCTTCCCGGCTGCCGGCCACCTGGCGCAGGTAATCCATTTGACGCTTGGCCGGAGTTTGACGGAAATTCTTCGCATATCCGAGGAAGGCAAAATGGGTTTCTCCCAGAAAAGTCGGGAGCACGCCGAGCGCCAGCAGGAGCACTAGCCACGGAGAGTACCAGAGCAGGATCCCGGTCCAGATCAACGTCGTCAGGGTCTGCTGGAAGAGCCGGCCCATTTGTTGAATCATGGCCAGGCGATCGGTGGCCTGTACCCGCGCCCGTTCCAGGCGGTCATAAAACACGGGATCTTCGTAGGTCGTCAGGTCCAGCGCTGCCGCCTGTTTCATGACCCGGATGCTGACAAAGTGGGTGTAGCGATCGGCGAGCAGACTATCGCTATAGTCGATGCCCCGCACCAGAAGCCCGTTCACCACATTGAGGCCGGCTTCCAGGACCACCAGCCACCAAAAATGCGGAATGAGCCCCTGATGGCTGAAGTAGTGCTGTACCCCGTTAATAATCATTGCCGCCACGCCGGCAATCGCGGCCGGCAGGGCAGCCACCAGGACGCGTAGCGTCAGGCCCCAAACAACCACGGCGGGACCCGACTGCCACAAAATGCCGAGCACCGGCGGTACATTCTTGAGCGCTTGCACCCGCTCGCGCCACGCGCTACGGGAGGATTGTGGACTGGCTTCCGTCGTCATGAAGTTCCGATTTCTTTTGGGCGGACCAGACCCCTCCGCAGGCTCGGTGTTTGCTTCTGTACTAATGTTACCAATCAGATGCACTTCCGGCTTGACTTGTTGGCTGAATCCCACACTTGCGATCCCAACCTGACTGTGCTATCACTTAAATATTCAAGTTTGCTCCTTGTGAGCGAGCCTGAATTTCATGAAGAGTGGCTGAGGGACGGGCCCTGTGACGCCACGACAACCTGCCTGGGCAATCCAGGAGTATGGTGTCAACTCTCTCCTGCGTTCTGAAAAGAAACGGGGAACATGAGATTCGGGGTGCACAGTTTACGCGCATCTCGCTAATTCCATGCAGTACGGCAGTAACAGAGTTCGTCACGCAGTGCCCGTGCATCCGTCGCTCTCGATTTGAGGGCATGATGGCAAGTTTTTACGAACTACGCTGTAGGGAGTGCGGCAAGCGATTTGAAAGCCAGCCGCTGTCCAGCTGCGATGAGTGTTTCTCCTCGCTAGAAGTTGTCTACGACCTGTCTGAGGCCAAAAAGACCTTCACCCGCGAAGCCATTGCGCGGGGACCCCAAAGCATGTGGCGTTACCAGGCCCTGCTGCCGGTCCCGGACGACTACATCCCCACCACCCCTTCCGGCATGACTCCCCTGATGGCGGCTCCTCGCCTGGCCCAGCGCATCGGCGCCACCAACCTCTACATCAAGAACGACGCCGTCTGCGTGCCCACACTGAGCTTTAAGGATCGCGTGGTCTCGGTGGCCCTGGCTGCGGCGATAAACTTCGGCTTTGATACTGTCGGCTGTTCTTCGACTGGAAACCTGGCCAACGCCGTCGCTGCCCACGCCGCCCGCCTGGGATTGAAGACCTGCATCCTGGTGCCGACAGATCTGGAAGCGGCCAAGATTTTAAACACCCGGGTTTACGGGGCGAACCTGGTACGGGTTGATGGAAACTACGACCAGGTGAATCGCCTGTGCTCGCAGATTGCCGATAGCTACAACTGGGGATTTGTGAACGTCAATCTTCGTCCTTATTACGCCGAGGGCTCAAAGACGGTAGGCTACGAGATCGCAGAGCAGCTCGGTTGGCGCCTGCCTGACAACGTCGTCGTCCCCATGGCCGGCGGAGCGCTGATTTCCAAAATCCGCAAGGCCTTTGGTGAGCTGATTGAACTCGGCCTGGTCGAGGACAAGCAGGTGCGCTTCTTCGGAGCCCAGGCCACTGGCTGCTCACCCATCGCCCACGCCGTCAAGAACGGTTTATCGCACCACGAGCCGCAGCGGCCCAACACCATCGCCCGCTCCCTGGCGATCGGCAACCCCGCCGACGGACCCTACGCCATCCGTGCCATCAACGAAAGCGGTGGCTGGGCGGAAGACGTTTCCGATGTGGAAATCGTCTCCGCCATCCAGGAGCTAGCCGAAACCGAGGGCGTCTTTACTGAAACCGCGGGAGGCGTGACCACAGCAGTCACCGCTCGCCTTTACGCTCATGGCCGGATCGCCCCTGATGAATTAACCGTCATGGCCATCACCGGCAACGGACTGAAGACTCTGGACGTGCTCCAGGGCAACTACGAACAGCAGCAGGCGATTCGACCTCGTTTGTCTGACTTTGAGGCTCTGGTCGAGCAGGAGAGAGAGGAAGTTTATGTCCGTTAAAGTGGTGCTGCCGAACGCCTTTCAGAAACACACGAATGGCACGCGGGAAATACAATCCGCGGCGCAAAATCTGCCCCAGCTGATCACTGAGATTGAGACCAGCTTTCCCGCGCTCAAGCCCCACCTGCGCGACAACGATGGCAAGGTGCGCCGCTTCATCAACTTCTATGTAAACGAAGAAGACATCCGCTTCCTGGGGAACGACACCTACGCCTTCAAAGACGGCGACGAGGTGCTGGTAATCCCCTCCATAGCCGGCGGTTCGGCCTAAAATGGAGCGGCCGATATTAAGTGGGTGCCCCAGGTCTCGCTTCTGAGACCTGGGTGTTCCGGTCTGAGTTTCTCCTACTATTTTCTTTCCTTGACCTCTGCTCCGGGCCACAACCCCTCTACCCTTTGTCATCTCGACCCGAGCGTAGCGCAGTGGAGAGATCTCTGTGTGGATGTTCTTTCTCTCTCCTCTCAAAGAGAGGGTAATCCGCAAGCCTGATAAATCTTCGACATGTACTGCATGTCCAGCAGCCCTTCCTCCCCGGCCGTTTCCGGCGTCTTATCCTTGAGAACGCAATCAGAGAAATAATCCGCTTCAATCGTGAACTGTGAAGGATCTTTAGAAGGATTGAGTTCGTCAAGCATGACAACCTTGCCGCTTGCCGGGTCCATGAACCGTGCCGTCAAATGCAGCCCTTCGTAAGGAAAAGCCGGTTCCGCATACAAGTACCCCAACGACCCGTGCACCCGATAAAACCCATTCATGCCTGCCCCATACGTAGTGTTGCAACTAGCCACCACGCCCGAAGGAAACTTCATCGTCCACGACAAATTCTCCTCTACCGTATCGAATCGCCCATCATGGTCGATGACCGATGAGAACGCCTTAAAATCAACAGGCTCTTCTTTCGTCAGGAAACGACAGGCGTTGAGTGAGTACACCCCAACATCCATCAACGGGCCCCCACCCGCCAGCTTGCGATCGAGTCGCCATTCGCCGAGCTTTTCATTGAAACCATTCGCGCTCTCGATGGCCTGAAGCGTTCCCAGCTTCCCCTCGCGGATAAGCTGCATTGCCCGCAAATTGGTTGGTTCATAGTGGCATCGATAGGCGATCATCAGTTTCTTGTTCGCGTCCTTACACGCCTTGATCATGGCCTGAGAATCCGCCACCGTCGTCGCCATCGGCTTCTCGCACAGCACATGCTTGCCCGCCCGTGCGGAGCGGATGGTGTACTCCGCATGCATGCTATTCGGCAGCGCCACGTACACCGCGTCGATAGCCCGGTTGTTCTTGAACTCGTCCATGTTCTCGTAGGAGTAAATCGAGCTTTCCGGCACCCCATACTTCTTTGCCTGAGCCAGCGCTTTATCGCGATGTCCGCTCACCAACCCGGTAATCCGCGAATGCTTACTGGCCAGCGTGCCGGGCATAAAGTGATCCATCGAAATCCGGCCCAGGCCGATGACGCAATAACCAATCTTCTTCTCTCCGCCTTGGGCGAACAGCGGCGGAACTGCCCGGGACGCGGCTCCGGCAACGGCCAGACGGGTAAACTCTCTGCGGGTAAGCATGACGGATCCTCCAATGTGTAAGCGCCTGAGTATTCTAGATGCCGGTCTCTCCTCTTACAATCAGACCAACATGCCGAAGCCACTTCTCTTATTCGCACTGGTGCTGCTCCCCATCGCCGCCCCTGCGCAGTCGCCGCTATCGCCGGACGCAAAAGCAAAAATCGATACCGCCGTGACCCAGGTTTTGTCCTCAACCAAGGTCCCCAGCGCCTCGATCGCCATCGTGAAGGACGGCCGCATCGCGTATCTCCAGGCCTATGGTCTGGCCCGGCTCTCTCCCCCAATGGAAGCCACTCCGCAGATGCAGTACGCCATAGGCTCGATCAGCAAGCAGTTCACTGCGGCCGCGGTGCTTCTGTTGGCGCAGGAAGGCAAGCTGACCCTGGATGATCCGGTATCGAAATACATGCCTGACTTGACGCGGGCGAAGGAAGTCACCATCCGCATGCTGCTCTCGCACACCTCCGGCTATCAGGACTACTGGCCGGAGGACTACGTGATGACCTCCATGATAGTGCCCACAACCGCGCAGCACATTCTCGATGTATGGGGGAAGAGGCCGCTTGATTTCGATCCCGGCACGCAATGGCAATACTCCAACACCAACTTTGTCATCGCCGGCCGCATTGTGGAGCAGGTCAGCGGAACCCCTCTGATCGATTTGTTGAAGAAGCGTATCTTCCTTCCACTCGGCATGGATAACGTCTATGACACCGATGCCAGCAAGCTGCCGGCCACTGACCCCACCGGCTACGAGCGCCATGCATTGGGGCCGCAGCGGCCATCGCCTCAAGAGGGCACAGGTTGGATGTTCGCTGCCGGAGAGTTGGCCATGCCGGCCCACGACCTGGCACTTTGGGACATCAGCGTGATCAATCGTTCGCTGCTTGATCCTGCCTCGTATGCGCAGATGTTCAAGGCTGTTCTGCTCAAGAGCGGTGCCAACAGTGGCTATGGTCTGGGAGTTTTCCTGGGCAAACGTGACGGCCACGCCTACATTGAGCATTCGGGTGAGGTCTCTGGCTTTGTTTCTGAGAACCTGGTCTTCCCGGACGACCGGGCGGCGATCATCGTGCTCACCAATGAGATGGCCACCAATGCGGCCAGCCTGATTGCCAAGCGAATCACGCCGCTGCTTCTCAACCTGCCGTCCACGGCCCCGACTGAGGAGGAAGCTCAGGCGTTGGCGATCTTCAACGGACTGGCGGACGGTCACATCGACCGCACATTGTTTACCAACTACTGCAACGCCTACTTCAACCAACAAGCGTTGGACGATTTTGCCTCCAGCCTGAAACCCCTGGGTCCGCCTCTCACCTTCAAACAAACAAAAGAACAAGGCCGAGGAGGCATGACCTTCCGCGTCTTCACCGTGACCTTTCCCGACCGCACGCTAAAGGTGACTACTTACCAGATGCCGGACGGAAAGCTGGAGCAATACCTGGTCATCCCCTAGCCGCTAGCGCTTTTGGGGCTCTATCCCCGCCACAATCGCCGGGTGCCCCACATCTCGCTCGTTTTCGCGAGATGTGGGATACCGCAGCCCTCCCCCTCAAGCCTGCTGCGGGCGCTACAGATCTACC
>CAVXRU010000026.1:0-436277 GCA_963763905.1 uncultured Acidobacteriaceae bacterium | reverse complement strand
TGGCGGCGCGCTCCTTTTCCAGCGCCGTAGGTTGCGCGGCGGTCATGTACTCCAGCCAATCGGCTGCCTCCCGCGGAGTTCCGGATCCGACGTTAACGGAGACGTAGGCGTGGCTGCCGATCTGCTCAATGAAGTCCATGAACTCGTGAGTGCCAAAGCTATTGGTATCGACCACGTCGCCCCACGCAGCGTTGATTGTTGCCGGCCGCTGGCCGGGCGGTCCGATTCCATCGCGCCAATGGTACTCATCGGCAAAGCAGCCGCCTGGCCAGCGGACATTGGGTATCTTCAACGCACGGAGTGCGGTCACGACGTCGTTGCGGATGCCGCGCGTATTGGGGATGGGAGAATCGGGCCCAACCCAGATGCCGTCATAGAGGCCGTGTCCGAGGTTCTCGGCAAACTGGCCGAAGAGGTTGCGATCGATCTGCGCTCCGGGCCTGGATGCGTCGATGGAAAAATGAGCATGGTCCGAAGCCATGACCGGCAGAAGAGAAATCGGCGACAGAAGAGACAGGCAAAGGATGAACCGGGCACTGCCGACCTTCATGGAAACTCCCTGGGAGAGCGCCGCGAATCGATCGCGGGAATCCTCTTGCGTCCTGGCGGCCAACAGCCAACAGACAGTTATTTGTGAAAACGTTCTCTCGGACTCGGACTATACAGACCGGTTCCGGGTGTGAACAAGTCAGAATAGTTGTTCGATCGGTATCGATTTTGTCGATGATTTCGTAGCTCAAATCACTTCCGGTTCGCGGCTCATGCCCAGCAACTCCGCCAAGGCATTGGCCTCGGAGTTGCTGAAGCTAAGGTCTCTACTGACGAGATTCAACCGGACCTCGCGAGTCTTACCAACAGGGAGAGGAAGTGGCACGAGATCGCCGGCGTCGAGTTCGGGTTGAATACGGTAGTTGGGCAGCCAGCCGAAGCAAAACCCGCTGCGAACGGCCGCGATCGCCGATTCGATGGCGCCAACCGGAAACACGCGCTGTGCGGGAATCCGCGGCTGGTGCTTCAGGCTCCCCGAAGCCGTGCTTTCAATAGCCACCAGCGTGTGCTGCATTAAGTCGGAACGCGAGAGCCTCCGGCGGATGGAGAGGAGAGGATGATCGCGGCGCGCGACGGCAATCATTCCAATCACGAGAATCGGCTTGACGAAGAGTTCGCGGGACATCAAGCCGGTCACACAGAGTTGCGCGTTGTGGAGCGAGAACTCCGAGTCGGCGGAGAGAAACGTGCCCTGACGAAGTCTCGGCTTAACATGGGGAAAACTGGACGAGAAACTCGCCAGAACAGCAAACAGGCGGTCGTCGGGAAAGATGCTGTCGACCGAGAGCCTCACCTCCGAGGCACCGCTCGATGCCATCAAGCGGGCGCGCTGCTCGAGTTGAAGAAAGCCTGCCAAGTGGGGTTCGGCGTCGGCAAGAAGCACCCTTCCTAACTCAGTCAGCTGCGCTTTCCTGCCCTGGATCTCGAACAGCCGAACACCCAGCTGCTCTTGCAGACGCGCGATCGCGTAGCTGATGGTGGATTGCGACCGGTTGAGCTTTTCGGCCGCAGGGGCAAATCCCCCCAACTGCACTACAGTCTGAAGAATCTCCCAAGCGTCGAGGGTCGTATCCATGATCCCGACAGAATACATCGAGTAAATCGATGTCTCGCGTCAAAAAAAGCGACTATTCTTCGCGGATCCCGTTCAAGTACGATGCCGCTGTTCGGAAAATCGGTGACTGACAGGATAAATTGCCTGTTCGGGAAAACGATTACCCGAGGCTGCATTCGATCCCGATGGGAACCGGGTCCGGGCCACCTTCCCATGGCTGTGCGCCATTCGGGAACGAGGATTCCACGTAGAGAGTATTTGATGAAAAGAATCGGAATTGCAATTCTAATGCTTTCGAGCTACTGCTGGGCACAGAACCCGGACGGGTTCGAGCCCGCGTCCACCAATGTGTGGGGCGCGGCCTATCCCCGCGTGGACGCCAGCGGCAGAGCTGAATTCCGAGTGAAGGCTCCCAACGCCAGCAAGGTCCAGGTGAACTTCTGGGGAGCGGCGAAGCTGGACATGGTGAAGCAGCCCGATGGATTGTGGACGGTGACATCCGGGCCGCTGGTACCGGGCTTCCATTACTACACGCTGTTGATCGACGGCGCGGAATTCAGTGATCCCGCAAGCCATACGTTCTTCGGCGGCGGCAAGGACGCAAGCGGAATCGAGATTCCTGAACACGGGTCGACCTACTATTTGCCCCAGGATGTTCCCCAGGGCGCGGTGCGTGAGATCTGGTATTTGTCAAAGGTTACCGGGGGCTGGAGGCACGCCCTCGTCTACACGCCCCCAGGCTACGACACGCAGACAAAGATGCGGTATCCGGTGCTTTATCTGCAGCACGGCGGCGGCGAAGATGAGACTGGCTGGATCCGGCAGGGGCGTGCCAACTTCATCCTCGACAACCTGATCGCAAGCGGGAGCGCGAAGCCGATGATCATCGTCATGGCCTACGGTTATGCCAAGCGCGCCGGTCATACCGATCCGGATCTGACGGGGAAACCCTTCGGCTCGCCGGAGATGATGAAGGCGATGCAGGAGATGGCCTCGGCTTTTGAAGACGATATGACACAGGAGTTGATTCCATTTATTGATTCGCATTTCAGGACCATGGCGGATCGCGATCATCGCGGCATGGCCGGCCTATCGATGGGCGGCATGCAAACCTTCCAGGTGACCTTCGACCATCTGGAGCTGTTCTCGTACATCGGAGGCTTTAGCGGCGCTGCCGGGCCAATGGTGTTGGGCAACCGGGCACTCGATCCGAAAACGGACCTTCACGGGACGCTCTCCGATCCGGACGCCTTTGCGAAGCGCGTGCATCTGCTGTGGCTGGGAGTTGGTACGGACGAGCCGGCGATGATGAAGACCGGTCTCGAGCGGCTGCACACGTCCTTGGATGAGGCAAAGGTCAAGCATGTCTTTTACGAATCCCCCGGCACCTCACACGAGTGGCAGACGTGGCGCCGAGATCTGAAGGACTTTGCGCCCAGGCTCTTCCAGTGATTGGCGTTGCTGGATCAAAAGCGCGTACGGCCTAAATATATTCAGGCCGGAGGGTATTGCATCCTTGCTTGGCGCGGCGCGAGAATTTGGACGGGGAGAAAAGTGAAGTGGGCTAAGTTTGTAACGTTAATCGGCGTGTTGTGGCTGCCGACGGTGCGCATGGTCCATTGCCTGGGCCAGGGGGCGTCTGCTCGCGAAAGCCAGAAGCTTTCGGCACTCGGCTTTGAGCAGGAGGGCAAGGTCGCCGAAGCCGAGGCCGGGTGGAGGTCTTTGCTGAGCAGCCAACCGAACGACGCTGAAGCATATGCGCATCTCGGTCTTCTGGAGGCGCGTCAAGAGCATTACAGGGAGGCGATCCTTTTCTACCGCAAGGCTCTGAGCCTCAACCCGAAAATGCCGGGCTTGCGCCTCAATCTTGGTCTTTCCTACTTCAAGTTCGGAGATTTCCGGGCGGCAATACAAACCTTTGAACTCTTGCTCAGGAGCGAACCGAAATCCTCCCCGGAATTGCTTCGACTGGTGACCCTGACTGGGCTGGCCCATTACGGAGTGGGTGAATACGCAGCCGCGGTTCCGTACCTGAAGCAGGCTACGGCCGCCGATCCGGAGAACCTTCCGTTCCGGCTGTCGCTTGCCCAAAGCTGTCTACGCTCCAAACAGTATCAGTGTGTGCTTGACGTTTACCGTGAGATTCTCACCTTAAATGCCGAGTCGGCGGAAGCGGATATGCTCGCTGGCGAAGCATACGACGAGTTGAAGAACGATGCTGGAGCGATAGCGGAGTTTCAGGCTGCGGTGAAGGCTGATCCCAAAACTCCGGATGTGCATTTCGGATATGGTTACCTGCTATGGAGAGTATTGAGATTCGAGGAAGCGGAAAAAGCATTCCGGTCTGAGCTTGAAAACAACCCGGAACATCCTCTCGCGTTAGCGTATCTCGGCGATACGGAGATGCGGCTGAATCGGTCCGACGAGGCAGTTCCGTACCTTAAGCACGCAATCCGGATCCGACCGTCGGTGGCCATCGCACATCTCGACCTAGGCATTATCTACGAAGGCCAGGGACGCAAGGATGACGCTGTTCGAGAACTCAAGACAGCGGAGAGGCTCAGCCCCGACAACTCATCGATTCATTGGCGTCTTGGACGGTTTTATCAATCCATGGGTCAAAAAGCGGAAGCGAAAGCTGAGTTTGATCAGACGCGGAACATGCTACAGGCGAAGGAACAATCAGTTCGAGAGCAAATGCACCAAGTCGAAGCCAAGCCGGTGGCGGAGAAGGTTGAAATCGAACCCAGGTGACCTACGAATGGCTGGTTTTACCAAAGGGATCGCCAGTGGTCGTTTTCGCTTGACAGTGAACTTTCTTTCCAAACATGCTTTGCAGTTGCGGTCCTTTGTTGCTTACAAATCGCTTTAGGAACGAGTAGCTGGCTAACTGAAAGCCGGAGTTTCTCTGATGAGCTTAGAAGTTGTCACGGTAATGCATTCCGAGATGGCCCCTGCCGACGCTGCGCGGCAGCGGGAGGAATTGGTGCGCCGCGTGGCCTCCAGCATCACATTTGAAAAGTCGCCGCGGCTCCGAGCATTCTTCCTACATGTGTGCCGGTGCGCCCGAGAGAACAAGTCTGAAGAGGCAACTGAACCGCAAATCGCGATTTACGTCTACGGACGGCAACCCGGCTATAACCCCAACGACGACAACATTGTTCGCTCCCAGGCCCGGATGCTGAGGATGAAGCTGGAGCACCATTTCGCCAACGAGGGCAAGGACGAACCGGTCGTCATCACCATCCCGAAAGGCCAATACCTGCCCATCTTTGAGACTCGTTCCAAAGAACCGCAGGTACAGCCGCCGCGAGCACAGCCCCGGGTCCTTGAACCTGCGGAGGAAAAGCCTCACCGCTTCCCACAGGTTCTGGCTGTAGTAGCCGGGCTGTGCCTACTCGGAGTTGTGTGGTTCAGCTACCAGTGGTTCGCGTCGAGGAGTACCACCGCGCCACTTTCCCTGATGGCCCCTGCCACAGCCTCCCACCCTCGGCAGAACGAGACGGAGCCGCAGATGAGCAGCCCGCTGGTGCCGTCGGCTTCCGACGCAGGCGCGACGCGTATCGCTGCCGGTCGCATGAAGGGCACCTATATGGACTCGTGGGGGCGCCGCTGGGAATCTGACCGCTACTTTGAAGGAGGCGTTTCCCAACCGGGCCCACTGCATTTGTTTCCCCCGGTGGCCGATGAGAATTTGTACAGTTCGATCCGCGAGGCAGTTTCAGATAACATCATGGTCCCGCAATCGCAACGGGAGTTCCATTACAACATTCCTATCCCTCCTGGAGTGTACGAACTGAAGCTCTATTTCGCGGATCCTCTCCGTCTGCTGGACGGGGATGGAAAGGAAAATGCACAAGATGCGCAAAACTTGCGCCACCTTCAAGTAGAGCTGAATGGCCGTCCCTTGCTGGCAGATTTCGATCCCGTTTCGGACGGTGGTCCGGCAGCGGTTGACATCCGCGTATTCAAGGATGTGCGCCCCGCCGCGGACGGTAAAGTCCACCTTGGTTTTCGATCGGATTGGGGACGGGCTTTTGTGAGTGGGCTCGAATTGACGCCGGGCAGTCCGGGAAAGTTAGAGCCGATCCGCATTTGGACTCGTCAAGGGAATTTTGTAGATGCCAATGGCACACACTGGAGCGGGGACAAGTACTTCATCGACGGACGCACCTACACCTATGTAAATCCTGAGACGGGGCCGAGGGTTCCGGATCTCTACACCGGTGAACGGCATGGTAATTTCAGCTACGCGATCCCGGTTGCACCGGGGAGCTATACCGTGAAGCTCCACTTCCTCGAATCGTTCTTCAGCCCTTTGATTCCGGCCGCACACTGCGACGGTGTGGGCTGCAGGGTGTTCGATGTCACCTGCAACGGCATCATGCTGCTTCAGGATTTCGATATCGTTCGGGTTGCCCCTGGGGCGTTCCAGCCTGTGGTTCGCGAATTTCATGGTCTGCATCCCAATGGACAGGGAAAACTATTGCTTTCCTTCTCGCCGAAGGTAAATTACGCAGAGGTCAGAGCCATAGAAGTCATTGACGAGGCGAAGTAGCGAATGCTTTTTCGCTTCACTGTTAATGAGAGACCGTGAGGACGTGTGTTCTGCCCACTCGAGCCAAAAACGCGCTTGAATGGAGGCACCCAAAGTCATTGTTGGCCGCGCACTTCGTCTCCTGACTCGCCGTTGCTCATCGGTTCGAGATAACACCTAATTGCCTCCGGACTCTCTTCCTTCCTATCGCACTTCGTCGCTTCCACACAAATAAATCCTTGACGTCTGGACGGGCCGCGGTTCACCTCGGATGGCCGCATCTGGAATCGTGCAGAGACGCTTTGTGCCTTCCAAGGCGCGCCTCAGGACCAATCTTCGCCTAATCTTCCCGTGACTCACGGTGCATTTGGCGTGGTCACACTGTGACCCCCCTTCACAGGCGTTTCCCAGGCGGCCTAGATTCCTCGCGGTCAATGAATACATCGTCAGACAGTGCTGAAATAAAGCCTCCCCGAGGTCTCGGGGTGGTCGTGTGTATGTTGTTGTCAAAAAAAACATGAAAGAGCGGTTCTTTAGGAGGACAAGTGAAATCAGCAGGTGTTGAAAAACGCATCCATTTCATGCTTCGGATACCCATGTTATTTATGCTCTGGCTTGTTGTGCTGGGCTCCGCAGCATACGGCCAGGGAACAGCCACGATTGTAGGGACAGTGACGGATCCAACCGGCGCCGTTGTTCCGAATGCCAATATCACCATTACGGATCAGGACAACGGATTCGTCCGTGCCGACACGTCCAACACTACGGGCAACTACAACGCCCCCGAACTTCCCCCCGGACGCTACCAGGTCAAGGTCGAAGCCCAAGGCTTCAAAACGTTGGAACAAAAGGACATCACCCTGGACGTGGGGGTCACGGTCCGGGTGGATGCTGGCCTCCAAGTCGGTACCGTGGGACAAAGCGTTACCGTTGAGGCTAACGCGATCCAGGTGCAGGCGGACACCAGCGAGATCAGCCAGACGATCACCAGCAACCAGATCGAGAATCTTGCCACCAACGGGCGCAACGTGCTCCAGTTCACGACCCTAGTACCCGGCGCGTCCTCCAACATGCCGGATCTCGATTCCCCCGGGGCGCAGTTCCAGAACCGGGACGTTTATTTTAACGGCATGCGGCAAGATGCCAACAACTGGCTCATCGACGGAGGCGAGGCCTACGATCGTGGCGGCGGCGGCATTCTGCTGGTGTCTCCCTCCCAGGATGCGCTTCAGGAAATGACGATCGCCACCAGCAACTATGCCGCTGATCTGGGCAACTCATCCGGCGGCATGATCAGCATGTCGGTCAAGAGCGGCACCAGGAGGTTCCACGGAGGCGCCTGGGAGTTTGTCCGCAACGACGGACTCGACGCTTACTCCTACTTGTCGAAACAGGTGGCAAACCCGACCAAACCGGAGCTCCGCTACAACGCGTTCGGCTTCAACCTGGGCGGCCCGGTGGAGTTCAAGTCCAGCAACCCGAGAACCTTCTTCTTCTATAACCAGGAATGGCGGAGAGAGATCAACGGCGGCAGTATTTTCAACCAGGTGCCGACCGCGGCACAGTTAGCCGGCAACATGACCGGGCTGGGCACCATCTACGTGCCTAATACGACCGACCCGGCGGCGATCGCAAAGTTCGCCGCCGACGGGTTGACGCCGGGCCAGGCCTTCCCTAACGACACGATCCCGGCGAACCTTATCAATGCCAATGCCGCCAACTATATCAAGGCCGGTTACTTCCTGCCGCCCAACGCTTCGGATGGGGTTCACTACTTTTCCTCGGCCAACACCGACACCTACTACCATGAGGAAGTTGCCCGAATCGATCACCAGTTCAACGAGAAATACACCATATTCAGCAGCCTGATCTATGATTCGCTCAGCCAGCAGGCGCCGATCGTGGCCTGGACCGGAAACACGTTCCCCACCGTCGGATCGCTCGAAAGCGTTCCTTCCTGGGCGGGTGTTGTCCATTTCACCACGGCCATCCGCCCCAACCTCCTGAACGAAGCTGCGTTCAACACCAACGGCAACAACATTACCATTGCGAACACCGGCCTTTGGAAGACGCCGAGTGACTTTGTTACCTCGCCGATCTTCCCTAACGCCAACACGATCGACAAGATCCCAGGAATCGAAGTCAGTAGCCCGTACAACGTAACCATGGACAATGGAAATTGGCCGTGGACGAATACGTGGCGCAGCTACCAGGGCAAGGATGATCTCTCCTGGACCCATGGCTCGCATAACCTCAAGTTTGGCTTTGCCTGGTTGCACGGGCATAAGAACCAGAAGATCTTCGAAGACACCGCCGGAACCTACCAGTTCAATGGGATAGCTACCGCAGCCAGCACCGGCGGTCAAGGCACCCCTGGCGTCGGGCTTGCGGATTTCCTGCTCGGCGATTCCAACAATTTCAGCCAGGGCGAGTTGCAGGATTTCGTCTCCATCGCCTTCAATACAATCGATGTCTATGGCCTGGACAATTGGCGTGTCAACAAACGGCTGACGCTCAATCTGGGCCTCCGTTGGGAAGGGCTGCCCCACGCCTATGACACCAACGACCGCGCATCGAATTTCTACCCCAACCTCTATAACCCGGCGGATGCGGCGGAATTTACCTCCCTGACAAGCGGCGCTTTGAATACCAGCGGCCCAGGATTCACCACGGTGCCCGGGGTTAAACTCTCGAACGTCCTGTTTTACATGAATGGAGTGGGCCTCGCGGGACGGAACGGAATTCCAAAGGGTCTGGTGCAGAACCACTATCTTACCTTCGCTCCGCGGCTCGGATTCGCCTACGATACGTTTGGAGACGGGAAGACCATTCTGCGCGGCGGATTCGGGACTTACTTCGAACGCAACGGCGGCAACGAAGAGTACAACATGGGCCCCAACGTGCCGTTCAGCAACAGTGGCGCCACCATCTACCCCTACCTGGATACCGCGACGACGTCATGGACCACCGGGACCAGCGCCGGGCAGTCACCCACTACGCCGCAAGGCTTCACAGGCATACAACAGAGGTACCCGCTTACGACCGTGTATCAGTTTAGCTTGGGAATGCAGCAACAGGTGCGAAACAACATGGTGTTTACCATTGGTTATGTGGGCAACACTTCTTTTCACTTGTCCCAGACAGCCGACATCAACACCGTGCCGGCGGACGATCCGAACCGTATTAACATTTGCGGCGGCAATTGCGGCGCCACCGGCGGCTACAATGCCAACTATGATCGGCCGTATCTGGGCTTTGCGGGCGTCAACCTGGTCCTGAATCAAGGCAACGCCCACTACGATGGACTGCAGGCCACTTTCCAGGCCACTGCGTGGCACAACCTCACCATGGGCGCTGCGTATACCTTCTCGCACGCCTGGGATGTGATCGATGCCCAGCTCTTTAACAATCTCGACGATCCAATGAACGCGGGTTACCAGTACGGAACAGCGGGCTTCGACCGGCGGAATATCGCGGTCGTCAACTTTGACTACAAGGTGCCCATCTTCCAGAATTCGCAGGGGCTTACCAAGGCCGTGGCGGGAGGATGGGCATTCTCCGGTGTGGCGCTCATGGAGTCCGGAAATCCGCTAAGCGTCAATGCAGCCAACGACAACCTCGGCTTCGGCGGCGACACCACCAACCATTCCGACTTGGTGGGGACGATCGCCTATCCGCATACCTTTAAGCAATGGTTCAGTCCTAGCGCATTCGCGCAGCCGGCTCCGCTCACGTGGGGCAATTCGCCCAAGAACATCGTGAAAGGCCCTGGCCGCGATAACTGGAACCTGTCTTTGTACAAGGACTTCCACATCAAAGAAAGTATGGGCCTCCAGTTACGAGCGGAGACGTTCAACACCTGGAACCATACCCAATTCACCGGAGTTAACAACTCGGTTCTTACCGGTAACTCTTCCAACCCTTATAACTCCACTGCGGGACAAATAAACGCCATCGGGGATCCGCGTGTCTTCCAACTCGGCGGGAAGATTTATTTCTAAGCGATTGTGCTGAAATTCCCACCCTGGCGCACGGAGGTTCCGTGCGCCAGGGAATTTACCATCACGACACCACATGAGATTGCCCTTAATCCTTGGCATGCTGGCCGCTTTTCCCCTCTGGGCGCAGACGGCTCAATCAAGTCCCATCTCGCCATCGGAGGTTGAGTTCGCTACCGGTGACGGGACACCAATCTCTTTTCCTTCGCCAGTAATGACCCAGTTGCCAGTTTGCTACTCGGAGGATTCGTGTTCCGCCGTTTTTGCGTTCGATCCCCAAAATCGAACTCGGCAAATCCCGGTCATTTTGGACTTTCCGGACGGCAGGGTTTGGAGGTTCGACGGCCCGGAGGCCGCAACTCAGTACCGCCCACGAGACTTCCCTGTCTACGAAACTTCCCAACGTCTTGAATGGAGCTGGGAACGGCTCCGACTTCAGGTATACCGCATAAGCTATGTCGATGAAGCGGGCTAAGGGGCCACGAATTCCGCGTGCTAAGTCAGCATCCCTCCGCACCCGCAAGAGCGCCACGAAGTCTCCGAACGCGAACTTCCTTCGGGGCCGATTCACCGGCTGCGCGCTTTTGGTGGCGATCTTCTGCGCCACTCTTGCCGCCTATCTACCCGCTCTCCACGGGAGCCGGGTCTGGGACGATAACAATCACATAACCCGCCCAGATACGCAGTCGCTCCACGGTTTGTGGCGAATCTGGTTCGATCTGGGTGCGACACAACAGTATTACCCTCTGCTGCACAGCGCGTTCTGGCTCGAACACCGGATGTGGGGGAATGCGGTTGTCGGCTATCATCTCACCAATATCGTTCTCCACGCCCTTTCGGCCTGCCTGGTTGTAATCATCGTGAGGCGTCTTTCGCTTCCTGGCGCGTGGCTTGCAGGCTTTGTCTTCGCGCTGCATCCGGTCCAGGTGGAATCGGTCGCCTGGATCACGGAACAAAAGAACACCCTATCCGGAGTTTTGTGTTTGGCCGCGCTCCTTGCCTACCTCTACTTTGATCAGGATCGTCGAAAGCCGAAATACATGCTGGCGACCGCCCTCTTTGTGCTGGCCTTGCTCAGTAAGACCGTCACCGCAACCCTTCCTGTGGTCCTAGTCGTGATCCTTTGGTGGCGCCGTGGCCGGCTCGCATGGAAGCGGGACGTGCTGCCCTTGCTTCCTTGGTTCGTGCTGGGCGCGACTGCTGGACTCTTTAGCTCTTGGGTAGAGAGGACGTCAATCGGCGCGCAGGGCTCGAGTTTCCTTCTGACTCCCGTCCAGCGCGTGTTGATTGCCGGCCGTGATGTCTGTTTTTACGCAGGCAAACTCTTTTGGCCCGTTAACCTGGCGTTCTTCTACCCGCGCTGGAACGTTGATCCGGCTGTGTGGTGGCAGTGGCTGTTTCCGTTGGGAGTTCTGGTCCTTGTCGCCGGTCTCGTATTCGCCGCACACCGCGATCGCGGGCCTCTGGCGGGTTTTCTCATCTTCACCGGAGCACTCTTCCCGGTGCTCGGCCTTCTCAATGTTTATTTTTTCCGCTACTCCTATGTGGCCGATCATTTTCAATACCTGGCAAGCCTGGGAGTCATCGTGCCGGTAATTGCGTTGCTGGCAAGAGCAACGGAGCGGGTCCGCTCGGGTAAGACCGTTAGCATCTCCTGTTCCGTGCTGCTGATCCTGGTTCTAGGCATTCTAAGTTGGCGGCAAAGCCAGGCGTATCGCGATACTGAAACCCTTTACCGCACATCGCTCGAACACAATCCAGATAGCTCGATCGCGCACTATAACCTCGGGACCATCCTTGCAAACAAGCCCGGGCAGCTCCTGGAAGTGATCGAACAATACGAGGCCGCGCTGCAGATCGATCCGGAGCAGGCGGAAGTCCACAATAACCTGGGAATTGCCCTATCGCGTATCCCAGGACGGCTTCCGGATGCTATCGCGAACTATGAGGCGGCCTTGCGTATCCAGCCGGACTATGAGCCGGCGCACCTCGACCTCGGAAATGCGCTATCTCATGCTTCCGGTAGAGTGCCAGACGCGATCGCAGAGTACCGGGTGGCGCTGCGCATCAATCCGCATGATGCGCAAGCGCATTACGACTTGGGGAATTTGCTGTCGGGCATTCCCGCGCAGCTTCCAGACGCGATCGCGGAGTACCAGGCGGCCTTACGAGTCGAACCTGACTTCGCGGAAGCACACTTCAATCTGGGGAACGCCCTTTCCCGGATTTCCTCAAGGTCTCAGGACGCCATAGCGGAGTACCAAACGGCACTGCATATCCGACCGGATTTTGTGGAGGCCCACAATAACCTGGGATTGATGCTGTCGCGCACTCCTGGACGGCTTCCAGATGCGATCGCGGAGTATCAGGCGGCGTTGCACATCAGATCGGATTATGCGGAGGCCCACTTTAATCTCGGGAACGCCCTGGCTCAGATACCTGGACGGTCTGAGGACGCGATCGCGGAGTATCAGGCGGCGCAGCGGATCAGGCCGGACTATGTGGGTCTTGTGGGTGAGCGAATCAAGGAGCTACGTGCGTCACGATCCGTCTCGCAGAAATACCCATGACGCGGAAATAATCGGGGCTGATGATCTGGGTTCAATTCCATGACGCTTGCCGTCTTGTCGATCACTTCTCACTCGAACCTCAGGGCGGCATTTTATCTGATGTTGGATAGCTGGGTGCAGTGATCGCGTCACCGGGGCAGCCGCTTCACTCCGCGTAACTCCTCATCCGTCCTCTGAATGCCTGGCGCGGCGAATTCGGGGAATGCCCAATCGCCGTACTTCGCTTTTACCTGGGGCAGCACTGCCTTCAGCACAGCATCGCTGTTGTCTCCCTCAGCTTGCGCCTTGGCTATGCCTGCGCGCAGAAACAACAGGTAATCCCGGAACGTCTGCACATCGCCGGCCTTGCCGGCGTTGTCCCCATGGCCCGGAACGAAGGTCGCCGAAGGGAAATCCTTCACCAGCGTGTCCAGTGTCTCGATCCATTCTCTCGTGGATGCGTCGATCAGATTGGGCACCGTGCGATTCCAGAAGAGGTCGCCGCAGAAGACAACGTTGGACTCCGGATCATAGACGACGGTATCGCCGCCGGTATGACCGGGGAAGGCGCGTAACAGCACCTCGCGACTTCCGCCGAGGTACAAGTTCACGCCCTGGGTGTAGGTCACGTCGGGCAGGCGTAGGGCATCCACCGACGATCGCTGTTCGGCGGTTATCTTGTCGTCAAAGAACTTCATGTTTTCCGTGCGTTCCCAGCGTCGGACATTCTGCTGAGCGAGCACCGTTGCCCCGGCAGCAGCAAACACTCCGTTCCCCGCGACATGATCCAGGTGATAGTGCGTATTGACAACGAAGCGCACGGGGACCGGGGTCTTTTGGCGGATGACAGCGAGGAGTCTTTGCGCCGCCGCCGGATTCTCGAAGGTATCGACCACGAGCACGGCGTCACTTCCGACCACGAATCCGGCATTGGCGCCAGACTCGTCGGCCTTCGCTGCCGGATTGTCGATTGCGGCCCAGGCGCCGTTGTCCAGCGGCTTCAACAGGAAGGGTTCGGAGGTCTGGGCGCCGCCGATCGTGCTGGCAGTAAGGCCGAGAACTAAGGCTCCTGAGAAGAATATCTTCATATGCCAACCATCTTATAGCGCTAGTGTTTGCAGGAACCGATGACCACCCCCGCATTGGGCTAAACAGCAACAAACTTGTCCAAATTAGGCTCGGCAACAAGCTTTTTGCTTTGTATCAATTCGCTCAGGGCGAAAAAAAAGTCGGGCTTTAGAGGCTGCGTGAGAGCGATATTCTCTCGGCTTCGCACCTTCCAATCCTGTCACGTCTGCTCGGCCTGTTCGGTCATACTTTGCAGATGGAAGCGGATGACAAAAGCACGTTCTCGGAGCACCGCCAGTATCTCTTTTCACTGGCCTACCGCATGACGGGCAGCGCGGCCGATGCGGAAGACCTGCTGCAGGAGACCTATTTGCGATGGCGCCAAGCCGCACACGACGATATTCGGACACCGCGCGCATTTTTAACCACCGTGATCTCCAGGCTGGCCATCAATCACCTGGAATCAGCGCGAGTCCGCCGGGAACAATACGTCGGCAGCTGGCTGCCGGAACCCGTGGTCACCACCGCTACCAACGATCCGGCAGAGCTTTCCGAGTCGCTCACCATGGCCTTCCTGGTGTTGCTGGAAAGTCTGACACCGCTCGAACGAGCCGTATTTCTGCTGCACGAGGTGTTCGACTATTCCCACGCAGAGATCGGCGAAATCGTAGGCCGGAGCGAGGATGCCTCGAGGCAATCCCTTCGCCGGGCGAAACAGGCCGTCGAGCGGCGCCGTCCGCGATTCGAACCCCAGCCGCTGGCTGCGAAGCAATTGACTGAGGAGTTTGCCCGCGCCATGACAACCGGGGATGTGGCTGCTTTGATGAACCTGCTGCACGAAGAAATTGTTGCCTATTCGGACGGTGGCGGCCGAGTGCGCGCAGCCATGAACCCGATCTTCGGAAGAGATCGAGTGGCACGCTTTTTGGCCGGCATCGCGCAGAAAAGCGGCCATGGCCTGCATCGTCAGCTGGAGGAAATCAACGGGCAACCCGGGGTTCTCGGTTTTCGCGACGGCGAGGCGCAAACGGCCCTGGTGCTAGACATCGAGCAGGACCAGATTCGCACCGTTTACATCGTGGTGAACCCGGAAAAACTACAACATTTGCCAAAGGAGAGAACAGCATGACCCAGCCAACTATGCAACCCAGACTCGATTACCAACAAGCCTCACCCAAAGGCGTGCAGGCCATGTTCCAACTGGAACGCTCGATACGGGAGAGCGGACTGGAGCCAAAGCTATTAGAGCTGATCAAGACCCGGGCTTCGCAGATGAATGGCTGCGCCTATTGCATCGACATGCACACCAAAGACGCCCGCGCCCACGGAGAAACCGAGCAGCGTCTGTTCGCCTTGAGCGCCTGGCGCGAAGCGCCTTTTTACACCGAGAAAGAGCGGGCAGCGCTTAAGTGGACCGAGGCCATCACAGATATCCAGCGTGGCCACGCAGCCGACGATGTGTTTGAGGAGGTTAGAAAGCACTTCGCGGATGCGGAGCTGATGAGTCTGACGCTGGCGATCACCACCATCAATGCCTGGAATCGCATTGCCATCGCATTCCGGCTGATTCCTGGCTCGTACCAACCGGGCGCCGCGCACCAAGCCTGAATTTTGCGGCTTGAATCTACGACGGTCCTTGAGCGGCCGTGGCGGCTTGCAGCTTGGAGAAAGATCGGAGATAGTTCACCAGGTCCCAGGTGTTCTCAGGCTTGACCCGTTGTCCTTCGCCCTCCATTTCTCCTTTGCCGTTCTTGATGATGTAGAAGAGTTCCCCGTCTGTATGCGCTTTCAGGGTGGAGGGATCGCGGAAATCAGGCATTTTGGCTTTCATGTTCTTGGCCAGGTCGCCTCCCCCTCCCCCGTCGTCCCCATGGCAAATGGCGCACTCGTAACCGTAGATCTTCTTGGCCCGTCCCAGGGATTCGGCGCTTGTTTTCACGGGGTTGGGCTCGTTGACGGCTTCCAGAGGGATTTTGGACGCGGCCGGAGCGGGACTTGCGGCTGGCGGCTCCTGCGGCGTCTGCGCGGAAACGCCACTGAGTACCAGGGCAGTGAGAATCAGGAAAGGCTTCAACATGGAGCCCCCTTAAAGTGAAATGAAATTCGTGCAACACTCTACGCCCCTCCAAGGTGCCCCGTCGAGGGACTCCTTGTTTTGATCCCTGCCACTAGTAAGGTTCCGGCAAGGTACCTGGTGAACGCGAAGTAACCGTCGAATAGTAGGATCGCTTCTCTCAGCGGCTAACCATGTTGCGGAAAAATCTAAGAAATCAGCCCTCAGGGGCTAAAGAGTCCGCGGAAAAAGTCGCAAACCGCTTCAGAAGTAGTCACCAGGGCTAAAGCCCCGGAATTTTATTGGCCCAACGTTTAAGCGGGTTTGAAAATCCGCTTAAACGGACTTAAAAGTCCGGGGCTACACTCGGACCAGCGTTTTTCCGCAGCCTGTAAAGCCCCTGCGGGGCATTTTTACGTCAGCGTATAAGAGGGCCTAGCGGATGGGAAAAAAACGTACCCCAGCGGCTAAAGCCGGGCCTGGCGGTGTCGTTTACGGCACGGCTGAAGTCGTGCCCTTCCTCAAGACCGAGTTCCCACGCAAACTCTTTACCCGCGGTATCCGCTTGAAAACCCGCTCCCACGGACCAGCGTTTTTCCGCAGCCTGTAAAGCCGTCATCCGATGACGTCCGGTTGCGGCACGGCTGAAGCTATGCCCGTTCGCAGAATAAAACCGAGTTTTCAGCAGCCCGTGAAGGCAAAAGTAGTTGCAAACAGTTACGGCACGACTAGCGGTCAGCTCAGTGGATAACCGTTCATCGTGTTCGATAGCAGGAAGCCATATAGGACGGAACGTGTCGCGGCAAGAACGCGGTGAACCTCTTGCCCGGTTCTCGAGTGTCTACTCCGCTGGGCGTCTTTCCATGTCCCGTTCATGCTCCAGCCTGGCGACCAGGAGGTTTACAGGCGCTTCCGCCATCTCAGGACAGATACTTTGGATGTACTCCTTGGCCATTTCTTGAATGGCCTTCGGCTCCACCTCGTGAAATTCGCCCACTCTGTGCCCTTCCGGGTCCACCACAACAACCTGGTTGCCAACTCTCTTCTCACGCAACAGAACCGTGGCCAGCGCAATTCCTATGCTGATAATTTCACCGGGGGTATAGCCGTATTGGTTGGTAAGGGCCAGCACGTCTTCAACGAGGTCGGAGTGTAGATTGATCTTCATTTTTGGCAGCACCGTCTTTTATTGGAAGATTCGAAAAAACGTGGGCGTGCGCGTTTGTACTATTAGAACCGTTGACCTCGGTTAGGCAAATGCAACTTCCGGGCAGGACGACCCACATCCATAGTGCGAGTGCGCAGCAAACAAGGGGACAATTGCATTACCAGCGGAACGAAATGAGAGTCTGCTCTCAACTACAAAAAGTCCTTTTGCCGTGACCAGACACAACCCCACAGGGCTGCTGATCAGCTCATATGGCCGACAGATTTGAAGCGGTTGATACCTTGTACTTTCTCAGGGGCCGGAGCACAACGAGTATTTCCGTAGAAGCATCAGAAGTGTCACCATTCGGCAGGGCCTGGACGTTTGTAATAGTATTCGACCGGAGAAATTATGTTGATTCTTCGCATCGCTGTTTTGTTATCTCTTCTCCCTGTGGCCTTTGCCCAGGCCTCCGGCCAGGAACCTCTGCAGGTCAGCTCTCCTAACGGACAGATCGTGTTTGTTCTTTCCGGACAGGCCGTCCTTCACTACACGGTCGATTTCCATGGCAAGCGCCTGATCGATGAATCGGAGCTTGGTTTGGACCTGCAAGGGCGGCCTGCGCTCGGGCCAGGCTCGCGCTCAGTGAAGGTGCACCACGCCAGCTCGGACGAAACCTATACCATCCCGGTTGGCAAGACGAAGGACGTCCGTAATCACTACAACTCCCTCACCGCGGATTTTTCCAGCGAGTCCGGCGCGACGTTCTCCGTGGAAGTGCGGGCCTTTGATGATGGAGTAGCGTTCCGCTACATCGTTCCCGAACAGCCCTCCCTCAGCAATGTGCACATTACGGGGGAGCGTACGCAATTCCGCTACAGCAACGACGCAACTCTTTATCCGCTGGTGGTGAACGGATTCCAATCCTCTTACGAAGACGATTATCAGATGAGAACCGTCGGCAGCCTGCATCGTGACTGGCTGATCGCACTCCCTCTGCTGGCCGAGGTTCCCGGCACCGGTTGGGTCGCCATCACTGAGGCAAATATCGAAAACTATGCAGGCATGTACCTGCACAGCGATAAACCGCTTCACAGCCTGAAAGCGCAGCTATCCCCTAAAGTTGAGGACGCCACCGTCGCCGTAGAGACCAAGACTCCTTTCAAGACACCCTGGCGGGTGCTCATGATCGGGGATGCTCCCGGACGCCTGATTGAATCAAACATCGTTCTCAATTTGAATCCTCCCTCTAAGATTGCCGACACTTCGTGGATTCGAGCCGGAAAATCCGCCTGGGACTGGTGGTCGGGCGACACGGCGACCGGAGTCAATTTCACTCCCGGCATGAACACCGAAACCTTAAAGCATTACATTGAGTTTGCTTCTGATTCGAACTTTCCCTACATGCTCATCGATGCCGGCTGGGCCAAACCCACACCGGGAGCCAAGGAGGGCGATTATGCCGATCCGGCAGATATCACCCAGTTCAACCCCAATGTCGATCTTCCTGAATTGCTGCGTTATGCCAAGGAGAAGAATGTTCGCATCTGGCTTTGGTCGCATTGGACCTCGGTCAATAAATACATGGATCAGGCCTTTCCGCTGTTCGAACAATGGGGCGTCGCCGGGGTCAAGATCGACTTCATGAATCGCGACGACCAGTGGATGGTGGATTGGTATCGCCGGGTGGTCGAGAAAGCCGCCGAGCATCATTTGATGATCGATTACCACGGAGCGTTCAAGCCGGATGGCTTGCGCCGCACGTATCCCAATCTCATAACCCGCGAAGGCGTGATGGGCAAGGAGTATTCCAAGTGGTCCTCGCGCGTGACCCCGGTCCACAACACCACACTTCCCTTCACCCGTATGCTCGCCGGTCCTATGGATTACACACCGGGCGCCTTCCACAACTCCAACCTCAAAAACTTCGTCGCGCGTAATGTGATGCCTATGTCCCTGGGAACGCGGGCCCAGGAGTTGGCCTTGTATGTAGTGCTCGAGAGTCCGTTGGAAATGGTTTCTGACTATCCTGAGATTTATAAAGGGCAGAAGGATTTCGATTTCATTAAGCGGGTACCGGCTACCTGGGATGAGGTGCATGTCCTCGATGGACTCCCCATGCGGTATATCACGCTCGCCAGGAGGAGCGGTACGGATTGGTACGTTGGGTCGCTGACTAATTGGGAAGAGCGAAACACAAGCGTCCCGCTCAATTTCCTGGGTGCGGGCAAGTATGTTGCTGAAATCTACGCCGATGCTCCCGACGCTGCCAGCAATGCAACCCACACCAGCATCAGCACACGGCCCGTCGACCGGACCACCGTTCTCGATATACACATGGTTTCCGGCGGCGGGAATGCAATCTGGATCCATCCGGCTAAACCATGAACGCACTCATCACCGGGGGTACAAGCGGAATTGGTTTTGGCATCGCGAGCGCCATGCTCGACGCCGGCTACGAGGTGACCGTAACCGGGTTAACCGACGAGCAAGTCACCCAGGTACCGCAGAGGCAGCATCTCTCAGCAGTCAAACTCGATGTAACCTCGGCTGCCTCGGTCGCGGCCGTGGTTGAGCCCTTGGATGGACTGTCCGCACTGATCAATTGCGCAGGGGTGATCTTTCGCAACCGTGCCGAGTACGATATTGAGATTTTTCAGAAAGTGATCGATGTCAATCTCACCGGAACCATGCGGATGTGCGTCGCCGCGCGGGGAAAACTTGCCGCCGCCAAGGGCGCTATCGTGAATACTGCGTCGATGCTTTCGTATTTCGGTGGCCCGGCGGTTCCTGCCTATACTGCCTCCAAGGGCGGAGTGGCACAATTGACCAAGGCCTTAGCAGTTGCCTGGGCGGTTGAGGGAATTCGGGTGAACGCCATCGCGCCGGGCTGGATTGCCACCGAGTTCACCCGCGGCCTGGTGGAGGACGAGGGTCGCTCGGCCGCGATTGTCGACCGCACGCCCATGCAGCGCTGGGGTGAACCGAACGACCTTGGCGGCGCCGTGGTGTTTCTTTGTTCCGCCGCAGCACGCTTCATCACCGGGGCGATCTTGCCCGTGGATGGCGGCTACGCAGCTGTCTGAAAGAGAGGATCCATGGTCACTCAAGCCAATGCACGCATTCCCTACCGTCACCCACAGCCTAAGGAAAGCTTCCCAGAGTTGGTGATTCCCAATGCTGTCCCTGAGGATGAGCGCTTGTGGGTTCCGCAAGCGGAAAATGTCTGGTTTCGCCCGCTGTGCCTGTCGGCCAGCCGAGGTTATTGGATGAATCTTCTGCGCGTGCGCAAGTCGGGCGTACTTTCGCGACATCGTCATCCGCAGCCTGTGCACGGCTTTGTGCTCAAGGGTAGCTGGCATTACCTGGAACACGATTGGACGGCTACGGAAGGGTCCTATGTTTATGAGACTCCGGGCGAGACGCATACGCTGGTGGTGGAGGACGACGTTCCGGAAATGATTACGCTGTTTCAGGTGAATGGGGCGATGATTTATGTCGATCCGGATGGTAAGGTCCAGGGCTATGAAGATGTGTTTACCAAGATCGATCTTTGCCGTCGGCATTTTGCGGCAGTCGGATTGGGTGAAGGCTATGTTGATCAGTTTTTACGTTAGTTGGAAGGGCATGCCAGGATTCCGCGTCTGAAAGCAGTGGAAACAAATCGTTTTCGGCCCACGTACGCTGGTGCGAACATGGGGCACCCCTGTGGAGTTGTGGAATCCGCAACAGGCTTGAGGGTGAGACCTGCGGTATCCCACATCTCGCGAAAAACGAGCGAGATGTGGGGCACCCGGCGATTGTGGCGGGGATAGAGCCAAAAGCGCGTTCACCTAGGCCGGCGCTATGTTTGCGATTCGGACGCAGCCAAAATGCGGTGGCGGTGCGCCGGTTTCGAGCGCTCTCACCCACTCGCGAATATCCTCGCAGACCAAGACAACGGAGACGGATCCGAAGCCGGCAGGATAACGCTCGAGCCGTGCCAGGGCGCGCTCGAATAACCTCGCAGCGCCTAGAGGGTTGTTACGTTGCAGGTGATGGAAGGCCGCGGTGACCTGAATCAAGCCTTGCAGGAACATTTTCTCTGGCTCCGGAGCCACCAGCCAAAGACTTTCCCAGGACTCGTGCGCCGCAAAGAACTCACCGGCACGATAGTGGTTGAGGCCTTCCGCAAGTGCGCCCTCGGTCCAATCGAATTTCATCCGCCTGCTTCCCGCGTCAAGCTAACATTGTATGTGCCGATCATCGAGCCACTGCAAATCGAAATCTCCGCCGGCTGGTTCTTTATGGGCTCCGATGCCTTTCAGGAGGTAGAAGCCCCGGTTCATCGCGTCTGGGTGAATTGCTTTGCCATGGCATCCACCCAAGTGACCGTTGCCGAGTATGCGCGGTTTCTCGATGCCAGCGGAAGTGTGCCCCCGCCGTTTTGGGACGATGCCAACTTCTCCCATCCACAGCAACCCGTCGTGGCCGTTTCGTGGTTCGACGCCGTTGCCTACTGCGCGTGGCTCAGTTCGGCGACCGGCTCGCACTACCGGTTACCGACAGAGGCTGAGTGGGAACGAGCTGCGCGCGGTGGCGCCGAAGGCAGAATGTTTCCCTGGGGTGACGATCCGCCAATGTCCCGTCCTGGCTACCACGCTCGTTGGAAGAACGGACCTGAACCGGTCGGACAATCGGAACCCAATGCTTACGGGCTTTTTGAGATGTGCGAAAACGTACATGAGTGGTGTAGCGATTGGTTTGCAGCCGACTACTACCGGAGCTCACCGGATAGAAATCCGCTTGGGCAGGAAACGGGCACCAGAAAAGCTTCGCGGGGAGGTTCTTGGCGGCACCAGATCAAGATCTCGCGATGCTCGGCTCGCTCCAGCATTCCGCCAGAATTCCAGTACGCGGACTATGGGTTTCGGGTCGTGCGAAACCAGTGAAGCTACGCCGGGCTCTGTGGTTGTACTCCGAATAGCTGCAGCAGAACTTCGGTGGCGTCCAGAGCATCGCGGCTCTTAAAGTCCGGCGCGAGCTGCAATGTGGTTGCCTTCGGCACCAGAGCCTTGAGCGAGCCCACGACCGGCTCAGAGCAGAATTGCGGGCTGTCAGAACTGATCAGGATGTAATCTACCGCGTCGACCTGGAGCAGGATTCTGGCATCGCGGACCAGGCTAGCCGATCGCACATCGAAGTCATGCTGGGTCAGGACAGAGCGAACGAACGCACACAGATCCGCGGATTGATCCAGCACGAGTACCCGCGCGGCAGGCTTCTGGTGCGTCTTCTCCGCTGAGGGCCGGGTGAGAAACGAGAGGATGGCGTCGTCCTCCGTGGGGTAAGCCTGCAGCACGCTGGACAGCATGGTTAACTTAAGCAGAGCGGTGACGAATTGCGGCGGAGCCGCGAGCCGAAGGTCTCCACCACGCTTACGCAACCTGGCCGCGCAACGGACGAGAAGGCCGATTCCGATACTGTCGAGCCGGTCCAGTTCCCGTAGATGCAGGACGATGCGGGACGCTTCACGAGCCGCCATATCCAGGGCGGTTTCCAGCGCCTTTGCCTCTTCGCCGACTACGATGCGGCCCTGGCAGTGAATCACAAAGATGTTTCCACAAAGGCGCGATTGCAGGCTTAGCAGCATAACTTCCTCGCTTGTGCAGTTGCGCAATGGTACAAGAGGTAAGCTCTCCCCGGCAGATTAAATGGACGCAACGCTCACAGATGAAGAGGCTGCACGGCCGCTCAAAGAGCAATACCTGCCGCTGCGCAAAGTAGTGGCTGTGGGCGTGGGCAATGGGCTGGAATTCTACGATTTCCTCACTTTCTCTTTCTTTGCCATCCAGATCGGCCACTGCTTCTTTCCCCAATCGCAGACGTCGCACGGACTGCTCTACGCCTTGGCGAGTTTCGGCATCGGTTTTCTTACCAGGCCGCTCGGTGGCGTGGTCATCGGGATCTACGGCGATCGGGTGGGCCGCAAACCGGCGATGGTGCTTTCCTTCGCCCTGATGGGCGCAGCCATCCTCGGGCTCGCGCTTACTCCGTCCTATGCTCAGATCGGGATGGCGGCGCCCATTCTTCTGGTCACCTTTCGCCTGCTGCAGGGATTCGCGCTGGGAGGCGAAGTCGGTCCATCCACCGCATTTCTGGTGGAGGCTGCGCCGCCGTTGCAGCGAGGCCTTTACGTTTCGATCCAGTACATGACTCAGGACATGGCAGTGCTGGCGGCAGGATCGGCCGGCTACCTGCTCACTACCTGGTTGTCGCCGGCGGCGCTCGATGCCTGGGGCTGGCGGGCTGCATTCCTGATCGGAACCGCAGTCGTCCCCGTCGGCCTTTATATGCGACACAATCTGCCCGAGACGATACACGACGCCGATCGACAGGTTGCCGCGGCTAAGCCGCAGCCCGTACCCGCACGGTTGATCGTGCTCGCCCTGATGTTGATGATGGCGGCCACCATCTATCTGTTCGGGCTGGATTACATCACCACCTATGCCCAGGACAGTCTCCACTTGACGCCTTCGCTGGCCTTCGGCGCCACCATGGTGGTCGGCATCTGCGCAGTCGTTGCCGATCCGGTGAGTGGCCTGCTGTCAGACCGGATCGGGCGCAGGCCAGTCATGCTCGGAGCGGTGGTGATCCTGGTCTTCCTGCTGGTTCCGTCCTATATGGCCATGACTCGCTCGCACAGTGTGTCTGTGCTCTATGGTGCGGTGGCCATCCTGGCGGTGATGCAGGCCTTTTTCACCGCACCCGCGCTCATTACGGTGACTGAGTCATTGCCCAAGGCCGTTCGCTCGGGCGGGCTCGGCATTATCTATGCCCTTTCCACTTGCGTCTTCGGCGGTTCCACACAGCTGGCCATCAAAGCGCTCACCGACCTGACGGGAAGCCCACTGGCTCCAGCCTGGTATATGACGGGCGCAGTCCTGGCAGGAGGCGTGGCCATGGCGCTCATGCAGGAAAGCGCACCGATCAAATTGTTTGAGACCTGGGTTTTTCCATGTAAACAGTTTGATCGGGTAGGAGGCAGGGTCGCCCCTGCCGTCCTCCCACACCACCGGACATGCGGTTCCGCATCCGGCGGTTCATGAAACAGACGGGAAGCGCCGCCGAGTTTCCAGCAGCGAAACCAGCCCCATACGGTCGAACCAGGACTTGGGATAGGCTTGATTCATGTGCGGCGCGCCACCATTCCACCATGGGCCACGCCCATTGGTGGCTGATTGCCACGCTCGCTCTGTGCTTATCCCAGCCTTGATCAGATTTCGAGCCCGTCGATAAACGCGCTTCCATTGCCGCCAGAGCAGGGTCCGCAACTTATGCCTGAGCCAGCCGTCGAGTTCTTCCAGCACACCCTTGACTTCGGTGAGCCGGAAGTAAACAACCCATCCCCGTAGGACGGGATTGAGCCGCTCGATGACTTGTTGCAAGCTGCTGCTGCGAACTGCCCGCATCGTCTTGCGGATCTTCTCCACGAAACGCTTGCGGCTTTGGGGCGCTATCTTGAGCTTTGGTTTCTTATGCCACGTCATGCTGTAGCCAAGGAACTTCCGCTCCCACGGTCTCGCCACTGCGCTCTTGGACGCATTAACTTTCAACTTCAGTTTCTGCTCCAGAAACGCCGTAATTGCCTGCATCTGCCGCTCTCCTGCGCGCTTGCTTCCGACGTAGATGTTGCAGTCATCCGCATAACGGCAGAAGCTCAGCCTGCGCCGCTCCAGTTCCCGGTCAAGATCGTCGAGCAGAATATTCGATAACAGTGGGGACAGCGGACCGCCCTGAGGCGTACCCTCCGTCCGCATGCTCGCTACCCCGCCTTCCATCATTCCCGCTTCCAGATAGCGCCGGATCAGCTTCAATACCCGTCCATCTTCCACCTTGCGCCCCACCCGTGCCATCAGCACATCGTGGTTTACCCGGTCGAAGAATTTCTCCAAGTCGAGATCTACGGTCCACCGCTTACCTGCCGCCACATAGCCTTGCGCCGCTTCGACGGCTTGATGCGCGTTGCGTCCGGGACGGAAGCCGAAGCTGGACTCGGAAAACTCCGGGTCGAACAGCGGTTGCAGTACCTGATTGAGTGCCTGCTGAATCAGACGATCCCCCAGCGTGGGCACGCCCAGGATTCTTACCCCGCCTTGCGGCTTCGGTATTTCCACCTTGCGCACCATCTCCGGCTGATATACCCCTGACAACAGATCCTGTCTTACCCGCGCCCAGTGCCGTTGAAGCCATGGCTTGAACTCGGAAACCGTCAGTCCATCGACTCCCGGCGCTCCTTGATTCTTCACCACGCGTTCATAGGCGCTGAACATGTTGCTGCGTTCCACTACGGCTTCCATCAGCCGCAATGCCTCCGGTTTCGGTTGCCTGGCAGCCGCCGCGCCAGACTCAGCACCAGAATCGGCCCAAGACAGGTTCCGCCTGTCTCCTTCCGAGCTGGCCATACTTGCGTATGCTTCTGCTTCGTCGTCTCGCATCGAGGTCTGCTTTCCTACTCCCGTGTTTCACGTTTGGCCCTTCACTCCGCTTGCGCGAAGCCACTACGGCCGCTGCTGACTTCTGGCGGCTCATCCCAGCGCCTCACGACGCCGGTAGCCCAAAGGCAAGTCGCCAGATCTCCCCGGGTATTACGCACTCACTTTCACGCTTATGCCTGTCGCATCTACATCACGGCGTTCCGTGCAAGTACTGGGCTTTGCGAAAATTGGCCCGCTCACCCCACCGTGAAGCCTCTATCCGCTAGCTGTTCGTCAGGCCAGCGCTTTGCCTACAGCTTCCTTCAGATTCCACCTCGCGATGGACACCCTTGCCGTTCAGCTAACACTTCCCCTTGCCGGGTGTGTAGAGGACTTACACCTCCAAGTGAGTGCGCCCTGCCGGGCGCACCAAGGAGAAAACCCAGGTCTCAAAAGCGAGACCTGGGCCACCCACTTTTACTACTGATCATCCCTTGTCTTGACTCTAGCGATGGCCGCCACCACCACCCCCGCCTGCAGAACTGCCACCTCCACTCGAGCCTCCACCTCCGCCGCCGCCTCCGCCGCCATGAGATCCGCCCCCACCCGAGCCGCCACCTCCACCGCCTCCGTGAGAGCCGCCTCCGCCCGAACCACCTCCTCCATGAGCGCCGGATCCTCCAATTCCACCGCCGTGCGAGCCCCCCCGCCGTTAAAGGTGCCATGTCCTCCGGGAAAGCTGCCGCCTCGGGCCTGCAGCGTGCCACCGTGGTTGGTGACGGGGGTGGAAACGGTTCCCATTTTAGTTCCGTGGTTGACCTCCTTGGACATGTTGAAGGTTTGTTGCTTTGCGTTGAAGGTCAGTGGTACACCCCTGGTAGCCGTCAGTCTTCCTCCTCGTAGTCCGTCTTTCATCACGTGGGCCTCCATATGCGGGGCTTCGGCGCGGGATAACGGAGCCAGATGGGCAGTGTGAAATTCTCGCGGCGGCGATTTGAGCTCCTGGATCGGCTTTCCTGGCTCGAACTTCAGCCGTTCGATCGTTAATCCATTCTTGTTGTTGAATGCGAAGACTGTTTCCTTGCGGTTGATTGGCGGCCGGCCCTTCACATCGAAGGGATGAAGGGGGACAACGCCGACCTTATGATCACTCTTGACCCAACGTACGGGTGCGATGTGGTGGCGCTTGTGACCCGCAACCCAGCAATAGCGATGCCGGCGCTGAACCCAGCTTCCCGCGTGACATACGGCCCAGTTCCATCCGGAGGTAGGTGCTATTCCGCTATCGACTACCCTCGAGGCGCCTGTGATTGGATCTTTGACCACCCGGTAGCGAACTGCCGCCGGGAAGCACGGGAAGTAGTCCTGCGCGTCGATTGTGTTAAGGGGATCGGGAAAGCCCATCTGCGCCTGGACCCCAGTGAACCTGGTGGCCGGGTGAAAATTCGCCCTCACCAAATGCGGCCCTTGTGTCAAAGACGAAACCTTGTCGGCTGGTAGCTGCCGGTCCTCCGGGGCCGCCGGCTGGACATTCGGTTCCCAGCAGGTCCCATAGGGAGCGCAGTCAAAGAATGTTCCCTGCCCCTGCAACTCCGCCATTCCGGGGATAAGAGACGTAAGCCCGGAAGCTTTCATCACTTCCTGGTTCGCCGCGGTCCGCTGATCGACCCGATCCGCGACCCACTTGTCCCAATCCGCAAATGCGCTCGCATCATCCTTAGGCCCGGCGTAGTCTACGAGGTGTCCGTCACGGAGATACTCCGTCTTGTCTTTCGGTCCCGTTGGCGGCGCCACTCCGGACACCGGCACAATTCTGCCGCTCACCGGCGTATAGGCGACTCCATCGAGATAGCTACTGATACGTACGTTCCAGGGAGACTGATACTTTGCGGTGAAACTATCTGTAGGGGTCCTGAGGAAGAATTGTTCTCCGGTAATATTGGGAAACACATTCAGCGAAGCAGTTCCGCTAAGTAGCCCGAGATCGGTGTAGGGCGCGCCGCTGGTGGTGTGCAGATCATCGAAGGTAAGGACGGAATTTTCTGCCAAATACAGCGTCGAATCATCCTCAAACTCGATCTCTGCGCGTCCTTCGCCTGTTACCAGGCTGAAGCCTGTTTCCAGCGGAAGATTGGCAACTGCTTTCTCCCATACGGCACCCGCGGGCTTTTCATTGTCCTCGCCGCGGGCGATGCGTACGTCGCCTTCCACATAGCTGATGCGAACAATCTGGGCATAGGTCTCGTCGGAATAATGATGTCCGAGGATAAAGAGCGCTTCCTTCTTCAGCTTCTCAGAAAAGTCGCCATTCAGAATCTCCTGAATCTGTGCCAGAGCCTGGGTCTCATCCTTCTGCATCAGGACATTCAGCGCCAGCAATCTCAGGTCGTCGTCCTTTAAAGCATTGGGCTCGACGGGTTTGCCGTCCTCTGCGCCAATCTCGATGGTCAATGCGGTACAGTCATGGTTCCAGCTGCTGGCGGGATACTGGTGGGCCAGGGCGGCACAGGTCTCGAGCGCAACCTTTGGGTGCCCTTGTTTCTTCTGCGCGTAGGACTTCCAATAGAGAGCGCCGTCGGACTGGTCGCTATGTTGGTTGGCAACCATGGTGAAGATTGCTTCCGCATTTGCCCAGCGGCTATCGTTGATGGCGCGCATTCCGTCGTTATAGAGACTGTTATCGGGAGTGCTTAACGAGGCCGGAATGCCCTCGAATTCAGCCGGCTCGCCGCTCCCGGCGAAACTCTGCCCCCAGGCAGTCGATCCGCAGAGCATGACTCCCAACAGCGCGATAGAAGAAAGTCTGGATTTCATATCGTGTCCCCTTTCGAATGCGTGCTCGAGGCCGCCTGTCGCGAACGCAATACACGCACCTCAAATAACAGCCCGTCGGCGTTCACTTCGTCTTGTAATCTGCTGATGGTTTGACTGTTCAGGCCCTCGGGCTGGTTCGCCAGCTCAACCAACAGGTGATCTAATCGATCGAGCGCTGTTGACAGTGCTCGGTCGTCATCGCGCTTCGCGTTTTGCCGGCAGATTCGGTTTGCCGGCAAAAGACTGCGCGCCTCGTCCCGCAACGGGGAGGCCACGTTGCCGCCATCGGCATGTTTCAGTTCCACCAACAACCGTTCCGAACGATCCAGGTGATCGCTCAGAACCACCACCACGACGCGCTGGGTTGGCTCCGCGACCGTTTGTTCATGTTGCTGAACGTGGCTTTGCGCGACGGTCTGCGCGTGTCTGTGCTCCCATAGCCGGCCGCCGAGGAAGGCACACACAACCACGGCAATGCCCGCAGCGGCATAACTTAAAGCTGGCCACAGTCCACCGCGGAACCAACTCTTGCGCGATTCATAGGCAGGTAGCGAACCCGCAAGCGATTCCCAGACACGATGACCATAGGCTGCGTCGCGAGCCGGGGCATCAGCAAACTTCATATCGGCCAGGTCGCTACCCAGTGCACTATAGGCCTTCGCACATTCTGCGCACGCCATAAGATGTTGCTGCACAGCATTGCTGTCGTCCTCGGCATAGGCGTGGGCGATCAGTTCCGCTTCGCTCAAATGATTCATATCTTCACCCTTAAGATCGCCAAACGGCGGCGCAGCTTTTGTACAGCGCGAAATACAGCTTGCTTGGCCGCGTTGGGCTCCATACCCAGTGCACCTGCAATCTCTTCGCTGGTGCAGTCTTCCATATGTCGCAGGACAAAGGCTGTCCGCTCCGTGGGTGTCAGGCTCAGCATCGCCATCTCCTGCATGGCGCCGATTTCTCCGCTCAGCAATAGCCGTTCCGGGCCCGCCGCCAAATCAGCCACCTGCACTTCGTGTTGCTGCGGGTCTGAGTCTTCGCCCACCCTGTTGTTTTCGTCGAGCCGAGCGTTGCCGATCTTGTTCAACGCGCAGCGGACCGCGATGCGATAGATCCAGGTTCCAAAATCCGATCGCGACTCAAAACTCTCCAGCTTTCGATACCCCCGCAGGAACGCCTCCTGGACCACATCTTGGGCATCGGCTTCATTCCCGGTAATGCGAAATGCGACTCGGAACAGCCTCGCGCTATGGCCCACGACCAGGGCCCCATAAGCGTCTTTGTCTCCGGAGAGAACCGCCCGGATTGCCGCCTGGTCGTTCTTGTCCATGCGGAACATTAGACACCGGGCGGAAGGGGGCGGTTAGGGGAGATTTTTAGCGGAATTTATAGAACTACGACATCGGGCCATGTCCAGAGGTCACTGGGACTGTCAGACGGCGTGCTCATCGCAGGGGTGCTGGATAGATACGTGCTGCATTGTCGTGAAGATAGCCGTGCGCAAACGCGAGCGCCCGCTGCTCGCTCACTTCCCCGTTGAGGATCATCCGCGAAAGTGCGGCAGCGAGCGCCTTACGCGCCGACTCAATGGCGAGCCAATCGCTCTCTTCGGCTCCGATGGCTTCATTGAACGGGAACGCATCCGAGCCGAAGACCACCTTGTCCGGATAAAGCAGCAGCCAGCGGCGCAGCACCTCGGCTAGATCCGCAGGATAGAGATACAGGCCCATCAACGAGGAATCAAGGTAGACATTCTCACGCGCGGCAAGCCAAATCGCCTGGTCCTGGAATGGATACCCACCGTGCAGTAGAACGAAGTTCACATTGCCATAGCGGGGGTCGCGCAGCACGTTTTCCAGGTTCAAGACGTTGCCGCCACTTATGCTATAAAAGTCGCCGGTACCTACGGCGGTATGTATTTGCACGGCGAGGTGTAAGCGGCCAGCTTCTCGCAGCAGATAGCGAAACATGAAATCTTCGAATACCGTGTGCTCTGCGGTCGACGGCTTGCCGCCCGAGACGTACCGGTTGTAGATGCTCGCAGCCGCAGTTTCGGGCGGGTCGTCGAAATGCAGGCTCCGGAAATAGGCAATTTCGAACTTGATCGCAACTCCGCCGTGGACGCGATTCTGCTCTAGAATCTTGCTGACAAAGGCCAGATATGCTGGAAACGTTGCCGGCAAGGTGCTTAACCCGGCCTGGGTAAGTTCGCGCTTGATCAGCTTTTCCTGGAGTGGAACATAGACACCCTCGTCTATGTTGCGGACGGTCAGTTCGCTATTGTCCAGTGGGAATAGAAACGAGTCGACGAAAAAGACCCAGTGGAAACGTTTGGGATCAAGGTAAGCGGGCATGGCCACGCGGTTGGCCATCATCGTCTCCACATTCAACTGGTCGACGATCCGATCAAAGTACTGATGGCCCGGATAGCTTTGGCGCATCTCTGCTTTCTTGGTAATGAGCCACTTCAGATGCTCCGGCGTGTTGTCGGAGTAGGGATAGCTGAACAGGCCTTTGGAAGCCTCGATGAGCTCTGGATTATCGGGGAGCAGCCTGAGTGGCGGGTGCGACGGAGAGGAGGCCATCGCGTCCACGTCGGTGTCGTCGGTAAATCCGGGATGGCCGTGATCGTCGAAGATCGGGATGAGACGTATCTGGCGCAGCATACGGTCGTAAGTCTGCTGGTAGCCAGGCGCCATGTCAGGATTGGCCTGCGCGCGTAGCCGCGCGGGAGTTGTGCTCAGAATGATGGCTATACCAATGGCCAGTTTTATTACAGAGTTCAAATGATTACCTTAACGGGATGGGCCCAGGACAAGCGTGCAGGTGAGATTTGACTATCCTACCCTTCGCAAAGAACGCGAAGGATGGGGCACCCCTCGATTGTGGCGGGAATAGATTCCAAAAGTGCGTCCACTCCACCCTTTGCTTTCCCTAGAGTCCTTTGAACCATCCGCCGTCTACCAATAAGGTCTGGCCGGTAATGAACGATGCCCGCTCCGAAGCCAACCAGACGATGGCGTCCGCTATTTCCTCCGGCCGGCCGATGCGCTTCAGAGAGGCTTCTGCTCCCAGGCGGGCTTCGAAGTCCGCCGGACTTACCCCCGCCTCCTGCGAGCGCTTGGCGATGAGTTGCTTCAGCCGCTCGGTCGCGGTAAAGCCGGGCCCCACGTTGTTCACCGTAATTCCGTCTTTGCCGAATTCGTTAGACAGGCTCTTGACCAGTCCAACCACACCGGCCCGCACAGCATTCGAGTAAATCAGGTCAGGGACCGGCTGACGTACTGTCATCGACGTAATCGTTACCAGCCTGCCCCAATGGTTTTTCTGCATCCAGGGCAAAACCGCGCGGGCAAAGTGGATCGTGCTCATGAAGTTCATTTCCAGGGCGCGATGCCACTCCTCCGTCGTGGTGGCGAAGAACATCTTTGCCGGCGGGCCGCCGGCATTGGTGACGCATACGTCCACGCCCCCGAACTGCTGCGCCACATGCTTCACAAAGGCCTCGACGGCCTGGGCATCGGTCACATCCAGCGGCTCGGCCAATACCTGGGCGCTCGAGCGTTCACGAATCTGCGCTGCCGCCGCGTTCAGCTTGCCGGCATCGCGGGAGCAGATGGCTACGCGGGCGCCTTCGGCGGCGAACTTCTCTGCCGCCGCCCGTGCGATCCCATCGCTGGCAGCAGCAACGATCACATTGCGGTCCTTTAATCCAAGATCCACTAGCGGGCTCCCTGGCGCAGGTAGGCATCCGATCCATCGAGCCAATCCTGGCGCGGCGGATTAAACACGTCGAGGTCAACCGTGTCCTCGAGCGCAAGAGCCTCATGCGGCATGTTGGGCGGGATGCAGAGCACCTCGCCGGCGGAAACCGTGATCTCCTGGTTATTAATGTAGAAAAGCAATGCACCTTCGAGAATATAAGTGACCTGCTCGTTATGATGACTGTGCAGAGGCACCCTGGCGCCCTTCTTGAGAAGCACACGGGCCACCATCACGTTTGTGCCCACCACCATCTGCCGTCCGATGAGCGAGTTTAAGCTCTCTACCTCAATGTCTTTCCACTTGCTGTACTTTGCGCCCGTTTCTGTCATGTACGTTTCCCCAGCAAAAGTTAACACATCCCCACTAGGAATGAGGCTTCCCTGCTGCGCCAAGCCAGGTGACAGCTCCATAGGCTCCCAGCCATGAGCCGACGGCGGCGAAGACGACGTAAATGGGATTGCCGGTATAGCTAATCACGGCAAACGCGGAGAGCAGATACCATACGCTGCTCCAGCTTGCGGCGACGCTCCTGCGGCGTGCGGCAACGGCCGCAGTGAACAGCACGTAGACCGCATCTGTGGCGGCCGTGGAGGCCACCACACCGGTCGCAATGAGCGGATTTGGCGCGTGGATCATTGAACTTTCCTCTCCGAACGGAGCTTCAATCCCTGGTGGATCACGAATAGAACAATGATGGCTACCGGCAACAAGACATAAAACCACACCAGCGTAGCGCGTGAACGATCTGGATCGACGGTGCAATCGGTGGTTAGTTGGGCTACATCGCTTCCCCGTCGAACAGCCAAGGTCAGACGCAGCTTGCCGGGACTGGAAAGATGCACCGTGGCTGCTTGAAGCAGGCGGTTGCTCACCTGTCCTCTGGTTAGTCGAACGGTTGTGCCAGCAACAGTGAGATCGAGGATTGGATCAAGTAACACTTCCCCGCTGCTGCGATCCTGTACCAGGACGCTGAAGTCCGCCATACCTACCTGCAGTGGCTGGGGGGCGGCGAAAAGGGTGATGGTGAACGCGCCGGCATCCTGGTGGAGAAGCATGGTTCCACCATCGCCGTGTGCCGCCATTGTCCCCATTGCCAGCATGAACACCGCGGCCAGGCGGCGGAGAGCCTTCATGGGTTCATTATCATGCCACGCATCTGCATCGGTTGCAGAACGATCCATACCCCCGCGGCATACACTGCAGCGACCATGGTTGCCCACGGCAACAACAGCAACACCGCGCGACTGGGACGCGCAGCCCACTCGAGCGCCCGCCTCCAACCCAGGTACAGCGTGAACAAAAGACCTGCGTCCAGCAGCAGAAGCTGAAGGGACAACACAGCATGGGCGGAAAGCAGGGGCAATTCCATTCCCCATTGAGGGGGTGACAGAAAGTGCCAGTGAAAATCAGCCGCAGCCTGATGCAGAGCAGGCCCGAGGCTTGCCCAACCGGTAAAAAGGTGAAAGGACAGATGCGCCGCCCACATGGCTAATCCCAAAGGCAAAAGGGCCAGCGACAAGCGACAGAACAGTACCTTTTGGAAGCGCGCTCCCACAGCGACCAGGGGCAGCACCGCGAGCATCGCCAATAATGGGGCGTAGTTGCCGGGTTGGGCCACCATCCACCAGGCATTCACGTATGCGGCGATGACCACGACCAGGGCGAGAGCAGTGACGTCGATACGTGGGGAGACCGGCGCGGGAGCCACAGCGAACAGGCCGATGTTGTCATGAGGACAGGCTTTTACGCAGTCCATGCACAGGGTACAATCCATGTTTCCGGCTTTTTGCGGCATGTACAACTGCAGCTCGCAGCCACGCTGCTGGGTGTTTCCGGCAATGCAGTCGTGGGTGGTGCAACTGCGGCAGGTAGCCTGGCTGCGTGCCTGCAGGCTAAAGGGCGAGAGCAGCGAACCGGCAAAATTGAATTGCCCTAAAGGGCAAAGATATTTACAAAAGCTGGCCTCACGGAAGAAGGTGTCCACCAGGAAAGCCGCCACGAAATACGCAACCAGGAGCCACGCCGTCCGCTGGGGATGGTCCCAGATAGCAAAGGCTTCGTAAGACCAGAAGAACAGGATCATCAAGGCGATCGCGATCCACTTGCTGCGCAGCCAGCGCGGCCATTTGAAACGGGCCAGGCCCAAGCGGTGTCCGAACTCCCGCGGCAGCATGAAAGGGCAAGACAAACAGAAGATATTTCCTAGTACTAAAAGCCCGAGTACCCCAAAGGCCCGCACGTAAGTCCAGGGCAGGACGCCAGCCAGGTTCATCGCACTCATAGGGCGGCCAAGAAAGCCGTCGGCGATTACCAGCGCGGCAGCCACAAAGGCGACGCTCTGCAGCGCCATCCTGCCGTAGCGAGCGCGCAGCACATAGCCGATCAGAGGCAGCTGCAGCAAGTCGAGGCGCTTTGGTTGAGGGAGTACGATGTGCGCCGCCTGCGAATTGGCAAGTAACGAGCGGCGGCGAGACGGCGACAGAAGATGGCTGGCAATGACCGCCACCGGCACCAGGTAGAAAATGGACCCCACCACCCACATGAGCGCACCCGCCGCCGCCTGGTCGCGCAGCGAGGAATAGCTAGGGTAGATCACCCTGGGGGAGAAGGTCAGGAACCCCGCCAGCGCGGTATTCACCAGGTCAGCACCGACGAGATAAGGCAACAAGGCCCAGCGAGATGCTCGGCTCGGGCTGGGCCAGGGTTGAATTATCGGAAACCAGAACAGCAACGACGTTCCCAGAAAGCAGACGTGCTCCACCTCATGCCAGCCGGGCGAGCGGAGCGCCAGCTCGTAGGCCTGCGGCACATGCCAGCCAAGATAGGCGATGTTCATCGCCACCCACGCCAGGACCGGATGGGTGAGCAAGCGCATCAGCCTGTGCAGGATCGGCGTTCGGAAGAAGGGACCGAGGCCATCGCGCAACACAGAACGCGGCAGAGCCCGCAGCAACGGGACGGCGGGCGCCCCCAGAAGCAGCAGCGGAGGGGCTACCGACATTAGTATCAGGTGCTGTGTCATATGGGCGACCAGGAACAGACCGTCCAAAGTATCAAGAGGCGAAGCAACGGCGATCCACATCGACACCAGCCCGCCGACAAAGCACCACGCACGCCACGGGGGAAAAATCAGCGGCCGGGTGCGGCGGATTTCGCGCCAGCCCCGGAGGTAGAGCAAAGCAGTCGCAAGTAGTCCGGCTGTGGCCCAAAAAGGAAGGGCCCAGGAACTCCAAGCGGCCTGTGATACTCCGTCTGACATGAGTTCCACCATAGTGCGCGAGTGGCCCACATCACAGGAGCCGCAAGCCGTTGAAATTAGATACTCACGGCCTTAGAGGGTGTGAGTACCGAGGAAAGAAACCGCAGGTCCCTCCACTACGCTTCGCTCCGGTCGGGATGACAATTCTCTTGCAGGGGTCAAGTTATTTACCGCTGAAGTACTCGCGGGGACAACGGAACTGTCATCCCGACCGGAGCGAAGCGTAGTGGAGGGACCTGCGGTTTCTTTCCTCGCGCTGCTTTATTGCGCGCCTGGTTGGGCAGGATCGAGTTCCCCTGTGCTGATGTATTGCTGCGAGGCATCCCGTGCCGGGCGCTGACCCTCCGGGTGCAGAGTCTCGAGAAAGCTCACCAGTGCGGTCACTTCCGCCGGGGAAAGATTCTTTCCATAAGCCGGCATGTTCCCGCCCCCTTGCAGCACCTGGCGTACCAGTTGGTCATAGGTCAGCCGCGTCGCCACTCCGTCCAACGCCGGTCCACGCTCGCCACCCACGCCGCCGATCATGTGGCAGTTTCGGCATTGCTTAGCTTGAAAAACGACTTGCCCTTGTCTCCCTAGCGGCGTGGCCTCATGGACGTAGCGGACCGGAACGGTGTCACCACTCCAGGCCTGCATTTGCGGGCTCCAGGGCGTGTAAGTTCCCAGATGCTGGCAGACGGCAAAGCCTACGGCCAGCACAGTAATCGACAGCACCGCGATCGGTCGCCGGTGCCAGCTCTTCTCCCCCTCACCAGCAAAGAACGGCAGTGCCAGTAGAAAAAGTATCCCCACGACCGGAGCAATCAAGATGAACGGCGTCTCCAGGTTCTCGGGTAGGAAAGAAAGGATGGTGTAGATCCACAAGAAGAAGAAGTCCGGCTTGGGCACGGTCTGGATGATGGTTGGATCGGGAAAGCCGGTCGGCCCGAAGGGACCCAAAAACACTGCGCAAAGCGCTACCGCAAGCAGGATGGCAGCGGAAAAGAACATGTCCTTCCACACCGCCCCGGGTACGAAGGGGATGCCGTCCTTATGCGTGAGCTCGTGGTACTCCTGAATGTACGTGCTGCGTCTGACAATTCGTCCCGGCATGGGCCACTCGTTGATGCCCAGCCCGATGACCATCCAGATGTGCAATGCGGCGAACAACAGCATCATTCCCGGGATGACGAAGACATGCAAAGCGAAGAAGCGGGTTAACGTAGGACCCGCGATAATCGGGCCGCCTAAAAGCAGGTTAACCAGCGGCCCCCCAATGAGCGGCACGCGGGCTACGATCGATGCACCGATGCCGAGCCCCCAGTAGGCATCCTGGTCGAAGCGCATCACCTGGCCGGTGAATGCCATGCCCAATGTCATTAGCAGCAGAAAGACTCCCAGGATCCAGGTCAACTCGCGGGGAAACTTGTACGCGCCAAACAGGAAAACCTGCGCCATATGAATCAGCACCACGGCCACCATGAAGTTCGAACCCCAGCCATGCATGGCGCGCAGGAACCATCCCAGCGGGAGCTGCTGGTTCAACACCTGCAGGCTGTTCCATGCCTCGCCCGCAGAGGGAACATAAACAATGGCCAACAGGATGCCGGTGACGATCTGCAGCATTAACAGAACGAAACTGGCGCTGCCAAAGACATACCACCAGCTCGCCGTATTCTTGGGCACCGGGTGAAGGACCGAATCCTTGATCGGTCCTTCCAACTTCAAGCGGAACTCCAGCCAGTCGTAAATCTGCTTTAGCCGGTGCATTGAGAACTCTCTTTCCGCACCGACGCGCTGGTTGCCAGGGTTGGCATCTGGCCGCCATCAATCATCAGTTTGCCGTTCTGCAGTTTGTAAGGGTATTCAAAAAGTCCGCGCGGGGGTGGTCCTGCGGCGCGCGAACCGTCGCTATAGTAGACCCCACCATGGCATGGGCACATGAACAGTTCCGACTGGGGAAACCAACGCACGGGGCAGCCCAGGTGGGCGCAATTGATGGCGAAAATCTGAAACTTCTCTTGCTGTGTGCGGCGCACCCAGCAGGCAGCTTTGGCGGTCGCGCCATCCCAGGGCATGCTCTGGGGGTTCACGAAGCTCGCCAGCCGCGTCTCCCCCCGGGGAAATTGGGAAACGTCACCCAAATCGATCCAGGAATCGTAACCGCCATTCTTGCGAATTGGTCCCAGCAGGTAGCCCACGACCGGGATGGCGACCAACAGGCCAACCACACCATTGAGCAGGGCCCCGATCGATACCAACAGCCACCGTCTGCTTACTGTATCCTCGCTCATTGCGAGCCTCCTCCGGCTTTCGGGCGCTGGCTGGAGAGCCAGCCCACCACGTCGGTCACTTCCTGATCGCTCATCGGATGCCCAGCCTGGTCGTTGCGCCAATCTGGCTGGCCGATATCCGGTCGTCCGGCAATCACAATGGTGCGCAACGCCTGGTCACTGACCAGGGACAGGAATGCAGGCTGGGTGATCGACCCGGCTTTGCTCCTGGCGGATGATCCGGCAGCACCGTGGCAGGAAGCGCAATAAGTCGCGTAAGCCTGCTGGCCACGAGCGGCATCAGCCGGCTTGGCGGCCTTGTAGGAGGGCGGCGGGTTCGCGCCCTCGAGCGTCCCTGCTTTAAACCAAGAGGCACGCATGCCGTTCACCAGCGCGTCGACCTGCTGATCGGTCAAGGTTCCCCCGGCACTGACGGCAAAGGCCGGCATCAGGGTGCCCGGTTCGCCATGGGCCACAATCTGATGCAGCGCCTGCTCGTCCACCAGCGCCTGATAGGTGGGATTGGCCAGTGGATACGATGGGCCATTCATTCCCTGGGCACCGTGACAAGCGGAACAGTTCTGCGCGTAAAGCGTAGGAAAGTCCACCACCATGTCCGGCCGGGGCACCTCGGGGCCGGGCTTGGGACGGCCGGGAAGCTGATCGCAGCCAAGCATCATCCCACAACAAATCAATAACAGGAGAGAGCGCGCCATCACTTCGGTCCGTCCTCCCGATGACGCTCTTCTAGAATTCCCGGCGCTTCCAAGCCGACGCGTACGGCAAAGGGCATATATTGTTCGGTGCGGATGTCGACCTGGTGCGACACGACCCAACCGGCCACTAACCCGAAGGTCACCTGGGAAACAACAAACCACACCCAGTCGATCCGCTCAGCGAGATACGGGTTGATCAGAGGGAGCGATGAATGAAGCACCCCGGTCCACAGGACGGGGGCGATGATGCCACCCAAAAGCATGGGGTGGCGCGGAAGCATGGGCAGCATTGCGCCGTAGAGCAGGCCGATCAGTAGCGAGCCGGCCGCATGGATGATGGTGGCCGTAATGAGTGCGCTAAGGCGGAAGTGCATGATCTCCGCAGTCGTGGGATTGGACCAGCCGGCGACTCCAGCTCCTCCCAGAAGATTTACTGCGTACCAGATGCTGTGATAGCGGATGAGACCATACAGCACCGCCGGCACAATCATCGCGGCGCCGCCGGCGATGCCGCCCTTAACTCCCGCCATGACTGACGGGGTGTGTACCGGCAGGCGTGCGCGATGGCTCTCGTCGATCTCGATATGGGCGACTTTCTTGCGCACCGAGGTAAATTCGAACTTCTGTACTCTTACCGGCACCGCAACGTGATGCGCGTGCGGCCACACCTGGCCAAACCAGCCCACGCAGCCGGCCACAATGAGCACCGCACCCAGTATGCTTATGCCCAGGTTCGTGACCAGGCCGGCCAAGGCGAACGTCAGGCCCAGGGCCAGTACGAGCGGCCATGCGGTCGGCGCAGGCAGCAGCACGACCTCATCGGAGACATTCGGATTTTCGTGCTGGTCATTCATTGCCATTGCGCTTTGCCTCTTTCTCTCAGCGGCCAATGATGTAGACGACGGTAAAGACCACCACCCAGACCCCATCGACAAAGTGCCAATAGAGCGAGAGCACCCCGAGCTGCTTATGGTGCTCGCTTTTCAACTTGCCGGCTAGGGAAAAGATCAATACTAGCGAAAGCATGGTTAGCCCGACGATCACGTGGCTGGCGTGCAGACCGACGAGTGAATAGAAGGTAGTGCCGAAGAGATTGGTGCTGATGGTCAGCCCATCGTGATAAATCAACTTCTTCCATTCGAGCGCCGTCCCGCCCAAAAAGATTGCACCCAACACAACCGTGAGTGCCCACCACAAGCGGAAAGCCCCCATGGCATTCTTTTTTAAAGCGTGTTCCGCTAACCAGATGGTGAAACTGCTGGATAACAGGCATACGGTGTTGAAGATGGGAAGCTCGAGTACCTGGCGCGGCTGCGGCCCGGAGATACTCTTACCGATGTAATAGAGATAGGCGACCACGAAGATAGTGAAGATCGCGGACTCGGCCACAATCAGCGCCAGCATGGCAACGGTGCCATGATAGGGCAGCACCCACTCTTTGTGGTGACCCAGGGGAATGGCGCTGCTGCTCATCGTTTGTGCCCTGTCATTTTCATGCGCATTGCCTTATTCGCGAGATAGAGATCATTCTTCGTATCGATAATCCGGGTCTTCCGGGTGCTTCAGGTCCCACAACGGGCGGCGGCTCATCACAACCGGCTCGGTGGCAAAGTTGTACTCCGGTGGTGGCGATGAGGTGGCCCACTCCAGCGTCCAGGCGTCCCAGGGATCCGGGCCGGCTTCTTCGCCTTTGAAGTACGAATACACCAGGTTGTAGACAAAGATTATGGTGGCGACGCCCTGAATCAGGCCCCCGACGGAAACGATGAAGTTCAGAGTATCCCAGCCGCGGCCAGGTTCATAGGTGTAGATACTGCGCGGCATCCCCATCAGTCCGGGTATGTGCATCAGGTCGAAACACAGGTGGAAGCCGATCACGAACAGCCAGAAATGCCACTTACCTAACCGCTCGTTGAGCATCTTGCCGATCATCTTCGGGTACCAGTAGTAGAACCCTCCAAAGAAGCAAAAGACGATGGCTCCTACCAGAACATAGTGGAAGTGGGCGATGACGAAATAGGAGTTATGGAGTTGCCAATTCCAGGGCGCGGTGGAAAGCATGATTCCGGTAAGGCCCGCGAACAGAAACTGAATCAGGAAGGCGCTGCAGAAAAGCATAGGTGTGGCAAAGCGAATCTTGCCTCCCCACATGGTGGCGATCCAATTAAAGATCTTAATGCCGGTCGGGACCCCAACCAGTCCGGTCGAGAGCACGAAGAATGCATTCTGCGCCGAAGTCATGCCCACGGTAAACATGTGGTGCGCCCATACGCTCAAGCTGATCACGCCGATTCCGGCCGACGCGGACACCATCGCCGGGTAGCCGAAGATCGCCTTACGGGAAAAGACCGGAATGACCTCGTTGGCAATCGCGAAGGCGGGCAGCACCAGTACATACACCTCGGGGTGGCCGAAGATCCAGAAAAAGTGCGCCCACACGACGGGCGCTCCGCCTGCCTGGGAGTCGAAGAAGTGCCCTCCCAGATAGCGATCGATACAGAGCATGATCTGCGCCGCGGTCAGCGGGCTAATGGTGACCAGGATCATTCCTGAGACCACCAGGTAGAGCCATGCCAGCAGGGGCATGCGAAACATGGTCATGCCTTTGCAGCGCATGCAGATGGTAGTGGCAATGATGTTGACCGCGGCGCCGATGGTGCCGAAGCCGGAGACGATCAGCGACAGCGCCCAGTAGTCGGTGCTGTGCCCGCGCGAGAATGCCCGTTCGGTAAGCGGCGCATAGGCCCACCAGGTCACGTCCGGCGCGCTCCCCGCACCCTGCAGGCCCACACCACCGATAAAGCTGTAATACAGCATCAAGCCGCCCAGCGCGGTCATCCAGAAGCTGAACGCATTCATCCGGGGAAAGGACATATCCCGCGCCCCGATCATCAGAGGAACGAGGTAGTTGGCAAATCCAATGATCAACGGCATTCCCATGAGAAAAACCATGGTCGTTCCGTGCATGGTGAAGATGCGATTGAAGACCTCTGGGGAGAGAAAGTTATTGTGGGGTACGGCGAGCTGAATGCGCAGCAGGATCGCCTCGAATCCGCCGACCAGCAAAAAGACGGCAGCATAGCCGATGTACATCAAGCCGATCTTTTTGTGGTCGACGGTGACCACCCAACTGTGCACCTGTTCGAGCCACGTTCCGTACACCTCACTCGGCGGGGTGAGGTCGATGGCGCTCCCGATGGGTAGAGTTGAATCAGCCATAACCGAAGAACTCCTGTTTTCTTAGAGAGGCCCGTAACTTAGTTACTTCAGGGTATCGAGATAAGCGACGACCTTATCGATCTGATCATCACTTAGCTGCATTGCCGGCATTAGGCTTCCTGGCTTGACGTAGTCCGGGTCTTTAATCCAAAGCTTGAGATTGTCAGGGGTATTGTCGGCCGCACCGGAAGCAAGCGTATCCCGGCTCCCGAAGTGGGTAAGATCGGGCCCAAATTTCCCCTGGGCTGGGGTGCCGCGAACGACATGGCAACTGATGCAAGCCTGGGACTCGAAGATCTGCCGGCCTTCGGCGACTGCCGGATCCTGAACCCCCGGCTGCTGCTGATTCTTCACCCATGCAGCAAAATCTTCCGGCGTCTGCACGTAGACGCGCAGCAGCATTTTGGCATGTTCCACGCCGCAGAACTGGGCACATTGCCCCACGTACATACCGACTTTGTCCGGATTGAACCACATATGGTTAACCTGGTTTGGAATGGAGTCGATCTTGCCGAACAACGCCGGAACCCAGAAGCTATGGTCCACATCGGCGGATAGCAAGTTCAGCGATGTGGTCATGGGAACCTGTTCGCTGCTGACCGGCACGTGGAGTTCATTGGCAGCGGTGAAACCGTATTTGGAATAGACAAATTCCCACCAGAACTGATGGCCCACAACATTCACATCGACCGCCGTAGGCGGCATTTTTTGGTCCTCAATGGCAAACAGAATACGGGCCGTGGTGAGGAAGAGAACCAGGACAATGAGAATGGGGATCACGGTCCAGGCCAACTCGATCTGGGTGCTGCCGTAGATCTGGGGCGGCTCGCTGATGTCGTTGGGATCACGCTGCCGGTAGCGGATCACCACGTAAATAAAAAGCGAGGCGACGACAATAAAAATAGCGCCCGTGATTTGAATCACGAAAAGCGACAAATTGTGAATCATGTGCGCCGGGCCGGAGTGCGGGTCGAAGGTGCTCGGCGTCTGGTGGATGACGGTGTCGGTAGGTAATCCCCAAGCCGCATGCCCGACGGAGCTCAGCAGCAGCAACAATGCATACGCGGCTTTGCCGGGCCCTTTGTGCTGCAGCCATCCTCCGAACATTTTTGCGGACCCTCCTCCGCTCAAAAGAAAACCTATTGTAGCGCTCTCCATCGGCAGACCGTATGAATAGTTCTACAGTTACCGATTGCGCTTTTGATGCACGAAAAGGTGAAAAGGGGTCTTGTTACACTGGCGGAAATGAAACGCCTGATTATCAACGCGGACGATTTTGGTCTTGCGCCGGGCGTGAACCGAGCCATCGTGGAGTTGCAGCAGGCAGGCGCTCTCAGTTCCGCCACGTTGATGGCGAACGGACCTTATTTTTCACCTGCAGTCTATATGGCGTTTGCCCAGCCGGGGCTCGCCGTCGGATGCCATGTGGTGCTGGTCGACGGTTCGCCTTGCCTGCGCCCCGACGAGGTGCCTTCGCTGCTTGATCCGCTGGATTCTTCCTCCTTCCGTATGACCGTGGGCAGCTTTATCAGTGATTTGATCCGCGGCCGCATCCGGGGGAAGGAAATTGAGGCTGAAGCCGTTGCCCAGATACGAAGGATTCAATCCAGTGGTCTCACCGTCAGCCATATCGATTCCCACAAGCATCTGCACGCTTTTCCCGGGGTGCTGGCTCCTCTACTTCGGGCCGCGCGTCATTGCGGAGTCAGCTGCATTCGCAATCCGTTCGAGCCAGGGTGGAGTCTGCGCGCCACTCGTAACGGCGGCACCATGCGACGCCTGCAGGTACACCTGATGCGCAGCCAGCGGAAAACGTTCTACAGGCTAACAAAGAGCCACGACATCTGCACCTCCGACGGTTCAATCGGCCTGCTGGCTACGGGAGTGCTCGATGACTCAGTGCTGCGCTCCCTTCTTCGAGCCATGCCAGAAGGCACGTGGGAGCTCGTTTGCCATCCTGGATATATTGACAGTGTTCTTGAACAGGCACGCACTCGCTTGCGGGCAGCGCGAGAGACGGAGCGTAGCGCCTTGTTGGACGTCATTCCCGAAGCACTCAGGAGTGACGAAACGTTGAACCTCATCGACTTTCACAAGCTGGGGAGTGAAGCTTCCCAGCAAGAGCACAGGCGTAACAAGGTCCGCTCGCTCAGCGGCTAAAGACGCTTGTGTGAGAACTTGGTCCTGGAAGGGCACGGTTTCAGCCGTGCCGCAAATTGATCGAAAATACGTCGGGCTTTAGCCCCTGAGGGCAGCTTTTATCAGCGCACAAGAGAGTTTAGAGAATGGGAAAAACATACCTCAGCGGCTAAAGCCGGGTATGGCAGGTTACTTACGGCACGGCTGAAGCCGTGCCCTTCCAGGACGGAGTTCTTACGCAGGCTCTAAAGCCCTTGAGGGCGTCGGGAGCGAATGGTATCTCAAAAGGGGTTTTCAAGAATGAAGATTGGGATCACGTGTTATCCGACCTATGGCGGCAGCGGGGTGGTTGCCACCGAACTCGGCATCGAGCTGGCCGCGCGCGGGCACCAGGTTCACTTCATCACCTATTCGCAGCCATTCCGGCTCACCGGGCGGGAAGAAGGTATCTACTATCATGAGGTGCCGGTCTCGAACTACCCTCTCTTCGAGTACCCTCCCTACGATCTCGCCCTGGCCACGCGTATGTCTGAGGTGGCCGAATATTACGAACTCGACCTCCTGCACGTCCACTACGCGATCCCTCACTCGGTCTGCGCGCTGCTGGCGCGGCAGATGCTTGCCAAGCGCAAATACTTGCCCTTCGTCACTACACTGCATGGCACCGACATCACCCTGGTCGGACTAGACCGGTCCTACCTGCCCATCACCCGCTTTGGAATCGAAGAGAGCGATGGAGTCACCTCCATCTCCAACTACCTGCGAGAAAAAACCGTTCACGACTTCGGCATCCTGCGGCCCATCGAAGTCATTCCCAACTTTGTGAACTGCGACGAATACAAGCCCCTGGGCGACCGTCGCGAGGACGCCCGGGCGCGCTTCGCCGATCCCGGGGAAAAGATTCTGCTGCATCTTTCCAATTTTCGCCCGGTGAAGCGCATCCTGGACGTGATCGAGGTCTTCTCCCGTGTTGCCCAGGAAATACCAGCGCGATTACTAATGGTCGGCGACGGACCGGACCGTTCCTCGGCAGAATGGCTGGTCAACAACAAAGGCCTTCAGAGCCGGGTGCAGTTCCTGGGCAAGCAGGAACGAGTTCACGAACTGCTTCCGGTAGCGGACCTGATGATCATGCCCAGCGAGCTGGAATCCTTCGGATTGGCGGCGCTCGAAGCCATGGCTTGCAAGGTTCCTACCATTGCCACCCGGGTCGGGGGGGTATCCGAGTTAATCGACGATGGCATGACCGGACGGCTTTTTGCCGTCGGCGATGTCGCTGCCATGGCTATCGCCGCGGTGGAATTGTTGGCCGACGAAGATCGCCTGCGCGCGATGGGCGATGCGGGGAGACGGGCCGCGCAGGATCGTTACTGTGCCTCGCGCATTATCCCTATTTATGAGCAGTACTATGAGAAAGTGCTGGCGCGGGCCGAGGTCTGATCGGCGAGCACCAGGACATTGGGCGCCATGGGAATTTCCAGGGTGACGCGGGTTCCCCGTCCAGGACGGCTGAACACTTCAAAGAGGGCGCTGTTGCCGTAAAGCACCTCCAGCCGCTCGCGTACATTGCGCATGCCGATGCCCGCGCCGCGGCTCACAAAGCCCACTTCCCTTGCCCGGCCCTCGGCCATGCCCACTCCATCGTCTTCCACCTCGACCACCAACTTTGCGCCCTGGATACGGCTGCGCAGGGTGATCGTCCCCCCCTGCAGGCGCGGCTCCAAACCATGCTTGATGCTGTTCTCAATCAGCGGTTGCAGCAGCATGCAGGGTACGAGCAGCTCCAGGGTGCCGGGATCGATTTCCTTCACCACCCGCAGCTTCTCCGCCCCAAAGCGCACCACTTCGATTCCCAGGTAATCGTCGGTAAAGGTCAACTCTTCGCGGAAGGGCACGTACGAATCATGATCCTTCAGCAATGCGCGCAGGATATTGCCCAGCTGCACGATCATCTCCCGTGCCATCTCCGGCCGGAAGCGCACCAGCGATGCGATCGAGTTCAGGGTGTTGAACAGGAAGTGGGGGTTGATCTGGCGCTGCAGGGCATCGAAGCGGGCCTCCAGCACCAGCCTCTTCTGCTCCTTTAGCTTGATCTCGATGCGGCTTGAATTCCAGATCTTGAGGGGAATGGCCACGACGACCGCGGCGCAAACGCAGATGCATACCTTGACTGCGAAGCTGGACGAATCAAGGCTAAACAACCGCCCGGGATAAAGCCGCGCCAGCCACATACGGACCATCTGCATCCCGAGAATCAGCATCAGCAGCAGGACCTGGCGATCGAAGCGCGGTTTGCGCAGGTTGCGCCGCACCCAGCGATAGATGCTCAGATCGACGAAAGGGGAAAATGACCAGACTTCTTCTGGTTCCACGGCCTGCCCGTATAAGCCGGAAATTACGGCGACGGTGATAAAGAAGGGCAGGGTCAGATATTCGCCATGCAACATGGCGGGCAGCGAAAGCATCGCTCCGCCCAAGAGCGCGGCAAACGGTCCCAACAAGATGCCAAGAATGATGACGGTTTCAAAAGCAACGTCGGCCGCAGAGAAGTTGTGAACGGTCAAGCGAATCCAGACGCCAAGGGTGAGGGGGACGCAGAGAAAGGCCAGCAGGCCAATGGTCTGACCGGTAGTGCGGCGCTCGGCAAACAAGAGCCGCTGAAAAGTCAACGCTCGGGCAGTGACCGCCGAAACCGCGGCGATGACGCCCAGTTTGATCAGCAGCGTGATGAGGACGAGCTTAGGCTCATTCACACTCCTACTTTACGCTGGCTGGACATGAGGCTGGTAGAGAGGTCTAATTAAGCTATGCCATTGCAAGATGTGAAGAAGGTGGCGGATGCCGATTTTCCCACCCGCTGGGGTCATTTCCGCATCCTGGGCTTCGAGGGTACAAGGATTGACCCGGAACCCTGCAGCCCGGGCACCGCTACAGTGCATAAGAAAACGGAAGGCGCGATCGCGCTGGTATTGGGCGACATCCATAGCGGTCCGCCGGTGGTGCGCATTCATTCCCAGTGCCTTACCGGCGACGTGTTCGGTTCGTTGCGCTGTGACTGCCGTCTGCAACTGGAACTCGCGCTGCGGACCATTGCCGAGGCCGGCACCGGCATCCTGCTTTATGAGCAGCAGGAGGGCCGAGGGATTGGGCTGATGGCCAAATTGCGTGCCTATGAACTTCAGGACCAGGGACTGGATACCGTTGAAGCCAACCTTAAACTGGGTTTCAAGCCCGATTGCCGGGAGTTTGAGTTGCCCGGAGAGATTTTGAAGTTGCTCGGGGTGAAGTCCGTACGGCTGATTACGAATAACCCCGAGAAGGTAGAGGCGCTGGAATCGATTGGGATTCGGGTGGTGGAACGGATTTCTGCCGAGGTTGAGCCACTTCTTACCTTCGAGCGGTATGTTCAGGTCAAGCAGGAGAAGATGGGTCACATCGCAGACCGCGCTGTGCCAGAATCACCTTCGCGGTTGTAATCGCCTGCCCTACGTGCCGCTGGGTATGCTCCGCGGCGTGAATGAGCAATCCGGCCAGGGTTGTGGGTAAACCTTTGCGGCCGATCTTGATTGGCAGGTCGAGCGGCTGGCGGATGATTGCGTCTAGGCGTTGGCGCGTGGTCTCCAGGCTTTCACTCAATTCTTTGAAGATGGTTTCGCGGGTCCCGGATGGGTCCATCTCCGCGGACAGGGCCCCTAGTTGTTGTGGAGTGAGTGGGACGCCTTCCGCGTAACAGCAAAAGCGGTCGAGGCTGCGGGCTATGTGGCGCAGCTGGAATGCGATCGAGGGCAGCTGGAAGGGTCGCACGTGAAGTTCGCGGTCGTCCAAGGCGCCGCACCATTTGGCTGTGTCTTCCTCGGCCATTTGCAGTGAGTGCATCAATGCTCGCTGCACCACCGGTAGATCTGTCAGCGTGCCGCTCAGCCACGGTTCCATCGAGATTTCCTCCTGCCCCGAAACTCCACACCCAATCACATCCTAAGATCAAAATCTGTTAGTCCCACATCTCGCGAAAAACGAGCGAGATGTGGGGCACCCACGTTCGCTGGTCAGGCAACGGAGGAAAGATGTACCAGTGGTGTAGCGAGCATTCATGAATCCAGATGGTGTGGCGGCCTCGATGATCACGGCCTCCACGGGTCTGGCGATCTTGCCCCGCCGCGGACCCGGGTGCCCCACATCTCGCTCGTTTTTCGCGAGATGTGGGATTCCACTGCTCTTGCCCCGAACTCCCAACACCAAACCGAGGTAGGCGGCAGGGGGAAATCGGCAGACGATTAGAGGCCGTGGGCCTGGCGGAATTCTTTTACTACCTGAGCTGGATCGCGATGCTCCCCATCCACTGCTTCATTCATGGCTTGCATTTCCTCGGCGGTGATCTTACCTGCCAGACCAGCAAACGCGCCCCTCAACTGCGGCCAACGATCAAGCGCCTCCTGCCGGACCAGGGGAACCGCCTGGTAAGGCGGAAAGTAATGCTTGTCATCCTGCAGCACCGCCAGATGAAATGCCTTGATCGGACCATCTGTGGAGTTGCCGGCTATGATGTCTACCTGCCGCCCATTCAGCGCCCGGTAGAGCAACCCTAGATCCATCAGCCGGGGCGAACCTGCGAACTGCAAACCATACGCCTGCTGCAGGCCTGGTAAGCCATCCGGCCGTTGTTCAAACTCGTAACCCACACCGAGTTTCCATTGCGGACTGTATCGCGCTGCCTGACTCAGGGTGGTGATGTGAAGGTCCTGCGCCTCCTCGCCTCGAACGACCATGGCAAACGTGTTCTCGAATCCCAAAGGCTCTGTGACCACTACCTGATAGCGCTGCTGGTAAAGCTGACGCACCGTATCGAGCACATGCTGCGGATCCTTATCCACTGGTTGCTTCAGGATCGCAGTCAAGGCCGTACCGGTGTATTCGACATAAGAATCGATTCGTCCGGCAATCAACGCCTGGTTGCAGATGTAGCTGCCGGCTAGATAAAACCGCCGCTCTACCTTCAGGCCAGTGACCGCCTCAATATGCTGGGCCAGCAATTCGCCGAGCACCACTTGCTCAGTAAAGTTCTTGGCCCCAATCACCGGATAATTTGGACGCGGCGGCGCGCAAGCAACCAGCGTCAGCAACAAAACAGCAGCGACAAGGCGCATCATCGATTGGGTCCCGGCACCTTCAGCCGCTTCTCCACCCATCCCAGGCCCGCATCCGCTGCGATTGCCAATAAAGCCGCCGGGATCGCTCCCGCCAGTACCAGCCGGTTATCGACCGAGGCCACCCCGCGAAAGATAAACTCGCCCAGACCGCCGGCGCCTACGGCCGCGGCAATGGTTGCAATGCCCACCGCCAGCACAGTCGCCGTGCGCAGCCCGGCCAGGATAAAACCCGCCGCCAGCGGCAGCTCCACCTTGCGCAGCCTCTGCCCGTCGGTCATACCAAGAGCCCTGGCCACTTCGAGCACCGTAGGGTCTACCCCCTCAATGCCGGCGTAGGTATTGCGCACGATCGGCAGCAGCGCATAAGCCGTGAGCGCAGCAATGGCGATGCGCGCGGCACGATCGCCCAGCCAGGGCACGGGCAACAGAAAGCCGAACAACGCCAGGCTGGGAATCGTCTGGATGATATTCACCACCCCCAACACCGGCTTCGCCCATCGCGGATGGCGCGTCAGCCATATACCGGTGGGAACCCCGATGGCCGCTGCCAGCAACATGGCCGACCCGGTCAGCCACAGATGCTCCAGGGTGAGTTCCACGATTTCCGACCAATGTTGGGCTAGGAAGCCGGACATGGATTACCCCGATGCACGGCGCGCACATAGCTCTGCACCGCGGGAATTTGCGAGGTCAGAAATTCATTTGCCGGCAAATTGGCCACCAGCCTGCCGCCTTCCATCAGCACGATGTGCGAGGCGAGGTAGAGAGCCTCGTCGAGATCGTGGGTCACCAGCAGCACCGTCTTGTTCAGCCGCTCAAGCAAGGCGCGCAGCATATCCTGCATTTCCGCCCGGGTGAGCGGATCCAGGGCTCCGAAGGGCTCATCCATCAGAAGGAATTTGGGTTCGGCCGCCAGCGCGCGCGCCAGCCCGACACGCTGCCGCTGTCCGCCGGAAAGTTGATAGGGCAACCGGCGAGCGAATGTCGCATAGTCCAAATCCACCTGGGCAAACAATTGCCGTGCACGATCGCCGATCTCCTGCTTAGGCCTGGATTCGATCTCAAGCACAGCGCCGACGTTCCGTTCGGCGTCGAAGTGAGGAAAGAGGCCGGTCTCCTGGATCACATAACCAATCGAGCGCCGCAGCGCGATAGGATCCCAATCGGTCGTAGCCTTGCCTTCGACCATGACCCGGCCCGCGGTCGGTTCGATCAGGCGGTTCACCGTCCGCAACAGGGTGGTCTTCCCAGAACCGCTGCGGCCCAGCAGCGCGGTTGTAGAACCACTCCCAATCGTCAGATCAACATGGTTGAGGATTACGCGGCCATCGGGCGTTGTCAGCCCTACTTGCTCGAAAGCAATGGCCGGGCCGGTCAAGACGGCGGTCCGGCGTCCACGACGACCCCGTCGAGCTTAAGAGGTGGGGCGCCTTTGACCCGCACCATGGTGATCTTGCTGAACCCTTCTTTGAAACTGGGAGGACGCAGGCGCTCAGCCATCTTGCGCATCACGTCGTCGCTCACCGTGCGCTCGCGCCGGCTATTGCGCTCCATACAAACTTCAAGTGGAACATCAAAGAAGACGGCTTGAGCCTCATAGCCAAAGCTCTTGGCCATCTTGATCCATTGCCGCCGCTCGTGGGCGGACAAATTGGTCGCGTCGACGTAATTCCACGGCATCTTGGCGATCAGGCGCGCACGCAGCAGCGATCGCAACGTGGAAAAAACCAGCCCCTGGTAGCGCTGTTCGGTGATGTCATCGAACAGGATGCTACGCAACATGTCGCTCGAGAGCGGAGTGACGCCACGGCGTTTGAACCACGTAGTCTTACCCGAGCCTGGCAAGCCGATGGCCAGGACCACATAACCTTTTAGATCCTTCTGCGTGGTTTGGGCCATCTCCGGCGGTGGGATGGAGGGCGATTCCGGTTGCGTCTCGACCACCAGCTTGCCTGCCCCCGGGGTGGGATCCGGCGCGTGAACCTGCGGCGCCACAGGATCGCCGGTGGGCTCATCCTCGGCCATCGATGGCTCTGGCGCAACGGCCGGTTTCTCTGCCAACTCCACGTCCTCTTCTGGCTTCACGCTGGTAGCTTCGGCGGTTACTGCGACAGGCGCCTTTCTCCGTTGGTCTTCTTTGCGTTCGTCATCTTTCCGTTGGCTTGGTGGGTACATCGGTTGTAGCGGCGTCGGCTGGTTTGCTGGAATCTCCTGTCCGATTTTGCCTGTTGATTCCGAGTCATTCACTCCGCGCTTGCCACGTCGTCTCATTCGGGCGCGCATCCATAAGCGCATGATGAGGATGTAACACAAGTCCTGCCAGCGCAGCAAATTCCCCGTCCCATTCCCCTACACGGCTCTTTGGTACACTCAAATTTCGTGCACTCGCTCATTTCCACGCTGTAACAACCTCACCCACGTTCAAGGAGATCCCAAAGTATATGGCTGTAAAGGTTGGCATCAATGGCTTTGGCCGTATAGGCCGCAACGTGTTCCGGGCCGCGCTCGGCAATCCTGATATCGAATTCGTGGCCGTCAACGATCTGACCAGCCCGGCAACGCTGGCCCACCTGCTCAAATACGATTCCATTTTAGGAAACCTGCCCAACACAATCACCTCCGGTGACGATTTCATCTCCGTCGATGGCAAGAAGTTGAAGGTGTTCGCCGAACGCGATCCCGCAAAGCTGGATTGGTCTTCCACCGGCGCCCAGATCGTAATCGAGTCGACTGGCCATTTCACCGATGCCACCAAGGCCAAAGCCCATCTGCAGGGCACGGTTAAAAAAGTAATCATCTCCGCGCCGGCAAGCAACGAGGATCTGACCATCGTGCTGGGGGTGAACGACAACAAGTATGACCCCAAGACTCATCACGTCATTTCCAATGCATCCTGCACTACCAATTGCCTGGCGCCCTTGGCCAAGGTTCTTAACGACAGCTTCGGCATCGTGTCCGGCATCATGACCACGATCCACAGCTACACCAACGATCAGGTGATCCTTGATTTTCCCCACAAGGATTTGCGCCGCGGGCGCGCAGCCGCTCTTTCCATGATCCCCACCTCGACCGGGGCCGCCAAGGCTCTGCACCTGGTTGTGCCTGAACTCAAAGGCAAGCTGGATGGCTTCGCTGTGCGCGTGCCCACGCCCAACGTCTCGGTCGTCGACCTGACTTTCACCTCGGAAAAGCCGGTGACCAAGGAGTCGGTCAACGCCGCTCTCAAGGCCGCTTCCGAAGGCCCCATGAAAGGAATCATGGGCTACGAGACGGAAGAGCTTGTATCGAGCGACTTCAAGGGCAATCCCCTGTCCTCAATTGTCGACAGCCCGCTCACCAAGACCGTGGGGACGAACATGGCCAAAGTGATCAGCTGGTACGACAATGAGTGGGGTTACTCCAATCGAGTGCGAGACCTGGTGTTGTTTCTCGAAAAAGCGGGGCTCTAGAAAGCACTATGAGAAAGCTATCCGTTCGCGACCTGGAGCTGAACAACAAATACGTCTTCATACGCGTCGATTTCAACGTACCGCTCTCCGAAAATGGGCTGCAGATTCTCGACGATACGCGGATCAAGGAAACGCTGCCCACGCTTGAGTATGCGCTGCGTCATCACGCCAAGGTAATTGTTGCTTCGCACCTGGGTCGTCCGAAAGGAAAGCCGAATCCCAAATACAGCCTGCGGGCGGTCGTTGACCGCCTGCGCACTTTACTCGACCACGCGCTGGGTGAATCGGTCAACGTTGCTTTTTCCCCGGACTGCGTGGGGGACGTCGCCACCGAGATGGCGCGCCAGCTCGAATCGCGCCAGGTACTGCTGCTGGAAAATCTGCGCTTCCACGCCGGCGAAGAGGCCAACGATCCCCACTTCGCACGACGACTCGCCAGCCTTTGCAACGTCTATGTAAACGATGCGTTTGGCAGTGCCCACCGGGCACACGCTTCAACTGAAGGCATCACCCACTTTGTCTCCCAATCAGCAGCTGGGTTGCTGATGGAAAAGGAGCTGAACTACCTGGGCAAAGCGCTGCAAGCTCCGGAAAGGCCTTTCGTGACGATCCTCGGCGGGGCTAAGGTCTCTGACAAAATCGGCGTGATCCACAACCTGCTGAGTAAAGTCGACGCGCTGCTGATTGGGGGCGGCATGGCCTACACCTTTCTCAAGGCCAAGGGCCAGGACGTAGGCAAGTCGCTGGTCGAAGCCGACAAGTTGGATGTGGCGCGTGAGGCTCTCACGGAAGCGGAAAAAAAAGGAATACCGTTCCTGTTGCCTGCAGATCATGTGTTGGCCGATAAATTTGCCCCAGACGCCAAAACCCAACTCTTCGCGGGCGACGGTCCCTTCCCGGCCGGCTGGATGGGTTTGGATATCGGTCCGGCGACCGAAGAGTTGTTTATCACCGAGATCGCCAAAGCGCGCACCATCATCTGGAACGGCCCCATGGGAGTATTCGAAATGCCGGCTTTTGCTCATGGAACGACGGCGATTGCTGAGGCGCTGGCAGAGAATGCCGGGGCCACCACCATCGTCGGCGGGGGTGATTCCGTCTCCGCTGTCAAACAAGCTGGAGCGGCCGACAAGATCAAACACATCTCGACCGGCGGCGGCGCATCGCTCGAGTTTCTGGAGGGCAAACGCCTTCCCGGCGTCGAGGCTCTTTCCCCGGCGCCCAGCTCATAGAACATGGGTGTCGTTAGCCTCGAGCTGCCGCTGCTGATCCTGGTGACTGGAATCGCCTGCGCGTTGGCCGCGTGGCTGTTGGCAACCTTTACTCAGTTTTTGCGCGAGTACCGCTATCGCGTCACTTTCGGTCTGATTGCTTTTCCCCTGAGTGGCCTGATGGGCTTCATTTCTACGTTGAATGCGCTCAGCGTGTTCAGCGACTGGCTGGCGGGTAGGCCGATGTCGTTTGTCTTAACCATCGGCTGGCTAGGCTACCTGGTATTCGGTTTTCTCGGCTTCTGGACGGCGGTCCGTTTGGGTGGCCGGATGGATCGAAAACATACACTTTCCGTGCTCTACAATCTCGTTAAAGAGCATAAAGAGCGCGAGAACCGTTGAGAACCCCCAAGCATGCGTAAGCTCCTGATCGCCGCCAACTGGAAGATGTACAAGACGCCCGCCGAAGCACAAAGCTTCCTGCACACGTTTGTGCCCCTGGTCAAAAACGTGACCCACAGCGAAATCGTGATTTGCCCTCCATTCGTTGATCTGCCGGCTTCCCTGCACTCGGTAAAGAACTCTGAGATCCTGGTGGGCGCGCAGAACATGCATTACGCGGAAGAGGGCGCCTTTACCGGTGAAATTTCTGCGTCGATGCTGGTGGCTTTGGGTGTCAGCCACGTAATTCTCGGCCACTCCGAGCGGCGCCAGTACTTTGGCGAGACCGACGACACGGTCAACCGCAAGCTGGTGACGGCACTCAAGCACCGCCTGGTGCCCATTGTCTGCATCGGTGAGCACGAGGAGCAGAGGGAAAGAGGCGAGACGGAAGAGGTTCTGTGCCAGCAGATCAGCCGCGCCATTCACCAGATCGATGCTGCCAGGCTGCATACGATGGTCATCGCTTATGAGCCGATTTGGGCCATTGGAACCGGAAAGACGGCTACACCCGATATCGCCGCCCAAGCACATCTCATCATTCGCAGCGAGGTGGCGCGCATGGTCGGCCGGCCGGTGGCGGATGCGATGCGCATTCTTTACGGCGGCAGCGTGAAGCCGGAAAATGCCCCGGCGCTTCTTAGCCAGCCGGAGATCGATGGCGCGCTGATTGGAGGCGCCAGCCTGGATCCTTATTCGCTCAATGCCATCGTCCAGGAAGGTGAGACGAACTAGATCTTCACAAAAACTTCTTGCGCTTCAACAGTTACCGGATAAACTGCAACTCTTTCCTGAGAGGCGTCGCTTGCCCCGGTGGCGGGATCGAACGACCAGCCGTGCCAGGGACAGATCAGCCTGCCGTGCTCGATCATTCCTTCGGCCAGCGGTCCTCCACGGTGGGGACACTCACTGTCCAGGGCACGGATCACGCCGTCGACGTTGGCAATACAGAGTGTTCTCGAACCGGCGGTGAATTCCCTTGCCTCCCCGCGGCGCGGCAACTCTGCTGCAGAACAGATCCTGACCAGGGCACTCATGCTTTTAGTATTTGCAGCCGTTCGCTTGCCAGGTGCGATACGTCTTCCAGGATGCTGCCCGGGCCGTCTCTTCGTCGGCAAAATCGCCCGCCTCCTGTTCCACTCCTTCAGGAAAAATGTAGTACGTCCATTTGCGGAGAGCCTTGTTATAGACCGGCACGGTCGGACTTTGTTGAGTTTTGTCGTTCATATGCCGAGGATACGCCCGCCGGGTTGATTTTGCTCATGCTACGCTCGAAAGGAATGGCCAGTACCCCCCCTCCGAAGCAGCCGCTGGTTCCACCAAGCCCGGTTCCATCAACGAAGGACCTTTGGTGCCCAACGTGTGCGCGGGCCGTACAGGATCCGCTGGTTTGCGGCGATTGCTCGGCAGTCCTTTGCCGCATCTGTGGGACCCCGCTCGAATCTGCCGACGAACTCGCCTTCGGTTAGGCTATGGCGAAGCTCCGAAAGCATACGCCTCCCCCCGGATGGAAGAACCCGCTTGCACCGCAGCAGCCGCTTACCAACCCTCGCTGGCTGGTTACCGGGCTGGCGGCCACACTGGCGCTCGCGGTGGTATGTGTCTACATCGCCTTTTGTCTGCTTTTCTGGCAGGGGCAATGGCAGCTGGTTTTTAAACCAACGCCGGCGATCACGGCCACTCCGGCGTCCATCGGCCTCAAGTATGACGACATCTCGTTCGATGCCACCGAGACTGGAATTCTGCAGCTGAACGGCTGGTGGATACCCGCCGGTAACACTTCATCTTCTGCAACCGGCACCCTGCTCTTCATCCATGACGGATCAGGATCGCTCTCCTCCACTGTTCCGCAATTGTTGGCCTTGCACCAACTCGGCATCAATATCTTTGCCTTCGACTATCGTGGCTTTGGCAAGAGCGTACAGCTGCACCCTTCGGAAGCCAGCACCAATGCGGATGCGGACGCGGCCTGGAATTATCTCGTCGATACCCGTCACTTGCCTGCTTCCCGCATCGTCCTCGATGGAGTGGGGCTTGGTGCCGCGATTGCTGCTGAAACTGCGCGACGGCATCCCCAAGCGCCGGCGGTGATACTTGAAGATCCCCGGCCACCGGTACGCGACGCCTTACAGTCCGACCCGCGCCTGCGGCTGCTGCCCGTTCGCTTGCTGTTCCATGATCGATTCGATCCGGCGAGCACCCTGGCGCATCTGCGTACCCCGAAGCTGTTGCTGTACTCTGCGCGCGGTAGCGAGACGCTCTACTATGACCAGGCTGCAGATCCCAAGGAGAAAGCCACGCTGCGCACGGCTGCGGACTATGTGAATAGCCTGCGAAGTTTTCTTGGCAAATACCTGCCTCGTTCGTGAAGAGCCGGTTGAAAACAGCCCTTCACTCTGTCGAAAACACATTCCCAAGAAGGGACCGCTGAACCGCAGATCTCTCCACGGCGCTGCGCTTCGGTCGAGATGACAAAGGGGAGGGTGGTGCCTCCATCGACAGTCGTTGCTGAACAGGAGCCGTTTTTCATCACCTTGGGTGGGCCAAAGGCCCATGACTCCTCTGTCGAAAATAAACCGCAACCTCCAGACCTCAAGTGGGTGGCCCAGGTTTCGCTTTTGAGACCTGGGTGTCCCGGTTGAAACCCATTTGCGAGGAAAACCCTGTTGTTGGCCAACGTTTTTCATCCAGTCTGTGAAGCCGGATCTTGATTCCCTGCTAAGCTACGACATTGACATCAATAGGAGTTCCAATTGTTTAGCTGGCTTAATCGCTTTCAGGGCCTGGGTGCCCTGGTCATGCGGCTGGTCCTGGGAGTCATTATGGTTCGCTACGGATACACCAAGATTATCCCCTCCGGAGCGCTCTACACGTTCAGCCATACCGTAGGGCACCTTCACCTGCCAGTCTGGCTCGGTTATGTTGCAGCCTTTACCGAATTCTTCGGCGGGATGCTTCTGGTCATCGGCTTGCTCACCCGGATAGCTGCCTTGGGGACCGCCATCGATATGGCGGTAGCCATCATCAAGGTGCACCTCCACGGTGGCCTGATGGGGCCTAATTCCTTTGCCCTTCCGCTGGCCTTGTTTGCCATCTCGCTGATGCTGGTCTTCACCGGCTGCGGTTGGATGGGACTGGATGATTTTGTCGGCAGAGGCAACGCCGCACGGGCGAAGAGTGGCTGGGCCGCAAAGTGAGCCGCATGCGACACGTTCGCTGTGTCAGATAAGGGAATCCACAAGTACCAACCCCGAAAACCTCCGGCATCGTCGCAAGCCCCCCGACTTCGATTCGGCCTGTAAGGTCCAAGAGTCCGACAATCGCGGTTTCCCCATCTGACACAGCGAACGTGTCGGTTAGGGATCTTTCATTTGTTGCGGGACCCAAGCTTCCGGAAACCTTCCCGGTCAGCTCAACAAATTCAAAAACTGCGTGGTCTTCAGTTCCGATCCCGGGAACACCAATTCTAAATTGCGTGCCCCCAGGGTCTTGTAAGCTGCCTCCCCCAGGACCTGGCGAAAGTCTGTCGTGATGGCCAGATCGCGATTCTGGTATAGCTGCTCCGTGGCCATACCCGGCCACTTGCCGTAAACCTTGCCGCCTTTCACGGAGCCGCCCAGGACAAACATAACGTTGGCGTGTCCGTGGTCGGTTCCACCCGTGCCGTTCTGTTCTGCGGTGCGCCCGAACTCTGACATCGTCACCACTATTACATTTTCGCCTTGATCCCCCATATCAGTCCAGAAGGCAGAGATGCCCTGGCTGAAATCGCGCAGGCAGTTGGCTAATTGGCCGTTGACATTTCCCTGATTTTGATGTGTATCCCAGCCTCCAATGTCCGTAAAAGCGGCCTCTACACCGAGATTCGCCTTGAGCAACTGAGCAATCTGTCTCATATTGTCGCCGAACACGCCGTTGGGGTAATTTGCACCCGCCACTGGTTTGTAATGGGCGGGGTCGGTCGCTTTCAGCATCCTGACTGCTTCAAAAGTTTCCTGGCCGGCGCCGTGGAGTACGGAATCTCCGGAATCCGCATACATGGCTTCGAACGCAGAGCTGATCGGGGCTGCGTTAGGGTTCTTCCCTGCGACCCCAAAGTCCTGCAAGCGGTTGACGGCGATAGCGGGTATTTTTCCATCCAGGGTCCGTGGGACCTGGGATCCGAGCGCGACTGCGCGAAAGGCGGTATGGTTTGCAGGGCGGCGAAGGTCTTCTGCCTGCAAAGCGCGATTGAGCCAGCCATCGGGTGTCGCTTTCACGCCTGGAGTACCGCTCTCCATAAAATCCTGGGCGTCGAAGTGGGAGCGTGTTGTGTCGGGTGATCCGGTGGCATGGATCATAGCCAGGTGGCCTTGATCGAAAAGAGGTTTGAAAGACTGCATTGCGGGGTGAAGTCCGAAGAAGCCGTCCAACTCGATCAACTGGTTTTGCGGGATCGCGATGGTTGGCCGAAGGCGATAGTAGTTGGTTTCCGCGTGAGGCACCACGATATTGAGGCCATCTGCGGCCCCGCGCTGAAAGATCACGACCAACTTCTTGCCCGTAGTTTCGGCGCTTGTCGTCTGAGCAAGAACCGATCGTCTGAGGAAAGCCGGCGCCATCGAGGTGCCGACCAGAGCCATCGCTCCGCCCTTCATGAATGCCCGACGCGTCGCCATCTGCCATCCCCTGCCCATTCGAACGCGAGCATTGGCGGAAAGTTGTGGTTGCGCAAATTATTTTCGGATAAACGTTGTGGAATGAGGCATTTTGCTCAGGGTGCCACGGGGTAAGCAGCAGGCCCCTCCATCCACTAAGACCTCAACTTGAAGCCGCCCCTCTCCCCCTGTCATCCCTCGATCCTGGAAGGGCATGGCTTCAGCCGTGCCGAAATTTGTTGGGAACTCCCGGGCTTCAGCCCCTGAGGGCATCTTTTATCAGCGCATAAGAGAATTGAGAGGATGGAAAAAACGTACCTCAGTGAACCTCAGTGGCTAAAGCCAGGTATGGCGAGTCATTTGCGGCACGGCTGAAGCCGTGCCCTTCCAGGATCGGGTTTGACAAGGGGAGAGGGGCTCAGGTTAGAGTTGCCAAGTTCGAACCTCAGCAGTCCCCGAAGGGACGACAGATTGCCCAACTCGTACCTCAGACCGCGCGGGGTTTAATACTTGCCCAACTCAGCGATAGCCCGGAACAGGTCTTCGGGTTGGGGCAAAATGGCGTCTTCCAGAATCGGCTGATAGGCGACAAAGGTATCCATGGCAGCCACCCGTTTGACGGGCGCGTCCAGATAGTCGAAAAGCTCGTCGGCGATCCGGGCTGCGATCTCCGCTCCGTATCCCCAGCTCAACATATCTTCGTGAGCCACAATCACTCGGCCGGTCTTCTCCACTGAGCTGGCAATCGCCTCCCAGTCATAGGGGCTTAGCGTGCGCAGGTCAATCAGCTCAACCTCCAGGCCCAATTGACTGCTGGCCTGCTGGGCAGCGCGTAGAGCACGCGGCACCACGGCTCCATAGGTGATTACGGTGATGTCTTTCCCTGAACGCACCAGATTTGCTTTGCCAAACGGAATCGCATAATCCGGCCCTGGGTACGGCGCCCGGCCATAGGTCTCCCGATAGAGACGCTTGTGCTCAAAGAAGAGAACCGGATCATCGCAGCGGATCGCCGTGCGCAACAACCCGTTCGCATCCAGGGCATTCGAAGGAAACACCACCCGAATTCCCGGGGTATGGGTGAAGATGCTCTCCCCGCACTGCGAGTGATACACAGAGCCGCCGGTTAAGTATCCGCCGATCGCAACCCGGATCACCGCCGGCGAAGAATAAACCCCATTCGACCGCCAGCGCAGCAAGCTGATCTCGTTCCGCAACTGATGCATGGCGGGCCAGATGTAGTCGAAGAACTGTATCTCCACCACCGGCTTGAGCCCGCGCGTAGCCATGCCCACCGCCCGGCCGACGATGTCCGCCTCGGCCAGACGGCCGTTGTAGACGCGGTCGGGACCGAACTCCCGCTGTAACCCTGCGGTGAGCTTGAAAACACCGCCCTTGCCCTTCACCAAGCCGTCCCGCAGCTCCTGGTCGTGGCTGGTATCGGCCACATCCTGGCCAAAAAGCACGATGCGCGGATCACGCTGCATCTCGTCCTTGAGGCACAGGTTGATCAGGTCGGCCATGGTCCGCTCCTGCGCATCCGCAGTATGCACAGCCGGGCTCCAAAATACCTCGCTGGTAGGGTTCAGGTCTTCGGAATACACATGGCGCTGGATAGAACCAGTCTCGGGCAGCGCTGCGCGTAGCACCTTCTCGGCCGCACTGCGCACCTCCTCATCCACCTCCCGTTCCAGCCGGTTGATGGCTGTGGGATCGAGAATGCCGTCACGCAGCAGGCGCATTTGCAGCTTTGGCAGAGGATCCCGTGCGAGGTCCCGCTTGCGTTCTGCCTCGGAACGGTAAAGATTCTCGTCATCGGAGAAGGAATGGGAATATTGGCGAATCACATGCCCGTGAACAAAAGCCGGCCCCTGACCCGAGCGGCAATGCTGAACGGCCCGGGCGAACGCGGCATAGCTCTCGATCGGATCGGTGCCATCCACCTCGGCGAAATAAAAGTTGGGGAAGTTGGCCACCAGCCGCGAAATGTTCCCGCCCGGAGTGTTCACTTCCACCGGAACAGAAATGGCGTAGCCATTGTCTTCGATCACGAAGAGCACCGGCAGCCGCATGCTGGAAGCGGAGCTCATCGCCTCCCAGAACTCACCTTCGCTGGTCGCCCCTTCGCCGAGCGAGACATAAACCACCTCGTCGCCATAAAACTGGGTGGCCTTAAACGCGCTGTAGTCCCCAGGCCGCTGCTCCGCCGCGGCCGGATGGGTGGATAAATACCTGCCCGCCTCAGCACAGCCAACCGCCTGCAGGCACTGCGTCGTGACCGAAGAAGACAGGCTGACGATATTCAGCCGGCGAATACTCCAGTGCGACGGCATTTGCCGGCCGCCGCTCGAAGGATCGCTCGCCGCGCCCACGGATTGCAGCAGTTGCTCTTCCACCGTCTGGCCCAGCGCCAGGCATAGGGCGCGGTCACGATAGTAGGGATAGAACCAGTCGTAGCCGGGCTTCAGCGCCATGCCGGCCGCAACCAGGAGGGCCTCATGACCGGCGCCCGAGATCTGGAAAAAAATCTTTTGCTGCCGCTTCAGCAGAACTTCACGATCATCGGTGCGGCGCGACAGATACATCAGCCGGTACATCCGGATCAGCTGTTCCGGCTCTAGGCCAGCGTAGGATGCGGCAGTGCCTTGCTCCTTGATGGCCGTCTTCGCCATGCCACCCCCCTGTGAACTACTCGCCAAATTGTAATGGTTTGTGCCCAGTCCTGCTCAAAAGATGGTTAACGTTCTGGAGCCAATTGCATCCAATCGTGATCGTGGCCACCTCCCCTGCCGGTATGATGACGAAGCGACGTTGACCTTCTTTTTCTCCGCATGCTTTAATCACCCGGTTTGCAGGTGTTTCCGCTCGTAACCCCAGCAGCAAGTACTCTGGAGGCGTTTGAATGCTCTATTTCTCACTCTCGGCCCTTGTTTTCTTTGAGGGCTCGACCGCTGCCATCGGTACCAATGGCGGCACTTTTCTATGGATCGCTCTGGTTGCCGGTCTGCTCGGCCTGATTTTTGCTCTCTTTCTTGCCAAGTCTGTCCTCGCCTACGATACCGGCACGCCGGAAATGCGGGCCATCTCGAATGCCATCCGCGAGGGGGCGGAAGCGTTCATGTCCCGCCAATACACCACCATCGCCGCCCTGGCCGTGGTGCTGGCGATTGCCCTCTTTGTGGGCTACAAGTTTTCCGACTTTACTGCGCCCCTGGCGGGCAAAGTGGTCATCAGCTTTCTGATCGGCGCCATCTGCTCCGGTTTCGCCGGCTACACTGGCATGTTCGTCTCCATCCGGACCAATATTCGCGCCGCCAGTGCCGCGCGTGCCAGCCTCGGGCAGGCTTTGAAGATCGCGCTGCGTGGGGGCGCCGTCACCGGAATGGTGGTTATCAGCCTCTCCCTGCTAGGAGTGGGCGCCTTGTTTTTCCTCTTCGGAGGACTCGAGGATCCTCAGCACGTGCCCTATCAACTGGTCGGCTTTGGCTTTGGCGCGTCGCTGGTCGCGCTCTTCGCCCAGCTGGGCGGCGGTATCTATACCAAGGCTGCGGACGTCGGCGCTGACCTTGTGGGCAAAGTCGAGGCCGGCATTCCCGAAGACGATCCCCGCAACCCCGCCGTCATCGCAGACCTGGTAGGCGACAACGTGGGCGACTGCGCCGGCCGTGGAGCCGACATCTTCGAATCCACAGCGGCAGAAAATGTCGGCGCCATGATTCTCGGGACCGCGCTTTATCCGGTCTTCGGCATCAAAGGCATCCTGTTTCCCCTCATTGTTCACGCCATCAACCTGGTGGCCAGCTTCATCGGCGTGCTGGTGGTGCATAGCCGGGAAGACCAAGACCCGATGGATGCGCTGAACCGCGGCTACTACGTCACCACGCTGCTGGCTCTGGCCGGCTTTGCCGGGGCCGTCTACTACATGTTGCAGGGCCGCTGGTGGCTGCTCGGCTGTGGCATTGTCGGCATGATGACTTCCTTTCTGTTTGTGCGCATCACGGAGTACTACACCGAGACTCGCTATCGCCCGGTGCAGTCGATCGCTAACGCCTCGCTCACCGGGCCCGCGACCAATATCATCAGCGGGCTCGCAGTCGGTATGGAGACACCCGCCATGCCGGTGATCGTGATCAGCGCGGCCCTGCTGCTGAGCTACTACTTCGGGGTGCGTGGATTGGCCGACGCCACGATCTCCGACTACGCCAAGGGCATTTATGGAACCGCCATTGCTACCATGGGCATGCTGTCGTCTGCCGCATACATCCTGGCCATGGATACGTTTGGCCCCATTACCGACAATGCCGGCGGGATTATTGAAATGTCGGACCAGCCGGACTCCGTGCGAGAAAAAACCGACAAGCTGGACGCAGCCGGAAATACCACCAAGGCGCTCACCAAGGGCTACGCGATTGGTTCCGCCGCGCTGGCTGCCTTTCTGCTCTTTTCCGCCTACCTGGAGACGGTCCACGGCATCGTGGCGCAACGCTTCGCGGATGCCCACCAGGTTCTCCCCGGCGACTGGAGCTTCACCAACATCAATCTCGCCAGCGTGCCCGTATTCGTCGGAGCTCTGCTGGGCGCGATGTTGATTTTTCTTTTTTCCTCCTTCGCCATTAAGGCGGTAGGCCGCACGGCGCAGTACATCATTGAAGATGTGCGGGCGCAGTTCCGCGAGAATCCGGGCATCATGGCTGGCACTTCCAAACCGGACTATGGCCGTTGCGTACGCATCGTGACCGGCGCAGCATTGAAGCAGATGGTGCTGCCGGGCGCCCTGGCGGTGCTCACCCCGCTGGCAGTAGGCTTGGTGTTCAAGAACTTGAGCGGAAGCTTCCACATCCACATCCCGGGAGAGTATTCACCTGTGCTGAATGGCCGCTCCATTGACCTTGCCGGGGCTGAGGCGGTCGCTGCCCTGCTGATGGTGGGGACCATTGTCGGCATCCTGATGGCCATGCTGATGAACAACAGTGGCGGCGCCTGGGATAACGCCAAGAAATACATTGAGACTGGTGCTCACGGTGGCAAGCGATCCGAGGCGCACAAGGCGGCGGTGGTCGGCGATACGGTCGGCGACCCGTTCAAAGACACGGCCGGGCCGTCGCTGCATGTACTGATCAAGCTGCTGGCCACAGTGACCCTGGTGCTCGCTCCGCTGTTCCTCTAAGCGACCGAGATAACCCATCAGACTCGACTATTGAGTATTGAGTGGGTGGCCCAGGTCTCAAAAGCGAGACCTGGGCCACCCACTCAAGTTCTTCGACAGAACGAAGCGATTCTCACGCCGGATTTTCGTCATCGTCAGGGGCATACCTTGGCTCCTTTCGCGACGGGAACATCGACTCCTTGTGCCGCAGCAAACTTGACAAGGTGCGCGTCGCCAGCAGAATGGCATAGTCAATTTCCTGATCGAGTTCGGGACTGACCAGATTTTCATCGAGTGCTGCCGGCCACCTGGCCGTACGGACAGCAAGTATCAACGCCGAAGCAATCAACAGAGTCGGCCCCATACGCGATAAATCCGGCCGTTGGTCATACCCCGTCACCTTCATCCCGCCTCCGGCATGAGACCCAGTATAGGCGAATAAAAGGCGAAGTAATCCACAATTTGTAAGCGTCCACCGCTATCATCAAAACCATGGGTTTACGTCTGATCAAAGCGGGTTTGGCCGGTTTTCTCCTTCTGCTCCCTCATCCCCAGGCATGGGCTTGGGGCAGCGAAGGACATAGGATCATCGCTGATATTGCCTGGGACCACCTCAACGGCACCACGTTACAAAAACTACGCCAGTACCTGGGCGACAACGACCTGGCCTCCATCTCCACCTGGGCGGACGACATCCGCAGCGGGCATCCGCAGACGGGTCCCTGGCATTACGTCGATATTCCGTCAGACGCCGGCGGGTATGAGCCCAAGGACTGCCCTGACGACAATTGCGTGGTCGGGCAGATCAACAGGTCTGCCCATATCCTGGGCGATCCATCGCAGCCCTTCGCGGCTCGCAGTGAAGCGCTCAAATACCTGGTTCATTTTGTAGGCGACCTGAGCCAGCCGTTTCACGCCATGGGCGATGCGCGCGGAGGAAACGATATTCCTGTGACTGTGTTCGGATCCGCTCAGTGTGGCGACTACGCGTGTAATTTGCATGCCGTGTGGGATACCGAGTTGATTCGGCACACCGGCGTGCGCGAACACCGCTATGCCCGCCAGCTGGAGGATATGATCGCCGCGGACCATCTTGAGGCCGGCCCGACTGATCCGGTAGCGTGGGCCAACCAGTCACTGCAATTAGCCAGGCAGGCGTGGGTGCAACCGCAGACGGAGATCGACCAGGCGTATTACGAGCGCGAGCGGCCGGTCGTCGACCGGCAACTCGCTTTGGCCGGCTTACGCCTGGCACAAGTTTTGAATGAGGAGCTGAAGAACTAGACGAAAAAGCCGAACATATCGAGGACCTCATCGCTGACCTCGACGTCGCTTAAATGGGCTTCTTCAATGAGCCTTAATTTTTGCCGGAACCGATCCAGAAGACCGGAATTGATATCGGTCTTCTGGTCCAGGGTCCACATGAGTTCCGCGGCAGTGGTGCGATGTTCACAACGAGCGGCCAGGCCATGTGCTGTTTCAATCGTCAGCACCAGGGGCAAAGTGTGAAACTCCTGATACAGGTGCATCGGGATACGGGCTTTGATGTTGACTCGCATCGTAGGGAAAGAATGCCACGGCCGCACGACGCAGGAAATACTACCTTTGGGAGGGAGTAACCCCCTGGGGTTGCAGCCAGACTGAACAGAACGAATGACCCATGCCGGCACCTCTCACGTGGTTTCGATCTTGAGAATCTGCTCACGCAACGCTGAGGCCTTGGCCATAAGAGCGTCAGCCTTCTGACGAGCAACAACATACTGTGGATGATCCTTGAGTATCACCGCGATGTTCAAGGCTTTCCTGCCCAGCTGCTCTGCCAGGCCTTCTTCGTTTCTGAGCCGTTGGAGGGTTTGCGAATCGGTCACAGCCATGGAGTTTTCTCTTTCCGCACCAGGTACGCTCCCATCCCAGGAAATCGGCAGAGCTCTCTGCGTATCCTGACGAGGTCAGCATGTGGTGCTTTCAGCCATGGTGTTTCCATCGGCTGCAAGGTGGCAACGGTGACCGATGAATTCCGCCGCCGGAGCACCATGGTAAGGTGTGCGTTCTTTAATTCGCGGCGATGGCGCCTATGGGATCGTACTCAAGCATGAGTAGTTCTCGTGGAACCTCCACTCGATCTTTCATCCGTAGGTAAGTCCCGGGATGGCTTGGGTCGATTCTGCGCAGGTAGTAAATCACTCCGGTGGTGTACCGGGCGCTGTCGTCGAATGTCGATCGGTAGCTTGCGCAAACGATGACAACGGGCGAAAAGGAACCCGTGCGGTTCGACTCCTTTACGATGTCCCACGCATCGGCAAGGAAAGTCACAGACTTCGTGAGTTCACCCTTGGGGAAAAGTGTTCCGTCTCTCCCCGCTTCTCGCGTTCGATTCTGCTCGCAAACCTTACTCCTTTCCATCACAGGATCTTGCTCGCCCTGGGAGGCAATCGATAACTCGGGATCTACCGAGAGGCCTTTTGCGGGGGTACCCCCCACATTGCGGATGACAAACTTTACGCTCACTTGCGCGGCTCCTTCTGAAGTGAACGTCAGTGGACTTTCGATGGACGTGTCGATGGATATCCACGGCCTTTGCGACAGTTCGAGCTGCCGGGCAGTTGCTTCCGCCGTGCTCTTCGCGGCGCTGGAAGCTTGCTGGGTAGCGCGCGACGTGGCGCGCGACTGAGACAAATTGAAGATCAGCAAGCCAAGAACGATGGCAACGGCACAAGTTTGGAGCAGACCCCTCCACCTGGGGGCAGCTGGGTTGCGGTACTCCCGGGTCGTTTGGGCATCCATGACGGTCGAATTCGAGATCACCAGGGAAGTAGGCTGCGGCGTTCGCTCTTGTTCCTCGTCAACGTTTTTTCGACGCCCCGGCTTCTCAGTCCGGCCAGGCTCTGAGGTGACGACCACAAACAAAGAAAACGCAACCACTAGCGGCCAAATAAGAGTGGAAGCTCTGATTTTTTTCAAGCAGACCCTCCCGGCTGACGAACGGGCAGCAGGACTTGATTCCATTCAGAGCCAATCATCCTTAACTGGAAGGCCCGTAGTGAACCCTGCGTTGAGTGCCGTCCACACGGGAGGCACTCTCGCTTGTTCTATTTCATCGCCAAAAGAGTGAATGACTTTAGTGATTATTTTGTCCTGGCGACACTCATCGAAACCGAAGTGCTATATCATCTCCGCGGGAATTTAGAGGCTGTACAGTAGCATCCGAGGAAAACTGCTTTCGTGAAAATCGTTCTCGTCGCCTTCCTCTTTGGAGCATCCGCATTAGCTCAAAACTCCTCGTCCGTCTGCGGACCTGAGAATGTCAGTTTCAAGGTGACGCTTGACAAGTCTCATTCCTCACTGCCAAAACCAGAGCCGGGAAAGGCGACGGTCGTCTTCATCCAAGACTTTGGTGCAGAAAAATTCGGAATTGGAGTGCATGTGGTCACTAGATTGGCGTAGACGGGTCATGGGTTGGCGCCCTCAAAGACAATTCCTACTCTTCTGTGTTCCTCGAGCCGGGAGAACGCCATGTTTGCGTGAATTTAGATTCCGCACTGCCCGGAAAAACCGTAGAGTTTGCGCACTTCACAGCAGAAGCTGGAAAAGTGTATTACTTTCGCTGGCGATATTCGTCCGGCGGCGATTTGCTTCTTGCACCTGTCGATAGCGATGAAGCCAAGTACCAGATCGCACAGTTTCCGCTAAGTATTTCGAACCCCAAGAAGTGGCTGGTCCAAATTCCAAGACGGATGACCGCCTACCCTTCAGTTACCACCACGCACCTCCAACTGCGCGCCACCAGCCTATAATCCCCCGCATGAACAAACCTAATCATGTATTTAATGGCGTGACGCTGTGTGGTGACTGTGGTAGGCCTCTGAAGCTTGGCGCTGGTGGCGTTTCGGCATGCAAGAATCCTGCATGTGTGCGGAACAAGCCGGCAAGCACGAAACCCAATTAGGATGCTTGAGTCACACGTCTGAGGTGCCTTAAAGGTTCTATTCGCATCTCAACACCGAGGGTGTAGGCGAGCTGTTGCAGGAATTTCTCCGTTCCCATGCGCAGCCAAAGAATTTACGTCACAATAGACAAAACGGGCCTGAGGTGTTACCGTAAGTAACTGAAAACAAAGACGCGGAGAGATGGCAGAGCGGTTGAATGCACCTGACTCGAAATCAGGCATACCTTCACGGGTATCGGGGGTTCAAATCCCTCTCTCTCCGCCAGGACTCGACCAACTGAACAGTGTTTTCGAAATCGCGATCCCGATCAGATTTGCCCTCTGCCGCCATCGACGAACAGTTCGATACCGGTAACGAAACTGGAGTCATCCGAAGCTAGAAACAACGCCGCCTTAGCAATTTCCTCGGGTTTCCCCATGCGTCCCATTGGGACGGTGGACACAATCCGGGCGATGGCGTCTGCAGGTTGCCCATCGATAACGGGCGTATCGGTCGGACCCGGGCTAATAACGTTTGCCCGGATATGGCGTTCCTTTAGATCCGAGGTCCAGGTTCGGACGAAAGAGCGGAGTGCGGCCTTGGTCGCGCCGTAGACGCCGAAGGCGGGCGTACCCTTCACGCTCGCGACCGAGCCGTTGAGGATGATCGAGCCACCATCGTTCAGCAGCGGCAACGCTTTCTGCACGGTGAAGAGCGTTCCCTTGACATTAATGTCGAAGAGTTTGTCGAAATGCTCTTCAGTGATTTTGCCGAGAGGCGAAAATTCCGCGACCCCGGCATTGGCGAAGAGGATGTCAAGCTTCCCCTTTGCTTGAACCGCCTCATAAAGACGATCCAGGTCGGTCAATTTGGCAACGTCTCCCTGAACGCCCATGACGTTGTTGCCGATGGACTTTACGGCCTCGTCAAGCTCCTTCTGCCGGCGGCCCGTAATGAAGATGTAGGCGCCTTCTTTCACGAAGAGCTTTGCTGTAGCTAATCCTATTCCGGATGTACCGCCGGTAATGACTGCAACTTTTCCTTGCAGCTTCTTATTCTCAGTCATTGGATTTGATTTCCTCATTCTCGTTGTCGACGACCGCGGCCGTGCCGCAGTGTGCTTCTTCTATGGGATGATCCGAAATTCCGGAAGCTTCGTGAGTTGCCTTCTGAGTCGGTTCAGGCATTCATTCCACCATCGCTCGGGAACCGAGGTATCACGGTCAATAATGTGCAGCCGAGTCCGATTTTTCGAACCATTCAGTTCTATAGGATGGGAAAGATGCGGCGAGGTTGCAGGGATATTGAACTATTTAGTTCTTTACCGGATCATAGGTTTATGGGCCGCCCAAAGAGCTTTAGTCGAGAGAAGGTGCTGGAGAAGGCGATGTGTCGTCACCTGGAAGCAATGGCGCGAGATGAACTATATGCAGGGGGTGGGAACAGGTTTCCTTTTGCCTGCGCCTGAATCTCAGGATAGCCATCCAAGCTTCCGTGATGCTGGGCCTGCAGCTCGGCATCTGCTTTGTAGTCCTGGTCTGCTGTGGCCTTCTCACGCGCACGGCGCTCAACATCGCCAACCGCACCACCGGCTTTGACCCCGCCAACTGCCTTACCGCAAGCGTGTCTCTTTCACGGGCAGGATACACCGAGCAGCGTGGCCTCGCTTTCCAGGCGGCACTTCTGGATCGCATGCGATCGGCGCCGGGTGTCGCCTCCGCCACGCTCACCTCGCATCTGCCCATGGGAGAGGACGGATCCAACAACACACGGGGCTTCAGCATTCCCGGCTATGTCGCTGCCAAGGGCGAAGACATGCAAGTCATCACCGACTTCGAGGGCCCTGACTTTTTCCGTCTCATGGGCATCGGCGTGGGCTAGGGCCGCGCGTTCGAAACGGGCGACAACGCCACATCCACAGCAGTCGCCGTGATCAATGAACCAATGGCGTACCGTTATTGGCCCAAAGGCGATGCGATCGGCAACAACGTGATCGTCGACCAGCGTCCTCGCCGCATCCTCGGCATCGTCCGCGATTATGCCTATTCCGATCCTGCGTATACCGGTTCGGATCCAGTCCTGTTCCTGCCGCTGGCGCAGAATTACACGAGCGACGTGATCCTTGCGCTGCGCTCGCGCACACCCTCGGCCCGTGATAGCGCAGCTCCGCCAGGCGGTCGCCGGCCTCGATAGCTCTCTGCCGCTTGAAGACGTGCGCACCCTGGAACAGGTGACCGGCGTGCGATATCAAATTTCTCGTATTCCCGCCGAGTTGCTCAGCGTCTACGCCATCTCCAGCGTGCTCGTCGCCATGCTTGGCCCTTATGCAGTCATGGCCTACTCCGTCATCGAGCGCCAACGCGAATTTGCTCTGCGCATCGCCCTCGGCTCCACTCGCGCGGCTGTCTTCCGGCTGGTAATGAGCGGGAGTACATGGACTGCGGTTGTGGGCCTGGTAACCGGCGGCCTGGGTTCCATTGCCGTGGTTCGTCTGCTGCGTTCCATGCTCTTCGGAGTTACGCCCTTCGATCCCGCCAGCTATTGCGCAGCCGCCGCCCTTCTACTGATCACCGTATTCATTTCCGGCCTGTCCCCGGCCCGTCGCGCCGCATCGGTCGAACCCATCCAGGCGCTTCGCGAGGAATGAACTTCGCAAGGCTTCTATTCAACCGGTCTTGATTTGAGAGGAGAAACCGATGTCTCAAAAGCGAGACCTGGGCCACCCAGTCAAAGTCTGGACATCGCAGCTTTATTTTCGACAGAAAAAGCGTGCGCAAGGCTCATCTGTTCATTTTGGCCCGTTGAGGCCAGTTATTGAACTACCAGCGCCACGCTTACCGCATGCTGCGGTCCGCCTGCACTGTCGGCCACGTTCACGGAAATCGTATAGGAACCTGCGGGCGTAGTAGCGGGGGTGGAAGGAGAACTGTTGCCACCACCACAACCCAACACCGACAGAGATAAGAGCGCCCACAACAAGCCCACGCTCAGCAAACGCAATGGATGGCTCCAGCGTCGGGTCTTCCTGGGAGCAAAGGTAATTCCTATGGCTCCGGCGAGGGCGAGTCCCCCGGCGGGCATCCATGGCGGAAGGTATGGCTTGGGTCCCTGATTCGGACGGTCCGCGGCTGTAGCGGCCGCCGTGGTTATCGTTAATGTGCTGGGGGCGGGGGAGCTGCCCGACGGCGTCGCGCTTGCGGGCGCAAAGGAACAGGCTGCCTGGGCGGGCAGCGGTCCACAGGAAAACTTCACAGTGCCTGCATACCCCGCGATGGAAGTTACCGTAAAGGTGAAGGCGGCGTTCTGACCCACGGGAATGGTGCCGGACGTTGGTGTAGCGGTCACCGTAAAGTCAGGTGCGGCGATCACAATGGTTACCGCGTTCGAGGTGCTGGCCGCGTTGTTCGAATCGCCATGGTAAGTAGCCGTGGTAGCGTAGCTGCCGGCCGTCGCAAACGAGGTCTGCAGTGTCGCCACACCGTTTGTCACCGTGGCTGTTCCCAGGCCGGTTGTGCCAGCCGCGAAGGCGACCGACCCCGTCGGGCTGTCTCCGCTCACCGTTGCCTTCAAGGTGATCTGTCCATTAAGATTGCCCGCGCTCGGCGTTGCCTGCAGAGTTGTGGTCGTGGTCGCGGGCGTTATTGTGATGCCGACTGCAGGGGACGTGCTCGCCGTATTGTCGCCGTCTCCCTCGTAGGCGGCGGTGACAGAATAGCTGCCGGTATTGGCAAAGGATGTCGCCAGGGTTGCGGTTCCATTGACGAGAGCTTCCGTCGCCAGCCTGTTTCCATTCGCACAAAAGGTGACAGAGCCACTGGGATTGGTCCCAAAGACCGATGCAGTCAGCGTAATCGCGGCGCCAGGATTAGCCATTGCCAACGAAGTCTGCAGCGTCGTTGTCGTGGTGAGGGGAGCGGGCTTGGCGGGAGGAGGATTGGTCTGGTTTAGCAACGAAATAACAGACGGGAGGGGACTACCGTATGTAGCTGCCCATAAGACATCAAGCTTGTTGTCATTGGGAAAAGGTGGGGCCTGATTGTTGAGCCGGGTTGGCATCGTCGAAGACAATGCATACTGCGGAGAGACGAAATAGGTATTCGTATCCTGGGTGAAGTTACCGTGTCCGTCGCCAAAATAAACCGCTAGGAAAGGACTGGCGGCCCCCTGCTCCACAACCAATAAGTCGGGATTGCCATCGCCGTTCACGTCCCCAACGGAGATAGAGTACTGATACGTGTAGCCGATAGCGGATCCAGACGTGAAGGTCGGCAACGGCACTGTGTAGAAAGGTGTGGCCTGAAAGGTGCCATCTCCATTTCCAGCGTAGACCGCACTCCCATTGCTGGGGCCATCCTTACCCGAAACCACGTCCAGGATGCCGTCTCCGTTGAGGTCGGCGATGGCGATCACTCCAATTCCAGCAGGAATGGTGAGGGGAAGCTGTTTGAATGTTCCGTCACCGTTTCCGAGAAAAACAATGCCCTCCCAAATAAAATCCAGTTTCTTATCGTTATTAAGGTCGCCAACGAGCGGCATTGAATCATTTCCACCTTGTACATTGAGGGGGATGGGGCTGCCAAACGTCCCATCTCCCTTCCCAGGCACAAGTTGAATTCCCGGTTGACAGCCAGAAGGGATAAGGATGTCGAGGTTCCCGTCGGAATTAAAATCGCCGGTTGCTCCTGCGCCCGCTGCGCTGACTCCCAGAGCAAGAGCTGTGCCCTCAGCCTGGAACCGACCGTCACCACTTCCGAGAAACGAGAGCAGTTGCGCATCTGGAGCTCCGCAAGCAAAACCCCTGTCATTGAGCGATCCAGGTTGAATCGCAATCACGTCGGTTTTCCCGTCCTCATTGAAGTCTCCGGTCAAGAGGAGATACCCGGTTTCCGCCGGGGGCACCGGTGTCGTTTGGTTCAGGATTGCGAAGCTACCATCTCCTCTGCCGAGCGCCGTCCCAAAGTAGTTCCCTCCCTGAACCGGAAGAAATACCATGTCCGCGATGCCGTCGTTGTTCACGTCAGCTACCTGACCGTCGACTGGCGCACCAGGGGGTGCCTGAAAGGTGCTGCCTCCACTGCCCAGGAAGAGGAAGACTTGAGAAGCCTGGCTTGCGACGATCAAATCCTGATTCCCATCTCCATTCACATCCGCGAACAAATATGCCGGGGCCTCACTGGCCTGAGCGTAGACCCCGTAGGTACCGGCGGTGGTAAAGCCGCCCTTGCCGTCTCCATGGAACACGTTCAGGACATTGGTGCCAACCACTAGATCGAGATTCCCATCATCGGTGAGGGCAACCGCGGCCATCGGATAGGGTATTGAGGTGGACACAGTAGCTGCGACGGGTAGCGCCACGCCCTGGCTGAAGGTTTCGCTGTTGCTCCCCAGCAGAATCTGTACCGAAGTGAACAAGCTACCAGGTGTGGGCTCCACCAGGACGGCAAGATCCGTAACTCCATCACCATTGAAGTCGCCTGTGGTGAAGCCTTCAAAGGGAGCTATCGACTGTGTCTTGGGTGCGTTGAACGTCCCGTCGCCATTGCCGTAGAGGACGGAAAACGCGGTAAATGCCGTCGGCTGGGATCCCGGGAGACCGGATCCTGTTGTAAGGATAGTGGTTACCAGGTCCTGTTTGCCATCTCCGTTAAAGTCGCCGCCCGAGAGGCCGTAAGCCCCACTCGGGGCCGCATACAAAATGGGAGCTGCGAAAGCCCCAGGCGCCGTGGCACCCTGGTTCAAAAAGACAGATACTTGCGGGGGAGCATTCGCTGGGAACGTAAGGGTGGCAATATCGATGTACCCATCACCATTCAAGTCCGCGAAAACTGGTGTTCCCCCATATGGTCCGTAAGATGCAGGAGGCTGGGTTGCAGGAGGCTGGAAAGTGCCATCGCCGTTGCCCAGCTGGATCGTGAGAAAGCCAAAGCAGGAATAAACAAGGTCCAGCTTTTTATCATTGTTCACATCGGCAAAGCTGGGCTGGCCGGCACCACTAACACAAAGAGTCGGGGTCACGGTAGTCGGCGCAGTGGTGGCGAAGCCCAGTTGGATCCCGAAAGACGTTTGACCGTTGCTGCTGACGCTGATGTAGGCGAGGTCAGGCTTCCCATCGTCGTTGAAGTCGCCAATAAAGATGGGATAGGTGTCGCCAACCCCAGGAAGAGTTATTGGATTCGCAAGAGGAAAGATTGGCTGGGAACTTTGGGCGTTGGCCGACCTGCTGCAGCTAAGAATAACGATAAGAGCGATGAAAAGGCAGCGGGTCCAAAGAGCATTTCTGAGCAAGGCAAAAGTGTTCATGAGAAAGGTCCCCAAATGCTATGTTTTCGTTACCTATGCCGGATAAGTGTGCACGAGCGAACTGGCAAAAGGCAACTTATATTCGGAATCGGACCAAACCTAAGTCGTGGTGCCTTCCTGGCTGCCCCGGCGCTGCTGGCCGCCTTTGCCATTGCGCCAGTGGTGGTGTTCCTGGCGTCGGATGCCGCTCGAATGGTTTCCGGCGCAACCTACGATGTAACCGGGGGAGACAGCACAACCTACACCGCGTGATTAATCTCTCCCGCAACTCGCTCCCGCACACATGAATTTTCCGTTGACCCAGTCGTAGTAAAGAATGATGTACGACTTCCCTTCCTCCGGGCTGACGTTCAGGTCGAGTTTTTTCCCAGGGTTGATCGACGCAATTGCGCTCTTATCCACCGACCCATATTCGATGACATGCCCTTCAGGCAAGCTCTAGGTGGCAAAATCGCCGCGTGAAAGGCGCCTCCAAATGCTTGAGCAATCGTCGAGAGCGGTACGCCACTAAATTCGTAGCTGGCGCATCCAGGTAATACCGAAACGATATGCACAGCGCTCCCAACTTGCTGCATCATAGGCCGATCGGCCCGACCATCGTTAAGGCAGCCCTGCGCTTCGTTCAAAATAATTACTTCTTCAGAAGGCACGCCTGCCAAACTCGCGATGCTCGATGGAGCCGCGTCAGAACGCGTGGAATTGAGCACATAAACGACATCGGCCCGGTGCCGCTGAAGAGAGTCCACAAGACTCCGCATGGTGAAAATCGGGAAAGAATCCCGGTGAGGCACGATTCCATCGTCGCTCGACTCCGGCGCCCGCGCGTTCCATAGAAATACTGCTGCAAGTAAACCAAGCGCCACGACAGAGAACGCGCGTGTGCGGCTGCTTTGGACCATCACAGCAAAGACGAGAATCTCGAGTGGATAGATCGAACCACCGAACCGGGAGTGATAGCCGACCAGAATGCCAAAACTAAGCGCTCCTGCAAGCCAGATAAGAGTTGCCAGTACCAACCTGTCCTGTTCAGAGAGTGGACTCGAACGCAAAGCTGCTTTTGCAAATTTCACGCCTGCCGCGAGCAGAACGCCCCAAAGAAACAGGTTAATCAACAGGAGAAGCAAATCCGGCAGACGGGCCGCGATGGAATGCTCGAAGAGGATCTTCCGCACGGCATGGTAATCGACAATGCCCGTCGGCCACCTGATGAACCCCTGGATCGCTCCTTTGATCAGCAATGTCGCTGGATTGCCCTGCAGCGCATAGTTTCCATGGGTTGTTCCTACAAAGACGAACTTCCACACCAATGCCCACACCAACAAAGGAAGAAGCATAAGGACAGCAGGTAGCCTGCGGCGATGAACGAGGGGAACGGTGATCGCCGCAGCGACAGGAGTGTAGAGAGCCGGCTCTTTCGTAAACACCGCTAGAGTGAGAGTAAGAACTGCGAGCCCATACCATTGACGAAGAATCAGATAAAAAGCCGCAACAGCAAACAACCCGCTCCAGATATCGTATTGGAACGATAAGCTATAGAGCCCCTCCCCGATGAAGGCAGGGTTGATCGCCCCGAGCATTCCAACCAGAAACAGCCACTGTTGCTTCACGCCCACACGCCGGGCGAGACGAACCATCAGCGCACAAATCAGAAACTGCGCAAGATAGAAGCTGGCGAAATAGAGGAAATAATGATTTCCGAAAAAGATCTCGTTCAGGCGGACGATGAGATTGACTTGAGGACGCAGAAAATCCGTTCGAGCCACATTCCATTCCGGATAAACAACGAAGTACTTTGAATATCCCTCGCTAACCCATTTCGTCGCGTTCCCCGCACTCGCGTGGAGGAGCGCGGGGTCGTCTCCATAGGGAAAGTAAGTCCGATAAAACGAGAAGTGAAAGCAGTAGATGGCAAGCAGAATAAAGGTTGGAACCAGTAGTACTCGAAGGATAGGTTCGGATTTTAGAATTCCCACGGATGGGGGCGTGCTTCTGGTGAACATACGGCCCAGGTACTCCCTGGCGCGATTTTACGCGACCCTCCTTGTGCCCTTGTTCACGGAGATATTCACGATTTTCCCAATGTTGTGGTCGCTGCGCTGGTTACCGATGGGGTATAGGGATGAAACGAAACGAAACGATCGTTCCCTATCTTAAAGCGACTCTCATCGCTTATGTGGGGCCCCATGAACACCCTCCCCCGAACCTGGATTGCGGATCGAAACATTCTGCTCAGCGCTCTGCCACCGGGGGACCGCGAACGTTTGCTGGCTGACCTGCAACCTGTGGCTTTCTCGCCTGGCCAGGTACTCTCCGAGCCGGGGGAAACGATCCACTCTTGCTACTTCCCAACCAGCGCCGTGATTTCACTGCTGTACACCATGCGCGACGGTTCCACGGCAGAGATGGCCTTGGTGGGTAGGGAAGGCTTACTTGGTCTAACCGCATATCTAGGCAAAGGATCTACCTACAGCCGGTCGATTGCCGTGGTCGGCGGATGCGCGTTCAAGATGCCGGCCAAGCGGCTGCAGGAGGAGTTCGCGCATGGCGGACCGCTACAGGCACTCCTTTTGCGCTACACGCGGGCTTTCATCACCCAGGTATCACAGACCGCAGTGTGCAACATCCTGCACTCCATGGAGCAACGGCTCTGCCGCTGGCTGCTGTCGTGCCTCGATCGCGGAAACTGCGCAGAACTCGCAATGACGCATGAACTTATCGCCGGCATGTTAGGTGGGCGGCGCGAGAGCGTGACGCTGGCTGCAGGGCATCTGCAGAATGCGGGACTGATTCACTATTGCCGCGGGCATATTCACATTCTGGATCGTCGAGGCCTCGAGTCGCACGCATGCGAGTGCTACCGGGCCGTTGAAGATGAGCTCGATCCACTGTTCACCAGCACGCGGGTCATGCCAAGACATCCGGGCCAATACGCGCCCAGAGCCCGTCCCGATCGAGCCGCTGCCCAATGACAGAGGAATGAATTCTGCCAGTTATGTGTGGCACCGCACGGACGCTGCCGCAGCCCAGTGCAATAAACGAATCAGCAACATCTGTGCGCAGACCGCGGAGGTTCTTCCATGACAGACAATTCCGGCAAGTTTCAGATCATTGTCCCGCTCGACGCATCGGGTATTAAGAATTTCAAACCGGACCGCAAAGTCAAGGTAGCGGCCTACTTCAGCAGCGGCGCAGCCGCGAGTTCCGACGTAGTTGCTTTCGACGCCAAGGGTAAGGGCCAGGCTGCGCTTTCATTCAGCCGGCGTCCCGGCGCGGTCCGCATCGTTCTTGGTCCCGCAAACGCTTCCGATGACGACCTCAAACACCTGCAGACGATCAGCGTGAATGTCTCGCGCGCCCGGTTGACGGAAGGTGACGCCCTCAGCCTGGAGCCCATAATCATTCCTCCCTATTATTGGGACTGGTGGCTGCGGTGGTGCCGCGAGTTCAAGATCACCGGCCGGGTCGTGTGTGCAGATGGCAGCCCTGTCCCCGGCGCGCAGGTATGCGCCTATGACGTGGCCTGGTGGTGGTGGTGGGTGAGCGAGCAGCAGGTGGGCTGCGCCACCACGGACGCTACTGGATCGTTCGAGATCACCTTCTGGCGCTGCTGCGGGTGGTTTCCTTGGTGGTGGTGGGAGCAGCGCTACTGGCGGCTGGAGCCGGTGCTGGTAGACCGCATCGGCGCGCTGCTGCGCAGTGACCCGGCCATCGGCAAACTACCGCTTCCCAGCTCCCAACCGAGCCTGAGCGTGTTTCAGCAACTGCTTGCTCCCAGCGGTCCCGGCGCTCCCCGCGTGATTTCGGCGGCGGCTTCGTTCAACTCGAGCCAGGCTGCAGGTGCAGGCTCGTTCGACCCATCTGATTTGGAGGCCCTACGCAAGCAACTGGTGCAGCGGCTTCCAGCCGCGCCGCAGTTCGAGGCCATTCGCCTCTGGCCGTGGTGGCCGTGGTGGCCGTGGCTCGATTGCGATGCGAACATCCTGTTCAAAGCCACGCAGAACTGCGCCGGGCAGAATACCGTAATCGTCAACGAGACCATTTGGGACGCACGCGAAAATATTCCCACCAGCCTTAACGTTACTTTGGCTGCGAACGACCAGGCCTGCTGCATCCTGCAGTGCCCCGATCCGCAGCAGTGCTCTCCCGAGGGCGACTGTATTCTGCTAAGCGGCATCTGTGACGACAACGTGGGCACGATCGGCGGCAATGTGGGCGCGCCGGCATCGCCCGCGGGCTTGTTAAACCCGGGCATGGGTATCACGCTCAGTTACGGTGCCGATCGTCCATACTCCGGCGACATACCGATCCAGGGGTCTGTCGGTGACACGGTCGACTACTACGAATTTCTCGTATCGACGACAGGGTTCACTCCGGCATGGACTCCGCCGCCGGGCCCGCCCGGACCCTGGAGCCAACTGCCGGCGGCCGCCGTGGGAGGCTTCAACCGCCAGATCTTTGTGGGCCCGTCGTCCTGGCCGCTGGTGCCGTTCATGCCGAACTCGATCAGCGACGGCACCACCACGCACCTGGTCTTTGAAACCGTCGAGCACTACGAGAACAACAACCCCGGCCCGTTTCTCTGGGGACCCAATTGTTTTTTCACGCTCATGGGACTGAACAGTGCAGGCGTGCTCCCGAACGGTACCTATTACCTGCAGGTAGTGGGGTGGACCCGTGCAGGATATGCAGGCAACCTGACCGCTCCGAGAGTGCTGCCGCTGTGCGATACCGAGAACGCTAACGGCATCGTGCTGACGATCGATAACCAGACCACCAACACGACGGGGCCAACCGACTTTTATGGGCAGCCGTGCGGCACTGGAACCGTTCATCTGTGCACGGTGCAGCCAGAAACGGCATTCCTGCAAATGTCCATGGTGCAAAGCGGAGGCACCACGATTCTTGGACCGTGCAGCACTGTCTGCATCAGCCCCAGCGACACGCTGGTGATCGATTTTGTAGCCTACGACCCGGATGCATTCCTGGCCTTCTACACCTTCAACGTAACGTATGGCGCCAGCCTGATCATCGATCTGCTGGGTTTGGCCGGCGCCACGCTCACGCCCAGTCCCCTGCCGCCCCTCTGGGCTCCGGCAGCAGCCCAGGTGGGTCCGGACTACGGCAGTGCGCTGACCCAGGGAGCGGTCTCGCCCGCCTGGAATGGCGGAGCGATCAGGCTGTCGGTCCCCGCCAGCGAGGTCTTCCCGGAAACCTGCGCCTACGAATTCCAGCTCTACGCATTCAAGCGCACGATCGGCTGCGCCATCGGCAGTACGGCAACGCCGCCAACAACCTCGTGCAGCGACAACCACAGCTTCTGGAACCAGTACAACCTGAGTGAACAGAGCATTACGGTGATTGTGCCCGTGCCGCCGGCGACCTGCGAATCAATGTCAGCGGGCTCGTAGTGCCACCCGAGCCGGCAGTGCCGCAGACCGCCGGCCCTGGAAGGAACCTTCGATGACGTTCTCCTGGCTGGCGGTGGGGCTGCTGGGTGTCTGGCGCGTCAGTCACCTGTTCCACGCAGAAGACGGACCGTGGGATCTGTTCGCCCTGTTGCGGCGGTGGGCGGGGAATGGATTTCTGGGAAAGCTGCTGGACTGCTTCTACTGCGTGAGCCTTTGGATTGCGGTGCCGTTTTCGCTGCTGCTCGGCGCCACCTGGAAAGAGCGGTTGCTGCTGTGGCCGGCATTATCCGCGGGCGCGATCCTGCTGGAGCGCACCACAGCAAACATGGGGGATGGCCAACTACCCCCCGCTAACTATTTTGAGGATGCGGAGGGTGGCGATGTCTTGTTGCGGAAAGAAGAGGGAGCTGTTCCAGACTGCCATTCCGCCGGGCCACGCCTCTAGTGCCTCGCGCACTGCGGTTCACCCCGTGCAGATGCGCATCAGCAGAGTCATCTTTGAATACACTGGCCAGACCGCGATGAACGTGATCGGCCCGGCGACAGGCAGGCGGTATCGATTCGAGCGCGCTGGCGCACGGCTGGAGGTGGACCTGAGAGACAGAGCCGCCGTGGCGCAGGTTCCCAACCTGAGGCAGGTGCCCGCACGCTGAGCGCCGATCTTCGCGCCTATATATCGATTTCCTCCCAATCTTTTACGGCTTCGCGCAGAAACAAGGCGGATAGTTCGCCGGAAGATAGGAGGAACGCGAGGTGGTCCCCATAAATTTCGACAGCCGCAGCCTTTACGAGTTGAGGGGCTAAGTTTTCTTCTTTGAACCTAACCAAGTAGTTCTTGTCGGGCATGTGCCTACTGATGACCGGCTCTGGTCTGGCAACATAAGAGCCCCTTATTGAGATGCCTCTCGCCGTCGCCAGTTGTTCGGTGGCTCAGATTCCCGGGAGATTTCCTGATAGTACCGCGTTGACACGCAGAATGGAACGGATATACAGTCGTCCATCGATACATCGATCATCGAGGACGAATGCCAAAACGAAAACTTGATCCCCTACCCGCCGCCGCGTTCCAGATTATGCTCGCCCTGTCCGCCGGCGAGCTGCACGGATATGCAATCATGCGCGAGATCGAGGAGCAGACTGGCGGACGTCTTCGCCTCGGTCCAGGAACCTTGTATGGTTCCATCCAGGCGCTGCTGGAGGGAAAGCTGATCGAGGAAGTCGACGGGCCCGCGGACACGGGAGAAACCAGGGAACGCCGCCGCTACTACCGGTTGACCGCAGCCGGTCGCAAACGAATGCGATCAGAGGCCGAGAGGATGGCGGACATTTTGCGTGTTGCGCGAGCCCGCAAAATCCTGAGGGGGGACTATGTCTGAGAAGATGTACACCCGCCTGTTTCGCCTATACCCTTCTAGTTTCCGTAAGGCATACGAGGATGAGGCATTCCAACTGATTCGGGACCGTCTACGCGATGAGACAGGATTCTTCAAGAGAGCCCGCCTGGGGTGGGACCTCGCGACGGATCTGTTAGCCGGGCTCCCGCGGGCGTACCGAAACACCTATGCGGTGACAGAAGAAGCATCGGCCTCATCCAATGTCGAGGGCATCCCTTCTTTCAAGATTCTTGACAAGCAACCGCTAGGGCGCGGATCGATTCTGATCGGCAGCACACTATCGCTAGCCACAATCGTTGCTTTTGGATTTTTGTTGAGCCGGCCAATTGCTTACCTGCCCCTCTCGGGTTCGAATAGACGGATTTCTCCGATCGAATCCGTGGTTGATCGCCTCAATCGAGCCACGACGCCAGATACGACCGTCGCTGGGTCTGAGGAAGCTGTTGGATCCACCTCAGTGGGAGCGAGCGAATCACGATCCTTGCCGGAAAACACAAAGCATCGAGACTTTGCCACAAGCGTGAATGTGCTTGCAAATGGACTGACCGCGAATGTCCCCAGCACCAGTCGCGACGCAAACCCTGTCATGGAGCACGATCAGAGCCTGATTCCCCTGAAACAACCACGACTGCAGAATGCTTCCACGGCCATGATTCGGCTGTTCAACACACACGACCTGGTGATGTTCGGCGAAGTCCACGATAGCGAACAGGAGTACGAATGGCTTTCGAAGCTGGTAAGGACGCCGGGATTCTCAGACCATGTCGACGACATTGTTGTCGAGTTCGGAAACGCGCTTTATCAGAAGACTGTCGACCGCTATGTCGCGGGCAAGGACGTCCCGTTCGACGAGGTTCAGAAGGCATGGCGCAATATGGTGGGTGATGTGCTCCCTGTCTCTCCCGAATACGGATGGCTTTACAAAGCAGTTCGCGAAGCAAACATGGAACATCCTGGCACGCGCGGCATTCGGCTGGTAATGGGAAGTCCGCCGGCGGATTGGGACAAGATCAAGAGTTTACCGGATCTGGCTCCGTATGAAGGCGAACGAGAGCAATGGTATGCGCGGGTAGTGAAAACGGAAGTACTGGCAAAGCACCACCATGCTTTACTCATCATGGGTGCAGGACACTTTCTCCGTGGACATGAAGAGGCGCTGCAGTACGAGCTTGCGGCAGAACAGCATCGCAGCTTGCCGCCCCCGGATAGGATCACGCTCCACCTTGGCTATGTCGAACGTGAGATTCGGGCGACGGGCGCGAATCCTTATCTCGTCGTCTTCGGAACGAATGCGATAGATAACCACGGAGATGTGGATAGGCGCTTCGATTCCTTGCCGGTGCCTGTGCTCGTGCCGCTTTCGGGGAACTGGGTCGGCACGCTTCCAGCCCAACCCGTCCTATCGGGCGGACACACGCCCGCAATACCACTCACGCTTGCTGATCAGGCCGATGCATTGCTGTATGTAGCCCCATGCAGTGTTTTGCAGACGCTCTATCTGTCGCAGGCAGATCTGGATGGCACCGCCTACGGACAGGAGATGACTCGACGAGACATCATCGAGCTCGGCCATCCGGTAGCGTTTCCATATGGTGCACTTCCACAATGCGTGCAGCCACAACAGCGTTAACCGTCGGCCTTTTGAGCTTGACTGCACTGTGCCGGGCATCAGCACGGACGAGTGTTGATGGGGACATGGCGGCTCCAGTGGCCAACGACACAAGCGTCTCTGCAGCGGAACGGCAAAGGGTAATCGCCGGAGCCATTCAAAACCTAAGGCAGCACTACTTTGATCGGGAAGTTGCGCAAGAGACAGCAGACGCACTCCTGGCGAACGAAAAGAACGGTGACGACGACGCTGCTAAGGATGGAGTTGCTCTTGCAGACTTGTTGACCAGGCAGATGAGAGACGCAAGTCATGATAGGCACCTCGTCGTGGAATACAGCCGGGAAATTTTGCCGGAGCACCCACCGGAACCGGCAGCTGAAAGTCTTGCGCGCTACCGGAAGGCGATGGAAGAGCAAAACTGCATGTTCAGAAAAGTCGCGATCCTATCTCACAATATCGGCTTTCTCAAACTCGATTTTTTCCCCGACACTTCTGTGTGCCGGTCAACAGCCGAGGCGGCCATGGCGGCCCTAAACCATGCGTCTGCCATCATTATTGATTTACGCGACAACTCCGGCGGCTTCCCCAATATGGTGATGCTGATTGCCGGCTATCTCTTCCACTACCCGGAGTACATGTATAGCCCCAGGGGAGCGCCTACCGAGGAATTCTGGACGCATTCACCTATCCCTGGAAACACCCTCGCAGATAAGCCGGTCTACATATTGACTTCGGCCTCAACCTGGTCTGGCGCAGAGCAGTTCAGCTACGACCTGAAGATGCTGAAGCGGGCCACGCTCGTGGGTGAAACCACGCGTGGCGGAGCCCATGCCGGCGTCTTCCATCGCATTGACGACCACTTCGGCATGGGCATTCCGGAACAGAAAGCAATCAATCCCTTCGGCAAAGCCGATTGGGAAGGGGTTGGCGTGGAACCGGATGTGAAGGTAAGAGCGGACCAGGCGCTCGAAACGGCAGAGAAGCTCGCGGAAGCGAGCGTCGGGAAAAACGATCGATAGCTTCTCACTCCTCGCGCAGCAGGATCATTGGGTCGACCGCGAGCGCATGCCGGGCCGGAATCCAGGCCGCAACCAAGCCTACGAATAGCATGGTCAGGATCACGCCCCCGAGCACCATCGGGTCTTTCGGCGTTGCCTGGTAGACGATGTAGGAAAGCACGCGCGCGGCCAGTACCCCGAGGATCATGCCTCCCACGGAGCCAATCGCCAGTAGCCGGAAGGCCCGCCCCAACGCTGCACTGAGCACATTCCCTTGATTTGCGCCGAGCGCCACCCGGATGCCGAATTCGCGCAGGCGTTTGGTGACCACGTAGGATGCCATTCCGAAAATGCCAGTGATGGCAAGCATCGCGCCCAGCAGACCCATGACGCCCAGCGCCACTGTAGCCACGCGCGCGGCGAAAAGAGCGGACCCCAGTTCAGTGTTCCAGGTCTTGATCTCCAGGGGCAGCCCCGGATCGAGGCTGTGCATAGACTGCTGTAAGGCAGCAGCTATCTCCTGTGGGGCACGGTCGGATCGAACAATGAGCCAGGTATTCGAGTTGAGCTGCTGCAAGAAGGAATAGAACATGGCCGGCTGTTGATCTTCCGTCAGGGTTTCATATTTGCCGTCTTCCACCACGCCGACGACTTCCACCCGTGTGCCATTCCAGACTTTGAAATGACTGCCTATGGCCCTATCGACCGAGCCCAGCACTTTACGGGCAAATTCGCGATTGACCACAGCCACCGTGGGGACCTTGGTGTCGTCGTGCAGGGTAAGAGTTCGCCCGGACAGAAGCGTCGTCCCGGCCGCGCGGAAATAGTCCGGTGAGACATTGAACTGCTGCGCGTCTGCAACAGAATTCGTCGGGCGGTAATCCGTCGTGGTGTCTCTGTACACCGTTGAGTCGTTGCCCCCAATGCTGAGCGCCAGCCGGTCGGCATAACCAACCGCAGTGACACCGGGGATGGCCGCCGCGGCATCCAGCATGCGCCGTTGCATCTGCGGGCGCTGATCGCCGTTATACCCGGCCATCTGAAGATCGGTATGGAGCAACATTGCTCCCTCAGGCTCAAAACCATAGTGACTGTGCAGCGAGCGTGCCAGGCCGCGCACCGCAACCAGCGAGGAGGTCACCAGAACGGCACAGATGGCGATTTGCAGCACCAACAACACGTCCCGCAGCGTAAACCTGCCCAGGCTGCCGGCACCGGTCGATCCCGAGCGGATGATCTGCCAGGGATCGGCGCGCAGCACCTGACGAGCCGGGACCAAAGCAAACAGAAAGCCGCTGAACAGGGCAAGCAACAGCGCAAGAGCGTACGTCTTGGCATCTGGATTGACCGGCACATTGATGGGAATTCCGGGGATAGGCCGCCAGGTGCTCAGCACCCGCAGAATTGCCACAGCGCCCACCATGCCGAAAACTCCGCCGGCTACCGACACCAAAACCGCTTCTGTGAAAAGCTGCCGCAGAATCAGCCGGCGGGATGATCCCAAAGCCACCCGTACCGCAATCTCGCGGGAGCGATCCGCTGTTCGTGCCGCAAAGAGGCTGCCGAGGTTGGCGCACGCGGCCAACAGGATGAGTCCCGCCAGCAGCATCAGTCCTGCCATAAAGGCACGCGCGGGACGGCCCAGCGTATCCCCCACCAGTCCCGGCCGTGACAATGTGAATTTCAGGCCTTCATCGTCTTTGGGATACGACTTCGCCAGGGAAGCGGCGATGGTGTTCAGGTCCGCCGCCGCGGCCGCGGGAGTGACCCCGGGTTTCAAATGGCCGATGACCCAGGTGAAATGGGAGCCACGATTCTCGATCGGGTCCCATCCGCCTAACTGCGGCAGGTCCACCAGCGGCGCCCACAGGTCCGGCGCGAAAAAGAGCTCAGTGCCGCGGAAATTGGCCGGCGCAACACCCAAAACTGTGTAGGGATGTTTGTTGATCTGAACGGCGCGGCCTACCACGGCGGGATCGTGGTTAAAGTGGCTGTGCCAATAGGCGTAGCTCAGCACCACGTAAGGCACGCTGTTCTTCCCATGCTCATCGGAGCTATGGAGGAACCGGCCAAGATAAGGTTGGACTCCCACGGAATCGAAGTAATTGCCGCTGATCAAATACGGCCAGACGACGGACGGATTCCCGCCACCGGTGTCGAGCCCGACGGGGCCGACAATGTCATAGGAGGCCAGGGACTCGAAGCTGCGGTTTCGGTCGCGGAGATCGATGTAATCGGGATACGCCTGCGAGGGAGTGCTTCCTCTTTCGAAGGCTCGCTCCAGCATGTAGAGGCTTTCGGGGTTGGGTACCTTGAGTGGGCGCAGCACCAGGGCATTCAGCACACTGAAGACGACGGCATTGGCGCCAATGGCCAGCGCCAGCGTGAGCACCGCGGCCACTGCGAATCCCGGAGACTTGCGCAATTGGCGCAGGGCAAGTCGAAAGTCGGCGTTCATCCTTCCCCCTTGTGAACAGAATTCGTCCGCTCGCACGCGGGCTATTCGCGGAGATACGCATTTCCACAAGCGATAGTTCCATGCAATTTCTGCGGCGCCGAGCCTTCAAACGCGTGTTAGATCGGGGGATCCTGTGAGCGCCAGGTATTCGTGGATGAACGCAATCGACATGCTGCCTTCGCCCACGCCGCTCGCGACCCGCTTGATCGACCCATGACGAACGTCGCCCGCGCAAAATATACCGGGAAGACTCGTTTCCAACGGAAACGGCTCGCGATCGAGAGGCCACGCCGTCAGATCTCTTCCCGTGAAAACGTAGCCTTTGTCGTCGCGCTCGAGGGTGTCTGGCAGCCACATCGTATTTGCGGTGGCACCGATCATCAGGAACAGCGCATCGGCATCGCGCGTGTTGGAAACTTGCTCGCCATCGCTGCGCGCAGTGGTGGTTACAATCTGTTCCAAATGCTCTTCACCCTGTACCCCGGTGATGCGCGTCCACGGTTCGACGCAAATATTTCGCTTCTCATTGATCTGAGAGATCAGATATTGCGACATGCTCAGCGAGAGACCAGCACCGCGCACCAGCATGATCACTTCAGCAGCGTAGTTGGAGAAGAAGACCGCGGCCTGGCCGGCAGAGTTCCCGCCCCCTACCACAAATACCGTTTTACCGGCTATGCTGTGGGCCTCCTGACGAGAGGCGCCGTAAAGTATTCCGCGGCCCAGCAGGCGGTCCAGTCCGCCCACTTCGATGCGCCGCCAATCGACGCCGGTTGCGAGCAAAATGGTGCGCGCCCGGATGCGCCCTCCACCATCCAGTTGCACACAATAGCTTGTATCTTCGCTCAGCACCGCTTCAATACTACGGGTTACAGCAATCTCCGAGCCGAAGTGGCGCGCCTGCTTGAGTGCGCGCTCGGTCAGTTCATCGCCGGAGATGCCGGAAGGAAAACCCAGGTAGTTCTCAATGCGAGACGACGTCCCGGCCTGTCCGCCGGCCGCAGAACGCTCGACGATCAAAACCCTCAAGCCTTCTGACGCTCCGTAGACGCCGGCCGCCATTCCGGCTGGCCCCGCACCGGCGATCACCACGTCATAGCGATCGTTCTTTGGAGTGGTCTGGAGGCCTAACGCTTCTGCCACCGCACGGACCGCCGGTGCTGGCAGGCAGCGCGCACCGTCCACCATCACCGCGACTCCTTCGTGGCCCAACGGAATGCAGGAGGCGGCGCGTTCCGGCTCGAGTTCGCTATCCACCCAGTCGTACTGCACCCGGCTCGCAGAAAGGAAACTGCGGATGCTGCGGCAATCCGCGTCATAGGGCGATCCAACGAGAAGAACGCGTGAGGTGGGAGTGTCCTCTACATATTGCTTCGCCATCGAGAGCCGATCCATCATGGTCTGAAAGATGGTCCTGCCGGAGGAGGCGAAATCTCGAATCAATTCCTGAAGCTGCTGGCGATCAAAACGGGCCAGGCGGCAACGAGAGAGTGCCTGCAAGGAGACGATATTTGCCGTACCCAGGAGAATGGAAATTTCTCCGAAGAAGGCGCCCGGCTGGACCTGGTCAAGCTCCCGGCGTTGTCCCAAGATGTCCTTAACAGTTTGCAGCACCCCCTCCAGAAGAACGAAGAACCGGGGATCTTCGCCTTCGCGTATCACCCAGTCTCCGGCTTCCACGCGGATATCGGCAGCTTTTTGCGCGAATCTCTGGCGCTCGGTTTCATCCAGGCCATCGAACACGGGTATTTGCGCCAGCTCTGCCGCAGTGATCACGTGGTTGTTTCCCCGCTTTACTGATTAGGGTAGCCCCGTCGAAAGAACTATGCACCTTGCATTGCGTGGAAGCCGGGAGGGTCACGTGGGGGTCCGGATGGGCAAGACTCCTTAGAGCAAAGGCGGAAAGAGGAATCATACAATTGCTGCATGACCGGTAACGAGGTCTTCACCCACATAGACTCAGAACTGCTCCCGGTTTTTGAAGAACTTCGCTGCCGCGAGCCCATCTTTCACACGGCGGCCTTCGGTACGACGATCGTCGATTTCGAAAGAGTTATGGCACCCGGCTACTGGGAGGTGGGCGCGTCTGGCCGACGCTACAGTCGAGACTTCATCCTCCGTACTCTCGAAAAAAGTCCACCTGTCGACGCGGCTTCCGTTGGCTGGCAAAGTTCCGATTATGGCCTTCGCCGCCTCGGCCCCGATACTTACCTGTTCACCTACACGTTGCACCAAGGCGAGCGCGTCACCCGCCGGGCTGCCATTTGGCAAACCACCGGCGAGGGCTGGCGCATTCTCTATCATCAGGGAACGATCGTGTCAGCCAGCGAGGATGATGCCAGTGCGATTCAACCGTGAAGCCGCACTTGCCAGAGAACGCCTGCGAAGACGCTACCGTCCGGCCCACGTGCATCTGCTCTTTGTAGGCGAAGCACCCCCTGCTTCAGGCAGATTCTTTTACCAGGGAGACTCCGGTCTTTATCGCGCCATGCGCGGCGCATTCGTCGCCGCTCTTCCTGACCTCCGAGAAGACGACTTCCTGCAGTCGTTTTGTGCTCTCAACTGCTATCTGGTCGACTTGTGTGGAAGACCGGTGGATCGATTGGACACCGCACAGCGCAAGCAGGCCCGCACTGAGGGCGAGATTCCACTCAGCAGGATAGTCAGGCGGCTTCAGCCAGGAATCGTCATCACGGTTGTTCGCTCGATTGCACCCAACGTTATCCGCGCCCAACAGCTGTCAAATTGGATGGGGGTTCATCTTGTGCTTCCTTACCCCGGACGGTGGAAGCAACACAGAGCCGCGTTTGACGAGCTACTGATACCGGTCCTGAGGAAGGAACTAACGAAAAAGCTATGACGTTGATTCGACAGTGAGCGTCGGCGTCGTCGAGGCCCATTCTTGCTGGAGTCGTCTCCCGCTCCCATGGTGAGGTTGGGGGGTACAGTGATGAAGCACCGGAAGCGTGAAGCAGAACGTGGTTCCCGGAGTATCGCCGCTTTGCGGCCAAAGACAGCCGTTATGTAATTCGACGATGGAACGGCTGATGGGAAGCCCCATGCCCATTCCGTTTTGCTTGGTGGTAAAAAACACTTCGAAGACCCTGTCGGGCTCTCGCAAACCGAGACCGCTATCCTGTACTTCCACCCTGATTGCGGCTGAATCGTGACATCGTGTTCGCAGGGACAATGTTCGCCGACGATCGCTAACGGAGTCCATCGCATCCAGGCCGTTGACGCACAAGTTCATTAAAACTTGTTGAATCTGAACTCTATCGGCCAATATTGGAGGCAGTCCGGTTTCCAGATCAATCTCCAGGTTTACCCATCTCTTCCCTGCCTCGCTGCGAATGAGACTCAGTACCTCTTTGACGACATCATTGATGTCGAGGGGCGCCTTTTCCAGGGTTCCAGATTTGAAAAGCGTTCGCATTCTTCGAACAACATCGGTCGCATGGTAACCGCAGTCCAGAATATCTTGAACGAGCAAGCGCGCATCTTCCATGGCAGCGGGACCGGTCGCGAGCGAGTCGAAACACATATGTGCATTGGCAATGATCGCTGTTAACGGCTGGTTGATTTCGTGCGCAATGGAGGCCGAGACCTCCCCGAGAGTAGCTATTTGAGCTGCTCGAGCCAGCCGCTGCTCCATTTTTTGCAAGGCTTCATGGGCGACCTTCCGGTCCTCCATCGCTTCGCGGCGGGCCCTGTCTGCCCGTTGTTTGGCGGCGATGGCCAGCTTGACACACACCGCCGTGGCGATGAAAGCGGCGAGCCGGGGATAAGCGGAGGGCTCAACGGAGAACTGAAATCGAGGCGCAAGGAAGAAATAGTCAAAGCTCAATATCGACAGGCCTATCAGTAGAACGCCAGCACCATTCTCAGCATAGAGGCTGCAAATCACGATCGCCAGGTGAAAGCAGGACGAGGGCGCATGTGATATCCAGGACATCATCGTCGCAACGATGCACAGCGCCACGGCAAAGGAATAGCTCCGGAGCCTGGAGGTTACCCTCATTGGTGAACGACGTCTCCCAATTGTGTTCCCCGCGGATTTTCTGTCCAGTTCCGTGGCGTTTGATGAACTTCATGCGACACTCCTCACACGGAGAGCCGCACACAGGGCCGTTGCCAGCACCGCGAGGCAGGAAAAGTACCCTGCAACTTTTTGACTCTATCCGGCTAGATCGGACTCATGAAAAATGGGGGGGGCGAACAATTTTTACCTGGGGCGGACGGGTGGAGCACCTTTGGTTGTAGACACGGGATAACCCTTTCGGGGTGTCGTTGAACCTCAGGTGGGACCCACCATTGATCCTCTGGCTGACCCCGAAGCGGGATGTTGCCGGCACCTGGGCGACGGCATACTTGAAACATCTGCTGGACCTTGTTTCAAGTTCCGCTTGATCTGCCTTGGAGACTCTCGAAGTGCTTTTGTCAATCGTGTTCACAGTGGCTGCGGGAATCGTGATAGCACGAAAGGTTAAGGACCGTCTGCTGGGTTTGATCGGTCTAGCCGTTGCGTTCAGCATCATTGAAGCTTTCTTCGCTCCGCCACTCGCTCTCACCTCGATCGGTGTCGCAGTCCTGGCCTTCTTCGTCTACGTAATTTCAAAAAACGAGATGGTTGCATTGACTCCGCTGACACGCGAAGAGATCCTGAAGAAGCGCGACAGACGCTCGCACACCGCTGTTGAGCTAGAGTAGCGCGAGAAGTTTTCTCCTCTTTGCCCCTTACCAGTTTTGACCGTAGCAGTTTCACTTCCCGCCCCTGCACCCACAAAAACAGCTTAGAAGGGGGGCCGCCGGATTTTCGCCGCCTACTCCCAAAGTGCGTCGTCGAATCACCGAAAGCGGCTGTGACTAAGCCTTATGGGGATTGTCGTGGCGCAAGGTTTCGCTGAACATGAGCATGAAGGGAGGGTAGGGTGATGAAGGATCAGGCATTTTTAGACGGTCAGAAGAACGGACGGATTGATCGGTTTCGGGGGACGAAGAATGAATACGCCTGGATCGTCCTGTTAAACGAGGGATATTCTCGCAGCTACTCCCTCGGCTACCGCCAGGGTTGGACACGTCCGCATGAGGGCGCCCTGTAAGGACCGCACGCTGGACACGGTAATTGCTAAACGCGCAATGATCTCTGCACGTCGATGAGTGATCCCGTACACAAGTTAATGAACGAACGCATCCAGAGAATAGAGTTCCTCTGTACCAACATCGCGCAAGATCAAGGGATCATCGTCGGGCGTGAGACCTGTCCAGACCGCGTTGCGAAACCCCGTTTGTCGTACCCCGGTCAGGCTTGCCACAGCTTCGGTCCTACCGTTAGACACACGGATTCGCTCGATTGCTGGTTCGTTACCTCTTTTGAGAACGTAGACAAATCTGCTATCTGACGACCAGTTGGCGTACCCGAAGCTTTCGCCGCGAGCGAGTTCGTGCCAGATCTGCGTATGAACGTCAAAAAGCAGCAGCGAAAGGGAGTTGGCCGATCTGCCCAGGATAAAGCTCCCGTCGGGCGACCATCTTGGCATCCAAAGCCCGTCAGATCCCGGGAGCTTGGCTAACCTATGTGTCACGAGATCGAACGAATAGATGCCCAGATCTGCCTGCCGATCAAAAACGGGGAAGTGGCTGAAGACGAGCGTATGTCCATCGGGGGACCAGTTGGGATCAATCTCGTTCCACGGCTCTTCGACCACTGCCAAGGGCGAGCCGCCGTTTGCAGGCACCAGGAAAAGCTGGAACGGCTTCCCGGACGAAGCATCGAAAAACGCAATCCGCGTTGAATCTGGGGACCATCGCGGGGCCGTCGGCTGCATCGCGGGCCCTGTTAGTTGGAGACAGTGGTCGCCTTGAACGTTGCAGCGCCAGAGGAGATGGTCCGGAAAACTGACATAGGCTGTCCACTTCCCGTCCCGCGAGAAGTCAACAAATTCGGCGGATACGCCATTGAGGTACGGAACGAACTGCTTCAACCTGGCGTCGTACCTGTTCAACTCTCCGCGGAGCTGCTGACCGATCATGTACAGCCTACTTCCATCAGGGTTCATTTCCGGCGCGAGAGAATGGATGGGTCCTGCCGTCAGCTGAATGGGCTCCCGTGGCTTGCGGTCGATCAGACCCGAAGACTCAGGAACCGCCCATAAATCCGTCCTGCCATCGCGAGTAGACTGGAAAACGTACCAGCGGCCATCGGGACTCCATCGTCCGCAGCACTCGGCCGCAGCCGGGTTCCATCCGTCGAGGAGTTTGTACCGAGATGTCCCATCTCTAGCGACCTCCCACAGGGAGGAACGAAGCGTCCTTGTGTCCATCACCGTCATGCGCAACCGCTTTCCATCTGGCGACCATCGGATCGACGATGCGGTTCCGGGCAATTCGGCAATCTTTCTTTGGCCGGTGCCGTCGCTGTTAGCCAGGTACAGGGCGTGGTTCCACCCGATGGCAATCGTCTGACCGCCTGGAGCGAACGCGGCGGCATCTGCGAAGAGATCGCCAATTCGCCGGACATTTCCGGAAGGCAACGAAATGCTCCACAGAGCCGACTCGTTTAGCCCTGCTTTCTCTCCCATTGAAACGTCCGGATAAGGTCCAAACGATGCGGCCAGCAGTTCGCTTCCGTTCGATGAGATATCCATCAATCGGGGAGACTGGAGGGCGCTAACGAGAGTTGAAACCTCTCCGCCGTTGACCGATATCTGAGAGATGCTTCGATGATTCATGCTTCCTGAGACGAAATAGATGCGAACGCCGTCCGAAAGAAGCGGCCCTTGTTTCGGCAGACCGTCATGTGTGATTGCCTTGTAATTGGAGACTTGCAGGATCTTCCGGGAATGACGGACGCTCCAGACGACCAGGCCGACCAGTAACACCGCTGCTATGCCGGCGAGCAGTCTCCATCGGATCGTCTTCGAGCGGATGGTCTTCGAGGTTGGTGCGGTCGCCTGAGGTGGCACGGCTGGCCCTGTGGGCTCAGCGAGGAATCGGTACCCTCGTTTGCTGATCGTCTGGACAAAGCGGGGACTCGACGAGTCGTCGCCCAGAACCTGACGTATCTTTCGGACGGCGGTGTTGATTGCATTTTCGGTATCGACGTTGATCTCATCGCCCCAAAGCTCTTGAATGATCTCCTCCCTCCTGACCAGTTCGCCAGGCCGGCTGGCCAGCAGAATCAGGAGTTCCATCGGGATCCGCTCGAGCTTCAGCTCCGAGCCCGACCGCCGCAACCGGTGGTTGCGGACGTCGAGTTCGAATTCTCCGAACTGTAGCACGCTGGAATTCAGGTGAACCCCCATCGCCCCCTCCGGCGAGCCGGCAATGTTCTGGACTCGAAAGTACCCCAACCCACGGCTAAAGGAAAAATACAGGTTTCTACACATTATCTCCATTGCCAACAAAATCAGGCACATAGGAAGATGTGCAGGCTGAGCCCCGATGGACGCTGCTCACGGGTCTCCCCCGGAGGTCAGTCATGAAAAAGTTGGCGTTGATGTCCCAGGTTGTGTTTCTGCTGGTGGTCATCGTGAGTGGGTACTGGCTGTTCTCGCACGCTCAAGCCCAGCATCCATGCTCAACTTCCAAGTCTTCGGTTCCTCGGGTGTGGGATGACGAAGCGATCGCGACTCTTGAACTACCGCTCGCAGACCCTGTGGGGTCGCCAAAACACATTTCCTCCGATTATTACTACCGCATTCCCGTTCGCACCATTTACAAGAGCTACCCTGTCTACGCTCCGGGGCATGAACCGCCAAACTATACGGAATGGCTCAAGCAACAGGATCCCGAGGTCCTGTGGGACGAATCAGGTAACAAGCCCAATCTCAGCTCTAAGGAAGAATGTATCGCGGCCGGACGAATCGTCTTCAACACGCCGATCTATTACACAACGCACCGGATCGTCAGCATCGACGACCTACGAGATCCAAAGTGGTATCAGAGGACTGGTGTTCCTGTAGCCAAGGATGGCACGGTACCGTTTGTCCGATTTGTCATTCGAAAGAAGGGCGAGGTAGAACTCGGCGATTTTGCCTGCGGCTTTTGCCACACGCGAGTCATGCCGGATGGCAGTGTTCTAGAGGGCGCCCAGGGGAACTTCCCGTTCGAGAAAAGCAAAGCGTGGCTCTTCCGGAGCAGGTTGGCCAGGTCTGAGGATCCTCACAAGGTGGATGCCGACCTCCGACGCCTCGACCATTCGTTGTTCGCAGCTCCATGGCTAAAGCCTGATCCATCGGCGGCAATCGACAACATGACCACGGATCAGTTGATCGCGGCGCACGAGGCAATGCCGGCGGAGGTCACAGGCCGGCATCGGAGCAGCCTGTTCTATCCCCTCCAAATCCCGGACCTTATTGGCGTGAAGGATCGCCGTTACCTGGACCACACAGGACTGCAAAAGCATCGTTCCATCGCGGATCTGATGCGCTACGCGGCATTGAACCAGGGTGCCGATGATCTTGCTTCCTATGACGGATTTGTGCCCGCGGATTTCCATTACGCGACGAAACGCCCGGAACCCGAAGATCCGATCGCCGTCGGCGGTCGATACAGTGACGAGCAGCTTTATGCATTGGCGATGTACCTGTACGCTCTCGAATCACCTCCCAATCCGAACAAGCTCGATGCACTCGCCAGTCGCGGCAAGAAGATATTTATGAACGAGGGGTGTGGAACCTGTCACACACCTCCTCTTTACACCAACAACAAGCTCACGCCGGCTGAAGGCTTCCGTGTGCCTCTTGAGGCGCGAAAACAGTTCGATATCGCACCGTTCTCGGTTGGGACAGATCCAAACATGACCTTAAAGACGAGACGAGGCACCGGTTATTACAAAGTTCCCTCGCTGAAGGGCGTCTGGTACCGCAGCATGTTCGGTCACAGCGGCTGGTGCGCGACTCTCGAAGATTGGTTCGATCCCAAACGCCTGGGAGACGACTATGAGCCGACAGGTTTCAAACCTTATGGGAGCCCGAGCTTTGCGGTCAAAGGTCATCCCTTTGGACTGGATTTGTCCGAAGAGGATCGCCGAGCGCTCATCGCATTCCTGAAGACTCTTTGAGTTTCCTAGTGCAATGAAGCCGGTCGTTTCCCCTTACCCCGGTAATTGTTGCCGCTGTACGGGTAGCGACGATACACTCTGGCGGGAGCCAATCACTTGCCAATGCCAATCTTGACGCTGACCCACGGGATCCCTATCTGGTTTCTCGTTTTAAGCTTGTTCCTGCCCAGGCTTTCGCTATTTATCGGTTGGATCCACATGTGGTGGTTTTTTGTCCCTCCACTCTTTGCCACTATTTTGTGGGTTTTTCTTCCCAGGGTGCTGGTCCTGATCTTTATTCACGGGCATCAGGGGTTCGACGTGTGGTTCTGGATACACCTGGTAACGGCGATCTTAGTGTGGGGTAGATCCGGGGCTTACCACAACAACAGACGACTGCGGAAAAGACAGACCTAGCCACCGATGGCAGCCGGCTCTACCCCGCCGCCCTCTAGCTCCCATCAGGATAGCCGCCGCGGTGGAGCACCATGGGGAAGCGAGGCAGGGTTTGCACCTCCGGCAAGGAAGCGCGCCAGCTGCCTGGATAGGGTTTGAGCCCCTGCAGCAGCAGCGGAGAGCCCTCGTGTGACTTGTGGACAAGACCCTCCAGGACTCCACGAAGCCGTTGTATCGTGGGTTTGCCAAAATGGCCGATCCAGCCCTTCTCAACCTGGGTAAGCAACTGGAGAGCATCTCGCTGAGCCGCGAGGCCCCCGGGGGTCAGCCGTACCATCTTGCCGGCGCCGCTGTCGATCTCAATCAAACCAGCCTTGTGGAGGATGCCCATGGCCATCGCAATCGACTCCTTCGATACTCCGGTTCGCTGCGGAAGATCACGGTTGCGAATGCCAGACTCGTCAAGAGCGGGCAGTAGGTTCGCGCTGATCGCAAGGGAAAGCGGCGAGTGCCGTTCAAACTCGTAGGCGAAGGCGCAAAGCGGACGGGACAGCAGAGCAGTGAGCGGCGAGTCTGTGCTTGACGGAGCCTCGCTGGCGGGTGGCATGGGCCGCTCGGCACGCGGGCCTGGGCCGCGGGTGAAGAGACCATACGTGAGAATTGGCATGAAATCCGGATATGCCAGGTCCAGACCTTGATTGACTTCCGTAAGAACAGCACGAAGAGAACTGACTTCGTCGGTACCAAACCGGTCACGCCAGCGTTGTTCGACGAGCTGCGGAAGGGGACGCCAACTTTCCTTAGACATGCGACCGGCGGGCGTGAGCTCCATCAGCCAGCCTTCGTTGGGACGCTTGCTGTTCGGCTTGTCTGGGGGAGGACTCAATTTGATGTAGCCCCAGCGCCGCATGCCGTCGAGATTGGTTGAGCTTCGGGCTAACCTTTCGAGCTCCCGCACCGGCATGGGAGCTTCGCCAAGAAACTGCAGGCAGTTCGCATACATGGCAAAGGATGTGAGCCATGGACCGCGGTTCGGAGCGCCCGTGCGCCGTTGCAAGGTTGTACGGTGAGCCGACCGATGCGCGTACTCGTTGTCCAGCTCAATGGTGAACGCGACGAGAGGCTGGGACAGGAGGGTTGCGAGGTCCAATGGCATTTTGGATGACACTTCCAAACCATTACCAGCATATCGTCGAGACAGGCGTCCGGAAAATGTGCTTGGTAAGCGCGGTATGCGTGCTAAGGGCCTTCCGCCGCGGTTGCGGCCTCGATGGGTTCTCCGTCCAGACGCGGTAACCAGACGCTAGCGTAGCGTCCCCTGCCTGGCCTGAGGTACTGGGAGAGCACGCCGAGGGACATGAGTTGTTCGAGGGCGGCCTCGATCTTCACGCTGCTGACGTGGCCGTGAAAGAGGCACCTGATCTGCTCCCTGGACAATCCGTTTTGGGATTCGTCAATGGCAAGTTTGATGCGATCTGCGGTGGGGTCACCGGTGGAGATACCGAAGAGCGCCGAAGCGCTGGCGGAGCAGTACTCCCATACGGCAAGGGCGGCCTTGAAATGGGACACAGTGATGGTGGCGCTGCGATCGAGAGCGGCGTAGATAGCACTGAGACGCAGGACCTGGGCTTCGGCCCGGCTGGTAGCGGCGCCAAAGAGGCCAGGACGCGCTTGGCTCAAGTCCGAGTAACGGTCTTCCCAAAGCTGTTCTGCGTCTTGGTCGCGGCTCATGACGATGTCTGTGGAGGACGTGGCGGCCCAATCGAGGGCCTGGCGCAATTCGCGGGCGATGGGGAGCAGCTCGCCGGGTGCGAGGGCGCCCCCGTTGGGTAGACATTGGCTGCGGTGGACGCTCGTCCAGAGGCAGCGATTGGCAAAGCCGTTGTGCGCGTCTATAGGATCGAGATTTTGGGCGAGCTCGCGCTCGGTGATGTGGGCAATGAGGCTGACATGGGTGTTGGTTGCGTGGAGAGGGTGGGAGCCATCGAGAATGCGGAGGTGGCCGTTGTCCCATGCACACCGAAGCAGAGAGGAGAGATGTCCCTTGGCGCGCTTGATGGTTTGGAGGGTGGAGGCGAACTCTTCGGCCACCGCGAGCAGGCGGCGATCGGTGGGTGGTTGCTGATCGCGTAGAGCGTGGACCAGTCCGGTGGCCCCTAGGCGAGCGGTGGTGATGCGGGTGTTAACCCAGAGCTGATCGACTTCAGAGAACAAGCGCTCGATCTGGTTCCAACTGGTGCCTTTGCGGGCCTTACTGGACTCGCCGACGAGCACCACGAAGAGATTGAGGCGATGGCGCGTGGGACCGACGAGACAATGAGGGCCAGGTCCGGCTGCGTTGCCGAAGGCGGCCAGAAATTGCAGGAGGATGGCGGCGGGATGAGCCTCCGTGTGCGGAGCAAGCGTGCGCACAACGTGGCCGGCAAGGCCGTAGAGTGCCTGTTCGCGCAGATGGAACTCGGCGGCCGGCAGTATGGGTTTTGGCCGTGGCTGGGGTGGTGGTTCGGGCGCTGGGGCAGGCTGCGGTTCTGGGGTGTTGTTGAGCTGTTCCAATTCGTCTCTGCGGCGCTGGAACTCCTCGAAGGAGTGGTGTTGGCGAATGCCCATGCTTAGATTTCTGATCATAATTTGACACTATTACGATTTCTTATGATGAACAAGGGCGGTGCGAAGTATTTTTCCAACTAAGTGGTCACTCTTTACGAGTTACTCCAGGTCCCTGTGCTACTGGTGACTTGTCAAGTGCTGTCAAAGATGACGTTGCGCGGGATGCTGATTCGTTGGGAGTTATGACCCCGGCATCGGCAAGCATTGCGTGAGCAATGCTTGAATCACGGTTTTATCCGTTGAGCAAGCGAGGTTTGAAGATTTTTCCCAACTAAGTAGTCACTCTTGAGAGAGTTACTCTATGCTTTGGGGTTGCAGATTAAGCTGGCAAGTACTGTCGCTGTGTAACAGTCGTGTGATGCTGCTTCTGATCCTGCTTCTGCTTCTGAGTTATGAATCGGCATCCCCAAGCATTGCTTGAGCAATGCTTGAAGCATAGTTTTTGGTGATCCTAAATAATTTTTAATGTTCCGCACGGCGCTAAAAGTCATGGACGGCAGCCGTCCCCGGGGAAATGGGAGTTTTGGCCGACCAAGACAAAATGACCGACTAAGCACCGAAGGAAGGTGTTTCCTTGTTCTGGCTCTTATCAGTCTTCTCGGGTCAGGCGGCGTTTAGCTGAGAGTTTCGGGCCTTCAGTGCTGAGACAATTTCGCTTCCAGCGCCGGCGCGGTGCGGACGACCGTTCCGTTCAAAAGCTCCGGAACGGGGAGGGACTCCTCCCAATGCGCCCCTGACGAGTATGCAGCGATCACGTCCCACCAAACCCCAGCATGCCTGCAACACCGCGGGCACTGGCCGTCCGCACCTTTCTCCATCAGGTTGGCAATCAAGTGATTCTTGTCCCAAACCTGGATAACGCGGGCATCGCTGAGCCTTTGCAGACCGTGGGTCGTAGGTCTATTCCAATCTGTCGGTAGTATCGGTTCCCAAATGACGAACACGCGGACATTGCTTGCGGGGTGACGCTTCAGGACTGCCTCCACTTCGGAGCCCCCTTGCAGGCAAACGGGACACGTTGGCGACAATAGCAGCAGCACGCGTTCCGAGCCAGACGATTGGTTGAACTCACCCTGCAGTTGCCGCAAAGAATCCGGGGTAACCTCAACGAGCGGCGGCTGACCAGGCGGGGTCTGATGCCGGGCAGCCACATACCAGAACGTCGCCAGCACTACGGCGACGGCAACGCAATAGATAACCCATCTGCTCCTGGCCATAAAACCCCACTCCGCGACTAACGGATACGACCCACGAAAAGCCCCGCAACCCACTCCGGGAAAAGAATAATGGCAATCACAATCGCCGCCGCAATACACAACAGTGTGATCTCCGCCCGGCTGCGTCTCAGGCTACAGCTTCGCCCCGTGCGCATCACTTGAAAGAGTCCCAGACAAAGCAGAAGGAGAGAAAGAACAATAAACCACATCTGGAATCTGGCGTAGAAGACGCTAAGACCCAACGCGCCAAGCGCGGCGCCAATTCCCCATGGTAAGCAGCAAGCAAGTGCACTGACGGCGCTGAGAACTGCGGCCACGGGTGCAATCGTCACCGAGCCTCGGACGCTTTTCACGGCTCGTTCGCCTCCCGTTTCCTTGCATCGCGTATGGCATCTTCTATCCAGGAGCGTGGCGGCACCCCGAGCGGCTCCCCCTCGACCAAGTAAGTACGGCACGCAAAGCCCACCGGTGATGGAAAACCAGTTTCGACATCTCGTCCGTTCACCAGAAGAGTCGGAGACCCAGGGAAACCGGCCGCCTGAGCTTCCTCATAGTCGATAACTGGAATCTCATTGAGTTCCGTGCTCAGTCCTTCCGCGAGCAAAACGCTGCGCACGAGATTTGCAGCGTTAACATGATTCGGACATCCGGGCAGATAAAGCAGCTTCAGGATCATCGCTGCTTACCTGTTCGGGTGTGGGAAATTTCACTGAGCACCGGACAATTCCGTATTTTCTCGGACACTTGACGGCTGAGATTCGACTCACAATTCTCCTTTGCCCGCTGCAGTTCACGTTCGAGACTACGCAACGCGGCGATCTTTGCCCGGACGGCGCTGATCTTGTGCTCCAGCAACTGTTCCACCTGTTGGCAATCGGCGTGCGAAGCGCTACGCAGAGCCATCAACTCGCGAACCTCCTGGAGCGAGAAGCCCAATTTCTGAGCATTGCGAATGAAGCCGAGGTCATCGACATCCGACGGAGAGAACAAGCGGAAGCCGCCGTCGGAGCGTGCCGTTGCCCGCAAAAGGTGCTCTCGTTCGTAAAAGCGAATGGCATCGACCGTCAGTCCAGTCTCAGCGGCTACGTCGCCGATCTGCAGAAGTGTGTTCATGGGCCTTTACCCTGACTTCCAAAAGCTTACACTCTGGAGTTGACTCCAGAGTCAAGCACAGATTCGCAGACACAGGTTCCATCGCGACGCCGGACGGCGGAAGAATTTCCTGGCACAGGGTTCACTGCAGGGGGTGCCCGTCTTCAGTCAAGTATGTCAACAGCGCTTGGCTTTTCTGCTGGACCGAGGGTGGCAACTTTGTGTACGAGAGTTCTTCTGCGGTGTTTTGACCCTGGGTGAGGGCGTAAGCGATGAAGTCCCTAAATGCCCGTTGTTCCCCAACGGTGCGGTCATCACGGGGTATCAGCACGTAAGTCAGTCCCGTAATTGGGTATGCCTCCTTGGCGGATGCGGGTGGGTTGACGAGCGGTGCCCGAAGGTCTTGGGCAAGTGCATCGTCGAAGGCGTTGATTGCAAGAGCGGCGCCGGTAGAACTGGGGACAATAAATTCGCCCGCCTGGTTTTGAATTGAGGCAACGGGAAGCCCTGCTTGCCAGGCGAAGCTGAGTTCAAGGTAGCCGATGGCTCCGGGCTGTTGCTGAACGTCGCGGAGCACGTTTTGGCTGGCAACAGCACCGATCCCGATTGGCCAGTTGACGGCCAGATCGTGACCGGCCTTTGCCGACCAGCTTGCGCTGACAGCGCTGAGATAGCTGGTGAAGATAGTCGTTGGCGTTGATGACGACCTCTTAAATCAACAACTAGGTAGATGTTTGAACGCGGCCGCGTTTCCCAACTGAAGTGTACTGACGAGTGGAGGCGTTGGGAAATCATGCCCCGCGGAACGTTGGCCAAACCTAGTCGGCGGGATACAGTCAGCCGATGAATGGGCGCAAAATTCACGACGAGCGCGGACGCAGTAGATCGTCTTCCGACCCAGGTCCTCTAGCCTTAGACTCCCGCTGTGCGGCTTGGAGTTGGCCCAGTTCCGTCTCTAAGCAATGCTGTTTCTCGGTCAGCTCGTTCCTGCGCACCTCCAGTCTCTTGAGCGCTTCTTGAGCCTTCATGTGCGGAACCGCAACGTCCAATTCCTTGATCTGATCCTGTGTATGAAGCAGGACTAGCGTACAGTTCATAATCTTTCGCTCGAAGTTTCGTTCTTCTTCCATTGCCATATTCTCCGCATTCGCTCCGCAGGATGGCACTTAACCGGTTCTCCCAGAATTACGACATTGTCGTTGTGTGGTGCTATCTGTTCTCCAAATTCGTGGTGCCTTGATGGGAGTGCCATCCCGTATCTGAAATCCCGCAATCCCACCGCTCGCGGAAACACTAGTCCAGGAGTATCATTTTGCGCTTGCCAGGGGCTTTTCCATTTCGCCAAGCATATCCATGGCTTCCTTGAGATGCGCATGGAAGTACCGTCGCATCAGTTGAAGAACCTTGTTAATGATCGGGTCACGAACGGAGTAGAAGACCTGGTTCCCCACCTTCCTGTTCACCACCAGCTGCTTGGCACGAAGAACCGCTAGATGCTGAGAAACACTGGCTTGCTCCATGCCGAGTTTCTCTATCAGCGCACCTGCGGAGAGTTCCCCGTCACCCAAGAATTCGAGAATCGCAATTCGAGTAGGATGCGCAAGCGCCTGAAAAATGTCGGCCTTGAATCGTCGTAAGGCGTCCTGCACATAACCTCCAGGCACATGTAGTATATAATAATATTCGCATATAGCAAAGTAAAAGCTGCCCGATGAACGCTTTCTACAACATCATGATCGGCTACTTTTTCGGCTTTGCATTGGGGGTGGGCTGCGCGCTGGCCGTTATGTACACGATCTACACGAATGGCTACAAGAAGGGTATCGAACACTCCCTACTCAAGGAAAAACCGAAAGGCTACTATTCGGCTTTGACCACTGTGCAGAAGAGGTTCAACCCGAGCCAGGTTAAGCCATCAGCTTCTGGGGGGGCGAAAGACGGCCCGGGAAATTCAAACACCTGACGGCTCTTCCGAGTACCGTTTATGTTTTACATATTTCGTTCATCGACATGTACGAAACAGTTTGTCTTTTGTGAAGTTCGCTATTGATGTACACCAATAAGAAAGGATGGTCATGTCTGCGATAAAAACGTTTCTTCGCTCGTTAGCTCAAGCGTTCGGCATTTCCAGCCCGCAGCAGGTGAAGCCCCAACTGGTGTCACGGCCGTTGAACCCACCGGCCCGACCTGGGCCGGTAAGTACTCCTAGTAGACCTCGGACCGCTACGACAACGAAGAAAGACGAATGAGGAGTCGAGCCGTTTCTCCAGCGGCTTGAGCCATCGCCTCGCGACTCCGTTGAAGAGCTTGGTAGCGTTTTCAGAATCTCGTGCATAGGGAGCGAAAGTCGAATGAGTATTGGGGACCAGTTGTCCGACGAATACGAGGAATACAAGAGGGGATCGCGCACGTCCGCGCCCTTTATTTATGAAGAGGATGGCACCTTAACCCTGTATTTCGAAATGGGTTCGGTGCAGAGCCAGATGTATGTGAACGAGCCCGATCTCCTTATGCTCGGTTACACACGAGCCATGATGGGCTTCCTGCAATTCAACAAACGTCCGCGGCACATAGGGACTATCGGTTTAGGCGGAGGCTCGATACAGAAACACTGCTATCGCTGTCTACGTCACACGAAGATCTCCGTTGCTGAGATCAGCCCGGAGGTGATCGCCCTCCGCGACCACTTCTCTATCCCAAAGGATGATCGTAGATTCAAGGTGTTTTGCGAGGATGGAGCCGATTTTGTATCTCGCCACTCGAAGAAGTTTGATGTCTTGATTGTGGATGGATTCGACATCACGGGACAGCCCGAACAATTATGCAGCCAACGTTTTTACGACGACTGCTACAAAGCATTAACTCCGGATGGTGTCATGGTGGTCAACCTGTCTGATCGTGGTTATGGTGCCTTGCTTGCACGAATACACCAGAGCTTTCAGAATCGTGTGGTTGTGGTGGGTTGCGACGATGGATGGAACCAGATAGCGTTCGCCGGGAAAGGGAATGCGTTTGCGTTTGCTCAAGCCGGTATTGAGTTGAAGCAACATGCCGCGTATAGGAAGCAACCTCAGCTAATCAAGATCAACTAGGCAGCATCGCATCTTCGGCTTCAACGGAGGACGTGCAAGCCGGGTTGAAAGGATTGCATGCTTGAAATCAATCCGGCAAAGGTACTTTCGTGAATCTCTCTAGCTGGACATCGTCGATTCAGGCGCTGTCGAGATACGACCTCGCTGTGTTGCTGACTTGCGTGCTTAGCTGGCTGATCGTGGGACTTGTCGCACTCGTTCGACCGCATAGCGTGCGCTTTGTAGCACACCTGCTTTTCCCGGTCGGTGCCTTAGTTGGACTCGGCGTTGCGCTCTTGGGAGGAATTGCCCTAACGGCCGGCCACGCACCGCAGATCGTGGTGCTGCCCCTCGGCCTGCCCGATCTGCCCTTCCATGTTCGCTTGGATGCATTGTCGGGCTTCTTTCTGCTCCTCTTGGGTGTTGCTGGGGCCGGCATCTCAACCTTTGCAGCCGGTTACTTCCGATCGGGGGAGGGCACCGCGCCCGGGCTGCTTTGCCTGCAGTACCACATATTTCTTGCCAGTATGGCCACGGTAGTACTTGCCGACGATGCGTACTTCTTCATGGTGGCATGGGAGACAATGGCCCTCAGCTCTTACTTTCTCGTGACCTCTCAACACCGCATTCCTGAAATCCGCCGCGCCGGCTTTCTATATCTCTTGATGGCTCACGTAGGCGCCATCTGCATCCTGCTCAGTTTTGGCGTCCTGCAAGGCGGCAGCTGGCAGTTCACTTTCGATGCCATGCGGAACGCCCGGCTCACACCTTTCTGGGCAAGCACCGCGTTCCTACTTGCGCTGCTGGGCTTCGGCGCCAAGGCAGGACTGGTTCCGATGCATGTGTGGCTGCCGGAAGCCCATCCAGCCGCGCCGTCGCCGGTCTCGGCGATGATGAGCGGCCTGATGCTCAAGACGGCGATTTATGGACTGCTGAGGATCAGCTTCGATCTGTTGCACGTCCGCATCTGGCAATGGGGAGTGCTGTTGATAGCGCTCGGCTTGTTCTCCGGCTTGTTCGGAGCGATCTTTGCGGCAGTGCAGACCGATATGAAGCGTCTGCTGGCGTACTCCTCGATTGAGAACGTCGGACTCATCTTCACCGGCATCGGTCTAGCCATTCTGTTCGAGGCAAGCAACTTGCGCCTGTTTGCGGCCCTCGCTCTCAGTGCCGCCTTGATCCACGCCCTCAACCATGCGCTCTTCAAAAGCTTGCTGTTTCTCGCCACTGGTTCGGTCCTGCACGCAACCAAACAGCGCAGCTTAGGCAAGCTCGGCGGTCTGATCCGCCACATGCCCTGGGTCGCGTCCCTGGCGCTCGTGGGCACCCTCTCCATTGCGGGCTTGCCACCGCTCAACGGCTTCGTTTCCGAGTGGCTGCTGTTGCAGTCCTTTCTTTTTACGCCACAGGTTCCCCACGCCTTTATCAACATGCTCATCCCGCTTGGCGCGGCAGCGCTCGCGCTGACCGTTGCTCTGGCGGCCTATGTGATGGTCAAGTTTTATGGCGTGATTTTTCTTGGTCAGCCCAGGGAAGCCTCTCTGGTACACGCGCACGATGCCAATTGGCTCGAACGGCTGGGCCTGGGGTGGCTCGCGTTTGGGTGCATTTTGATCGGTGTGCTGCCGCAGCTTGCACTGCGAGCAGCGGGTGCGGTTACCGGTAAGCTGCTGGGTCAGACCGTGAGACTTAGTTCTTCCGTCTGGTGGATTACACCGATTGCGCCGGAACAGGCATCTTATAGCGGCCTCTACTTACTTGCCGGGATCGTCGGAGTTTTCAGCGTGACCTACGTGCTGGTGCGTATTCTGGCCCACGGGCGCGTACGCCGAACCGCTTCCTGGGATTGCGGCTATCCGTGGCAAACCTCCCGCATGCAGGACACGGCGGAAGGCTTTGGTCAACCGATCCGGCACATGTTCGGAGCGTTTTTTCGCATGGAGCGCGACCTGCCGTCGCCCTCTGACAGCGCGCCGCGCTATCGGATTCATATCGAGGACCGGCTGTGGCGCGCGCTCTATCTGCCGATTGCGCGTGGCGTCGAGCGCTTGGCGGACGTGGTCAGTGTTTTGCAGGGCGGACGACTGGCCATCTATCTGCTCTACAGCTTTCTGACTCTGCTTTGCCTACTGGTATTTGTCCTATGAGTGGATTCACCTTCTTCCGCCAATTCGGAGAGGTAGTGTTGGCCATCGGGATAGCGCCGCTCTTTGCCGGATGGATCGCACAATGCCGTGCCTGGCTGCAAAATCGATCCGCCCCACCATTGCTACAGCCGTATCGCATGCTGCGCAAGCTCTTCAACAAAGATGCCGCGCTGGCTACGGATGCATCCGCACTCTTTCGGACGACGCCTTACGTATTGTTCGGAACGATGGTGTTGGCGGCCGCCATTATCCCTTCACTGGGTACCGACCTGCCGTTCGCGCGGGTGGCGGATGCCATCGCTCTGATTGGCCTCTTCGCCACAGCGCGTGTCTCGCTCGCCCTTGCCGCCATGGACATCGGGACGGCTTTCGGCACGCTGGGGGCGCGCCGGGAGATGATGATTGGGTTTCTTGCGGAGCCGGCGCTTTTGATGGTGCTGTTCAATGCGTTTCTGCTCTTTGGAAGCACGTCCCTGTCAAATCTGGTGGACGCATACAGCGCGCACCGGACGGTGATCGATCCCAGCGTGATCTTCGCCGCAATCGCCTTCCTGATGGTGCTGCTGGCGGAAAACGCTCGCATCCCTATCGACAATCCAGCCACCCACCTCGAGCTCACCATGATCCATGAAGCGATGGTGCTTGAATATTCCGCGCGGCATCTCGCCCTGGTGGAGTGGGCCTCGAGCCTGAAGCTTTTCAATTACGCATGCATCGGGTTCGCCCTGTTTCTGCCCTGGGGTATTGCCACCCATGGTGCTGACGGAGGAAGGGCGTTGCTGCTGGCCGTGACCGCTTTGATTGCAAAGCTGGCGATTGCCGGGGCGGCGTTGGCGCTGATCGAATCGTTATCGGCCAAGGTGCGAATCTTTCGCGCTCCGGAATACCTGGCGATGGCATTTCTGCTCGCCGTGCTCGGCTTGCTGGTTCATCTGCTGTTAGGAGCTTGATTCGGAAATGCAGACCTCTCATCTGACCGCCGAATTGCTCAAAGTCCTGGCTGCGGGACTGTTGCTCATCTCCTTCGCCATGCTCTCGCGGCGGCGCACGCAGCGGTTAATTACGCTGTTCGCCTGGCAGGGTGCGATCCTGTTTGCATCAACCTGCATTGTGGCCCACAGCTCCGGCCTGACGGAACTTTACTACTCAGCGGCACTCACACTGATCCTGAAAGTTATCGCACTGCCCTGGATCCTCCATCGACTCATCCAACGGCTCGGAGCGCAATGGGACAGTGAACCGCTGGTCAACATTCCCACTACGATGCTCGTGGGATTGGTCTTGGTGATATTCGCCTTCGGCCTGGCGCAACCGATCAGCATGTTGGCAACGACCATCACGCGCCACACGCTCGGTATCGCACTTGCCGTCATTCTGCTGTCGTTCCTGATGATGATCACGCGCCGGAAAGCGGTGACCCAGGTAATCGGATTTCTCGCCATGGAGAACGGGCTGTTTTTCGCCGCGACCAGTGCTACCTATGGGATGCCTATGGTTATCGAGTTGGGAATCGCACTCGATCTCCTGGTCGGCGTATTCATACTCGGCATCTTCTTCTTCCAGATCCGGGAACAGTTCGACAGCCTCGATCTGCATCACCTCGAAGCACTCAAGGAGGACTGAAGTGGAAATATTGCTGGTTCTGGGCTTGCCGTTGTTGGGGGCGCTGTTGCTAGCCCTCTTCGGCGCCCGCCGCTTCGCGGCCGAGCTTAATGTCGGAATGAGCTTCGCGACGCTCGTCGCCGCCGCATTCCTGGTGCTGCGGGTTATCCGGCACGGCCCCATGCTGGTGGCGCACGAGCAGTTCTTTGTCGACTCCTTCAACGTCTTTCTGGTTGCGCTGACCGCGTTCGTAGGTTTCACTACCGCGGTTTTCTCGCGACCCTACATGCGCATTGAAGAACATCATGGGCGTCTCAATGCACGGCGTTTGCGCTTGTACCACAGCATGTATCAGCTCTTTATGGCCGCGATGTTTCTGGCCTTGCTGACCAATAACATGGGTTTGCTTTGGGTAGCGATGGAAGCAGCCACACTCTCGACGGTATTGCTGGTTTCTCTCTACCGCACACGTGCGAGCCTGGAAGCGGCCTGGAAGTACTTCATCCTCTGCGGTGTCGGCATTGCCCAGGCACTATTCGGCACTATCCTTCTATACTTTGCGGCCGAGCAGACCCTGGGCCGCGAAGGCATGACCGCCCTGTTGTGGACCCACCTCAATGCGGTGAAAGGGCAACTTGAACCAAGGGTGCTGGGACTTGCATTCGTCTTTCTTTTGGTCGGATATGGCACCAAGGTCGGCCTGGCGCCGCTGCACAACTGGTTGCCCGATGCTCATGCCGAGGGCCCGACTCCAGTATCAGCCGTCCTATCGGGCCTGCTCCTCAATGTCGCTTTGTATGCGGTGATCCGTTGCAAGGTACTGGTCGAAGGATCGATCGGTTCGCATATTCCAGGGCGCATGTTGATGACGTTTGGGCTCGTGTCTGCGGTCTTAGCAGCCTTCTTTCTTTTCAGGCAACGCGACATCAAGCGGCTATTCGGCTACTCGTCGATTGAACATATGGGCATCATCACTTTCGCCTTTGGGATGGGTGGGCCGGTCGCGAACTTTGCCGCGCTGCTGCACATGACGGTTCACTCCCTTACCAAGTCATCGATCTTCTTTACCGCCGGGCATGCTTCGCAGACCGCTGGGACTCAGCGCATGGATGGGATTCGAGGGCTGGTTGGAATCAGCCCAACGATCGGTTGGGGATTGATGCTGGGGTCAATCGCGATCTTGGGTATGCCGCCCTTTGGAGTGTTTGCGAGTGAGTTTCTAGTGCTGACAACCGCAATGCGCGAACATCCTTGGACCACACCGTTCCTCTTGATTGCGCTAGGCGTGGCCTTCGCAGCAATCTTCAGCCGGGTCCAGCCCATGGTTTTCGGAGAGAGCGATGCACGTCCATTGCCGCACTCTCCGGCAATGGTGCCCGTGTTCGTTCATCTCGCCATGGTGCTGGCGCTTGGCCTATATATGCCACCTGCACTGGCAGCATGGTACCGCGCCGCGGCGCGTCTGATCGGGTGAATGGCTATGAGTAAATTGTCGACTTTCATCGAACAACAACGGACACAGATGCCCGGCAACATACCAAGCGCCCGGCTGTGCGTTAACCGCGAGCAATGGCTCGAGGTGGCCAATGCAATGCACGAGGCGGGAGCGTTGCTCCTGAGCCTCTGGGGAGCAGACGACCGAGATCGCGATCGCTGCTTCGCCGTCTATGCAACTTATCTCCTGCCAGACACGTTGCTAGTGGTCGAATACCCAATTCAGGTAAAGACAGCCCCCAGGTATCCGAGCATCGCGACATTGTTCCCGGCTGCGCTGCGTATGCAGCGTGGCGTATATGACATGCTAGGCATTGGCGTAGATGAACGAAACGCGGACACGCGCGGATGGTTGTGCCACGGCGGCTGGCCAGAGAAGTTTTTCCCCTTGCGGCGCAAGGTCGATGGAGGCCAGCAATTCGCGGTTGGCTCAGAGCCATACCCATTCGTATCAGTAGAAGGCGATGGTGTTCATGAGATCGCTGTCGGCCCGGTCCATGCCGGCATCATTGAACCTGGACACTTCCGCTTCTCCGTAGTGGGCGAGAAGGTTCTACGTCTGGAGGAGCGTCTCGGGTATACCCACAAAGGTGTTGCCAAACGTTTTGAGGGGCTTTCACAAAGCGAGGGACACCGTTTGGCCGCACGGGTCTCCGGGGACTCAGCCGTAGCTTTCTCGTGGGCGTACTGCGCAGCGCTTGAAGCAATCACCCAAATCGCCTGTCCTGCCCGAGCAACAGACCTGCGCGCGCTGGGCCTTGAGCACGAACGTCTGGCCAATCATCTGGGTGACCTGGGTGCTCTCGGTAATGATGCCGGCTTCGCTTTCGGGCTCACTCAGTTTTCCCGCATGAAAGAGGATCTGCTGCGCGCCAACGCACTCGCTTTCGGAGCCCGCTACCTCCTCGATTATGTAACCCCCGGCGGGGTGTCAAGCGATCTGCCCCCAGACGGGTCTCGTCTCTTGTTTGAACAGTATACGGTCCTCGAGGATTCGGTCTCCAAGCTGCGTTCCATCTATGCCGAACATGCCGGCTTGCAAGATCGCTTTCGAGAAGCTGGGAGACTGGAGACAGGTCTTGCGAAGAAGCTTGGCGCGGTCGGTCTCGCCGCGCGCGCCTCGGGCATTCCGTTCGATCTGCGAGTCGACCATCCGTGGCCTCCCTACGACTGGCTCGCCCCGAAACTGATGGTGCAGAGTGCAGGCGATGTTGCAGCGCGAGTGCAAGTGCGATTCGACGAGATATTCGAGTCCCTTCGACTTTGCCGTGCGCTCCTCGCGGGGATTGCTACTGGACCAATCCAGATACCCGTTCCTCCGGCGGAGCCTGATCTTTTTGGGGTTGGGCTTATCGAAGGCTGGCGCGGTCCAGTAATGATTGCTCTCGAGGCCGGTCCGGACGGCGCCATCCGGCGCTGCCATGCGCACGACCCGTCGTGGCAGAACTGGCCACTTCTCGAATATGCGATCCTTGGCAACATAGTGCCGGACTTCCCGCTTATCAATAAATCCTTTAACCTGTCCTATAGCGGACAGGACGGATGAGGCATTATGTTTGACGTTCTTTCCCGCATGCTGCGCACCGGTATTTTGACCGAACCGCTGCCCGTTCCCGATGACCCATCGCCGGCCTTGGAGTTGCAAACAGAGCTTCAGCGAATCCTAGGACGCGCGCTCTGTATCCGCCATGTGGATGCAGGCTCTTGCAATGGCTGCGAGTTGGAGATCCAGGCGCTTAACAATCCTTATTACAATCTGGAGGGTGTGGGCGTTAAATTCGTAGCCAGTCCGCGTCACGCCGATCTTCTCCTGGTGACTGGGCCAGTGTCGGTCAACATGGAAGAAGCGCTGAAGCGCACTTATGATGCCGTGCCCGACCCCAAGTGGGTTGTGGCCCTAGGTGACTGTGGAGCATGCGGCGGAATCTTTGGGACGAGCTATGCCAGTCGTGGCAGTGTGGCAAATATCATCCCCGTAAACTTCACGATAACGGGCTGCCCGCCTAGCCCAAGCTCCATCCTACGCGGCATTCTCGAAACTGTGCGCACTCCACCTGGGCCAGGTGGGCTCAGCTCAGGGGGAACATGACCCTATGAAGAAAACTCTTTTCTTAGTTCTAGCGTTGGTCCTTACAACGTTATTCGGGTGCAAGGACGACCCGTCGAAGTGGTACCTGACTGGGTACGAAAATGGGCAATTCATTTTCCAGCACGATCACAAGATATACGCCGCAGTGTGCTGGCAGTCGTTCCATGCAGGGCAATCGGGCTCAGATGACCCAGCAGACTGCTCTGGGATGTTAGGTTTGCCCGGAGTAGGGCAGGAACTACCAGAAAAGAGGAATGGAGAAGTTAAGGTGCTCGTAATAGATAACATGATGTCCTGGTCACCAGCAGGCGATGCAAGACCACGGTTTCACCTCAAAATCGTAAGCGTAAAAGCGGACGGACAATGAAACGTGTTCTAACTATCATCAACGGGCTGCTCGTGTTGTCCGCGTTTGGGCAGTCTGGTTAATCACTGCCAGATACCCTGCAGCTTGTCTCTGGACTGACTCCAGACGCCAGGGTAAGGGTGTAGAGAGACACCCCACACTCAAGCCGATCTGCAGAAGTGTGTTCATGGGCCTACCCTGACTTCCAAAAGCTTACACTCTGGAGTTGAGTCCAGAGTCAAGCACAGATTTCGCAGACACAGATTCCATCGCGACGCCGGACGACGGAATAATTTCCTGGCACAGGGTTCACTGCAATGGGTGCCCGTCTTCAGTCAAGTACGTCAACAGCGTTTGGCTTTTCTGCTGAACCGCGGGTGGCAACTTTGTGTACGAGAGTTCTTCTGCGGTGTTTTGGCCCTGGGTGAGGGCGTAAGCGATGAAGTCCCTAAATGCCCGTTGTTCCCCAAAAGTGCGGTCATCACGGGGTATCAGCACGTAAGTCAGTCCCGTAATTGGGTATGCCTGCTTGGCGGATGCGGGTGGGTTGACGAGCGGTGCCCGAAGGTCTTGGGCAAGTGCATCGTCGAAGGCGTTGATTGCAAGAGCGGCGCCGGTGGGACTGGGGACAATAAATTCGCCCGCCTGGTTTTGAATTGAGGCGACGGGAAGCCCTGCTTGCCTGGCGTAGCTAAGTTCAAGGTAGCCGATGGCTCCGGGCTGTTGCTGGACGTCGCGGAGCACGTTTTGGCTGCCAACAGCCCCGATCCCGATTGGCCAATTGACGACCAGATCGTGACCGGCCTTTGCCGACCAGCTTGCGCTGACAGCGCTGAGATAGCTGGTGAAGATACTCGTAGTTCCGCTTCCATCCGCTCGATGGACCACAGTGATTGCAGTGCGAGGCAATTTGGCGCCAGGGTTTTCCCTTACGATAGCCGGATCTTGCCACCCAGCGATGACACCGGAATAGATATCGGCCAGGGTCTTGCCGCTAAGCCGTAGGGGATTATTCAAGCCGGGCAAATTGTAGATGATGCAGACGGGACCTGCTGTGACCGGCACCTGAACGAGCGGCGGCAAATCTTTCAACTGGGCATCGTTCATCGGCGCATCGCTGACCGCGAAAGTCAGCAAACCCTGTTTCAGTTCGCTGAGTCCGGCTCCGCTGCCAATGGATCGGTAGTTAACTCGCACGTTGTGAGCTTTTTCGTAATCGGCGCTCCAACGGGACATGAGCGGAGCAATGAAAGTGCTTCCGGCAGCGCTAAGAGTCCGAACCTGAGTAGTGCCGAATGTAGGCTCAGCCGGAGGCTTTCCGTCTTCCGAGTAGTTGGTGCAGCCAATGGCGAAGAGAAGAGCTAAAGCTGAGAATTTTATCGCGGATGTGCACCGACGCGATATCGCGCGGTAAACCAACGGAGGAAGCTGAAGGCTCATAGAGGACCTCTTTGTGTTGCTTGTCGCAGCCAGGAGTTAATGTGTTTATGCGTCTTTACGCATAGACACATTAGTGAACCAAATGTGAAAATGGGATGAATTCCGTTATCAGGACAGAAATTCCTTTCGATTGATGGGGCTCAGGGCCCATGCCTGTATGCGAATATCAGTATTGAGGAATCTATCCGGTGAGTTCGATCATGATGGACGTAGAACAGGTATTCAAAGCGCTCGCTGACGCGAACCGGCTACGGATCGTGAACCTTTTGCTGCATGGGGAACTGTGCGTCTGTGACATCCAGTATGTGCTCGAAAATTCGCAGCCAAATGTCTCTCGACACCTTGCCTACCTGAAGAACTCCGGAGTAGTCCAGGACCGACGCGATGGCTATCGTGTCTTCTATCGCATCGCGAGTTCCCGGGAATCGAACAGAAGACTATTGTTCGACTTCCTACGTCAGATTTTCAAAGATGAAGACCAGCTCGAACGGGACACGAAGCGCTTAAAAGAAGCGATAGCCAACGGGTCCTGCACGATCAGCGAGTGGAAACCCTATTCCGCGATCGAGAAAAGCAGGACTCATCGAAGCGGGGTTTAATCGCGGTCCCCGAAAGTCCGCAAACCCAGCGGGGACGCATGGTTTATGTTTTGATGGGCGCTTTTTCCCCGAGGCCCGGTACCTGCAAAAAATAGCGCCGGCGAAACCAAAACGCGACATTGACCAAGCCGATGAGGGCCGGTACCTCGATGAGGGGACCGATCACCCCGACAAACGCCTCGCCTGAATTCAAGCCAAAGACGGCCACTGCCACTGCAATCGCCAACTCAAAATTGTTTCCTGCCGCGGTGAAGGAAAGCGTTGCCGTCTGGGAATAGTCGGCACCCAGCTTGCGGCCCATCCAGAAGCTGACCAGGAACATTACGACAAAATATATGAGCAACGGTACTGCAATGCGGAGCACGTCCAGCGGAAGTTTCACGATCAAGTCGCCCTTGAGACTGAACATGACCAGGATCGTAAACAACAGGGCAAAAAGGGTAAATGGACTGATGCGGGGGATGAACCGCGTGCGATACCACTCTTCCCCCTTGGCCCGGACAAGCACAAAGCGCGTCAGCATTCCGGCCAGAAAAGGGATGCCGAGATAAACAAGCACGCTCTGCGCAATTTGACCAATGCCGACGTTCACAACCGCCCCCTTCAACCCGAACCATGTGGGAAGAATGGTAATGAACACCCAGGCGTAGAGGCTGTAGAACACGACCTGGAAGACGCTGTTCAGCGCGACCAGCCCAGCAACATAATCTGTGTCACCGCCGGCAAGTTCATTCCAGACCAGCACCATCGCGATACAGCGAGCGATGCCTATGAGTATCAGGCCGCGCATGTAGGCCGGCTCGCCACGAAGGAAGAGGATGGCGAGAAAGAACATCAGCATCGGCCCGATCAACCAGTTCTGGGCTAACGACAAGCCGAGAACGCTCCGATTGCGGAAGACCTCACCCAGCTTTTCGTAACGCACCTTGGCCAGGGGCGGATACATCATGATGATCAGCCCGATCGCAATCGGGATATTGGTTGTGCCGACCTGGAAGCTGTTCACAAAAGCCGCCGACGATGGGACGAAATGGCCGATCGCCACTCCAATCGCCATTGCCAAGAAAATCCAGAGGGTGAGAAATCGATCAAGGAACGAAAGCTTTTTGCGCAGTACTGGTGCGCACACCTGGCCCTGAGTATAGGGGACACTGGACATAATTACCTCGAAGCGGCAGTAGTGATGGGGTTGATTGAGATGGGCAAAGGTGCGCCTTGGAGCGTCGCAAACTTGCCCGGACTACAACATGCCATGGACAGCCGAGCTAGATCGGCCCGCATGGCGCGTTCTTCTCCGAGCCACGCAAGCGTCTGCTGCAGGACCTGTGCCGCGCCGATGTTAGGGGGCATGATTATCCGATAGTGCATCCACTTGCCCTCACGGCGAGCCGCCACGATTCCGGCGCTACGCAGGTAGGCCAAATGCCGGGATATTTTTGGCTGAGGTTGATCCAGAATCTCAACGAAATAACAGACGCAGATCTCCTGGTCTCCCATAAGATTCAGGAGTCGAAGCCGGGTATTGTCGCCGAGAGCCTGAAAAAAGCGCTCCATATTGAAACTCTTGTCCTTGGCCTTCATGAAAAATAATTATATACGCATTGACGAATGTGTCCTCAGGCAATATAGTCGTTTTACCGAATATGTTTTCCAGAGGGGGGACAATGACCGAACAATTGCTTGAGTCGGTGCAGTCAAAGTACGCGGCCGTGGCCAATAGCACGCTCTCGAATAAAGACGCGGGCGTCAAAGCGGTAGCGGAGGCCTTTGGGTACAGCCCGGAAGAACTCTCTTCCATACCTGCGGGAGCGAACATGGGCCTTTCTTGTGGGAACCCCACGGCGATTGCTTCCATTCGACCCGGCGAAGTGATCGTCGATCTCGGCTCCGGTGGAGGCCTGGATGTATTCCTGGCGACTCGACTGGTGGGTCCGAATGGCCGCGCGATCGGGATTGACATGACACCCGCGATGATCGAACGCGCGGAAGCGAACGCGGTGGCGGGTGGCTACCAGAACGTGCAGTTCCACCTGGCCACGATCGACCAGATCCCTCTTGCGGATGCATCGGTGGATTGCGTCATCAGCAATTGTGTTATCAACCTGGCTCCCGATAAGCCCGCGGTCTTTCGCGAGATTGCACGGGTTCTGAAACCCGGGGGACGCCTGGCGGTAAGCGACATCGCACTTAAGGCTGAGTTACCGCCCGCTGTGGCACAAAGCCTGGCTGCCTACGTCGGATGTATCGCGGGAGCGATTCACGTAGATGCCTATCGCGAGGGCTTGCTCGGAGCTGGTTTTGAACACGTGGAGATTGTTGACAGCGGGGCGGACCTGAATGCCTATGCGAAAGTGGAAAACCAGGCCGGCTGCTGCTCTCCTTCCATGGAAACGTCGAACGGTCTCCCGGTGCTTGAGGAATCTTGCTGCTCGACGGACAAACCGGCGAGCCTCCATAAGGATCTGGCAACTCTTTTAGCTAATTACGACGTGAATGTAGCCGCTGCCAGCGTCAAGGTTTATGCGGTTAAGCCAACAGGCGCTGCCACCGGAACTTGCTGCGGGCCAACCTGGTGTTCCTAGGTCCGAAAGTCCGAAAGGGGTCTGAAAGGGGTACCGGGTATGCAGTCTCACTACAACGTACTTTTTCTGTGCACGGGCAACTCGGCGCGGTCCATCATGGCAGAGGCCATCATGAATCGCAAGGGAGGGCAGAACTTTACCGCCTTCAGCGCGGGTAGCCATCCGAGCGGAATCGTGCGGCCTGAAGCACTCAAACAGCTTGATGCCGCGTATTTGCCTACCAAGGGTCTGCGCAGCAAATCCTGGGATGAATTCTCCCGTCCCGATTCACCGCCTCTTAACTTTGTCTTTACCGTTTGCGACAACGCCGCTAAGGAAGTATGCCCATTTTGGCCCGGCCAGCCGATGACCGCACACTGGGGTATTCCTGATCCTGCCGCAGTAAAAGGAACAGCGGAAGAGATAGAACGTGCTTTCAGGGACGCCTTTACCTCTCTGGATAGACGGATCTGCCTGTTTATCGCCCTGCCGCTCGCAACACTCGATACGTTCGCGTTGCAGCGAGAAATCGATGACATAGGGCGTCGGTAACGCTGGACGAAAATATAGCTTCTCACACAATTACCGATAGAGATCACGTAGCATTTCCAAATATCCGGGGGTTGGCGACGATGCGATTGTTGATTGTGGGTGGGAGCGATGCCGGCATCAGCGCAGCTGTACGGGCACGTGAACTGGACCGGAACGCCGAGATCGCGGTTTTGCTGAACGACGATTTCCCCAACTACAGCATCTGTGGTTTGCCTTTCTACTTGAGCGGTGAGACGCCGGACTGGAAGAGTCTTGCTCATCGAACGCAGTTCGACGGAATAACCATTCACCGGGGACACAAGGCTACCCACATCAATGTATCTGGGAAAACAGTCTCGGCGACGGATCAAGACGGGAGTGCCGTAACTCATGCCTACGACAAACTCGTGATCGGGACAGGGGCCAGTCCGGCGGTTCCCCCCATCGATGGTCTCGATCTAACCGGCGTCTTCCCGCTCCACACAATGAAGGACAGCTTTGCAGTGCACGAATTCATCGAATCGGCAAAGCCCCGAAGAGCAGTGATCGTAGGAGCGGGATACATCGGCCTGGAGATGGCGGATGCATTAACTCATCGTGGCATAGAGGTAACGATTGCCAGCCGCACTCCTTCCGTGTTGGCTACTGTCGAGCCAACATTTGGCGAGGCTGTGGCCAGCGAGCTGGAACGCCATCAGATACTTGTATTCACTAGTGTTGAAGCACAGGCCATCGCAAAAATGGGGAACCACCTGCGTGTCACAGGCAGCGGAGGCTTCGCGCAGGATTGCGAGATGGTGCTGGTCGCCGTAGGGATCAAGCCAAATACCCAATTGGGGGTGGAAGCGGGCCTCAAGACCGGAGCAAAAGGCGCGTTGCTGGTGAATCGACGAATGGAGACTGCGATTCCGGGCATTTATGCGGCGGGTGATTGTGTGGAAACCTGGCACCGCCTGCTCCAGCATTACAAGTATCTTCCACTGGGCACCACGGCGCACAAGCAAGGAAGATGTGCGGGAGAGAATGCAGCCGGTGGGAACCGTGAGTTTGCCGGCTCGGTGGGAACGCAGGTGGTAAAGATCTTTGATTTAGTCATCGCCCGGACTGGCCTTCGCCACGATGAAGCCGTGCGTGAGGGCTTTGCCGCTTACACCACCGAGAGCACAAGCTTTGATCACAAAGCATATTACCCAGGGGCAAAACCACTGCGAATTCGCGTGACGGGAGACAGTCAGACAGAGCGTTTGCTCGGGGCCCAAATCCTCGGATCGTGGGGAACAGAGATCTCAAAACGGGTGGACATTTTTGCAACGGCCCTCTTCGCAAACATGAGAGTTGAGGAACTGAGCGACCTCGATCTGAGTTACACACCACCGCTCAGCAGTCCCTGGGATCCGGTGCAGATGGCAACTCAGCATTGGGCGCTCGCCGCAGTCTCGGAAAGGGTGGAAACACCATGCAAAAAATAATCTTCGCGTGCGTGCACAATGCCGGCCGTTCACAGATGTCGGCTGCCTTCTTCAACCAATTTGCTGATCCGAAACTCGCCCTTGGCATCTCTGCGGGTACTCAGCCTGCCGAGCATGTTCATCCTGTAGTTGTCGAAGCCATGCTGGAAGTGGGGATTGACCTGAAGGCTGCTAAACCGAAGAAGCTTACCGCGGAACTGGCGCAAGACGCTGACATGCTCATTACGATGGGCTGCGGAGAAGATTGTCCTTATGTCCCAGGTCTGCGCCGCGACGACTGGCCGCTACCTGACCCCAAGGATCAAGGAATTGAATCAGTCCGGCGGACTCGGGAAGAAATTCGAGAACGGGTTTTGAAATTGCTGGCGCGGGAAAGCCTGGGCAAGAATGGGGCGTCAGCGTAGTTCGTAGCTTAGCCAGATTCATCCGGTAACGTCCAGAGCGAGCACTGTCACGCCGCAAAGAAAAATGAGTACTGCCGTTATCAGCGCTCTGGTGCGGCCTCTTTGGGCCGCGGCAGTGACAACGCTTGCTGCCCGCCAGTAGAACCACGCACCCAGGATGACCAGAAAAAGTTCCACCAGTATTGAGGCCGTCCTGAACTGCCACAAACCGAATCCAAGCGTGGGAAGATGGCCAAGATTCCCGGGCAAAATGGGCATGTCGTGACGGTGGACGACCAGATCAAGCAGCCAATGAGAAAAAGAGACGAACGCCAGCACGATGGCGCAGCGCCTGCCCCACCGCACACCAAAGATGAGACCAAAGATCAAGGAAAGTACCAAGGCGCCAACCAGGGAATGGGTGTAATCGGCATGGATGATGTTTTCCCCATACCCACCATGAAGGCCGGGAACGGGCTGCAACGTCTCACGTTTCATCAGAAACATTGGGACGAATACGATATCGAGCCACACGGTTGCCAACATCAGGCACCAAAGCGGGACACGCGGTTCGCGTGACTTGGCAAAAGCGGCAAAGCCAAAGTGTCCTGCGATCATTGCCTGGCACCCCTCGATCCACAACGCGGCCAGGGTAAACCTGCGTCGATCGCTCCGATGACAACTACGAAAAGAATGACCGCAAGAATGAATTGCATGCCGTGCTTACCCTCCCGTCGGCTTCAAGCGAACGCTGCGGCGACAGCATGCCTAGTCAGCCCGTCTGCGAAAAGCCGCCCATGAGCTATCGTCGATTGTCACATGTCAGATTTTGTCAGCAATCATGACTTTCGTCGACCACGATGGAAGACTTCTGCGACCGGTGGTGAAGAACTGCGATTTCGATTTGATACGGGCCGCCTCGGGAAGGTGTATGAGATCTACGTGGAGGGTCTTTCCGAGGGTGCTGAATAGTTTTTTGCTCCATTTGTCAGGTAGTCGTAGTCTAAGTAAATGGATGCGTGTCCTTCGCCAGTTCGGTGTGCTGGTTCTGCTGCTGGTGTCGTGCCTGGCCCCTGCAATGGCCTGCATGGTTCCCAACGCGGAAATGAGTGCCCAGGAGCGTGCCTGCTGTCGCATGATGAAGAACCAATGCGGACAGATGGGGATGCCGGCGTCTCACAGCTGCTGCCAGAAGACTCCACCGAGCGTTCGCGATAACGCGCTGGTCACGAAGGCTGTAACCTTTCACCCGGTTGAAGTTGCTGTTATTTGGGTGGCCATTTCTGAGCTGGCGAATCCTGCCTCCGCTGTCGCCGGTTGGGTTGAGCACCCAGCCTACTCGCCTCCCGAGTCCCCACCCACGACCATTTCCGTCCTAAGAATCTAGCCCGCTCCACTCTCTGCACTCTCCTTTTGCCGAGCGCACGCGCCTGTCTGCGTGGTTCGGCAAATGCCTTGAACTGCATTTGAGATTGGAGCTTTCGTATGAACGTGGTCTCTCTGTTGACCGCCACGCTTATGCTTGCCACAGTATTCTCTGCCTCCGGGCAGACGACCGCGGTGAGTCTCCCCACGCCTTTGTCCGAGCTTCTCGGTGAGGCACAGACAAACAACCCCCAGATCTCCGCCGCCAATCATGGCGCACTGGCCGCACAACAAGTAGCAGCGCAGATGACTACTCTGCCCGACCCGAAGTTTACCTACCAGCAGTTAAGTGTGGGTAGCCCAAAACCGTTCGCGGGATACACGAACAGCGACTTTGCCTACATCGGCGTGGGAGCATCGCAGGAGCTGCCCTATCCGGGAAAACTGGCTTTGCGCGGAAAAGCCGCAGAACGCAGCGCCGAGACGAAGCAAGCTGAAGTGGAAATCACCAAGGCCAGCATTGCAGACGCGGCAAAAGCCAACTATCTCCAACTGGCATACCTGCAACAGACACTCGACATCTTGCGACAAAACGAAGCGGTTCTTGACCAGCTCATACAGGATGCAACGACCCATTATCGGGTGGGCCAGGGGATGCAGCAGGATGTTCTGCAGGCACAAGTGAACCGAACAAAGATCGTGAAGGAGATCACGATGCACCATCAACGCATGGGACAAATACAGGCGTACCTCAAAACTCTGCTCAACCGGGACCAGAGCTCGCCGGACATTGTTACGGAAGAGCTGATTGAAACTCCGCTCAAGCATTCCTCCGATGAGCTCCTCTCTGTGATCCGGCAGAACAACCCCCAGATTCAGGTCGATGCGAGTTCCATTCAGAGCCGGGATGCCCTATTGGCCTCCGCAAAGCGTGAGGGAAAGCCGGACTTTGATGTCGGTTACAGGTATCAGAACACCGACCGCAAGTATCGGGACTACTACATGTTCACCTTCGATGTGCGTTTTCCTCGCAAGAAACGGGTGAATGCCGAGATTGCAGAGGCTACAGAGAAACGTGCCGAGTCGCAACAAACACTTGACGCCCATCTGCAACAACAAATCGCAGAGGTCAAAGAGGGGTATGTAAGAGCAACGAGCGACGAAGAGCTGCTGAAGGAATATCGAGAAGCTCTCATCCCGCAGTCCGACGCAGCGTACCGCGCAATACAGAGCGCCTATGCCTCCAATCGTGAGCAGTTCATTCATGTCCTGTCTTATTTCACAGACCTTCTCAACCTCAAGCTTGAATACGCGGAGGCGCTAGAAGATCACGAAGTTGCATTGGCACATATTGAAACTCTGACGGGAGTGACACTGCGATGAACAAATATGTCGCAAGAACTTCACTCGTGTGGATGGTTGTGCTGGCAATCGGTGCGGGGATTTGGGCATACAGGTCGCATCGGACGAAACCGCCCGAAACGATGAACGTGCCGGTCTCGGGGGATGTAAAGCCGGTGGCTGCTGGCCCAGCGCCGGCGACGCAAGAACCAGCGCCAGCCATGCCAGAACAGAATATGGAAGCCCCACTGGTTCCCGTTCAACTCACTCCCGAGCGAATGCAGAGCATTGGCGTGAAGACCGGCACCGTCGATTACAAGCAACTGAGCGACGACCTACGTGCGACGGGCACGGTGGACATCGATGAGCGCCTCGTCTCCTACGTGCAGGTGCGCTTTCCCGGCTATATCCGCAAGGTTTTTGCCAATGCCACTTATCAATATGTGCGTAAAGGGGAACCGCTTTTTACCGTGTATAGCCCAGACCTGGTGGCAACCCAGCAAGAGTACCTGCTGGCACGGCAGAACCAGAAGGCATTAAGCGCCAGCACTGTAGATGGAGTTGCAGCTGGAGCTGAGTCATTATCAGCCGCAGCAGAACAGCGTTTAGAACAATGGGAAGTTCCAGCGAGTGAGATTGCAAAGCTCAAGGAGACGGGCAAACCGGTTACCGATCTAACTATCTACTCGCCGGTGGCGGGATACATCACCGAGCGAAATGCTTTGCCTAATATGTATGCCGAGCCCTCGACCAGGCTCTACACCGTTGCCGACCTGTCGCGCGTATGGGTCTATGCCCAGATATTCCAGAACGACGTTGGCCGCGTGAAGCCCGGCGATGTTGCACTGATTACCGTCGATTCGTATCCGGGCCACACATTCTCCGGCCAGATCGAGGAGATTCTGCCGCAAGTGGATATGATGACCCGCACCGTTCGTGTGAGGCTGGCGATTGCAAATCCGGGACTCAAGTTGAAGCCGGGTATGTTCGTGAACGTCGATGTGAAATCCAGCCTTGGACGACAGCTTGTCGTGCCGGCCTCGGCAGTCTTCCAATCCGGCACTCGACAACTTGTATTTCTCAATCATGGCAATGGCAACCTTGAGCCGAAAGAAGTTGCTACCGGCCTCCGCGCCGGCGATGACTTCGTCGTGGAAAGAGGCTTGCAACCGCATGAGTCGATCGTCACTTCAGCCAACTTCCTGATTGATTCGGAAAGCCAGTTGCAGGCTGCGGCGGGTTCTTTTGTACCACCAGCGCCGGGCGCTGGGAACAGCGCTTCTCAGGCCAGCACCCCAACTGCTACCCAGGCGACCATCGACTTTACCACCAATCCCAACCCGCCGAGTAAGGGAACCAATACGTTCCGTGTCCATCTGACCGGCGCTGGAAATGCGCCGATCGGGGGCGCGGACGTGTCAGTCACGTTCTTTATGGCCGCGATGCCGGCGATGGGAATGGGCGCGATGAACGCGACCACTAAGCTCCCTGACAAAGGAAACGGGTTGTATGAAGGAGGCGGCTCGCTAAGCTCGGGGGGCACCTGGCAAGTCACCATCTCTGTTCGGAAAAATGGTCAGGTCATCGCAACCAAGCAACTGCGCGTGAACGCGACGGGAGGCATGTAATGCTTTCCAGAATCATCGAAGTCTGCGCGCGCAATCGTTTCCTTGTTTTTGCCGCGGTCCTCGTGCTTACACTTGCCGGAATCTGGTCGCTGCGGCATATGCCTCTGGATGCACTACCAGACATCTCCGACGTACAGGTCATCGTGCATACGTCCTGGGCCGGTGCGCCACCCGACGTGATCGAGGACCAGTTAACCTACCCGATCGTCACCAGCCTGCTCGCTGCTCCTCATGTGAAGGCTGTTCGCGCACAGACCATGTTCGGGGACTCCTTTGTCTACGTGGTCTTTCAGGACGGCACCGATCTCTACTGGGCGCGCTCGCGTGTCATCGAATACCTGCAACAGATAAGCGGACGTCTGCCGGAGAATGTGCATCCCTCGATTGGCCCAGACGCAACGGGCGCAGGCTGGGTCTATGAGTACGCGATCGTAGACAAGAGCGGAAAGCATAGCCTTGCCGATCTGCGCAGCCTGCAGGACTGGCACCTCCGTTATGCGCTGGAGACCGTGCCCGGAGTTGCTGAGGTCGCCAGCATCGGCGGTTTCGTCCGACAGTATCAGGTACAGCTCGATGCCAACAAGCTTCTTGCCTATGGCGTTCCGCTTTCCAGGGTGATCGACAAAGTAAGGCTCAGTACAAACGAAGTCGGCGGACGGGTGCTCGACCTGAGTGGGGCCGAGTACATGATCCGCGGTCTCGGTTATCTGCGCTCGTTGGACGATCTTTCTTCAGTTGCCGTCGGCAGCAAGGACGGAACAGCAGTCACTTTGCGCGATCTCGGAACGGTGAGCTTTGGCCCCGATATCCGGGAAGGAGTCGCGGAATGGAATGGAGAAGGCGAGACGGTTGGCGGCATCATCGTCATGCGCCAAGGCATGAACGCGCTGAACGTCATCAACGGGGTCAAACAAAGGCTCCGCGAGATCGCGCCGTCCTTACCCCCCGGCGTCCAAATCATGCCGGGATACGATCGCTCCGGTCTCATCGATGCTTCCATCAAAACGCTACAGCGCGACCTGCTCGAAGAGGCCGCTATCGTGAGCCTCGTCATTGTTATCTTCCTCTTCCATTTCCGCTCAGCGTTGATTGCAATTCTCGCCTTGCCCATCGCAGTGCTGGCTTCCTTCGTACCGATGTACTGGCTAGGAGTCAGTTCGAACATCATGTCACTGGGGGGCATCGCGTTAGCCATCGGTGTGCTTGTGGATGCCTCGATCGTCATGGTGGAAAACGGCTATCGCCACCTATCAGAACGCCAGCAAAGCGGCCTAAACCCGGTTTCAGAGCCAGAGCGGCAAAAGATTCTCATCAATGCCGCGAAACAGGTTGGCCCCGCACTCTTTTTCTCGCTGCTGATCATCGTCGTTTCGTTCCTGCCGGTCTTCCTGCTGGAAGCACAGGAAGGACGCATGTTCCGCCCACTGGCGTGGACTAAGACGTTGGCGGTAGGATCGTCGTCCGTCCTTGCGATCACGCTGGTGCCAGTGCTGATGGTTATGCTGATTCGGGGTCGCCTCCGGCCTGAAAGCGCTAATCCAATCTCACGCATCACGCAAGCGGTTTACCTGCCAATCTTGAGGTTCTGCCTGCGCCACCGCTGGCTAACGATTGCGGTCAATCTGATCTTTCTTGGGCTTACGTTTCCACTCGCGTCTCGTTTAGGAAGCCAGTTCATGCCGCCTCTCTTTGAAGGCTCTATTCTGTACATGCCGACCGCGCCTCCCGGCATTTCCATTGAGCAGGCGAAGACATTGCTGCAACAGCAGGACCGTGTCCTTCGAAGCTTCCCGGAAGTGGCCAGCGTGTTCGGCACCAACGGCCGCTCCGACAGTGCAACCGACAACGCGCCGTTGGAAATGTATGACACGACGGTAATGCTCAGGCCCCGGGAACAATGGCCTGCCGGGAAAACCTACGAAACGCTAATTCAGGAGATGGATGAAAGGCTCCAGTTTCCCGGCCTTTCGAATACATGGACCATGCCGGTCGAGAATCGTCTGGACATGGAACTGACGGGCATCAAGACGCCGCTGGGCATGAAAGTGCAGGGCCCGAACGTCGATGGCATCCAGCAACTGGCTTCACAGATTCAGAATGTTCTTTCCGGCCTGCCGCAAGTACGATCGGTTTTTTCAGAGAAGGTGGCGCAAGGGTTTTACGTCAACGTAGATGTCAACCGGGCAGAGGCGGCCCGCTACGGCCTCACCATCGCGGATGTACAGACAGCTGTTTCATCCGGGATCGGTGGCCGGAATATTGCGGAAAACATCGAAGGCCGCGAGCGCTATCCCATCAACGTCCGCTACCAGAGAGACTTCCGCGACAACGTCGAGAAGATGCGCGACGTTCTCATCGGTACGCCCTCGGGTGCCCAGATTCCGTTAGGGCAGGTCGCGCGAATATCCTTCACGCATGGTCCTGCCATGATCCGGGATGAGGGTGGCGCATTGACGGGATATATCTACATCGATCTAAAGAACACAAATTACGGCGGGTTCGTTCGGGATGCAGACAAGCTCCTGCACACGAAAATTGTGCTGCCGGCGAATTACTCCTTTCAGTGGTCAGGAGAATATGAGTTGGAATTGCGGGCCAAGCAACGCCTGCAACTGATTCTTCCTGTCGTTTTTTTTGTGATCTTTCTGCTGCTTTATCTTGTCTTTCACTCGACTACCGAAGCGCTTGTTCTCATCTTCCCAACCATTTACGCCATGAGCGGAGGTTTGCTGCTGCAGTGGCTGCTCAAATACAACTTCAGCGTTGCTGTGGCCATCGGCTACATTGCGCTCTTTGGTATTGCAGTCGAGACGGGTGTGGTCATGGTGGTCTATCTCCATGAAGCCCTCGAACACAAGCTGCAGGGTGGAAGACCGTTGACAAACGCCGATGTGGAGGCAGCGGCTATCGAAGGCGCCGTCCAACGCTTGCGGCCAAAGCTCATGACCGTCTGCGCTGTCCTTGCCAGCCTTGTTCCGATTCTGTGGGAATCCGGTATCGGCTCCGATGTCATGAAGCCGATCGCCGCACCCATCGTCGGTGGGATGATTACGTCAACGATTCACGTCTTGATCCTGGTTCCGGTCCTTTTCGTGATGATGAAGGAACGGGCATTGGAACGGGGAACGCTCACATCGCGTAATACGGCGGACGCAATCATGGCATCAAGATCCTAGGGATACTACTTGCCGATGGGTCTTTTGGGGGGCGGAGGGAATTTACCTACCTACGGCGAGAATCGTAACAATGGCGCTCTCGGACAGCGGACGAGGGGCGGACGAAGGACGGGAGGCCCGTGCAAGTTACGACAACCCACGCCGATGAACGAGTTCGGTGGCCTGAAAATCACGGGATGCCGATGAGCAGTCCGGCACTCATACCCATGGATTGCGGGTGCCTTTTTCCGAAGCTATAGTCGTAAACCGGCTCAAGAAAACCAGTCAAATCGCTGCTTGCCGTTTGGCCAGAACGTGAATACGCGACGGCAGGGAGCTCCGCCGGCATCCCGCTCTCGGAATATTCCAGGGAGCTCGGCAAGGCTGAAGCCCGCCTGATCACCGGTTACACGTAATCAAAGAGCGTCATAAAGCCATAATCCATGTGCAGTTGCTGATGACAGTGGAAGAGCGTTGAGCCGGGGTTATTGGCAACGAAGTCTATTTCGGCCTCGCCATAACCAGGTAGCATCATTACGTCCTTGAAAACGCCTGCCATTGGCTTGCCGCCGAAATTTGTGACTTCGAAGCTGTGGCGATGAAGGTGGATAGGGTGAATGTCGTCGCTGTAATTTCGCATGCGGATGCGATATCGCTTTCCTTCGCGAACGTGAAAGGATGCGGGCATTTGCATAGCAGTGTTTGGGTAGGCCGCACCGTTGATCGTCCACCGATTGAAACCCTCGTCGGCAGCATTCAGCTTGTCGAAGCGCATCTCAAACGTTTCGTCCGCGGTTGGAGCAATTCCGCCCGACGAGGCAAAGCGCCCATAGTCCCACCGGAAACCCTTCGCGGGAGCAATCCATTGGGGTCTGCCAGAGTGGCCTGCGTATTCGACGACAATGCCCATACCGTGGGAACGGTCGTCATCGGCAAGGTCGCCCAAAACCCACACGCCGGGATGGTTCATCTCGACAGTCGCCGAGATGCGTTCAGCCGTGCCGATCCACAATACCGGCACTGAAGTGGGATTGGGCACTGGATTACCGTCGAGCGCGACAACACGAAACTTGTGACCTGGAAGCGCAAGGCTGCGAATCTCCGTTGCGCTGCCATTGAGTACGTTAAGCAGGCAGCGCTCGCCTTGTCTGACGCGAATTGGATCTCCATGGCCCAGCATGCGCCCGTTTATCGTGAAGGAGCGATAGTTGACCTCGTACCCATGAGGCACTCCCTTTGCCAGAGACGCCTTCATCGCCGCCTCTCCGGGACCTTTAAGCTCTCGAACTTCGACGGCCGGACTGAACAGGTCCGAGGCCATGTCTCCGCCCCGGCTAAACCAAGGCTCGAACTCCTTGAGAGTTAGAAAAACCTCCCGATCGTAATTTCCCGGCTCATGCTTGGGCTCAATAGAAACGGGTCCAACCAGGCCACTGTACTGCCCGGCGGAAAGATCCGCACCAGCGCGAACATGCGTGTGGTAGAAACGAAAACCGGATGGCTGAGGCGTGAAGGTGACACGCCGCATACCACGCACCGGGACAAATGGCGTGCCCTCTTCCGCGGCGCCGTCGACGTCCACGGGTACAAACTGGCCGTGCCAATGCAGTTGCTCGGACGTGTCCGTGTCGTTATGCACATCAACGATGACCTGTTTGCCCTCTTGAAATCGCAAGAGTGGGCCAGGAAACTGGCCGTTATAGGTCCTTATGGATACGATGCGGTTTGGAGCCAACTCCACAGGGCTGATCCCAATCCGTAAGGTGTAGTCCGCCCCTGAAGTATCTGCCGGGGCTGAGGAGACCTCGACACTGCGGTCTCTAGAAACGGGCTGCTCAGTCTCTGCGATTTGACCAAGCAGCAGCCCTCCGGTTACAGTTCCGGCAGCTTTGAGGAAAGTGCGCCGCGTCGCACGGGGCTGGTTCATAGCATTCGCCCAACAACTCGGTCTCGTTCATCCTCCATTCATCTTCCTGCCTTCCGCTAAGATGCCGAGCAATTCAGCCACGCTGCTCCTAATCATATATTCCGTTATTGAACGATCGAAGAGTTGGATCGGCATGGCTATAGGTTTGGGCACGGGCACGATGTATCCCCTCCTGCATGGCATGGAAAAGAGAGGCTGGCTTAAATCAACCCACCGACGAATTGGAGGGCGGGGCCGTCGGGTATACGTGGACCGGGCCGTCACGCGGGAACGTGGGCTGGCGAAAATAGCTCCGGTTGCTTATCAAATTTTTGTTTGCAACCTGCGCACCAGAAATAGAAGTCCTTACCGTCGTATTGCGATTTATATTTGGCTGCACTGACATTCACGGTCATCCCGCACCCTCGATTTGTCCCTACCGGTGCCCGCGAGTTTTCCAACGGAGTTAAGTCCGGACTTAACGCTGCATGGCCGAAAGCACTTCTGCTGTGGTAAACGCCATTACCTCCCCGGTATCCTTCAAGGTGGCTAAGGAACGTTCCTTCAACTCTGGCGTCTTGGAGCCGCAAGCGTCCGTTACTACAATTGGGATGTAGTTCAAATCCAGGCCTTGTCTGACGGTGGGCTCGATCCCAATCTCGAGCGCGATACCCGCAACGACAAACGATTCCAAATGCGCATCCCTCATCGCAATGTTGAGGAAGGTGCCTTCAAAAGCGGACATGGAGATTTTGTCGATCACCACTTCGTCTTGACGAGGCGCTAACTCGGGAACGATCTGGCACGCGGGCGATCCCTGGGTCATCATCGGTCTTATCTTCGAAGGGTCGGTGAGGAGTTGCCAGATCATCGAGCGGCGAAGCTGTCCTACCCCGGCCAGATGGTTGGGCAAGAAGAAATGGCGAAGGAAAAACACACGAAACCCCTTTTCGCGGGCGGCGTTGAGAAGCTGCCGGCACTGCGCCACAATGGCTGCGCCTTCCTCGATCTGGGGAACAATCCCCACCTGCATGTCATAAATCAGCAAAGCGCATTTCGACGGATTGCATGTATCCTGCAGCTGATCTGGTATGAAAAGTCCAAAAGCGTTCTTCATTGGGTCGCCTCGGCCTGCTTTCCCAAGGTTCGGTCGTAGGGAGCGTTGAGATCAAGTCCGCTTCGAAAGAGTGTTTCGATCGGTAGCGGGATCTGCAGCGGCAGAAAGCTCCACTCAAGAAACCCGGCTTTGCTCAGCGGAAAGTCGTCTGTATAGGCTTTCGCTGTCGCGACGTCTGGCGCTTCGAAGACGATCACGACGCCCGGTTCATCTGCCCGCGCATAATTCTCCCTGACAATCCCAGCCTTCCAGAGTCTCCAGACGTTCGACACCTCTTCGGTAAGGAACGGTTCGATCGTCTCCAGGGTGACACCCTCGCGAAAGCGATCAAAAGCAATAATTCGCATACTCCTCCAATAGGCAGAAAGCGCCTGATCATCACTCTAATGCATTTGCTTGAATCAAAGCTATTCTGATTAAAGATACTTTTGACAAAGTAAAATAAGGCGATTCATAGTGAAAGAGTGTCCCCAGCGGATCACATCGACAAAATAATTCGACTCTGGAAGCGCGAACGGCCGGAGTACGACCTGGCTCCTGTGGAGATCATCGGCAGGACCGGCCGGATTATGGAGCATGTGGATCGTGCCCTGAATGCAAAATTCGAGGAATTTGGGATAACACGAGCCTCTTTTGATGTTCTTGCCACTCTTCGCCGCACCGGGGAACCCTACCGCCTGACGCAAAGAGAACTCATGCGCAGCCTCCTGCGTACATCGGGAAGCATGAGCTTAAGAATCGATTCGCTTGAGAGCCAGGGCTTCGTCGAACGAAGACCTGATGATGACGATCGTCGATCCGTATTCGTGACCCTTACCAGGAAGGGGGCTCAACTCCTGGAAGCTGTGATCCCGGAGCATCTCGCGAACGAAAGAAGCCTGGTAGCCGGATTGAAGCAGAGCGAGAGGACTCAGCTGATCACTCTTCTCCGTAAGTGGCTTAGTAGTCTTGAGGTTGAAGAAGAGGACGGAGGTCAACTCTACCTTGGGATGACGTTGCTCAACGCTCGAGCGTCGTTGGCCATGCGAAGGGCTGTGGGACTAGCCGACGCAGCGGGGTTGCTCGTTCAAGCTGTCTCTGCCAACAGCCCCGCGGAGGATTTCGGTTTTCGCAAGGGCGATCTTCTCTGCTCGATAGAGGACGAGCCCGTTGCGTCGCTCATGGATCTCCGCAGACTCCTCAACAAACCCGAACCACGCACAAAGCGCGTTCAACTGTTGCGGGGCGCGCAGCCGATCGAGACAAAGCTCAAAAAATCGTCCAGGTAATCTCAAAGATCAGTCTAAGCCCAACTGAATCCGCTGCGTTGAAGCGGCAAGGTGCGTATTCTCTTTCCAGTCGCTGCAAAGATGGCATTCGCCACCGCAGGGAGAGTCGGCGGCAGAGTCGGTTCGCCAAGCCCGGTTGGTGCGTAGTCGGTCTTGCGCCAATAGACTTCGATTTTTGGTACCTGCCTCATGCGCATAAGTGGATGGTTATGAAAGTTTGACTGCTGAATCCGGCCATCCTTCAACGTGATTTCCTGGGCCAAGTGGCCCATGCCTTCCATGATTCCGCCCTGCGCCATGCTCTCGGCCGCGTTTGGATTAATGATCTGGCTGCCCACATCTCCAGCGGCCCAAACCTGATGCACCGTGACCCTGTTCTGATCGTCAACGCTGACGTCGGCAACCTCGGCGAAGTATCCCAGGTGGCAAAACCATGCGGCGATTCCCATTCCGCGGCCTGGTGTTTTCGCCCGGTGCGCCCAGCCTGACTTTTCCGCGGCTAACTCCAACACGCCTTTGTATCGCTCCGGGATAAGAACCGACTGTCCCGTCGGCTCGTGGTCGCCGACGGCGTCATGTTCCCCTGAAGACCAAGGGATTTGCTTGTTACTGAGCAGGTCGAGCTGGAACTCGAGCGGATCGCGTCCGGCAGCACAAGCCATTTCGTCGAGGAAGGACTGCACCACCCAGCAGTAGGCGTTGTCCCCAGGAGCACGCAACGCTCCGGTTCGCAGCATGAGGGGCTGCATCGAAGTATAAAGGGCGTAGGCCGGAGGAAAGCCGGCCGGATAGGAATCCTGTCCCATACCTCCGCCGGAGGTGGCGTGCTTGCCGTCTCCAAAGGTGACGAAATGCTGGTGCCAGGCACTCATCTTTCCTTGCGCGTCGAGGCCTGCTTTCAAGCCAACTGTTCCGCCTGGACGGAAGGGGTCGTGGGCGACGTCATCTTCGCGCGACCAGAGCAGCTTGACCGGCGCGTCCACGCGTTTCGCGATCCATGCGGCCTCGACCAGGTAGTCGTTCTGCAGCCGCCGGCCAAAGCTGCCTCCTGAGCGCACCATGTGCGTTGTTATGTCGCTTTCCTGGATGCCCAGGGTCTTGGCCACCAAGGCGCAACCATCACCAGGAAGCGTGCTGGGCGACCACATCTCGAGCTTGCCGTCTTTCCAGTGCGCAGTGGCGCCCTGGGGCTCAAGCGTGACATGAGCAATGAAGGGAAATTCGTAAGTCGCCTCGACAATCTTCGCCGATGACCTGAGCGCCGCGTCCATATCTCCGTATCGACGCACAGTATTCTGGGGCGGCGTCTTCAGCAGCTCAGCCGCCCTGGTTGCGAATCCTTGACTGCTCTGTGTCACTGCAGGGCCCAGGTCCCAGTCGACCTTGAGTTTCTTGCGCGCCTGCTGTGCTTGCCACCAGGTATCGGCAACGATAGCGATGCCCGGTTCCATGCCTGGCTCCCATGGGGTAAAGGCCGCGGGGGTGATGCCGCCATCGATAACCAGAACATGACGCACGCCGGGCAGCGCTTTGATCTCATCGAGATTAGCGTTCTTCACCTTGCCGGCAAATACGGGGGCCTTTTCAATGCTTGCGTACAACATCCCGGGCAACTCGACATCGATGCCGTAGAGCGGCTTGCCGGTCACAATCTTGCGAGTGTCAACGCCCTGCTGCGAGTGGCCGATGATGCAGTAGTCTTTGGGATCTTTGAGCTTCACGGTCGCCAGGTCGGGCGCGGGAAGCGCAGCCGCTTTGGCGGCAAACTCTCCATAGCCGGCGGAGCGCCCCGAGGCGGCGTGCATCACGCGGCCGGATTGAGTTGTGCATTCAGCCGCGGGCACAGCCCAAGTCTGCGCAGCGGCCGTGACCAGCAACTGACGCCCGGCTGCGCCCACGCGGCGCATCGGCTCCCACCCCATCGGCGTGTTCGCGGAGCCTCCGGAAAACTGTCGCCCATATATCTTTTCGTTCAGGTCGGCCTGCTGGACTCGAACGTTCTTCCAGTCGACGTCGAGCTCCTCGGCGATCAGCATGGGCAGCATGTTCCGCATGCCCTGGCCTGACTCCGAGGCGCGCGCCATGATAGTGACCGCGCCATCCGGGGCGATGTGGATGAAGGCCTGCGGCGTCAGTTCCGGCGACTTCTCAGGACCCTGTGCCACAGCCAGTGGGGTGCGATAAAGACCCAGGGCAAACCCACCGCCCGCAAGGGCCGTCAACTGTAGAAACGATCTCCGGTGCATGCGCATAAGTATGCCCGTCCTTTACTGTTTGCTGGCTACGGTGCCTGTTTGTGCTGCTTGATGAATGGCCTGGCGAATACGCGTATAGGTTCCACAGCGGCAAAGGTTGCCACTCATGGCGGCATCGATTTCCGCATCGTTAGGGTGCGGCGTACGATGCAGCAGGGCGGCCGCCGACATGATCTGGCCTGCCTGGCAGTAACCACACTGGGGCACGTCGATTGCTTCCCAGGCCACCTGGACCGGGTGCCGGCCGTCCGGCGAAAGCCCTTCAACGGTGGTCACCGGTTGGCTTTTGACACTGCTAACCGCCGTCTGGCAGGAGCGCACCGCTTCGCCGCCAACGATGACTGTACAGGCCCCGCAAAGCCCAATGCCGCAGCCGTACTTGGGACCTTTGATGTTCAGTACATCGCGCAGTACCCACAGGAGGGGCATATCCGGTGACACGTCCACCGTCGCGGCCACGTTGTTGACAGTTAATTTGGTGAGCATCTGTTCGCTCCTTCAAAGACCTGAGTCTGACCCTGGATACATTCAAAGTTCGCTTCTGATTCCTGTCAAGAGGGGGAGAAAGGCGGCGAGATCCCCGCCGGTGTCCGACTGGATGTTTCGACGCAAGCTCACCCGAGTGATTAGATGGGAAGATCATACCTATCCCCGGTTACTTGCCAGCTTTCCGTTTAAGCAGTCTCGGATCGTAGTGGAACGGCTCGGTGTGCTCCAGTTCGATCTTCCGAAAGTGCGGATGGTTCGGGTTCAGAAGCCAGTTGTTCTCGGTGGGAGCCACCGCTGACGGCAGGATTAAGACGGCAGCCGCCGCCCCATTGCGAGCGAACTTGTCCCCGATGAGAGCTAAATGCTCCGGAGCCGGATAGTCCTGCCATCCGCCCGGTAATTCGTCCGCGCGGAGTTGGAGCTTAGGTAAATCTTCTGGAACCCGTGCCCGAGCGAGCGCCAGGTCTTTAGGAGGGTGTTTAGGATCGAGATGTAACAGATACTCGATCATGGCAAGAGAGAGATGCTCGGCGGTATATGCGACACGGGTTCCTGGCGCGGACCAACGGCCACCATAACGATAGCTTCCCTCTCCATCGAATGGCGCACCGGCAAAAGGTTTTCTCAGCAGACGGTAGACCGTCGTCAACTTAGACCGCCGTACCCAATCCGGCCCAGGACATTCTCAACCTGACGCGCTCCAAGCTCGGTGTCTATGATCGCAAGCGGAGCAACACCGCCCAGAGCGTGATTCGGGCTCTTGAGCCATTCAACGGCAGTTTTATGGTCGCCGAGAAAGTTTGCTGCCAACGAGACCAGCCGGGCCAGGCGATAAAGGCGGTCGGATTCGTAGCGCGCAAGACGGCCCTGGCTCTTCCTGCGTTGCAGGCTGCGAAGCGAGCGATCGAGACTGCTGGCGATCTCCTGCAATGAGAGCCCGGTCGAGGTCAGGGCGTTGACCGCTTCGTGAGGAAATCCTTCGCGGATCGCTGCACTGAGGTCTTCTGAGGTTCGCACCGCACGCCCAACTCCAGCCTCACCGCCCAACTGCTTCAGGACCGCTCGAAGCTCATTTACCATTATGTCGTAGACTATACCGCCAATGGCGCGCTACCGGCACTCGACCGAAACGGGAAGCCCGGGACAAGCTCAACCCTGCACAGGCCTAGAATTTGACTGGGGCTTGTTTATCTTGCGGTGTCAAGGTGCCGCCTTCGGCGAGCTTCCTCATGTTGCGGAGCATCTTCTCGAAGAGCAGCCGGTAATCTTCCACCTGCTTCTGCCGCGAGGCATCGTCTGGCTGCGTGGAAGTGTCCCACACCAGGGTGTAATAGAGCGTGGTGCGACCCGATCCGAGCGGGCGTGCCTCCAGCGTTCCGTGATACATCGGATACAGACCGGCGCCACGCAAGGGTTGGGTGTAAGTGTAGCTATACCTCGTCTGCCCCACGATGACGGAATGGCCGACGGTGCGAACGGCGCCGATCTCGCCCTCTTTACCAGAGATTAGATCGCAACTCCGGAAGCCCCATTCTCCGATGTCGCAGTACTTGCCGACACGCGCCCACACTTTTTCGACCGGCGCGTTGACGAGGAGGGACATGGGAAGGCTGACATAGCGCGGATCGGGATTGAGAAAGGGCGTCGCTACCGGCGGTCTCAGGCTCCCAGGCGGCTTGGGAGGGAGCTTTCCACCCTCGGCCAGCACCTTCATATTATTCAGCCACTCGGTTAAACGCGCGTGCCGAGCAGCGATGTCCTTTTGCCGGGCCGCGTCATCGGCAAGCATTGAATCGTCGCGGACCATGGTGTAACTGAGGCGTGTCGTGGCCAGGGTCAGAGGTTCCGCTGCGAGCGTACCGTGCGCCAGCGGGTATGGAGTGTCTTTGCGCGGCGCCTGAGCGTAGGTGTAGCTGTACTGCGTCTGGCCGACCAACACCTCACTCACAATCGAGCGCACACTCGCGGGACCGCCATCCCCTTGCAGGTACTTGCAGTCCTCCCATTCCGGAGAGTTCATCCACTCCGTGATGTCGCAGAACCCGCCAACCCGCGCCCAAACCCTGTCGACGGGAACATCGACAACTATGGACTCAGTGACAACGATGTAGTGGGGATTCGGAATCTGAAGTGGAGCCTCTGCAGGACCTTGCTGTGCACCGTACGCAGCAGCCAGGAAGACAATCGTCCCAAGTACGCCAGCCTGGAGAATTCTCATAGTGCCACTCATTGTTCCTGGCCCGGAGATCTTTTATTTCAATCCGCTATAGTCTTTGTCGCTAACCGGCTCTAACCAAATTGTTTTTCCCTTTTGAGTTGGTGTAACCGCTACATAGGCAAAGCCACTTTTCGGTGATGCAGCGTGCCAATGCTCTACGCCGGGAAGGCACTTGATGACATCTCCCTTGTGAACGATTTGTATTGGCTTTCCCCTCTCCTGGTAATAGCCAGTGCCCTCGGTGATAAGGAGAACCTGACCACCTGGATGAACATGCCAATCCAGCTTTGCACCGGCATCATAGGTTGCTACAGCAATACTGGGATCGAACGTGCTGTCTCCTACATTTAACTCGTTAAGCCAAATATTTCCCGTGTGATTTTTAACGGTGGAGAGTTCACCTTTTGGGAAAATTGCGTCCCCTGTCTGTGCCTGGGTCTGGAAGACGAATACAAGGCTCACCGCGAAAACAATGATTTGAAGTTTTGTTCTCATGTTTTTTGTCCGAGCGTCCGCGTTTGCATGAACTAGCGATTGACAAGGCTCTGAAAACTGGCAGGATATCTTTCCCCCTGCACATCGATCGCCGACACAGCATCGTGGATCGCCTTCAGATCGTCCGTTGTCAGTTGCACACTCGCGCCGCCAAGATTCTCTGCCAGGCGGTGAAGCTTCGTCGTTCCGGGAATCGGCACGATCCACGGCTTCTGCGCGAGCAACCAGGCCAGCGCGATCTGCGCCTTGGTCGCCTTCTTCTCATCCGCAATCTGACCAAGAGCATCGACCAGCGCCTGGTTCGCTTTTCTCGCTTCCGCGGAGAAGCGCGGAACGATATTGCGGAAGTCATTCTGCGCGAACTCCGTCTTGTCAGAGATGGTTCCCGTTAAAAAGCCCTTGCCCAGCGGACTGAAGGGCACAAACCCGATACCGAGTTCCTCCAGTGTGGAAAGAATCTCCGTCTCCGGCTCGCGCCACCACAGCGAATACTCGCTCTGCAGCGCCGCGACCGGCTGCACCGCATGAGCGCGACGAATCGTCGCTGCACCCGCCTCCGACATCCCAAAATGCTTGACCTTCCCCTCCTGAATAAGGTCCTTGACCGTCCCGGCCACCTCTTCGATGGGTACATTCGGGTCCACGCGATGTTGATAGAACAGGTCGATCACGCCGGCGTTGAGCCGCTTCAGCGCCGCTTCAGCCACTGCCCTAATTCGTTCCGGCTTACTGTTCGTCCCTTGGCTCGGAATTCCGTTTTCGAAGCCGAACTTGGTTGCGATGATCACCTTGTCACGAACGGACGCTAGCGCTTCGCCAACGAGTTCTTCGTTTGTAAACGGACCGTACGCCTCAGCGGTATCGAAGAATGTCACACCGCCGTCATAAGCAGCGCGGATTACTTTGATTGCCTCATTCTTTTCGGTCGCGGGGCCGAAGCCGAAGCTTAGTCCCATGCAGCCGAAGCCGAGAGCTGATACTTCCAGCCCGGAGTTCCCCAATTTTCGCTTTTGCATCATTTCCTCTCCACCTGCAGTCTATGGAGAAGCGAACGCACGCCGTTATCCCAATTCTGCCGATCTTTTGCCTAATTCTCTTGAGCGTCAGTTTTTGAGCTGGTACCGTTGGAGCCGCACAGATATCCTGAGGATGGAAGAGGTAAACCGAATGAATAAGAATGCCAAGCAGTCCGCCGCTCCTCCAGCAACCCTGTCGATACAGGAACTGCGAGCCGAGCTGGCGAAGAAAATTGCCTGGTTCATCGGCTCTTCAGAGCGGCGGGTCACAGAAGTGCCTGACCTGTTGCTTGTCCGCAGGACTTCACCGACTGCGCCCTGCTCAGGAACCTACACGCCGGGCATAATCGTGGTTGCTCAGGGCAGTAAGCGCGTCGACCTCGGCCAGACGACCTTCACCTACGACCGGTCGCGATTCCTTCTGACCTCGATTGACTTGCCAATTATTAGTCAGGTGATAGAAGCGAGCGAAGCCAAGCCTCTTCTCGCTTTGGCGCTCAAACTGGAGATGCCGGTGGTCCGCGAGCTTCTCAGCCGGGAAGAAGTCCACCTGCGTGAGGGGTCGGCTGACACGCCTGGGATGGTGACCGGTGCGGTCACGGCTGACTTGCTGAGCGCATGCTGCCGGTTGGTCGACCTGCTGGCGAGCCCACGGGACATTCCCTTTCTGAGCGGCCTCATCCAACGCGAGATCATTTATCGGATTCTCTCCGGACCCGCGGGCGCTCGCCTGCGAGCGATTGCGACTTCAGGAGATCAGAGCCATCGCACAGCCAGAGCGATCTCCTGGATCAGGGACAACTATGCGAAACCGGTGCGGGTGGACGATCTGGCTCAGATCGCAGGCATGGGTGTATCGACCCTGCATCATCATTTCCGTGTGCTGACCCATATGAGCCCTCTTCAGTATCAGAAGCAGCTACGGTTGCAGGCAGCGCGAGGGCGGATGCTTATCGATGGCATAGATGCTTCCTCTGTGGCTTTTGAGGTCGGATACGAAAGCGTCAGTCAGTTCAATCGTGAATACAGCCGCTTCTTCGGCCAGCCGCCGATGCGCGACATTAAGAAACTTAGAGATGAGAAAGTTGTTGAAATCGGCGCCCCCTGACAGCCAATCGCCATGCTGCGTGACCGATTTTGTTTCTCACCGATGAAATGAGCCGAATGAGCGCCACGCAAAGAAACCGCAGGTCCCTCCACTGCGCTACGCTCTGTCGAAAAACATTCCCAAGAAGGGACCGCTGAACCGCACATCTCTCCACTGCGCTGCGCTTCGGTCGAGATGACAAAGCGGAGGGCGGTGCCTCCATCGACAGTCGTTGCTGAACAGGAGCCGTTTTTCATCACCTCGGGTGGGCCAAAGGCCCATGATTCCTCCGGTCGGGATGACAATTCTGTTGCAGGGTCAAGTTTTCCTGGGAGAAACTGTTGCGCCTACAACAAAATTGTCATCCCGACCGGAACGTACCCGGATTTCCTACTTCGCGCTGCCAGCAACGACCACCAGTGCGGCTCTCCGTAGAGAGAGCCGCATGCAATTGATCAACGCCACTCTCGACAGGAAATCCGGGGGAGCGGAGTGGAGGGACCTGCGTTTCTCTTGCGGCCTGTCACTCTAAAGCCGTGCAAACCCGACTACCTACCGCCCGTCCACCTTATCTCCAGGACTAATTAGTGGGCAAGCAGTGGGACTTTCCGGCGGGCCAGAACGTAGACTGCGACCAGGGCAGCGGTGAAGCCCGCCCCAGCACCCACTGCGAGCGACCAGCGCGGGCCGAAGTGGTGGGCAACCCAACCGACGATCGGAGCGCCGATCGTCATTCCCCCCAGTGCAACGCTGACCCGGAGCGCCATTACCCTGCCCCGCATGGATGGTTCTGTCGAGAGCTGCATGATGCTATTGGTGCCGTTGGTCAAGGTCAGGACAGCCGCGCCGCTGACCGCGAGAGCTGCCGCAAACCACCAGTATCCCGGCGCCAGTGCGGCTAGAGTACAGCCCAGCCCGAAAACACCGGCTCCCATCGACAGAGACGCTAAGCCTGGCTTCTTCTGGCCAGCAGCAAACAACGCTCCCACGAGGGAGCCCGCAGCCATGATGGAGGAGAGCAGGCCGAAAGCACGTGCGTCGGAGTGGAAGACATTCACCGCCATCGAAGAGATGAAGATCGGAAAGTTCAGTCCAAAGGTGCCGATCAGTAACAGCATGATGAGGATCGCCCTGAGGTCCGGTCTTCTCCACACGTAGCGAAACCCTTCTGGAAATCCAGAGGCGGTGCGATGCGCTCTGGCGCTTGCACGCAGTTCGGAGAGACGGAAGAACGACATCGAGAGCAGCACTGCCGCGAACGAGAGCCCATTGAGAAGAAAGGCCCAGCCGACGCCCACCTTGGCAATCAGCAAACCGGCAACGGCGGGACCAATCATCTGGGCAGCGTTGAACGAGGTTGAGTTCAATGCGACGGCATTGGGGAGGTCCCCGTCGCCGACCATCTCTGCCACGAAGGTCTGTCTCACCGGAGCATCCAGCGCAGCGGCGGAGCCAGACAGGAAGGCGAACACATACACGTGCCAGAGCCGGATGAATCCTGCGATCGTGAGCACTCCCAGGATGAGGGCAAGCACGCCCATCGTTGCCTGGGTGAGCATCAGGAGCTTGCGCTGATTAAGCCGGTCCGCAGCCGATCCCGTCCAGGGCAGGAGCAGTAGTTGCGGCGCGAACTGCAGGCCCATCACAATACCCAGCGCTGACGCATCACGATGCGTCAGTTGCGTCAGCACAAGCCAGTCCTGAGCGACGCGCTGCATCCAGGTGCCGGTGTTGGAAATCAGGCCGCCTGCCGTCCATAAGCGGAAGTTGAAGCTTCTCAGGGAGCGAAAGGTGCCGGACACTGGGTTCTTCATGTGCGCGACGGCGCGTTGCCTCCATGGAACTGGCCGAAGTGACGCGCCAAAAAGATGCTGATGAGCAGCGCGCCCAGGCCTAACGCGAGGATGTGGGTTGTCGCCCGCGGATCGAAAGCACCGATGTGCGCGACCAGCAGATACCCAACCACCGCATTGAAGAATCCCCAGACAACATTGACTGTTGCAGTGGAGAGCCCCTGGCCGGGCGGTTTGGCAAACGGACTTTGAAAGGGACGTCCCATCGTGCCCGCGACAAAGTGAGGGATAGCATTTGCCGCAAAAACGCCGCCAAAGAAATACGACACTAGCCAAAGCCAATTCATCGTGCAGAGCTCCTTCTTTCAAGCAGCGAAATGATTTCCTATGTAGACCCTGTCTCCCCGACACGAGCAGGACCCACCGGGTTCAATCTTCAACAAGCCGCGTAAGCAGTGCGAGTGCCGCCTGAAGCTTCTCCTGCTCCTGAACAGAGAGCTTCTGCGAGATCCTGGTGGTGAGCCAGTCTTGTCTCGCGGTCCTGCCCTCCTGAAGCAACTTCAGGCATTTGGGCGTGAGAGACATTAGAGTTTGCCGTCCGTCGCTCGGGTCAGGTGCACCTCTCACAAGACCCGACTCCTGCAGTGGTGTCACTACAGCGCTCATGGACTGCGGACGCATCCCCTCCGTTCGCGCCAGGCTTGAAACGGTGGCCGAACCGTCCTTCTCCAATCGAAGAACGACAGAGATCTGTGACGGCGTCAGATCGCTGTGCCCCCCATGCTCGCGTAAACTCAGCTTGAGCTTGCGGAATACGGTACGCATCTCGGCAGCAAGCGTCGAAGCGGTCCCTGCCTGATTAGAAGACTTTCGATTGCTCACCAGATCAATATCTCATATCTACAGGTAACCTGTAAAGATTGCCTGTAGATATGTTCTGTCTATTCGGTCCTCAACGCCTGCACCGGATCGATGGAAGCGGCCCTTCGAGCGGGAATCAGTGTCGCGAATAACCCAATGAGCCCCATCATTACTGTCACTCCCGCCAGCGTCCATGGGTCCGCTGCAGATACTCCGAAGAGTTGACTACGCAGCGTGCGTCCCAACAACACCGCGCATGGTAACGCCACAAGCACGCCGACTGCCCCCAGCCGCAACGTCTCCTTGAGCACCAGGACGGAGACGGCCAGCCGCGTCGAGCCCAGGGCGATACGGATGCCGATCTCCCGCGTGCGTTGCATCGTCGCATGAGCCAGCACACCAAAGATTCCAACACCCGCCAACAGCGCGGCCAGCCCGCCGAAGATCAGGGCTAACATCTCGATCATCCGTTCGTTGCTGATGCTCTCTTCGATCTGCTCGTCCATCGTACGCAGGCCGGCGATCGTCATCGCGGGATCGATGGAGCGCAGCGCGCTCCGCACCGTCGCGAACATCTCCTCGGGCGGCGTCGCCGTACGTAGGTAAATGAAAAGTTGGCCCGGCGCATCTGCCTGCTCGATCGGCATGAAGAGCGTGGGTAGACTCGGATCGCGAAGGGTCCTGTGCCGTGTGTCCCGTACCACGCCAACGATGACCATGTAGTGCAAGTGGTTGCCGGCGCCCTTCGCTACGCGCCGTCCAATCGCCGAAGCCGCATCCTTGAAGTAGTGCCGGACGAAGGTCTCGTTCACGATGGCAACCGGTTGCGCCGTCGCGTTGTCCGCGTCGCTGAACGTCCTGCCCACGGCTATTGGGACCTGCATGGCGTGGAAGTAGTCCGGATCAATCACGGTCTCTTCAATATCAAAGGCATCATTCGCTGGCGGCGTATAGCCTTCCACTGTCACATTGCCGCCCTGGCCGTTGCCCGCCAGTTCCGGGTCATCGCTCGCCGCCGCTGCCTTCACGCCTGGTTGAGCACGCATCACGTCAATAACCTTCCGTTCGAGTGCGGCGATCTGAGGCTGCTTGTAGCCCGCCTGCAAGGGATCTACGTGAAAGGTGACCAGGTGCGTTGTGTTGAAGCCTGCGTTGACATGGCGAAGGTTCTCGAGGGTTCGCACGAACAGCCCCGCGCCCATCAGGAGCAATACACTTAGTCCAATTTCCAGCGAGACCATGGCGCGCCGCAGACTCAGCACTCCGCGTCTCGTCATGGCCGTCTGCTTGAGTGCTTCTGCCAGATCGGGGCGCAACAGTTGGATCGCCGGCGCCAAGCTGAACAGCAGGCTCACGGCCAACGCGGTCACCAGCCCAAAGCCGAGGAGCCGCAGATCGAGCCCGGCATGAAATGGGCCTGCCTGATCTGGCCTTGCGTACTGGTGCACGAGAAGCCGCATTGCGACCGGCGCGATGAGCATGCCCGCCACCCCGCCCAGGAGGCCAATGAGACCGCCCTCAATCAGCAACTGCTGCAAGATGCGTCCAGATCGAGCGCCCATCGCGGAACGCAACGCGAACTCCTGTCCCCGCGAAGCGGCACGAACCAGCAGCAGGCTGGCTACGTTGGTTGCAGCCAGTAACAGCACCAGCGTCGCCATCGCCATCATTGCCAGCAATGGCGCCTCAAGATCCGCGCGGCTGTAGGAGAGTCCACGAGCGCCCGGCTGGAGTCGCAGCCGGCTGTGTGTCAGGAAGTCGTCCACGAAGCGCGGTGACCGTTTCCCCAGCGCCTTCAATTCCTCGGCGCGAAGTGCATGCCACAGCGGCGCTACACCTGCTTCAGCCTGCTCCCTTATCTCTTTCTCATGCAGCCGTCCGATGACATTCATCCAGCGGTCAGTGTGGTCCGATAATCGCTTGCCTTCGCCCGGAATCACTATATCGAGCATCGACATTGGCACAAACATATCCGGCATCTCGCCCCATACCGCGCTATGGAAGTTTGGCGGTGCAACTCCGATCACCTCGAAAGCATGTCCGTTCAGGGCGATCGTCTGTCCCACCAAGCGCGGGTCCGAGCCCAGATGCGAAGCCCAGTAGCGGTAACTCAGCACCGCCACCGGTTTGGCGCCTGGTGCGCCATCGTCGGCGGGAGCCAGCAAGCGCCCCAGAGCAGGCCTTACACCGAGCACCGAAAAGTAATTTCCGCTCACCACCTCCGCATCGCCCGGTTCTGACATGCGATCGTATGTGATCCCCACTGCCGCCTGCGTCGTCGCAATGAGCCCATCGAACACCTTGGCCTGATCGCGCAGATCACGGTACATGGGGTAAGAGAACGATTTATCTGCTCCGGCGCCATCGTCACTCGTATGTCCCTCCCATGCCTTGCCTGGCGCGCTCAGCACCACCAACTGCTCCGGCGCACGCACCGGCAGGGCACGCAGCAGCGCCTGGTCGAGCAATGAATAGACTGCCGTGTTCGCCCCCACGCCCAGCGCCAGGGTAGACACAGCCGTCAGTACGAAGCCGGGCGCTCGACGCATCTGCCGCAGCGCAAATTGCAGGTCCTGGACTAAGGTCGACATGCGGTCCTCCAGTTAGAAAACCAGTTCTGGCAAATCGGCATTACTCGGGCCTGCCCGAGAGGCGGTCGTTCAGCGCTGGCGTCGAGGTCCCGTGGAACGGGACTTGAGTAAGTTTATCTGTTTAGCGGGGAATCATCGGGCAAGTTACTCAAATCCCGACTTTGCGAGCACCATGAGGGAGAGGGCCTTGGCATTCTGCGTTTTCCGGCCGTGGACCACTGCTCCGGGCCATAACCACTCTCACCTTGTCATCCCGACCAACGGGAGGGATCTGCAGTCGTTGCGAAAGCAACCGCTCCCCCGGACTAAAAATCCGGGGCTATACCGCGGACGCCACGGATCAATCTGTAGCCAGTTCGGCTTCCCGTAAGAAAACCGCATGATGCTGATGGCGCAAGGGATGTTTCTTCCGTAAAGACTTCCGATGAATGCTCCTATCACCAAGCTAATTTATCGACCAGTCGATTTGAAGGCGATGGAATTAGGGACCGACAGCACGACTTCTGTTCCCGCCGCGGCGCGGCTCCAAACTGTGAGGCTGGCGCCCACTCTTTCCGCCCGTTCGCGCATGCCCGGGAGTCCCAAATGTCCCTCGCGTCGAGCATGCAGCGCTTGAGGATCAATCCCGCAACCGTCGTCACGGACGACGATCCTGAAGCGCCTGGGGGAATACTCAATCTCGACTTCGATGCAGCCGGCTCGGGAGTGGCGGAAAGCATTCAGCAATAATTCCCGGCCGATGTGATAGAACTCGTCGCGAATAAGCGGGCGTAGTTTTCGCGCCGAACCTAACACAGTGACGCGAAAAACAATTCGCACTTCGATGCCCAAATCCTGAGGGATTCGAGAAAATGCCTGCCCTAAATCGTCGGGCTCCGAATGAGATGAGCGGAGTCCTCCAACCGCGTTGCGGCCCCTTTCCATGACGTGTCTCATCGACTCGAGAACACGGCTTAATCGCAGCGTAGCGGGCGAATTCGCGGGTAGCCGGCCCAGTGCAACATGTAGCTGCATAGCTGCGCTGGCAATACCTGGCGGCACTGTTTCGTGTAGGTCCGAGGCAATGCGCGCACGCTCGGCTACGCGTTCCTCGAGGCGGGCACGGTTCTCCCCGAACGTTGGCCGCAAACGAAAGGGATAGGGGTTTCTATGCGCAAGAGGTAACCCATCGAGCCGCATGACATATCCTCCTTTTTCCGAGCTTTGTACTCGTGAGCATGGGTAGATACTGTCAGGAAGGCGCCACAGAGTTCTTGAACGATTTCGCTGCGGCCGGGACGTTTTTGCTCAATTGTGAGGAAACCGTTTGGCGAGGGCCTGGGTCGTGCAGCTTAGCGAAGGGTTGCGTGCGCAGCTCAAGGCTGGCCTTCTCAGCCGCCACAATCCGCCAGCGGCCAAGCGGAGCCTTCGTTTCTAACTGCCACGAATGAAACGACTTATCGCTGCTCCCAACGGACTACGCCGGGGGACATGCCGGTTATCCGGCGGAAGTGTCTGGCCAGGTGGCTCTGGTCGGAGAATCCCGCCGACAGTGCGATCTCCGACATTGGAAGATCAGTATTGCTGAGCATTTTCCGGGCGTGTTCGATGCGGCGGCGCAGTACGTAGCCGTGCGGAGGCATACCAACTGTTTGCTTGAATGCCCGCGCGAAGTGGTGTGTGGACAACCCGGCCATTTCCGCTAGCGCTTCGAGGCTTATGTTCTGACCGAGATTGGAGTTGATGTATTCGCAGATGCGGTGGGTACGCGCCGGCGATAGACCGCCCCGATTGGGAGGCAGAGACTCTGCTATCGGCGCGTTACGGAGCATGCTAATTCTCGGCCGCACGTGAATTGCCAGGTCCATCGCAGAACGCCAACTCCTGGAGCCGCGTAGAGGAGGAGTAATCAACACATGCCACCACGCATCTGTTCCGACGTGCGTGAAGCGGGCCGCGACATCCAGTTCGCGGTTGCGACAGAAAATAGACCGATCATGGTGGAAGGCCGTTGATAACGGCACGCCGCGACTCAGCTTTTCGTCATCCAGGGCAAAGGTCGTGCGCGCGACCCGGTCAGCACCGGCGATCCGCAGGTCACCGTCGACAGCCAGGAGCAAAGCTGGACCGCTGTCGTCGGATGGCACCGCCGCGATCGTCCACACATTGCGAAACCACTCGCGAAATAAGCGTTCTTCCACGGCACGGGCAGCAACTTTTGTCGCAGCCAAAGCCAGGGTGTGCGATTGGTTCGACGTCATCGACGACGTGTCCAGCACCAACTCCAGCCTGCCGGTGGGGTCGAAGATGGGTGCACCCGCACAGCTTAGCCCGATGTGGCGGGTTCGAAAATGTTGGTCACGATGAACGAGAACCGGCCGTTGTTCAGCAATGCACGTACCGATCCCATTTGTGCCTTCGACTCTTTCCGACCAAACCCCTCCGACCCAGATGCCACAGTCTTTGAACTGTTCGGCCTGCGATTCATCACCGCGGTGGTGAATCGCTATTCCATCGGTATTGCACAACAAAACAACATATCCCTCCTGGCGGACGATCGTATAAAGACGATCGACTTCTTCCTGGGCATACACAATTGCTTTGCCGAGCGGTTCGCGAGAAACCCTGAGTTCGCTTTCGGTTACGATATGGGGGGCCGCCCGGCCCTCTGGATTGATGAGGAGATCAGCGGTGCATCTGCGCCAGGAGGCTGACACTTCCTGGAGATCAGGCGTGGCACCTCCACCCTGAACAACCGATTCGATCTGGTCAAGATGTGCCACACGCCGCATCGTAAGCCTGTTCGTGCGTAAAACTCAACATTTGCTACAGGGCTTGGCGATGAATTGACGCGAAGTATCTCGGCAACGAGGATTCCGGCAACTTGCTCCCGCCTGCCACTCCAGCTTCTCTGGGAGTGCATGATCTGGTTGGGGCGAAAGGTGAGGCCCCCCTCGAACGGGACGTATCTGGATGACCGCAATCAACGGCAGGCCTTTCAGGCGATAGCCATCGGCTATTGGGCTGTTCTGCACAGGGCTCTGCGGAGTCGGCTCTGATTCGACTTCACGGACCGAGACAACGTCGAAAGTGAGACGCTTGCCGTCGGCGCCCACGGGCGCTGCCGGAGCCGAAGTGACGTCTTGCGCGAGGAGGGCTACCGGACCTGAGAATAGAATTCCGGCAGCTATGGCCAACAAAATGCCACGACCGAAGCGCGTTCGCCAACACAAGCGCTTCATTTTCGTGAGTGACTTCACTCCCTCTCCGCAATCGAGCCGGCGGAACCGTAATTGGCATCGCCGTAGTAGATCGCGCTGAGGGAGTGCGACGCAATGTAGGGTAGCTTTCCTTTGACCGTGACGATGCCGTTGTTGAGCTCGCCCATATTCAGAAGAACGCTTCCGTCGAAAAAGCGCACATTCCCGGTCGGTGTCGGTCCGGCGTCGACCGCAAGTACCCTTGCGGTAAGATCAACCATCGATCCGGGGGCGAGGTTGGCAGGCAAGTACGAGAGCGCGACTGTGGGCGTTAGCTTCACAATCATTCCGGAATACGTCGGAGATTGCTGGACAAGAGTTTGCGAATCGTGACTACTGTTCCGCACATCTGCTGTCGGGCCGTTCGCCAAATCTTGCCCATCAGCGCCAAATTCTGTTTGCTTATCAGCTTTCGAGAATGCCTCAAGTGCTTTAGGCGCATTTCTCCGATCAACGGAGTGCTCATGCAGATCCTGCATTTGAATGGAAACGACTCGGCTTCGCTCGCGATTCGGAATCTCAGTTTCCGACGAGGACGTCGACGTGTTCGGAGTTGACGCACCTAGCGTCCATGGCTGTGCCTTCGATCCGCTCATTTGCGCTGATGCGGGCGTGGCAGCGTCAGGAAGACTGCTCGCGGCCGAATCAGGCGCTGGGGGTTGACTGAGGCGCTGCATGACAGCTTCGATCGGAGACAGCCGTCCATTCGAGCCCGAGAGCGGCCGGTATGCAATCGGCCGACTTAGCAAAAATGCAAAAGCAGCCAGCACGATCAGCGCTATCGTGCCGCCAGCCAGAATCGAACCGCGTCCCAGGGGCTCATCGTCTAAGATTTTGAAGGAAGGAATGCTGCCGGCATTAAACGAAAGGGACGCTGACTCCGTAATGGCGTAGGAATTCCGGTAGGCGGACGGGAGCCCAGTCAAAACATCGACCACCAGGTCCCACCATAAACGCGCTCTCTCGAAGAAACCTGTCTCGTCGCGGAGGCGGTCCCGGATGAGTTGGAGGGCCTCGCCCTCGTATTTCTTACGGAAACTCGAAGGATATAGGCGAAGCAGGCGAGCGTATATCGTTTCAGACATAATCCCCCCTCAAGATTTTGCGGGCTCTAGCAACACGCAAAACGTCGGCCATCTTCTCGGCTTCAGATCGGGCCAGCTTGCGTCCAGCAGCGGTCAACTTGTAGTAGCGGCGACGCTCCTGCCGGTCTTCGGATTCCTCGGACCGATAAACCTCCTCGATCAGCTTTCCCTCAAGGAGCGCCTGGATCGAAGCGTACAAAGTTCCAGGCCCAAGGCGCAGGCGTCCACCGGTCTGCTCTTCAACCTGCCGCATAATGGCGTAGCCGTGAAGGTCGCCATCGGCGAGAGAAAGCATGATTTGGAACGCGGCCGCTGGTAACGGATCAAGTTTTCGTTTTGGCATATAGGCTCGATGATAAGTATATCGATAAACGACTGTATTTCGCTTCCACTTGCTTTGTCAAGACCATCTTGAAGCTTCTTCATTTTCGAGGTTAACCGATCACTTCCGAGCAGCCGACTTGAACTAACAGTGACCGGGTTCAATCGAGACTCAATAGATAGCGTGCCGAAGGGTTCCACTGCGAGACCCTCAAACAGTTGAGAGCGCAACTTGTCGCACATATAGCCGAGTTGCCAGGAATTGACCTGACTATGGTTTAAGGAGCTGGCAGGTATTAGAAGAAAGTATGCAATCCGGTTACTGGAATACTTCGACCGAGAGCGGGTGACCCAGCGATCAAGCGACCGACGAATCATTCTTTAAGGTCGGACGGCATCAAGCCTGACACGGTGCTCCTGGGGGTTACTTGAAACCTCATGCGCACTTCTTCACACGAGGTCGCCTGTCCGTGCGCAAACTAAATCACGTAGCACGCGACGACGCGAGGAGCCGAATTGTTACCGCCAAGACGGAACAGACTGCGCGGCGGTTCAGCCTAGGTGAAGAAGACGCCGTTTCTCTCACGTCCGAGTACAGAAACCAAATTACGCGTAGGGTCGGGTGTCTCCGACTCGAAGTGGAAGCCGGGCTCATCGGCCGACCACTTGATCGTGGCTCCCGTGCTGAGGAACGAACCCTTGAAGGTCTGAGCGCTGTTGTCAATCTCCGCCATCGCGACGATCCCATTCCATTCCACATCGAATGAAGCGATGGCGCGCTTGGTGGCTACGGGTGCAATTGCCGGATATGTGAATCCCAGACCGCCAGGAAGCCCCAGCCCTTGCGTCAGTGAGTTGGCGAGGTCATGGTCATCGAAGACATTCAGGCTGTTGACGCGCAGGCGGGCTTGCCCTTTGTCGAAGTCAACTTCGACGGCGTCGTGATCCACTTGGACCATCCAAAACACATCGTTCGAGTCGATGTGCACGTTGAAGTCATTAACCTGTTGAGGTAGGTTGGCCGATCCAGCCGGACCGGTGTAAAGGTCAAGTCAAACAAAGGCGAATGTACCCCAATGGGGTTGACCGTCAGTACCAATGAACTTGCCCCGAGCAAAGCCCATGTCTGCTTGGTACGCTAGCGGCGTGGTGACGCCTGTGGTTGTGGCGGTTCCGGTCCCGTCCCCTCGGATGTGCGTCAGACCCACGAACCCATCGAAGTCAGTGACCTGCGACGGGTCGCTGATGCTAGCGAGCGGGGTGGCGGGATTTAGCGGATTATGGTGTATTTTGACGCCAAAGGGTGTAAATGGAGCGACGCCCCCAGGAATCGGATTGAGCCTGGGGCCCCGGCACCCTCTATCGTCATCCCCCTGGCCGGCAAAGGCCGAGCTTGGACGTAACAAGCCCGCTCCGAGGGCCGCGCCAGCCGCGCCACGAATTAGATTGCGACGGCTCACCGATTTCTGCTGGAGCTTTTTCCAAGAATTAGGGTCTTGTTTGTTCATCGTGATTCTCCTTCGACGCGCGGGCAACGAGCACAAATAAAATTCGCTGACCGGCGGGTGATAGCCCGGGTTTCCGAAAATGCCCGTGGACAAACCATGAAAGAACAGTGCTAAAGAGGGATCGGCAGGAACGGCACAACTCTGCGCCTTGTTCTTTACGGAAGTCAAGTGAAAAATCCGGTGATAAAGAGGCATTTATGAAAAGGGGGAAGCCCGGGTAGATATCTACTGCGTTCGTAGACGAACGGCGCCGAAACCTGGCGAGCTAGTGCGCCAGAACGGAAGAACAATTGATTGAACATCGAGTAGGACTCCTTTCGAGGAACGGAAAAGCGATCCGACCATACACCGCCTACTAAAATTCGTCGGAGCAATGAAACACTGCAACCGAATGTCCTCCGAAATTCCGCGCACCGCTACGACGGCGAATCGGGTCTAACCACGCGCGCTGCAGCCTCCGGCGCACACTTCAGCATGATTGAAGAGAACCTCGCCATTGGTCGGAGTGCCAACGTTATTCATAAGGGCTGGCTAGATTCGCGGGGCGCAGGAAGAACCTCCTTAACCCGTCAGTGGATCGAGTAGGAATCGCCGTGATTGCATATCCGGGACTGCTCTATGCGGTCGCGGATTACGCGCATGCAGTTCAGGTTTCAACACAGACTGATCGGGGAGCCGGCAACTGGTTCGACTTGCCTGTTATTCGTCGATGCACGCTAGAGACTTTCCGTGCCGTCCTGAAACGTACTTTGCAAACTGCTTGAGTACGCCATCTCCGGGACGGACGCACGAGTCACCGTAATTACGCTGATGTCGTCTTCCTGACCGAACTTCTGCGCGGCACTGGCTACCTCGGACGCAGACTTTCCCGTCTGCAGCAATTCCTGGACCCGGTCGAAGCCGAACAGTTGCCGGTCAGCGTCTGTGGCCTCCGCAACCCCGTCCGACACCAGCACCAGCCGGTCCCCTTGTGCCAGCGTGAACTGCATGACAGAGAACTCAGCATCATCCATCATCCCCAACGGCAGCGCACCCTCCATCGCCAATGGCTCGCCGTTTAGATATAGCGGCGTGTGCCCGGCATTGGCTAGCAGGGCCTCGCCATCCGCAGCAATGCGCAGAGCGAGGCAGGTGGCCTGCGCATCGCTGCGGCCCAGCAGACGCCGGTTCAGGGCTTGCAGCAGCAACAACGGGTCGGAGCTGTGTTCGGCCTGATTGCGGATCGCGCCCACCAGCACTGCCACCAGCATGCCTGCCTTCAGTCCCTTGCCCGTCACATCGCCCGCCACAATAAGTAGGCTGCCATCGCTCTTGTTAGGAATGATTTGAAAGAAATCGCCGCCCACCTCGCGGGCAGGGCGGTATTCGCTCTCGACAACCAGCCCCGGCAGCTCAGTCCGCGACTCGGGCAAGATGACTTGCTGGACTTCCTGCGCCTGCTTTACATCGAGAGCCATCTGCCGTTGATTGCGGATAGACTTCAGCAGCCGGCGCTGCAGTAGCGAACCCACCACCAGGGCAAGGAGCAGATTCGAGATCTGGGGAAGCCGAATGCTCAAGCCGAACATTTCCCATCGCACGGGAACGTGCAGGAGAATAAGCTCTGTGCTAAAAGTCTGGACTCCCCACAAAAGGACGGCAGGCAGCACCATATAACCCTCAAGCCCCTGGTGACGAATACCCTGGGCGACGATCCACAACTGCAACGCAAGGAAGAGCAGCCGGACGAGCACGGATGTTGTAAGAAAGACAGCGGCCACGCGATGGGGAACAAGCCCGGAAAACATCTCCTGGCCGATGACGATCGTGATCAAGTAAATCAAGGCCAGCCCTGCCGCCGCGCGAGGCGTCCAGGCAGGCCGTTGCCGGCCGAACCAGACCCACCACACCATCGCCCATCCGGCGAAGATGAGAGCGTTCAGGAGGCCATCGGTGAGCAATTGGTTTTCGAGGATGCTGACTTGCTGTGTCCAACTACCTGCCACAGACAATGCGCTAAGGGCAAATTGCAGCAGGAAGATTCCACCCATCCAGAGATAGACCGAGTCGGTGCGGTCAAACAGGATAAGGGTGAAGGCCAGCAGTGCCATCAAGCCAAACAACGGTATCTGCGCGGCCGATAGAGCGTATCCGCGAATCAATTCCAACCAGCTCAACTGGTAATCGGCGGCCACCGTGGCGGCTTCGCCCAGCAACGGTGCGGTATGGAAGCCGCCTACATCGGCTGCTTCTTCAAGGGTGGAAGGCAACATAAACACACGGAAGGCCAGCACGTGAGTGGAGAAACTTGTATTTCCTGCGCCGTCGTCGCCCTGTTGGTGCAGCGAAAACATCATGGGTTGGGTGTAGTAAGCAGTAGGCGTCTTGGTTGAGAAGTCACCGAATTGCCCTAGTAACTGCCCGTTGGCGAAGGCTTGGTAGACGTCGTCCACATCGGAAGGTCCGGTCAGAGCCAGCTTTTCACCCGGCCGCGCCTTCACATGCACGACCAGCCGGTACCAGGCATAGCCCGAGTACCCGGCGTGACCTCGGACCGTCCAACCCGGGACATATCCCGTAATTCCCGAAAGCGGATCGACAGACCCATTCTTGGGTATCAGGTTCACTGTTTCCCAGTTTGAGTCGTCAAAGCCCGGCTCGATCCACAAAGGCTGACCCGTCTTCGGATTGATCGGCGAGTCACCCACAGTGAACTTCCATGGCCCGTAAAGTGGCACAGCGGACTGGCCGAGGGTGACATACGTATCGCCGTTTGACTGTGTGGACCGAGCGAGAGGCGACGTTGGCGACTGAGCCGGAACTATGGCGCTGAAGACAGAAAACACCGTCAGAATGAGAGTGAGTCGGGCGTGCCGTGCCATTACAGAACCTCGAATGTGCGGGGGGAGCCGATTCACACTATACGCAGTCCAAGCCGCAAAAGGGTTGTTGATCTTCAAGCTGGTCTTTTCAAGCTGGTCTTGCAGATACAAGCACTGGGGCTTTGGGGCACATTCGGGGGTCTCGGCAATGAAGTTCCCGTGAAACGGTTATCGGTATGTTGCTCCCTGACGCCACTCCGCTGAGGGAATTTAACGATATCAGGCTTTCGAGGGAGCGTGTTGCTCAGGAGTCACTCCCGCATCGCTCAATGCCGCGCATCGCTTCGGGGTACTTCGAGCGTAGCATTTCCAGATGCTCTCGCGTTCCCTTACCAGCGATTCCCGAACCAAACTTCTCTATCAATGTGGAGACGGTTTGCTTTAGAGCGCTCACTTGGTTCGTCGCTGCCAAGCTTACCGCGCGGGTCTTCAGCTGAGGGTACTCGAAGCTGCCGGAGTGCTTTAGGAGCTCGGCTTCTGTGGTCATTGTCATGGCCGCCGGAACGACAAAGTCCCGAAAGAGACTTTGCAGGTACGCGAGTGTAGGTTGCAGGCTATCTTCGTCGCTGAGGGTCCATTGCTGGATGTTCTTGTCGGGACCGAAGTGCTCAACGCGCCATCGCCAATCGCAACTGTAATAGGGAGGCACCTTGTCTGCTGGCTTGTTTTCAATCCCCAGCCACCGCTTCGAGCACGCCGCCACGTTTACATAGAAGGTGGTCTCGTCTCGTTCCGCCCAACGGCTCTTCTGGAAGTTGACGATTACCCAGCATTCGACGGATTCCAGAATGAAATTTTGACTTGTAGCCCGGAACCCACTCTCCTTGAAAAGCGGCCGTAAACTCTTGAGCAAGCTCCTAAATAGCTTCTCTGTTTCCGCTGACAATGAGACTACCCTCCGACCATTTTCATACAACCTCGCACTAGGATTACACAGACACCGCTGTTATTCCCGGCGGGTACGCAGTGGTCATACTCCAATGGCAACTATTTCGCCTTGGGGCGATCATCGAGAAGCTCACTGGTCAATCGTATGCAGCGAATCTCGAGCAGTACATCTTCCAGCCGTTGGGTTTGACGAGCTCATATTTTTCGCTCCCTCCACCGGCCCATTACGTGAACTAGTGCTGGATGTGTTCGCTTGGATCCTGGTTGCGCCTTGGATGCCAGGGAAAGAATCCGCGCTGAGTAATCTCCGGTTCGTCTCGACGCCGCGCTAAACTAAGACTCACACAGGTACAAATTACCCGGCAGGTCAAGGAGGAGGATGTGAATCAAGCAGCTCCGATTGAACAGCTTCGTCAATCGACATCGTTTCTATGGCTGGTTCTTGCCCTCGTGTGGATAGTGACCGCCCTGCGTACCAAGCGAACCGTCCGGAGCCAATCGAGTGCCTCGCAGCTCCTTTACACTGTCATCCTCGTGGTCGGCGTGTATATGATCTTTGCCAAACAGAGTGGGATTCCGTGGCCCGACCGTCAGTTATTCCCGGTGACTGTATCCATCGTGCTCGCGGGCCTTCTTGTCGTGCTGATAGGTGTTGCGTTCAGCATCTGGGCCCGGCTCATACTCGGCAGCAATTGGAGCAACCGTGTCACAGTGAAGGAAAATCACACCCTCGTGCTGACGGGTCCCTATCGCATCGTCCGGCACCCCATCTACAGCGGCATCCTGCTGGGCATGCTCGGCTCGGCGCTCCAGCGAGGCGGGATACGTTGTTTTGTCGGCGTTCTGATTTGCGCGCTTTCCTTTTGGCTGAAAACCCGGGCTGAAGAGCGTTTTATGGTGCAGAGCTTCGGCGAGGAATACCTGCAGTATCGCCACAAAGTTAAAGCTCTTGCCCCGTTCATTTTCTAGCACTGCAGGCGGACACGGATAGAACCGGTCGAACTGATACGCCTTACGACTTTTGCAAACCCCCGACTTTGCAGTGGATTGGTGGGCAATTCAGTTGGAGCCGTTTCGAGTCCGCGATGGGTAGGGTAGGATGCTGGGGCAGAAACAATGACGCAAACTCATCGAATCGCGATCCTGATTCCCTTGGCGGTTGGCGCAAGCGCCGTCCTATGTACGATCTTTATCCACGCGCTGGCCGTGGGCGCGACAGTAAACTTCGTTCGCTATGAGAGAAAGCGGGGCCGCGAGGGCACAGGCTTCTGGATCGATCTTGCCATCGTTGTGTCGACGATATCATTCGCGTTCGCGGCTCACCTGATTGAGATCGCCTTGTGGGCGGTGTTGTTCGTAATTTGCGGAGAATTTCAAGAATTCGGAATTGCCTACTACCACTCAGCGGTAAACTACACTACCTTGGGCTACGGTGATTTGATTATGACCCCCTCGTGGAAATTGCTGGGACCGCTGGAAGCAGCAGATGGATCGCTCTTGTTCGGTGTTTCGACCGCGATGATTTTTGCTGTCATTGTGCGATTGGTTCAAGCTAAGTTCGAGGATCTCAGGAACTGAGTGCTTATCGAAGCGCCGCGGGAAACTCCGGCGGGAATACTACTTGCCAGGGAAAGAAAGGCGGGACTCGGAGGTTCCGATCACGATCAATCCCGCGAGAGGGCACGATTCGGGACCACTTGGCGCCCTGCCCTCGACGCATAATGCTGATCAAGCCCTTGGCGCAGGAGTGTCTTGATCACCGCCTGCCGGCTTACGTTTAGCTCCTGAGCCTGACGGTCCAGCTCTTCCAGCATCGGCGCGGTAAAGTCGACATTTACGCGATGTATTGGCGACACTATTCGTCCGCTGTTTGTGAAAAAACGCGATACGTCCTTACCCTCGTCCGCAATCCGCGCGATGCTCTCCGCCGTCGGTGCTTTCCTCTTCTGGTTACGAGTTTTCTTCATAGAGTGTTTGCTCCTCACGGGTTGCCTTCCACAGGGTGACTAGGTGGTAGAGTTCGCCTTCTTCATCATCGCGGACTTCATAGATAACGGTATAGAGCCGCTCACCCACCCAGCCGATTGCCCGATGCTGTTCCGGCAAGTCGGAACGGCTGTCCTGGTAGTAGGGATGGGAGAAGATCTCCAGAGCTTCTTCAAACCCGATTCCGCGGTTCACGTTGCTCCGCAATCGCTCGCTCTTGCGCCGATCGAAGTGGAACCGCATGGCAAAGTATAACAGTTATACCCCCACCTTCTCTTCGAAGGGCCCCGAACGCTCTCGGACGGCGGACGAAGGACGGAGGTTGACCGGCCGTAAAGTCGGCGAGAGCGGTGGCGGCAACAGTGGCGTCGATTATGGAAGTGTGGGAGACAGACGGAGCAACGATCACTACCAGTCGACGCCCGATGCGGGCGAAAATGTTCCCTATCTCCGCGAAACTCAGGCGGGGATGCTTACTTGCCCAGGGGATTCTGCTGGGATTGGCTTGGCTTCCGCCGCCGCACTGATGGAGTCGGAGACGACCCAGCTGGCGCCGGCTAACGCGATGCAGATCGCGTTGCCCGCCCAATTGAAGTGGTTGCGTGGGCTGGCGGAGAGATTCGGAATCCAGACCAGCAACTCGAAGATCACGATCTCCGCAGTAAGCAGGCGCGCGGCAAGCGGCGCCATGATACCGGTGAGGATGGCGACGGCGGCCGCGAAAAAGCCCATGGTGGTGGCGTAGGCCCAGAACATCTTGGCCGGCGGCAGCCAACCCGGGATCCAGCCCAACAGGCCGGGCATGTCAATGATGTGGACGATGCCAAAGGAAATGGGGCAAATACCGAAGAGGAGAACGAAGAAGGGGCGGCGGCGCGCAAGGGATGAACCGGCAGGCGAGAAGATTGCGCAAAGGACCAGACCGGCGGCGACCAGGGAGAACTCCTCAAAGACATTGCCGATGGGGTCGTAATTGCCGAGATTCACCAAAGCCTTGGGCACCCAGATGAGCGTGAAAACAGAGTAGACAATCGTCAGGGTCAGAGCGCCGGCACGTGCGCTGCGGGGCAAGAGGAGCGCGATCCCCGCGGCGAGCTCAATGACCGCGGTGAGATAGGCAAGCGGTACGCGCAGAGGGACGTTGGGGCCGATGTTCTGCCAGGTGGTGGCAAAGTCGCCGGTGACCAGGCCCAGAAGGCCGAGAAAGATGGCGGCTCCGCCGTAGACGTAGAGCCCGAGATTTGACGTTATGCTGCGTTGTTTTGTCATCGAGCGCCGCGGGGAATTCAGTATCACTTGGCGAGGTGCGGTGGGCAATAGCCACTTTGCCGATTTGGGCCCGACCACTGCTGATCGATAGCGGCGTGGCGGGTCATTTCTGTGCGTCCCGCCCCCTCCTCTCTGGACGATAGAGTAGCCTAGACGAGTCGCCTATGACCTACTGCCGATCTGCTCTCTTCGCCGCTCTCTCTTTCAGTGTCATGCTCTCGCCGGCTCTCGCGCAGGTGCCTCACGTTCCACCTTCCAATACGCAGCTTGCCAGCCCGCAGATCGAGCGCAAGGTCGATGCACTGCTCAAACAAATGACGCTCGAGGAGAAGATAGGCCAACTGGTGCAGTACAGCGCCACCGAAGCGCACCCCGCGCCCAACCTCGGCAACACAACGACCGCTCTGAACGTAAACCCGCCCGCGCCTGGGGGAGTCGACAGCTACGTGCTCGCGCAACAGGGGGAGCTCGGTTCCATGCTCAACACGGTTGGGCAGGGCCTTACCAACCATTTTCAGCACGCTGCCGTTGACAACACGCGCCTGCATATCCCGCTGCTTTTTGGAGCCGACGTCATCCACGGCTTCCGCACCATCTTTCCTGTTCCGCTGGCCACTGCATCCAGTTGGGATCCCGCCCTGATCACGGATCTGGCGCACATGGCTGCTACGGAGGCCCGCACCGCAGGCGTCGACTGGGTCTATTCCCCAATGGTTGACATTGCGCGCGATGCGCGCTGGGGGCGCTGCACCGAGGGCGCGGGGGAGGACCCCTACCTGGGTTCTGCGATCGCTCGTGCCTATATCCGCGGCTATCAGGGAGAGAGCCTCGCGGCGCCAGGTTCCGTCGCTGCCTCGGTCAAGCATTTTGCCGCCTACGGTGCTGCCGAGGCCGGCCGTGATTACAACACCACGGACATGAGCGAACTGCAATTGCGCCAGGTCTACCTGCCGCCATATCACGCAGCGGTTGAGGCCGGCGCAGCCACCGTGATGTCCTCATTTAACTCACTGAATGGTGTGCCTGCGACCGCCAACCCGTTTCTGATGCAAACCATCCTGCGCGACGAGTGGGGTTTCGACGGTCCCGTCGTCTCCGACTACACCGCTGTCATGGAGCTCACGCATCATGGCATCGCACTCGATGCCGCCGTGGCGAGCCAAAAGGCGCTGATGGCCGGCGTCGACATCGACATGATGTCGCACTACTACGACGCCGAGCTGCCGGCTCTGGTCAAGTCGGGCCGCGTGCCGATGCCTGTGGTGGACGGAGCCGTGCGCCGTGTTCTGCGGCTGAAGTTCGCGCTCGGTGTCTTCGAACACCCTTTTACTGACGGCCCGGAGGTAACGGGAGCAGTTGCCGAGCATCGCCCACTTGCCCGCCGCGGGGCGGAGGAGTCTTTGGTGCTGCTGCAGAACAACCCAGCGCCGCAGGACGCACTCCTGCCCCTAAACCCGGCTACCAAGAGGATCGCGCTCATCGGCCCGCTAGCCGACGATGCCAGCGATATGGTCGGCGCCTGGTCGGGCGCGAACAATTTCGGCGATGTGCGAACCTTGCGCGCCACCATGGCAGAACGAGCCCAGCAAAGCGGCGCCATCCTTACTTATGAGAAAGGCACGGAGATTTCCGGCACTTCCGACTCCGGGTTCGCCGCCGCCGTTGCCGCGGCTCAGAATTCCGATGTCGCCATCCTCGCCCTGGGCGAGTCGAGCGACATGAGTGGTGAAGCCGCGTCGCGTGCTCACCTGGATTTGCCCGGGAACCAACAGCAGTTGCTTGAGGCGGTGGTCGCAACCGGCAAGCCTGTCGTCTTGCTCGTTTTCTCTGGCCGCCCGCTGGTGCTCAACTGGGCCGCTCAGCATGTGCCGGCAATCATGGAGGTCTGGTTCCCGGGGGTCGAGACTGGACCCGCAATCGCCGGCACCCTGTTCGGAGATGTAGCTCCCAGCGGCAAGCTCACCATGAGTTTCCCCCGCGCCGTGGGGCAGGAGCCGCTTTACTACAATCAGTTCCCTACCGGCCGCCCCATCCAGCACGCTGACCCGGCTCACCCTGGCTACGTGGAGATGAAGTATGTGTCGCGCTATTTGGACATACCCAATGACGCGCTCTTTCCCTTCGGACATGGTCTTACCTACTCGACCTTCGGCTACTCCGGTGTTTCGCTTTCGACGCAATCCATTAGCTCAGCCTCGCTGATGCGCGATCAAAAGAGCCAGCCGCTGGTCGCAACCGCCACAGTCACCAACACTGGAAAGCGCCGCGCCACTGAGATCGTTCAGTGCTATGTCAATGTGCGAGGCGCCAGCACCGAGCAGCCGGTACGCAATCTCAAGGGTTTTGCTCGCATTACCCTCGACCCAGGGGAGTCGCAGGCGCTTCACTTTCCTCTGGGCTTCGCAGAACTTTCGTTCTACAACGTCAAGGTTCAACGGATTGTCGAGCCGGCTGACTATACCGTTTTTATAGGAGGCAGTTCGACCACCACCAATGCCGGCCACTTCACGACTACGCCGTAGTTTCAAGGAACCTTTTGCGGATCAGCTCCGTACACACTGACATGAAGACGAAATATGTCCCGGCACTGGCCGCCCTCGCCGTCCTGTCCTCATTGACCGGCCTCGCGCAAGACCCCGATCACTCCTGGTCCAGGACCTATCCGGTCAGTGGCAAGCCCACCCTTACCCTCGAAACCGCGGATGCCGGGGTTGAATTTCACCCCTGCGGAGACTGCCATGAAATCCGGATCCACATCGAGCTGGTGGGGCGAAAGCTGAGCGACTATCGCCTGGAAGAGGGCCAAAGCGGCGATGAGGTTCACTTTCTGTTCAAGGAACTGCCGCACCTGGGCGCTCATATCACCTGGCATAGGGAGGAAACCCGGGTGACGGTCGAAACCCCTGCCCAGCTCACTCTGCAAGCCAAGACCTCTGACGGAAATGTAACTCTCTCCGGGTTGCAGGGCGACCTGAGTTTGACTACTGGCGATGGGAACGTGGATCTGGATCATGTCTCGGGCAACCTGCGTATTAAGTCCGGCGATGGCCGGGTGAAGATTACCAACGCCGATGGCGCCATTGACGCCCGCACCAGCGACGGCAACCTCAGTGTCGACGGCCTCTTCCACTCTCTTGCGCTGCACACCAGTGACGGTAGTCTGGACGTCAGCTTACGTGAGGGAACGAACCTCGCTGGGGCCTCGACCATTCAATCGTCAGATGGCTCGGTGACGGTTCGCGTCCCCCGGAACTTTGCCGCCGACCTCAACGTGCATACCAGCGACGGCCGTGTGGATTGCGTTCTTCCGGTTACGATGGACCACTACCAGTCCGGCGGAGAGGGCCATGAGTTGCGCGGAAAACTCAATGGTGGAGGCACGCCGCTCACCATCCACACGTCCGACGGAAATGTAAAGATCGAATACCTGTAGGATAGGCGGTCGGATTCCCCGCGCAATCATGGGAAATTGTTGCAAAGGCGAAGCAGGCTTTTCAGAGACTCTTTGAGTATTCGAGCGGTGTGATACCAACGATTCGCTTGAAGGTTTTAATGAACGCACTGACATTCTTATAGCCGACGGCGAAACACGTTTCGGTGACTGACATGCCCTTAGACAGCCTCTCAAGGGAAATGAGGATTCGGAACTGTTGCCGCCACTGGCCGATCGTGATCCGCGTCTCCCGTTGGAATTCTCTTTGCAGGGAACGTTCCGACATGCCTAACTGCCGTGCCCACATATGGAGTGGGCGATCTAAATCCGGATGCTGGCTGAACTCTTCTACGAGGCGCGTCAGGCGAGGATCTTGAGGCATAGGCAGGTGCAGCGGGTGCTCCTGCGCCATCGCTATCTCATCCACCAAGACTTCCACGAAGCTCTTCCTCGAGCGTTCAGAGGGAGGAGATTGCTGCCACGTGGCCAGGCGCTTCACCAAATGTTCGAGAAGCGGTGAAAGCGAGAGTACCATCGGCTGTTTTGGCAAAGATTCACAGAGTGGCGCGGCGAGATACAAAGACCAGCCGCGCGTCTGCCCCCTTGAACGCATGGAATGTAGATGTCCGGCGGGGATCCAGCCACAACGCCGGGGCGGGAACAGCCACGACCCAGTAGAGGTCTCTATGATGCAGAGCCCGCTCTCGACTGAGAACAGTTGTCCCTGTGCATGTGCATGCGCCTCGATCGCCCTGCGATCAGGGAGATCGACGCGGTACACAAATGCATCTTCCGTAGCGATTTCCTCCAGGGTCTTCAGCGCATCCATGATTGGCATTTTTGGAACACTTTATGGCACTTCGGGGCAAGCGATGAGCCATGACAAGAGTTTATTCTAAATCGGACTGATTTGGTCGGATATTGCGCCAGAGTGTTGCTTTGGCCTCAATATGCGCCCAAGCGAAAGGCTTTGGCATATCGAGATGACGATTCCATCCAGTTCCGAGACACCCGGCCTGAAAGAGGAGGTGGATATGCTTCACGCGCAAGTCGGGCAGCTTGCGCCAACTCGTGGCCGAATTGCTGATGAAAAATCAGCATCTTCGCGAGGCCCTGGCACAAGCTTCACCGCGGCTCCTGCACCAAGAGCTGCGGTGACAAACGCAAGTCAAATGAACCTATTGCTTCACTACCGATTTCTGTTCACGTATTTCTGAAATGAGACGAAGTACGGCGTCGATCACGATGTCGGGCCGGTCCCGGGATACGTAGTGCCCACTTCCTTCCGCAAAGATCGCCACACGGTTTGGAGAGGCGGCTACGAATTCAGCGTGCGCGCGGCGCATCAACGCAAGCTCGTCTGGTGCGTCGACCCAGGTATGCTCTGCAGTGATATCGATTACGGGGAGATTCAACGGAATGCGTACGTCGCGCATATGACGCGCGGTCGCCGGATAGGCTTGATCCTGGCGGAATAGGTTGCGGCCAAGGTCGGGCTTTTCCTTTATTAGATCTTCAGCCAGAGGTGTATAACGCGCGGAGATGGCTGCCGCTTCTTTATCGTCAAAAAAAGAAGGGATGTTCGCGTCTACCAACACAAGACCTTTGACTTGCTTGTCTTCAGAGGCGAGGATCTCGCTAATGAACCCTCCATAGGAATGAGCCACTAATAGGATGAGCCCGTCAATGTCGCATTGATCGAGAGCGCGTTGTAACGCCGTGCCCTCATCCTCGATCCGATAAGACCGCGGATTGGGGTCGCTTTTCCCCAAACCGGCGCGGTCGTAAACTACGGTTCTTACTTTTGCCCGCTCCCGGATGACGGGTTCGATATTGGACCACTCGCTTGAATCCTCTCCGCCGCCGCTCTCGAAGACAACCGTTGGGGTTCCCTCTCCCCTGCTTTGCATCCACAGCGCGTATCCGCCTACGTCGACCTTCTGTCCAACGCAATCAGCGACCGCATCGCTACCCCAGAACATTGTTATCGATAGAACCAGCGTCGCAATGAGTCGCAAAGATACCCTGCGCGTACTTCCATTTTGTTCCATTCACTCCCTTCAAAATTACCGCTGCGGTTTTGGGGCGGGTGTCGGGGGGATTGGGGCTATCGACGTGATGGTAATGACATCATTGGAAAGTTCGCCGACCACATGAACGTGGACTGCTGCGAATTGCGCCGCCTTCGACTGTGGTTCCAAAGCGTACACATGATTGCCATACCAAAGCCCGTACTTCGATCCCTTTCGGACGCACAAGCGGACGCAAGCCCGATCCGGGGTCATGGCGGAGGTGCGCTGGCAATTCGTCCCGCAATGGGTATCGGTAACAAATCCGTCCCACGTTTTTGCAGCAGGTTGAGCCTGCCCGGCAGGGATAGCGGCGGCTAATAGCAACTTGATTGCGACCTGAATGATCATCATGCCCCCTTCCGACCATTCAGGCAATTGATGAACCATAGTTACCCGCCTGTATGATTCTGAGGAAAAAGGCTTGGACGTTTGGCACAACAAGGGAGGGTGTTCGCTCTTGGACATCGATGCCCACGATCGAACGATTGGACCCGCAGCACAATCCGAGCCCATGAGCAGAGGAAGGTGGCCGCACATTTTTCGTGAATCGATGTCGAGAACAGGATGCCTGATCCGACTCTCTTGCAAAAGCGCAAAAAGCACCCGCGCAAAAAGGAGCAGACGATATGAAGTACATTTTGTTGATGACCGGAACGAAAGACGGTGTCGATTCCTACAAGGCCTGGTCGGAGAAGGATATTCAGAACCACTTCGCCTATTTGACCGGTATCAGGAACGATCTCACCAAATCCGGAGAGTTCGTAGCCACCGAAGGCCTGGCCATGCCGCATCAGGCTAAGCTGGTGCGAGCAGGCAAGAACAATACCCCCATCACCGACGGCGTGTTTCCAGAAGCCAAGGAGTTTGTGTTGGGCTACTGGATTGTCGACGTCGACACCGCGGAACGAGCATACGAGATTGCGGCCCTCTTCTCGACCGGGCCGGGCCCCGGGGGCACGCAAGTGAACCTACCCATCGAAGTTCGCCAAATCATGCATAGGTCGACAGCGGAATAGCCGTGAGCGAACCGCTGCATGCCGTTTCCGAGCATCTGTTGCGCGACCTCGCGCCGCAGGTGCTCGGAGCGGTCATTCGCCGCTTCCATGACTTCGCGGACGCCGAAGACGCCGTTCAGGAAGCGCTCTTCGCCGCATCGGTGCAATGGCCCAGAGAGGGTGTGCCCAGCAACCCTCGTGGTTGGCTTTTCCAGGTCGCTTGCCGGCGAATGACTGATCAAATAAGAAGCGAGTCGGCCCGCCGGCGGAGAGAAACCACGGTGGCGGAAGAACTTGAGCGACTGGCGCCAGTGTCGGAAATCGATACTAGCCTGGGGCAGGATGACACACTCATTCTGCTCTTCATGTGCTGCCACCCGGCGCTGAGCCAGTCCTCGGCAATCGCCCTTACCTTGCGAGCAGTGGGTGGCCTGACTACGGCCGAGATCGCCAACGCTTTCCTGGTGCCAGAGGCAACCATGGCACAACGAATCAGCCGGGCGAAACAAAGCATCAAGGCTTCCGGAGCGCCTTTCCGCTTGCCCACCGATCAGGAGCAAGCGCAACGGCTCAGCGCGGTGCTGCATGTGCTCTACCTGATTTTCAACGAAGGCTATGTCGCCAGTGTCGGGCCACAGGTGCAACGGCTCGAGCTGTCAGGCGAGGCAATCCGGCTTACCCGCGCCCTGCACAGCGGACTTCCTGATAACGCCGAGGTGGGTGGACTGCTGGCTTTGATGTTGCTGACGAACGCGCGGCGAAAGGCCAGAACAGGGCCCAACGAGGAGATGATCCCCCTGGACAAACAAGATCGCACTCTATGGGATCAGTCCGAGATCTCAGAAGGAATCGCTCTCATCACCGCAGCACTCTCCAGAGGGTCGATCAGCGCCTACCAGCTGCAAGCTGCTATCGCGGCGGTTCACGCCGAAGCCGCCAGGGTTGAGGACACGGACTGGCCGCAGATCCTGACCCTTTATGAGCTCCTCAAACGAATGTCAGACAACCCCATGGTGGCGCTCAATCATGCCGTCGCAGCGGCCATGGTGAGAGGTCCGGCCGCCGGTCTCAAGCTGTTACTGGAAGTGGACCAGGACGAGCGGCTGGACGGCCATCATCGGCTCGATGCAGTGCGTGCCTACCTGCTGGAGATGTCCGGCGACTTAGCGGGCGCAATTGTTTACTACAAACTGGCCGCTGAACGGACAACCAGCCTCCCGGAGCAGAACTACCTCTTGACTCAGATAGCCCGGTTAAGCGAGCGCCATCCTTAATTCCTGGCCGGCAGCTTTTCGAAAGCCACGAGTGCGTCATGGAGCCGGAGGAAGATCATCGATGGATCGATCAATTCGGTCACATGGTGACGCATCAGGTCTGCTTTCAGGCTCCAGGCCACTCGGGCAAAGCCGAATTGAATTCCACGCTTCTTCAGGCTTGGTAGTAATTCCGCCAAAACACGCGAGGAAGAGTAGTCCATGCGCGCAATGGACTCTGCGTCGACAATCAGCCAGCGAACCGGTGAAGGGGTTCCCCCTGCCAGGCAAGTCACCTCTTCCGCGAAGCGGTTGACATTGGCATAAAACAGTTCTGACCCGAAGCGATAGATCACCAACCCGGGCTGAGTCATCGCATCTGGCGCCACCGGGATCACATCCCAGGACCCTAGGCTGTTGGCAACCAGGACGCCGGTGTGCGGATGGTAACTATGGTGGACAACTCGCAACAACGACATGACCATGGCCAGCACAATTCCCTGCTCCACACCCGCCGCGACCACAACCGCGGCGGTGGTGAGGGACAAGGCAAACTCTCCCGGGCTCTCGCGGCGAAGCTCGAGGATGGTGCGCAACTTGATCAAACGAATGGCAATCACAAAGACCAGCGCGCCCAGCACGCACTGCGGCAAGTATTGCAGCGGACGGGTGAGAAATAGCAGGACCAGGGCGACGACGCCCGACGTGGCCAACTGCGCCACCTGGCTCTGCGCACCGGCACTCTCAACCATCGCTGTCTGCGTGGGACTCCCGTTGACCACAAAAGTCCCGCTGAATCCAGCCACGGCGTTGGCTGCGGAAAGGCCGGCCAGATCCGCATTTTCGTCCAGCTTCTGCTGGTGGCGCTCGGCATAAATGCGGGCCGTCGCGGCACTCTGGGTGATGATCATGATGCAGCACGATCCGGCGGCTGAAAGCACCGGGGGCAAATCTCCCCAGCGTACGGCAGGCAGCCCAAAATGAGGCAAACCGCCGGCCACTGGTCCGATGACCGCAATGCCGTGCCCACTGAAATCCCACATGGAGCTCGCCGCCATAGCTCCGGCCACTATCATCAGCGGGCCCGGCACGCTGGGAGCAAAACGGCGAAACAGAAGAAGGGTCACCACCGCCGCGAGGGACACAGCCAAACTCGGTAAATGGACGTGCGGCAGCCTTCTCAACACTTCGCCCAACTGCAGCAGCGTTCGATGCGACGAAACCGGCACCCCCAGCATCTCGCCAAGCACGGCGATGCCAACCTGAAAGCCAACTCCAGTTAGAAAGCCGGTAAGCACGGTTTGGGAAAGAAAATCGGCGATAAAGCCCAGTTTGAGCAGGCGCGCCGCGAGCAGAAACACAGCCGTAAGCAGGGCCACCGCGGCCGCCAGGGCCACATAGCGGGCGCTGGCTGGGGGCGCCAGGTAAGACAGCCTGGCAGCAAAGATCGCCGCAGTGGCGGAGTCCGCGGAAACCACCAGGTAGCGGGAAGACCCGAAGGCGGCAAAGGCAATGGACGGCAACAGCAACGAGTAAAGACCCGTCACTACAGGCATGCCGGCGATCCTGGTGTATCCCAGGGCCTGAGGGATGTTCATGGCCGCCAGCGTGATTCCGGCAAAGCCATCGCGTAAGGCTGCCGCAGGCTTGAACGGGCGGGCGGATTGAAAGAACTTCAGCAAAGTCGAATCTCCGGAGAGCAGGTTATCGCAAATCCGGAGTGTACATCCTGGCCTTCGAAGACTCAGCCCTCAAAAGCTGCTTCCTGTAGGCTGGAATGCGGAGGGCCTTTATGACCAGTATTCAGACCAGGCCAGGCTTTGCGCCCCGTGCCTTGGCTTTGGGAGCGCTTGCAGCCGGGGCCACGGCCATCGGATTGCTTGCCGTCGGCTGGATAAGCATCGCAAAACTTCGCTTCTTCGCCCGGCCTCAGAATTATTAAGCCTGAAGTGGATCGCTCGACTGCCGATACTGTGATACAGGCAGGGGCGAAGAATGCTGATCCAAAGACAGAGTAACGCGGCAGTCCAGGTGCCGTGGGCTCATCTTCGCATCCCTCCCTTTCCGCTGATCGCTGTCCGTGTTCTCCAACTGACCAACCAGGAAGATGTACCCATGCGCCAGCTCAGTGATTTGATCTCGTCAGAGCCGGCATTCTCGAGCGAAGTCCTCACCATCGCCAATTCTGCGCTCTACTCGTGCCGCGTTCCTATCAACAGTGTCTTGCAGGCGATCGCAATCCTTGGCACCAACAGCATCAAAGGGCTATCTCTTACTGTCGGAGTAAGAGCCTACCTGGGCAACGCACTCAACCAGGAGTCGTTGCGTGCCATCTGGCGGCACAGTCTGGCCTGTGCGTTGATCGCAAATCAGCTGGCTACGGCCGGCACAACGGACAAAAACTCTGCTTATACCGCCGTCAGCGTTCACAGTCTTACAAGAGCTGCCGATAGAAACATGGCAGCCACAAATGCTGCGACGATTTTGCGGAGGACCACGGCACCCGAAAGCAGGGTGTCGCAAAGTTGAACAGGTCTGCGGAGTCTTCCTTCCGTCGCGTTGACGAGTTGCGCAGTTTTGCGCTGGCAGGAGTTCAAACACCGATGACTGCTTTAAATATGGATAACGTTTTGGAATCACTCGGCGGTGACCGCGACCTTCTCCGAGATGTCCTCGGCATCCTTCTGGAGGAACTCCCCAGGCATATGGCAAGCCTGCGTCAAGCAATCGCAAGCGGCAACGCGGAAGCCATCGAGCATCTGGCTCACTCCATTAAGGGCGAGTTAGGCTATTTAGCCCTTTCAGAAGTCTCGCGAAACGCCTCTGAGCTCGAGGCCAGCGGCCGGGAGGCAAATATTGCCATCTCCGCCAGCCTATACGGAAGATTAGAGGCAGGCGTTTCGGAGGTGCTCCCTCAATGCGCAGAATGGCTCACTACTTACGCCAATGCGACGCAGCTCATAGCGCACTTGCGTGCAGCCCAGGAGGCCATGACGGCTAAAGATCGGCGCTGATTCTGCCGATTTTGCCTGCAGATGGAAACGGCCATTAAAAATGCGATCCTGGAGTGTGCCGGAGAGGGAATCTACGGATTGGATCGCGACGGCATGACGACTTTTGCCAATGCGACCGCCATCCGCATGACAGGTTGGTCGCTGGATGAGTTGCTGGGCAAATTACAGCACTCAGTCATTCACCATTCCAGGCCCGACCGAACTCCCTACCCGCGCGAATTCTGTCCCATTTATGCAGCCTTGCGGGACGGCGAAGTCCACCATGTCGAAGACGACGTATTTTGGCGAAAAGACGGCACCAGCTTTCCCGTCGCGTACACCAGTACCCCCTTAAAGAAAGACGGCGTTTCCATCGGTGCGGTCGTCGTTTTCCGGGATATCACGAAACGCAAAAACCGCGAGCGCTGGGATCAAAATTATAGGAAGGTATTGGAGCTCGTGGCTGCCTGCGCTCCACTGCCCCAATCGCTCGCCGCCCTGATCGCGGCCGTTGCCGAGTCGCAGCACGGGCTCACCGTGACCATCGATGCATATGGCCCGGGACCTCCGCCTGCTGCCGAAAACCACCTGCGTCCTTGTTGGTCGCGGACGATCGTCGCCGGCTCGGGCGCGATCCTGGGAAGCTTCCAGGCCTATTACAGCGGCTGCCAGGGGCTTCCATCCGGAGCCCGGGAAATACTGGAGTTGGCCTGCGGCTTGTCGAGTATCGCGATCGCCAACAGGAATCTGCTGGATCAATTAGCCCACCAGGCTACCCACGACCTGCTCACCGGGTTAGTCAATCGGACGGTATTTCAAGACCGCCTTGATCAGGCCCTGGCCCAAGCCAAGAGGTACCGTAGCAAGGTCGCCGTCTATTTGGTCGATCTTGACCGCTTCAAGCACGTGTCCGATGCCTATGGCTCCAAGGCTGCCGACTCTTTTCTCGTTGAGACGGTGAATCGGCTTCAGCGTCTTCTGCAAGACGGAGACACGCTGGCACGCGTCGGCGAAGCTGAACTGGCCTTGATGATTCCCAGGATCTCGGGCACAGCAGACTGCCTGACTGTAGCCGGCAGCATGGTCCAGTCTCTGCAGCGGCCGGCTTGGGTCGATGGCAACGAATTTGTCGGAAGTCTCAGTGTGGGCATTGGTCTTTACCCGGAACACGGCGAAGCCCCGCTGACGCTGCAGAAGCACGCCCATGAAGCAATGTACCGGGCTAGGGCCATGGGTGGGAACCGGTTCGAGATATTCGACCCGGCAGCTTGTTCGTTAGCCGCCGAGGTTCTGAAGACGGAGGCACTGCTGCGCGAGGCGCTCGAGAAAAAGTGGTTTTATCTGGAATATCAGCCGCAGTTTGCCATGCATGGGGAGTTGATGGGGATGGAAGCTTTGGTCCGCTTAAAACCGCCTGGGCAAGACGCGGTGTTCCCGGGTGCGTTCATTGCGGTTGCAGAAGAGAGCGGGCTCATCGTACCGCTGGGGGCGTGGGTGCTTTCGGAGGCTTGCCGGCAAGGGATGGAATGGTTCGAGCTGGGCTATGCGCCGTTCAGGATGGGGGTAAATTTTTCCGCGCGGCAGTTGGCAGAGCCGGATTTCGTGGACCAGATCATCAGTATTCTGAAAGAAACAGGTTTTCCTCCTAACCTGCTTGAATTGGAACTTACGGAAAGCTGCCTGATTTCGAGCGCGGCAGATTCGATTCAGCAACTCAACCGGCTGCGCAGACTTGGGGTGGAGATTTCCATCGACGATTTTGGAACCGGATATTCCTCTCTGAGCCGCTTGCATATGCTTCCCGTGACTGCGATTAAAATTGATAAGACATTTATCGATCGCCTGGTGACCGGTGTTGGCGGATTAGAAACAGTGGCGGCAATTGTTTCCCTGGCCACCCAACTGTGCTTCCGTGTCATTGCCGAAGGCGTGGAAACCAGCCAGCAACTGGAAGCGCTGATCGGGGTTGGTTCGGTGATCGTGCAAGGCTATCTTTCGGGTCGGCCAGAATGTGCAGCCAACGCCAAAAGGCATTTGAGCCTGATGGCCCCTGCCGTCTGCTCCTGAGACCCGGACGCGAAAATCATTTGACCGCATAACCCTATTTAGAATGAATCGCCTGCCACGCTGAACCTCCAGCAAAGATTGAGCGACAACCGGCTGCTCATGTGTTTAAATTGTCGGCTGTTGGTGAGATGACCGGCAACTGCCCGGGGGCTCTCATCCCAGGAGACTCCTGTAAGCATGGCAATGACCTCATATCTGCTAAAAAGTACGATTGTCGGGGCGCTCGGCGGCCTGTTGTTCGGCTTTGATACAGCCGTCATTGCGGGCACGACCCAACAATTGACGGTCGTATACCACCTCACGGCCTTCACCCTCGGCCTGACGGTGTTTATAGGGCTGGCAGGAACGGTGCTTGGAGCCATGACGGCAGGAGTCCTCGGCCAGCGCATTGGCGGCCGTGAGGCGCTGCGCATCATGGCCATCCTGTACACAGTTTCCGCGCTAGGCTGTGCCCTGGCCTGGAACTGGCCGGCCCTGATGGTCTTCCGGTTTATTGGGGGAATCGGAATCGGCGGCTCATCGGTCCTTGGACCCGTCTACATCGCAGAACTGGCGCCGGCCAAGTGGCGCGGCAGAATGGTAGGCCTGTTTCAAATCAATGTAGTGGTCGGCATCCTGCTTGCCTATCTTTCCAACTACCTCATCTCTCTGCTTAACCTTGGCCTGCAGCAATGGCGTTGGCAGCTCGGGGTCGCGGCAATTCCTTCGCTGCTGTTCCTCATCATGCTTTATGGCATTCCCCGCAGCTCACGCTGGCTGGTAACCAAGAACAAAACAGATGAAGCGCTGCAGATCTTGAAAATGATGGGCTCGCCGGACTCGGAAGCCGAGCTGCGCGAAATTATCGACTCCATCCATCTGGAACGAGGCATGGCTGCTGAGCCCCTGTTCAAGCGGGAATATCGATTGCCTATTTTTCTTGCCGTCAGCATCGGGCTCTTCAATCAACTCGCCGGGATCAACGCGATTCTCTACTACTCGAATTACATTTTCGCCTCGGCCGGCTTCAGCCAACTCTCCAGTTCCCTGCAGACTGTGCTGATTGGATTGATGAATCTGGCAGCGACCCTGCTGGGTATGTCGCTCATCGACAAACTGGGGCGCAAGACGCTGCTTCTAATCGGCAGCGTGGGAATGACCCTTTGCCTCTGTGGGGTGGCGGCTGTCTTCTACACCCAGACCCACGCCAGCGCCCTGGTTTGGCTGCTGGTTGGCTATATTGCCTTCTTCTCCATTTCACAGGGCGCGGTCATCTGGGTTTACATCGCTGAGGTGTTTCCCAACCGTGTCCGCTCCAAGGGCCAGAGTCTGGGCTCATCGGCACACTGGATTATGAACGCAATCATCTCCCTCCTCTTTCCCGTGCTGGCTAAGTATTCGGGAGGATTGCCCTTCGCCTTCTTTGCGGCGATGACGACACTGCAGTTTTTTGTGGTGCTGTTCGTTTATCCGGAAACCAAGGGGATCACGCTCGAACAGCTGCAACGCAAGCTTGGCATTGCCTAGCTAGGTGATGGGCGCGGGATTAAACAATGCGAATTCATTGTGCAAACCCCAATGGTCAGCCCAGGTTTGTTTGCGGCCGCTCGCTACGTCGAGGATGAGGCGGAAGATCTGCTCGCCCACCTGCTGGATTGTTGCCTCACCAGTAGCAATGCGGCCCGCATCGACATCGATGAGGTCCGACCATCGGTCCGCCAGTGCGGTGCGGGAAGACACCTTGATCACCGGAGCCATGGCAAGCCCGTAGGGAGTTCCGCGGCCGGTGGTGAAGACATGCATGTTCATCCCTGCAGCTAACTGCAGGGTTCCACAGACGAAGTCACTGGCTGGTGTGGCAGCAAAGATCAGTCCCCTGGTGGTGACGCGTTCTCCAGGACCAAAAACACCGGCCAGCGCGCTGCTGCCTGCTTTTGCCGTCGAGCCCATCGCCTTCTCAAGAATATTCGTCAGGCCTCCGGCCTTGTTGCCGGGAGTCGGGTTGGCGCTTCGATCGGCGCCACCGTGTTGGAGATAGTCGTCGTACCAGGCCATTTCACGAATCAGATCGCGCGCCACCTGCTGGTTGGCTGCACGCGCCGTGAGCAGATGAATGGCGTCGCGCACCTCAGTTACTTCGGAAAACATGACGGTGGCGCCGGCGCGCACCAGAAGGTCCGCCGCGTAGCCTACTGCCGGATTCGCGGTAACGCCGGAGAAGGCATCGCTTCCTCCACATTGCAACCCCACCACCAGATCAGCCGCCGGCCGGGTTACGCGGGTACGGGCATGCAGCTGAATCAGCCGCTTCTCCGCCATCTCCATAATGGCCGTGATCATGTCACCAAAACTGCGATGCTGTTCATCCTGCAGGCGAATGACGTAGGGGACGCTGGACAAAATAGGAAGACTGGATGAGGGCAGCATCTGGCCGGGCTGCAGTTTTTCACAGCCCAGGCTGACGACCATCGGAGCCCCACCCAGGTTTGGATTGAGACTTAGATTGCGCAGCGTGCGAATCGGGATTTCCGAGCCGGGAGCCCCGATCGCAACCCCGCATCCATAAGGGTGAGTGATCGCGATGACGTCGTTCACGTTGGGATAGCGCGGCAGGATCTCCGATCGAATGCGCTTGACCGCGAACTCCACCGTGGCGGAGACGCACTGCACCGTGGTAGCGATGCCGAGGATGTTTTTTGTTCCGACGGAGCCGTCCTGGTTCAGAAAGCCCTCGAAGGTGTATCCCTCGAGCGGCGGCAGCGGAACTGGTACGGCTGTCGCAAGGGGTAGGCCGTCGAGTGCTGGGGCTGGAGGCAGAGTCGTCCCTCCCTCGTGCACCCAGCTGCCCTGCGCGATCGGCCCCTTGGCGTATCCGATCATCTCCCCATAGCGAACGATGGGGTCGCCCTGGGCTATATCAGCCAAGGCTACCTTGTGCGCCTCCGGGACTGCCTCCAAAAGCGTAAACCCGGAATCGAATTGAGCCCCGGCCGGCAAACCACCTTCATTGGCGACAATCGCTACGTTATCCCGTGCATGGACCTGGATGCACAGGGGGTGCAATTTACTGTTGCCGGACATGCTATTCCCCGTTGCTGCTTAGTTGGTAAGTTACTACCCCGCGCGATCCATGCGCAAAAGCAACGGGCAGGGTGCGATGAAAGTTTTGCATGATGCCGAAGAGTCGGAACCGGGCAGGAGAGGCGGGAGCTAAAGCCGTGGCATGTCTGCACTGGCCGGACCCTCTCCGGAATGAAGGTGGAGGCGCAGAAATTCAGCCACCGATTCGGTCAGTTTGCGCGGATACTCCGTCCGCACCATAGCCAAAGCTACTTTCCTGCTCAGAGGATGACCATCGACGCGGAAGAGTTCAAAGAAATAACTCTGGTCACGCAAGGCGTGAACCGGCAGGATGGAGCAACCAAAACCGGATTCCACCAGCCGCTTGATCGCCTCCGTGTCATCTGCTTCCATCGTGACCCTCGGCGACACATTGAGCTCTCTGAAAAATTCGTCGATCACGCGGCGGATATTGCTGCGCTTGGGATAAAGCAAAAAGGGCGAGGCTGCAAGTTCAGAAACCTGCATCGCACGAACCCGGCTGCTCCGAACCTTCTTGCTCGATGGCCGAAGCACCAGAAGCTCCTCGTCAAAGAGAGGGATGAGTTTGAGCTCTTCTTCGCTAACCGGAAGTGAAATCAGGCCAAGATCGAACCGGCGATCGAGCAGGCCGGCCACAATTTGTTCTGTCACTCCGACGGTTACTCCTATGTCAGCGTTGGGAAATTCCTTGCGCAGCTCGCGCAGCGGACCGCCGAGCTGATAGATCAGCGTGGTGACCCCGGTGGCAAATTGAAACGGGCGAATATCCTTTGCGCTCTCAAGCTCAAATTCCTGGGTGATCTGATGCATGAGCTTCACGACTGCCCGCGCATGTTCGGCGAGACGCAACGCGGCAGGAGTGGGAACCAGCCGCTTGCCTTTGTGCACAAACAGCTCGGTATGCACCTCGTTGGCAAGGTTGTGCAGCTGGACACTGACAGCGCCCGGGGATAAATGAATGGTCTCTGCCGCGCGCGTCATGCTGGAAGAGTTCATAACCGCCAGAAACATTTCCAATTGATGCACGTCCATGTTGTCCTCCACTTACCCGCGGCCGCGGTCTTGCCCTACTCCCCCGCGTTGTTTGGGATTCTACTCATGCTTTAGTTCTGTTCAACGAAATCTTTAATTTTTATCGTTTGACAGCGCTAGGGCTGATCCTCCAATGTCCATCGCTAGGCAGCCATTGTTCACGCATAGCTGCCGCAGAACGAACATCCGTACCCATTCATTGTGCCGATCTGGGGTCGAGCTGAGCTGAGATACGGCGCAGGGGAGCAAGAAGCGTGGTCGTGGGAACCACGGGGTGCACGAACCGGAGTGTCCGGCGCCCGGAAGGAACATTATGAAGGCCAGGTTAGTATGCATTTCTATCGCTCTACTGTTGCTTCCATCGGGTGCGCTCGGGCAAGGCCTGGGTAGCATTGTCGGTACGCTGACGGATTCATCAGGAGCCGCCGTAGCCTCTGCGAAAGTCACCGCGACACAAACCGCGACCGGCTTAGCGCGCGAAGCCATCTCCAACAGCACCGGGTACTATGTTCTCTCTGACCTGAACCCCGCCGACTACAGCCTGAGTATCGAAGCCCAGGGGTTCCGCAGTGAACGGCAGGCTCTGACTCTGCTTGCCGATCAGACGCTTACGGCGAATTTCAAGTTACAGCCCGGAGCCACCACGCAGACCGTGGTGGTCGAAGCTTATGCCGCCCAGGTGGACACCTCGACCTCCACCCTGGGGCAGGTGGTGGAAAGGCAACGCATTGCCGGCCTGCCCCTCAATGGCCGCAACGTGGCCCAGCTGGTACTGACAGTGCCGGGAGCCGTGAATGCGCCCAATGGGGGAGCCGATCAAGGTGCAACGAAAACCTTTCCCACCGCGGTGACCTACTCAACCAATGGTTCGCGGCAAGCGCAGATAAGCTACCTGCTGGACGGCGGCAACTATGTGGACGAATACACCAACGTAAACCAGCCCTTTCCATTCCCCGACGCGCTCGAGGAATTCAGCGTACAAACCAGCAACTACTCCGCGGAATATGGGCAGAATGCCGGCGCGGTGGTGAACGTCGTCACCAAATCCGGAAGCAACAATCTCCACGGAGATGCATTCTGGTTTGTACGTAACCCTGTTTTCAATGCGCAGAATTTCTTTGCCACCCCAACCACCAGGGACCAAATCAAGCGCAATCAATTTGGGGGCACCCTTGGAGGGCCCATCCTGCGCGAGAAGATGTTCTTCTTTGGCGGCTATCAGCGCACCGCGTTCCGGAATGTAGTTCTGGGCAGTTCAAAGGTGGTGGGCCAATCGGACATTAACAACTTCCTGGCCGCTCCCAGTAAGAGTTGCTCGACCTGCGGCGGCCCCTTTGGGGCTCCAGGCATCATCGACCCTTCCGTAGCCAGCATGATGGGCATCGATCCGACAACCGGGGCCTATCTCGGTTCGTCGGCAAAGTACAGCCTGGACGGTCCGCCGCCGTCCGGATCCAATCCAACCGCAGCCTTCACCAAGCCCGACATAGAAAACTACGATTCAGGGATGGGGCGTTTTGACTATTCGCTGAGGCCGAGCGACCGGTTGACTGCGCGTTACGAGTACGACCGCTTCACCAAGGCTCCGGTCTTCAATCCACTGTCCCTGGTCGCCTACACCGATGCGACCTTTTCCATCGTGGCCCAGAACGCGCTATTGCACGAGACCCATGTCTTCTCACCCAAGCTGGTGAATGACGCCCGATTCAGTTTTTCACGGGAAGTGTCCCACCGCGGCCCTGGATCCAATGCGGTCAGCGTGGCGGCTTTTGGCGTGCCCCTGCCGTTTCAGCCCAAGCCGGGCGCCATTCAGGGCATCGGCGTGGCCGGCGGATTCACCATCGGTGACAACCCAACCGGCTTGTTCACCCGCAACAATTTTGCCTGGAGCGACGACCTGAGCTGGCTGAAGGGAAACCACGACCTCCACATCGGCGGATCGATTGAGCGCTCGCAGGTGGATCTGAATAACCAATTCAACCAGCCGGGCATCTTCGGCTTTGGCACTCAGGACGATTACCTTTTTCCGGGCAAGAAGTTCGCCACCTACCAGCTTTTTCTCGCCGGCATTCTTTCCGATGGCAGCGGCGCCGGCAACGGCTACGCACTGCAGCAGGGAGCAGGAGAATTCAAGAACAACCGCAACACGTTCATGGGGATTTACATTCAGGACAACTATCATGCCAGCCGGCGTCTGACCCTCAACCTGGGCTTTCGTTACGAGCCTGCCCTTCCCTGGCGCGATACCGGGGACCGGTGGGCCCAGGTAAACCTGGCCGGCATGGCCGCAAATGTCACCTCGCGCGTTTATCCAAACGCGCCTCCGGGAATCTTTTTCTCGAGCGCGAACAACATCGCCAGCGACCCCGGCATGCCGAAGAATGCTCTCAATACCAGCCTGAAAGGCTTTGCGCCGCGGGTAGGCTTTGCCTATGATGTGAATGGCGACGGCAAGACCAGTGTGCGCGGCGGATTCGGCATCTTCTATGACTCGCGTGTCATGGGCATGCTCAGCAACCGGTTTGTCGATGAATGGCCGTTCAGCCCCCAGTTCATACTTTCCACCGCCGGCAACAGCGCTCCCAGCTCCTCTTCCACTGCCGGCTCGTTCAGTGACCCGCTTTGCACCCAGGCAACCACCCAGCTGACGCTCAAGTGCAACGGAGTGCAAGCAAGCAGTTATCCAACCTTCCCCAGTCCTTTTCCAGCGCCCACCAATTTCCCCTACAATCCGCCTTTCAACGAGATCGCGGTCAGCTACGACCCAAACGGCAAATACCACGTTCCGACAGAGTATGAATGGAATTTGACGGTCGAAAGACAACTCGCCTCGCAGATGGTGGCGCGCCTCGCTTATGTCGGCTCACACAGCATAAACATTCTGGAAACACAGGACTATAACCCAGGTGCGGTGAACACCACGGGAAAGGCCAGCACTGGCTCGACCAATCTTCTGGTGCATTCGGCCAGCGGAGGTAAATTCGGCACCAACACCTTCTCCACCGTGCAGGCTGATATTAACGACATTCAGGCAAGTTACAACTCGCTGCAAGGCTCGCTGGAAAGACGTGTGTCTCATGGAATCACTCTGCTCGTGAACTACACCTTCTCAAAAAATCTGGACGATCTACCGTTTGGGGAAGGAGTCACTGGATTTGACACAGGTTACTCGGCTCTGCCTCTGGGCAATCCAGACAGACACCGCTTCGACTACGGTCCTTCCAGCTTCGATCACGCCAACGTGTTCACTGCGTCGTACGTGTGGCAAACGCCCGGCTTGAAAAACGCCAGCGGATTGATGCGCCACATTTTCGGGGACTATGAGTTTGCCGGCATCGTGTCCGCAGCCAGCGGACGTCCCATCACGGTTTTGCAAGGTACAGAGATCTCGGGAACCGGCATCGGCAATGATCGTGGAACGCTGATCCCGGGCAGCAATCCTTATGGCAAGAGCTCGTGCGCCGGTGTCACCGCATCCTGCGTAAGCTGGCTGAACCCAAGTGCTTTTCAACCCACCAAGACAGCGAGTGGAGCCAATAACCCCGCCATCTTCGGCACCTTCGGCAATATCGGCAAGAACCCTTATCGTCTGCCCAAGACCTCGGACTGGGACGTACAGCTTTCCAAGTATTTCGCGGTGACCGAACGCTTGCGGGTTCAGCTCCGCGGGGAGTACTTCAATGTTCTCAACCATCCCAACTTCGCTCCGGAGAGCGTCAGCACGGGAGCCGTAAACAGTACAGATCAGATCAGCGGCTTCGACAAACTCAACAACAATTCTTCATTCGGCACCTTCCGCGCGGGCCAGGCCGGCGACCCACGCATCGCCCAACTGGCGGTAAAGATCCTGTTTTGAGTGACGGGGTTTCCGCCGAATTGCGGCCAGCAGGACGCACCCCAAAGACGGGTGAGCGACTTGTCGTGCTTTCCGCAGTGGCTAAACAGGCTGCGAATCTCACCACTGCCAATCCCTTCAACGAGGCGACAGCTCCATCCGAGCCAATCCGTTGGTGCCAGCCCGGGACTTTTAGTCCGGGGGACCGGGCTTTCAAGCCCGCGGAAACACTCCGACATATGAATTGAGGGCTTTAGAAGCCCTGGTGGCTGCTCCCAAACCGTTTGCGACTTTTTCCGCAGCCTGTTTAGCCCCTGCCACTGTGTATCCCGCACGAATTGTTCTTCGGCGAGAGACCCAAACCTCAAAAGCGAGACCTGGGCTGGCTTTCCTTGGCTGGCAAGCGCGGGCTACTGCGTCGGCGCCTTTAGAACGGTGGGAACCATCTTATCGATGGTGTAGTTTGCCGGCACCTGGAACAATGTTACGTCGGGCGATCCCTGCTGAATGTTCTTGAGGGTATAGGTTGTTTCACCAAAGCGCGGATCACTCTGCGTACTCTGAATCACGAGCTTCAGCTCCGATGAGTACCATGTTTCGCGGACGATATTGAGGTCTCGATCGTTCCCAATCGTGCTCGCGGGAATGGTGCTGGTAGTGCGTGTTCCGGTGACCTGAACGCCCTCAAGTGTCTTCGTACCGAGAGACTCTGTCTTGGGTTGCACGCCCTTGCTGAGTTGAGGGAAGAAGGCCCTATCCTGCACCGCAAAACCTTGCACCGCGTCGCCTACCGGACTGGCGCCGGACACAATCAATCCTTTTTCCGCACCCCCCAAGGAGCTCGGGGCCGCGGACACACTGAATCCACCTTCTGCCCTTACAACCGTTCCAGGCGGCACTGAGGGCATGAGAAATACATGAGCGACCTTGCTATCAGAAGTATAGTCGATGTGTTCCTGGGCAACGGGATCGAAGATAGTGGTCAGCATCTGGCTGTTTCCGGGAGAAGATTCTGCAGGTTTCCATGGGCCCATCGTGCTCAGTTTCTGAACGCGTACGGTTCTGCCATCGCCATCACGCGCAACGGTTGCTGTAGTGGTTTGGACGATATGGGAACCATCCGCGAGAGTCTGCTTCATCTCGGTGATAGCCTGCGCCTGGTATGGTTCGTTTTTAACCACTGCAGCATTATCTTGTAGACCGGCCATACCGGCTGTAGAAACGATCGTGACCTGTCCAGGTCCCATGAGCGGCGTGCCCTGAATATCAAGTTGAGATACGTTCGCTTCCTGCTGATGAAGGATTGAGGGGCAGGGTGAATGTTCAGAGCAATCCCCCTGGCTCACCGTAACCTGCACCTGAGCTTTGCCGCTGCGGGCGACACAAAAAGTCAAACAGGAAACGACCATCAGCAGGCCGTGGAATGTCATCGGATGCATGCGATTCATTTCTTCTCCTTAACTACTTCCAGGGGCAGAGGCACGCTGATAGACCGCGGCAAACCGTCATCCCCTAATGTGAGCTCGGCAACCACCCGGCGATCGTGAAGAGTTGCGTTCATCGGGAAACCCAGCGACACCAGCTCTGCTTGAGACATCCACACGCGAATGGTCGCGTCTGTTCCGGTGTCAATCGCGCTATTAGAATAGGGAAGGCGGACGACCATTCGCCGAGCGGTCGTGTTTGACGCCAACCTGGGCAACGAATGAGTCGTTCTTAGCGGCTTGATCTCTTCCGGCCGAATCGCCGATTGAGCGACGGTACCGATGCTGGAAGACTGCTTTGGTGGAGCAACTCGTAAATCAATTCCCGCTCGCAGTCGTTCAGACCGCTGAATATTGACGACAACTACTGCCAGAGACCCGATAAGGATGAGCAGGGCGACGGCCAAGGCTGGCCTGAGCCACGATCGAAGGCCCGCTCGTGGGCTGACCGGCCGCAACTCCACCCCCCAATCGCTGGTACGACAGCAGGCGAAGACGGTCTCTGAGGGCGGGGGGTGGATCTTGCTGCGACAGGCTCCTCAAGACGCCCAGCAGATATTCCATGCGGGGTGCATCGGCGGTTTCTGTGCTCGTTGATCGCTGTTCCACCATGCGGGTCCTCTTATCCTTCTTACTCTGGCCGGGTCGCAGACGTTTTCACTTCATCCGCGGCCGGTCCCTGCATTTTCGCCGCCAGCAACGCCTTGGCGCGATTCAAGCGCGAAGCAACGGTTCCTTCCGAGCATTGCAGAATAGCGGCGGCTTGCTGATAACTCTTTTCCTGCAGGCTGCACAAGACGATTGTCTCGCGATACGGGTGCGGCAGATCGAGGATCGCACTGTAAAGCAGCTTCAGGTCAGACTGCGTCGCAAGCAGGGTTTCAGCATCTTGCACTCGATTCTCACGGCAAAACCTATCCAGAAACCGCTTCCATTCAGGCGTTTCAAAAACACTCTCCAACGAAGCAAACCTATAGGTTTTGCGACGCTCCTCCCGAGCAAGATTCCTTGCGATTCCGAGAAGATATCCTTCCAAGGCCCCCTTCCCGGAGTCAAATTGTCCCATCGTCCCGGAGCAAATTTTTTCAAGAATCGCCACAAATACTCCCTGGGTCAGATCTTCAGCGAGGGCAACTGACCCTGTCATATGCACCAGAAACCAATACACGGAACCTCGGTGGCGGTCATAAAGCTCCAAAAAAGCGGGCTCATCTCGTTGCTTCAGGCGCTCGACGAGTTGAGCCTCGGGATCAGCGGCCGTTTTTCCTGTTGCCAGTTCGAGACCACAGCAATGAATGTCCCCTGCTTTGTATTGCATCTTCGACGCAAAAGCTTCCTGGCCGTTTAAAGTTTTTTTTGCGTAAGCGGGGGGCGCATAGCGATCGGCGTCCCCGCCGCGATCCGTATTCCTTCCGCCTTTGTTACATTTGATCGTGAAGCGGTGGTGCCTATGTCCACGAACGCGGAAAGTTCGGAGCGCGCAATTTCCAGCTGGTGGCAGCGGAAGGACTTCGGCGATGTGGCCGTCAGCGCCTTCAAAACGGGGCTCGCTGCTGTGCTCTGCGTGTGGTTAGGAGATCTCTTCGGCCTGGAGCACAGCTATTGGGCTGCAGTCTCGGCGATCGTTGTCATGGGCGCGGACACCACTCTGACTTTCGTTGCATACCGCGACCGCATCATCGGAACTGCCATCGGCGCCTTTCTAGGCTGGGTGACCTGTTACGCTTGGCATGGCCACTACCTTCTGTATGGACTGGCAGTGGCCGTTTGCATCTTCGTTTGCAGCGTGTTGGCGTATGAGAAGGCAGGGCGCCTCGCTGCCGTAGCGCTCTCCATCATCGTCCTGGTAAAAATCGATGGCGGTCCTGCCCAAGCCGCGCTGGCAAGATTTCTGGAGGTCGGCTTAGGCATCGTTGTTGCTCTTGCCGTTACGATGCTCGTATTTCCGCCGCCCTCTGACAAGAGCAAACAAAAAGCTACCACTTAATTCTTCTCTCTGAAGAATACGGCGACACCCATTCACCGTCACAGGCGCTCATGCGCTGCAATAGGTATGCTGTCGCCGCATTTACTTGGAAAGTTTTCGCATCCGTACGAATGAAATACGGCGACATGACACCTATTCACCGTCAAATTTGTTCACTTGTTGCAATACAGTAGTCCGGAATCTCCGTTTCGATAATCCCACTTTCCTCCTCGCGAGCCATCAGGCGAATCAGTGAGTGGAAGGTGCGGAAACGCGTTCAAAGCATGCAGAGTTTATTAACCACAAACGAACATCGCATCACATTCGCAAATGCACTCGTACCACCTAAGACGCTTACCGTGATTTTGCGCACCAAGAAGAACGGGCGTCTTAGAGACGAGAAGTTGCACGTATGGCTCGTTGGACAGGAGAGTTCTCCTGATGGCTACAAGATCATCGTGCGAGATGACGGGCAGCAGTTTGGTCTCGCATCGACTGGCTTTGCAAGTGACAAGCATCTCATTCTGGTTGGACGGTACGGTTCTCTCCTCTCCGCATTCAAGGCCATGTAGGCAGGAGTCAAACTGAAATCGTTTGGAGTTTCAGCGCCCTTCGATCCGTCCAGCGGGACGGCCAGGGCTCTGTGCATCATTGGCTTCAGAACGCCTGGGGCTTCCCAATCGCTGATATCCAGGGTGAACCCCGCGAACAAGTCCCTGCTGGTCAGCGATTCTGAGCAATAGAGTGGTAAGTTCGTTGCGCTCCTCCTTACTAAGAGCGGTGAGTAGAGCATCGTGGTGTTCCCGCGCCACCTTGCCGATCTTCTCCAGCACTTCCCCGCCATCCTTTGTCAGATGAAGGGAATACAAGCGCCGGTCATCCGGGTTGGCTCTACGCTCAACCAACCCCCGTTTCTCCAGGTTGTCCAGTATCGCCACCAACCGGCTCGGGTGAATCTGTAGCTTCGCTGCGAGCTCCTGCTGGCTCAGTCCGGCCGCTACCCGCAGCAGCCGCAGGATCCCGGCATCTGGCGGTGTGAGTTCGAGAACTCCCAATCTTTCAGCAAATTGCGACGCGGCATGCGCTCCCAGCTGGGCCAGCAGGAATGCCGGTTGTCCTTTTTCCATCTCGTTGCGATTCATCTTGAAAATAATTATTGCATATCATATTCGTTTATGTGATAAATGATTTTATTATGAAAACGAATCCCAGATTCCGTGGTCCCTCCCTGATTCTGCTCGCGACCGTTCACATATTGGTCTTCGTGGCCGGTCTTGTAGCAGCAGCGGCGCTCCGGCACGGGGCGTCATTTGTAACCCCCTTTGCGCCTGCCGAGCAGGTGCGCTTGTTCTTTGCGCAAAGCCCAACGGCGGTACGCGTAAGCAACTTCTTCTTGTTTGCTTCTGCGGTGCCTTTTGGAATCTTCGCAGTGACCACCGTCAGCCGATTGCGATTCATGGGCGTCCGTGCTGCCGGTACGAACATCACTCTCCTCGGCGGCTTGACCGCCACGATCGCATTGATTCTTTCCGGCATCACGGGTTGGGTGCTGTCGGTGCCCGAAGTATCGGCTTCAGCACAGCTTGCGAAGGCGATGTTTTTTCTTTGCTTCCTGTTCGGGGGAGCCGTTTACTCGGTCGGATTTGGTCTGCTGGCTGCGGGAGTGTCCGTCACAAGCTACTTTATGCGGCTTCTTCCGCGATGGATGGTCGTTCTTGGAATGCTGCTTGCCATTACTGGAGAACTGTCCTCGTTCAGCCTTATCGCGTACCCGGCAAACTTTTTCATACCGATCACCAGATACCTGGGTTTGATCTGGATGGTCTCCGTCGCTGTAGCACTGACGAAAACTCGCACGTTAGCACAACCTGGGCATAACGGCGATTCTCTATAGATTGCGGCCATAGCAAGCCCATGTAGGTAGTCGCGCTACCCAACATGCCGGCTCTGTCTATCACCTTGAGACGGGAGGCTTCCCAAGCTTGTGATGTCACCAACTGGTGAAGCGCTCCCTTCCTCCGGTCCTGAGTAGCATCACTACATCCATAAGCTTGCCGGCGGTTGGGAGGTTCCCCTCGGGTAGCGCCCATTCCACCAGCAAGAGCGCTCTGTCCGCCAGAACCGCGCGGCGACAGTGGGCGAGGATGGCGTGGGCAGGCATCATTGTGGCTTAGCAAAACTGGTTTGGAGTACGGGCCTTTCCCATCATTTTGTGATCTGATTGGGACGACATGAAGACACTATCAGCAAGAATTGTTCCAGCCGCAGCGGTTCTGCTTCTTGCCCTTATGGCTCTGCTTGCGGGCGGGTCTGCCCGGCGCGAGTCCGTCACCATTGATGAAGTGGCGCACATCGGGGCGGGCGTGAGCTATCTGCAGAAGCTGGACATGCGGATGAACGAGGAACACCCTCCACTGGCGAAGATGCTGGCCGCGGCGCCGCTTGTGGTTCGCGGCGTACACGCCGACTATTCCCAGGTGTCGTGGACGTTCAGCGGCAATGGAATGTTCAAGCAGATGCTCGGCGAATGGGTCTTCGGCCACTGGCTGATCGCTCGGTGGAATGACCCTGTCGCGACAGTCTTCTGGGCACGGCTACCCATGCTTTGTTTGACGCTTGTTTTGGGGTTCGTTCTCTTTCGCTATGGCTCACGCCTCGGTGATCCGTGGGGCGGACTGCTCTGCCTTTGCGCTTACGCCACCATGCCTGTCATGCTCGCGTTTGGCCCTTTGGTCCTGACCGACATCGCAATCACATTGTTCTTCGTGCTGACATTGTGGGCCTTTGCCAACATGTGGCGGTCTCCATCGCGCGGGACGATGCTACGATTCGGCCTCGCCTTTGGCGCGGCACTGCTTACCAAGTTTTCTGCAGGACTTTTGTTCTTCTGTTTTGCTGCATTCATTCTCAGCCTCCGCTGGCGTCCGGCGCCGGAGCAGCCGCGAGACAAAGCAGAGCTTCGAGCATGGCGTCGTTTGCGATTGCGGAGTCTCACGAAGGGCATCTTAATGGCTGCACTACTCGTCTATGCCGTCTACTTTGTCCTCTCGTGGAACGAGCCAACCGACTCACTGGGTTTTCTCGGACCCAACATGGTGGCCCTGCTGTTGCGCAGGATGCTTATGCCACCCTGGATCTACCTGCGGGGTCTGGCGATCTTCACCTTTACCGCAAAGCCGGCTGCTTTTATTCTGGGGCACTCGTACCCGCATGGGGTGTGGTTCTACTTTCCGGTCTTGTTCCTGCTGAAGTCCCCGTTAGCCTTTCTCCTTTTGCTGGTTCTCGCGCTGGTGGCTGGGCTGGTTACAAAGGTTCGTCCCGTACGCCTCGCCGTGATTCCTGAAGGGATGGAGTTGCATTGGCGGGCGGTGTGGGTTTTCCTTGTGGTCTACAGCGGTGCATGTATCCTCAGCCGATTCCAGTTCAGCATCCGCCACTTCTCGGTTTCCTTGGCCCTGCTGGTACTCTTGCTGGCGCCACTGCCGCGCACGCTGGAGTTGCTGCAACGCTCGGGTTGGTCTGCCGCCCGCGCCGGCGTCTGGCTCACGGTCGCGTTGGCGCTGGCATCGGTTGCGACAGCAGTTCGGGCCTATCCCTACTATCTTCCATTCCTGAACTCCTTGAGCGGCGGCCGTCCCGCCTACGATTTGGTGAGCGACTCCAATCTCGACTGGAACCAGGGCTTTTTCGATGTGGAGAATTTCGTACGGCAACGCGGTTTGACCCGCGTCTGGATCGATGAGTATGGGTTTTCGGATCCCTCGGTGTATATCCCTGAAGCGCGATTTTGGAATTGTCAGGAGGCTGCGCCAGAAGATGGCGGCCAGTGGGCCATTGTATCCGCCAACATGATTGAGGACAGTCACGACTGTGTCTGGCTGCTGCGCTTTCCGCATGAAGCCGTGGCAGGCGGCAGCATGTATGCTCTTGAACTCCCGAGCGTGATTCCTCCGGCGGGAACTCCTGGCGGTCCACCGTTGCCTGAGAACTATCACAAATTCGCACACATTCCTTTGCCCGGAGACGGTCGGCTCATGTTTCTCGACAGCGTGCGCGATCCACAACAGCTGCAGCCGACCTGGGACCGAGTGATCGCACTGGCGGCGCAGACGCAGAAACAACAACAAAGCTCGAAGGCCAAGAGATAGGGCGCAGTCCACAGCAGGGGAAAGCTCTTTGAGAGCCTCCTCGGACTCCGGAGCTCATTGAGAGTCGAACACGGTAATGCGCCCCGTATCGGGCGGTGTGTTCGCCTTCAGCCATGTCTCCTTCGCAACTGTACTGGTGCAGGGCCCGAGTGAACAAATTCTGATTGACCTGCGCGTACTCTCCATCCGCAGCGCGCTCAGTACGGCGGTCAATATCGAGCCGTTGAAAGGCGAATACAGATAGAACACGGTGCCGCGGGACAGATCTGCCTCACGCGCGTCCTGCGGGATAAACCGGACGCGGCTGAGGTGAAGGCTTTGAGCGCACTCCCGCGCGCTGGCGGCATAGGGCGCCTGCACTTCAATACCAACGCTCCGGGCTCCAGTCACCATAGATACCAGCAGGGACACATGCCCCAATCCCGATCCAACATCGACAAAGAAGTCATCTTCCGCAAGCGCGGTGGCTGCTATCAGGTAAAGAATATGGCGCACGGGTGTTGGTTGATAGAACACCATCTCCGATGATAGCGGAAGGTTCGGTTGGCTCGGTTCGCGGAGTTGAAGGACTCCGCTCAACAACTCGTCTCGGCAGTCGAAGCCCAAACCGGACAATGGGATTTGCGATTCGTTCTGGCCCGCTGAATTCTGCAGCCACTGAAGAAGCACATGCGGTCGACCGCCGCGAACAATGTCAGAGCGCACAGACTGGTAGAGTTCTGCATTGGCGGCTTCGAGTCGTGTCCGGAGCGCCTTGGCACGCTGATGAATTCGCGAATCCGTACACCTCGTGAAATCCTCGGAATCGAAGCATCCAAATCCGGCATCAAGGTCATCCAGCGCGATCAGGCGCTCCCGCAGTTGCGCAGGCTGAAGGAGAAAAGAATTGGCCTCCAGGCCGCAGAGGAAGGCGTGCAGATCGTGACCGTATTCGATTTCAGTCTCGCGCGGATCCGCGCTGGCAGTGGTTGACATATCAACCAACATAATTGCCGGAGGTTGTCATGTCAACCTGGACGAGATGCGATGACTCCTGGATGGTCGCATCGTTGCGTGTGCAGCCGCCGGGCGTCACTCGAGTTACCCACCTATTTCGGTGAAGAGCGTCAATTGAAGACCGGCCGGTGCCTGCAATCGGGCGTTCAACGAGTTCCACGGAGTTCGTGTTGGCGGGGCCAGCACCTTCGCCCCAGCCGCCTCAAGCGCGCGTGTGCTGGCGGCTGAGTCATCGACCTCAAACGCGACACGAATATGCCCAGCAACCCGGTATCCGACTTCAACCTTGTCGATGAACTCGGCGTGGCCCGGATCAGTCAGCTCGAGTGTTGCTTGGCCGGCCTCAAGGATCGTGACGTGTCCCCCTTGCGAAGAAAAGGCCGCCCGCTCCTTCAGTCCCAGCACATCACGGTAAAAATGAAGCGCTTGGTCGTAGTCCTCCGCGGTTACGACCAGCCGCAGCTCGTGAACTCCGTTCTTTTGCATCACCGCCTCGCGGAAGCAGTCCAAACTGCTTCATCCTTGCCAGATGACTAACGTCATCTAAGCGATTCCTGAAAATGTATCGAAAGAACAGAAATTCTCTTTTTTCTCTGCAGTGCAGAGCGGCTGCTCAGTGATCAGTCTGAAAGCGCAATGAGGATTGCGAGCGTTGGGAGCGCACCCAGACCCGACCGAGTCACACTGGTGGATTGTGCACATTTTCTCGACGCATCCATGTGGCGGAAGCCGCAGAATTGACGGGCTGTGTACGCCAATCCTTCCACAACCAGGTTGGGGGGAGAGTAGCCCGTGACTCGGGCAAAGCCGGTGAAGCTTTGATCTTCCTAGGATCTACGCCGCGGGTGCGATAATTTCGGTGTTAATCCTCCAGGAACTTATGAAGCGCCACGTGCTGATGTTGATCGGTGGAATCCTGATTGCCGCCTTCAAGTGGACAGAGGATCAGTTCCGTTTTCCCAAAGTACCAGTCCCGCAGTGTGTCGGAGATAGAATTTTGCACACTATAGCTTGTAGCCGAACGATGGATCTTTGGGCTGGCACATTGCGGTTCATGCACGCAAAAAATCACTTCTCCGACACACTGCCCGTCTGGTCACAAATTCCTCGCGGACTAGTCCGGGGGAGCGGGCTTTTAAGCCCGCGGAAACGCCCCGACAAATGAATCGAGGGCTTTACAGACTGCGGAAAACGCTGGTCCGGTGTAGCCCCGGACTTTAGTCTGGGGAAGCGGGTTTTCAAACCCGCTTAAACGTTGGGCAATAAAATTCGGGGCTTTTAGCCCTGGTGGCTACCTCTGAAGCGGTGGCGACTTTTTCCGCAGCCTGTCTAGCCCCTGGTACCGTGTATCCCGCACGAATTGTTCTTCAGCGAGGGACCCAGACCTCAAAAGCGAGACCCGGGCGGTATCAACATTAGCCCGCTTTGGTGGAGGTGACGTGGCGTTTCCATATGGATGGGTTGGCCGGCTTGATCGAAGCCGGCAAGTTGGTTGCCCCTGGCACACCTGGGCCTGGGATCCGGCGACAGGAGCCACTTCCGAGTCTTAAGAACGAGTTGCAGTTTACTCTGTAAGTGTCGAAGGAGAACACGTTTTCGTGAAGAGCCCCCGCGTCAGCCGGAGCGTTTGACCGTCGCATTGAACGTTCCATAGGAAGTCATCACCGCTAGGAAACCAACTTTATGAATCTGATCATGCAAGTGGTATCCGGTTTCACAAAAAGCCTACCGCTCATGGCACTGTGGTGTTTAGTGTTTGGCGTGTTGGAGCGCATGTTCCCGGCCGTGGAGCGCAAGCCCGTCAAAGAATGGGGATTCAACCTCTCAGTATCAGTTTTGTATATGACGGTTGGCGCGATCGCCGCCGTGGTTGGCGACCTCATCGGCGAAAAGTTGAGAGCGGGACTTCATGGAGGTCTGATCAACCTCAAGATCGGGAAAACTGGTGGCATTGCCCGAGATCTCGCGGCCACCTTTCTCTCCATTCTGATCTTCGACTTCTTTTACTACTGGTGGCACCGCTCGGAGCATAAATATCCCGGGCTTTGGGCTATGCATAAGCTCCATCACCTGGATCCGGGAATCAACGTGTCCACGAATTTTCGCCATCATTGGCTCGAGGATGTGGGACGCATTCCAGTAATCACGATCCCGATGGCCATTTTGTTTGATCTCTCACCACAGGCCGGGGGCGCGATTGGTTTTGCTTTTTCGGCCTGGACGTTCTTTATCCATGCCAATCTCAAACTCGGTCTGGGCCGGTTGAGTTGGCTGGTCGATGGGCCTCAAGTACATCGTATCCATCACAGCAAGTTACCGGAGCATTTTGACCGTAACTTCGCGGCATTCTTTCCCATCTGGGATGTCATCTTTGGAACTTATTATCATCCTGGCCGCGGGGAGTTTCCCCCGACCGGAGTGATTGGTGAGCCGCAGGTCACGACATTGAGGGAGGCAGCCTGGCTGCCGTTTCGCACTTGGCGGCGGGCGTCCCCCGCAACTGCGGACGCCGAGGTTGAATAAGTTTTGCCCACCGCAACTCTCCAGCTTTGGGAAGTTGTAGGGTCGAGGACTGGTGCCATTCTTGTAGATTCGGCCCAGCCGCGAGTCCCAGAGCGTTCATCGAGGATTTGTGGTCAGGATTTGTCAGGATTTGTGGTCGGACGGGACTGGAACTTTGCTAAAAGTGGTAAACCGGCCGCCATTTTTCAGAAGCTCTACAGAAGCGAGGATCCCGCAAAAAGATCTTCACAGACCTAAGGCAACGTGAGCTCACCTTCGACCCGTAGCAGACTCTCGTTCCCCAAGTGCCGGTGGCCGACACGTGGCCCACCATGCCCTCTCCGCCGACCTTAAATCGATAACCTTTGAGATGAACGTTACTAAGACCGCGAAGAGCAATCATCTCCAAATCGTTTCTAGCATCATCCTTCAGCAGAACTGCTGTCCGATTGCACCCAAAAGCCTCAGCAACGCCACCTACGATCTCATCCAGCAATTTCTCCAAATCGAGTATGGAGTTCACCTTCTTCGCTGTTTCCTGCAACAGCAGAAGCTCACGCACTCGGCGTTCCAAAACCTGATTCGTCGCCCCGGCGCTCATGACGTAGGATGATAACGCAGTTGCCCGATATCAGTGCGTGAAAGAGACGCCGGTTTTCTTGTCTTACCCATGACCGTCCCTACGCGACCGGAGCTGGCACTTTCGGAAACAAAACCGCGCCAATGTTCCAAGGTGAGTTGCGTCGACTGCGATCGACTAACCATCTTTTCTCGAGCCTTCGCTTTGTGGAGCTAACCGGAGGTCAGGCAGAGAGATACCTTGACAATTGATGGTAGACGGCCTACCATCCCGTTCTGTCGAGGGTCGAACGTCTTCTATAGCGAGACTGGCACCGCCAAGGTCGAACCTGCTCCAGGGCACGCTGGATATGCTTATTCTTCGGGCGTTCCTTTACATGCCTGCCCGCGGACATCAGGGCCGTGATGTGGCCTGTCGCGGAGGAGAGCTGAGATGCGTTGGTGGCAGATTAAAAAGCGAAACGCGGACCTGGAGCGAGAGCTACAGTCTGATCTTGAATTGGAAGAAGAAGAACAACGCGATCGTGGTCTGCCTCCCGAAGAAGCCCGCTACGCCGCCCGCCGCGCTTTCGGCAATCCGACTATCATCCGCGAGCAAACCCACGAAGTCTGGGGATGGGCGGCCTTCGAGCGCCTGTCACAGGACATTCGTTATTCCGTGCGGCAATTGCTGAGGTCGCCAGGATTCACTGCCGTTGCGGTAATGACGCTTGCTCTCGGCATCGGCGCCACCACCGCGATCTTCACTCTGGTCTACGATGCGATGCTGCGTCCGCTGCCCTTTACCCAAGCAGGTCGACTCGTAACCGTCGAGGAAAAGGTCGCGGAATGGAGCAACATCTATCCAGCTCTGCCTGTGAGCGCGAATCACTTCAATTTCTGGCAGCGTCACAACCGCAGCTTCGACTCGATGGCACTTATGTCACAATTCCCCGTACCTCTTGGCATGAATGACCGTGCCCTGCAGGTGGGCGTTCTGTGGGCCACACAGGGAATCTTCTCCGTGCTCCAGGTGCAGCCGCTGATGGGGCGTGCATTCACTGTTAGTGAGACACAAACAGGGTCCGAGCACGTCGCAGTCCTGATGTACGACCTGTGGCGCGAGCAGTTCGGCGCAGACCCCGAGATTATCGGCAAGACCATTCGGTTGAACGGCTTTCCTTACACAGTAGTCGGCGTGATGCCGCAGTCGTTCCACATGCCCTCGGTGCAAGTGGCTGGAACGATCGGCGAGACAAATCGGTCGCGGCCCGTAGAGGTTTTGGCGCCGCTCGCCTTTTCAAAGGAGCGGCTGGCCGAAGAGATGGGCGATCTGAACTATTTTGGGATGGCGCGGCTAAAACCGGGCGTATCCATGACTGCGGCCACAGCCGATCTCGATGCACTGCAGCATACGATCGGCGCGAATTTGCCCGCGGATGAAAAGGCCACGCTCTCGGTGGCGCTCACGCCCTTCCAGGACTCGCTCGTAGGAAACAATCGCAAACCGCTCGTAATCTTGCTATTGGCTGCGGCCGGCCTGCTGTTAGTAGGGTGCGTGAATGTCACAAATCTGTTGCTGGCTCGCGCCGTTGGGCGGAAGCAGCAGATCGCAGTCGCGGCGGCCCTTGGGGCAAGCCGCGCCGAGATGGTGCGCATGGCGCTTCGCGAAATCGCTGTGCTGGCCGTAGCGGGAGGTGTACTGGGTGTTGCGCTGGCAGCGAGCATAGTCCGTGCCATGCAGCAATACCTGCCTTCGGCGCTCGATTTTCGCGGCCCTCTGCATCTCGATTGGATGGGGGCAGGATCCGCGCTGCTTCTGGCTGGGATCGCGAGCCTGCTGGCGGGAGCGGCGCCTGCCTTGATGATCTCCCGTACAGCTCCGCTGGAAGTTCTGCATAGCGAATCGCGGCTTGCGAGTGAATCGCGCGGAAACCGTCGCGTGCGGCGGGTTCTGGTGGGAGTTGAAGTGGCGGTGAGCATCGCGCTGGTGTTGATGACCGGACTGCTGACCACAAGCCTCATAAAGCTGATGACCGTGGATCGCGGATTTACCACGGAGCGTACCATCACAGCTTTGGTCGACCTGCCCATGGAGTCATATCACGATGACCAGCACCGCGCGGCCTTCTACAAAGAAGTCCTCGAACGCATAGATCGTTTGCCTGGTGTGGAGCACGCAGCTTTCGCGAGTGCCCTGCCACTGACGGGTGACGGTTGGGGTGATATGGCGCGGGTTGAAGGGGACGATCGGCCGTCTACGCAGCTTCCGCTTGAGAGCTTTCGCTGGGTCAGCCCGCAATATTTTTCGACAATCCGTCTGGAACTCATAGCAGGGCAGATTTTCAGTCAGAGCGATTGGGGTAAGAACCTCGCTCTGGTTTCGGAGAAAACGGCAAAAGCGCTATGGCCCGGAAGGAATCCAATCGGACGGCAATTCGGCTGGGGAAACCCAGCGACTGAGAAGCCATTCACCGTCATTGGTATCGTAGCGAATGCTCGGACAGTTTCCTTGGCAAAGCCTGATCCGATGCTGATATATGTTCCGTACTGGTACCGCACGGAACCGACGGCGGGGCTTTTGGTACGAACTCGCCAGGCCCCTACCGAAATGGCGGATGCGATCCGAAAGGCGGTCTGGAGCGTCGATAGCAATGTGTCAGTTCCCGAGGTGCGCGCGCTCGGAAGTGTGCTTGCGGACTCGGTTGCAAATCAGCGATTCGAGATGTACCTGCTGCTCCTGTTTGCTGCCAGCGCACTATTCTTGGCTGGACTCGGAATCTACGGTGTTGTCACTTATTCCGTTGTACAGCGTAACCGCGAGATCGGGTTGCGCATAGCACTCGGGGCACAGCGTTCGACCGTGTACCGGCTAGTGCTCCGCGATGGACTGCTTCCAGTGGCAGGAGGCACCATCGCCGGGATCGTACTTGCTTTCGGATCGGCGCGCATGGTGAGCAGTCTCCTCTTTGAGGTGAGCCCATATGATCCTGCTCTGACCGCAGGAGCGATCGGTGTGTTGCTTACCGTAGGAACAGTGGCCTGCCTGCTTCCTGCCCGCCGCGCCGCATCAGTCGATCCAATGCAGGCACTCAGAACGGAATAGACGCGACGCCGACAACAAGGGGTTTTCTGGAAATGGTGACCAGACGGGGGGAACCTGGGACGTTCACCACGTTGTTGGGGAGCCTGAGACAGGAAAGGGTCGACACACGGGATGTTCACCGTAAATCCGTTGAGTAGCAGGATATCGTCGCCTCCCGGCCCCGGTTTTCCATTCCGGGTACGGCCTGGTGGCAAAATTCTACGGCTGAGTGAGATCGCAGCCCAGAGAGAAGCGCAATGCGGCACAGATTTCGTCCATTCGAACAGAATTCAGCCGGCCTACCCGTTTGCCCAATCGATCGTGACTAACCGTGATGGTGTTGTGCAGATTCACCGCGCACGGCGCCTTCATGCCATCGTCTTCCCTTAACACAACCTCGGACGGCACTCCTCGAATCGAGGAGGTTATGGGCGCTACGGTCACGGTCGACAAATAGGAAATGGCGCTGTCGCGCGTAAGCACCACCACCGGCCTCTTCTTATCAGGCGAAGGAAAGCTGTAAAGCCGGACATCCCCTCGGGCTATTCTGCCGGCCACGCCGCCTCAGCCTCCCACCGGGCAGATTCATCACGGTCTTGCGCCTGCTTCTCATAACCCTGCCGGTCGCGCTCTTCGTTGCTGCGTACTTCGAGTCTCTTGAGGTGTTCCCGCAGGGCTTCCCGCACCAGGGCGGAGCGGTTGCGCTTCATTCGCCGTGCGGCCCGATCCGTGGCTTGCAGAAGGCCCTTATCGAGAACAATCTGGATAGTTTCCATATGTGGACTCTACTCCACAGTATACTCCACACTCAGTTTTCAGCTTCCACGGTCTTCGAAAACTGGATGCCTTGCGGTTCGGCTATTTATTGCTGAGAAATGGCAGGTGGAGCAATCGCCAGTTGGTACCGCCGGACTACATGGCCCTTATCAGCCGGCCGTCGCCCTTCAATCCGCATTCGCCATTTAGTTTGCAGTTCGAAGTGAATGCGGACGGCCATGTTGCCGGTGCGCCACGGGATACCTTCTTCAAGTCGGGTGCAGGCGGATTTGGCCTGTGCATCGTTCCATCGCTCGACATGGTGATCTACAAGATGTCTTCGTTAAATGGGAAACCTATGATCCGGCGGCCACGGGTCTGCCACTTACCTACATCCCGATCCCGCGCGCGACGGCTGGAAGCCCCGCCCGTTCAACCAGTTTGTCGATGGTCCCGTCGAAGGAGACCTGGGTGTACGCAAAACCCTGGAGATGGCCTTAGCCTCTGTGGTCGCATAACACACACACGAGTTAACCCGGTAAGTGGAGCCTGCCAAACCCTGATACGAGCCGCAAAATAATGGATACGGACTCTGTTGCGAATTACCGCCTTCACTGGACATTCACTTGCGGGAACGACGCCCAGAACGGCAATCACTTCTTTGCCACCATAGTGAAGAAAAGCGCCAGCCATGGTTACCAAAGAAATCCTCTTCCCCTCTTGATGCCGGCCAAAAACCGTACTACTGTGGGATTAAGCTTCAGACGTCGGAACCGTCTTGCCACGACGGCTCTGCTTGGCCTTGCACCGGTACGCTTTGCCCGTGCATCCGCCGCCACCACCGGGAAACATCAGCGCTTCCGAGCCTGATGACTTGGGTGTAGCAAAAGGTAAAGTGACATTAAACTGACGGATTACGCTTGTCTCGGGATTCACCGCGTAAGCAGGGTACGCTCAGTGCGTCCTCTTGATTGAGCAGTTTTGACAACTCAGGAAACGCCACACCAACCGACGCCGGGTGACAAACGGAAAAATCGCTAATACGTAGCGCGTAGCCAGATATATCGTCCTGTTTTGTCACCGCAGAAGTGGGTTCCAGGCGTAAGGCAATATACTGCCTATCGAGATATTGGAGCAAAGCCTCCGTGATCGAGGAAAAATCAGCAAGCTTGCACGTAAGAATTGGACTTTTATCGCTTTTATCGCTTTTTTCGCACTTTTTTTTGAGGCTACGTGACCTACGCTTGTCATCCCGACCGGAGCTCCGCAGGAGCGCAGTGGAGGGATCCGCAGTCTTCGCGGAGTAGCCGCTTCTAACTCCGTCCATCCGAGTCGCGATTCTTCCGGAACGTAACCGCCCTACCCTTGTCATCCCGACCGGAGCTCCGGAGGAGCGTAGTGGAGGGATCTGCAGTCTTTGCGGAGTAGCCGCTCCTAACTCCGTCCATCCGAGTCGCGATTCTTCCGGCAGCACCTTAATAAGGATAACAAGCATGCTCAGGCACCCCCTTATCCCGCTTATCGCGCTTTTCGCGCACTTTTTCCGGACGACTGAATCGCCGATCGCAGGCCCAGTTCCTTTCCCAGACTTAGTTCGCTTATTTCGCACATTTCTACAGCGGGACCAACACGGGGAGAGAACAGTCGTTGCCGGCCGGCAGCACCTGAACGGCAAATTTTTACCACAGGGCCCGGGTTTCGGCTTGAATGTTGCTTTGGAAACGAGCAGACTGTTGGCGTGCGATTGCACCCCCGCGACGCACATCCTCTACTTCCTGAAGGTGCAACCATGATGAGGATGCCCAGACCTGCCTTGGCAGCTTTGATCTTCGTGCTATCCAGCGCCTTGATCCCGCAACTCGCCTGTGCGCAGGCCATCGAAACAACCACCAATTCCATTGCCGTACGAGCCGTCCATGGAATTGCTGGCGTGACGAACCGGCCTTACTCCGCAACGCTGAAGACTACCTTTGTTCAAAAGCTGGCAGACGGAACAACGATTACCAAAGTCAGGACCACCAAGGAGGCTCGCGACTCGGAAGCCAGAAGCATGCACCAATTCAGCATCGAGCGGCCCAATGGTGAACCCGCCATGCTGGATACCGGAGTTGCCGACCCCGTCAATCAAACCAGGACCCACTGGACGGACTTGTCCAAAATGGCCACGGTGATGCACTTCCCCCAACCGCAATCCACGCCGCCCTCGTCGCCGGTCGTGCTTGGGAGTGGAGTGGGGTCGGGAGAGGCGTCGGTCCCTGTAGCAACCACCTTGCAGATGCGGGCGAGCCAGGAGAAGGTGGAGCGAGAACAGTTAGGTGGAAAAACCATCGCCGGGGTTTATGCCGAAGGTATTCGAATCACTAGGACTATCCCGGAAGGCGCGGAGGGAAATGACCGGCCAATGATCAGAGTGGATGAAACATGGCGCTCACCCGAGTTGAGGATCACCTTGTTATCGATAAACAGCGATCCACGTACGGGCACCCGGACCACCGAAGTCACAGAGCTTGATCGCGCGGAACCCGATCCAGCTGTCTTCCAGGTCCCGGAAGGTTACACAATAAAGGATCAAACTATGCCAGGGCCAATTGTTCACTAAATCATGGATGTCGACTGCAGGGCGTGAGACATCCCTTATCTCCCTATCCACATGTCGAGCGAAGTAGTGCCTTCACACTAGATCGGAGACAAACATTGCTGTAGCGTTTTGACTATCTTTTGAAGGTGGCACCTTCAGTAACAAATGAGACGCTTTCGGCCAGTGGACAACAATGAGAAACTGGCATACATGGAACATTTCGTTGTCATAGCCTTCTACAGCATTCTTGCCTTTGTAGCAGGTCTGTTTAGCTGGTCTTTTTTGCCCAGCTATATGCAACAGAAAGGCAAGAACCTTGCCACAAAAGAAGATATACAGGAGCTGGCCAGGCAAACGGCGATACTCGCCCAAACGACAAAAGAGATCGAAGCAAGACTTTCAATCAGCGTATGGTCACAACAACAACGATGGGATATTCAAAAAACAGCGCTTTTAGATAGCTTGAAAGACCTCGCTACCGCCGAAACGTTTCTGGTGCGATTGGTACAGACATTCGCTGATACCAAAGATCACCCGCAGGGTTGGGAGACTCGACGCAAAGAAGCGAACGAAAAATATGCCGAGAGGATCAACAATTTTTGGCGAACGCAATTAGTAATCGAAATTGTGTGTGGCAGAGAGATTGGCAGTCATTTTCAGGAGATTGATACGATATTCGATCGCGTGCGTAAGAGACTCAAACAAGGCGAGTTCGAAGACATTTGGAATAAGCAGTATCCGGAGCTTCTGGTGGCCAAGAGGCAATTGGGAGAGACAGTTCGTAGAAGGTTAGGACTTGATGTGGAGACTGGGGAAGAACTTGTTCCGGGCCCTGGTGTCGCCCTTCCATCCAGTGAATCGGCAGCTCCAAGCCGTGATTCACAATCCGTTCATATTTGACGGCGCTCTCTTTGGGGATCGCACTTTTCCCCGCATCCTCCATCCTGGACGATCATCAAAGAACATTTATGACGGACATCATATTGGATACTCCGGAATCAAAGACAGGGGAGGGATTATGAAACTCGCAGGAAAGAAAGCTCTCATCACCGGAGGCAACAGCGGCATCGGTTTTGCCACCGCCCGTCTTTTCGTTGCGGAAGGTGCCCAGGTCGCCATTACCGGCCGTGACCAGAAGACGATTGACGAAGCCGTCGCCGAACTCGGACCGAGTGCACGCGGCTACCGTGCCGATGTCACCATAGCCGAAGACCGCAAGCAGCTCTTCTCAGCACTTGCCAGAGATTTCGGCAAGCTCGACATCGTCTTCGCAAATGCCGGCATCTCCGGCAGGACGCCTACGGGCACGGCCGACGAAGCCATCTTTGAGAACATCATCCACGTCAACCTCAATGGCGCTTTCTTTACCGTCAATTCAGCCGCTTCTCTGCTGAATGACAACGGCAGCATCATCTTTAACGGATCTGTGCACAACTATCTCGGCCAGCCCGGCCTTGCCGCATATGCAGCCACCAAGGGCGGTCTTGTCTCCATGGCGCGTGCCATCGCCGCTGACCTCGCCCCGCGCAACATTCGCGTGAATGTCGTCGCGCCCGGCGCCACCAAGACTCCCATCTGGAAGCGCGGGCCCCGCGCCAGCGTCACGGAAGAACAATCCGCTAAGCTCGCTGATTTCGTCTCGTCTGCTATTCCCTTGGGCCGCTGGGGCGAGCCTGAAGAGCTTGCCAAAGCGGTGCTTTTCCTTGCCTCCGACGACTCGTCGTACGTCAATGCGGTCGAGTTGATGGTCGATGGCGGAGCCACCGGCGCCCCTTGGGGAGCTCCTCTTCTTCGCGGCTGACCGTTCCTCATCGCTAGGGCGTCCGATCGAGCAGGACAGCTTCACGCTTGTGCAGCGTGGCTCGAATGGCTTCCAATCCCAGCTCGAGAGCTGGAAGGTTCTGAAGAATTCCGGCGCCCTTCTGGCTGTCCACCATGGATCGCAGCAGCTCGCATTGGCCTACCAGCAGTTCGTCGTGCTCAATTAGGACCTTGAGTGTGGCTGCCTCCTGACGATAGCGCTGAGTCATACGGTCGCTTCCAGGAACAGGTTGTTGCTGAATCGAGGCCTCGAGCGCGCCAATGCCTCGGGCTAGCCTCTCCAGGCTCTGGGCTGCTGTCACTGCCGCTGGGTCCGGGAATGGCTTAGCCCGGGAGGGAGCGGGAAGGAACTCGCGTCTATATTCGCTCTCGGCCATCTCCACGCTGGCCGTCGCGACACCAAGCAGCGATGCAGCTTTGCTGCGAACCAGCTGATCGTCTGCGCGTAACTGATTTTCGATGCGGTAGAAGTTGTAGCCCCAGCCATAGAACAGGTTGGTGGCGACTTGTCTCAATTTGCCGGCATCGTAAAATCCGTAGTCCGGCACTATTTTTCTCCGGGCAATCCGGTGGCGGCGCCGGCCGTATAGAATCCGCTCACTTGACCACCAATGTTGAATGGCACCCCGGCCGCGGCGTTGGGTGCGGAGACCAGCCCCTTCTCAGCCATACGCAAGGCAAGGTAATAGCGTACCGCCTCGATCGGAGTAAGACCGATAGCCTGCAGCGAGATCAACTCGCGCATGCGCTCGTCTTTAGGAAGAATGAGGATTTTCAGATCATTGAGCGTAATGCCATAGACTCTCAGAAAATCGGAAAGGTGCGTCTTCACCAATTCGCGAACTTCCGTGATGTGCTCATTGATGTTCTCCATCTTCGTCACTTGGACGACCTGGTTGATGGCTTGTTCAATCGCCGGGCCCGCGTAATCAGCGACTTCACGAGTATCAATCAAATGGCCATTAAACGGTAAATGAGTAATCAGAGCGAGCGCTGCTTCCTTGGTGTCGACGTGGATGTAGTAATCCACCTGGTAGGCCATCTCGGCCATCTCCTCGCTGGTGGCCACTCCCTCGCTGCGGATCAGCAGCTTGGATCGGTTGACATAAATGACTTCGTACACCCATGGAGAAGAGCCGCCGAAGAACCCTTGAGCAATCGAACCGAGGAGCGGTTTGTCAGGAGTGGTAAGGGCATATTGGCCGGTCTCGTAGACATTCAATACCGCACCGCGCGATTTTAAAACACAGAAATGATTACTCTCGACGGTAAGCAGCGAACCGGAAACAATGTTTTCGTCTGCAATCTTGACGGCCAGGCTCTTGGTGCCGAGCATGTCCGTTCCATCGCTGAGAAGGGATGTAATAACCTGCCGTGCGATTGCCATACTTTTCTGTTCAGCCTCCGGCCCCAAGCATACCTTAATCCGCGTGTTCTCTAACCGGGCGATCCTTTGTGTGCACGCAAGGTTCAGGCGCTCTTCTTCGAGGTGACGGCAGAGAAGGCAGACCACCTCTGTTCTACCTCGTGACTGCCGCAGTGTGAGCAAGCGGTCTTTTCCGCGTCATGCTCCGCAATGGTCAGAATCTTCAAGAAGGGCTTCTTGCAGGCGTTGCAGAAGAACTCATAGTGCGGCATACAGACCTCCCACGGTCTTGGAATTGTTACAGCTGGGATTCTAGACCTGCGGCTGGAGCAGGTTCAACAGCAGGTTCAACTTGGATCGGTCTCAACTCGACGCAAGTGGTGCTATTGTTCTGACGCGAGCTTTTGACGATAACGTATCCTGTCAAAATCCTGTCGCTGTATTTCCCCAGAGAGGATTCATGCACTCGCTTGCCAATGCACTCGCTTTCGCTGCGGCGATGATTCTGCTACCTGCAGCGCTACTCTTAGCGGATGTGGACACAAAGTTCCACAATGCTCCGGCCTCAGCGCAGGTGGCGAAGAACCCCTACGCAGGGCAGGAGGACGCCGCGCAGGCCGGAAAGGAGCTATATACGCGCGATTGCCTGTCGTGCCACGGGCAGCTGGGACACGGCACGGGCAACGTGCCGTCGCTTGTGGACGGAAAGCTCAATTCGGTCAGGCCGGGTGAAGTGTTCTGGTTCATTACGCGGGGCGACCAAGAGAACGGCATGCCCGCCTGGGCGTCTTTGCCGGTAAAGCAGCGCTGGCAGATCGTTACCTATATTGAGTCGTTGAGAACGTCGCAGGCCGCGCCGGAGGCGATTGCGCCGCCACCATCCGACTTGAACACATCGCAGGTGAAGGCTCCGCCGCCGACGCAACCTTTCACCGATTTTCGCTACGAGAAGCCGGGAACGTTGCGCAAGATTACGGTGAGCGATCTACCTCAACCGTATGCGACCAAATCGAGGTTCAACTCTCCGGACCTGGTGGCGCGACCGGTAAACGCGTGGCCTTCGGCGCCGGCCGGATTCAAGGTGGAGTTGTATGCGGCTGGGCTCGACAATCCCCGAACCCTGCGCACCGCGCCCAACGGCGACATTTTTCTTGCAGAAAGTGATCCCGGACGCATCCGGGTGTTCCGCGGGATGACCGCCGGCGGCAAGCCCGAGCAGGCAGCGATCTTTGTCAGCGGGCTGAAACAGCCGTATGGTCTGGCTTTCTATCCTCCCGGTCCCGATCCGCAATGGTTGTATGTGGGCAGCACCGCCGAAGTCGTTCGTTTCGCTTATCACAAGGGTGATTTGCATGCGAGTGGACCACCGCAACACATCGCCGACCTGCCCCATGGAGGCTGGTTCGGGCACACGACGCGGGCGGTAGAATTTTCCCGGGATGGCAAACGAATGTTTGTCGCGGTAGGCTCGGCATCGAACGTGGACGATCCCGACACCACGCCGCGAGAGAAGGACCGCGCGGACATTCTGGCCTGCGATCCGGAGCATTGCGTGTTGCGCGTGTATGCCTACGGCCTTCGCAACCCGGGAGGTGGGATTGCGGTGAATCCGCAGACCGGCGAGTTGTGGTGCTCGGTGAATGAGCGCGATGCCCTGGGGGACGACCTCGTCCCGGACTTCATCACGCACGTGCAGGAAGGGGGATTCTATGGCTGGCCGTGGTGGTACATCGGCGCGCATCAAGATCCCCGTCATCAGGGCAAGCATCCGGAGTTGAAAGACAAGGTCATCGTACCGGATGTGCTGTTGCAGCCGCACACTGCGTCGCTGGAGTTTACCTTTTATCAAGGGCAGCAATTCCCTGCCCAGTACAAGGGAGACATTTTCGCATCCCAGCACGGCTCCTGGAACAAGGCGGTGCGCGTGGGCTACGAAGTGATCCGGGTGCCACTGCACCAGACCGGCCGCGCCGGCGGTGAGTACGAAGACTTCCTCACCGGCTTTGTGATGTCCGATGGCAAGGTGTGGGGACGTCCGGTGGGCGTGACCGTGGCTCTGGATGGATCGCTACTGGTAAGCGACGACGGATCTAACTCGATGTGGAGAGTTAGCTACACGGGGAAGTGACGCGAAACTTCCCTGCAGAGTTTCGGTGACAAGAGTTTCGGTGACTGTCCATCATGCTGACGAAGTCGAGAGTATTCCCGAGCACAACACCTGCAACGAGATGCTTCGTGACCGGACCATGAGTCTGTGGCCTTAATGCCGCGATCTATATTGCTTGGTCTTTCCGCGGACAGCGAAGCGGGGCAACCCCCGCGAGGGTTTCTATCTCTTAATCCACTGAGACTGGAAGCGGGTGATTCCAGACTGCAGGCGGGAGTCCTCTAACCGGGGGGCGAAGGGGCTCCCGCCACTAGCGTCTCCAGGAGCAGCAGGCGGCCGAGGGGCATGGTTTTTTCATCCTGCGAGCAACCAACTTCGAGTGATTTGACCCTAAGGATCTATGTGGAAAGAAGTCGCCGCTACTGAACCAACCGAGACCACTGCCCCGGCCGCCGCACAACCGGTCACCGAAGAGGAATTGCGCGCGATATTCGACCGGTTAGATACAGCCCGAGACATTTTCCGCCAGAATCGTGAATTACGCGAGGTTTTGTCCCGCCGCGAAACCGAGACCCGGGAATTGCGGAACCGCAACGCGGAGTTGGACGAGATCTTGCGGGAATTCGCTCCGATGCTGTTGGACGTGGCAACCACCATGGGATTGGCGGCAAAGAACGAAGAGCCTGATGCTCCGAGTCAACCCTAAGAATCTCTCGGTGTGACCAACCATAAGCCCGTGGACATCTTCGCCATTTGCTCTCCTATGGTGTCGATGTCAGTCGCCACGACAGACTGAGCGCTCCAGCCCGCACCTAAACCAGCAACACCATCCGGGCCTTTCGTGTGATTGCGTCGACGGCATGATGCCCGTCATGCTTGCCGAAGGTCTTCGACCAAACGCTGCGCCATGTGCGGAGACACGGATCCGGAGTGGGATGCTGAGCGCGGGTGCGTTTGCCCATGACACTGTCATCGCGAAGAGTCGATGCGTTGCGACCAGGCTCCTTCAAATCAACGGCCGATTCGGTCTTAATCCCAGCCGAAAAACCATGATCGAGCCCCTACTACTTCCTTCCGCGTTAATCCACGTTGCAGCAAGTCATGCTTCGCACGGTGTCGGTATATTTGACCGCAGCGGACGAAAATGCGACCGACGAACGTTTCCCGAACTTCTCGCGATGGTTCAGGACTTTGCTGGTCGCTGGCAGATGCTCGGGGTGGCTGCAGGGGATCGCGTCATATTGTCGCTCGATACTTCGTGGACGTGGATCGGAGCATGGCTCGGGGCTGTATGGCTCGGCGCACTGCCTGTCGCCGCGGCACCACCAGGTCCTCTGAGTTCGGTTGAGCGGTACCGGCTCAGACTCGATGCTGTTATGCGAAAGCTGGATGCCCGATATGTATTAGTGCCGGCGGGTTCTCTGGCCGCGGAACTGACTGCTTCCCACCAGGAGCCTCTTGTCGGAACGGTGATCGCAGCCGACCGCTTCATGTCGCTGAAGCCAACGCGCCCACAACCTAATCGACCCGCGGATGACGATATCGTGTCTCTCCAGTTGACGAGCGGGTCGACTGGCGCACCCAAGGCAGCGATGCTCTCTCACCGGGGACTTGTCCACAATGCGATAGCCCTACAGGAGGCGCTCGTAACTGATTCTGCGCCTTATGACGCGTCACTGACCGGTTGGCTTCCGCTCCATCACGACATGGGGCTGGTTGGGTATTTAATTAGCTCGATCATCACTGGCATGAACGTGTGGTTGTTCCCGCCCACCGCATTCCTGGGCCGCCCAAACCGTTGGCTCGAATTCGTCAGCAACTCCGGACCATGCATAACCTTCGCCCCAAACTTTGCTTATGGCCATTGCGCACAATACTGCACCGCAAGGGACATCAGAACAATGGACCTGTCACAGTGGCGCGCAGCGGTAGTCGGAGCCGAGATGGTGCGTCCCGAAACCATGGAGCTTTTCTCCACTACGTTTGCGGCGAGCGGCTTTACAGCCGATGTTCTGCGTCCCGGATACGGGCTCGCTGAAGCAACGCTCGCCGTTTGTGTAGATCAAAAACGCCGAGGCGTTCGGACGACCACGTTGCCCCAAAACGGTGGGGGATATGGCGGTCGGCGATCCGTAGTCTGTGTCGGTGCAACCGTGCGAGACACAAAGATCAGCGTGCTTGATGGCACAGGATCGACGCTGCCTGAAGGTCATATCGGTGAAGTAGTTGTTTCCGGACCAGGGGTATTCCGCGGGTATTTCAACGACACGAAGGCAACAAACGAAGCACTGGCCAATGGTTGGCTGCGGACCGGTGATCTTGGGCTGATCCGCGATCACGAGCTATACGTGACGGGACGCCTCAAGGATGTATTGATTGTTCGCGGTCAGAATTTTATGCCTCATGAAGTGGAAGCTATCGCGGAACAAGCGGCAGGGGGCGGTCTATCGCGAAGTTGCGCATTTTCCACGTCACAAGACCTGGAAGCAGAGAAGGTTGTCCTTGTGGTCGAGGTAACGACAGGCGACGCCGACACTCTTGCCGCACACGGCAATGCCATTCGGCGTCTCATTGCAGGAGAGCTCTCATTCAGCATCGGGGAGGTGCTGTTGGTTCGTCGAGGCACTATCCCGAAAACGTCCAGCGGTAAGCTCAGGCGAGACGCCCTTCGCGACCTATATTTCAAGGGAATGCTTCAACCTCTTCTTCGGACCTGAGTTAGACAAGTTCGAGCCTCTCTCAGAACTTGCTGTTCCAGTAGGAGTGTTGCCCGAGATAGAGGTCGTCCGCAACGTTCTTGAGAATAGCGCGGCGCACGTCCAACACGTTCATTTCTCCCTGCGTTCTGTAGAGCACTTCGCCTTTGGTTCCAATCAGAACCGTATACGGAGCACCACCCTCCCATCCCGTGCCGAAAACTTTTACCGCATCCGCCGCATCGTTGCTGTTGAAGAGATAATTTTTATTGAACGCGTGTTGTTTCTGAAGAAATGACGAAACCAATTGCTTCTCGTCAGGATTGTTGATGCTCAGAGTCACAATATTCATCGGTCGCCTGGCATACATTCGAACCATGGTTTGCAATTCCGGGAATTCTTCGACACATGGTCCGCACCAGGTAGCCCAAACGTTGACCAGCAGAAGTTTGTCTGTGCCGGCATTCTGGCGCAATGTCTTGAGCTGATCGGCGGAGATCAAATCCAGAGTTACCGGCCTCTCGTTGAACTGGGCAATCTCATTTTCTACACTGGTCGCTTTGTAGGCCCACTTTGTAGAGCAACCAACCGCCGGCGTGTCGGTGACGGCGACCGGCTTTCCAGCGAGCAGAGCATCGACGGCATCTCTCGCTTCGTGTTTCGTCGCCAACTCCTCACGTTGATTGCTATCGATACGTCCCTCGTATCGCAGAATGCGCTGCTGGTCAAAGATGAACGCGTGGGGAGTCGCAGTGGGCCCGTATTTAAGTGCAACCGCCTGGGTGGCGCCATCGTATAGGTATGGATAATTCAAGCTCCTATAGGCTGCCCGTGCCTTCATATCGGCAAAAGAATCGCCTACGTCGGTGTATCCGTATTCGCTGAGTTTCTCGGCCTTTGCATCATTTCCCATGATTACGACCACGGCCACTCCCCGGCCCTGATAGTCCGTCACTAACTGCTTGATTCGCTTTTCATACATCTGGGCGACCGGGCAATGATTACAACTGAAGATAACCACAAGGACCTTGCTCGACGCATAGTCTTTGAGGCTGTGCGATTTTCCATCGACTCCGGGCAGATTAAAATCCGGCGCAGGCGAGCCGATCTTCAGAATTGGAGGGACATCGCTCCCGGTGTGCGCAGCGTCGTCCTGTCCCCATCCGGCAGGGCGCGAAAGAAGGGCTAAGCCGAGAGCCATCATTGACCACAACAATTGTGAAGTAAGCCTGCCCCGCCTGGCCCGGGTGAATGCAAAATGGTCTAAGTACACGAAGCCTCCTTCCGAACACCTGCAGTTTCAATCGATTACGTGCGTCGCCGCCTCACTTTACCGCTCGACGGCGAGCAAAGTCAATGACACGCCATTCATTGCCACTTTTTACATACCTGGATGGTGAGGTTGGATTCGGAGCTGTGATCTGCGAACAGCAAGGCTGCTCTGAGCGCAGCTTGCCAGCTGGTTTCAAGCGACACGTTGGAGAACCCTGCGGTTTCTATCGTGGCACAGGGTTTCGGCGTATTCGCCAAGTCCGGATGAACGCTGGAAGGACAAGCGTGCATTCGCGGGAGAAGACTGGGGGTCGTCCATGATAGGTGGTGAGTAGGCCGGGGAATCTCACCACCGGCCCCTCTCAGAACCGTGCGTGAGATTCTCACCTCACACGGCTCCCATCAGACAAACCAGCCGCTCTTCAGAGGCTGATTGCTCATATCGCTCGACGTCATCCTGTTGCCAGTTGTGTCGAACCTATGATTGCCTAACCCGACCCCTTCACTCCAGCCCCATTACAGAGCCTTCATCGCTACTACAAGCCGGTCCGCCCCAAGCCATCGCATCGGTACTCTCGCCTCGTGGTTTTCTGCCCTTGTGCTTCTCCCTTAGCATCGATGACCTGGTTCCTGCAGTTCCGCATAAAAGCCTGTATCGGACTCACGGCCCCCTATACACCGGCTGCCACCCGCCCAGTCATCAGGCATCTAGCGGGCTTGTCCCAGAAGACAGCATCACCCCTGGTTTTGACAGCTCTTGATAAGTTAACGACGCGTCCTCGAAGGGTTTGCTTGCGCTCGTCTTTCCGATACTCACCTGCCCCGGGTCGTGCCCGGGACTTTTCACCCGACGCTCACCACCACGGCTCTTTACCGCAGCAGCTCGGGCTTGTTTGAGACCGGCTCCTGAAAGCCGATCCCGAGGGGCCTACCCTCATCTTCTACGCAGCTTTACAACACGGATGTCATTTCACCTTCGACTCCTTCCGTGCTTCTACAGCACACATCGTGTCCCCTTATCTCGCCCTTCACCGCAACGTCCAACCAATACTTTGGTACGGATCGATACCTTCGTCCAATAGATTCGTCGTGAGGCCTCTGCCAGTGTTGCCTTGAACAGTCACTCGCTCTGACATGGAAGCACAACAAAGTACCGTTCGACCTCACCAGCCCGGCCAAGGCGTTTTCAGAGCCATCCTGTCCGAAGACATCGACTGGAAACCCTTCGCCGCGTTTCCACCTTAGGCCCACTTGGCGGTCGTCGTTGGTCAGCCCTCTGAGCCCGGCCTGCATTCGCTACGGGAGGGAACGCAGCATTACGGAATTCAGCACGCTGAACACTGCAGTATTTGCACCCATGTCCAGCGCAAGCGTCAGGATGGCCGTCATCGTGAACCCAGGGCTTTCAAGCAAGGAGCGGAATCAACTTCAGATCGCGTAGAAGCTTGTCGAGCCACACCCAGCGGTCGTGTAAGTAAAAACGCTCCTGCGCCGCACGCACGTTCCCGAGCTTACGCTTTGCTTGCCATCGGGCATCCTCTTCGCTCAAGCCCTCGCGCCGCAATTCCCTCGGCGTCCAGTTCAATGTGGGCCTGAATCTCTTCGGTAAAGTCTTGTGTGGTGCGTTTGCGCCCGAACATGCTCATACTTCCTCGGATTGCGGCCTTTGAGTCGCATCCAGAATCGGATCTACTGCTCGCGTCAGCCGACGCCACTGGCTGGTCTTCTCCAGCAGTTGCTCGCGCCCCTTATCTGTAAGCGAATTCAAACGTGCTTTGCGATTGTCCGGGTCCAGATTCATCCGAAACATAGGCGACCCAGTGCCCATCCGGGGAGAACTGGCCCTGGTTCTCGGTGGCCTCCGTTCTGAGAAATGCGACCGCCGCCCCCGGCTTGCCGGAGGGGTCCAGCGGCATACCAGATATCGTTCCGAGTCTTGGGGCCGCCGCCCTTCGTGTAGAGCAGGTATTTCCCATCACGCGACCAGTCGGTGGGCGCCCCACCTTTTTCGAGCAAGGGTTCCTCCTGGCCTCCGCTCAGTTCTTCACGTACAGACCCAGCGGGCCGGGAAACGAAATGCGGCTGCCGTCCGGCGACCAAACGGCTGGCCGGCCAAAAGGAGGGAGCGCAAACCGGCTTTCCACGTCACGGGCCAAATCGCGCAGCTAAAGCTCGTAGCCGCGCTCGTGCGCGTACTCCAGCCCCTCCGCGATCTGGCGGGCATAGTTCAGCGCCGTGTCGATCGGAAGACCGCTTGGAAGCGTCTCGCCCTCGACCAACTCCATCACCAGCGCGCCTTCTTCCACCCCGTAGATCTGCGCGATGTGGGGATGATTCAGCGATGCCAGCACCTCGGCCTCGCGCTGAAAGCGGGCCATTCGTCCGGGATCGCCGGCAAAGGAATCCGGCAAGACCTTCAGGGCGACCTCACGCTTCAGCTTGGTGTCCCCGGCCCGATACACTTCGCCCATTCCGCCTGCTCCGGCGGGCGCGAGGACTTCGTAGGGTCCCAAGCGGGTTCCGGAGGCCAGAGACATATAGTGTCTAACGATACTACGGGCGTTTGGGCCTGTTGTTAAGCCGTCGAGCTGCGAACATAGGTGGAATGGGGCGCGCACTGGGCAGTCTGGCACACCGGCAGATGTTGGAATACTATGTTAGGCCGTGGCGGATGCCGGGCCGCTTGTGCACGCGTACGAAACCAATCGGCAGACTCCCAGCCCGTTCCTCAGCCACTCGAGTAAGTGGAGGATTCCAATGGGCGCTGTGCTCAAACAATGCGCGGTAAGTGCGGCTGTTGCGATGCTGCTTCTTGCGGGCTGCTTGGAAAAGACCAAAGCCCCTGTCATCGACGAGTCTAAAACGGCAAGGGCGCCGGCAGGCCCTCCGGAACCCGTGACGGCGAAGACGGCTTTTTGGCCGATGTACACGGCCGGCCGGCACTGGACTACCGATATCGTGATACTCAGGCTCACGCCAAAGGAAGTGCCAGGGTTTAAGAATGAAGCCGGCAAAGCGGCAATGTGGGAGGCGATGTTCGCTTCCCCCAGCCTGCATCAGTACCGGCTTTACTCTTACGCAATCGCCTACTCCCCGCCGGACATTTTCAAGGGCGTGATTGCCGGCCTCCGGATGCCTTGGAACGGCGTAACGCGCGACGCCATGCCGGTTGAGCTTACCAGCTTCAATGTCGATTCGGATGCCGCGTACCAAGCCGCAGCAGCGGATGGGGCGGCTTGGCTGAAGAAAAATCCAGACAAGACACTCTCATCCCTTGCACTTGGAAACAATTACAGGTTTCAGGCGCCGGTCTGGTATCTGATGTGGGGGGATAAGAAGTCCGGTTATGCTGCCTTCATTGATGCCAACAGTGGAAAAGTGCTCAAGCAAAGATAACGGATAAATATCCTTCTCATTGACCGGGTAAGGTATGCCTGTCCAGGGTCTCGCCGATGCTTTCGAGCAACGCGTTCACTTGCCCGTCGACGGCTTCCGTCTCCCGGAGAATGAGAACGTAGTGATCCATATAGACTGGGACCCCATTCAGCGGAACAGCCAGCGCCACCGCTATCACGGAAGCGTCGCTACGTCCCTGGGCATTGACTAGATTTACGGTTGTGACGTAGAGGCCCAGATGGGCATCGGCCATCTTGTCAACGAAGCATCCCTGATGTTGCCTCACTGCTGATTTGAGGCCGTAAAGAAACAAGCTCACTGTATCCGTAGTGCCATCACCCGGGGCGTGGGGCGCTTGAATGTACATCGGTAATTTACAGGCGACCTTCGTTTCGGCAGACGCCGAGCCAACCATCAGAACTGCAAACAGCAAAGCAATCGCTCTCACAGTGGCTCCCGGGACAGAATGCTAATGACCGTCCTTTCATCCTAGAGGAGGAGGCCGGTCTGCCGCCTGCACCAAAATAGCCAGTGCCTGTCCCCTTTATTTGTAATCATCGCGGTTTCGTCTGCCCTCTCTCTGCAGACACGATCTCGCCTTCACAGTGGTACATCGACTGGAAACCGGCTAAAGGAGAGTGCGAGCTCGTCCTGTCGCAGGAGGTGTGTACTACGCAGGAACCTAGTCAAGCAATGGGCAGAATACGATTGGGAACAAACCGACAATCGCAGAAGTACATGAAGGCAAATAACTTGCCGTACGGGCTGGAAGTTTTGCGCGGTCTCCCGCAGTCAACTCCGGCGAGCTCTCGTTCCTCAGATGTGCGTGTTTTTCGTTCCCCTAACACGAAAGATGCACTATCATCCGTGCAAAAGACCTTGCTCCTGTTCATTTTCTGTGTGCAGAGAGGGAGAGAGGCAGGCGCCTTCCGTGAGGAAGACCAAGACCGCCCGAGGACTTCACCAGCGACAACTGATCCATGGCGAGCGGATTGGCAATGATAGGTCATTTCCGCCGCGATTCAATTTCAAAGTAGAGGGAGGACAAACGATGAAAACAATACTTGGTCCGGGCATGATCGTAGGGCTCTTCTTGCTCTGTGCGCTATCTGCGCTATCTGCGACTGGTCAAACACAGGGCGCCGCAATGAGCCGGTCTTCAGCCCCTCCGGCCTCAGATCACAACGCGCTTGAGAACACAACGAAACAGTATGACTTTGATTTCATTGCCAAGGACTACGTATGGAGCAATAAGCCGCTTAAAGCAACTGCCGGCAAGGTTTGCCAGACCATGAAAGAGCACGCCTTCTCCGAGACTCCCTATGGGATCAACGGCGACCAGGACTGGAACAACTGCCTTAACACTCAGATCCGCAGTATTGGCTACTTGCGCTGGTTGCGGAACGGCGGCTTTAATCCCAACCGAAAAAACCGTACGAACGCCCAGGAGTATTTGAAGAAGTATTACACCATGGGTCCTTGGGGGAGCTATTCCTTTGCCGAGCTGAGCCAGGCGGTAAAAGCCACAACAGGCAAATCGATTCCGTAGCTGTTCAATTCTATCTGCCGCGATAATCGCTCCTGGTTGTGCGGTGACAGACGAACAAAGTTTCGGTGACAGGTGACAGGCGGAAGTTTCGTGGGCTGTCCACGAAACCCCACCTGTCCCCTTATCTGCCTGTCCCTCCTTAGTCCCCGGAACTCAAGCCTATAGCCGCTCCTCGAGCACGACACGCACTGAGTTGCCTGGAACTTTCCCAATGGCTCGTAGTGTGGCTGCTTTGACGGGCAATTTATGCGTCCCATTTCCCAAAGCCATAAATGAGCTTTGAAAGGGAACGCCGTCGACTGTGCCGCGCACTTTGACCAAACCCCGAGTGCCGAAAAACTTTACCGAGTCCGGCCAGACGACAAAGGTCCACCCCCCAGGCTTGGCACTTTTTTCTAAAGCCGCAGTGAAGCTTTTATTGAGCATGATCTCCTCCCTCCCTATTCTGGAATGGTGATTACTCCGTCTGTTTAAATGTATAGGTGCTTCGACTCGTAGCAGACTCTCTTTTCCCTAAGTGGCAGTTCCGGTCTGACCATTAAATTCAAGGCTGTCTCTCCAAGTCTCGCAAATTTTCAGAGCGAAGTTTGCTCTCGCCGCTGTTGCTCGTCGCGCAGCCACTGTGCCATTTTCTCGTCCTTCGCAGCGACAGATGCCCACCCCACCGCAGTGGCATTCCAGCGAAAATCGAGGATCGTCATGTCGATGCCGCGGTCGATTAGGAATTGCATGGCTTCATAGTTCTTGTGCCACACCAGCTCGTGCAGGATGCTGGCGGGCTCATGAGAGCTCCAGTGCGTATTGATATCGGCCCCATGCGCGAGAAGAAAGTCGGCGATCTCGAAATGGTTGTTCAAAACCGCCCAGGCAAGCGCGGTGTCGAGAACCTGCTGCACACTGGGCTCGCCCCAGTTCAGGTTCTCGCGGATCCACGCGTCGTTGGCGGGAAAATGATTCGCGAGTTCCCCCAGGGCAGGCCTGCCCGCGGCGTCGAACCAGCAGGTCAGCCGTGCGAAGTCGCCATTCCCGGCTGCGTGAGGCAAATCGTCGGGCATGGGCCAGATCCGCAGCAACATCGGAACCAGATGGGCCTGCGCATACGTGAACGCATGTATAAAGGCCCTGCCGGTCCTTTCGTAGGTCACGCCCGAGGACGGCGACGGCGCGGGACTGTGCAGTACGGCCGGATCGAGATCAAGAAGCGCCTTAAGGAAAGCTGCGCGATCGTTCAGCGTTGCCGCCGCGCCCTCGATCAAACGCACCTGGAATTTCACGCATGCCTCTGAAAGGATCCAAGCTTCGCGCCGCAATATGTCGACGAAGGATGCTGGTTCGTCATCGTCCATCGCCCGTTCGATCTGACGCTCGACAAACGACTGCCAAGGCCTGAATGGATCGAGGTCGTGGACGTCAGGCTTGTTCATGATGAAGTACTGGATAAAAGCGGAACGCCCCGGCCCGCTATCGATCCGACTGCCGAGCTCGGCGTCGAGCTTGATGGACCGAGCCAACAGCAGCGCCGCTGCGGTCGCGTGCTCGAGGTGGCACGCATACATGAACGCTTCGTTCACCGCGGGAAGATCGTCTGCACTTGCATCCAGACAGGCGCGAACGCTCTCGACGTCGCCGAGCGCGGCGAGGAATTTGAGCGATCGGGGAAGAAGACCTCTTCGGTGGAATAGATCGATCAACCCCTTTGCGCGGGAGCGGATAAGGCCATCGCATACCCGCGGCGCGACGACTGTGCCGGCGTCGATCAGGAGCTCGGCACATGCCTTCCGCGTGAAGTGCTCCTCGCGGAACGGGTCGCCGCTGTCGCCGAAGGACCCGGTAGCCATGCCGAGCAGCCCGCCGTCGTTTTCATCCGCCTTCCACGACAATAGCGTCGGGTATACCGCCAACAGCTGCCGCAGACCCTCGACGTCATTATCATGGATGATGCGGCGGGCTTCGGAAACGGCCCACTCGAGACCTCTGCCGAGGCGTTGTTTTACTTCTTTAACCAGGTCCTTCCAGCCTGGAAACCCATATTCGCGCGCCAGCACGAGCTGGGCATCACGCTGTGACAAGGGCAGCTCGGCTTTTAGCAGCTGCGCGCGCGCCCGGGCGATGGCGCCTGCATTACCGGCAAGAATGTCGTGCGCCAGTTTCTTTGCTTGCTTGCGAAGGGATTCAAGGGAAGGACGGGCAGGAAGTTTCGATGTGCTCACGGCAATCTCCTTTCATGAGCGCCTGTGACCCGCTGATACAGGCTGAAAGAAGATTCAAAGCACGCTGTTTTGAATCAGAAGCAGGTGGGAGTTGTTCCCTTGCCGCGGGCCGGTGGTGCCCTGTCGCACGCTGTACCTAGTATCGGCTACTTGCAAAGGCACGGTCAAACCGTCGTTTGCCAGACCAGCCGCATCCGGGCAAGACTTCAATAATCGCGCACATGGTTGCACGGAACCAACATTGAGATTGTGACGTAGTATGTGCGGATCGGGAGGCGCCCGTTCAATGAGCGATGTCACAGCGCTTTGGCAATCTTGCGCTCTCCCGAATGCGAGCGCAAACGTGCGACGCGGGGAGAGCCTGCAGTAGGCGGAAATCAATCGTAGTGCAATGTCTTTGCCAGGTCTAGCCGCAGCGCGCGCCGCGCGGGCAACAGCGCGGCGATGGCGATGATGGCAATGAGTACGAAGATCGCGCTTGCATAGCTGAGTGGGTCGAGGTTGTTGATTCCGTACAGGGCAATGCGCAGCACCTTCGACGCGGCTGCAGCGATGCCTGTACCGGCGACCAGGCCGAGCACGACAGGCCATGAGAATTGACGCAGCACGGCTGAAAGCACCTGTGCACGTTTCGCTCCCAGGGCAATACGGATTGCGATCTCCTTCATGCGCTGCGAGACGGTGAAGGTGACCAGGCCGATGATGCCGATGCCTGAGACCAAGACGGCGATCATGCCGATGAGGCTTACCGCCATGGCGGTTTTTTCGATTCCAGAAATATTGTCGTGGTAGAGAATCTTGAGCCGGCGGATCTCCGGCAAAACTTTGGGGTCGAGGCTTTCGCTAATGGATTTTGAGATGGGAAGAAGGTTGTCGGGCGCGCCGGAGGTTCGGGCGAGGACCACCATATCAGGCATGTCGCCGGGCTGCGCGGACCAATACTGCTCGGTCGCGTCGTCGTTGCTGAGGGCGTTGATGTGGGCATTGCCGGCGACGCCGACAACGATGGATTTGGTTGAGTCGTCGTCGCCGAGGCGCTGTCCGATGGGGTTTTGGTTGGGCCACTGCTGGCGCGCGAATGATTGGCTCACGATGACGGCGTTCTTCTCTCGCGGGTAGAAGGTGCGACCGAGGAGGATGGGAATGTTCATGGTCTGAAAGAAGCCGGGCTCGACCCAATTGGGGTAAATGAGGACTTTATGTCCGGCGATCTCAGTCGTTTCACGGTCGACTTCGTGTCCGAGGGGTGGGAGTTTGACGAGCGAGACGGAGAGTACGCCGCGAGTGGCGCGGAGACGGGTCTGCATCTGGTCGAAATAGGCCTGCGCGGCGGCGGGCGCGTAACCGTGCCGGCCGAGGTGCGGATCGATGGAGAGCATCTGCTGATAACCGAAGCCGGGATCGGTATAGAGCGCGTGTTGCGTGGCACGGACGAGCAGGCCTGCGACGATGAGCAGGACGCAACTTGCGGCAACCTGCGCGCCGACGAGGAATTGACGGGCGATGGTCTTGTGCTGACGCTGGCGGGCGACCTGGACGGCCGGCATAAGACCGAAGAAGACGGCAGCAGCGAACATGACGGCGACGGTGAAGAGCAGGACACGCCAGTCGGGGGCGGCGCTCGCCCACTTCGGCGCGTCCATTTTTGTTAATGCGATCTGCATCACTGCGCAGCCGAGCGCAAGGCCTGCGAGCGCACCAAGCATGGCGAGCAGCAGGCTCTCCGTGCACAGTTGCCGGAAGATGCGGCCGCGGTTGGCGCCGATGGCGACGCGTATGCCGATTTCGCGTTCGCGCGTGACGGCGCGGGCCAGCATAAGCCCGCCGAGATTGGCGCAGGCGACGGCCAAGATCAGCAGTGTAAACACGGCGACCATGGCCCCGACCTGGTACATCTCCGGCTGCATGACCTGCATGTGTCCGCCTGGCGAGATCTGGATGTACTCTTTATCCCAGATGTCTTTGGGGTGCTGGCGGCGCAGTTCATCGGTAAGGGCGCGCAGCTCCTGGCCGGCGGTCTTTGCGGAAACGCCCGGAGCGAGGCGGCCCCACATGCGGATGGCAGAGTCGCCCGGATCGGTAAGCGTGTGGCTTCCTTCGACAAAATATGGCTGCTGGATGATGGGCATCCAGATGTCGGGATGCTGGCCGCCGAGGCTGGCAAAGGCGTAAGGAAGCACTCCGATGATGGTGGCGGGCTTCTTATCGATGTGGATGATGCGGCCAACGACGGAAGGATCGCCGCCGAAGCGGCGCTGCCAGAAGCCGTAAGTGATTACGACGGAAGGAGGCGCGGCAGGATCGCCGTCGCGTTCGGGATCGAAGAGGCGGCCGATGGCTGCGGGCGTTCCCAGTTCGGTGAAGTAGTTGGGCGTGATGAAGGACGCCGATGCCTGCTGAATATCGCCGTCGACCTGCATGGGAGGCACGCCCAGCACGCCCATGACTGCCGACAGCGTCTTTGCATTCTTCTGGTAGAAGAGGAGCGAAGAGTTGGGCGCTCCGTCGGTATAGGCGTTGGGCGAACGGCGTTCCAGGCGCACCAGGGAACCGGGGTCGCGGACCGGCAGGGGCTGGAGCGCGACCACGTCGAAGACAGTGAATGCAGCCACGTTGACGCCGATCCCGATGGCCAGCACCAACACGGCCATGAGCGTGAAGCTGGGCGAGCGGGCGAGGATACGCACGGCGTAGCAGAGGTCCTGGGTGAGGCGGTCGAGCCAGGTCCAGCCCCACGCTTCGCGCGCTTGTTCCTGTATACGCAGGGTATTGCCGAAGTTGTTGCGCCCTGCTCGCGCCGCCATCTCGCGATGAAACTCCATGTCACTCGCCAGTTCCACATCAAACCGGCGGCGGTTGATGAGGTAACGAATGCGCCGGAAGATTTCACCCATGGGCAGGCCTCCTGGTTGTGTGTGTTATGCGGTGCGCAATATGTTCTGAATCGCTTGCGTCACGCGATCGTACTCCGATAACTCAGCCTTCAGGTGCTTGCGCCCCTCCGGCGTGAGGCGGTAGAAGCGCACCTTGCGGTTGGTCTCTGAAATGCCCCACTCGGCTGTCACCCAACCCTTGACCAGCATCTTTTGCAACGTGGGGTAGAGCAGTCCCTCTTCCACCGCCAGCACTTCGCTGGAGAGGACGTGAATTCGCTGCGCCATTGCATAGCCGTGCAACGAACCGGATTGAAGAACGCGCAGAATCAGCATGGGAAGCGCGCCAGCGGGCATTCCTGCTTTAGGCGTATCGACCATAGGCATAACGGTATTATGCCTTCAATTGTTCGTCAAGCGAGAAACTAGAGTAGGGGGATTTGTGTTCGGAGATTTGTGGTCGGACGGGGGTTTCGTGGACTGTCCACGAAACTCCTATTACCTTTATCGTGGTGACTGACTTTCATCACTCCAACAGACTGGAACCACCACCATGTCCGCAACACGCTTCGCTAAAACCGCGCGTCTGCTCTCGATCCTCCTCCTGGCCCTCAACCTGGGAGCACTCGCCAACGCCGCAGCAGACGACCCGGAAATCGGCTCCCTGAATAGACAGGACCGCCTCGACTGGTTTCGCGATCAGGGCTTCGGCCTCTTCATCCACTGGAGCGTGGACAGTCAACTCGGCGTGGTCATCAGCCATTCCCTGGTGGGCGCATCCCCCGACTATACCGACCGCTTCTTCAACGAACTCCCCAAAACCTTCGACCCCGATAAGTTCCAGCCCATGGATTGGGCTCGACTCGCGCACCTTGCCGGCATCCGCTACGTCATGTTCACCACCAAGCACCATTCCGGCTTCGCCATGTTCGACACCAAGACCACCCCCTTCGGCATCATGAACACGCCCTTCCATCGCGACATCACCAAGGAAGTCTTCGACGCCTTTCGCGCCGAGGGTATCGCCGCGGGCGTTTATTACTCACCCGACGATTTTTGGTGGTTGCATGAGAACGGGAAGACCATCGAGCGCTCGGTCCCTGGAGTTCAACCGCGCAACAACCCCGGCCTGATGGAATACGACCAGACTCAACTCCGGGAGCTGCTCACGCATTACGGAAAAATCGATGCCCTCTTTCTCGACGGAGAAGCGGCCGGTCTACGCGACCTTGCATGGAAGCTCGACCCGGACATCATCGTCACCCGCGGCGCCATCAAAACCCCCGAGCTCACAGTCCCGGGAATGCCCTTACCCGGAGCATGGGAAACCTGCATGACCATGGGCACTTCATGGCAATACCAGCCGCAAAACGAGCATTACAAATCAGGAGGAGAACTGATTCGCCTGCTGATTCAGACCCGTGCCAAGGGGGGCAACTTCCTGCTCAACGTCGGTCCCAAGCCAAACGGCGAGCTGCCGATCGAAGAAGAAGAGCGCCTGCGCGAAATAGCACTGTGGATGTTCGTTAACTCCGACGCCATCTATTCCGTGCGGCCCTGGGTCATCACCAACGAAGGGGACATCTGGTTCACCAAAAAGAAAGACACGCTCTACGCCATGATCGAATCCGGCACTCCATGGCCGCGCGCCACATGGAAAGAATTCACGCTTCACTCGGTCCGCGCGACGGCAAAGACGGAGGTCAGCGTCCTCGGCCAGAACGATCAGGTCGTCGAGTACCATCCCGAAATCAGAGCCCACCTCCACCTGGCGTCAGGAAAAAGATGGCCTCCATGTGAGGGTGATGCAGACGCAGCGTCTACAGGACAATTTCCAATGGCCCAACCCGGCCGTCCTGAAAATCACCAACGCCGAGCCCGCCTTTACGCCGCCCCACGTGCAGACCACTGGCTCCGTCGCCGCATCATCGGGGGAGACCCTGCAAGGCGAAGTGCTCGACATGGGTGATAGCGCAACCCTGCAAGTGGGCTTTGAATACCGTCCCATCCTCGGCGAAGACGTAAACTCCCGCACCACCCCGTGGACCGCAACACCAACCCAAACCGTCACCAAACCCGGCCTCATCAGCGCCCACATTGACGGCCTTTCCCCCACAGGCAGCTACGAATTCCGCGCCGTCATCCACCATCCCCTCCTAGCCCTCTACGGCGCCGAACTTTCCATGAAGCGCTAATGGCGGGGTAACGCCCGCTGTGCCAGATGGCGCCCGAATGCGTTGCTTAATCCGAAGTAACCTGTTTCCCAACTCGGCGGGCATCCCGGTGGGGCCTCCGATTGCCGTGTACGGCCATCTCATATAGAGATCGGCTAACGGCGGAAGCAGTTGTCTCTTCTGGTCGTCGAAGGGCTTGTGTGCAGCAGTGCCCTTCCTGCCGCCGTCATGGCTCTATTCCCCGAAAACTCTATAATCGAGGAGCAAGGTATGAGAGTGGTCGATAGAAGAAGAGGGGGCTGGAACTACGACGCGCCACCCGTCCCCAGGTCGACTGGTGCAACTATCCACGAGCGAGCTTTGCGAATGTCCTCTTTCACTCGCAAGCTCGGTGCAGGATTACTTATCACACTACTTGCGATGGTGATTTTTGCAGCCTGCATCGTGGCGTTCCGTACCATGGATTCCAAGCAGATTTCTGTTCCTGCGGCTCTCACGCGCGTCTTCGCTCTACTCCATTGCATCGGTCTGCTCCTGCTTCCGCGATCACACCGCTTCCGCCCGTTCATAATTCTCCAGAAACGGAATGTGACGATCACAGGCAGTGTACCGATGAGGAATTTGCGGGCCTGATGGACAGTCTTGGGCGGCAATGGGCCATTACTCCTGAAGAGCTTCGGTCCAGGTGTGCTGGCTATACGACGTATCCGTCACTGGAACACTGTATTCTCGCGGAAAGTGTGCCCTGGTTGGACAAGCATCCAAAGGAAGCAGCTCCCTGGATTAACCCTAAGAATTTCGACACGGCCATCATGGCCCTTTGCCAGAAGGATCCCAAATCTCTTTCTCTTTGCATGAAACCATAAGTGTCTGCGCCAAATCCGGAATGATCCAATTGCCCTGCGTTGTGACAGGGCACGATTCTAGGGCGCGCGCTCGAAGAGGAAAAGTCGGAGTTCTGTAACAGGGCACGACGTTCAGCCGTGCGGCAAACCGAGCAATCAGTGCACAAGCGACAGGGATTCGCGAAGTGTATTGAAATGACCGTAGTTCATCGTGAAATACTGACCGTCCGGATCCTTTCGACCAGTGACATTTATCACCTCTTCAGCAAGAGTGGCCAAGTCGATGGGCTTTCCTGCCTTCTTTGCGTCGGAAGCCCTTCGGTCCATCTCGCCACGGGCGTACATCATGGTGGTGTCCTTTTCGCCGGATGAGGTGATGTAACACCACGTCTTAGTCGAGGCTTCAGCCAACAGGATCGAGAACCCGCCAAGCGCGCCATTGACGTTCACCGGCAGCGATTTCAGCTTCACATCGTGCGTGCTGCTGCGTATTCCCCGGCGCATGCCGGCCTTAATCATGCCGATGAAGGGCAAAGCGTCCGAAGTACCGTGCCGGCTGTTACATGTGAGAACCTCGACTGTCTTCAGATCAGGGTTCAAGGCTTTCCAGGACTTAATGATTTCGACGATGGCATCCGCGTTCTTGCCGCACAGGCTCGAGATCGACCCATGACCCCAGAAGATCAGCGTGTTTATCCCGCGTCGAACGGCCGAACCGCCGATCGCGTCCCACTTCGCGGCGCCGATGAAGGTGCCGAGCGCCGTGGCGCGCTCGCTGTGACTGTCCTTTAGATTCACCTCGTAGAGAATCTGAACCATGCAGTCCTCCTCTTCGAATTTGAGGATCGATATCGAGAATCGGCGATTGGATGTCAGGGTGCGCCGGCGGGGCTTTTCGAGGGCCCGAACGATCTAGGTCGCTGATGCTACCATCTCGACTGCCCCGGACACAAGAGCCGCAAAGTCAGGGCGTTTCGTGGAGGTTTCGTGGACACCGGCCACTCTCCAATTTCAATACTTCGAATAGTCAGAGGCGATCGACGTCGAGATATTGACACTTGTCGACACATCGATAAAGCAATTTCGGCGTCTCTACAGATTTCGAATTGAAGCAGCTGACCTCAAATGTCGGAATTTCAAGCCAATATCGCTGCCCTGGCTTTGATCATAGGCAGAGCAAAAGTCGATTGGAACGTTGATTGCTCTATTTGCGGTCTATCAGGACAAAGTGAAGTCCGGAAAGACGATTTTGACCGGAATCCATCATCGCCAGACACCCATCCAATATGGATTCCGCTCGATTTCAGCCGCTACCAGGTGATGCGAGGTAACTCGATGCGCAAGTTCAAAGTGAACTCGTCAACCATTGCAGTCGGCTGTCTGAGTGCGCTTGTCGCGTTTATCCTGATCGCCGGCTGCTCGCGACAGATCGTCAAGGCAGCCAGCACTTCCGATAACGAGCCTGCCTCTTCCAACGCTCGGGAACAGGCGGCCCTGATCCATCAGGGTAAACTCATCTTTGATGAGACTCCGAAGTATGCCTCAAAGTATGTTGGCAACAAACTGTCATGCAATGACTGTCACATCAAAGATGGTACTGCTCCCTATGCAGCTCCGATGATCGACCTCGCGGGTCTGTTCCCAATGTTCAATAAACGTGCTGGGCATGTGATCTCATTGCAGAATCGTTTGCAGGAATGCTTCTCTCGAAGTGAGGCAGGAAGTCCACCGCCTCTCGACAGTCCCGAATTGACTGCTCTCGTCGCCTATATCAACTTCCTGTCACGTGACGAGGTCAAAGGGAAACCCTTCAAAGGGCGTGGCCTGGTTAAGCTTCCACAGCTCACGGGAGACCCTGCTCATGGCAAGTCGGTCTATGCCGACCAATGTGCCGGGTGTCACGGAACGGACGGCGCTGGTGTACCCCCCATTCTGCCTGCGGTCTGGGGACCGAACTCCTTTAACGACGGTGCCGGCATGAATACGCCAAACAATATGGCAGCATTTGTTTATCACAACATGCCACAGAACCATCCAGGCACGCTTTCAGCTCAGGATGCATACGATGTGTCGACATTCATCCACACCATGCCACGGCCTAAGTTCAACGAAGCGTACAAAGACTATTGATGTCGCCGACCTCCACAACTGGCGCGAGCAACAAACAGGAGCAGAGAAATGCACACATCAGTGAGCGGAAGTTTTGTGGGCAGTCGGAGCCGGCACTTTCACGATAAGTACTCAAGCGTTCCTTGGCTGCATTCCTCCTACCAAACGCTTTCCTCTTAACCTCAGCAGCCTGACGGGCGAATTGTAGCGCGACCTTGCGACGTAATAACTTGACTAGGCGGCGGTGGGATCACGGGAATTCACAGCCAGAGAGATCGACCGACTCTCCCTCGTAGACACGAGTAGCAGAACTCTGCAAAGATTCGCTCACATGCAGAATGCCATCGGCGAGAGCCGGTAGGCTGAGTAGCCGATAAGGCCTGAAGGAAAGGGAGCGTCATGACTGCCAGACTGTTGATGGTTCTATGTGCGGGCGTCCTCCTTACCCTAGGTAGCATGCATCTCGCTTATACGTTTTGGGGGACAAATCTCGCGCCTCGTGATCCTGCACTACAAGCCAGCATGAACAGGATTTCGCCCCTCCTTACGAAAGAAACAACAATGTGGCGATGTTGGATGGGCTTCAATGCCACCCATAGTATGGGGCTCATCTTGTTCGGCCTAATTTACGGATACCTCGCATTGGCCCACGATCAACTTCTTTTTCGGTCCCCATTCCTGTTGCTCGTCGGGCTGGTAATGCTTGCGTGTCTTATTGTCGTCTGCAGGCTCTACTTCTTCAGGGCTCCTCTGATAGGCGTCAGCATTTCTTTCGTGTTCTACGTGGTCAGTATCGCGCTATCGCGAGCCTAAAACACTCCACGACGGTCTGAGGGACGCACTCATCTGGCTGCAAGGTCGCTCCTTGGCGACCTGCAGGACTCGCTTTATCAGACTGCGGCGTGCATCAATTCCCGCTCCGACGTTGCCCGCTGGACCTTTTCCCAGAGATAGATCTCGTTGCCGTCAGGGTCTTCCAGATGCGCGAATTTACCGGGTTCGCTCCGTAACCTTTTCGTCGGATTTACCATAAAGGGAGTAGCTATCCTCAGGAAGAGCGCATGCTGAGCCGGTTGCGTATTCTATCAATCGAAGATGATCCCAAGGACACGATGCTCATCCAGGACCTGCTGGAGACAGAAGGCATGGTCTGCGAAGTAACGCGGGTCGACACCCTGGCTGCGTTCATGGCTTCCGTCGAGCAACGCGGAGTTGATCTTATTCTGGCGGATTACACGCTTCCCTCCTTCGACGGCATTTCTGCATTGAAGCTCGCAATGAAGGTCTGCCCGGACGTACCGTTCATCTTTGTTTCCGGAACGCTGGGCGAAGAGGTGGCGATTGAAGCCCTCAAGATTGGGGCAACGGATTATGTTGTGAAGACGCGGTTATCGAGGCTGGTGCCGTCGGTGCAGCGAGCGTTGCGTGAAGCCACACAAAAGGCTGAACGTAAGCGGGCCGAGGAGTCGCTCCGCCAGAACCAGGCTTACCTGGCGGAGGCGCAGCGTTTGAGCCGCACCGGCAGTTTCGGATGGAACGCTTCGACTGGAGAAATCTACTGGTCGGATGAAACCTACCATATCTTTGCATACGATCGAGCGGTTAAGCCCACATTGGAGTTGGTACTGGAGCGAATTCATCCAGACGACAGAGATCTTGTGGGGCGGACTTTCGACGGCGCTACCGAAACACGGGGGCATCTGGATTTCGAACATCGTTTGTGGATGCCCGACGGTTCGGTGAAGTACCTCCACGTTTTAGCGCGCGCGCTGGAGACCTCCGCGGGCGGCCTCGAATACGTGGGTGCGTTGACAGACATTACCACAGCCAGGCAGGCGGAAAAGACGCTTCGGGAGAGCGAGGCATACCTGGCAGAAGCGCAGAGACTGAGCCACACCGGCAGTTGGGCATGGACCCCTGCCACCGGCGACATACGGTATTGGTCAGAGGAGTGCTACCGAGTGCTGGGTTTTGACCCGCAGGGTGGGCTGCCACGATTTGAAACGTTCTTCCAACGCGTTCATCCGGATGATCAAGCCAGGACTATGGAAGCGCTGGAGAGAACACGGCGCGAAGGGGCGGAGTTCGTGCTGAACTACCGAATCGTTCATCCCGGCGGCGAGATCAGAGATATCCACGCAGTCGGTCACCCGGTCATCGGCGCATCCGGCGATGTGGTTGAATTCGTGGGTACCTTGATGGATGTGACCGAACAGAACCGGGCAGAGGGGCTGCGTGCCGGCGAGAGCCGTATCCTCGAGATGATCGCGCGCGATGCACCGCTCAATGAAATACTGGAGAAGCTGGTGCTGGTTGTGGAAGCCCAATTTGACGGATTGCTTTGCTCTGTCTTGCTGCTGGATGAGGACGGAGAGCACGTGCGGCACGGCGCAGCTCCCAGCCTTCCCAAGCCCTACACGGAGGCCATCAACGGCCTTAGCATCGGACCGCAGGCGGGGTCATGCGGCACGGCCATGTATCGCAGAGAACCTGTGGTGGTTACCGACATTCTTGAGGATCCGCTCTGGGAGCCGTACCGAGAGGTGGTCAAGCCTTATGGGCTCCGCGCCTGCTGGTCTACTCCCATGGTGGCGCATTCGGGAAGGACGCTAGGCTCGTTTGCCATGTATTACCGCGAACCGCGCAGCCCGAGCCTGGCTGAGAGCCGCGCGCTGGAAATGGCCAACCACCTTGGGGGCATTGCGATTGAACGCAAGTTGGCACGCGAAGAGCGTGAACGGTTGCGTCAGGCCCAGGCAGACATTGCGCATATAAACAGGGTGACCACGATGGGCGAGCTGACCGCTTCGCTGGCCCACGAGATCAAGCAGCCTATCACCGCGGCAGTGACCGACGCCCGGACCTGCCTGCGGTGGCTTGGGCGCAATGAGCCTGACCTGGCCGAGGCACGCGAAGCCGCGTCGAGGCTGGTGACCGACGTGATGCGCGCGACTGAGATCATTGACAGAATCTCTTTGCTGTTCCAGAAGGGCACGGTGCAGCGGGAGCCGGTGGATGTGAATACACTGGCTCGAGAAATGATTGTCCTGCTCCGCAGCGAGGCCGCCCGGTACTCGATTTCGATCCGCTCCGACCTCGCCGAGGATGTTCCCTGGGTGATGGCCGACCGTGTCCAGTTGCAGCAGGTATTCATGAACCTCATGCTCAACGGCATCGAGGCCATGAAGAACGGATCCGCCCCATGTGAGCTTACGATCAGTTCGCAACGAGGCAAGGATGGCCAGCTGCTGATCCTGGTCAGCGATACCGGCATTGGATTGCCGGAACAGCCCGAACAGCTTTTTAGCCCATTCTTCACCACGAAGGCTCACGGTACGGGTATGGGATTACCCATCTGCCGCTCGATTATTGAGTCTCATGGAGGCCGTTTGTGGGGTACCTCGAACTCTGGACAGGGGGCAACTTTTCAGTTCACCCTGCCCGGCACGGCCCATGTATGACAGTGACAAATAGAATGCAACCGGTACAGTTTTTGCGGACCCCAAACCGAGGCGGGAGTCATCGCTGTTAGCTTCCCGGGCAGGCGTTCATCAGCAGGTCTACCGCTCTGTTCAAAAAGGTGCCAATTGGTGTGTAGCTCGTGTGCACCATGTGCAGCGAACCATTCACGGTCGCAACCCCAACTACCTGCTCGCCTTCGAATCCGTTCAGGGTCGACGGCCCCCAGAGTCCCTCCAGAGTCAAGTCTCCAAACCTGTTCTCAAATGGAAACTGCTGTACGTTCGTCACCATGAGTTCATGTGCCATTCCTTCCGCCGTTGCTGCGGTTTCCACGTTGGCATGGTTCGAAAACTTTTTCTCGAGCATCCCGGATATCCTCCTGACACCTTCCATCGTTTGGAAGGGTCGTAAGCCTTCTTTGGCCCAGCGCGCCAGGTCCCAGAAACCGCTGCCGGCTGGGGGTGCGAATGACACGATCCCGGCAGTCAACGCAAGCACGCAGTCGTTCTCGACATTAAGCGCTTCGTGGAGACTGATGGGTGACAGAACCCGGACTCCATGCTCTTTCCATGGAGGGAGACTCTCTCGTCCGGTTAATACAAGAGCCGCAGAGATCGCGGCATGAACGCTGGTCTGCTGGCGGCGAGCAGTGTTCAGAAGAAGCGATGTCTGTTCGGGAGAAAGGCGAAAGCCGGTCACCCGCGGGCGAGCCCCGTCTTTATGCCTGAAAGGTATTGGCTGGAACACAGGAGCATGATTGACTTCACCCTCTGACATCGGTGGTGGCAGAGTTCTCAGGATGGGCGCCAGGAGTTCGTCCTGTGACGGAGGAGCCGGCAACGGCGCAAGCTTTTCGCCGGACACCGCCTGGAGCAGGTCGCGGATGACATACACGATGGCCATACCGTCGGCGATGCTGTGATGAGTCGTCAGGATCACTTCGCATCGATCGTCACCCAACAAGAGCTGGGCTCGCATGAGTGGCGATGCGGATGAATCGAAAGGCGTGGAGAGCTCTTTTTCGAACTCAGCTTGCCACTGCAATGGCGAAGTTCGTTTTCGACCGACCAATGGGATCTTATCGTCGCCGGCTTGATAGAAGAGCGGTCTGGAGTTCTCCTCCATTCCGATAAACACACTTAAGAGTGGATGACGACGTTGCAGCTGATCCAGCGCATTCCGCCACATAGTTACGGTGGTGTGTCCGCGGATTTCGGCCGCCATTGAGAAATGATTGCAATGATTCTGATCCCTCAGCCAAAGCATCCGTTCGATCGAGCTGAGTTCGCGGAGAACAGTCGATCTCTCCAATTCCAATGGGCTTGTTTGCAAAGGCGTCATGAGCCCCCCGAAGTAAAAGACACTTGGGTGCCACATTTATTCCCACCACAGGAGCCGCCGCTTTTCCGGATTCAATCGTTTTCCACATCTTCCTCTCCCCAAAACCTGCGTTTGGTCGGAGCTAGTCACCCGAAAGTGGAAAGGCCAAACCTGGAACGGTCTGTAATTCTGTCCACAGACCTCAACGCTGTACGAACCGAAGGGAGAGGCATCATGGAATTAGAAATGCACGGAGGGAACGTCGCAGAAATGGTTCCCGAAGTAACTAACGAAGTAACAGACTCATCCGATTGGCCAGAGCGGGGTGCACAGGGCAAAGCTAAGAAGTCAAAGATGACATCGTCGCAAGCCAAGGTTTCTCAGTTGCTGGACAACTTAGGCGAGATAGACGCGAAGCGTGCCAAATTGGACACCGAGCGTGACGAATTAAAAAAACAACTGGCGAACGCGGTCGCAAACTTATAAAACCTACGTCTTTAGTTTTCAGTTTTTGCATGAGGCTCCGGGGACATCCGTGACGGGTAAACCTTTCATGGATGTCCCTGGAGCGTTATATGCCAACCTTGGGCCTTAATGGACTCGGACTGCCATTTCCTCTATTCCTAGTAAGGCTCGACCGTAGACCTCTGCCCCGATCGCGGGTGAGAGACCGGCATGGCGGGCGGCCATACCGATATCCCGCCAGATGCGCTGCAGAGGGTTCTGCTCCATAAAGGAGGAGGATCCGTGGGCGTACATCGTCGGATTAACCAGAATTCGTCAATGGAAGTTATCCACCAGCATCAATTCGCTGCCACTTCGCTCGAGGTTCGAATACAAAATCGAGTGGCCATCCGGAGACACTGCTATACCTCCCGGGATAGGGTTTTCGAACGTTGCGACAGGCAAAGTTTTTCCGGTTCCAAAGCTTAGATACTGGATGGAAGAGTTCCGGGCGGCGGCTCTCCCTGAGGGCACGAAATACACACCGCTGTCCTTAATAGCAAGGTTCTCGTATTGAGATAAGCCGTCCAGAACCTTTGAGGCTTGACCGCCTTCCACAGGCACCCTCCAGAGACTTGAGTCAAACAGACCTTTTGTGTAGTAAAGAAATTTGCCGTCCGGCGATTCGCGCGGAGCGAAACCACCGTCTCGCGTCAATTGCATCGCCTCGCCACCGGTAGCGGGAATCTTGAATATCTGCTGCTCTCCAGTGCGCGCCGAGTCGAAATAGATCCAGCGGCCGTCCTTTGACCAACTCGGGTTGCCATCGTTCGCTGGGTCGGTGGTCATGCGCTGGGGTTTCCCTCCGCTCGAACTAACCACCCAGATGTCAAACTCCCCAGCGGCGTCTGAGTCAAAAGCGATATGTTCCCCGTCCGGCGACCACTGCGGGGTAGTTACGTCCGGTCCGGCAAAGGAGGTCAGTTGGGCGGCGTTGGAACCCTCCCCGTCGGCGGTCCAAATTTCCTCATGCCCCGAGCGGGTCGACTGAAATACGATTCTCTTGCCGTCCGGCGAGAACTGAGGAGCATCGTCATTGCGCGTGGAGGAGATGAAGGGTGCAGCCTTGCTGAGGGGCCTCGGGCTGTTCGCATTTCCTGAACCAGCGTTGGCCGGCGTCTCCATACGCCAGATGCTGGTTTGAAGATACTCGTTGACATAAGCGAGGCGGTGAGCGCGAGGCGAAATTGCGGGTTGTGCAGCGGCATCGCCGAACGCTATGAGTTGCTGCGGCTGGGCCGACCCGGAGGGCGCGATCCTCCAAAGACCGACGGAGGTGGCAAAAATGTCGGACGTTCCCCCAAACACAATCTCGCGACCATCCGGGGTCCAGGCTGGTCTTCCGTTGCCACGATTGTCGAAGGTCAGGCGGCGAACGTCTCCGACAGGCTGGAGTCCGGGGGAAAGAGACAGCAGGTAGAGGTCACCGATTGTGTCATCAGTCGAGCGAGTAAAGACCAAAGTACGCCCGTCTGAAGAAATTGCCGGGCTGCTATCGCCGATTATGTTTGGGGGCGGATAGGTGAGGCGCCGTTTCTCTCCCGTTTCGGTCGACAGCAGGAACAGCGCGAAGGACTCTTTGGGGGAATCCCTCCCGCTGAAAATTAGCCCTGTGCCATCGGGCGACCACGCCAGATAAGGAGAGGGCACGCGATACGAAGTCAGGGTTTCGGTGACCTTGTGTTCAGGGCCGCCCAGCGCAGGAACAAGCAGCACCGCTGCTTTATCCTGGGTGAGCTGCCGGAAGAATGCGACAAAGCGGCCGTCCGGCGACCATGCCGGGCTCCAATCCCGGACCGGATCGGTTGTTAGTCTGAGTGGTGGCCCAGCAGTGCCGATCAACTTGACATAGATATCCCAGTTATCCTGTTTCTGCCCGTTCCATGTGAAGGCCAATTGGTTGCCATCCGGCGAAAAGCTTGGCTCTTCTTGAAAGCCCTGATACGTGGTCAAGGGAACCGGGTGCAATACCCCTTCGGGGGCTTTGGAGGCCGATCGGAGAAACCAGAGGGCGCTGCCGAGCAGGGCTGCAACTGCAAGGAGTGCAGCGGCCCAGACCACGTTCCTGCTCCGACGACCGGGAACTACAGGTGCCGCGCCCAGAGTTCCTGAATCTGACTCCTCCTTCAGTTCCTCGAGGGCGACTTTCAGGTCCGGCACGGCTTGGAAACGCCTGTCTGGGTTCTTGCGCAGGCACCGGGTGATGATACGCTCCAGCTCACGGGGCACGCCGTCTACAACCTGACTTGGCGCCTTCGGCTCGTCGCGCAGGATTGCTGACAATGTTGAAAGTTTAGAATCTCCCTGAAACGCCCGGCGGCCCGTCACCATTTCGTAAAACAACGCGCCGAAACTGAAGATATCGGAGCGCGCGTCCACCTTCTTGCCCTCGGCTTGCTCAGGTGACAGGTATGCAACGGTACCCAGGATTGTTCCCGCACCGGTGGAATGGTCGTCCGTTTCCTGGAAGGGCTGCGTCGATTCAGATTCGCCGCTTTGGATTTCATCAGTCAACTTGGCTAAACCGAAATCCAGTATTTTGACGGATCCGACCACCCCTTCTGATCCACTTACAATCACATTCTCCGGCTTCAGATCGCGATGGACAATGCCCGCTGCGTGCGCCGTTGCCAGGGCGTCCGCGATTTGAATGGCATACCGCAGCGAATCGTTGAAGGCCAGCCTTTTGCGTGCGATCAACTGACTGAGCGTCTTGCCCTGCACGTACTCCATCACAATGAAGTCCATGTCGCCGCTGCTCGCAATGTCGTGAATGGTGATAATGCCGTGATGATTCAAGGCTGATGCAGCCTTTGCTTCCAGCACGAAACGCCGTTTGCGCTCGGGGTCAGCGACTTTATCCGGCGGGAGTACTTTGATCGCGACGAAACGATCGAGATGCGTGTCGAGTGCCTTGTAGACGACACCCATGCCTCCCTCGCCGAGCTTCTCGACAATCCTGTAGTGCAGGAGGGTACGCCCGATCATAGATCTTTCTCAGTCGGCTGGTGCTTGCTTAGCATACACCTCGCTGCCGAAACGAAATGGAGTAAGACATCAGACCCGGGGCTGACCCACCCGGGCTAAAACGGCTCAGCAAGCCCGGGGGCAGGCAGAGAGAGGGAGGTGTTCCATGGTTTGATTGACTCAGAACTCGCCCGGAAGATATTGGCTTACATCCGGGGACTCAGAGCTCGGATTAGGCGTTGTTTTGGCCGGAAGGCTCCGGCTGGGTGAGGCGACCAATCTCTGCCATTTGCGGGTAGACCACGTTTCCGTCTGGTGGCTAATTACCCATGGTTGTTTCTTCGCGGGCAGGAATGAGGGCCTACATCAGAGCTCATGCCCGAACGCAATTGGACCAAGATCAAGGACATTGAAGGGACATCCACGAAGAGGCTCAAGGTGGCCCTTCGGGGGAGAGCGTCCTGGTTGTCAGTTGTACATCGTCCACTCGGCGAACTTGACGCCGGTTGGCGACGTGTAGGTGATGTTGGCAGTACCATGGGAGATCGCCCAGGCTAATCCAGTTTGGCTCACGTAGAACACCAGCGGATTGCTGGATGCCCATGTGCCGGTGGCTCCTGCGTAGTTGCTATTAAGCATTGGTTGCGCCGCCGCTAAACCGGCGTACACTCCATACGGTGTGAATTGCCAGACACCCTCAGCAGTGCCGGTGTTCTGGTTCACGGTTGAAGGGGCGTCCGCTTCAGCATTGGCTTGTTGGACATTCTGCAGATACCCTCCGGATTGCAACACGCCAGTAAAGCGAGTATCGTCATCCGCATTCAGGCATCATTCAAAACGCCGCAGAAGATCGAGGGAGAGAAAGGCCATGGCAGACGTATCCATCGCTGCCCGTCTCAATCTCACCTCTTTCTTACGCAGTTCTGCGTTTGCTGATCGGGGGTCAGCTTCCCTCGCCGCAGGAAATTTGGATGAAACATGAGCAAAGAAAAACTTCCTAACCCTCATACCCCGCCGCCGAATGCAAATGGATTAATCGCACACCCCAATTCGAAGGTTGGCGGTGGTGGTCCAGGCGTAGCCCGCAGACAGGGCAGCATCGGAATTGGAGGCGATACTTCGTATTTCATTCACGATGCTCCAGCTTTGCGCCACGCTATGCCACCTTTTGAATTGTTTTCGAGAAGAAAGAAATCTTCCTCGGCGAAGAAAAAACCATCAACAAAATCCGGCCTTGAACTGTCATTTGTTGGAGATTGGCCCAGTCAATGGGAAAGTATGCGCAAGTCGGAAGCCGAGATGCTAGATTCGGTGGGTGCAAACGGAGTTGACCGAAGAGGGAAAAACGAATGGTCACCTAGCACAAATGATTTTCTGCGCTTCGAAAAAACCGGTCACAGAAGCGAAGATCCTAAACCCGAAATCGTGACAGATCTGTCCGGTCTCCTTTATAAGCTTGGAAAGCATGAACCCGGGACCGTGAATCGTGTATATCTTTTTACGCATGCAGATGAAACATATCTTGCGCTGAGCGGCCATGTTAAGTTAGACAGCCCTTATTTTGACGGCCAAGGGATAACAGATAACGATATCTTTGAGGCGACTGAACCTAACAAATCGTTTAGAACGAAAAACATGACAAAAGAACAGGGTTTTTCGGAAGACATCACACTCGCTCGTGTACGAGACGCCTTCCAGAAAGACGCCCAAATCATCATCTTTGCCTGCCACTTTGGACTCAGCCCGGCCTATATCGACAAACTATCCAAGCTATTTGGTGTGAAAGTCAGAGGATTTGAGAAGGCAGTTGCGTACACCATCCGGGCGGACAACAGCGGCAAGCGGATCATCGAGAGGACATACGGCCTTCATGAGGGAGACGAATCGAAGGATAAAAACTCTCCGAAATATAGGTCATTTCGCAAAATGATCGAATTCGCAGTTCCCTTAGACCCCAAGCATTGACGTAGCGGCGGGTGATATTGCGCTCAGATCATATACGACCGAACAGCGCGTACTCATAGTCAAATTGTTCCCCGTGTCGCGAATGGGGAGACGCTAGCGCCGGTAGCTCCTCTTCTTCTAGTGTCTTCTGTTCTTTAATCAACCGCCCGTCTCGCCTCCCTTGCGGCGCTCGAGCATCGACTGCACGACTGCATGGCTTCGAGCGCGTCGAAGTCCATTCCGCTGGGGCTGCCTACACCCACCATCACCGCTTCTTCGACCTGCGCGTCCAGCGGGATATCCACGTCCGGCAAGCGCCAGGTCACGGGGAGCGAGGAGCCGGCGAGCAGCGGGAAGCGCAGGCGGTTGGCGGTCTTTACCATGGTTTGCGCCTGCTCGAAGCTGTAGGAGAGTTGCTTGTGGTTGAAGTAAGGAACTGCGCGCTTCTCTTCCTCAAAGACCTGCGCGCACTGTTGAAAGAAATCGTAGCTGGGCAGCAGAATCTGCCCCCGGTCGTTGGTTGGGTAGTCATCCTGCTCGACGATCGCCAGCACGGCGTCGACGGCGATGCGGTCTCCACCACAACGCAACGCCTCGGGAATGTTGCTGCACAGGCGGAACTGCTGCGCGTGGGCCCTGCTTAAATCTGGAGTCGCGGGACGAAGTAACCACCATCGTTCTGAGCTGGAAGAACGGATTGCTCGAGCCAATGCGCAAGCCTTAGCGGATTTGCGGCGTTCCTGACGGTGGATACTTCGTCTATCCGGGAACTCGCGGTGTTAGTTTGAGCAACTGCCGGATTGCGTTGATATCGGGATGGAAAGCTCCCGCATCCGCTGTGTTTTCTGTTTGGCGTTCCCAATCCAACAGCAGGGACTCCACAATCTCTTTGCCGTCGGGATCGCCAACCGCTTCCAGAGGAGTGCGTCCACCCAACGCGGGAACCTTCTGGAAGATCCAATTTTCCACGCGCCGCTGGAATTCTGCCTGCATCTGCTCGTTCACTTCGGGTTGCGGAGAAATCCCCTCGGAGCTTAATTCCGGGCCCGCTGCGGTTCTAGCCCGCTTTTGTTTGTTCAGCAGGGCTTCAGGACTTTGCGCCACCGTCCTCTGGTGAACCACCAGAATCCCCAGACGCTGTTCGATCTCATTGCGAATCTTAGCGGCCCGCTTCTCCGAATTCACGTCCACGACCAGGGACCGGCCGAAAATTTTAATGTGGCCCATGACAGTGTTCTCCCAGTCCTTATGGGTTCGGTTTCCCTGCTTTAGCCATGGAATCTCCACGCTGAGCAGGGTGCCGTCATCGTCCAGTTTCGCCTTCCCCAGCAATTCCTTTTTAGAAATCCCCCGGGCCAGCGGAGCCAACGCCTCGAAGGCCGCATGGGCCGAACCGGCGCGAAACGTCAGAGTGTGAAATACGAGCGGGTCCCCGTCGGTGTTGGTCAGTCGCGGCGGTGTTCGCATGGCATCCCGAATATCCAAATATGCGGTGCGAATATCCTCCCGATATCGGATCAGGTCGGAAGCGGCCAGCTCCCTCTGCTGCTTGGCGATTTTTTTCCGCAACTTTGCGCGAAGTCCGAGAATCGCCGCTTTGTAGCGCGGAGAAATGCATAGCGGGGCCAACCTGCCCAGTGTCGTCACCTCCGGCAGCTTGCATATCTGTCCGTAGCCAAGATCCCCTGGCCGTAACCCCTCGGAGCCGGCGCGCTCGATCACTTCTGTCTCCCCGCCGATCAGGACGTCCCGCAGAAGCAAACCTTCCCCGGGATCACAGCGAATCACTTCATAAAAGCTGAGCGGCTGGGTAGTCGCCTGTTCCAGGATTAAGCTTTCCAGTGCGGGCAAAAGGCTGCCCATCATAGACACGTAGGATTGCGCCACTTTCCCCATCCCTGTTTGGCCTCGGCGCCGCCGTGAGGGCGCTTCCGGGTCCCAGTCGAACAAAAAGTAGGGCATAAAAATCTGGCCTTCCTCGATATCGTCTTCCAGCGGAATGGCGGAATCGTCCTGATTGAAATCCAGCCATGCGTCAAGGACGTCGTTGGCGAACCTACGCCGGGCGAAGCTCATCATTTCTTGTGCCAGCCGGCCCGAGGCGTCCCGCTGTCGACTCCATGGGCTGTCATCAGAGGCTTGTGCAGCCTTCAGGCAGCAATGCTTGTACTTCTTGCCGCTGCCACAAGGGCAGAGATCATTGCGACCAGTCTTTTGGCGTGAGTGGAGGGGCATGATTCGAAACTATCGCGAGGCGGCCGGGGAGACAAGGTGTGCAGAACTACTCTTCCTCAACCTCCGTGCCCAGCCGATTGTTGCCGGACGGTGAGGACTATGCCTTCTTCCTCGCACCAGTCGCGCACGATTTCCGCCAATGCCTGGCGGCGAAAACCATCCCATTCTTTCCACAGGTTGTGGGTCGCGATCTGATCCTTGAAGCGGCGAAACGCATGATCGCCGTGGATCACTCCAAGCAGCTTCTCCCGGATGTCATCTCGCCGAACCTGACGGCAAAACTCGGCCATGATGTTCCATTCGTGCACGTCAAATTGAGTAGGCAGCCGGAGATAGCGATCGGTGCTTTCAATAAGGACGGCCAGTTTAGCTTCTTCCTTTTGCCAATCTGGAAGCAAATCGATCTCCTCTGGTTCCGCCTCAGCGAGCGCGAGCGATTCGTCCGAGATCAACACAACTTCGCCGGTCTCGCGATCGAGAAAGGGAAACAAGGAGTCGGATTGCGCTTCAAGGGCATCGATCAGGTCGTCGAGTACGGCCGAGGTTGTCATGATAGTGGAAAGCCATCCCCCTGTTGCAATGTATAGAGAATTACAAGATCGGCTCTGCAGTTCTGTCAAGCGAGATAGCCCACTTCCATTGTTTCGAAAGCTTGCAAGCGCATCTCTTTGCCGTTTGCTCCAATGTGTTTCTTTTTAGGGGCATTTGCGTCTGTCCTGCTTTAGTTCCCTCACTCTAGGCGGTGTTTACGGTGCCCAGAAAGTTCAGGATCTGGTCACTGACTTCGGCAGAGGCTTCGTGTTGAACCCAGTGGCCCACACTGTCGATTTCGAGATGCCCCACGAGACCAGGAAGGCTGGCGCGGAGTTTTTCGAAGGGTGGATAGAGCTCTCCCAAGCCATCCGCCTTTCCCGCGATGTAAAAGGAAGGTTGGGTGATCTTCGCGCCTTTCCAGGCCCCGGACAAATAGAAATACGGTTCGGCGGCGCGGTAGTAATTCAGGGCGCCGTGAAAGCCGGTACGTTGGAATTCAGCCACGTTATGAGTGACGTAGTCTAATTCGGCCCATGACGGCAGCGGCGTAGGAGCTGGACGATAAAGGCTTCGGGCTGGATCCATAGGGCTCCACCGCGTCTCGGCTGGAGCAGAACCAGATGCCCAATACAGGACCCCTGGAATGGTGACTGCGGCATCAGCCCAAATTTGATCGGCGTCGGGCCGGATCTGTTCGAACATGTAGAAATCGTTCTGATGGCCGGACTTCCGCATGCGCTCGAAAGTGCTGACATCTCCACGCGGAACGTACGGCACGCTCATGCACAGCACCGCTTTAAATCGATCAGGACGCATCAGGGCGGAGTTCCACGCATGACTTGCACCCCAGTCATGGCCTACGAGGACAGCGCTGGAGATATTCAGCGCATCGAGTAACCCGACCAGATCGCCGGCCGTATGCAGGGGCGTGTACAAGGTTGCATCCGCCGGAGCTGAGCTGCGGCCGTAGCCGCGCATATCTGGAGCAATGGCTCGATATCCGGCTGACGCGACGGCTTTCATCTGTTTGCGCCACGTATAGGAAGTATCTGGAAACCCGTGACAGAAAAGGACGGCTGGCCCTTCCCCTTGCTCCGTTACGTGCAAGGAAATTTCATTAGTGGTGATGTCGCACTCCTTGAGAACGGGACCCACGGTGCCTCCAGGGGAAATACAGTGAGTTGATACTAACCACGGTCACGAGAGCCGAAGCAAAACGACTCCCGCTCGTTCAACTGCGAGTGTATTGCGATTCGGCAGGCGGCTGGTACCTAACAGCCAACTGCGGTGTCTCCAACCGCTGATTCAGCTTGTGTCTTGAATGGAGACACGCCTCCAGCACGCCGGTCGTCAGCAGCGTTCGCTCCACCGGATAGGCCGCGCTTCCGGTGTGAAACGTCTGCTCGATTTTTGCTGCGAGGCAGGCGGAGTCCGTCACGTTGGGAGGCGGTGGCAGGAAGAATTGCGTTGAGACGATTCCCTGCCCTGCTACCCTTGCTGCGATGTTGTAATCCAGGATGGCGCCGTTGAGCAGGAGCAGCGTGGCGCGCGTTCCGTCGGTGTACTCGATGCAATAGGCGGCGGGATCCTTGACCAGTTGCGGCAAGACGCCGGGGGCTACCAGGTCCTGCGTGCGGCCGTCCAGCACGGTCAGGCCCATCGGTGTGTCACTGCGCGAAAGGGCGGAGCTCAGCAGATCCTTTGACCAGCGACCCGCGTTTGCTGCGGCCCAGACGTCGTCGCCCTCCAGCAATTGCACCGCCCTCACGCCCGTCTCGCCTCCCTTGCGGCGCTCGAGCATGCACTGCAGGGCTTCGAGCGCGTCGAAGTCCATGCCGTCGGGCGCGCCTACACCCACCATCACCGCTTCTTCGACCTGCGCACCCAGAGGGATATCCACGTCTGGCAAGCGCCAGGTCACGGGGAGCGAGGAGCCGGCGAGCAGCGGGAAGCGCAGGCGCTTCGCGGTCTCGACCATGGTTTGCGCCTGCTCGAAGCTGTAGGAGAGCTGCTTGTGGTTGAAGTAAGGAACTGCGCGCTTCTCATCCTCAAAGACCTGCGCACACTGCTGAAAGAAATCGTAGCTGGGCAGCAGAATCTGCCCCCGGTCGTTGGTTGGGCAATCATCCTGCTCGACGATCGCCAGCACGGCGTCGACGGCGATGCGGTCTCCACCACAACGCAATGCCTCGGGAATGTTGCTGCACAGACGGAAGCCGAACTGCTGCGCGCGGGCTCTGCTTAAATCGGATGTTGGTTCCGGTTTCTCCGGCGCAGGCTGCGTGTTCACGGTGCGGTCCCTGCCCAGGCCGCCCGCGATTCCTTTGGCTGCACTTGCCGGCGCAACTTTGGCTCCCGTCATCGCAAGCTGGTAGGGCGAGGGCGCAGCATCGGCCTGGCGCTCCAACTGATCCACATACACGGAGACCACTTGCACGTTCGGCAGATGCCATTCGCCGTCGTACGGATAACCCACCAGAAAGCGGTCGGCGAGGGTTTGCATATTCGACTGGTGACGATACACGCTGCCGAGGATCGCCAGGCGCAGCGGCCGCTGAGTGGGCGCCTCCTGGCCCCAGAACATCGGGCGATACGCCAACATAGCCGAGGACAACGCAGAATACTCTACAAAGCGACGGCGGGTCAGCATTAGCTCCTCCAGTAGGTGGATTCAGGGTTGGGCTGGTAGCGCACGACCGCCAGGTTTGGCGTCTCCAGGCGCTTCATTCCCTGGAACGCGCTCTCGGTGCCGGCAATCAACAGGCCGCTGGTCAGCAGCGATCGCTCGACGGGATACTGCTCCTTGCCCGTGAGGAACATCTGCTCCGCGTTGTACACCAGCGGGCTGAAAAAACTGGCCAGCGTGGTGCGGCCGTCCGGCATAGGCAAATACATTTGAGTGGAGAAGGGTTTCGCCTGCCCCTCAATAGCCGCGGCAAAGGTGAAGTCGCGCACCAGGCCGTTCATCAGCAACATGGTGCAGCGCAGGCCGTCGCGATGTTGATAGTGGTAGGCAACCGGATCGGGCACCAGGGCGCGCATCTGCTCGAGCGTGGGAAACGTATCGGTGAAGGTGGCACTTGCCGGCGCCAGGGTGGAACTGCGGCACAACGCCGCTTTGACTAATGCCTCCGGCCACACGCCCTGCTGCCAGGCTGTCCAGAAGCCGTCTCCGCGATAGGTCTGCAGCCACTCGATTCCGGTTTCGCCGCCCTTGCGGCGCTCCACCATGCAGTGGATGGTTTCGAGGCCGTGAAAATCGTAGCTGCCCATGCCGCCGTAGCCGACGGAGACAGCTTCGTGCACGGTCGCGCCCAGGGGGAACTCCACAGAGGGGATTCTCCAGGTGACCGCCAGGCTTGATCCTCCCTGGAGAGGAAAGCCCATCTGATGGGAGGTGTCGACCATCTGCTTGGACCAATCCCACCTGTAGGAGAGCTCCTTGTCGTTGAAGTAAGGAACGGAGCGGCCGCTGTCGTGGAAGACCTTGGTGATCTGCTCGAAGAATTCGAAGTGGGGATGCTTCATGATGCCGGTTTCGGTAAGCGGGTAGGTTCCATGCTCGCCGACTACCACGACTCCATCGACGGCCAGCTTGCTGGTGCCGAGGGTCAGGGTTTCCGCGATGGTGGGGTAAAGCTTCATGGTGGGATGGCGGTCTAGGCGCTCCTGGGTCAAATCGCCCTCGCCGCGCTGATCGACGTAGAGCGATACCACGTCCATCTCCGGATGGTGGAAGGTGCCGGCCCATCCGTAGCCGTCGAGGAAGCGGTCCACGACGTGTTGGCCGTGCAGTAGTCTCTTATAGGCTGTGATCACGGCGGCGAGCCGGGGGCGTTGGGCAGGCGTCGTATTCTGAGTCATGGAAGGTCCTAAGGAATCGGTTGGAATGCTGACACGCCGGCAATTTCTTGGCTACAGCGCAGTGGCGCCCGCGGTGCTGCGTTCCGCGCTTTGGGCTGCCGATCAGCCGGCACCGCAGATCTCTGCGCGCGCATTCGCCGTACATAAGAGGGCGCTGGTGTTTGACGGACATGTGCACGCGTTGGACCGCGAGTTCTATCACGGTGGCAGTATGCGGACCCGCATGCCCGATGGACAATGGGACCTCGAGCGTGCGCGGGAAGGCGGGGTAAACGCGTTCTTCCTCTCGGTGTTCATTCCCGAAGAGTACTATCCCGGCCGCTTTGAGACCAAACAGGCGTTCCGGCGGGTGGATGACGCGCTGCGCCAGCTCGAGAAGAACAGCGACCTGGTCGCGCTGGCTTTGAACGCGGACGATGTGGAGCGCATTCATTCCCAGGGAAAGATGGCCGCGGTGCTGGATATTGAGGGCAGCTACGATCTGGACGGCGATCTGGGAGTGTTACGCGATCTGTATCGGCTGGGACTGCGCTCGGCACAGCTTTCGGCGCACAACTGGAACCAGCACTACGCCGACGCCTGCTGCTCGCCGGCGCAATGGAAGGGGCTCACTTCACATGGCCACGAGGTGATAAGGGAGATGAACAGGCTGGGCATGGTGATCAACGTATCCCACTCTTCAGACGACACGATGTCGCAGGCGATCGACGTGAGCGACGGGCCGGTGGTGGCTACGCACCATGGGCTGCGCAGCGTTAACAATATCCCCAGGAATATGCCGGACTGGCTGCTCAAGAAACTGGCGGCCAAGGGTGGGGTGATCGGGTTCCAGATTGGGAGCGAGTTCAGTTATCCGAAGGAGTTCGCTTACGTTACCGAGCACGCGAAGAAAACGTTTTGGGATACCACCAGTATTCCGGAGTTGGTTAAGGGGAAGAGTATTTATGAAATCGACGCGTTGGTGGCGCCGCACTTCCCCATGCCGGCGGCGCAGGTGCCGGACTCGGTGATGATGACGGTCGACGATTGGGTGGCGGTGGTGGATCGGGCGATCCAGTTGGTGGGAGAGGATCATGTGGCAATCGGCACTGATTTTGATGGTGGACCTACGCTGGCGCGTGGCATGCGGGATGTTCGGGATCTGCCAATGATTACCGATGCTATGCTGCGGCAGGGGTATTCAGAGGAGCGGATTGATAAGTTCTGGGGTGGGAATTTGCTGCGGGTGTTTCGACAGGTTACTCGGAAGCATGGATGAAGAAACAGCGGAGCGAAAGCTTTGGTGGGGCTTTCCCCAGATTTCCTGTGGAGACCCGTGGCGTTGATGGACTTCATGCGGCTCTCTTTAAGGAGAGCCGCACACGTGGCCCTTGCTAGCAGCGCGAAGTAGGAAATCTGGGGTCGCCCTTGAAGGATCCGCGCAGGCCGTTTTATACAGAGAAATTCACTGAGATGGCAACCGTCATTGCTTCCATTCAGGGGGAAGACGGGCTTTGGCGGCCGGGCCTGCTCGACGCCGCGGACTATCCCAATCCAGAGATCTCCGGCTCATCGTTCTTCGTGTATGCCATGGCCTGGGGGATCGATCACCATGTGCTGAAGAAGCAGGTCTATCTTCCAGTAGTAGAGCGCGGTTGGCGTGGCCTGGTGAAACATATTTATGCGGATGGAAGGCTAGGTGAGATTCAGCCGATAGGAGCTGCGCCCGGCGCTTACACTCCGAGTTCGAGTTACGTCTTTGGCACGGGCGCCTTTTTACTTGCGGGCTCCGAGGTTGAGCAAATTGCATCGCATGTGAGAGCCAGTGAGGGCCACTCAGAAACGAAGACTCTCAAGTATGGTTTGGGGGAGTAATTCATCGACACCGCTGGGTCCTCACGGTGGATAGCCAGTTAGGATCGATGTGCGAATGCGGCAGACGGACCAGCGGTTGGAGCGGCCTCATCCCCGAGGTCCATGGCTGCGATAAGACCGCTGTTCACAGTGAATACGTGGAGAACCTCGCTGTCTGAAAGAACATCCCCTTGAAGGCTCTTGACGAGTTGGTGCACTCTGACGCGGGTCTTGCCTCCGTCTTCCTCGGTCATTGCGAGCGGTTCGACATGGGGATCAAACTCAGCCCATTGTCGAGTCCAATAGGCGCGGATCTCTTCTTTTCCGGCAATCTTGCCGCCCTCAGAAGCCTTGGGCCAACTCACGTCTTGCGTCATGAGTGCTAAGGCTCCGTCGATGTCCCGCTTGTTGAATGAGGAGTACGCCTGCTCAATAATGGTCTTAGTGTCTGCCAACTTCACATTCGCCAAATCCTCAATCAGCCCCTGCCCGGTAGGATCCCACCCCAGCGTCTTGCGCGTCCACTCGCTCGAACCCGGCATATCCCGCGTCGCAGCATGCCCGAAGAACATCCCGAAGTGCTCGCCGGCTTTTTCAGCCGGGATCGAAACCACCGGCACCTTCAGCCCCTTTCCGATCGCTTCCGCGATATCCCGCAGCGACACGCCTTCTTCCTGCACCGCGTGATACGTCGTCACGCCGGGGCCCGTCTTTTCGACCGCCAGACGATACAGATGCGCCACATCCTTCAGCGGAGCTGCAGCCCAGCGGTTTGCCCCATCGCCCAGATAGGCCGACAAACCCTTCTCGCGCGCGATCTGAATCAGCCACGTCACCAGCCCCTGCTTGCGCGTGTCGTGTACCTGCGGCAGACGCACAATCGCCACATGCACACCCTTTGCCGCCACCGCCTGTGCTGCCTGTTCCGGCCTGCGCGGAATTGCAGGCGAATCCGTTGGAGGATCCGTCTCTTTGCGCACATGGCCCGGCGCGTCGCTCGTGATCCCGACCCCGGATGTGACCACTAACAGCTTGCCCGGTTCCAGCACCGATCCCAGCGCCTCAATCGCCTTGATCTCGTCCTTCGCATTCTCCGCAAATTTCGAGAAGTCGTGGTTGAACGCCAGGTTCACCACAGCATCCATCCCCTTCGCCCCGCTGCGCAGGCTGTCGAGGTCCTGCAGGTCGCCGCGATGCACCTCGGCACCCACAGCCTTCAACTGTTCCACGCCGGCGTCACTGCGCGTAAGCCCGCGCACCTGGTGCCCAAGCTCGATTAACTCCCTCACCAGCTCTGTCCCGATGAATCCCGTAGCTCCCGTTACGAATACACGCATCGTCGCTTCTCCAGTTGTTGGTGGCGCAGCTCACGAACCCGCGTCAAAGTTGACAATCCGAGGCCGTGCCTTATAAAACGGGGGCAGTCCCCGTATCAGTAAGATAAACGGGGATGCTCCCCGGTTGCAAAGAATTTCGTTTACCGTTCTCATGCCGAAAAAGAAGCCACCGCCTGCCCGCACACCTCGCGCCGACGCGAAGCGCAACCGCGAGCGCATCCTTGAGGTAGCCAAGGAAGTTTTTACCCGCGATGGCGCGGCTGCGAGCCTCGACGAGATCGCACGCCGATCCGGCATCGGTAACGCCACCCTCTATCGACACTTCCCCACGCGCGACGACCTCATCGAAGCCGTCTACCGCAGCGAAGTCGAAAAGCTTGCGGCAGCCGAACAGCGCTTCGCGGCCACCATGCCGCCGCTTGAAGCGCTTCGCGCCTGGATGCTTCTCTTCATCGACTACATCCCGAGCAAAAAACTCATCATTCCCGCGATGGACACCGTCGCCGGCGGTTCCACGCGCCTGTTCGAAGGCTCCCGCTTACTCATCCACAACGCCTTCGTAACCTCCGTCAAGCGCGCCATCGACAGCGGTGATATCCGTTCCGACACCGACCCCAACGACTTCGTCCGTGCCCTCATCGGCGTCTTCCACACCACTGCTCTACCCGGCTGGGAGCCCAGCGCCCGCCGACTCGTCGACATCCTCATCGCTGGTTCGCGCTTAACGCCTAAGGACCCCTCCACCCCGCCCCGCACGCGGCAAAAATAGCGATGCCCCGGATCGATCCATCCGGGCAGCGAATGGGTCAACAAAGGCGGAACTCAAGCGGACCCCGCAGATCGCCCTTCGGCATCTGAGTTCTTGAGAGTGCTGTAGCAACCTCAGGCCAGCTTGAGCTTTTCATTCTGAGTGTGCGGCAAGGAAAGCGCGCGTCTCGGCTACGACGCGATCCTGGAACTTCGGGTCGCGCACGAGCGCGGAGCCTTGCATCGGATGGCCGCCCTCGTCGTAGTAGACACCGGTGTGCCCAGATGTATCGATCAGGATTTTGGTGATCTCGCGCGCGGCTCGCTTCGAGGTGCTCAAGATCTTGATGAAGGGCATGAGCAGTGGCACGAGGAGCGGCACGACGAACCTCTGCACAAAGCGCACGAAGGCGCTGACGTCGCCTCCCCCGAGACCGGTAGTTGGATTGAAGCCCGGTTCGATCGCGTCGATGTGCAGTCGTGGAGTCTCACGGGCGAATGCGAGTGCCGCAGCAAGGATGGCTTGTTTGGAAGTCGCGTAGGCATCGAACCCGGGCTTGGTGGAGCCGCCTGGCTTCCATTCACCCCGCGCACTGGCCTCTGCGGAAATATACCGAGCACCTCGGAAACCCGCAGACACGGCTGGCTTGCGTTCGGGGTCTTCGACAGCGGAGACGACGAAGACGACGTTAGCACCATCGGGAAGATGCGGCATGAGCGCTTCACTCAGCACGAAGGGCCCAAGATGATTCGTGGCGAACGACATATCCCAGCCGCGAGCATTCTTCGTGGGGCGCATCTGCATGATGCCCGCATTGTTGACGAGCCCTGCGAGGGGAAGATTCAGGCGTAAGATCTCAGCAACCGCTCGTTGCACGCTTGAGACATCTGATAAGTCGCACACGACGGAAACAGCATTCCCGCCTTTCTGCTGGATTTCCTTCTGCAATGCATCAAGTTTTTCGCGGTCGCGGCCCACGAGCACAACTGTGCCGTGCTTGGCCACGTCCAGGGCCGTACGGCGACCGATCCCGGAGGTCGGGCCGGTGATGATGTATGCCTTGTGTTCTGCTGAGGGGTTTCTCGACGTGGAATTCGGCATTTCATTCTCCGTTGGTATGTGTCTGGTCAGTCATCAAAGACTTCAACGTTACTCCACCATTCGCCATAGTGCATCGAAGCCCTCTTTGCAGTGCTTCCTAGCGTTGGCAGCGTCTTGTGTCATGTAGTCCATCGTGGCCTCAGCCACTGAGTTCATGATCGCGAGTACAAATCCAAGCGGCGCCTTGCGCATAGGGCCGTTCGCACGGCTGCGATCGGCCAGCTCAGCAAGATCAGCCATCATCTTGTGTCCGGCCGCGCGGCTTCGTGCGGTGATCTCGCCCGAAACAGAGAGTTGGGCGAGCGCTTGCCGTTTCTCAGGGAACGTAACCGCCCAGTTTGTCCAGTTTTGCCAGACGCGAAAAAATCGCTCCCGAGGTTCCGCCCTGGCGGGCAGGCCCTTCAGGGCCGTGGCAGCCATCTCGCCCTTCAGTTCCAGATAGAGCTGGTTCAAGAGCTCGGTTTTGGTTTCAAAGTAGGTAAACAAAGAGCCGTTTGGAACACCTGCCTCTTTCGCGATTCCGGCAGTCGGGGCACTCAGTCCCTGGGTGACGATGATGCGCGTTGCTGCCTCCAGGAGGGCAATCCGCTTCTCGTCGCTTCGTGGCCTGGGCATGGCTAAAGCATATTGGAAAGCGTCTGGACAGTCAACTATTTGAGCGCACTACGCCCCGCCTTGCGCTCGGCCCATTTGCCCACAGACATATCAAGACGGCGCTTACAACTCGGATCGAGCAGCTTGAGACTTTCAAAGACCTGACAATGTCAACCAACTGCGACGATGCAGGGACTTGTTAACATAGAGGAGATGATTGCACCGCGGTCACTCTGGAGAGAAGCACGATCAATCCTTTTGCGGCGCGCCGAGGAAGATTGCCTCTCCCCACACCCGTATTGCCTTGCCTGCACCTCATGCGGTTCCGATGGTCGAGCCGCCCCCTTGCGCGCATGCAATACCCCTGCATGACGTTGGTCATCCGGCAATTCGCAAACCGACTGGTTCACATTGAACTGGAAGGCGGTGCAGTGCGGCAATTGGGACTATTCGGGAGCGGCTCCCGACAGCAGGAGGAATCATGACTGAACAGAAGCGCAAAGCGGTAATCTTACTGAGCGGAGGGTTAGATTCGACGACGGTGCTCGCGATCGCGAGGGCCGCAGGCTATGAGAATTACGCTCTCTCCTTTTCCTATGGACAGCGACACTCGTGGGAATTGGAATGCGCGCGCGCTGTTGCTTCAGCGCTGGGAGCAAAGGAGCACCGCGTTGCTTCGATCGATCTGCGCGCAATCGGAGGATCTGCCCTGACGGCAGATATAGGCGTTCCCAAGGGGCGCACTGCAGACGAAATATCGAAGGGTATCCCAATTACATATGTGCCCGCACGAAACACTATTTTTCTCTCCTTCGCTCTTGCGTGGGCCGAGGTGCTTGCATGCAGTGACATCTTCATCGGCGTGAATGCGTTGGACTATAGCGGATATCCAGACTGCCGGCCCGAGTTCATCGAGGCCTTTGAGCGACTGGCTAATCTGGCGACCAAGGCCGGAGTTGAAGGCCGGCAGAGCCTCAAGATCCATACGCCGCTCATCTCGCTGTCTAAAGCCGAAATCATAAGCAAGGGACTGGAGTTTGGGGTTGACTATGGTCTGACTAGTAGTTGCTACGATCCGTCCCCGTCCGGTGAACCATGCGGAGCCTGTGACTCCTGCTTACTCCGATTGAAGGGATTTCGAGAAAACAACCTAATCGATCCGCTGAAGTATAGGGAAGCAACCACCGGGGTCCACGCATGAGCTATGCAGTCAAGGAGATTTTTTATACGTTGCAAGGGGAGGGAGTTCAAACCGGGCGAGCGGCCGTCTTCTGCCGTTTCGCCGGCTGCAATCTATGGTCAGGCCACGAAAAGGATCGTGCTAGCGCTATCTGCAAATTCTGCGATACGGATTTCCTCGGAACTGATGGCCCCGATGGGGGAAAATTCGATACCGAAGCAGGATTGGCAGACCGAATTGAACAGACCTGGCAATCAACTTCCACTTCTGGAAAGAAGTTTGTGGTGTTCACCGGAGGCGAACCGCTCCTCCAACTGGACCGCCCGCTGATCGATACGCTGCATACTCGGGGCTTCGAGGTTGCAGTGGAAACAAATGGAACAGTTGCCGCGCCCAGCGGCATCGATTGGATCTGCGTGAGTCCGAAACCGGGCGCGAAGCTCATCCAGAACGCCGGCGATGAACTCAAGTTGGTGTTTCCACAAGCCGGTGCCCCGCCGGAAGAATTTCAGGAATTGGCATTTCGGCATTTCTTCTTACAACCGATGGACGGACCTCATCGCAAAGCCAATACGGACCAGGCAATCCGCTATTGCCTTGGCAATCCCATTTGGCGCTTGAGTCTTCAGACGCACAAGTTCGTGGGAATTCGATGAAAGCAGAAGCGATGGAGATTTTCAAGGTGTTCACGATCGAAGCGGCCCACCGCCTCCCCTACGTACCCTCCGGGCACAAATGTGGTCGTCTGCATGGCCATAGCTTTCAAATCGAAGTTCACATTCAAGGTCCCATCGATCCGCAGTTTGGTTGGATTATCGACTTTGCCGACATCAAGGGTGCTTTCAAGGCAATTGAAGATCAAATCGACCACCACTACTTGAACGAAGTGGAGGGATTGGAGAATCCAACAAGCGAGAACATTGCACGTTGGATTTGGCATAAGCTCAAGCCGTCCTTGCCATCTCTCAGCAGGATCGTGGTTCGTGAAACTTGCACCTCGGGTTGCATTTATTACGGTGAGCCGGAGACCTGACCCCTTGTCGAACAAACGCCCCAGCTCAAAGAAGTGGTGGAACCTATGGTCTTTTTTCATTGTCCGACTCGCCACGGAGATGTCGTCTTCCAGGTCATCAGTTCCTTCGTCGCCCAATCATTAGACTTGTCCGTATGGCAGGACGTGCAAGGGTTGGGAATCTTGTATTTGTCGGTCATTGCTGGCGAGATGAATTTGAAGGTGTGCGAACTCACGAAAGTGCCGGGTACACCCTGGGTTTCGATTTTCGGCATGTGGCAGGCTACGCACTGACTGCCGGGGCTGCCGTCCTTATGGTGAGTGTGTTCCTCCAGGGCCGTGGCGTGCGGGCCGTTGGGTGAAGTTGGCCCGTGACAGTCCAGGCAGAGCTTATCTACGGGCTTTCGAAGCTGCGCGTAGTTCTCCGTGCCATGTACGTCGTGGCAGGAAGAGCAGGTGACGCCGTGCTCGTACATGACGCTCTGCACAAAGTCGTTGCCCTGCATCCGGTTCTTGTGGGCAGTTCCGTCCGCGAAGTGGGTGAACGTCGTCTGGCCCAGGGCGCTGTCTTCCAGCTTCCAATAATTGTTAAGGTGAAGACCGACGTGGTATCCAACCGGCCAGTCGTAGGCTTTACCCTCGATCTGTTTGGTGAGAGGCTGACCTTGTGAATGGCATTGGATACAGGTATCGCTCGCAGCAACGTCATCCATTTGCGCCGGTATCTGCGACGTGATACTTGAGCCACTTCTTGTTGTGGATGTCCCACTGCACAGGAAGCGGATAGTAGTCGTCGCCTACCTTGGTGAAATAGCGCTGCTTCCAGATGCTGCCATAGACCAGAGCTACTTGATCCTTCGTGAACTTCGACACGTTATTCGTGCTGAGATCGGGCATGATCGCATCCGGGTGCTCTCGCGGATCGCGCACCACGTTCGCCATCGGCGTCTTCTTCCAGTGCTCGTAGATGTCCGCGTGGCACTTCTGGCACGCCTGCGAACCAGTGTAGTGTGCTGACGCCAGCGTATTCGCTTCGGCAGCCTTCTCATTTCTGTCGGGAGTACGGAGGCTGCGGATGTACGCAACAAGCTTCCAGCTCTCCGCTGCGGATTCGCGGTGCGCGCTCGGCATGGCGGGCATTCCCGTCAACTGAATCCCGTTTTCAATGATGTAGTGGATTTCGCCGTCACTGAGATTCTGTGTGGATTCGGAGTGCAGATCAGGGACGCGGGGATAGACATTTGCGCCGATGGGGGTCCGTCCCCGAGCATCGACGCCATGACAGAAGGCGCAACGCGAGAGAAAGTCTTCGCGGCCCTGCCGGATCGCTGTCCAATCCTCGGCGTCCGGGTTCGTCAGACGGCGCTCCCGCCCCGGAATCGCAAAGTCGCGTATCGATCGCGCAGCGACGGTCTCAAGAGTTGACGGGGCGGAGGTGGCACGGAATCCGCGCCACTTCAGAAGACCTGCGCAGAGTGTCGCCACAAGCAACAGCCAGAGACCTGCGATGATGAATGTTTTCCGGGTGATCATATCTACAGCCCTTGTCTACTTCCTTTTTTGTTTCAGAACACGTTCTGCGTGCTGCGCGACATTCCTACCGCGTCCTTCCTACTTGACTGGCTGCATAATTCTCAATATCGGGTGGCCGTCGATGTTCTCCAGCGGGAAGTACACCAAGTGAGTCTTCGGATCGACGGAAACCGTGTGGGCGTGGGGCATCTCGAACGAGCTGATTAAATTTAATTTTCGGTTGTTGTTTTGGAAGACCGTGACTGTCCCTGACTCTGCGGAGATGTACAGACGTTTGAGACCTGGATCATAGGCAAGCACGTCGGGATCTTCACCCACCTGGTAGGTGGAGAGAACCTTCATCGCGTTGAGATCCACCACCGCGAGCGAGTGATTCCGCTCGCCGGCAACGAAAGCTATATGGTTGCTTGCGTCCAGGGCTATCCCGTGCGGATTCGTGATCCCAGCCAACGGTATCCGGCTGACGATCTGATTCGTCGCCGGATCGATAACAGCAAGCAGGTTGACACCATGGACCGCGACCAGGATATGGCCCGAAACGGAATCGTAAACGGTGTTTCCCGCGCCGCCACCCAGCGGAATATTTGCAATGAGCTTGTTGTTCGCAGCGTCAATGACCGCATCTACCCCGCCGTGCTCATCGGAGACAAACACCTTGTTCTGTTTCGGAGCGTAAGCAAGGCCGTCTGGATAGTTGATCGGTCCGGCCGTTCCCAAAGTCTTCAGCGATTGGGTATCGACGGTGGCTACCTGATGATTCCCGGTAACGGACGCATATAGCCGGTGAATCTCGGGCGCTACGGTGACGCCATGCACACGTTTGAAGCCATCGAGATTGGCGATGACCTGTCTCTTCGAGGTGTCGAAGACCACAACCTGATCGGCGTTCATGTGCGCGATGTAGAGCCGTCGACTCGATGGGTCGAAGGTCTGGTAGTCGAATCGTACTGCCGGACCCGGCAGGGGAATATCCGCGACCTTCGTCAGCACCTTCTCGGTCTGCGCAGACGTTTGCCAACAGGCGAAAGAGGCTAAGAAAAAGACAAGCGCGGAAAGGTGATAAGGCTTCATGGCAAAGTTTCCTTGGGCTGTGGAATGGCGTTGTAAAAGCCCTCAATGAGGTCCATGCCTCGCCGGAGCAACTGGTCGTCGGGAACGTTCTGGCTTGCCCATCCGCGCAATATCTGGTTCATCGCGTGTCCTTCGTGACGCCCGAATTTCCCGTCTTCCAGGTCGGCGTCGTGGATCGCCTGGGCGAGGGTGAGAACCCGTTTGTCGGATACATCGAATGCTAGACACAGCGTTTCAAAGGTGCAGTGGTCGCCCTCATGTCCAAAGCCGACGCCCTGGAACATATCGAACGGAATTGCATTAGGATGAGCGGCAGGGTTGCTAGCGAAGATGAACTTCGGCTTTGCATCAATAAAGCGAGAGATCAGCCATGCGGATGAGACCCGGTCGATTCCAGGCCGTGGCCGAGTGATCCATGTGCGCTTCTGATATTTCACCTTAGAGGCACCCCCTCTCTTGCTCAGAGACGGTCTGGTTCCGGTTTGCTCCGATTGGAACAATATTTCCTCTGCTTTCTTGCGGAGTGGACTCGTGAAGAAATCGATAGCGACAATCTCTTCAAAACGTCGCCTGAGCCGCAGCACCTGCGCAGATGGCCCTTTTGCTGACGGCTTCAGCTTTTGCAGATCCTTGATCAGCTCTGCGTAATCCTCAGCGCGAGCCTTGCGAAATTGATCCTGCAACGAGTCGGAGGACACGTCATCAATGGCGTGAATCTGGAGAATCGAAGCTTCCCCCTTACTCGCTCTAACGGCTGTCGCGAGCCACTCGAAACGCTCCTGATTTTCAGGTGTGTTCGGCAAGAGAGAACCTGCATTTCGAAATGGAATGGAACCGAATCTCTGCAACTTTCTCCAAATCTGAACGCGCTCACTGGCCTTGCTTGTGGGCAAGGTAAACACCAGCAGGAGCCATTTCGAGTCCTCGTTCATTACTGTTATATTCATAACACAACATTGTTAGCGATGTTGAATGAAGTTGTTCTCGCCAGTTCTATTAATCAGGCACGCGAAGCTGGAATCGGCTCATGATGATGCGGGTGGGTGAACTGTGCCAGGTTTGGATGTTCACCGTCGGGAAATGGTGGCCTGACGGAAATGACCCTAAACGGGGCGCATTGGAGAAAAGCAGGACAGACCGGAACAACCACCATTGCGTCTGAGCGATTGGGATTTCAGATCTGAAGTGGTGATTAGTCCGTCCCTGCAAAGCCTATCTATCGCAGCCATCGGAGTACGCTGAATATATGTATGCTGTCGTCGGATTAGCTCATGAGGAAGGTGCGATAGAATACCGGCGAATGGATTCCGCTCAACGCCTGCTGAAGGGCTTCGAACTCGGAGAGTGGACGGTCAAACCAGAGGACGGTTCTCTCACTTCGCGGGAGCGGACCGCTCGATTGGAACCGCTGCAAATGGATTTGCTCGTCTTTCTCTGCTCCCACGCCGGACGGGTTGTCACACGGGATGAAATTCTCGAAGCCGTTTGGCGCGGTCGCTTTGTCAGCGACGACACGGTCAAGTCGACGTTCTACCAGCTTCGCAAGGCTCTAGGAGACTCGCCGCGCAAGCCCCGCTATATCGAGACGCTGCCCAAACGCGGCTACAGGACTCTGCTCTACCCTGTGCCGCTCGACCGGGCGAACGATACGAGCGGACCGCATCTCGCCGCAACCGATCTCTATCGCAAGGGAGCGGCGCTGCTGGCTGGAGAGCCCGGAGTGGCCGCGCTTAAGCAAGCGCGATTGTACTTCGAGCGCGCGATCGAGGCCGACGCCGCTCACGCCCAATCCGGAGCCGCGCTTGCCCAAACTTATCTTCACCTGATTGCATCTGGAACCGAACGCGGGTATGATCTTCTGCCGCGCGCCAGAGCTCACGCCGCACGCGCTCTCGAAGCCGATCCCAGTCTTTCCAGAGCCCATCTCGCGCTTGGCGTCGCGCGCTTGCTCGGCGATTGGGAGACCGCGGAAGCCGAAAAGAGCTTTCGCACCGCAATGGCCCTCGACCCTGCGGATAGCGCACCGCACAGTTGGCTGGCCCGGCTGTTCTCTTTCACAGGCAAACACCTTGAAGCGATTGCCGAAGCTCGCGCCGCTCTGAAGATCGATCCGCTGTCGCTGGCCGTGCGCCGCGATCTCGTTGAGACACTTTTCGTCGCCCGATCGTACAACGAAGCCATCGCCGAAGGACAACACTTGCTTCGGATATCCGGCCAGTCGGAGGCTGTGTTGCTGGGGCTGGCGTGGATCTACTGGATTGCCGGCGACGAACAGCGGTCGTTCGAAGCTGTCTATGCCGGGTTCAAGGCCCTCAGCGTTGCTGCGGAGTTGCTGGCCCGCGCCCAGCAGTCCTTCCAGACCGGCGGAATGCGCGAGGTCTTTGCGTTGTGGGAGAAACTGCTGCAGGAACAGGCCGATCTTGGCCAGCGCACGCTCGATCTCGTCTTCCTGCATTCGCTTCTCGATGAGAGAGACCGCGCCTTTGAGATGCTCGGCCTGCTCTTCAAGTGCGGCCACCCAGCTGTGCTGCTGCTGCCGGGATCGCCGCTCTTCGACAACCTGCGTTCCGATCCACGATATGACCGGCTGTTGGCGCGGATGAAAGCCAAGCGCGGTTGACCCCACCTTTTCCCCACCTTAAATCCACCGCAAGTTCAACGACGGCGCTGCTTCCGCGCCGCTAACGTTTCTTGCGGAGGTGGGTTCATGCGTTCTCTCTTGCGAAAGATTGGATCGTTTCTCGGCTTCAGTTTGTTCGCTCTGATTTTCATCGGCGGCTCCAGCGCAATATGGGGTGCGCTGGTCTATGCCAACTCCTTCACCACGCCATCGATCCCGTGGGCGCTGCCCGCGCTGGTGGCCCTGCTTTGGCTCATATGGCGATATCTGAGCGGAAAGGGGTGGCCGGCGGCCACTAGCGTGCGCCGCAAGCAGTTGCTGCGGGCAAATCCCGTATCTGCGCGCAACCTGGCTTGGTCACTGCTTGCCGGTCTGTCGGCGACTGTTGCGCTGGTGGGACTCTGGATCGTCATGTTCCGCCTCGTCCCAATGCATCCCAACCTCGTCCTTCCCGCGAGGTTCACTTCGTCGCCCATTCTCATTGCCGCCATCACCCTCGGCGCGTCGCTGCTGGCGCCCATCACCGAAGAGAGCGTCATCCGCGGATACCTGCAAGTTTCCCTGGAGCGCGATTTCAGCCCAGCCGCCGCTGTTGCACTATCGTCACTCGTGTTTGCCCTCGCTCACGTCTCACAGGGCCTCGAATGGCCGAGGTTGACTTTCTACTTTCTCGTCGGAGTAACGTTCGGCACGCTCGCGCGGCTGAACGATTCGATCCTTCCGATCATCCCGGTACACATCGCGGCCGATCTCATCTTCTTTCTCTTCGTTTGGCCGCATGACGACGGACGGTCTCTGGTTTGGCAGACTGGGCCCGATCCCTGGTTCTGGCTACATCTGACGCAAACGGCCGGCTTTGGTGGACTGTCTGTGCTGACATTCGTCAAGCTGGCCAACTGCGGCAGGAGGAAGATGCTGTTCGGCCCGAAGCAGTGTGAGCTTTCGGCAAGCCTGCCGCGTTTTGGATCGACGTGAGTTAAGGGAGCAATTACGTTCAATACTTCCGGTGTGGCCCTCATTCGCGAGCGAGAGGTGTCCCCCGCTGGCTTCCCCCGCGCTTGAGGGTGGAGGCTGGACTTCTCGAAAGCGGAAAACGGCGCGTTGCAACTTCCTTGAGAGTGTGAGATGATTCTTATCGGATTCCGATAAGAGGACGGCATGGGGCAAAAACGTACTGATCTTCTACGTGGAACTCTCGACCTGCTGGTGCTGAAAGCACTGTCCTTGGAGCCCCTGCACGGAGTTGGAATCTCTCGACGTATCACGCAAATCACCAAAGAAGCTTTTCAGGTAAGTTTCGGTTCGCTTTTTCCAGCACTACACCGCATGGAGGAAAGGGGCTGGGTAGAAGCCGAGTGGCGCTCGTCCGACAACAACCGCCGCGCAAAATATTACCGGTTGACTTCTGCTGGGCGCGCTCAGCTCAAGGATGAAGAGCGGCAATGGAACCAGGTGGTGAAGATCATGGCGGCGGCCGTTCAGTCCTCGTGAATCCAGATGGGACGCATCATGCCTAAGCGAATTCTGAGTTTATTTCGGAATCTCTTTCGCAAGCGCGAGATTGAGCAGGCGCTGGATGATGAACTCCGTTCGTCGCTGGAAGCCCTGACGCAGGAGAAGATGAAGCAAGGGCTTTCGCAATCGGTGGCCCGGCGAGAAGCGCTCATGGAAATTGGCGGTATCGAGCAGGTGAAGGAGAGGGTTCGCGCAGTACGCGCTGGGCGGTTTGTGGAGGACCTCGCCAGGGACATCCGCTATGCCCTGCGTCAGTTGCGCCGCAATCGGAGCTTCACCGCCGTAGCCGTCCTGACGCTGGCACTTGGCATCGGGGGGACAACAGCGATTTTCAGCGTCGTTAACGGCATCCTCATCCAACCTTTGCCCTATTCGCACCCGGGGAGCCTCGTAGAAGTAGGGCTCGACCTTCCTGGCATCAACCAGTTCAACTGGCCTTTATCTCCAGCGGAATACTTTACGTTTCGCGAGCAGAGCCGCACTTTTGAGGACATCGGTCTCTACTATACGGGGTTCGGCGGTAACCTCTACTCGGCCAACGTCACCGGCTTCGGACGACCCGAACACGTGCCGGCTCTCGGCGTGACCGACGGGGTGCTCCCAATCCTGGGAGTCACACCTCAGTTGGGACGCTCCTTCACGCGGGCAGACGATGAGCCGGGCAGCCCGGACTCAGCGATGGTCACCTATGGCTACTGGCACAGCAAGTTCGGCGGCGACCGTTCAGTGATCGGGAAAACGATCGACGTGGATGGCAAGCCCAGCACGATCATCGGCGTGTTACCGCAACGCTTTCGCTTCCTGGACATGACCGATCTGGGCATACTGCTGCCTCTCAGGCCTCGAACGCAGCGAGGCTATAACTACTTTGCGGTTGCCCGGCTCAAGCCGGGGGTGACGCCGGCCGAAGCCAATGCAGACGTTGCTCGCATGTTACGAATGCAAGTTGAGCGTTTTCCCGAAGCGGCCAAGTTCTTCAAAGAAGCGCGGATAGTGCAGAATCTGCAGCCGCTGAAGCAATACGTCATAGGCGACATCGGCAAGGTCCTGTGGGTTTTGATGGGTGGGATAGGCCTGGTGCTGGTGATCGCCTGTGCAAACGTGGCCAGCCTTAATTTGGTCAGGGTTGAAGGGCGACAACAGGAGTTGGCTATTCGAGCGGCTTTGGGCGGCAGCCCCGGACGTATCGCTGGCGGTTTGTTGCTTGAAAGCCTGGTGCTGGCGGTGATTGGCGGCGCGCTCGGCTTGCTGTTTGCTTACGGTGGCTTGCGGGTCCTGATCGCTTTGGCGCCGAGCGATTTGCCCCGGCTTAATGACATCGGCATCGATAGGTTCGTCTTGCTCTTCACCTTAGGCGTTACGATTGTGGCGGGACTCTTGTTCGGCTCGATGCCGGCTCTTAGGTATGCTGGTGTTCGCGCGGGGACTGGTTTGCGCGAAACAGGCCGCTCTGCTAGCGCCAGCCGGGAGCGGCATCGGGCGCGTAACGCGCTTGTAGTCATCCAGGTAGGTCTGGCTCTTGTTTTGCTCGTGAGCTCGGGCCTCATGATCCGTACCTTCCAAGCCTTGATACACGTTCAGCCCGGATTCACGGCGCCAGCCGAAGTCGAAACGTTCCATGTCCATTTTCCTTCGGAAATGATCAAGGCTCCTGAGCGGCTTGTCCGTATGGATCAGGCGATTCTCGACAATATCGCGGCGATTCCTGGCATCTCTTCTGGCGATTTCAGTGGGGCCGTGCCCATGGATGCCGGCGCCGAGAGCGATCCCGTGCTCGTAAAGGATCACATGCTTGAGGGTCAGCTCCCGCCGGCTCGCAAGTGCTTTTGGGTTTCGCCAAGCTTTTTCAGGACCATGGGCATTCCCATCGTCGCTGGCCGCGATTTAACCTGGAACGACATATTGAACAAGCGCCCCGTGGCTATGGTGTCGGAGAACCTCGCACGTGAGTATTGGCATAATCCGTCGGATGCACTTGGGAAACAAATTGGCGGAAGCCCCAAGGACTGGCGGCAGATTGTGGGCGTCGTGGGAAACGTCTACGATGACGGGACCAGCCAGAAAGCCCCGACGACGGTTTATTGGCCGATAACGGACTCCGATGTTTTTTTGGGCGGACCGGCCTTCGCAATTCGTAGCGCACGCGTGGGGACGCAGAGCTTGATGAACGAGGTCCGGCGAGCAGTATGGTCCGTAGACCCGGATCTTCCGCTGTACGAGGTTCACACGCTGGACTACTACTACTCTAAGTCTATGGCGCGCACTTCGTTCACATTGGTGATGCTGGCATTGGCGGGCGGTATGGCGCTGTTACTCGGCATCGTGGGCCTGTATGGCGTTATCGCCTACTCGGTTTCCCAACGCACGCACGAGATCGGCATCCGCATGGCCCTGGGGGCGCACCAGCGCGACGTACTTAAACTTGTCGTGAAGGGAGGCATGGGCTTGACGGTGATTGGTGTAGGCGTCGGAGTTGCAGGCGCCTTAGCTCTGACCCGCTTCTTGTCCAGCTTGCTCTATGGCGTCAAGCCCACCGACCCGCTGACGTTCGTCGTTGTCTCGTTGGTCCTGACCGGAGTCGCGCTGCTCGCCTGCTACATTCCGGCACGCCGCGCGACGAAGGCAGACCCCATTGTGGCCTTGAGATATGAGTAGGGGTTCACAAGGCGCAAGGCCGAATCTTAATTGAGGGGTTGGGCAAATTTAGCCGGGATCATCTGCTGGTCATGGATCGAGATGCGGGCGTAAAGACCCACTCGAAACGGGGTTCGGGTCTCTCCCGAGAGGTGGCCAAAAACCTTTTGCAATTTCGGTTGGAGAAAGGCCCGGAGGCAGAGGATGGCGCTAAGCACTTCACAGCGTGCACGAGACAACATCGGCAAAGCTGACATGAAGATCCGCCAGTTTTTCGTGGACATCCATCTTCAGCTTCTGAGCCAGGTCCGCAAACGTCCGCAATTGCTTGGCACAAGCGGCGCCGAAGTGCGTGGAGAACCAATAGGGTGGATTGTATTTATCCGGCATCAAGCTTCCTACAAGGCCATGAAAACGATCGACCCCATGCGGCCCAGGTTATGCCCTGTTCGTGTTGCAAGCCGGGCAGCTCTCACTATGCGCGAACAAGCGCTCCCTGGTGGCTACAGAAACGGCTCTTGCCTCGACTTCGTATCGAATTGCCTGTCGAATCGAAGCCGAACCCCCGCCTTCGTAGAGTTCCACTTCGCGCAACGCCGACTCGTGCTGCCGTTTCAATGACTGATGTTCATCACACACATAGATCCTCTTTCGAGTGCCTCTTCCGTGAATTGCAGAAGCGCCTTAGAGCGGCCGGCCTGATGACCGTAAAGGCGGTTTCCACTGAAGCACTCTGGCTTTTCGCATAGCTAGTCCGCGTTCGAGGTTGAGCGCGGCGGTCACCGCTTTCTCGATCGCGTCAAACTTGTCCTGCCGTTCGCGCCAAATGAGGCGGGTCATGGGTCTAATTCTGCTTCGCCTCTGCTCATGCCGATTTCGAGCTGCGTGCAAACCTCTTCTCTGACGTCTTCCCAGCCATCAGCATCCATTATTTTGAATCCCTTTCACTAAGTAGCACACGGCTTAGCTTACGGCTTGTGGTCAATATTGCTCACCCTGGATGAATTCGGCCAGCTTTTCGACCGGGTCACAGCTACAGGACGGCCTTTTTGACGTGGCTGATAAATCAGCGGTTGATCTCGGCGGGACGTATTGCAGGGCCACGGTGCCCGCGGCGTCTTCATTGAAAGAGGAGCGGCTCCCCGAATAGACATAGGTTCCTCTCATACTCCCGACAGAATTGGTCCGCTTCGGCCACTTCACCACTTGGCTCTGCTCGCACACCTCGTTTACCCGTCACACTCAACCGCCTGAGCAGCAGCGGCGGTACCTGGACTGGGCTTCGAACGTCATGGAAGAGATGCAGCATCCCCCGAAGGTGTTCGAATGAGCCAGCCCGCTCGTGATTACTTAACAACTTCTTAGGAAATATGCACCCAAGCTTGGGAGCCAGCGATTTCTGTGGATTGTTGTGCGCTGTTCCTGGCAGCTGCACGGACGAGCGTGATCGATACATCGCCTGCGGCCTTTGCTTTGAAGGTGAGAATGCACACAGTTCCCCCTCCACTCACTCCAGCCATGCCAGGCGGTCGTGAAGATGCGATCACCAGCATTCCGTTGCCATCGTCGCGGTGCGTCAGAGCAACCGTCTGGCCGTCCCGGCCGAGAAAGTCGCCGGTATCGACATTGATGATTGAAAGCTTGCTGGAGTCGTAATGCATCGTCATAGGTAGAGAAAATACATCTTGGCCACCCATAAGTCTCACGGCGACCTGGAGAGTGCTTCCCGCTTTCGGCGGAGCAGCGGGCGGCATAATTTGCATGGTTACCGCCTGTCCCGCAGAGGCTGTACCTGCCGCAGGAGGCGGGGCAAGCGACGAAGGCCGCGCCTGGCTCGGAACAATCGCCGCCGGAGAACCTACGCGCGTCGAATTGACGGTCGGGAGCACTTGAAGCACGGGGGAGGAGGCAGCTTGCCCGGTACTTCGCGAATCAACAAAGCGGAGCTCGATATTCGAACCAGTACCTGTATCGACTGCTCCCAGGTTCAGCGGATTCAATCTTTGTGCGCGGACGACGTGCGGTGTGATCAGGAACATGATCTCGTCGTTGATAACTTCATGCGTTTGCGAAGAGAAGATGTATTTGAGCAGGGGAACTTCTCCCAGCCCGGGTGTTCCCGACACCGAAATCAAGTCTTCTTTTTCGAGAAAACCGCCCATGATATTCGTTTCGCCTTCCCTCAGGCGAACCGTCTGCTCGGAGGTACGCTGGCTAATGACTGGTTCGGAGATACCGCCGATCATAACCGGACTTTGCTCCTCCGAAGTAACGATCTTGGTCTTCAAGGTCACATCGCCGTTAAAGTGCACGGTAGGTGTGATTTCGACCTCTACGCCGACATCCAGATATTGAAACTGCGTATTCACTAACGAGCTGACCACGGCGGTTGCCGCGCCGGTCTGGTAAGAACCAGTGGCGACCGGGATGCGTTCGCCGACCTTCAGATCGGCTTTCTGCCCATCCGTGGCTCGAACAGTGGGATTTTGCAGGACCTTGGTGTTCGAATCAGTGAGCAGCAGGTTTGCAGTGGCCGCGCCAACGGTTACGGCAAACTCGGTCCCGTTGAGATTCGCCAGATTGTTCAGCGTCAAGTTCTGCGAGGTGCCTGATGTCGTTGAGGTGGTACTGGTAGTGGTAGTTGAACTGGTGGTGCTGGTGGCATTTGGCGGCTGTAAGGCTACACCGAAGCTGCCCGGCAATTCCAACCCAATGGTTCGCGTCCGATCGCGATCCACCTCAATCAGTGACACGTCGACAACGACTTCGGGACGGGGCTTATCGAGATCCTCGATGAGCCTTTGCGACAGCAGGAGTTCGTCCGGCGTCCCGCGTATCACAATGGCATTCTGACTGGGAACACTGTAGAGCTTGGCATTGACCAGAAGGTTCCGTAAAGCGGTCTGGATATCATTGAGATCATTTTGTTGCGCGACGTTTGAGAGATAAAAGGCCTGTACCGCCTGATCTTCCAATTGCTGGCGCTTTGCCCGTGTATCCGCGGCGACGAAGATTGTATTAGGCGTGACGGCACGCCAAAACGTTCCGGAAACCGTTGCCAGGATACGTAGCGCATCACGCAAAGACACGTTCGCCAAGTCTATCTGAATCCGCTTGGAGGTGTATTCCGGATCAAAGAGCACATTGATGCCCGAAGCCTTTCCTACGGTTTCGTAGACGATCTTGGTGTCTTCGGCCATATGCAACGTAAGGGGCTCGCTTGAAATGGGCTTGAGCAGCACAGGAGCACCCATGGCAGAGACTTCAGACTGCTCGTCGGGAGAAACCGATGTCTCCTTGTCGGGAAACGGAATCGATAGCTTCTTCCTGATTTCCTGTATGTCCTGCCGCGCGACCTCGTTGCTCGGATCAATATCGAGAGCGTGCACAAACTCGGTCAGGGCCTCACTGTTGTCGCCGTGCTGGCGAAGCTGTTCCCCTCGGGAGACATGAGCCGCGGCAGCGGCAAAACGGGTGCGCTGCCACGCCGTCTTATACCGGAGATCCCTCGGATCCTTCTTAAACGCCTGTAGATAGTCCTCATACGCCGTAATAACGTCGTCTTTTGCCTCGGCTAACTGACCTGCGTCATAGAGTTTCTTCGCGGAATCTTGATTACGCGCCTCGGCTTTATAAGAGGCCACGCACAAGAGAACGCTGAGACTAGTGGGTAGAACCCATTTCACTTTTCGGCTATTCATTTTCGCTCCCGATTTGGCCCACCAACTTTATCGCTTGCATATAGCTGCTATGACGGTCGCAGGTATTGGCTACACGCGGCTAGCTCTTGATAGCCGGTCACCTCTAAGTGAGCGCATTTTGTATTGTGAGTGCGCTGCGAGACAGCGCGCCAGTACTTTTCTACTATCCAAAGCTAAGGGCTAGCAGCAGTACTTATAGGCAAGATTCCCTGAACCATTTTGTTATAAAGCCTCGTTGGGACATCACAGCAAACTCCTACTCAACGCAAGCGGTATCGAGACGAGTCATCGCGACGCGCATCCTGCTGATATAGACGCGGGGTTAGCTAGAATGCTCGCGAACGTAAGATATTTTTGTGCACCTGCAGCAAGTGATGGATAGGGGTAGAGTGGATCAAGTTTTTTACCATATATACGTACCACTGAGCCATTACTTCCTGGAGGATGAGCTTACAAACAAGTGACAAATCGATGACCGTATTGTGACAACTCCGTGTTATATACCTGATACCTGAAGTCACTTCGACCTTATAGCTAAACAGCGCCGCCCGATGCATGCAGGATTTCACGGGTTCCCGCAAGACTCGAGATATCGCCGCAGACTCGCGATAAACAGGTCGTCCTTATTTTCAAATTCCGCGTATAGGCGCGATTTATTCACGCCGGTCGCCTCTTCCAGGTCTTGAACAGTCGTTTCAGCAAATCCGTGCTTCCAGAACACCGGGATTGCCTTGTCGAGGCACCCCTTCACGGGAACTTTTTGGTTTACCGTGGAGGCCCAATCAGAATTCCTGGGCACTGGCCGACTTCTCAGGACTGATCTCCCACTCAGCGAACCTGACTGCTCGTTCACGCAGCCTGCCTGCTAGAATGAACGTTCTAGAGGTGTGGCGGAAGTATGACTTCTGACAAGCGGACAGCGATTCTGGAAGCGATGCTGGACCTCGTGGTGGAGCGGGGGTTCCACGCGGCTCCGATGTCAACGCTGGCGAAGAAGTCAGGTGCCAGCGCGGGTGTGATCTACCATTACTTTCCCAGCAAAGAAGACATCATCCACACGCTATACGCAAAGGTGAAGTCCGAGAAACGCCACTTCATGCTGAAGGGCTATTCGCCGGATCTGGATCCTGCTGTCGGTTTCCAGAAGGTTTGGATCAACGCGTACCGCTTCTATCGGCAGCAAAATCGAGAGTCGCGGTTTTTGGAATTATATGAGACATCCACCTTCAGCCGAGACGTGGGAAATGCTGAGACCGGATCCGTAGGCGAAGCGCGGGATCAGTTCGTTGCGACCTTCCGTTCAAGAAGGGATGGCGGTCTCTTCAAAGACCTTCCGTCTCCTGTTCTCTATGAAATGTCTATCGGCCTGGCATTGCGACTGGCGAGGCGGCAAGAAGAGCTGAGACCAGCAGTTCTTCAGAAGATTGCCTCAACTGTCTGGAAATCACTGACCAGCGACTAGAGAGCATGATCGCAGCTGCCCTCGGGCATATATAAATTTTTCAACCGTTAGAACGAACGTTCGATCTAACGTGTCAGGAGGTTTTCCATGGTAAGGACAATGCTCATCACCGGGGCTTCAAGCGGAATTGGGAAGGAGGCGGCAAAGGTCTTCGCTGCAGACGGCTGGAATGTTGTGGCGACGATGCGTTCTCCTGAGAAGGAACAGGATCTCGTCCCTTCAGACAACCTGATGCTGACGCGGCTGGACCTGCAGAATGCGGCATCGATTCAAGAGGCTGTCGGTCAAACACTGAAGAAGTTCGGGCGCATCGACCTGCTGGTGAATAATGCAGGCTACGGACAATACGGGCTGCTGGAAGAGGTCACCCCCGAAAGAATTCGGCAGCAGTTCGAGACGAACGTGTTCGGTCTCATCGAACTGACACGCGCTTCGCTGCCAACCATGCGCCGGCAGCGGAGCGGCATGATCATCAACGTCAGCTCGGGGGGCGGTATCTATGGAGTTCCCGCGATGTCAATATACTCCGCAAGCAAGTTCGCCCTGGAGGGCTTCAGCGAAGCCGTTTCGTATGAACTGGCGTCTCAGAACATCGTTGTGAAACTGATCGAGCCGCATGGTGGTGTCACCGCTACGAACTTCAATGCGCGTGTTGCAGAGGATTCTGGAGAGGTTCGAGCAGTAACCGGCTACGACCGGTTCAAAGCAGACATGCGCGAGGCATATAGCCGCACGGCGGCGGCTTCACGCATTAGCTCTCGCGATGTCGCGCTGGAAATCTACAAGGCCGCGACCGATGGAAGCAGGCGCCTGCGGTATTTCATCGGTGTCGATAGCCGCGGCTTCCTAAACGCGAAACAAACACTGCCGGATCAGGAATATGTCGAATTCATGCGTAGCTACTTCAGATCGGGGGAGGGTGCTTAGACGGGAGCAACACACGGACGGAGGTTGTTGTCCACGCTCCATCCTGAGAGCTGTGACCCGCCCGGGATTAGTAACCATAAACGCCGGGAACTTTGATCACTGCCGGGACGTATCTAGCCCTGTAGCTCAAGGCTAGAGAGGACCTTCATATCTGTGGGTATTCGGCTACCCGGCTTTCCCGGCAACGGTTCGTCGATAAGCAAGGCGACTCTTCATTAATTCGATCGTGGAAGGGTTGTCATCTAGTAGAACGCCGTTCGTTTTTGGAAAGCACTGTGCGAAATTGGACATCATTTGATTCGAATAAAGTGACCGCCAAGCTCAATTTGGATCTGCGGCCCTTTTTCGAACCCGATCCAATGGCTTCAAAGGGCGCTGAACGAATTTCAGCTACCCTCGCTTCCTTCGTCGAACCTTACGTTTACCTGCGAGAGCCGCAATCCTGGCTACGGTTTCTGGTGGGTGCTCGCCGGAAGGTGTCAGGCGTGGCCCACAAAGTGCTTCAAGACTGTTAGATATCGGCCCAGCTTTCCCCTTCCCAGAGGAGGCGCTGATGCAAGTACTGCTACAGGATCTCCGATTTGCGTTCCGGCAAATCCTCCGTAACCCCGGTTTCTCCCTGACCGCGGTCCTTTCGCTCACCCTTGGCATCGGCGCAACCGTCGCTGTCTACAGCATCCTCTACGACGCTGTGCTCCATCCCTGGCCGTACGCGGGAATCGAGCGGATCTGCGACGTCTGGACTACGGACAACGCAGGCCATGATCGAACCTGGGGGCTGACTGGTCCGCAGATTCACCAGCTTCGGCAGACGCATGCCGTTGAGGATATCGCTGCCTTCGACTTTTCCAGCCAGACCGTCACGGGCAGTGATTTACCCGATGACGTCAACGCGCTCATGATGACGGGATCCGCTTTCCAGTTCCTCGGCCTGTCGCCCCTATTGGGCCGATACATCATCCCTTCCGACGTGCCTGACGGACAGGATCCTCAGCCGGTGGCAGTGCTGAGCTATAAGTTCTGGCAACGGCACTATCGGGGCGATCCTGCCGTGGTCGGAAAGACTATCCAGCTCACGCACAAGCCCTACGCGATTCTTGGCGTGATGCCGCCGCGCTTCACGTGGATGGATGGCGATGTCTATCTGCCCCTGAAGCTGGAATCGGATCAGGCACATCAGTACGCAACCAAGATCAAGTTGAAGCCCGGTATCAGCATGGCCGCCGCCGCGGGCGAATTCCGGCCCCTCTACCAGGAGTTCGACCGGCAAACCCCGAATATCTTTCCCAAGCAATTCAAGATCAGCGTGCGCGGTGTGGCAGAGACGTACACCCGCGATCTGAAGAAGACGATGGTCCTACTTTTTGCGGCCGTCGCGCTGCTGCTCGTCATTGGTTGCGGCAATGTCTCCATTCTCCTCCTGGCGCGGGGCACGGCGCGGCAGCACGAGTTTGCCGTCCGCTCGGCCGTAGGAGCCAGCGGCATCCGCATCGTGCGCCAGCTGCTCACCGAATCACTGCTCTTATCGGTGACCGGAGCGGGACTGGGCATCTTTGTTGCCTACCAAAGCATTGGGTTCCTCATCCCGCGCCTGCCGGACCACTCTTACCCCTATGAAGCCGACTTCCACATCAATTTCGCTGTCTTGTTTTTCAGCGTAGGTCTGGCTTTGCTGAGCGGAATCGTGTTCGGCCTCTTTCCTGCACTGCAGTCGGCGCGGCCGGAGATCAGTCAGGTCATGCAGGCCGGCACACAGCGGCTGACGGGCAGCGTGAAAGGTAGACGCCTCCACACCGCGCTGATTGCGGGACAAATCGCGCTGACTCTGTTGCTGATGACGGCGGCAGGTGCTGCTATTCAGGCATTCATTCGCATGAACCGCGTGCCGCTGGGGTATGAGCCGAAGCACGTGATGTCAGTTATCATTCCGCTACGCGAAAATGCGTACACAACATGGGCCGACCGCAGCCGATTCTTCCAGCAGCTTCGTGAGAAAGTCGCAGAAATACCCGGCGTGCTTGGGGCAGGGATATCGACCAATGCCACTCCGCCGGATAGCGGTTTGACCGTTCCTGTCGAAATCCTGGGAAAGGCCGCCTCCCAGGCGCAAGAGGCGCACGTGGAATTGGTCAGCCCTGAATACTTCACTACGCTCGAGATTCCGCTGCTCAGAGGGCGCTCCTGGGACCAGAGCGAGATCGCGCGTGGAGCCGCACTGGTCCTTGTGAATCAGGCATTCGTTCGTCACTATCTTTCCGGCGGGGACGCGCAGGGGCACTCGGTCCGCATGGCGCAACTCGCAAACACGCCTCCCATTCGGCTGGCCGCAACCGGAAGCGACGGATGGCTGCCGATCATCGGAGTTGTCGCCGATTCGCTGGATGACGGTCTGGATAAACCTGTGGCGCCCGCGGTCTACGCGCCCTACACGCTGCTGACGTTGCCGTTTACCCAAGTCCTGGTGCGCACGCAAGGCGAGCCGCTTGCCATGCTGCATAGCGTCCGCCAACAGATCGCCTCCCTTGATCCGGACCAGCAGATCTTCAGCGATGTGCGGGACCTCGAAGGCTGGATCCAGCGTGAGCCGGAGTATGCGAGGGCGCGTCTCATCTCCATGCTCTTTGGCGCGTTCTCCATACTGGCGCTGAGTCTCGCCGCTGTAGGCCTGTACAGCGTAGTCTCCTATACGGTCATGCAGCGCACCAGTGAACTGGGGGTTCGCGTCGCCCTCGGAGCGCAGCGTCGCGACGTGCTCCGCATCGTAGCGCTCTCTGCCGGAACCGGTGTTGGCCTTGGCATCGCCGCCGGTCTTGCGCTTAGCTTCGGACTGAACCGCATCATTGCTCGCTGGATCGAAAATGGCACGCATGATCCGATCATGGTCTTGGCCGTGTCGATGCTCCTCATTGCGGTCGCCGCGCTCGCCTGCCTGGTTCCCGCGCGCCGGGCCCTTTCAATCGACCCGATGGTTGCGCTTCGCTGCGAGTAGACGAGTCGCTCTGTAGGTGCAACCCAGTGACCCACGTCGGACCAAGGCGCATCTGCGTCATCTACCGGGGGTGGAATTGTGCAGCATCACTTTCCGATTAGCCGGTTATACAGGCACGTGGATCGGGTCAAGAAGACGTGACCATCCAATCTGCTCAAGGAGCGAATTACCCCGTTTTCCGGCGATGAGCCGCTCTCTCCTGCGGAGGCGCTTCGCTATCATCCTCAAAAGTGTTTATCGGGCATGTGGATTAGTCCTGGTGTCCGTTCAGGAGAGCATACCCTTCTCTAAGCGTGGGCAGCTCGTTTCGGGCGGGCAGCCAAGCCCCGCTATGATGGGGACTTATCGGCTGAAAGTTGGAAGATGCACTACATCGGTCTCGGGCACAGTCTCGAGCGGATTCCCTGCTTTGCGCCAGGCTGCTAGGCCGCCTACGATGATAAATGCCTGAAATCCCCATTCCCGTAAAAGATGCGCCACGCTACGGCTCGTCGCTTCCTTCTGGCAGGTGCAGTACAGGTAGATGTCCTTGTCTCGAGGGAATAGTGCTATTTCGGCGCTGAGATTGTTGGGCTCGACTCGAATCGAGCCGGGAATGCGGACAGCGCCCGCACTGTAATAACCATGGCTGCGCACATCGGCCAGCAGTATCTTTCCCGGGCCTTCTGTCTGCAGCTTCGCAGCCAATATCTGTACCTCTACGCGTGGTACAACCCGATCGGCGCGTTGCTTCCAGTACAACGAAATCCGATAACCTATAAAGGCAATCAGGGCAATGATGATTACAATCTCGACCGCATGTCCTGCTGCGCGAAATCCACTGACGATCTTCGCCACGAAATCGCGAAAGATGAACCCGATTGCGCCATATGAGAGCGCATAGAGGCTGGCGCCCAGGAAGTCCAGCCCCAGGAATTGAGAGAACCGCATTTTCATGCTCCCAGCCAGCGGCGCGGCCATCGTGCTCACCCCAGGAATGAACTTGTCGATCAACAGCGTGAGCCGTCCACGTTTATAGAACGATTCCGCGGAGCGCAGAACGCATCCTTCCGGATCGACAGAAACCTGGCACAGAAATTTCAAGATCGTCCATCCCATATGGCGGCCGAGGATGTAAAGGAGTGAGTCGGCCGACAACATCGCAGCGACCGCAAACAACCAGACCGCCGGCCCATACAGGGTACCCGCCGCCGCCGCAGCTCCGCCCGCAACAAGAGCCACTGCGCCCGGTACTGGCACACCGATGGCTTCTGCAAAAACAATTAGGCAGATGACGACGTATCCGTAGTGCACGATCAATGAGGAGAAGTCATTCATGCGTCAGGTCTCAAGGCTAGCATGCACTGACTTCGGCGAACGATGGCTGCATCTTTCCACGGCAAGTGTTTCTGCACCAGAGCAGCCGACGTCGTGCCCCCTTCCTTAGCGGTATATGTCGCTTTTCTGCAATCTGCAAATGCGGTATTGAGCCTCCAACGGCCCGAAATTCCCGTTATACGGCAACTTGCCAGAGGCATAGCCGATCCGGCCGGGTGAATGAGTGCATTACCCTGTTGTCGACATTGGAGGATTCGGCGTGCTCCCATGCGTCTTGAAGCGGCTAAAGCCGAGATAGGAATCTCATTGAGCATCAGAGGGGTTAATTCGGAAGCTTTGGAAAGAGTGTCGACGCCATTTGCGCCGCGAATTCCTTGAAGAGGCGTACTGGCCGCGGAATGTATCTGTTTCCCAGATGAACCAGCGAAAGATTGAAGATGTTGAAGTGCCACTTCGGCATGACCTCAACCAGACGTCCGTCGCGGAGCAGTTCGGGCTGAACAATCGGCGGCAGATCGCCGATACCCACGCCGGCAAGCAGAGCGGTTGCCAGGCCAGCGTATTCGTTGATCGTAAGGTAGGGCTGAAACGTCAGAGTCTCCTTGTCTTTTCCGTTCACGTGAACAAAGCTCCAGATCTTTTCGGGTCTCCAGAACGAGAAGGCGAGCAGCCGATGTTCGAGCAGCTCTCGCGGCGATCTCGGCGCCTTGCACTTCGCAAGATAGGTGGGGCTCGCGACCAGCTGATGACGGTAGGTGAGTAGCCTGCGTGCGACGAGCGACGAATCCTCAAGCTCGCCAACCCTGAACGACAGGTCAACGCCCTCGGCGATCTGATCGACAACGCGCTCAGTGATGAAGACCTGGACCCGGACGTTAGGATAGGACGCCTGGAATGCGACGAGCAGTGGCGCAAGCAATGAGTCGGAGATGCTGGGCGGCGCGGAAAGCCTCAGCGTTCCCGACACGTTCGCCAGATGGTTCGAGACAATTCCGTCAACCGCCTCGGTGAGTTCCGCGCTGTGCCGGGCATGCTCCAGGACTTCAGAACCCACGTCGGTGAGCCTCAGGCTGCGCGTCGAACGTTCAAGGAGACGGACCCCGAGTTGATCCTCCAGTTCGGCAATGCGACGGCTGACGGTAGAGACCGGCATTTTTAGCCGGCGTGCCGCTTGGGAAAAGCTGTTTACCTCAACGACCCTGGCAAAAATCATCAGTGAGTTTAGGTCCATGGCTAATTTTCCAATTATGGAAATGTGATTCCCAGTTTACCCCGCTTATCGCGTATGCGGGATAAGCCTAGCTTAGATCCGAACGCGAAAACTCCCATCCCCAGGGGTCGAGATTATGAATGCAGATGAAAAGGCCGTCGCCTCTCTACTTGCGCAATATCAGAATGCGTTGAACCAATCCAATACCGATGCCGTGATGAAGCTCTACAGTTCCGACGGCGTGTTCATGTCGCAGCATTTTCCTTCCAGCGTTGGGGCGGATGCTGTCCGCAAGGCATATCTCGCCGTGTTCGAAGCAATCACGCTCTCGGTGGAGTTCAAGGTCGCCGAAGTCGTGCAGGTGGCACCGGACTGGGCGTTCGCGCGAACGAATTCAGCCGGAACAGTCAAGGTGCACGCGACCGGCACCAGCAGCCCAGAGGCAAATCAGGAACTGTTTGTCTTCCAGAAGATCGGCGGAGCCTGGAAGATTGCGCGCTACTGCTTTTCCACCACCAACCCGCCACGAGCGTAGAGCGCAATTACGGCGCTCACACACCGTCAACCACGAGGAGACCTTCCTATGAAGAAGCTCATGTGCATTCTCGCGCTCGCCATGCTTTGCATTCGTGTCATGGCTCAGCCTTCGCAACCAGCGCCGACTCAACTCCCACCCGAGGACTCGCCGGAGGCCCTGCAACGGTATGTTCCTGTTTTGCCCTCAGTAAAGGCGCAGTTCTGGAAGATCGATCCAAAGCTCGGATATGCAGTCAAGAGCGTTGGAGGAGGCGTATACGTCATCTCCGATAACGGATGGCAATCCGCATTTCTTGTGACGGATGAGGGCGTCATCCTGTTCGACGCGCCGGCAAGCTTCGGCAAGAGTATCCCTTCGGCAATTGCAAAGGTGACCGACAAGCCGATCAGGATACTGGTCTACTCGCATACACACAAAGATCACATAGGCGGTTCAGCGGCGTTCAAAGACGTCAAAGGTCTGCAGATCGTCGCGCTGGATACTGTCGCCGATTTTCTCAAGGAAATGAACGATCCGAGTCGATTGGTGCCGAACGTAACATTCAAAACGGAGAAGACGATCTCGCTGGGAGGCAAAACGGTCGAACTCACACGCCACGATTATCACTCGAATGAAGGTGATCTCTTCATCTATGTTCCTGAGGCAAAATTCATGATGGCGATTGACTGCGTAACTCCCGGCTATGCTCCCTTCTCTGGATTCGATATCACGACGAATTTTTATGAGTACATGAAGGTATTCGATCAGCTGCTGGCCTACGACTTTGATACCTTTGTGGGCGGCCATCTTACGAGCATCAGAACAAAGCAGGATGTTCTGATAACCAAAGAGTTCACGATGGATGTCTATCGCACGGTCAAGCGCGTCCACAACGGCCTGGACCAGGCTGCCTTCTGGTCTGAAACCACGAAAGTGATCGGACCCGACAATGAGTTCCTGTTGTTCAAAGTGCTTCTGGACAAGGTCGTGGACGAATCGGTCAGGGAAATTCAACCTCGCTGGATTAACCGTCTGGCCGGCGTGGATGTCTGGCTGCCGAGCCATGTACGCACGGCTCTGATTTACGTTCGCTGGGATCACAAGGACTAGCCGCGTCTCAATTTATCCCGGCGCCTCAGCGCTGAGAAAGGAACGAAATATGGAGACAATGAAAGCCGCAGTGATTTACCAAGCAGGTGGGCCGGAGGTTCTCAAGATTGAGAGCCGGCCCATACCGATCCCCAAGGCCGGCGAAGCGTTGATCCGGGTCAAGGCATTCGGTATCAACCGCTCCGAGTTGTTTACGCGGCAGGGCCATTCTCCCGACGTCAAGTTTCCACGCGTGCTGGGCATCGAAGCGGTCGGTCTTGTGGAAGACGCACCAGGAGGCGAGTTCGGCAAGGGCGATGTTGTCGCGACCGCAATGGGCGGCATGGGTCGGCAGTTCGACGGCGGCTACGCCGAATATACCTGCGTGCCCGCGAGGCAGGTGCAGGTCATCAAGACCGGACTCCCATGGGAAACGCTCGGCGCGATTCCGGAGATGCTACAGACGGCATGGGGCTCGCTCTTCAAGTCACTTCGTCTCGAAAAGGGCGAGCGGCTGCTGATTCGCGGGGGCACTACCTCGGTGGGCTTAGCGGCTGCGGCGATAGCCAAAAATCACGGCGCCTTTGTCGCAGCCACGACTCGCAATCCGGCGCGCAACAAGCTGCTGCTGGAGAGCGGCTCTGACCAGGTGTTTATCGATACGGGTTCGATCGACGAGCAGGTCAGAGAGGTGTGCTCCGGAGGTGTCGACAAAGTGCTCGAGTTGGTGGGCACGACCACGCTGAAGGATTCGCTACGCTGCGCCAAGCAGCGCGGCATCGTTTGCATGACGGGAATCGTCGGCAATAGATGGTCTTTCGACGATTTCGCTCCGATGGAGGTGATTCCCACGGCTGTGTGTCTAACCAGCTACTCCGGCGAATCGGAAGATTTCATGCGGACTCCGCTCGAAGAACTGGTCGAGCAGATCGCAGTGGGCAGTTTGCGCGTCCAGATCGGCAAAGTTTTTCACCTTGACGAGATCGTTGAGGCGCACCGCTGCATGGAGGAGAACAAAGCGGGTGGGAAGATCGTTGTACTCACCTAAGTGTGCCCCCGAAGGCTATCTGGAGATGGAGCCGCACCATATCAGTGAGCACATTATCGTCACTCGTTGACGGCGCCCATTTCACATGGGGCGGATGCGTGACAGACGAAAATAATCCCCGAATAGCTCGCGGAATTACTTCGTCTGTTTGAATGCATAGGTATGGAAAGGGAAAAGGGTTCTCCCCGAGACTACACTGCTGGGATCGACTGTTCGAAGCAGCCGACCCAGAAATCTCGATTAGGAGAACCCCATGAATGCTATTCACTATATCGGATTGGATGTACACAAGAAAACCATCAGTTATTGCATCAAGACGGCAGCTGGCCAGATTGTGAAGGAGGGCACGTTGGCCGCCGAGCGTTCTGTGTTGCGCAGTTGGGCGGGGAGTCTACAGCAACCGTGGCATGGCGCGATGGAGGCAACGATCTTCAGTGCCTGGATCTACGACACACTCAAGCCATATGCGGAACGGCTGGAGATGGGCCATCCAGCGAAGATGAAAGCCATTACTGCGGGGAAGAAGAAAAGCGATGCCATCGATGCTCGCACCATAGCCGATCTGGTGCGCTGCGACTTACTGCCAGGCTGCTATGTGTTTCCGCCGGATCTGCGGGACCTGCGCCGACTGATGCGCTATCGCCAGATGATGGTTCAGCAGTCAGTCAGGATGCACAACAAGACAGCCGGCCTGCTGATGGAGAGCGGGGTTTCGTTTCACAAGACCAAGTTGCACGGCAAGAAGTACTTCAGCAATTTGATCAAGAGCTTAGAGGAAGTGCCGGAGTCGGTGAAGGATCTGCTGCGCATGAGTCGCGGGACAAAGGACATGTTCGAAGGTGTGCAAAAGCAGTTGCTGGGAAGACTGCTGACCGACGCTGCCTTAAAACAGCGCGTGGAGCGTTTGAGCAGCATCGACGGTGTGGGCGAGATCACCGCTCTGACATGGGCGCTGGAGGTCGGCGACCCGCATCGTTTTGCCTCCATTGCCGATGCGGTGAGCTATTGCGGTTTGACGGCAGCGCTTCACTCCTCTGCGGGCAAGCAGCAGCGTGGGCCGATATCCAAACAGCGCAACGCTTGGCTACAGACCGCGCTGATCGAAACGGCCAAGCTGGCGCCACGCTGGAATCCGCAGCTAGCTCAGCTGCATGCCCAGCAATTAACGCGCGGACATGCCAATCGCGCCACCTTGCAGGTGGCGCGCAAACTGGTCGCTTATCTGCTAGCCGTCGACAAGAGCGGCCAGCCTTTTCAAGTGCGTACACCGCCGCCGAAAACCATCCCAACAAGGAGAAAAGCCAGAAGACATCTTGCCTCGGCGGCTTAGTTGCCGGTAGTTGCTTATTTTGGGTTTGTTCTGTCAGCGATCCACCAGCCGGTCCTCACGTTTGTCGGGACTGTGCACGGGAGCTCACTCTCCCAATACACCCTATCGTCTGTTTTGAGGTCGGCTGGTTTACTCTCACTCAATCTTCGTGGACGAAGCTTCACCGTTCCCGCAAATGGATGTCTGGCCACGCTGCTACTGCGTTGGCAATGCGTACGATCGAGGACAGTTCTGAACCGCATCCCGCAAATCGCTTGGGGAAAGCCATTCCACCAAGTCAATGGAAATCTCCGTTTTCCCTTGACAGTTACCTATCATGGATGTCCTGAACCCCTCAGCCTCCAGTATCGGTCAACCTCTATCCGTGCGACAAACTCAACGACATGCACTGAGGGACCAAACAGGAATTGCAGCCAAGTCAAGGACGGCTAGAAATCGCTCCAGTGAGCTTGGCATCCATGGGACGGCAAGGCTTCCCAACCTCGCAGCGAGTCCTAGCAAGTTGACTATACGCTGCTAGTGAGTTTGTGCCATCAATTCAGAATTATGTTTGACCTGCGTTGCCCCAAAGAGGTTCTAGCATTTAGCGGCAGTTCACCAGCGCCACCGAGAGTTTCAAGGCAGCTGAGATCCGATAATACAATCAGCCGAGAAACAAATCAGCGCAGGACACCCGCACTGCCATGGGACCGGATCCGGTTCTTCTACACCTCCTCTCCCTTTCGATTCAGCCCGGCCGGCCACTTTCCCACGTGCCTCAGATATTGCTCCATCTTCTTGGAGATCCATCCGCATTTAGAGGCTTCTTTGATGTCGTCATGATCTCCTAGCACCGTCTTGACGTGGACCTCCAGCAGCTTGCAGCTAAGCGCGGTCGGCGGCATGGGGCACTGCGTATGCAGAAACTTCATTCGTTCCTGGGCTTTTTTGAGGTTGTCATGCAGGCGTTCCGGTCCAAGGCCCATCATCGAACCAAAGACGCGCCAAAAGAAAAACCACTCGGGTTCACTGATTTTGCTTGGCTTGGCGCCGAAGTAGGAGAACGTCAGCAGCGTGAATTCGACGGTGTCCTCCGTGTAGAGCAGCTTCGACCGCTTCCTGTTGTGCGATTCCGCCATTCCGAGCATCATCGCCAAGGAGTTGTCCTTGCCTAGGGTGCTGAGGACGACACCCGCTGTCTGCATAATGCGGTCTCCGGCCGTCGCTTCCTTTGTCAGCAGCCCGGTGCCGCAAAGGGCCCGCGCAATGTCCGGGTGAAAGTAGGTTTCGGGGAACGACTTGTTCTGGAATACCAGCGCCAAGGTCGGTGCATTCGCTTGGATTGCCGAGCGGAACCGTTTGCGGCCGGCTTTGAACTGTTCGACGAATTCCGGCTTTGTCATTTCCTTGCCCAGAATCTGCCGGCGTTTCTCATTAAGAACTTGCCCTGGCGTGTAGATTCTGTCGATCAGCTCCGTTGTGCTGATCTCGACTTGCTCGTACGGACTCGACAGCTGATCCGCAGCGTAGCTCTTATTGAAGTGAGACAACTGGGACTTGAGCTTGACCGTGGTCTCGCCTGCTTTATCTCCTTCCTGGCGGACTGCATCAACCATAACCAGAGTATAAAGACTGTTCGGGTGAGGCATGCTCATGGCGTTCTTCCTGCCAGTTTGTGGGGATTGGGGCCAGCAGGAAGACTCTACTTGAATCGAACGGCGCCGTCCACCGCCAATTTGCGCTCAGTTCCGCGCCTCGCCAACTTCTGACAGATGGTCGAGGAACCACAGTGTCCAAATCAATGCACGCCGAACAGGGCCCGAGAAGAAGACGTAGCGCACGAACCCGTGCGTCATGGAGTTCCTTCGCAGTCTCTGAACCGAAAGTTATGTGGCGCTTGTCTACTCTAACAAAAGAAAAGCGCACCAACTAAAACTCGGAAATAGGTCGGGATACGGTCGAAGGATGACCGTTGGAACTTTATCGGGTTCTCGAACGGCATGCTGTGCAGTCGAAAAAGAGCATAGAAAAGGCAAGGACTTTACTGCTCAACTGCTGTTCCCTTCTGTTCCGCCAGCCTCCCTAGAACCCTCCCCGATCGCAAACTTCACGAAATGGCCCGTAGCCATTTGGTGCTTAATCTTCCTGCCCATCACTTCACGTATCCGTTCAGAATCCGACGTCCCCAGGTAAGGACCACCCTCGCGCCGATGCTCGATGGAGAGCTGCTCCGCGTTCACAGTACGAAACAGCGGAACCAAACCCTCTCAGGCGAACCACGTCGTCCTCGGTCCCCCCGATAAGGTTCGCAACCGACTGGTGCAGGTTCCGAGTCTCTGGGCTCGCGTTGAGCCAGAAGTCACGGTAAGCCCCTCGGTATTCCAGCAGAATCGCTTCGCACTCTCGACAGGATTCCATCGCATCGCAAGTTTACCGCGTACGGGTACGGCGAGGCCTTTCCGAGAACCGGTCAAAAGCGGTGAGTCACGACCCTCACGACTCTGGTTGAGATGTCGGGTTGAGAGCTGAATTCGATCAGCGTGATATGCGCAGATCGATGCGGGTGGACACTTAAACCAGGCCCCTGATCAATGGCCTTGAAACGACGCTAACGTCTACTCCGAACCGACCGCCTTTACGCATTCCCTGGAGCGAGCGCCACATAAGTCTCTGCGCCACATAAGAAATATTATGTGGTCGACAACATAAGATTTCGTAGGGCCATTCCGGTCCATCGGGCAGTTTGGAGACAGGAAGACAGTCCATCGTCTCGATGAAACTCGCGGCTTGCTCGGGCAATGCCGGTTTGTTGGGCATGGGACCCTAGTGTATGCCGACCTGAGAGGGGCTGCAAGAAATCGTAACCAGACGGAACTGACCCTAAAGGAACACATCGGAGTAAATGCCAAACGACCCGCTTTCGTTAGGGTCATTTTCGTCTGGTCCTGATTTCCTGGTCCTGATTTCCTCCTGGGCTCATTCTGTGTATTTCGCGATCCGCACTTCAAGTAGATGACGCACCGCAATTTTCTTGGCCCATGCCTGCGTGAGCACTGTCTGGATTAGCGCATTATTCGCCTTATCTTGGCCTGTAGCTTCAAGAAAAACTCTGACGATATCATGCGCATCAAAAAATTGGATTAAGGGATGTTTTTCTTGCTCACGGGTTGGTCGCAGTATCTTGCGCAGCGCCCAGCGCATAGCGTCGTCAGGCCGCTTCAACGAAATTCTCAAACTCTTTAGTCAATTCATACTAGGAAGCGTTTGAAGCGCCGCAGCCTTAGTCACCGTTTGGAACGCCATGAAGTATGGTTCTCGATAGAAATCTCTTATCAACTTTGGGCATGCGTTGTAATGGTCTAACCAAATTACACAGCCCACAGGGACGGCATCAAGCTCGACGATAGAGTTTATTAGCTTCCCGAGTAGGTTCTTCCGTTGGTGTTCGGTCCATTTCTTAAATTCTCCCTGCTTATGCGCGAACTGGTTCATGTGGAATGCACCGTTTAATCCAGCTTCATTGAGAGTAGCCTGCCACGAAACGTCCAAGGCTTCCCACTTAGATGAATCCGCGACCAGGCCGCCCATTCCGCAGAAGTGCGATTTCGGGTCTTTCGAATGGCCCGATTCATCGATGTACGCAACCAGCATGAGTTAGGTCACCGTCCGTGCTTGGTGAATTTGGGGCTAAACCCAGGATTTTCGTGGACAAGATTTTCGTGGCGAGATTTTCGTGGGCAGACGGACCTGACACTTTGGAAAAAAGAGTCACACTAAGTTTTAAAAGCGAGGTCACTTTCGTGAAAATGCCACCTCCGTTTGTCCCGAAACTTTTGATGAGTGATAGGCGTTTCAACTAGACCCTTCGGCGTGGACGCTTCTATTGCACTCTACTGTTATCTACTTCTAGCGACGAAACGATTCGCTTCAGCAACTTCGCGGCTTTGTCCTGACTGGTCCTGCGCCCTCTTGTCCTGGATGGGTCGATGCTTGCCAGTTCGTTCAGCCGTTGCAGTGCAGGTTCGAATTTGAAAAGGCGATACATTTGTTCGCAGCAATCAACTTGACCCTTCAAGCTTCCGCGGGTTCGCTCTGGCTCAATCTGCGCTAGCTCCCACAGGCGTTTGCAAATTTTATTCGTAATCTCAGGCCTCAACCTCTTTTCGTTCACTCTCCCTCCCATCAGCTACGCAGCGTGGCCTGTCACTTCGCCGATTCGCGGGCCAGTCCTGGATTATAGCTCTGTCATCGGCGCCCAGGTTCCGCCCACACGAGATTGAGTGAAAGCAAAGCAGCCACATCGGCAATCGCTTCTTTGCACCATAGTGAAGAAAAGCGCCAGCCATAGTTACCAAAGAAATCCTCTTCCCCTCTTGATGCCGTTCAAAAACCGTACTACCTTGGACCTAAGATCCAGACGTCGGAGCCGTTTTGCCACTACGGCTCTGCTTGGCCTTGCACCGGTGTGCTCTGCCCGTGCATTGCCGCCAACCACCGGGAAACATCAGCGCTTGCGACTGGTGACTTGGGTGAAGCAAACGGTAAAGTGACATCAAAGTGACGGATTAAGCCTGTCCGCAGCATAGGTGCGCGCCGCGAGAGCGCCGCCTGCGGAGAGCAGAATTCACCGCGTAAGCAGGGTGCGCTCAGTGCGTCCTCTTGATTGAGCAGTTTTGACAACTTAGGAAACGCCACCCCAAAAGCCTGGGCCAACCGAGGCCGGGGGACAACGGACTCCGGGTCAAAAACGGGACTATCGCGAATACCTGGCGCGCAGGCAGACCTAATCGTCCCGTTTGTCACCGGTAGAAGTGGTTCCAGGCGTATGGCAGTGCTCTACCTGTCGACATTTTGTATCAAGGCCTCAGTGATCGAGGAAAAACCAGCAAGCCTGCACATAAGAAGGGGGCTTTTTGCGCTTATTTCGCTTTTTTCGCACTTTTTTGCAAGGCTACAGGACCATGCAGAGCTTATGCGGCGACTGCACAGTTCGCCAGCCCCTTGATAAGGATAACGACCATGCTCACCCCCCTTATCGCGCTTACCGCGCTTTTCGCGCATATTTTCTGGACGCCCGAATCGCCGATCGCAGGCCCGGCCCGCCTCCCGGACTTAGTTCGCTTTGTTCGCTTTGTTCGCACATTTCTACAGGGAAACCGACACGGGCAGAGGACAGTCGTTGCCGGCTGGCGCCACCTGAATCAGCAGCGGTGACTTTTAGCGCGCTTTTTTTCCTGGCCAAAGTCTCGGAACCCGTCAAATGCAACCCTCAAGGCGCATAAGGCGCACCGTTTACCCGGAACACGGGGGGATCACATTCGAGCAACTCCACTGGAGAGTCTTAACCTCCTGCGCTTATGAGCGAGTGCCAGAATCTTGAGATTTGATATGCATGGGACGGCTATCATGAACCGAACAGCACAGGGAAAGCGATGAGTAGGACAATGACACGCCGAGACGCCATCAAGCTGGGGACAACCACTGCAATGTCCGTTGCGGCCGCTCCATTATTGGCCGCTTCAAAAGCATCTGCCTCTAACGAGATTTGCCTGATGCGAGCTGTCGACATGGTCGAAGCCATCCGGGCAAAGAGGCTGTCTGCGCGCGAAGTGATGCAGGCTCATCTGAAGCAGATTAATCAGGTCAATGGCAAGGTGAACGCGGTCGTCACCCTGGTTCCGGAAGACCAGTTGATGACCCAGGCCGCCGCCGCAGACGAGGCCCTCGCACATGGCAAATGGCTCGGCCCTTTGCACGGACTACCCGTCGCCGTGAAAGACCTGCACGAGACCAACGGCATCCGCACGACCTATGGCTCCCCGTTGCACAAGAACGATGTCCCGGACTTCGACTGCCGCGTCGTGCAGCGGGAAAAAGAAGCGGGAGCGATCGTCCTGGGTAAGACAAACGTCCCCGAATTTGGTTTTGGTTCGCAGACCTTCAATCCGGTTTTCGGGCCTACCCACAATCCCTACGACTTAAGCAAGACCTGCGGCGGAAGCACCGGCGGCGGCGCAGTCACCGTCGCATGCGGCATGGCTCCTCTGGCCGATGGCAGCGATATGGGCGGTTCGCTTCGCAATCCTGCCAACTTTTGCAACGTAGTGGGCATCCGCCCTTCCCCGGGACGGGTTTCGAACGTGCCTACGAATCTGGGCTGGTTTACGCTGGCGGTCCCTGGCCCCGTGGCTCGTAATGTCACCGACTGCGCATACTTCCTGAGCGTGCTCGCCGGATATGACCATCACTCCCCCATTTCGATTGAACTGCCAGGTGCCCAGTTTGCTAAGCCATTGGGAAGCAGGAGCTTCCAAGGGGTGCGGGTGGCCATGTTCAAAGACATGGGTTTGCCCTGGGAGCCGGAAGTGAAGAACGCGGTCCAGGCACAACGCAAAATATTCGAATCGCTGGGCTGCATCGTGGTGGATGCGGAGCCTGATTTCAGCGGCGCTAACGAAGCCTTTCTGGCGTGGCGGCACTGGTCCGTCGAACTGGCCTTTGGGGATCTGCTGGCCACCCATGGTGACCAGCTCAACGAATACATTCACTGGCACGTCGAAGAAGGACGCAAGCTGACCGGGCCTTATCTGGCTCGGGTCGAGGCCCGGCGCACAGAACTGTTCCAACGTTTGTGCAATTTCAAAGGAGAATACGAATTCTTCGTCCTGCCCGTGAACCAGGTACTTCCTTTTGACGTCCATACGCATTATCCAAAGGAAATTGCGGGAGTAAGCATGGAAAACTATCTTGCCTGGATGAAGTCCGCTTACTACATTTCTGCGGCAGGTAACCCAGCGATGTCCGTTCCCTGTGCATTCTCCTCGAGTGGGCTCCCGATTGGCTTGCAGATCGTTGGCCGCCATCATGACGACTGGGGAGTACTGCAGTTGGGCTACGCGTTTGAGCAAGCGACTAATATTGGCAAACGCACCCCTGGATTAGTCTGAACCGGTCACGGATCTTCTTGCTCTTGCATCCAAGCCTTGCTAAATTAGCGTCGAGCCCTGGTTCGGGACCCCGTAGTCCCTCTGTACCGACCTTCCATCGCCAGTAGTTGGGCCGTTAGTCGATCTCAGGTTCCTAGATTGATCCTGAGCAACCCGCCTCCCATCCTTTTGTCATTCCCGGGAGGCCCGAGGCTAACTATTCCTTGGGGACTAAATACGGTTCAGGGGAGCTTCAAAATGTCGCAGTGTGATCCATTTCTCAGCCAATTAGAGCAGTTCTCCCCCAAAAACACCCGCACCAGAAAATCAGCGTTTGCACTTCCCTGCCTGCTGCTGATCGTTTCCCTGTTGCCACTGAAAACCGTTGCCCAATCAACCTTTGGATCGATCGTGGGCACGGTGAAGGATAGCTCTGGGGCCGTCATTCCTGGCGCTACCGTCATGTTGACGAATATCGGCACCGCCGCGGAACGAACGGTTGTTACCGACCAGCACGGCGACTATAGCCTGGTCAACCTAAACCCCGGGAAATACCAGATCACGGTGTCGGCGGCTGGATTTGAAAAAACAGACTTCTCTGACCTCGACCTTCAGTCCCGCGAAACCAAGCGCGTCGACGCCGCCCTCAAGCTCGGCTCGGCGACGGAAACGGTAATGGTCCAGGGCGCTTCGGCCGGCGTGATCACCACGGATGTCTCTAGTCTCTCTGAAACCAAGACCGGCCGCGAACTCACGGAGCTGCCCGTAGCCGTCTACTCCCGCTCCACAGGATCGACCAGCCCCATTGACACGCTGAGCACCGAGCCCGGCGTCCAGGTGGATGACGACAACAACCTGGTTATCGATGGCACAACCCCTGCACTGATGTCCTATACCATTGACGGCATCAGCAGCGTTAGCGTGGAGAACAGCGGCCCCATCAACGAACTCTTTCCATCCTTCAACTCAATTTCTGAAATACGTATCAGCGGAAGCAACAATAACGCAGAGTTTAGCGGCGTCTCAGATGTCACCACTACCTCAAAGAGCGGGACCAATACCTTTCACGGCGGAGTCTTCGAAAATCTGCAGAACACCGTGCTCACCGCCGGCAATCCTTTTACTCATTCCACCCCGACCATCATCATGAACAACTTTGGGGGGTTCCTGGGTGGACCGGTCAGCATTCCGCACCTCTATAACGGTAAAGACAAGGCCTTCTTCTTTATGAGCTATGAGGGCTTGCGGCTGCCTCGGCAGGTGCCTCTCATCACCAACGTGCCTTCTGCGGACATGCGTAACGGGAACCTGGTCGACTACCTGGCAGGCACGCCTATCTTCAACCCGGATGGAAGCTCGATCGATCCAGCGAACGTGCCGATATCTCCAGTATCGGCCAACTTTATAAAGTACTTCTACCCTGCTCCGAACTCGGGCCAACCGACGGACTACCAAAACAACTACCGGGTGAACTATCCCGCTCCCATCACCAGTGACCAGGCTGACTTACGCCTCGATTACACGCTCACCTCCAAGCAGTCCATGTTTGTGCGCGGCACCTACAAAACCAGGTCCGTTATCAATCCGCCGAACCCCAATTGCTCCGCCTATTGCATTAATGCAGGTTCTCCCATCACCGGGGGCTTTGGCTACCCTGAGGACGACCAGGGTGTTACCTTCTCGCATAACTACGCTATTTCGAACGCGCTGGTGAATGAGTTCCGCGCTGGTTTTAATGGCATCCACCAGACCTACGCGATGCTTGAGGGAACCAGCGCCGGCTATCTGACGCAGGCGGGTATTGAGGGGCTGGACCCCAACCCTGTCGCGACCGCGCCGGATGTGAATATTACCGGTTTTATGGTGACCGGTGGTGGCAATCCGTCGGTGCAGCACAGCAACATTGTCCAGTTCCTCGACAACCTCACCTTGAGCAAAGGCAAACATACGTTCAAGTTTGGCGGGGACTTTCGTCACATGAGCGATCATGACGATAACGTCTTTGGCAACTACCGGTCGGGCCAGTATTACTTCAACAACCAGACACAATACTCGGATGTAAATGGAAATCCCGTCTCGATTGGAGATCCGTACACTGCATTCCTGCTCGGTTATCCCGACTATACTGCGCTTGCAGAACAGGTAAATCATCCGGCAATGAATGGCCGGGGCTGGGGTTATGGTTTCTTCGGCCAGGACGACTGGAAAATCACTCCGCGGCTCACCCTGAACCTTGGCCTGCGCTATGAACTTCACCCGCCTCTCAAAGATGCCGACTACAACACCGCAGCCTTCCTGCCCAGCTACAACGTGGGTGGCGTCACCGGCGCGGTCGTAGTGCCGAACCAGCAAGCGCTCGGCTATACCTCCTCAGACTTTGCCGCAGCCATTGCGCCTTCGCCCATCATCACCGCTGCCCAGGCCGGCATTCCGCAGGCTCTGCGCTATACCTACAAGAAGGATTTTGGTCCCCGTCTAGGTTTCGCCTGGCGGCTTGCCGGCACAGACAAAACCGTGCTTCGCGGGGGATGGGGACGCTTTATCGAACAGCCTCTCGGCTTCTCGCTGGTTTCCGGATGGGCAGTAAGTTCGAGCTTCGTGAACTACGCCTATCAAGCGCAAACTGCGCCTGGGGGTAGTCCAACCATCGCCTTTCCTAGTCCGTTCTCCGCCCCGGTGCCGGGAGGCGCAAGCTTCCAGTATGCCTTTCCCATCCACTACACCGATCCATCGGTGCAGCAGTGGAACCTCACCCTGGAACAGGATCTCGGCCATGACATCGGTATGCGCCTTTCTTACATTGGCAGTCACGGATCAAACCTGGAAACCTTCGTTGACCTCAACCAGGTGCCGGCCAATACGATTGGATGGGCGAATGCATTCCCGCTCTACGCTCCCTATCAGACCTGGGGATATGTCGAGAGCATCGTCAATGGCGCCCAGAGCAACTACAACAGCATGAGCGCAGCCTTGACCAAGCGTTTCGTCAATGGACTGCAATTCCAGGCCAGTTACATGTGGACGCGCGACCTTTCCGACGCCCAGGGATTTGCACCGACGTCTCTCACGACCGAGGGCAACAGTGTTTCGTCGGACCGCTTCAACCTCGGCCTTGATTATGGCAACGTCATCTTCGACCGTCGCAACCGCTTTCTGGCTACATACTTGTATGAGCTGCCGTTTGGCAAGGGCAAGCCCTTCCTGTCCGGCGGTGGCGCGCTCAACACGCTGGTCGGTGGGTGGCAGTTCGGAGGAGTGGTGGTCCTGCAAAGCGGGGCTTTTCTTACGCCGTATCAAGCTACCACCGACCCTGGTGGGACCAACCTGCTCAGCAACGCGGGGTCGACGCGAGCCGACCGGATTGCCGGGGTCCCGGTTTACCTCCGCGGTGTGCCATCGGCAGCCGGCGACCCGACGTTCCTGAATGTAAACGCTTTTGCGGATCCGCCCGATAGTAGCGGCGGCTTTGGCAATGCCGGTGTGGGCAATGTTGTTTAGGACCGGGAACGGAAAGCTGGTCTATGTCGCTGATCAAATCTACCTCGCTATGGGAAGGAGCGAAGTTTCAATTTGGCGCCGAGGCGGCGAACGTGTTTAACCACCGGAACTATGAAACGCCGGACATGAATGTTGACGACGGACCTACCGGCTTCGGGATTATTACCGCGCTGCAGACAGCAGAGGGCGCGGGGCCGCGTAATATTGAAATTACTGCGCGGGTGAGCTTTTAGGCTCGGGAATAGAAATTGCAGATCTGTGGAACCCGCAGCAGACTTGAGGGGAAGGTCTGCGGTATCCCACATCTCGCGAAAAACGAGCGAGATGCCCCGAATTTCCTGTACGCAGCTCTGGACACCGCTTGCATCCAAGTTCCGAGAGTATTACTCTTACATGTAAGAGTAATACCTATGCGCATCACTTCAAAAGGTCAAGTGACCATCCCCGTTGAAATCCGCGAGCAGGCAGGCCTTCTTCCTCACACCGAAGTAAATTTCGAGTTCGACGGCAAGACCGTCCGCCTTATCCGCGTGAAGAAGAGCAGCAGGGACGGGCGGGGCGCGCGCCTCGTCGCACGTTTGCGCGGAAGCGGCGACGCTGCTATGAGCACGGACGCCATTATGGCTCTCACACGCGGCGAATAGATGGCTACTGTACTCATCGACAGCAACGTCCTGCTCGACCTCATCACCGAAGATCAGCAGTGGTTCGCGTGGTCTTCTGCGATGCTCGAGGACACAGCCGAACACTCTCGTCTGGTGATTAACCCCATTGTCTATGCCGAGATCTCGATACGCTACTCAAGAATTGAGGATTTGAACGCGGCTCTTCCAACCACTTTGGTTGATCGAGAACCAGTTCCGTATGAAGCTGCGTTCCTTGCTGGAAAAGCCTTCAGCATTTACCGAAAGCGTGGAGGGAAGAAGCGGTCTACCTTGCCCGACTTCTTTATAGGCGCTCATGCGTCAGTAGCCGGATATAGCTTGTTGACGCGCGATGCAACTCGCTACCGTACTTACTTCCCCAAGCTGGCTCTCATTGCTCCCGAATGATTATGCTTTACCGCAGCAGGTAATAACACACTCCCACCGTCACCAACAGCAGCAATGAAATAAGACGCGGATCGCTGAGCGCGGTGACAGGACCCTTGAGAAACGCAAGCGGGTGATCCCAGCAAACTTTAGCCACCTCGGCCTCGTCCATCGCTGGGGTTAACAGGCTGGTCAACACATAAATAGCCACGCACACCGCGGCAATGATCGGGCCGGCAAGCATGAATGGAATACCCAGGCCTTGTACTGGATCTGTTACAAATCCACCAAAGTCAGTGAGGCGCGAGGCCGGCAGGAACCATCTTCCGGTGCTCGGCAAATCGACCAGAAAATAGAGGACTCCGATGAGCGAGCCGAAATATAAAGTTGCCATCGCGGCTTGCCGGGTACCACGCTTCCACAGGACACCCAGCACAAACACGGTGGTCACCGCGGGAGCAAAGGTCATCGGGATCTTATTGACCGCCTCGAAGATGGTGCCGAATTGATCGCCCTGCGTAGACCACAACATCGCCAGCACCATGATCACGCCCGTAGTAATCCGTCCCACCCGCACCACCTGGGTGTCGGTCGCCTCCGGCCTCATCCGCTTGGCCACGTCGATCGAGATGAGGGTCGCGCAACTGTTGAGCGCGGCTGCCATGCAGCTCATCAACGCCGCAGCCAGGCTGGCCGCGATCAATCCCCGCACCCCAACCGGGATGAGGTATTGGATCAGCAACGGCAGCATGGTGTTGTAATCCGGGTGGCCGGCTACATTCGCGAGTTGAATCGCCCCTCGCTGCCAAAGCACATAGCCGATGACGCCAGGAAACACCATAAGAAACACCGGCGAGAGCTTGAGAAATCCTGCGAACAACGCGCCGTTCTGCCCATCCTTCAACGTGTGCGCCCCTAGTACCCGCTGCACATGGGTCTGGTCGGCGCACCAATACCAGATGCCGAGAATGGGATAGCCCAGCAAGACCGCCAGCCAGGAGAACTCATTGAGATGACCCTGGCCGTTGATGACCGGCTGCAACATGTGCAGCTGCCCGGGAGCAACCGCGTGCTGGAAGCTGGCCAGGTTATGCACACCGACTCGTGGCAAGGCGCGCACGCCCATGATGGTGATCAGGATGGCCCCGCCCAGCAGGAGAACCACCTGGATACTCTCCGTCATCACCACCGCTTTCAGCCCGCCCAGCGCCGCATAGGTGACGGTAAACAGCGACAGTACAACGATGGTGGCAAACATCGGTACGCCGAGCAGGCTCTCAAAGACTTTGGCTGCCGCAAAGAGGCTGATACCGATGTGAATGAGCAGCGCGCCCAGGATCCCGATCACGGCCAAAAAAGTGCGCGCCGCAGGACAGTACCGCCGCTCCATGAACTCCGGCAGCGTAGCGACTCCGGAGTTGATATAGAACGGAGCAAACATCAGCGCCAGCAGTACGAGGATGAAGCAAGCCATCCACTCGAAGTTGCCAATCACCAGGCCGTCTCGTGCGCCGCCGGCCGCGTAGCCAACCAGGTGGATGGTCGAAATGTTCGACGTGAACACGGCCGCACCGACGGTAAACCAACCAAGCGACTTGTTCGCCAGGAAATACTGTTGCGAAGAAGCCTTCCGCTGGTAGCCGACCTTAATCCCGAAGGCGGTAATGCCAACCAGGTAAACAGCAATGACGATAGCGTCGATCGGAGATATCGCCATGCGTTAGGGTTGGATCTGCACTTTCAACGCCACGGATCGATCCGCCGCAAATTGCAAGGCCTTTGCTGAATCGTCGAGAGCAAAAACATGGTTGATGAACGGTTGCACCTTCACCCTTCCAGCCGCCACCAGCCGGATCGCTTCATCAAACGTGTCCCCGTAGCGCATCGATCCACGGAAATTAATTTCCCTCACCATGAGCTGGTTGACCGGGATGGGAATATCCGCTGTGCCTACGGTTCCGATCTGCACGATCGTTCCCCCGGGCCGAAGCAGGTCGAAGGCCGCGCGTAACGCAGCGGGTGCGCCCGAAGCCTCAAAGACCATATCGAATCCAAGATCTGTCAACTCCCGCACCTGGTCGTGCAGGTCGTGGGTGGTGGGATCAAGAGCCACGTCCACGCCCAGTTCCATCGCCTTCAAACGACGTGCGGAAACAGGATCGCTGACCGCCACCGGAACGGCGCCAAAGGCGCGCGCGGTCATGGCTACCAGCAAGCCGATGGTTCCTGCGCCCGTCACCAGCACCCGCTTACCCGATACCGTGCCCGCACGTTTCACGGCATGCAGCGCGACCGAGAGAGGTTCCATCATCGCTCCGGCGCCATCGTCCATATCTTCGGGCAACAGATGACATTGATCGGCGCGCACGGTCAGGAACTCGGCTAGAGCGCCATCCGTGGGCGGTGTGGTGCTGGCGCTGCCCAGCATAATCGTCTTGCGGCACAGGTTGATCTGACCCCCTTTGCAATAATCGCAAAAGCCGCAGGAGCGCGCAGGATTGACCGCGACCCGCTGCCCTGGCTTCACTACTTGAACATCAGAGGCAACTGCGGCGACCTCCCCGGTGAGTTCGTGGCCAAGGATGAAGGGGCGATCGGGGACAAACGTTGCGTTGTATCCATGCTCGTAGTAGTGCAGGTCAGTGCCGCAAATACCGACACGACGGCTACGCAAAAGCACCATGCCCGGTTGCAACTCGGGCTGACGATACGACTCAATGCGGATGTCTCGTGGCCCGTGGAGTACGGCAGCTTTCATCGTCAGTTCCCAATCCCGTAAAAACCGGCGCAGTTTTCACCCAGGATGGCGACTTGTGTGTGCGGCGGAAATTGCTTCACATAGTCGATCACGATATTCATCACGGACGCGTAATCGCCGGAAAGTGTGCAAACCGGCCAGTCGGAACCAATCATCAGGCGGCTGGCTCCAAATGCCTCGACGACCACGTCCAAATAGCCTTGAAAGTCGGGAGGCTGCCACTGCTTCCATCGTGCTTCCGTGACCATGCCTGAGAGTTTGCAGCAAACGTTGGGAAAGTCAGCTAGCCGGCGCAAGTCCTCTTGCCAGGGAGAAATCAATGCTTCGGCGATACCTGGCTTGGCGATGTGATCGAGGACAAAAGGTTGCTGCGGGAATTCCTCCACCAGCTGCACGGCAACCGGAAGATGCTTAGGGAACAGCAGCAAATCGTAGGTCAGACCAAACTCCCCCAGCTGTGCGATGCCACGGCGAAATTGCGGGCGCAGCATAAAGTGGTCGTCAGGCTCGTCGTGCACCACGTGGCGTACCCCGGCCAGCTTCGGGCGCCGGGAAAATTTTTGTAGCTGGTCGCTCAACTTTTCCGACTGCAAGTCTACCCATCCGACCACGCCTTTGATGAACGGGTGGTCTTCGGCGAGGCCAAGCAACCACTCTGTCTCCTCGAGGCTCTGCCTCGCCTGCACAGCAACGCAGCCGTCGAAGTGAATGCTCTTGAGCAGCGGCTCCAGATCTGCGGGGAGAAAATCATGCTTCAGCGCCCCCATCTTGTCGGTCATCCATGTATGCTCTGTGGGGCTGTATCGCCAGAAATGCTGATGGGCATCGAGTCGCATCGATGTCACATGATCAGGCATGAGGTAAGACTTGGCAAGGTAACAAAGGGATTGCGGTTTCCTCCGGGTCGCTTCCCAGGAAGTATTTGAGAGAGCCGCAGAGCGCACTGCAGATCCCTCCCGCTGGTCGGGATGACAAGGGGAGAGGGGTGGCTCAGGTTGGAGTGGTTGCGGGTGGAAAAGAACAGCGGGCCCCTCCACTACGCTTCGGTGGGCGTTCCGGCCAGGACCATTTGCGAAGAGAAACCCAGGCCTCAAAAGCGAGACCTTGAGCACCCGCTCAATAATCGTCCGCGCATGCTGAGGATAACAATTCTGTTGCGCTCACTCTTCAAAGGACCGGTTCCAGGTGGAAATTACCCGCGTCTCCCGCTCATAGCCTAAGGTGCTCACTGAGCCTGTTCCCAGCGCGAAGAGACTCCCTGCGCGCGGTGGCAGCCCCAGCCAGGTTGCGGTCAATATCCTTAGCACGTGCGCATGGGCAAACAACGCGACCTCGCCACCGCTCTTGCTGGCTCGATCGATTATCTGCTGGGTACGCGCAGCAACGTGCTCGACCGGCTCACCCTCGGGAGGCGGAGCGTCCCAAATAGACCAGTCAGGCTGCTCTTTGCGAATTTCCGCCGTGGTGCGCCCTTCATAGACTCCGTAATCCCATTCACGCAGGTTGTCGTCAATCTGCGCCACGTCACCGTAGCCTGCGATCCGGCAGGTCTCCCGGGCACGTTGCATCGGACTCGTCAGCACCAGCGAGAACTTGCGGTGCGCCAGGTAGTCCCGGATCTTCTCCGCGCGCTCCTTGCCTCGGGCCGTCAGAGGGATGTCGGTCTTGCTGGTATGGGCTCCGGAAAGGCTCCATTCCGTCTCTCCGTGACGCATCAACCATAGTTGCAAATCCACTTGGTGTCATCCTTTCATTTTGGTTTTTCCAGGCCGCCCTGCAGCGTGTCATTTTCAAGCGCAATGGCATTTTGCCACATGCGATCGAGGGCATCGATGTAATGCACCTCCAGCTCAAACAGCGTGCGCTGCGACACGATGACCTGAGGATACGCTTGCGCCATACTCTGATACTTCACCAGGTAAAGCTCATACGCGCGACGGGCACGAGGCAGCAGGGCCGTGCGGTAGCGCTCCGTCTCCAGCTTTGCGGAAAGGTAGTTCTGGAGAAGCCCATCTGCATCTCGCCGTAAAGATAATTGCGAACGCGTGACCTCTTGCCGCGCCTCTTCCATCTCAGCCGAAGCGGCTTGCTGGTTGCCCTGGTTGCGATTCCACAGCGGCAGTTCTATGCCCACGCTGGCAAAACTCTGCGCGCCCGTCTTCCTGCCGGGAGCCTCGGGCAGTGCCTCCAGATTCTGCTGCTCGCCCGCACGCAATTGAAGATCCGGAACTACCTCCCTTTGGGCGGCCTTCAGCCTGGCTTCGGCGACTGCCACCTGCTGCTGGGCTTCTTTTACCGTCGGGGCCTGCTGCACGATCGTATCGACGATCCGAGCCTCATCAATTGCCGGGGGCGCGTCAAGGGCCGCATCCAGTGGGGCTATTTCTGTCGCGGGCGTACCGGCAACGGCAGCGAGGGATCGGAATCGTTGTATGAACTCGCGCTGCGAAACCGTATAGTCGATCGCCGCCTGTTCCTGCTCGACCTCGGCCTGCAGCACATCAGGCGAATCCGCCTGACCTACATTCGCCAACTGGCGCGCAGTTTGGGCCGCGTCGGTCGCTAGGCCAAGCAACCGGCCTCGCACCAGCACCGTTTGCTGAGCGCTCAGTGCGTGGTAGAACGACTGCGTCACCTCGCTGTGCACCCGCTTCTCCTGAGCCTCGGCTGCGATCTGGTCAGACTGTTTCTGCTGCTGATAGACGTCGCGGCGCAGGCCAAGCTTGCCCCCCAAAACGATGGTTTGGGCCACGAAACCGCCCTGTTCTCCACCACCGTAAGAGCCGCCGCGGATTTGGTCACCCTCATAGCCCACCGAAGGGTTGGGGTAGAGACCCGCTTGCGCAGCCTCAGCCTGGGAACGACGGACCATGGCTGCGGCTTGCTGCAGCGTCGGATTGTTTCGATCGGCCATGGAGAGAAAATCCTGGAGCTTGAGGGGAGCGCGCGAGGCGATTCCCTGCAGCAGCTCGGGCGCGGGCGCCTGCTGCGCAAAAAGCCGCGCGACACACAGAAAGACTACGGGCGCAAATCTCTTGTACATCGTCTTCTCCCTGGTGGTTATGAAATTTTCTGCAATAGCGATGCGTAGGGATCGTTCGGCCTTTGCGCCTGCTTCATGCGCGCCATCACGTCGTGGTATTTGTCCGCAGGCAACACGCGCAGGAAGGTCATCATGCCCATCATGTAACCGCTCCACCCAACCCGTAGACCGTAGTTCTCAGGCTTTTCGACCATCTGGTCCATGGCCATCGATGGACCTTCCATGTACACATCCTGAGGAAAGCCCGGCACACTGTTTGCGTTGGCCGCAATGTCGCTTGCCATATCCATCCCAGCCATCCCGGCCATTCCATTCATGCCCTTTTGCTGCGAGAGCGGCCCGTTGGTGGTGGCCATGTCCGCATCATTCCCGAAACCCATCCCCCGGCCAAGACTGGTGCCATAGTCGTCGCCCGAAGGAGCGCCCGGCGTGCCTTGAAGCATGCCCATGCCGGTATTCATGTCCACGCCCGCCGGCTGACCAGGAGTACGCGTCATGCGGCCCACGTTCGAAGACATCTGGTTCATCATGTGGTGGGGCAAGTGGCAGTGCAGCATCCAGTCGCCCACACGATCGGCGGTGATTTCGATATCCCGCGCCTGCGCCACGCCGACCAGCACCGTAGTCCCCGGCCACCAGGCGGTCTGGGGAATGCGACCACCCTCGGTTCCCGTGACCTGGAAGGTATAGCCGTGAATATGCATCGGGTGGTGATCCATACCGAGGTTCACAAAACGTATGCGCACCCGGTCCCCCTGGCACACGATGAGCGGTGTGGCCGCCGGACCCGCCTTCCCATTCAGAAGGAGCCAGTTGTATTCCATGTTCATGGTGTTGGGTACGGTGTTGTTGGGCAACACGGCGTACTCCTGCAGGTGGAGCAGGAAATCCTTATCGCAGTGAGGCTGGTAAGGCGTGCGGGGATGCATGATGAAGCCTCCCAGCATGCCTGTCATTTCCTGCATAGCCATGTGCGAGTGGTAGAAGTAGGTTCCTGACTGGTGGATATCGAATTCGTAGACAAATCGTCCACCCGGCTTCACTGGTTCCTGGCTGATCCCCGGCATGCCGTCATTGCCGATCATGTCTTCAAAGCCATGCCAATGTAGAGAGCAGGGTTCGGGCAAATGGTTCTCGAAGATCACGCGGACGTGATCGCCCTGGTTGACCTGTATGGTGGGGCCAGGCGCAGTGCCATTGAATCCCCAGAGGTCGATGGTTTTGTCAGGATGAATTTTCTGCCGCAATACCTCCGCGGTCAGACGGAAGACTTTGGCCGAGTCCTCCATGGTGTATGCCAGATCGCCAACATCAGTGGTTACCACCGGCGTGGAACCCGATGGTTGCGGCAACACATGGTTGTGCAGTGGGACCGGGTGGAGAGGCTTTGGATCGGGTGTTGCCGGCGGCATCGGCATTTTCATTTGCATCTGCGCCGATAGGCCGCGGGCAGCAAACAGAGCGGAGCAGGCGCCGAAGGCGCGCCCTAGAAAGGTGCGTCGAGTACTCATATTGACTCCTTGGAATGGTGGTGCACAGATTTCCCCCGGACGCGCCAGGAGAAGCGCTAGATGCGCAGTGCAGTCACTAAAGGAGGGGGGCTGATGCTACTTCGACGCGCGTGCGTGAACGACGCGGGAGACAAGCTGGGAAGGAAGACGCTGGAAAGAAAGTCTACGTGGATGCCCGTGGGGCCCGCGGTTTCCTGCTGCCGGTTGACCAGCAGATCGACGGCGCAAATACCACCGGTTGAGCAGTTTTTCACCAAAGCCCCGCCGCCATGGGACATGGCATGGCAATGTGGCATAGCCGGATGCTCGACACACTGCACTGCGCAGACGGAGGACGCTGCCTGGGAGACGAGCAGCGCAAGCAACACTGCCACGATCGTCGCCGATGGGAGTCGAAGCCTCACAACAGCTTCAGCATACGCCGTTTGTCCACTTTTTTGAAAAGGCGGGCAGCATGATCCAGGCGGTCATGGCCACCTGGTAAAGCAACATCCGCTCCGCCAGCGGAACGGTTGACAGCAAAAACCCCGCCAGCTGCTGCCCACGGGCGACCACAAAGGCGTTGCTGCTCATTGGAGTTCCTCCCGTACCGCTGTTGGGTAAGACCAATAAGGTGTAGGAAAGTCGCCCGAGTCTTTTTTCCGCAACTGGTGTTGCATTGCCGGGCAATCAGCAAAACTCGCCCGCAGCGCTCTGGGATAATTGAAAGGACCCTCCCATGACCACCCTGAAGACAGATCAGTTGGAAACGGAACCGAAGCTCCACGGGTTTGAGCCACTGCGCGTGCCTCTTTTCCGCGATTTGTGGCTTGCCTCGATCGTTTCCAACCTCGGCGGGTGGATGCAGGACACGGCAGGCACCTGGCTGATGACCGTACTTACCACCTCCCCGCTGCTCATTGCCCTGATGCAGACCGCGGCAAGTCTGCCGGTGGTCATCCTGGGCTTGCTGGCGGGGGCTACGGCAGATATTTTCGATCGCCGCCGGCTGCTCATTTTTTGGCAGGCGTGGATGCTGGGCGCAGTTGCCATCCTCAGCGTGCTCACTTTTTTTGACATCATCTCGCCCTGGATCCTGCTGATCCTCACCTTCCTGCTGAATATCGGTGCGGCGATGAACAGCCCCGCCTGGCAGGCCATCGTGCCCGAGGTCATTCCCCGAGCGCAGCTTCCCGATGCCATCTCACTCAACAGCGCCGGCTTCAACCTCGCTCGTGCGCTGGGACCGGCTCTTGGGGGCCTGGCAGTTGCCCTCTTTGCGCGAGCCACGACCGGCGCAGCCTCGGTGTTCCTGCTCAATTCCCTTTCCTTCGTAGGCGTCATCCTGGTTTTGTATCGTTGGCAGCGCAACCCAATCTTCAAAAGTGCCCTGCCCGCGGAGCGCATCCAGGGGTCGATGCGCGCGGGTATCCGCTATGTTCGCTACGCTCCCATGCTGCAGGCAGCCTTCGTTCGTACGCTCCTGTTCACTCTCTTTGTGAGCGCCGTCTGGGCACTGCTCGCCATAGTGGCCAAAAACGATCTGCACCAGGGCGCCATGGGATACGGCATCCTGAATGGCAGCATGGGCTTTGGAGCGGTCATCGGCGCAACCCTGCTACCGCGGGTCCGCCGGATCCTCTCTGCGGACGCCATCATCGCCTACGCTACCTGTGTCTTTGTCGCTACGCTGGCGATTCTGGCCACGGTGAAAGTGCCGCTGATCATCATTCCCATGCTGATCGCCGGTGGCTTTGCCTGGACCAGCGCCATGTCGACCCTGAACCTGGCGGTGCAGGTCTCGGTTCCGGCCTGGGTGCAGGCGCGGGCCCTGGGCGCCTACCAGATGATCTTTGCCGGTGGCATGGCCCTGGGCAGCGTGATTTGGGGCTTCATCGCGGAGCACGCTTCTACTCCGAAGTCGCTGATGTGCGCGTCCGTTGGACTGGCTCTTACGCTTCCCTTATCCTTGCGCTTCCATGTTCTGCGCGGAGTGCAGCCGGATCTTAGTCCGCATCTTCACCCACTGCCGGCACCCAAGCTGGCGCAGGAGCGGGAGGACGACGAGGGACCTGTCCGCGTGTCGATCGACTACCACATCGATCCCCGGGACTATGCTGCCTTTACCAAAGCTATCCACCGTTTGAGAGATGTACGGCTGAGGGATGGCGCGATTCGATGGGGCGTCTACCAGGATGCATCCGACCCAGGACACCTGAATGAGACCTTCGTCACCGAGTCATGGCTCGAATACCTGCGCCAGCGGGAGCGCTTCACGGCATCTGATCGAGGGATACGGGATCTTGTCTGGAGTTTCCATCGGGGCAAAGAGCCGCCCCGCATTTCGCATATGTTCTATGCTAAAGAGGTCAGCGATCTCAGCAGTTCAGGCCGGCCTTAGCCAGCGAATCCTTAAGCCCCTTCATGCTGATTCGGGAGGAGGCCTCGGGGGTGCCCGCGCCACGCCAATGAGTTTCCAGGCTCACTGCGTAGTGGTATCCGTCTTTCGCCATGGCACGCAATTGACCCGGCCAGTCGACCACTCCAGCGCCTACCGGCGCCCATTCATATTTCTTGCCTGCCGGGCGCACTACATCTTTCGCATGGCAATGCCCGATGCGTTCGATCGGCAACAGGCGGTATCCGTCGGGATACGGAGTGGTGCCGAGGGCGGCGGCGTTGCCCGGGTCCCAGTTGAGCATAAGGTTCTTGTTGGGGATGGCCTTCAGCACCGCAGCTGACTCTTCTCCAGTGGCTGTATTGCACGCCATTTCATTTTCCAGCAGCAGGATCAGGTTGCTCTTGGCGCACACCTCCGCCGCGCCGCGCAGTTTGTCGTTGATGGCGGCGCGATAAGGGGCCTGATTGTCGAGCCGCCAGAAGTCGAAACAGCGGATGCGATCGGTTTGGAATTGCTTCGCGAGTTCCACACAGTGTTCGAGCAATTGATCCTGTTGCTTAAAATCGAAGCCGGCATGGAACTGGTCGCGCTTCGGACTCTCTTTGGAAAGGGGCGCTCCGGGCCAATCAACCTTGAACAGCGGACTGGCAATGTCGGTCACGCGCAGCTGATATTTTTTGAGCAGCGTGCATGCTTCGGCAATCTCTTTCGCGTCGAGTTCAGTGACGTTCTTGTTCCACATCGAACGCAGTTCGATCCAGTGCAAGCCGAAGTCGTTGGCGGCAATTTCGCAAGCGCGGCCGAAATCCGGCGTCAGCTCGTCATTGATAACGGAAAGCCGAAAGGGACACGTTGCGCTGGAATATGCCTTGACAATCTGAGTCATGGCACCGGCAGCAGCGAGCGAAGTCAGGAATGCACGACGGGTAGAAAACATTTTGGGCCCTTCCCTTCAGCGGACTTGACCACCATAACGAGAAGCGGCTGCTGGTTGCAAGTTTGCGGGTTGCTGATGCTTTTAAACAGGAGATCTGGAAGCGTCTTTCCAAGGAGGAGTATCCACACAGAGTCTAGGGAAGGTCTACCGATTTTTGCAGCGGAAAGTCCTTGGAGGATCCGCCCACCATGAAGGTGTAGCGACCCGGCAACTGCTTCCAGCCGTTGGTGCTCTCGTCGTAGATCGACAACTCCCGGGGATTGATCGTAAGGCTGACTTCCCTGCTCTCGCCCGGCTTCAGCTGCACCTTGCTCCAACCAGCTAGCCGCTTGGGAGGCTCCTCCGCAGCCGCCGGCAAGGCGACGTAGACCTCCGCAACCTCAGCCCCCGCGCGTGACCCCGTATTCTTTACCGTGAAGCTCACCGTCGGCTCCTTTCCCGCCACAACCTTCAAACCACCATATTGGTACGTGGTGTAGGAAAGACCAAAGCCAAAGGGAAAGAGCACCGGCTTATTCTCCGCGTCGTACCACTTGTACCCAACCTTCAAACCCTCATCGTAATGCACGCTAAAGGTCGCCTTGGCATCTTCCGGCTTAAGTTGCTGGCCGGCATCCTCTCCTTTGTCGGGCGGCTTCACTAACTCGGGATGAGGCAAATCCCGCTCGCTGAGCGGAAACGTCATGGGCAGCTTCGCACTCGGGTTCACCTTGCCGAACAGGATGTTGGCCACTGCATCTGCCCCCTTGCTGCCGGCATACCAGGCCTCGAGCGCGCCTCCCACTTTATCGATCCAGGGCATCAGCACCGCGGTGCCGGTCTCGAGCACAACGATGGTCCGCGGATTAGCCGCTGCCACCTGCGCGATCAACGCATCCTGATTTTCGGGCAGCGAGAGATTGGGCAGATCGGTCCCTTCGCTCATCCACTCATAAGCAAACACGATGGCCACATCCGACTTCCTTGCCAGGGCCGCGGCAGAAGCCGGATCCGCACCTGAATCGAACGCAACCTTGGCTCCCGGCGCAGCGGCGCATATCGCCTTTAAAGGAGACGTCGGGAACCACACATGCGCCTGCCACGGAGCGGCCGGCTCGCCGGGCGGATCCACCTGCGCCGAGCCACCTCCAGAGATCATGCCGGTATCGGCATGCGGCCCAATCACTGCGATCGAATGCAACCTGGAACCATCGAGCGGCAGCAGCGCATCGTGGTTTTTGAGCAGAACCGTACTTTGCTCCGCCTGGCGGCGCGCGATGGCCAGGCCGCCCTCCACATCCACTACGCTTTTCTGCGTCGGGTAGTCAAAGAGCCCGGCAAGAAAGTCCGAACGCAAGATCCGGTGAACATGATCGTCCAGCTCGGCCATGGAAACTTTGCCCGCTTCCACCGCCTGCTTCAGCTTCTCTCCATAGAAGTCATCCATGGGCTCTTCATGGTCGAGGCCAGCATGCGACGCCTTGATGGTGCTGTGAGTGCCGCCCCAATCGGAAAGCACGAAGCCCTTGAACTGCCAGTCCCGCTTGAGCACATCGGTCAACGTGTACGTATTCTGGCAGGCGTAATCACCGTTGACGGAGTTGTACGCGCACATCACCGCAGCAGGGTCGCCAACGCCGATGCCGATGTGGAAAGCAAGCAGATCGCTCTCCTGCATGGCCCTCTTACTAATGATCACGTCGACTTCATCGCGGCCATTTTCCTGGTTGTTCATCACGTAGTGCTTGATATCGCCAATGACGTGCTGGGCCTGCTCGCACTTGATCCGATTGCCGACCATGGTGCCGGCCAGCAATGGGTCTTCCCCCTGGTATTCAAAGGTTCTTCCGTTACGCGGCTCGCGGGTTAAATTGACTCCGCCCCCGAGGGTCATGTTGTAGCCCTGGGCGCGCAGTTCGCGTCCGATCAAGGCTCCGTACTCACAGGCAGCTTCCGGATCCCAACTTGCTGCTGCGGCAATGTTGGCCGGCAGCGCCGTGGAATAGCGCCCATTCTGCGCGCTCATCCGTACCCCATAGGCCGCGTCACTCATCTCCACCTGCGGAATGCCCAGCCGCGGAATGCCAATAATGAAGCCGGCGCCCTGGTTGCCGAGATACGTGCGGGGCATGGGCCGAACCCAGCCAGGCATGCCCTGGCCGTGCATGAGATCGATCTTCTCATCCAGCGTCATTTCTTTGAGCACCAGGCCGGCGCGTTCGTCGGGCGAGAGCTGGGTGTTCATCCAAGGACGGTTCTGTGCGCCGTTTTGGGAGGATGTCTGTGCGTTCATGGCCGCAGCTACGGTAAACAACCCCAGGGTCGCGGTCAGGGCAACCCGGCGGAAGGTGATCATCACTTGTTCGTTCAACTTGCCGCCATCCATTTCTAAATCATGATTTGCCGCCGCCAAGCAGTTTGACGTAGCGATAGTAGAACTCAACTCCGCGGTAATAGGAGTCTACCCCCAGCCGCTCATCCTTGCCGTGCGCGCGATCGTCATCGATATCGATCGCAACCCCGTTGACGCCATAGGTCGGCAGGCCGGCCTCGCTGGTAAATTTGCCGTCCGATGCACCCGTTTCCATGACCGGAATCACGGGAACACCGGGCCACATTTGCGCCACCAACTTCGTTAAGGGCTGCATCACTTCGGGCTGAAGTTCGGTAGGCGGCAGTGCTTTGGAGTCAGGAGCCGTATCCACCACTTCACGGGCGTCGTTGACGTAACTAACGTTGACTTTGGGATCGTTGAAGATCCGCATGAGTTGCTCTCGAGTCTCTTCCTGGGTGTGGCTGGGGAGGATCCTGCAGTTCACGTTGGCCGTCGCCGATTGCGGCAACGCATTATTGGCATGGCCGGCGGAGAGCCGAGTGGCCACGCAGGTGGTGCGCATGGTGGCATTGTATTTAGGGGTCGCGGATAGTCGCGCGATGGCCTCCGCCGACGGCGGGTTCTCAAGAATCCCCTTCATATTCGCAGCCATCTGGCCGGACTCAAGCGTGCTCATCTTCTCGAAATAGGCCCGCGTGACCGGATTCAGTTCGAAGGGGAACGTATAGGCCTGCAATCGGGTGAGCGCATCGGCAATGTGGTAGATGGCATTGTCCGGCACAGGCAGAGAGCTGTGACCACCCGCACTGGTGGCGGTGAGCTGATAGTCGCCGTAAAGTTTCTCCGTAGCCTCCACGTTAAAGGAGATCGGCTTGCCATTCACCATATCCACGCCTCCGGCGTCGGTATTGAGAACGAATGCCGCATCAATCAGGTCGCGGTGATTCTTGAGCAGCCAATCGACACCATTGGACTTGCCTCCCTCCTCATCGGCGGTGAGCGCAAGGATGATGTCTCGGTCCGGCTTATAGCCCTCCTTCTTCAGGCGAATGAAGGTGGTGATGAAGATGGCGTCGCCCTCTTTGATGTCCTGTGTTCCACGCCCGTAGAAGTAGCCATCCTTCTCGACAAACTGGAAAGGATCGGTCGTCCAGTCGGAGCGCAATGCCTCGACCACATCCAGGTGGCCGATCAACAGGATCGGCTTCGCGGGCCCGGTTCCATGGATGCGCACCACCAGGTTTCCCTTGCGATCATTGGGTCCCAGCACGACTACGTCCTCTTTCGCGAAGCCGGCGTCGAGCAGGCGCTGGGCCATCGCGTTGGCCGCTATCGTGGTACTGCCGACAGAATCGGTGGTGTTGATCTCGATCAGCTGCTGAAAAATCTCGCGTGAGAGTTGTTTAGTCGTTGGGTCCAACTGAGCGCTCGCGGGCCAGGAAGCAGTGGACAGCACCAGACAGACGGCCAGGAAACGGAGCCTTCCGGCTCGGGCGGGAATGGTAGACAATGGAACTCCTCTTTTTCGCGTTTAGTATAGAGCTTCGACGACGAAAGGAAACAAAAGTTGCTCAGGAACTGTCGCGCGGTTTTGCTCTTTGCAGACCTGGTACTATCCTCTTTCTCCTTAGATGCGCAGCCTGCCAAGGGCTTGATCACGCTTGATGAGTTCATGAATGCCACCGATGTCACGGCAGTGAAATTATCTCCCGATGGCTCAGCGGCCGTGGTCGCCACGGTCGATTCCGATTGGCAGCATAACCGTTTTCGCAGCGATCTTTGGATCTGGAAAGCGGAGACCGGGCAAATGGTCCCGCTGACCCGATCCGGACACGCGCGCTCTCCGCAATGGTCACCCGATGGCAAGTACATTGCCTTTCTTTCCGATCTTCCCCTGGCGAATGGCGAGGAAAAAGACACTGACAATGTTTCCGAACGCCTGTGGTTGATTGCCGCGGATTCGGGAGAGTCCTTCCCGCTTTACGACGAGAAGGTGGAAGCACATGCCTTTGCCTGGTCTGCGGATGGATCGCAGATTTTCTTCTCCTGCGCCTCACCTCTTTCGAAACCTGCTGAGGAAGCTAGAAAGACGCAATGGAAAGACGTCATTCGCTGGCGGGAGCAGGAACGAGGCGACCTACTGCTGGCTATGCCCTTTTCCCCCGCCCGGAAGAACCCAACCGCTAATGCGGTGGGCGAAGACGCTTCCCCGCTTCCGGCGCTCTCCCGCACGATCGCCGCCAGCGAGGATGAGATCAAGGAGATTGCTCCCGACCCAAAAGGCGCGCAGATCGCATGGGTAACCGACTCTGTGTCCCATCGCCTGGAGGACCCGCGGCACAATGAAATCTACCTGGTAAGTACGGCGGGCGGTGGAGCTCGCCGGTTGACGAACAACCTGGCCCTGGAGAATAGCCCGCAATGGAGTGGTGACGGCAGCAGGTTGTACTTTCATGTGGGCGCAGACGCGGGCACGATTGACCCGCCCTACCGCGATGTACAGGGCCGGTTGTACGTGGTTGATCCCGCCAGCGGGGTGGTTAAGCGCCTGGGCGCCGATTTCGCAGGATCTTTCGAAGACTACACCGTGACAGGGGACGGCCGAGTGATCGCCACCGGACTCAAAGGCACCGAGCAGCAGCTTTATGCGGTCGACGCCGAACACACCGTCGTGTTGCCCGGCCTGCCCGGCACCTACTCTGGAGTCGACGGTGGATTGCATGCGCGAGGACTGCTGGTAAAGCATTCCACTCTCACCGACCCGGTGCAGGTCTTTCTGGCAACGGATCCGGCTCGTCCCGACCAAGCAAAGGCCATCAGCAGCTTCAATCTGCTCTTTACCCAGCGAGCGCAGCCGGAGTGGAAGAGCTATCGCTGGAAGGCAGACGACGGAACCATGGTCGAGGGCATCCTGATCTATCCGCCGCATCGCATGGGGGACAAGAAACTTCGCATGCTGACTCTGATCCATGGGGGGCCGGCGGAAGCGAACGGTAATTACTTTGGGGCGGATTGGTACGACTGGGCGACACTCGCTGCTGCGAATGGGTGGCTCGTCTTTCGCCCCAACTATCGGGGATCGAGTGGCTATGGCGACGATTTCATGCAGCAGATCACACCGCACCTGGTCTCGCGGCCAGGCAAAGACATCCTGGAAGGGGTGGATGCGCTGGTGAAAGATGGAACAGCCGATCCTGACCGGCTGACCATTGGCGGGTACAGTTACGGCGGATACATGACCAACTGGCTTATCACCCAGACGACCGAGTTCAAAGCCGCGGTGACCGGTGCGGGAGCGGTGGAGCACGCAGCCAACTGGGGAAATGACGACCTGAGCTACGACGATGCCAGTTATTTGGGCGGTGTGGCCCCGTGGCAAAACCCCGGCATTTACCAGAGTGAAGCCGCGCTCTTCCAAATGGACAAAGTGAAAACCCCGACGCATATAGTTGCGGGGAATGCGGATGTCCGAGTTAGCTACCTGGAAGATCTTCTTCTGGAACGAGCTCTGCAACAACTGCAAGTACCGCACAGCTTGTTGGTATTTCCCGGTGAGGGACACTCGCTTGAGAAAGATCCATGGCACGGATATATCAAGGTACGCGAAGAGCTACAGTGGCTGGAAAAATACGGCGGGCCGGGCGACGGCAAGGTACCCGACTGAGCCAGCGTCGGTCGACGGGGCCATATGAGGCGATTTGAGAGGCGCGGCGGAGGCAACATGTGAGTGACAACGGTTGCACCAGGTGCTACATTAGATTTCGTGGCAAGCCACGCTTTGAAAACGGAACGGGTCTTCTAAACAGCCTGGTTTACCAAAGCCGCCCGGCAGGCGCACATCCCGGATGAAGAACTTTGCTACGCCATCCGGCAAGTGATGCTGGGGCAGGCAGACAACCTTGGGGGCGGCGTTTTTAAGAAGCGGCTACGAAAGAATCAGTACCGATCTATCATTTTGGCGAGGGCTGGTCACTATTGGGTCTATGAGTACTTGTTCGCCAAGCAGGAGCGGGCCAATATCGAGGACGATGAACTAGATGGCTTCCGCAAGCTGGTCAAGGCATACGCAGCACTGGCGACACACCAAGTTAATCAACTGATTCGAGAGAACGACTGGATGGAGATTTGCGATGGCAACCAAACGTAAATTCAAGAACGATGCATTTGAGGCGATCCACTCCTCGGCCTCGGCGATGTACAACGTGGGAGCTATCGACAAAGCGACGATGCGCAGCTTCGACGCGTCCTGTCTTGCGACTCCTCCTCCGCTCAAGCCCCAACAAATCAAAAAGCTGCGGCAGCGTCTTCGTGTCAGCCAACCGGTCTTCGCCCGTTACCTCAATACCAGCGAATCGACGATTGAAAAGTGGGAGACGGGAGCGAAGCGGCCGAGCGGAATGGCACTCAAGCTCCTCGCGGTCGTCGAGAAACATGGCCTGGAAGCGCTGGCCTGAAACGAATATCTGAAAATAGAAAAGTTATGCGGTAATAGGTGACCTGTCGCAGTATCTCCTTAAATAAGGTGAAGTTCCTCGGTTAGCCGCTCGATTTGGAGCTTTAGGGATTCTAAAAGAATGGGCTTGGCGAGGAAGGAATCCATTCCGGCCGCGAGGCACTCTTCGCGGTGGCTATCCATCGCATGAGCGGTCAGCGCAATGATCGGGATGCGAGTTTTGCCGGCCTCCCACTCGCGTATGCGCCGGGTGGCCTCGAAGCCGTCCATCTCAGGCATCTTGACGTCCATCATAATGAGATCGAAGGACGCGGCCTTAATTGCCGAGAGGACCTCTTTGCCGTCGTTGGCAAGTGCAACGGTATGCCCGAGACGTTCGAGCATGCGCTTCGCTACTTTCTGATTCACCAGATTATCGTCGGCGACAAGAACGCGGAAGCTCTTGGCGGAATTTTCGGGCAGATCATCGCGGCGCAAGGCAGGGGCCGCCGGGTGTCGCCGTAAGCTGATCGGTAGTCTTCGTGAGTAACTTACCCTTCAGCCAAGATAGACCGCCGATGGCTGCATTAGCGTCTGGATGCTTCGAACCCCGGTGTTATACTCGCGTTTTCTACCGCATCCTTTGTAAGGAAAACATCTGCTGACTCGCCGGGATTTTCAAATTGCCGGGCTGCGATATTCCGCCGTACTGTTGCTTTCTCCGCTCCGTCTGGTTGGGGAAGCGGCCGTTTCCCCCAGCACCGCAGAACTCTATCGCAAGGCCATCGTCATCGATTCGCTCTGCTGCCCGTTGGTCGATTCGGAAGCGATGCCCGATCCTGATCTGGTCAGGGTCATTCGCGATTCTGGCATAACCGCAGTCAACTGCACAGTCTCCGAGCGGGATTTCGAAGGCACGATCCGAAGCATCGCATCGCTGCAGGCACTGGTCGACAAGTATCCAGACACGTTCACCATCATCCGGCGTCAGCCGGAGATTGCTCTCGCTAAGTCTTCCAACAGGGTCAGTATAATCCCGGGATTTCAGTACACTGCCTTTCTTGAAGAGAATCCCGAGCGCATCGGCATGTTCCGCGATCTTGGTATACGCATCATGCAACTTACCTACAATGGGCGCAACCTATTCGGCGACGGCTGCCTCGAGCCGGGAAATGCCGGGCTCAGCATCGCGGGAATCGCTGCTGTTAAGAAGATGAACCAGATGGGGGTGGCGGTCGATCTCAGCCACAGCGGATACCGCACGACCTCCGAGGCCATCGTGGCGTCCTCCAAACCAGTTCTCATATCCCACTCCGGTTGCGCGGCCGTGTATGCCCACCCCCGCAACAAGCCCGACGATGTTTTGAAGTCTCTCGCCGATCGCGGCGGCTACTTCGGTGTCTACCTCATGCCTTACCTGGTTGCCTCTCCCACCGTTCCTAATCGCCATCATGTGCTCGATCACATCGTGCACGCGGTTGAGGTGTGCGGTGCCGATCACGTGGGCATCGGCTCCGATGGATCGATTCAAGCGGTTACCCTCACCCCGGCTCAGAAAACTGCGTTTGACGCGGACATTGCCCGACGCAAGCGACTCGGCATCGGAGCGCCTGGCGAGGATCGCTATCCGTGGGTACCCGATCTGAATGGACCGAGCCACATGGAAGTGATTGCCGATGAGCTTTCCCGTCGCGGGCAACCATCTTCCGTCATCGAAAAGGTGTTGGGCGCGAATTTCCAGCGCGTACTCGGCGATATCTGGGGAGCAGCGTAGAGGACGTCAACGCCGGGAATTGGGTTACCCGGCAGAACGCTGTACCTGAAAGGCCACGCACAGAAACGACAAGCGCGACCTTCCGTATTATCTGCACTACTCTGGTGGTTCCGCGACGGCAGCAGCGCTCCGGGCAGGCGGTCGTGGCTTCTTAGGCGCCATGACGTAGGAGTAGGGGTCGTCCTCCGGGGGCGGTTTTCTTCCGAAAAGCTGCAAAACTCTGTTGAGTGCCTTGCTGAGGAGATTCATAAGGATGCCCCCTGCTGTGCCATATGCTACCACTTCTCAAAAACAAACCCGGTCTACCGCAGATTCCTTGCTTGAGATCTGTACCGTGCTCACAATCATTGTGGAAAGAACCCAGGGGACCGTCTTCGGCGAAACGAGGAGGCGCCGTCCCGACTGACTTCATGAAAGCAGGCAGGTTAAAGTGAATCTAGTCTGACTGGTCAGAGTGAACAAAAAAATGAGAACCAGAATTTCGAAGAGTCACGAACGCGACAGGAAACAGGTAGTGACAGCGTCGATCAAGAGGTTGCGGATCGTTGGGGGCATCTTTCCGGTTTGACGGGCACCAGAGGCGTGCAAGTGAGTGTGATCGACGGATTGTTGGCTGCGACCGCCACCCAACATAACCTCACCTTGGTGGCCCGCAATACCAGGGATGTCGCCGCTACTGGTGTATCCCTGTTCAATCCCTGGCCGGAAGGTTACGGCGACAGCATTCCTATTGCAATGATTTTCATTTTCTCCCCCGGCGGTGGCACTGAGGTCAACTCCGGGTGGCATACAAAGCGTTCCTGGAATGACCTAAGTTTTTTAGAGCGAAGGATCTGAAGTTGTCTACGGGTGCCGCTCGCAATCGCTTACTGACAGCGATACCAATTTCAGACATCGGTATCCGGTCCAAAATCTCACAACCGACTACCGAAGCGACACTATGTTTGACGGCCGATGCGGGCAGAATCGCGATACCCATGCGTGAATCGACGAGTGAGATCAGCGTTGGGATCTCTCCTGCGGTCTGGGAAACATTGGGAACAATGCCGGCATCGCGAAGTATCCCGAAGATCAAATCGTAGAATCCAGGGGCATAGGTACGCTCATACATCACGAAATCCTGACCCGCCACTTCGCGCAGGTGCACCCTCTTTCTTTTTGCCAGTCTATGGGACAAGGGTACGACGAGTACGAAGGGTTCGCGATGCACCGTCACAACATCGAGTTCCGAGTGCCCGCCAATCGGCAGACGAAGAAATCCAACGTCGAGCGATCCGCTCTCCAGCATCTGCACCTGCTCCGCGGTGAGAATATTACGCAAAGAGAACTCCACTTCGGGATTTAATTCTCTAAACTGACGAACGATCTCGGGCACAATCTCCCTTCCCGCAGTTGAGATAAAGCCAATACGCACAAGTCCGCGTTTCCCATTTGCAGCCAGCCTTGCCCTGCGGATCGCTTGCTCCAATTGCGACAACGCCGCAGCGGCATCATCACGAAAAGCGAGGCCAGCCGCGGTGAGCGTTGTTTTGCGCCGGTTCCGCTCGAAAAGTCGAACGCCGACCTCCTCCTCAAGAGCTCGTATCTGAAGGCTTAAGGCTGGTTGGCTGATATGAATCAACTCTGCTGTACGGCCGAAATGCAGAGTCTCGGCGATGGAAAGAAATGAGCGAATTTGACGAAGCTCCATCTCCCCATCTTATTTGCAGGGCCTATCACAGGCAACAAAACAAACAATGTCACTCATGAGAGCTCGAAGTTGTCAAACCTGGTGTGGCAAGGAAATTTCGATACCACAGCAAAGAGTGAAGCAGGCCTGGCGTTGGTGGAGTACGGCGCGCTAAACGACGCCGTATGCAAGCGATCCAACCCCTGAGCGAAAGGACACAAGAGGATGAAATCCGGTTTCTTGCAGAAACAAATCTCACGCCGCGAAATGTTGCGATATTCAACCACGTTCGCGGGCAGCACTCTCCTGACGAACTTCTTTTCCGCTGGGCTATTCGGCGCCTCCGCCGCAGGCTACGCGCAACAAGCGCCTTCGGCGGCGGACCTGCTCGCGGATATGCGAGCCCGGTTGAACGCCGCTCCGATCGAAACACAAAGGCTGGGTGAAGATGTCACGATGCTCTCCGGCCCCGGGGGAAGTGTCGTAGTCCTCAACGGCCCTGACGGCAAATTTGTGGTGGATACTTTCGTTGCGCCGGCCTGGCCCAGGCTCAAGAAAGCTCTCGATGGCCTCAGCAACGCGCCAGTGAGATGCCTCATTGACACCCACTGGCACTTTGACCATACCGACAACAACGCGCCTCTTCGCGCCGCCGGAGCCACGGTCCTTGCGCACGAAAACACAAAGAAGCGCATGTCAGAGCCGCACGATCTGCCGGTTTTATATAGAGGACCAAACGGTGCACTCGCCGGCTTGCATTTCGACCCTTCGCCGGTGGAGGCGTTGCCGGAGCAAACGTTCGCTGCCGATTACAAGCTTGAAGCCAATGGGGAAACCCTCGCGCTCGAACACGTTGCCGCCGCGCATACGGACACGGACATCTACGTTCATTTTGAAAAAGCCAACGTGATTCAGATGGGCGACCTTTTTTTCAACTGGATGTATCCCTACATCGACCCCAGTACGGGCGGCAAAATCACTGGCATGATTGCCGCCGCCGACAAAATTCTTTCGCTGGCCGACAACGACACCAAGATTGTTGCGGGGCACGGCCCGCTCGGCAACAGAGCGGGCCTCACGAAATTTCGGGACATGCTGGTTACTGTGCGTGATCGCGTTGAGAAATTGAAGTCCGCGGGAAAATCCGCACAGGAGGCTGTGGCGGAAAAACCCTTCGTCGATCTCGACGACGTCTGGGGCAAAGGCATCATCAACGGCGACCAGTTCGTGCAAGTCGTTTATTTGACCCTCTAAGCCCTTCGAGAACGATGCCACGACCCGCCACCGAAACTCACGAGACCGGGATGGCAAATCTAACCCACGCAACCTGCGGGAAACACCGGCAGCCCGTGACGAATGCATTAATCAAAGGAGCCCCAATGAGCTATTCGATGAAAGTTATCCGAGCAGTACGAGGAATCTTTCCCTCCCTCTGCATCGTTCTATCGCTGTTAATGTGTGGCGCGGTATCAGCGCAGAACCAAGCACATCGCGTTCGGAATATTGTTCTGGTTCACGGCGCCTGGGCGGATGGTTCCGGCTGGAAAGGCGTTTACGACAACCTTGTGAGAGACGGCTTCAACGTCAGCATCGTCCAAGAGCCGGAGACGTCCTTCCAGGACGATGTGACCGCGGTGAAGCGTATCCTCGCACTGCAAGACGGACCGAGCATCCTTGTCGCACACAGCTATGGCGGAGCCGTCATTACGGAAGCGGGCACGGATCCATCGGTTGCCGGATTGGTGTACGTTGCCGCGCACATGCCAGATGCTGGGGAGAACGAAGCGGACGACGGAAGGCGCTTTCCCAGTGACCTCAGCAAGTCGGGTGCGATTAAAAAGACGGCAGATGGTTTCACGTACATCGATCCCACCCAGTTCCACGAATATTTTGCGGCCGATTTGCCAGCGGAGCAGGCAGCATTCATGGCGCGATCGCAGGTATTCAACGCAGCGGACAATTTCAAGGCAGTCATCACCACGGCTGCGTGGCGAAGGAAACCAAGTTGGATGTTGGTGGCGGCAAAGGACAGAACCATCAACCCCGACCTTGAACGGTGGTATGCCAAGCGCGCTCATAGCCACACGGTCGAGGTGGCAGGCGCCAGCCACTCAGTTTACGTGTCGCACCCCAAAGACGTCGCGAATCTAATTGAGAGTGCCGCGCGTGCAGTCTCGAAATAGCCCGGACTCCGCAAGGAGTCCCCACACCCGGAGGACCACGTGAAACTTCTCGAAATTCAGTCGTCTCCAAGGGGCGAATCTTCCGACTCGATCACCCTCACCAAATCATTCATCGAGGCGTGCAAGTCCGCCAATAACTCGATCGTCGTGGATACGTTGAACGTGTGGCATGAACGGCTACCGGAGTTCGACTACGAGGCAATTGGAGCGAAGTACAAAGCAGTCAAGCACGAAACGATGACTGAGGCAGAGTCCAACGTATGGGAGCGTATTCAATCGTTGATCCAGCGCTTTCAGAACGCCGATCGAATCGTTTTAGGGACACCAATGTGGAACTTCGGACTGCCTTACAAGCTCAAACAATTGATTGATCTCGTAGCGCAGCGGAACTATCTGTTTACCTACGACGGCAAACAGTACGGCCCTCTCTTGAATGTGGAAAAGGCAATCGTCGTCTATACACGTGGTTCACGTTACCTGGAGGGCAGTCCTATACCGCCCTCGCGATTCGATCACCAGGCACCCTATTTGGACTTTTGGTTGCGGCTTATAGGCGTTCGAGATCTTCGGAGCGTGATTGTTGACAACGCGTGGAATCGAGATCGTCAGGAATCAGAGGCGAGTTTGGCGAAGGGCAAAGCGACTCTGGAACAGCTGGTTCCGTGGTTTCTCAGCTAGTAGCAGGGCTGCAGCAACGCCAGACAACTATTTCTGTTCCAGCGTGAGAGCATAAATATCACTGGTTCCTATATCGCGGAGCAACAGCGGTGCGTCGGTCGGGTCCAGCCCAAACCATACCCCGTAGTATCCCGTATAGTGAACCTCCTTCAGATCTGTGAGGCGCTCTGCATCTCCACCAGTAACGGGAACTCGAAACACGCCCGGATTATAAGTAAGCCCCAAAAAATAAATCGAGTGGTTATCTCGCGACCACCTTGGAAAACCCGCGGGTCCTTTGTAGGGCGTCGACCACCTCTGCGTGGTGACGTCGAAAATATTCAGCCCGAGTGATTTTGGGTTCAGAGTAAGGATGGAATGGCCATCCGGAGACCAGCGTGGCGAGAACATGCCAACAGATCCGGGGAGGGTAGTGACGTGATTACCGCCAAGGTCGAGAATGCAGATGACGCTCTTTGGATCGTCGCCTGCCTCTCTACTCGTCGAAAAGACAATCTTACGTCCGTCGGGCGACCAGTTCGGATCCGTCTCCGGCCCGGCTTCTCCTGGAAGAAGGAGCCGTGGAGTGCCGCCATGGGATGACACCATATAAGCTCTCGTCGCGCCACCATGCGGGGGCGACGTCATGAATAGAATTTGCGTGCCGTCAGGCGACCAACCAGGCAATCTCGGGTAAAACGTACCGTCGGTGAGTTGCATGCGTGAGCTTCCATCTGCGTTGGCGCTCCACAGGATGCCATCGGGATAGGAAACATAAGCCACCGACTTACCGTCCGGCGAGAAGGACACAGAATCGGCGGAAATTCCCCCCAGGAAGGGCTGGAACTGCCGGGACTGAGAGTTGAAGCGGATGAGTTCTCCACGGGGAGTGACGCCCGTTGCAAAGATGGTCTTCCCGTCCTTGCCAGGAATGGGCGAATCCCAGCGGATAGGCCCAGAGGTCAAGGGGAGGGGTTGATCCGAGGATCGCCGGAAAAGCCGGTGACGCCCATCGATTGCCCATATCTGGCCGCTGGATACAAGAAAGAATTTCCCATCCTGAGCCCAATGTCCTTCGTCCTGGGCCGCCGGCCAAGCGGGAAGTACCCGTTGAAGATTGGACCCGCTTGAAGATATTTCCCAGAGGGCCAGGTCCCTAGTAAACCGGATGGTCTTGCCGTCGGGCGACCAACAGAGCGAGGAAAGCAGGCTTCCGATCGAGGCCAACCTCCGATCCTCCGTTCCATCGCTCCGGATGAGATGGACATCGCCTTCCCGGGTTGAGTAGGCAACGGTGTTTCCGTCGGGACTCCAGGCCGCATCCACGGCTTCCGACAATTGGCGGACCGAGCCACCGAGGATCCGAATACTCCATAGCGGGTAGGCTTTCTTCAGTCCTCCCAAGAAGGACGTGACGAGAAAAGTGGATCCATCCGGGGAAACGTCCACCAACCGCGCATCAGACATCGCAAGCGGGACCGGTGCGATCTCTCCGCCAGAAACTGCCACCTGCCCGATGGGTTGTGGTTGATCCTGATCAAAATAGAGCCTGCTCCCATCGGTTCCCTTCAGATGCTTCGCATGGCCGTCGTGAGTGATCTGGGTGTACTGCGAGATGCGAAGCGCAGGCAGGCTGTTCCGGCTTGCCGTCACGAGGTACGCCGCGGCGGCAAGCGTCAGAACCGCGACCACGGCAAGCGACCAGGCTAGCACTTTCCCTCGGCCGGGTTGACCCGTAGCTCCGCTGGCGGCGATCGCCGGAATGCCACCCGACTCCGACAAGGCTTCCAGTGCAAATGCCAGATCCGATGCAGAGTGAAAACGCTGTTCGGGATTCTTTTCCAGGCAGCGATGCACCACGCGTTGCAGCCCCGCAGGGATGTTCTGCACGAGCTGCGAAATTGCCGGCGGCTCATCGTTCAGAATGGCGGTCATCGTCTCCGCCGAGGTGGCCCGATGGAATGCTCGAGTGCCGGTCAGCATCTCATAGAGAATGGCGCCGAAGGCGAAGATGTCAGTCCGATGGTCGACCGCTTTGCCGCGTACCTGCTCGGGAGACATATATCCGGCGGTCCCCATGACCATGCCGGCATCCGTATTGCGGCTCATGGTCGGAGGGTTGCCGTCCGCCTCTGGCTTCGGCTGCATTAACTTCGCTAGCCCGAAATCCAGAATCTTGATCCGGCCGTCTTTGGTGAGGGAAAGGTTCTCCGGCTTGAGGTCGCGATGAACAATTCCCTGTTCGTGGGCCGCAGCGAGTCCATGAGCGATCTGGACCGCATAGTCGATCGTCTTGCGAACCGGCAGCGGGCCGCGTTGCAACACCTGGCGGAGGGTGCTGCCTTCCAGCAATTCGGAAACCAGATACGGAACGCCTTCAAAGACACCAAACCGATGCACCGCAAGGATGTTGGGATGGTTGAGAGCCGCAGCCGTCTGTGCCTCCTGCTCAAAGCGTCTCAGCCTGTCAGGATCCTGCGTGACGAAGGCAGGCAGGATCTTGATTGCCACGTCGCGCTTCAGGGCGGGATCGCGGGCGCGATACACCTCGCCCATTCCGCCTGCACCCAGTAGGCCGAGAATTTCATAGCCATCGAGCTTCGTGCCTGCGGCTAACGGCATGGTGGGCGGATTATACCTCTAACACTTGAGCGCATCTACCCATCGCACTTCAAAGCCACCGTTTATTGCGAGCAAATGCGTGCCGCTTCAAACCGGCTGGCGAGGGCAACCGAGTTACCGCATCCATGTCGAAGAGGAGGCCCCCAGAGCGGCATTTGGGATGCCTATACGGTTTATAGCGGCAGGACGAAACGCTTATTTCCGGGCGTGTATTGAGTTTTTGTGATGAAGATGGTTTGAGAAAGCAGGACAGCTCTGTCGAGAAACGAACTGCAACATCCAGGCTTTGAGTGGGTGGCCCAGGTCTCGCTTTTGAGACCTGGACCACCCACTCAACATTCGTCCGCTGTACCCAAGGCGATTAGAACTTCATAAGAAACGCAGCGGTGATACGGTTCTCACTGTTGCGCAGGTCTGGGCTCCAACCTGGAACAAGCGAACCTGGAGCGCCAGTGTTGCCTCCTGGCGGAGTCACGCCGCCGGGGCCGCTGAAGTAAGGCACATTGGCCGCGCGATGGTTGTACTCAAACCGATAGGTGAAGTACTGGTTCGGCATGTAGTCGAACGTAACCGAAGAGTCCCACGCCTTGAACGGATTGCCCGGATTTTCGGTGAAGTAGGGCGTTCCAGAAGCTGCCGTCGCCCCGTTGATGGGTGGCAGAAGGACCAGGTAACGGCCTGGATTGTTGATGCGTCCACCGCCAAGGGTCAGGCCGTAGCGGTCGTGATCGAACCACAAGCGGTTGTAGACCATGAAGCCAAGGAAGCTTTGTTTCGGCCCGCTCTTTCCGTTACCGTGGCAGCTCACGCCGCCGCCGCTCTCGCAACCTGCGTCTCCGGTGAGCGTCATGGCAGCTTTGCTGATGATGGAGTCGGGACGGTCGTAGTATTTGTACTCGATGCTGTCGTCGGTGTGAAGGCGGGTGCGGTTGGGTATACCGAGGGCATCCTCACCGTAGCCATACTGGTTGCCGAGAATCTCTAGTTTGCCGCTGGGCCGCCAGAGGATCTGCCCGCCGAGCCCAGGCCGATTGTTGAAGCGTCCGTAGGACTGCCAGCCGTTGATGAACCATGGTTCGATCTTTAATTTGGCGGTTGGAAACCACTGCACACGCACACCGTTGAAGAACCAGGGCGTGTTCGAGGACACATACGAGGGCTGATAGGCCCAGTTGTCAAACTGGTAGAACGAGAACAGGCCGACGTAGGAGAGGAAGATACCGGCATCGACATTGACGCCGTGCTGGACGTTGAAGTGATAGCCTGCGTTGGCCTCGCCTACATAACGATAGGCATCGGCAAGATCCCACTGCCCGCGTGCGGGGCTGGCGTCGTTGCGCGGCGTGGCCGTCGCGTAAAGGCCGATCTGGGTTAGAACGCGGGCGCGCACATTGTTCCAATGGAAGTCGCCGCCGATTCCCAGGTCTGTCAGCGTAACCTCGCTGGAACGAAAGACTTCGCTCGATCCGACGATGGTGTCGTCCTGCGGGTGACGGAAGTCGTAAGTGTAACTCACATCAGAACGTATTTCCGGGGTGAAGAATTTAGTGGCATACGGAGTGTCTTTCGTGCGCGCATTGCCGTTGAGCCAGGTGAAGTCGGCAAAAGCAAACGGCTCAGAGTGCGGGCTGGATGGATCGGTGACCTCTGGTTGCGCTTCACTGAGGCTTGGAGCCGCAGCAGAGGCCTTTGCGGTCGTGAAATGGTGCGTCTCCGGAGCCGAGGAGCGATCCTGTTTGAGTTGTATCAACTCTTTCTGGATCTCCTCTAATTGGTCCTGCAACTGCTGAATCTTTATATCCTGAGCCGCCGAGGCCAGCTTATCTTCTGCGGTGGGCCCGGGATTCGGCTCAGCCGCTTGAGCCATCAGGTCTGCCGTGCAGAGAGTCAGCCCAACGAGGGTCAGGCACATCAGGGCCGTTCCCGTTATACGGGAATTTTTCGGTATCAATTTACTTCTCCGTTTTGTAAGGGATTGCGACAAGTGCATGGAGTCCACCTCTATGCAGGCCAGAATTTACCGTAGCAACCGGATGGTAAGAAACTCGTAAAGGGAAGGTAAGGGATTCATATGGAGCTGTGCGCCCCGCTCTATCGATTGCCCACCTCACAGTGCCGTTTCCCCACCGAATTCGGCTCATGCGAGGACACCTTGCGCCCCAGCGGGCCCTTGGCGTGAAGAATTTCTGGCGTGCGAACTTGACCCGGCACTCCCCCAATATGCGTTTTCATTGAGTCCACCGGCCCACGCACACAAATCTTTATGCCGTCTTTATGGAATCCTTATGGCCATTTCCATTTACTGATTGGAAGCGGCAACGATTTTGTAATTGGAGGTATCCAGCGGTAAACGCCGCGAGCAAGACGATCACGATCCCCATCAACCCCGAGGCTGACGATATTGAGATTCAACGGGCGCGGATTTGGGCGCATACCCTTGGTCCTTTTATTTACCGTAATCACGAGCGTTCAAAGTTCTCGAGGCCAGGAATCCACCGCCACTGTTGCCGGCCAGCCGGTTCTCTCGAACGCCCTACCTGATCAAGGGGGTGATGGCGATCCGTGGCAGACGGATGCTGCCCATTCCGCACCAGGTACGGCTCCGCTGCCGCAGCGAGGTTTCTTTACCCGCCTGGGGCACGCATATCTGGATGATTGGACGGTGGACTCAAACGGCGCTGCGCCCTCGCCTGAACCGGCGCGAAGAGGGACTCCGCGCCCGCTGAATTCCCCACCGTTCCCCTCAGCCGATTGGCCCATCGGAGGAACTGTTGTCATCGGTGCTCCCGATTATGGTAGCTACCCGTTGATGCAGGCTATCAACGAGAACAAGAGTCGCTTCAAGATCTACGGTTGGTTCGATATCGGCGGAAACGCCAGCACGTCGAATAAAGGCAGGTACGCCAACAACGAAACAGCATACGATGTCATTCCCAATTCCATCCAATTGGATCAGGTAGCACTCTATTTTGAACGCTTGCCGAATACTGTGCAAACGGAGCACGTTGACTGGGGCTTCCGCTTCACCAGCATTTATGGCCTGGACTACCGCTACACCACCGCGAAGGGCATTTTCAGCCAGCAATTGCTGAAAAACAACAACACCTACGGTTATGACCCGGTTATGTATTACCTGGATTTCTATGTGCCGCAGGTCGCGAAAGGAATGGATGTCCGGATTGGGCGCTACATCTCGCTGCCTGATATCGAGGCCCAGTTAGCTCCGAACAACTACACCTATAGCCACTCCATCCTTTACACCTACGACTGTTACACCCAAAATGGAATCAACACCACCACCAAGCTTGATGATCATTGGACGGTCCAGGCCGGGGTCTCAGGCGGTTGCGAATCGGCGCCGTGGATTTCGAACGCAAAACTCACGGGCGACTTCTGCGCAGCCTATACCTGGAAAGATGGCGGCGATAATCTTTATGCCTGCGCTAATTCCGTCAATTCAGGAAAATACGCCTACAACAATCTTTCCGCCTACTATCTGACCTGGTATCACAAAATCAACGCAACCTGGCACACTGATACCGAAGCCTGGTACCAGTACGAAAGAGATGTTCCCAACTTATGTTATGGATTGAGTCCGTGCATCAGCTATGGCTCCAACGCAAACATTGGCGCCAATGCCGGTGAAATCACCGGGCCCTCACTGATCACTGGAGCGAACGGAGCGCAGTGCAATCCCCTGGTGACCCATTGTTTCGCGCCGGATTACGCCATCGTCAACTACATTGAGCACGAGTTCAACCATCATCACAGCTCGTTCAGCATTCGCAATGAATACTTCGATGACCTCAAGGGTCAGCGGACCGGCAACAAGACCCGCTATTCAGAACACCTGGTAGGGTTCAATTTCTGGCTGGGAAGTACGGTGACCTTCCGCCCGGAGCTACGCTTTGAACACTCCTACGATGTGCCGGCATATGACTCGCCCTCAGTGAATGGTGTGAGTGGCGCTCCCACCAAGACGACCCAGCTTACCCTGGCCGGAGACGTTATCTACCATTTCTAACGCCAGCACTCAAAATGTGGTTGTGGCGGCCGGGCTTTCGTGCTGGTTTTTTCTATCTTTCGGCCACAGCCGGTAAAGCAATAATTTTCTTTGGCTTTGCCGGGGTCCATGTTTCACTAGACATCTACCAGTGGCCCATGTCGCCCATCGGGGATCTCGGGCTCGACTGCGTCAACCTCACCTGAGGAACATTCGGGGCGAGACGCAAAGAACTTCAGGTTAAGGCGGGATCTTGTGTAAAGTAGCGAACAGAAACAAGAGCAGGACTGTTTCTGGAAATGAATTTCTGGGCCCAACGGAGGATAACGGATTTGATGAGACGGTTCGCAAGAATGGCCTTGCTGCTTCGGGTGGTGGTCCTGCTGGGGGCATGTTTTGCGGCGGGAGTGGCCACAGCGCAGCCTTCAAGCCCGGCGGATGCAGCAACGGCGGACCGCCTGGCGGCGCTGGAAAAGAGCTCTGCGGCCCAGGCGGCGGCGACCGCCGCGGCGCAGTCTGCTGGCGATAACGCGTGGATGCTGGCCAGTTCGGCCCTGGTCCTGTTGATGAGCGGGCCCGGGTTGGCACTGTTTTATGGCGGCCTGGTGCGCAGGAAGAACGTCCTGGGGACCATGATGCAGACGTTCGCCATGATGGCGGTGATCACTGTTTTGTGGGCCCTGGTGACTTACTCACTCGCCTTCGGCGAGGGAAGTGCATTCATCGGCGGTCTGCATAATGTCTTCTTGCGTGGGGTGGGGCTCGCACCCGATCCAAAATACGCGGCTACGATCCCGCTGCAGACGTTCATGGTCTTCCAGCTGATGTTCGCGATCATTACCCCGGCCCTGATCACCGGCGCCTTCGCCGAGCGAATGAAGTTTTCCGCCATGCTGGTATTCATGGTGCTTTGGGCCATCCTTGTCTACAGTCCCATGGCGCACATGGTTTGGGGCAAGGGCGGGTTGCTGAACGCTTCGCTGGGCGGACGCTTCCCCTGCCTGGATTTTGCCGGGGGCACAGTGGTGCATGTGACGTCGGGTGTGTCCGCGCTCATGACTGCGTTGTACCTGGGCAAGCGCGTGGGATACCCGCAGGAATCCATGGCGCCGCATTCGGTGGTCCTGAGCTTCGTGGGGGCTTGCCTGTTGTGGGTCGGGTGGTTTGGATTTAACGCCGGCTCGGCTTTGAGCGCGGGCAGCCTGGCGACCTCAGCCTTTGTGGCTACTCATTTTGGAGCAGCAGCGGCGGCGATTGGCTGGAGCGCGGCGGAATGGCTGCGTAATGGACGATGCACGGCGCTGGGAGCGATCTCGGGAGCGGTGGCGGGGCTGGTGGCGATTACGCCGGCTTCCGGCTTCGTGACCCCCATGTCCGCTTTGTGGATCGGTCTGATCGCCGGGGTCTTCTGCTACCTGATGGTGGTGAAAGTGAAGGCGGTATTCGGGTATGACGACTCGCTGGATGCATTCGGCGTCCACGGCGCCGGGGGGACCATCGGGGCCTTGCTGACGGGGCTTTTTGCCAATAGCGCGATCAATCCGATTTTCGGGCCCGGAAAGGCAACCGGGCTGCTGGAAGGCAATCGGGGGCAGATCCTCAACCAGGCGATTGGCGTGGTCATTGCCTGGTGTCTGTCCATCGTAGGGACGCTGATCATCCTTTTTGTAGTGGATAAGGTGATCGGGCTTCGCGTCAATGAAGAGGACGAACGCACGGGGCTCGACTTGTCGCAGCATGACGAAGAAGGATATGACTTCGCCACCTAAAGGCCTTTACTCAAGGAGACCGAGGCGGTGAAGAATTATCTCGACAGCGTCGTTGCACATCCTGTGGGCGCCTTTATTTTGCTGACGCTGGCTGCGTTTCTGGAAGCTTTCGGCGACTCTCTGTTTCAGAGTGGCCTCTACCGCTCGGCTGGCGCAGCCCGCGGACTCTTTTTTGTTTGCGGAGCGGTGGTTCTCGCACTTTACGGATTTACAGTCAACATTCCCCATTGGGATTTTGGCAAACTGCTGGGAATCTACGTGGTTCTGTTTTTCCTGGTAGCCCAGGTGTTGGCCAAGGTCCGGTTCCATCAGGCGCCCACCGCACCCATCTATGTAGGCGGGACGCTGATCGCCACGGGCGGCATCATCATCGCGTTCTGGCGAGGCTGAGTACAAAATTCAACGGGAACACGATTCCCCAAGGAGATTCATGTCAGACGCACTTCGCAACTTCATTGAAATGCCGTACTCCGAACTGGAAGAGCGCAATTTGGCCGCAAAGGACCAGCGAAGACGGCACGTTCCGGCAGAGACCATCCGCGAGGAGCGGCTGAAATATCTCACCGACGAAAAGCACATCAAGGCGGTCACCGTGCTGTTCAGCGACCTTGAAGGCCGGCTGCACATGCTGGACTACGACAAGAAATTCATCATCAAGAGCGACGATAATCTAACGTTCGACGGCAGTTCGATTCGCGGCTTTACCGCCCAGCGAGAGAGCGATCTTCGGCTGGGAATCGATTGGGGTTCTTTCTATTGGGTGCCATCCGACTATTTCGGCGCCGGAAAAGTGCTGGTGTTTGGCGAGGTGATCGCGAAGGACGGCAAAGCCTACGCCGCTGACATCCGCGGGGTGCTGAAGAACTATGCCAACGGACTTTACGACCAGAAGGGTTACACCCTGAATGCGGCAAACGAAATTGAAGGGTTCCTCTTTAAGGGTACCGACGCGGAACGCCATTATCACGAGACGCAGTCCTTCGAGTATGTCAACACCGGCGGCTACTATCATTCCCTTCCCGGCGACCCGCTGCGCACTTTCATCGATACCAGCGCCGAAGTCCAGCGGGCCATGGGGTTTGAGAACGAGAAGGACCATCCCGAGGTTGCGCCCTCTCAGTTCGAGATTAACTACAGCTATAGCGACGTAGTCACGGCCGCTGATCAGATTCAGCTCTACAAGCTCATCTGCCGCGAAGTGGCGACCAAAATGGGCTTGACCGCTTCCTTTTTGCCCAAGCCGGTGGTGGGCGTGAATGGCAGCGGGATGCACACCAACGTTTCTATCAGCGAGAAAGGCAAGAACCTTTTCTGGGATCCCCAGGGCGAAGAGATGCTCAGCAAACTGGGTTGGGAGTTTATTGACCGTATTCTGACCCATGGCAATGACGTTTGCTTACTGCTGAATGCGAGCGTGAATGCGTATCGCCGTCTTGATCCTCACTTCGAAGCTCCCAATCAGATCATCGCTTCGGCCACGGATCGCGGGTCGATGGTGCGTATTCCGATTGGCAACGAGAAGAGCATGCGGGTGGAAGTCCGCTCTGTCAGCCCCGACGCAAACCCTTACCTGGTGCTCTATTCAGTATTCAAGACGGGCATCGAAGGGGAGACAGCGAACATCGAGAATCTTCGCAAGGCCAAGCGTTTCCTGCCCGATAACATTTACACCGCGCTTGACAGCTTTCAGGCTGCGAAGTGGACTGACACTTTACTGGGAGCAGACGTGAAAGAGCGGTATGCGGACCTGAAGAGAGCTTCCGCGGACCGCTGCCCTCGCCTGCTCGGAACCTTCGTGAAGGCGCCCGAGGTGCAATACCACCACGACGTCTACAACCAGTATCTGTGGAACAAGTTTTAACCCGGAATACCCAGGTCTCAAAAGCGAGACCTGGGCCACCCACTCAATGTCTGGAGGCTGCAGCTTATTGGCTGACGGCCACCGGCAACTTAATGTCCAGCCGCTTGATCTCACCCACAATTGGACCGTAGCTCACAATGGCGCACAACGCAGTGGCGCCCACGAAAATCAGCACATCATCGAAGGATCCAGTCTTCTTGACCAGGTAGCCGATAATAATCGGCGTCGTGATCCCGGCCAGGTTCCCGATCAGGTTAAAGAGTGCCCCGTTGAGTCCAACCATACCCTTCGGCGAGGCATCGGAGATCACCGTCCATCCCAAAGATCCAAAGCCTTTGCCAAAAAACGATAACGACATCAGAAACAGCATCACCGCCTGCGCCGGCGCGTAATTACATCCAATCATCGTTACCGAAAGCAGCATCCCGGCGATGATCGGCGCCTTGCGGGCAAAGCTCAAAGAATACCCAGCACGCAGCAGCCTGTCTGAGACCACCCCACCAAGTATCCCTCCGGTCCCGCCGCAAAGAGCCGGCAGCGCCGCAGCAAACCCAACTTTCATGATCGACAAGTGCCTCGCCTGTGCCAGATAAACCGGAAACCAGGTAAGAAAAAACCAGGTCAACGTGGTGATGCAGTACTGGCCCAGGTAGATACCAACCAACATACGATGGCTCAACAGCTGCTTGACCGCAACCCAGGTAAGTACACTGGCCTTCACATGAACCAGGCCGCCGCCTTGCTCAATGTAGGCTACCTCCACAGCCCCAATACGTGGATGGCTTTGGACATCGTAGATATTCTTCACCCAGATCGCCGCCAGCACAAAACCCAGGCCGCCCATGAACCAGAAGCTACTCCTCCAACCAGCCGAGTGGGCGATCCAGCCCAGGATGGGACCGAAGATCATCAGGGCAAAGTATTGCGAGGAGTTGAAGATTGCCGAGGCACGCCCGCGCTCATTGGCGGGGAACCAGGAGGCGACGATGCGGCCATTCCCAGGGAAAACCGGCGCCTGGGCAAATCCGGCGATCAGCCGCAGAACAAAGATCGTCGCAAACGCAGTGGCAAACCCGGTAAGCAGTGCACAGACGGACACTACGACAATGCCGATGCCGTACACCATCTTCGATCCGTAGCGGTCCAACAAGGCGCCGGACGGTAATTGTCCCAGCACATAGGCCCAACTGAAGCCGGAAAAGAGGTAGCCCATCTTCACCGGGTCGAGAAAAATGTCTTTCGTCATCGCCGTTCCCGCGATCGAAAGCGCGACCCGGTCTCCGTAGCTGAAGCAGCTTACAACGAAGAGAATGGTGATGATCAGATAACGAACGTGAGTATTGCCGGTCAAGACCGTCCCGCGATGAGCCTGCTGAGTTCCTCGAGTTCGGCTCCAGTCAGGTCAGTCAGTGGCGGCCGCACGGGCCCTGCGGGACGGCCGATGGCCTTCATCCCCGCTTTCACAATCGACACAGCATACCCCTTGCGGCGGTTTCGAATTTCTATATACGGCAGAACAAACTCCCGCAAACGAGCGAACACGGCTGCATGATCCCGCTTGCGCACCGCAGCGTAGAAGTCGAGTGCGAAATTGGGCAGGAAATTGAAGATGGCAGATGAGTAGGTAGTGACACCCATCTCGAGATAAGGAAGCGCAAAGGTCTCAGCGGTGGGCAAACCGCCAATGTAGGTGAGGCGATCTCCCATCCTGGCGTAGATGCGGGTCATGCGCTCAATGTCCCCTACCCCGTCCTTAAAACCCACCAGGTTCGGGCACCTTTGACACAAGCGCTCCAGAGATACTTCATCGAGGACGGCATTGTCGCGGTTGTACATGATGACGCCGAGCTTGGTCGAGGCGCATACCGCCTCTACGTGCGCCGCTAAGCCCGGCTGCTCTGCATTCACGAGGTAGGGCGGCAAGAGAAGGACTCCGTCCGCTCCCGCTGCTTCCGCGGCCTGGGCAAACTCCCTGGCCATCGCGGTGCCATAGCCGCAACCGGCCAGGACCGGTACCTGTCCCGCAGTCTGCGCAACCGCGGCTTGAACCACGGCGCTGAATTCCTTCCCCGTAAGGGAAAAGAACTCGCCCGTTCCGCCTGCAGCGAAGAGTCCCGCCGGCTTATAAGACAGTAGCCAGGCGATATGCTCCTGGTACGCCTTAGCCTGCCATTGGAAGTCATCAGAGAAATGAGTGACGGGAAAGGACAGCAAACCTTCCCCAATCGTTTTCGCCATCTCGGCCGGTTCCATCGTCTCTCCCTCTCAAGCCATGGAATCGACTGCCTGGATCAGCGCCCGAATGTAACCGTAGCAATAAGCAAAGGATTGCAGACCATTCGGGTCATTGGCTGCCAACGGAACATGATCCGGCATCAGCATATACGGATAACCGACCTCTTTGTAGACCTGGATGGCTTTTACGAAGTTAACGTCCCCCTCATCGGGATAAACCTCCATAAAATCGTCGCGATGGCCGCGGATGTTGCGGAAATGCACGTTGAATATCTTGTTGCGCGAACCGAAGTAGCGAATGACGTCGTAAATTTCTACCCCTGGGTTCTGCAGCATTTCAGAGATCGTGCCCTGGCAAAAATTTAGTCCGTGGTAGGGGCTCTCCTGAATGGTGATGAACTTCTTCAGCCCGTCCACCGTGCCCAGGACCCGGTTGACTCCTTGATAGCCTTCGGGCGGCATGCCGGGGTCGTGTGGGTGGCAGGCCATGCGGATCTTGTATTCATTCGCGACCGGAATGACCCGGTCCAGGAAGTAGGTGATCCGCTCCCAAAACATGTCGGCGTCCACGTGCCCGGCTCGGGTGAGCGGCGTTTCCGGATGGGCTTCCGCGAGCTTCCAGGTACTGTACATGGCGTCGCCGCGCCCTGGCGTTCTTCCGGTGCGAACTACGCCCAGGATGCTCATGTTGTATTTAATCGAAGGGATGCCTGCCTGGGCGCAATTCTTGATCAGGGTCTGTATGGCTTCGATATCGCGATCGCGTTCCGGACTTTGCGCCAGCATGATCGCCGGATGCTTTTCTTTGTCGATGTAACTGGATTCAAGAAATGGGGGCGCGGTGCAGTCGATGCTGACGCCGCAGGTTTGCGCCAGGTCGACCATGCGGTTTAGTTCCTCGACGGTCGCGTAGATGCGGTCTGGCGAAATTTCAGGGTAGCCGCAGATATTCTGCACGCTATAGCGCGCCAGGTATTTCAGATGGGTTTCGTTGGTGGGGGCCGTTTGGTCCCCAACCTTCATCAGCGCGCGTTTCGTGGGAGTTGACGGGGGTGAAGCAAGACCTTTTGCGGCTAATAGTCCGGCGGCGCTGGTAGAAGTAATGAAGTTTCGTCTGTTCATGATCAAAGCGTTGTGGCGTCCCTACGGGACTCGACTCATTGGCCTTATCCTACCCGGCACTGCCGTGCCGGGCTACAGGCTGTTCCGTCCCTGCGGGACTGCCTTGTTGCGGGAGCAATTTGGCTTTGTATCAGGGCACGACTTTAGTCGGGCCGTTGAGACCCAACGAGATCTGGGCTTCAAAGCCTGGGAGTTACCAACGAATTACGGCACAGTCGAAAACCGTATTTCTTGCCCTGCCACAAAGGACCGGGTGCCCCATCCTTCGCGCTGTTGGCGAAGGGTGGGATGCCACTGCTCTCCACCCGAGACCTCTTCCCCGAAACTTCTGCTTATCCCACCCTTCGCAGAAAACGCGAAGGATGTGGCGGATACCGCAGGAAGAACAGATGTTTTACCCGCGGTAGCCGCATGGGGCACCCGATCCTTTGTGGCAGGGCAAGAAATACCTGGTTTGTTTTTGCTTTTTGCAGCTCTATTTACCTCTAAACAGCCCCCACCGCCGCATTGAGCGCCTGCCCCACGATGGTCTCGGCCTCAGCCTCGATCTGCTCCAAATGCTCCTGGCTGCGGAAGCTTTCGGCGTAGATTTTGTAAATCTCCTCGGTGCCCGAGGGGCGAGCCGCGAACCAGCCATTCTCGGCCATGACTTTGACACCACCGATCGGCTGACCGTCCCCGGGTGCGTGAGTGAGGATCGTCTGGATCTTCTCCCCAGCCAACGTCGAGCTTTGAATGCTGTCCTTGCTCAACTTGGCCAGGATGGCCTTCTGCTGCGTGTTGGCCTTGGCGTCGGTCCGGTCGTAGAACGGGTCGCCGAACTGCTGCGTGAGGTCCTGGTAGAGTTCACCCGGATCCTTCTTCGTGGTCGCAGTCATCTCCGCCGCCAGCAGCGCAGCAATCATGCCGTCCTTGTCGGTGGTCCACACCGTGGCGTCCCGGCGCAGAAACGACGAGCCAGCGCTTTCTTCGCCCACAAACCCAAGCTTGCCGGCAATCAGACCATCGACGAAAAACTTGAATCCCACAGGGACTTCATAGAGCTCCCTACCCAGCCCGGCGGTCACGCGATCGATCATGCTGCTGCTGACCACCGTTTTCCCCACGGCAACCTGCTTGCCCCAGTGCGGACGATGCCCAAACAGATAGCTGATGGAAACGGCCAGGTAATGATTCGCAGGCAGCAATCCTTTGCTTCTGGTCACGATGCCATGGCGGTCATGGTCGGTGTCGCAAGCCATCGCCACATCAAATTTATCCTTCAAATCGATCAGGGACCGCATGGCGTATTTCGAGGACGGGTCCATGCGGATCTTGCCATCCCAATCCAGGGTCATAAAGCGGAACGTGGGGTCCACCTGGTCGTTGACCAGCGTCATGTTCAGTCCATAGTGTTCTGCGATCGGTGCCCAGTAATGCACACCGGCCCCTCCCAGGGGGTTCACGCCGAACTTGATCCCGGAAGCGCGAATCGCTTGCATATCAATGATGTTGGCCAGATCCTTAACGTAAGCAGTTAAATAATCGTGGCGGTGCGTGGTCGAGGCGGCCAGGGCTTTGTCGAGCGAAATGCGTTGCACGCCGGCGAGTTGGGTGCTGAGGAACTCATTCGCCTTGGCCTGGATCCAGGCAGTGGTCTCGCTCGACGCGGGGCCGCCGTTGGGGGGGTTGTACTTAAATCCTCCGGACTCAGGCGGGTTGTGCGAAGGCGTGACCACAATGCCATCGGCTAGGCCGTTCTTGCGGCCGTGGTTGTAAGTGAGGATGGCATGCGAGATGGCCGGGGTAGGCGTGTAGTCAGTTCTCTCCGGCAGCATGACGTCTACCCTGTTGGCTGCCAGCACTTCCAGGGCACTGGCCTGCGCCGGCGTGGAAAGGGCATGCGTATCGATGCCCAGAAAGAGCGGTCCGTCAATCTTTTCCTGTTGGCGATAGAGACAGATGGCTTGCGTGATGGCCAGGATGTGCCATTCGTTGAACGCACGATCGAAGGACGACCCGCGATGTCCTGAAGTGCCAAACGCGACCCGTTGTTCGGGCACATGGGGATCGGGCCGAAGCTCAAAGTAGGCGGTAATTAACTTCGGTACGTCCACCAGGTCAGAAGCGTTGGCCAGTTGCCCGGCTCTGGGATTGATTGTATTCACGGCGCACCCCCGGGCTTATCTTCTATCCAGCTCTTCTCCTTCGTCAATTGTCGCAATCAAAATTCATCCTGAGTTTGCCGCCGGAACATCCAAGCATGCAGGAGAAGCAAAATGTCCCCCAGTCCTCACGAACGAGTCGTAGAACTGCACAACCTCGCAGCCCATGCACACACCTCCGCAGCCGCTGCCCACGGCAAAGGGGATCATCTTTCTGCTCATGAGTTGAGCAGGCAGGCTCATGAGCACTCCCTCAATGCCCACAGGCTCAGTGAGGAGCTAGCCAAAAAATGAAGGCTGCCGTCCTTGTGCCCGGCCACACACCATTGCTTGAGATCAAAGAGGTTGCCCGTCCGGAACCGCAACCGGGCCACGTGCTGTTGCGAGTGCTGGCCTGCGGAGTTTGCCGCACTGACCTTCATATTGCCGAAGGAGATCTGCCGCAGGTGCGATCGCAGCTGATTCCTGGTCACCAGATCGTGGGCGAGGTCGTCGCAGGGGAGACAGCAGAGCTGCCGCTCGGTAGCCGTGCCGGTGTCTCCTGGATCGGTGGCATCGATGGGGATTGCTGGTACTGCCGGCACGATATGGAGAATCTTTGCGACCACCCAACGTTTACCGGGTACACGGTGAATGGCGGCTACGCTGAATATGCCCTGGCTCGCGCGGACTTCGCCTTTCCCTTGCCCGAAGACCTCGATAACGTCCACGTCGCTCCCCTGCTTTGCGCCGGAATCATCGGCTTTCGCAGCTTGCGCGTAGCCGGAGTAGTTCCGGGTGAGCGAGTGGGGCTGTTCGGGTTTGGCAGCTCGGCGAGCTTGGCCATCCAGGTGCTCCAGTCCTGGAAGTGCGAGGTTTATGTGTCGACCAGGGGCGAGAGCCATCGCCAGATGGCGGCCGCTCTTGGGGCTACCTGGGTGGGCAAAGAAGACGAAATGCCGCCGGCCAGGCTCGATCGCGCGATCACCTTCGCGCCCAGTGGAAAGGTCGTCGTCAGTGCCCTGTCGGCGTTGCGCAAAGGTGGAGTGGTCGCGATCAACGCGATTCACCTGGACCAGATGCCTGCCTTTGACTACGACAAATTGCTTTGGGGCGAACGGCAGATTCGCAGTGTGGCGAACATGACGCGCCAGGACGCGCGAGATTTTCTAGCCATTGCTCAGCAGCTCAAAATTCGTCCCCAGGTGGCTACTTTCTCGCTCGACGACGCAAATAAAGCCTTGCTTGCGGTGAAAGAAGAAACCGAGCGTGGATCAGCCGTCATCGTTCCTTGAGATTTTAGAGCGTTGCGTGAGAGATCGGTCGCCCCGGAAGGGCACGGCTTGAGCCGTGCCGTCAACAACAACGCCATACCCGGCTTTAGCCGCTGGGGTACGTTCTTTCGATCCTCTAAATTCTCTTTCGCGCTGATAGAAAGATGCCCTCAGTGGCTAAAGCCTGGGAGCTCTCAACCATCTCTGTCACACTCCAAACCTTGACCAGAGCCGCCCGTGCTGTGGGTCGTGGTCTCCGCATCGAATTGGTGTAACAGGCTTAGCGGATACTATCCGGAACTGCACCTTATCATTCGGTCCGTAGCGGACGCCGTTATCCCGGCGCTCGCTGTCCACGAAATCCTCACCCGAATGCGCTAGTTCCCTCCCCGGGGTTTCCCCATCATAGTCAAGGAGTTCAGTGTGACCGGGTTCCGTCTGGGGATTGATGGATGCCCAAATGGAGATGTCAACTATGGGGCTGCCTACCGATCAATGGGTTCACAATCTGGATTGACCCGTAGGGTTGTGCGGCCGCCAAGTCTTCCGAGTAGAGAATCGATACGCCGGCACTCTCAGCAGCTTGAAGAATCAGCGCATCCCAAAAGGAAGTCCTGTAACGCGTCTCAATGTCCAGTGCTTGGAGGATCGACTCGGGAGTGTTGGAGACGACTTCCCAGGTTGCATAATCCCGTATCAGCAAACGGACTTCTTCCACCGGCAAAGGAGCGCTCACCTTTCTGCGGAGGTTCACACATAGTTCTTGCAGAACCTGGGTGCTCAATACGCCCTGGCCCGAATTCCAGAGCTGTTCCAACAACATTTGAGCGCGCTGGTGTTTGACCCCGGCCGAGCGGTCATGCGCGTATACCAGAATGTTGGTATCCACGAAAAACTTATCGCTCATGGAGTTCATCTCGTGAGCGAGGGGGCGCCCAATGGAGGTCGAAACCCGTCCGCAGCCGGGCGAGGGCACGGCGGCGGGCCTGGTGATAGCCCTTACGCTCGCGCACTTCCTGCTCCAACCTGCCCGCGAGCAAGGCGCTTATGGAGGTGCCTTCCTCGGCAGCGAGAATGCGAGCCTGCTTGAGGAGATCGGCTTCAATTTTCAAAGTGACATTCGTTTTTGTGCTTTTCATGGTTGCACGTATTTTTGTGTAGCACGATTTTACGTGCTAAATTCAGAAAGTTCAAGCATGGTTGGTTGGTGCGTGATTCCTGAGAGCGTTTCAGGCCTAGGGTTTACTTCATCTGCCCCCTTCGTAGTCTCATGAGCGAACCGGCCAAGCTGGGTTGTCCGAGCGCTCCGTAAATCGCGCGTGGTAAACGAGTGCATTGCAAGACCCGACTGTCCCGGGTTTTACCGACTGTGGCCGACGCTTTATCCTCGGAGAGACGGGAGGTTCTTTGGGATCAACTACAGTTGCACATTAGGAAACGGGGGGACTGTCACTCTGTCACTGAGGGCACGAGAGTTTGCTGCGGGTCGGGGGTGAGCTCACGTTGCCTTCGGCCTGTGACGATCTTTTTTGCGGGGTCCTCGCTTCTGTAGAGCTTTTGAAATATGGCGACCGGTTTACCACTCTTAGCAAAGTTCCAGTCCCGTCTGGCCACTCCCTAGCCACAAATCCCTTTAGACGCGCGAACCCTTGCCATGCGCCGATCAGCGCGCCTCGCATAAGATGTCTGGCAGGCAGGTTTTTGGCAGGGAGTCTCCCGTTATAAAATAGGCCTATAGCTGGCAGGGATATGGCATTGCATCTTGACATCTCGGAATCCGTAGCCGGCAGCCTCCGGTTACCCGTGCAGGAAATCGAGCCGCGCCTTCGCGCCGAGCTTGCGCTTGCTCTCTATGCTCAGGGTATCCTGCCCTTCGGGAAGGCATCCGAACTAGCTGCTGTTTCCCGCTATCAACTCGCCGAGTTGCTTGGACAGCGGGCGATTCCACGTCACTACGCGGATGACGAACTCGCCCAAGATCTCGACTATGCACGCGGTCAGTAATACCTCTCCCATCTCAAATCTTGCCGCCACTGACCGACTTGTACTTCTGAAGTCGCAATTCTCCACAGTCTCGATGCCCAATGCGGTTGCCAACGAACTTGCCACGCACCCGGATCCCGTTGCCCCCGATGCGATCCAGAATGCTATCCGGGAAGGGTGGTTGCGCATTGAAACTGCGCAGGATTCTCCCCTGCTCAGGATTCTCTGTTGCAACTTCACTCAGGCGAGGCCGAGGCTATTGCGCTCGCCACGGACCTCAAAGCGGACATCGTGCTTATGGACGAACAGGAAGGACGCCAGCTTGCCTCAAAGGCTGGCCTTGCCGTCACGGGCGTTCTTGGCGTTCTGCTGCGCGCCAAGCGCGAGGGCGAGATTGCAGCGGTAAAGCCTGAGATTGATCTTCTCCGCTCTAAAGCCCGCTTCTTTGTATCTCCATTACTGGAAGCAAAGGTTCTCGTCGCAGCTGGAGAGTAAGAACACCCGGGAGTTGAAGGGACTCTGTCCCGAAAAGGCCTCGGCTAAATACGGCGACACGTATTCACCCAAGTTCATGGGCGGGGCGAAGCAGATCGGTTGAATTTGCTGCAATAGGTACGCTGTCACCGGATTAACCGCCGAGCCCGAAGCCCGGTCTGGTGATTTCTGTCCATTCGGGTACTCTATGCAAGGATGGACTCATCGCATTCATCCCATTGTTTTACGTTTCTCTGACTGACAAGGGGGAAAAAGCGGGTGTACATCCATACAACCGCATCCTGGCCAGGACGTGAAGATCGCCGCGCTGCGCTGGTCTGGCTCGCCATGTTCTGGATCTTCGTGGGCGTCGGCTTCGGCTTCGATCTGCACAACTACCTCCACGAGCAGCCGCCTGTACCCACGATCGTCCACGTACATGCCATCGCCACCACCCTTTGGCTGCTCACTGCCACCGCGCTTGTGCTCTTGGTCGAAACCGGCAACGTCCGTTTCCATCGTCGTCTCGGCTGGTTTGCGGCTGGCTACGCCGCTCTCATCGTGGTGATCGCCCCCTGGTCCGAGCTCCGTTGGCAGGCCTTGAACCTGCACACTCCCGGCGCTCTGCCTCCTCAATTCCTCTCCATCGCCTTCAGCGGAGTCCTTTGCATGGCCGTGCTGCTGCCCTGGGGTGTTCTCATGCGCCGCAACTCCGCCGCCCATCGCCGCGTGCTCATTCTGGCCACCATCTGCATCAGCGATGCCGGCTTTTCCCGCTTCGTGAGCCTCTTTCTGCCTGCACCCACTTCCTTTCTCGGCACCTACCTCTTTTACGAGGGCGGCAATGTGCTCCTTATGCTTCTCATGTTGCTCTGGGACTGGAAACGCAACCGGATCATGAAACAGTTCCTATGGGGAGCCTTGCTCGTCACCGCTGTGGGCCTGTCGGCCACGGGCCTCTACTTCAACGAGACTTGGAAATCGATCTCCCGCTCTTGGCTGGAGGGCTGGGCGCGGAACATGCTGTAAAGCCGGTAGACTCCGCGTGAGAGCGTGGCCGTTAACCTCCGCGCAGTCATTAAAAGTAAAGGATCCTTGCCCGCCGAAACTGCGGAACGCACTTAATTGGGAACTTGGGGAACGGGACAGGAAGTTTACCTCGGAGTACGGCGTCGGGTCGGCGCGGTTCAGTAAACTTCCTGTCCTGTCCCCGGGTTTCCATACCAACCTCCTCGGTCCGTCTGTCCATCCTTGGTCTAGGATTCGTGATGGCTCATTCTTAGCGCCCGGATTTTCTTAACGACATCTTTGAAGCAGAGGGCGCCAATTAGGAGGACGATCGTCACAGTGAGCAAACCACCGAGGGTTATAGCGTTGAAGCGCTGGAACCCCGCCGAAGCATGGTGACGGTGCGGCATTCCCAGCAAGCCAATAATTGCGATTATAAGCTGCTGCGGGAACGTCCCTTTCCAAAGTTCGGGAAGTAGAAAGAGGGCAGCCATGCAGACTAAGCCGAACATTGCCTCTACAACCAGCCGAATGATAAGCAGCATTTTTATCACCGGGCGATCGTCTCAGGTATTTCGATGATCTGCAAGCGGGGGTTCACGTCTGAGGTACCATTCGCGGGTGTTATGGAGAACAGGAAGAAGCCCCACGTCGCCAGTTTGTCCGCGCGAAGCCGGTGTCTTAGAGCAGTCGGGTTGAACAGCGAGACGAACGGCAGGACGAGACGGAAACGATCTTAATGGCAAAGCGTCGTTTGCCGTTTACTCCAATGCGTTTCTTTGTGAGGAGTAATGAGTACATGTTATGCGTCGAGAGGGCACCTATGACCGCAGACGAACAATATGAGGTGAATAGGTATCCTGTCGACGCATTCTGACCGAGGGACATGCTCGCCGGGCATCAGCAGGAGATTCAAGCCGAGCGGGATCGGAAGTTGGACGCGGCGAAGGAACAGCGGAAGAATCGTCGCCACGGGGCGGCGTGATGGATGAAACGGATTGCTCCCGTTAGCCGACAATGCAGAATTAACACAGCGGCAAGGCCAAGCATATAGTCAACGAAGCGAAATCGCCGCGCTTCCGTGAGGAGTCCCTGCATCTCGGTATGCGCGCGGCGGTGGACCAGGTCCTCTAGCGTTCGGCAACGCGCGGCTCACTGATAGGCGCGCCGGCCGGCGATGGTTGTTTTGCCGGGAGGAGTGCAAGCAGCGTGACTCCAATCACGCCAAAGATCACAATGTCCTGGGGGCTGTCCTTCCTGTGCATCCCGTGCGCCACGGCCTGCGCCGACATGATTGTCATCGTGAACCTATGGGCAAGGCTTGACCACGCCCCATAGGCGATCATCAAGCGATGCTTGGCCGGCTGATTAACGGCCACCAACAGACAGACCCCAAGCGCCGTGTTAAGGCTCAGGAACATCGGCATGACGTCACTATGCTCGCTAAGCCACCTGGAGTGCCACAGATCGTCGAACAGGAGATAGCCCCAAAAGCAATAAAACAAGCCCACCAACACCAACACTACCTGTAAGGCGCGCTCACGTTTCATACCGTCCTCCGTTGTGTGCGATGCAAGGTTATTACCACCTTTTTTGCTTTAGATTGTGCGATTGTCAGCTGTGATGCGTCCGATACTGGAACCCTGCGAGCATCCGCAGTGTGAGCAGAATGCTTCTCCCCCTCGAATAGGCTTGCCACAGCAACTGCAAGGCCCAAGGAGAGGCCCTCGGAACACAAAATAAAGGATGAATCCAATCAAATTGGGTATGAGGAAAGCGGCAATCACCCAGGCCCAAGCAGGCATTTGACGCCTTTTTGCGTCCCCATAAATATATCCGAGGGCAAGGAAAAAAGCCGCGGTGAAGACGCCAAACGTCAAGCCAAACCAAAGCGCATCTGGCATGGTACTGAGAAATCCTTTGGAAGCAAGTAAGGAACGGCCCTGGCTGGAAGCAAAATAGACTACCCAAATCGGGATCGCCAGTGCTGCGATGACCATTGCAGACCTGGGTAGAACATTCCGTCTTGCGGTTCCCAACAAGACAGCCGCAACTACAAGCCCGGCCAAGAACGCTATCAAAAGCACCGCCGATTGCTGTGTCATGCAATACCTCTATTCTCACCAGGCGCCGCGAGCAGACGTAAGGCCGCGCAAAAAGATGGCAGCAGCCAAAAGACGAGCACGCCTGCCTGGACTTGAGCAGTGTCGAAATGCATTGGGACCGTCAGGAGCTTGGCCACCTGGTAGACAAGTGCCGATCCCACAATTGACATCGAGAGCGCTACAGCAAATGCAGCCCAGGCCTTGAATTGCACGTTGTGCTGGCGCATTGTCCCGGTGTGATGGGCAAGAATCTCACGGACCTGGGTATTCGAATCTGGTTCACTCGTAAAGGTGAATTCCCGCAACCCCCGAATCGTACGCGCAGTTAGCTCGAGATAGCGCTTGCAGACATCACAGTCGCGGATGTGGTCATGGATGAGCTGTCTTTCGCTCTCTGAAACCTCTTCTACGAAAGACCTGTCGATAAGCTCGCGAAATCTCTTGTCACCCTCCATGCGAATCACCCTCCTCAAATGCGGATCTCAGTGCTGCAAGACCGCGATAGATTCTGGACGTCACCGTTGTAGTAGGGGCGCCCAAGACCTGAGCCATCTCCGCAAGAGACAGGTCTTCTTGAAACCTCAGCAGCAAAGCCTCGCGATACAGCGGTGGCAGAATCTGCAGCCGGCCGGCCAGACGCATTGCGTCTTCGCTTCGGGCCGCGGCTTCGAATGGGGAAGGACCGGAGGACGGTAACAGCAGCATTGCATCGGGATCATCTGGCAAGGAATCTGTCTGTACCGCTTTTCGTTTTTTCCGGAGGTAATCGATAGCCAAATTGCGGGCGATCGCGAATAGCCATGGATCAAACCGCTGCCGCCCGTTGTACTGGCTGCCCCGTTGCAGCACGCGAACCCAGGTCTCCTGCGCAAGGTCCTCAGCATGCTCTCGCCTCCCGATGAGGTATAGCAGGTAGCGCACTAGTCGATGCTGACAGCGCTCCACAAGGTCTGCAAGAAGCTCCATATCCCTCTCACGTAAGCCTCGCGCAATCTTTGCCGTTGCGGTTTCGGCTGTCGTATCCAATGTCATGGGAAGAGCCAACGTATGTCTTGTATACGAATAAGCCGCAGCGCATTACTCAACTTTTGAGAGAAATCACGCTAAGATTTGCCTCTGACGGATATCGGATCAATGCACGGCAAGGGCCTGACGTGCACAACTCGTTGATTGGCAGACCGCAAATAGGATTGGTAGCTCCGTCCGATTGCCACGTAAGTTGCCGGAGTTCGTTTACCCGAAAGGCATTCTGTTGCGTCGGGTGAACAATAGCGGAGACATCAGTTGGCACAAGACCAGAATATTCATTAGCGAGGTATTCCGCTTCGAAGAGTTGGCATTTGAGTTGGTAACCCCAGGATTTTACAGAGTCTTCTTTCGAGATATGGAGATCGGCGAACTTAACGTGGAGGAGCTTCGCTTCAGAGCAGCGCGAAGAGTGGTTTGAACCGCTCGACGAGTGCATCGGCCTGTTGTCACCAGTGGAGAGGATTGGGGAATGCCTTCCGACAAGCGACATATCGGCAATAATCCGGTGTCGGTGGGCGCGTTGGCGATTTGCCATTCGTCGCTGAGGTCCTGGCAAGTCGAGTATCATCAGCACCGCTTTCAGGGCTAAAACTTTCGGCAGAAACCCCGAATCGCAAAATTAGCAGTTGACATTGACCGACAATCCACTACCATTCGGTTGTGGATAATCTTGGTACAACATTTGCGGCTTTGTCTGATCCAACCCGCCGGGCAATGATCGAACGACTCTCCCACGGGCCTGCCTCAGTGCATGGATTGACGGAACCGTTTGCACTGTCGCAGCAGATGATTTCAAAACATATCGCCTACCTGGTACGGGCACGGATTGTAATCAAGACGAAGCGTGGACGAGAGAGTGTGTGCACGCTCAGGCCCGAGGCGATTAAGGCGGTCAGCGACTGGACCATCAGCTATCGCCGATTCTGGGAAGAGAGCTTCGACAAGCTACAGGTCGTTGTAAATCAAATGAAGAAAGAGGAGGTCAGAGATGACAAAAAACACGGATAACAAAATTGAACGGATGGTTGTCACAAGAGTTTTTGATGCCCCACGCGAAATGGTCTGGAAGGCATGGACAGACCCGAAGTACATCATGCAGTGGTGGGGACCGAAGGGCTTTACTGCGCCCGTTTGCGAGATGGATTTTCGCGTTGGCGGAAAACTTCTCTGCTGCATGAGGACGCCGGATGGGCAGGAGTGCTGGAATGCTGTTGAATACTACGAGATTGTTCCGCACGAGAAGATCGTTTCCCTGATGTATTTTTCGGACTCGAAGGGAAACAAGGTTGATCCTGCAGACTTAGGAATAGAAGATGAAGCCATCGACGGTGCGTACGACGTGACCCTCTTTGAGGATCTCGGAAACGGCAGGACGAAACTCACCTTCATCGGAAATGAACCCATGGAGAGCGCAAAGGATAGCGGGCAATTGGAGGGCTGGAACGAGATACTCGATAAAGTTGCTGCAGTTGTTGCGGGGCTGGCGCAGGCGAAATAAGAAGCTGAAGGTTTGATTCGCGAAACTCAATCTTGGAGAAAGAAATGAAAAGACTACCGTTTATCGCTATCGTCCTGGTGGCATTCGCATTTGCCGTCCATGCCCAGGACGCGATGAAGAAGGATGCAGCCAAACCTGCCGATCCGGAAGTGAAAGTCGTGCTCGATTCCTGGAATGAGATTGGCCGCAAGCTGACGGCGATGGCCGAAGATTTTCCCGAGGACAAATATGACTTCAAGCCGACACCCGCGCAGCGGAGCTTCGCCGAGCAGTTGCTGCACGCGGCGGGTTCTTGCTACTACTTCACGAATACTGTGATGGGGCAGAAGCCTCCCGCGGGAGAAGATCCGAAGCGCGACCAATACAAATCCAAGGCCGACATCGTTGCGTTCGTCAAGAAATCCTTCGCCGATGGCGCAACCGCCATCCAGGCGAAAGGCGAGAAAGGCATGACGACGGAGGTTGAGTATTTCCCTCAGCAGAAATCGCGCGTTCTCGACATAGCATACGGCATCATCGAACATAGCGGTGAACACTACGGCCAGCTCGTTGTGTACTACCGCCTCGCAGGTCTTGTGCCGCCGGAGTCGCGGCCCAAGAAGTAAAGCTCAAGAGATCAGGTACCCGTCCTTATCGCGCGCCCTTTGCGCGAATGGGCGGGGATTTGGTTTTTGGACCTCCAGTATTCAATGCGCCGCGCAGCCTTAGTGGAAACCTACTTCTCGTCAATTGGCCGGATGGTCGCCTTTCAGGTCAAGCGACCTTGGCTCGACTGTTGCCTTCAGGGCTCAGTACTCATCGAGTCCGACCCGTGCCGTTTGGATCATCAGTCCTGTAAAACGATAGGACCCTATCAGGACTGCCCCGCTCGATGAGGCAAGCGTGCGCAGGGATTTTTCTCGGGGCAGTTTTGATAGGGCCGTTTGAAGGAAGCCGCTGACGCGGTGGATGCGGTCGGGCTATGGGATTTGGTTTTCACAGCTTCCCGTCCCGCAAATACCCCTATAAACTGTGACTGAACGGGAAAGGAGCAGGTGATGCGCTCACAGTTGATATGGTGTATCGCTGTAAACATTTTAGCGGCACTGCTTTCGATCGGTGTGTTGTACCTTTATCCGGGAGGGAGGGGCTTTACCCTCAGTTACGGGATGACAACACATTATGTTCAAGGTGGGACTTTCATTGCCGCTTTGATGATGATTTGTGTCAGTACTGTGATCGCCGTTTACCTCGCATTTCGACTTTTCATAACATTGTGAACGCTGAGGTTACGCTTGTCCGACCCGTTCTTTTAGAGCGGGTCGGGTTTCGCCCGTAAGCGGACTACGGAGTCCTTATTTAGAACGTCCTCCCGTCATCTCCGTGGCGGGCCCGTAGCCAGTTTTCAACTGTCGCAAAATCGCCGAGTCACTCACCCAACCCTCAAAAATGGCCACTTGTCCGAAAAGTCGTTTGGTTGGGGATCGCAGAGTTTCTCGTTGATTGACGCTGAAGAGGGCCTCGCAGGGTTTGTCTTCCCTATCGGTCCAAACGGCGAGTCACCGAACATGCGACTTTCAGGCTCATGCGGTCTAAGGCGCCCCATCCGATGAACCGTGAGGAAATGAAGGCTCGGCGGAAATGGAACTCCGGGTGCGCGTGGCATGGAGTCTGAACCCATAGAAAAGCGTTGTCAGCAGCACTAGCCACAGTGGGCCGACGAGCAAAGCTACCCGGGTATCCGGGAAATAGGCCATCAATACGATGACGAGCGCCAGGAAAGCTAATGCGAGCCACGAACTGTAGGGATAGAAAGGCATGCGGAAAGCCAGCCGATCGCGTTCTGTCCCGCTCAGGCTTTTCCGGAATTTCATTTGCGACAGTAGTATAACGGTCCAGGTCCAGATGGCGGCGAAGGTTGCAATCGACGTGACCCACACAAAGACCTTTGCCGGCACCAGATAGTTGAGCAATACCCCAAACAGCAAGGCGATACTGGATACCTGAATCGCCCGGCGAGGCACACCGCCTGGTGAAGTGTTTTGAAAGAGCCGCGGCGCCTGCCCTTGTTTCGCGAGGTTATATAGCATGCGCCCCGTGCTATAGATACCTCCATTGCACGAAGACAGGGCGGCGGTGAGCACCACGAAATTGATAATCCCTGCCGCAGATTTGATGCCCAGCCGTTCGAACGTCATGACGAATGGGCTGCCATTCGTACCGATCTCGTTCCACGGATAGATCGCCAGGATCACGAAGAGGGCGCCCACATAGAAGATGAGGATGCGCCAGAAGACGGAGTTGATCGCATCGGGAATCGATTTTCTGGGGTTGGCAGCTTCGCCGGCGGTCACTCCGATCATCTCCACGCCAAGATATGCAAACATCACCATCTGCAAAGCCATCAGCATGCCAAACCCGCCGTTGGGGAAAAACCCGCCATGCTTCCAGAGATTGCTGACGCCTGTAGCGACACCGTGATTGCCCAAGCCGAACACAATCATGCAGGCGCCGGCCACAATCATCACCACAATCGTGACCACTTTAATCATGGCAAACCAGAATTCGAATTCGCCGTAGGCTTTGACAGCTGCCAGATTGACGGCGCTCATCGCGACGAGCGCCATCAGTGCCCAGATCCATTGCGGCACAGATGGAAACCAGACGGCCATATAGATGCCGACCGCAGTGATTTCCGCGACACAGGTGACCACCCACATGAACCAGTAGGTCCAACCGGTCAGATAACCCGGCAGGGGACCAAAATAGTCTTGCGCATAGCGGCTAAAGGAGCCCGCAACCGGCTGATGTACGGCCATTTCGCCGAGAGCGCGCATAATGATGAAGATCGCGATTCCGCCCAGTACATAGGAGAGCAGGATCGCAGGCCCGGCGAGCTTGATCGCGCTGGCGGAACCGAGGAATAAACCGACACCGATCGTCGAGCCTAATGCCATAAGGCGAATGTGGCGTTCTCGCAAGCCGCGGTTCAATGAATCTTCGTTGGTGTGCATGCTGTGCTTTTCGTTTATCAACGCGCTTTCACCCCGGAACTCATTATCCAACGCCCGGCGAGGATTCGCGTTGGCACTCCTGAATTCCTACGAATAGTCCTGACAAGGCCGGTCGTGTTTTTCGATGATGGACGAAGAAGAACCGGAGGCCATGAATGTCGGTTAGACCTCAACCCGCGATTGCAAGTCCGTCCTAAGCTTCGGGATGCGTGTAAGGCGCTCGATATTCCTGGCGCAACAGTGCGTTTGCCTCGGAATCTCCGACCACGAGCTGCTTCTCTGGATCCCACGCCAGGCTTCGGCCCAGCTTCATCGAGTTGTTCGCCAAAATGCACGACGCGGTTGAAATGTAGCCCTGCTCGATGTCGGAGACCGGATGGCTACGCGCGTCGATCGACGCAAGAAAGTTCTGCATATGATGCCGGATGGCGGGCGCGACGTGTTTCTCGAGTTCCTGTTCAGTCTGGTCCTCGGGGTATTGTTCCAACTCGTAGGTAACGTCTTTATGAACAGGCTGTCCGCCGCCGGCGGGAATAAAGTCATATCCCATCACGCTCACCTTTAGCGTTCCTTTGTCGCCGTAGAATGTCGCGCCCCATGGATAATTTGGATCTGCGGCCTCGCCCCAACTGCGGTGCTGCCACACGACTCGAAGATCCTGGAAATCGAAGGTGGCTGTCTGGGTATCGGAAATGTTGGCCTTGCTCTTCTTATCGACAAAGATTCCACCGGTGGAATCAATCTTCGTCGGCCAGCCCAATCCGAGCATCCACCGTGTCATATCAAGCATGTGGACGCACATGTCACCCACAATGCCGTTCCCATACTCCATAAACGCGCGCCAGCCGCGGGGGTGAACCAAGCTGTTATAAGGCCGCATTGGAGCAGGACCAGTCCAGGCATCGTAATCCAGATTCGCGGGCGGCGCGGTATCAGGGGGATTTGCCGTCGCGCGCATGTGGTAGTAGCAGTAGATCTCGACAAGCGCGATCTTCCCGAGCTTACCTTCTTCAATGAAGCGCTCTTTTGCCTCGACCAGGTGAGGCGTGCTACGGCGTTGCAGACCAACCTGGACAACGCGATTGTTGTGGCGGGCAGCGGCCAGCATGGCCTTGCCTTCCAGAACGTCGCGGCTAATCGGTTTCTGAACCCAGATGTCCACGCCAGACTTTGCGGCTTCAATCATGATCAGGGCATGCCAGTGGTCGGGCGGTGCAATCAGCACCAAGTCCAGATCTTTCTCGGCAAGCATCTTTCGATAGTCCGAGTAGGTGCGAGGCCTCTTCTTGGAACGCTGCCGGGCGGCGGACATGTCGGCGGCGTTCGAGAGCATCTGCGAATCGACGTCGCATAAAGAGACGATCTCGACCGGCGATACCTGCACCAACCGGAACAGATCGGATTTTCCATACCATCCACAACCGATCAAACCGACTCGCCGACGTTTGTCGCGATCATACTCTTGCGCGGGCGCTACGGCGGCCGCAGCCAACCCGAGGGCAGTGGTGTAGAGGAATTCACGTCGATTCATAGGAATACCGGCAAAGCGAAAGCAGTTTCACAGTATATTACTTGGTCGTCAATCATGACTGACAAAACCGTTTCTCACGCGATCGAGCGGGGAATCGATTTCTTGTTCGCCAATCGCCGGTTTTGCGGGAACGAGCCGCGGCTATGAGAGGATTTATGATGGCCAGCTTGGATTCGATTTACCCTTCTCCGAGGTACTGTCGCCAAGTTGTAACGGTCCAATGGGGGCGCCACGCATCGAGAGCCAAGGGCGCATCGTGCTTTGGTACAAAAGGACGCAACATGTCAGTGTGGGAGGTGTTTACCTCAGTAGCAAGGTTTTAAGGGGGTTGGGCCATGGACAAACCAAACGATCTGAACAAACTGCCTTTCCAACTGAAGCAACTGACGAGCAGTATCAGCCGTGTGAGTGAAGGCGGGACATCCTCCGGCTCCCGGCCCAGTCCCGCTGAGATCGAGGTTTTCCTAAGGCAACACAACTTCGGACCAGACGCCGGGATCGAACAGATTGAGATATCAACCGATGGCGCTTTCGAGTTTTATATGTTCGCAGTCTCTGCCCCAAGCAGCGATGGTCTGTCGTTGCTTGCAATGTGGCCGGAACAAAGCGTGCCCGCCGATGCAGGCGAGCCGTCTCAGAAGAGCGAATAATCGAGAATGACCGTGGCGCTTTCTCCGGGTTTATTCGCTGGGTTTATTCGCTAGACGGGACTGGGACTTTGGAGACGTAGCCGTCTACGGGTTGAAGGTAAGTTGGCGTTGCCGTTGATCTGTGACGATCTTCTCGCGGGGTCCTCGCTTTTGTAGCGCTAGCTGCCGTTGCGTGGCCTTCTCAAGATCTTGAATAAACTCTGCAGTTCCCAGCGGGCGCCCTGTGTGTGTTCGTTGACGAATGACGGCCAGCTTGGATTCGATTTCCCCTTCTCCGAGGTACTGTCGCCAAGTTGTAACGGTCCAGTGGGGGCGCCACGCATCGAGAGCCAAGAACGCATCGTGCTCGTTGGTGCCGCAGTGAACGGCGGCGCTCGACCAGGGCCAAAGCTCTGGCTCAGAGACCAAACGAGCCCGCAACGGATTCAGCCCGGTGTAGCGCAATGCTTCCCAGAAGTGCGTCTGGTCGAGAGGGCAAGAATAATATCGTCCTTGCCACACGTGCTCGCTTGATTGGTGAGCGACATTCCAATAGCAGGCATACCGTCCGTGGATCTGCTTCAGTGCCTCAGCTAATCCCTCGGCCTTCGTAGGGATAGCGATCAAGTGAACATGGTAAGACATCAGGCAATATCCTTGTGAGCGCTACTCCGTTAGAGGCCCATATTCTCGTGCAGGAGCTTAAGGTAAACCGCTCGGTCGGCATCGCAGTCCAGATGAAGCGCCGCCCGTTGCCGCGCTGCGTGACATGGTGTGGAACATCCACTGCGACCACTCGGTTGAATCGGCTCATGACAGGCACGATAACAGCAGCTACTTCGCCATGCCGAAACTTCTGCCAAGATGAACGAACCTTAATGTGTTCCAGCGGCATTTCCGACAGAGTTCCAGTCCCGTCCGACAACCAAACTCAACATGTAACGACTCGATTAGTTCTAAAGTCGTATTTCCGATTCGTTCTAGCGAAGCATTGTGCAGCTTGCGGCCCATGGGTAGCGTAATGATTGGGGTCAGCTCCATGACAACAGGCCAGCCCGCGATGACAGGTTCCTACGATTACTTCCTGGTGGCTCTTTCCGTGGTGATCGCAATTCTTGCATCCTATACAGCACTCGATCTAGCTGGACGGGTAACCGCCGCGAGCGGATGGCTCCGCCAAATCTGGCTCGCCGGTGGAGCAGCGGCAATGGGATTCGGCATATGGTCCATGCACTACATCGGAATGCTGGCCTTTCGCCTGCCCGTGCCCGTCGCCTACGATTGGCCAACTGTTATGTTTTCGCTCGGAGCCGCGATCGTTGCCTCGGCCCTTGCCCTGCACACCGTGAGTCGAAAGGCGATGGGCCCTCTGCAAGCCGTCCTCGGCAGTCTCATGATGGGCTCAGCAATTGCGTCCATGCATTACATCGGCATGGCGGCGATGCGTTTGCCGGCCGAATGCCGGTACGACTTGCGGCTTGTGGCTCTCTCGATCCTCATTGCCGTCCTTGCTTCCTTCGCAGCGCTGTGGCTGGCTTTTTATTTCCGCGGAGACACGGCCGGGACAGATTGGCGAAAGTTAACCGGAAGTGTGGCCTTGGGTGTGGCGATCCCAGCGATGCATTACACGGGGATGGCTGCGGCGCATTTTAGCCTGTCAACGGCGCAGCCAGACTTGTCCCACGCCGTGAATATTTCTACACTCGGCATCGCGGGAATTGCCGCTGTCACATTTGTCGTCCTCGGGCTGGCCCTCCTCACCTCCTGGGTCGACCGGCGATTCGCCGCCCATGCCCTGGAGTTGCTGGCGAGTAATGAACGCTATCGTCTGCTATTCGAGCGAAACGTCGCGGGCATTTACCGAGGGACTTTGGAGGCGCGCATTCTTGACTGTAACGACGCCTTTTCTCGAATTCTTGGTTACGCATCCCGGAAGCACCTAAGCCAATCCGCATGCAATATTCTTCTCGGTTCATCCGATCAGGAAACCTTTCTGGCAGCCCTCAGGACTCAAAAGGTACTCAGCAGCTTCGAGCACTGTCTTCGACGTGAGGACGACGCGCCCGTTTGGGTTCTTGAAAACGCGACCCTCATCGACAGCAGTGACGAGGCGCCGGAGATGATTGAAGGAACTGTCATCGATATTACCCAGCGCAAGCAAGCGGAGACGGACCTGCGCCGAGCGAATAGCCTGCTGGAAAAGCGCAGCCGGGAAATTGAAGAAGAGTTGATACTCGCCACGAAGGTACAGGAAACGCTGGTGCCGAAGGGGTTGGTTTGGCACCGCGGTACGGTGGAAACGCATTATCAGCCGGCCCGATCGATCGGCGGAGATTTTGGGCTCGTGACTTTGGGCGGCGATTGCCTCACTGCGATGGTCTGCGACGTGTCAGGGCATGGCATCGGCTCTGCGCTGGTAGCGAATCGTGTTTACACCGAAATCATTGACCTCATCCAGCGCGGCACGGAATTCGCACCGATGCTCCAGCAACTCAACCGCTTCGTGCTGCAATCCTTTAGCGGCCAATTCTATTTCACGCTCGCAGCTCTGCGGCTGAATGGAGACGGACGCACGCTGGTATTCGCCGGAGCCGGACACCCACCGGCAATGATTGCGCGGCCCGGTGAGCAGCCGCGATTGCTCGAATCGCAGAGTCGCGCTCTTGGACTGCTCGAAGAAGCAGTCAACGGCAACGCGACGACTCAAATCCAGCTTCAGGCCGGCGATCGCGTGGTCATCTACACGGACGGCTTCAGCGAATGCTTCAACGCGCAGGAGCAGGAATTGGGCATCGATGGGCTGAGCCGTATCGTACGAGAGGCCTCGGAGCAGCCCTTGCCTGAGATGAAGCGGGCCATCCTCGATAGCATCGACGCATGGCAGAACGGTCCCCCCGCTGACGACCGATCCCTGATTGTCGTCGGCGTACGGTAGAACCCTCCATCGCCGAAAGAGCACTGCACTGCTACCATGTCCCACACGGGAAATCCAGTTGACGTGATAATTACCGTTACTTAATTTGCCTGTGAGGCGTCACTGGGAGATTCAGCCGGAAAGTTGCCGAACATACTGGGCGGGACTTCTCTCCGACACACTCCGGAACTGGCAAGCACTTCACAAATACGGTCAAGCCCAGTGACCGGGAACAAAGACCCAACCACCAGGAGCAGGCTCCCAGCGAGGCGGAATCCACGCCGCGCCATATCGGGGGGGACGAACCCAATAGCCGGGGGCCCAGACATAATGGTGCCCGTTCCAACGCCAATATCCGTCTACCCACACCCATCCCGGATGTGGCATGGGTGCCGGATGTTCAACGACTACCGGCGGCGGCGCAACCCCAACGAAAATACGAGCCGCGTTTGCCGCGCCGGCCATGAGGACGGCACACAAACCGGTGATGCACGCTTTCTTGATGTTCATAGAACCTCTCCTATATACCGGCGAACGCCTTCGAGCACTTCCTCGATTCCAGTGGACTCCCGTGGTCGCTTCGGCTTGAGCGTTCGCGGAAGTGCAGCCGATTCAAAGCAACTCTTAGGAGTCAGCAGTAGAGTACTTGCCGGATCGGAACCAAACAATTGATCGTCAGCGGGAGGTGACGTTCGGAATTCAGGCGGAGTACGACACGCGCCCTGGGTCGAACACGCGAGCAAGACTTTGGTAGTAGTAGAAGTTTCGTAATAACCCCAACACGCGGTTTAAACTGGAACCCGGAATGCAGAATCAGCACTTTGATATTGCGAACTGGTCGAGGACGGCGTAGATAAGTTCGCGCATCAGCCCTATGTCGTTGTCGAGCCGTTCTATAGACAAACGAAAGCCGTCAACTTTTCTGGCAGCCTCTGTAGACGGAGAAGCGAGTTCCTTGAGACTCTTTTTCAGGCTCGAGTGATAGACTCGGACGGATTCATCGAACTTCTCAATAAGGCGAGGCGCCTGCGCACTGAGGAACTTCGAGTTCGTTGCGAGCGCGTTGAAGATCTCGGCTGAGGCCTTTTCCAGTGTGACGTTCACCACAAATAGCCCAAGGTGCTGCACTCGCTGCGATTTGTCGAGAATGGGGAAGCAATGGTCGAACCAATAGCCCGTCTCGGGAGTGTCCCGTACTTGACCCACTAGCCGGACGGATGCCGGTTTGCCTGTGCGCAACACCTTTTCGTAGGTTGGTTCGATCTGCGTTGCAAGGTCCCCCACGATTTCGCGTGAGGTTTTTCCAATGTGTTGGTCCACAGATGCCTGGGTCTCGCGTGCCAGGGCGGCGTTGACTGACTCAAAACGTGTCTGCGAATCCAATAAGGTAATGCCGAGATTGAAGGCATGAACGCCCGCGGCCAGCAGCGCTTTTACGTAGCCCGGTTGCTCAAAGCGGTGAAGATCCCCGTCTCCCATCGGTTGCCGCCATGTGGGTCTAGGTTCAGGAAGGTCTTTTCCAGACATACAGATTAGTCTCGTCCGACGTGCTTGATATTTGCAGGTTCTGAGAGGCGGCCGCACGAACCACTGCCGAGCGTAAGTGCTTGGCTGAATAGCTTCCAAGTGGAACCTTGAGCGCGCTATCGCCCGCAAGGCCGGTCAACTCTTTCAGAATCTGCTCCATGAAGACGTGATGCTTGCCACGCCGTCTGGGTTTCAGGCTTGCGAGCATAATTCTTTCAATCTTCGGCTTTTGGCTCTCTACGGACTTTTTTCGTACGCCCACTCACCCAGTTTAAGACGGCATATTAACTCCCGACCAACTCCTTTATGACTCCTTTACGACTCTATATTGGATATTTTAAAGATCGTTTTGTGCAAAAAAAAAGATCGCCAGCTCTTTTGTATCCAGTTAGAATTTGTTAAGAGCTCGTTTGTATACTGAATAAGGCCAGCAGCAGAGATGTCTCAGGATCCCCAATTGACGGCCTTTCCAACTCGGGCTGGCGCCTTGATTTCGCTCGTCGACGATGACGAGTCCTTCCGCACCTCCACGAGCAGGCTTCTAAGAGTGATGGGATTTTTCGTCCAGTCCTTTTCCTCCGCAGAGAACTTTTTAAGCTCCCCGTATCTTCATGAAACCGCGTGCCTAATCCTTGATGTGCAGATGCCGGGCACCAGTGGACCTGAACTCCAGACCCGGACCATCGATATGGGACTGGAGATCCCGGTGGTTTTTGTCACCGCAAACGCAGAGGAAAGAAATCGAATACTGGAGACTGAGCGCAGAGCCGTCGATGTATTGCTAAAGCCATTCAGTGAGGAGGCCCTACTTCGCGCGGTCCAAACAGCCTTAGCCCTCTGATATCAGCAAGGAATTCTGCCGTTGGAAAGTGAGGGAAAGTCAGAAATTGGTGACCAGAAATTGGTGACCAGACGAGGGTATCCCCGGGACGGTCTGTCCTGCTTTATCGTCCAAAGGAGTGTGTACTCGTTACCACTCAAGTCTTAGCACTCCTCTCCGCTTAGGAAGTATTGCGTACTCCCCGAGGGCTCTGAGGGACATGTTCGCCTTCTGACGAATTGTCCTTTCTGCTACGCCGCGTATGCTCATTGCAGAGAGTTGCCAGTTTTGTCCCTGATTTGGCACGACGGTTGTTGCGGATATTTCAAACCCGCGACCGCGCCATGGACCTGAGGATGCGGGAGTGCGGGAACCAACGGAGGATCTTTATGAAAACGTGCACAGCGCTCGTAACCAGCCTATTCGCCCTGGCAAGCTTGCCGCTTTGGGCGCAGCAGTCACCCCCGGCGAATCAACTGAACAGTCCCTCTACTCAGCAAACCCCTTCCAGCGCGGAGCCGGCGCCTGCGAATGGTTCGTCCGTAAGCCCGCAAGCATCTACTCAGATGAGTCCAGTCAATGGCGAACTCGAGAACAAGCTAGACTCAAAGACCGCCAAGACCGGCGATAGCGTGGTCGTCAAAACCAAGACGCCAGTGAAGACTCCGGACGGAACCGAAATTCCCAAGGGTTCGAAGCTGGTGGGCCATGTGATCGCCGTCCAACCGAGTGAGCCAGGCAAAAATTCGCAGGTCGCGTTGGCGTTTGACCGGGTTGAGTTGAAGGGCGGCAAGACCATGCCGATCCATTCGCAAATTCAGTCGATCTCTCCGGCGGCCGGGGCAGCATCGAGTGCTGGACCCTCCGTCCAAAATGGTGGGGCTACGAACGGATCTCAAACGGGGGGATCTACCAACCCGGGCGTGAGTGGGGCGCCGAACGGCGCGAGTAGCCCGGCGCAAGCTCAGGGCGACTCCCCCGGGGCCGCTTCCGCAACCAACGATGGCCCAGAGCCGGGAACAGTCGTAGCCAAAACCGGCCAGATAGCGATACGCACTACTTCGATTCCCGGCGTGCTGGTGGCGAACAACGAACCGGGACAACAAGATCCCAGGATGGCTGACGCCTCCAGCATCCTGGTGGGGTCGAGCAAAGATATCGACTTGGATGGAGGCACTGTGCTCGTGATTGCGGTTGCCCCCACGGATTCGGGAACACAATAATCCCTGCCGGCTGTAGCGATTTGCAGCTGGAGGCCATTCCGGCTGCGCGATAGCCAGACACTGGGCCCGGAGGAGACTATGGCAGAGAGTCTAAACCAAAATGGATTCGAGTTTGCGAAAGGGCTGGTCCACAACGGAAAGGTAGTGCGGGACGAAAGGGACGATTGGAGTGAACATCAGCCATCCACCGAGAAGGAGAATGAGTTCATCCACCTGCATGGATTTGCCGAATACGCGAAGTGGCATTTGGGTATTGACGATGAGAAGAGCGAAGACACGAAAGCACGGTACAAGTTTCCTTATGGTGACTTCAGGAATGTTCACCGTTGCGGAGTGCTTTCAGCAGAAAGCAGGGCCGGGCAGTATAAGCATTTTGATATTGAAAGCGCAGCCGCCACACTGCACGGCCTCATCGATGGAGTGAAACACCCTATTCCGAGACAAAGAGAATAAACTTTGAGGAGTTAGCCCTGAAGGAGAAGACTCGGCCTCTTCCCGGCGCAGAGATTCTTCTGTCTCTAAAAACATTTCTTTGAAAGTGAAAGAGAACGAGAATAAGCGTCCTCCGGCGAAAAGCATCAGTCCGTCTGGCGAATCTCTCGGATATCGCCCGGGAGATGGACTCGATTTTCTGAGGAAAGAACTAGCAGGCTGCGGAAAAACGCTGGTCCGGGTGTAGCCCCGGACTTCAGTCCGGGGAAGCGGGTTTTCAAACCCGCTTAAACATTGGGCAATAAATTCGGGGCTTTAGCCCTGGTGGGGTACTTCTGAAGCGCTTTGCAAATTTTTCCGCAGCCTCCTAGGGCCCTATGTATCGGTGAACCTAAGCCGTTCTAAGACCTTAGCCCTAAGGACGCTTTTCCTGCTTCGTGCTAACTTACTTGGTAATTCGGGTTCTTATTAGCGCCCGTGGGTTCGCGGTCTATTCGGGGCAACCGTGTAGGGCGGCCCCAGTGTCCAAGTCTTATTGGTGTATGAAGCGGGATCCAACAAGAAATTGATTTCAGGGTTGGACAGAATAACGGAGGCGCATCCGGCGGATCAACATGAAGATCTATATCGCCCTTCACATGCGCTCGCTGGCCGCTGTTGCGGTCTTGGTTACGTTCCTGGTTGTGTTCACCCGCCCCGCTTCGGGCTCCCTGGGCGGCGAGCTCACCTCGATCGAGGCGGATCGCGCCCACATGAACGCTACCATCAAAGTTACTAAAACCGACAACTACGATATCCATCAGATCGAGGCACCCGACGGAACGGTTATCGACGAATACGTTTCGCCGGCGGGAACGGTGTTTGCCGTAGCCTGGCACGGTCCGTTTGTCCCGGATATGCAACAAATCCTCGGCAGCTATTTCGGTCAGTATTCCACGGCGCTGCAGTCTCAGGAAAAGCATTACGGCCACCATCCGCTCAATATTCAGCAGTCGGGGTTAGTCATACAGACCGGCGGACACATGCGCGCGTATTTTGGCCGAGCATATGTCCCGGCGCTGTTGCCCCAAGGTGTCAACCCTGATCAGATCCAGTAACTTCCCGGAGTTCTCCGTGCGCAGGCTCTTAGTCTTGATTCTCACGGCAACCTTGGCACTCGCCGTCGGTTGCGGCAGCGGCAGTTCCAAGTCGACCAGTACCTCCAGCCCATCCAGTGGAACCTCGAGCGGCTCCAACATTCTGTCCATCTCCGTCGATGGTGGCCCGACTGCGAATGGGACCGGCGGATCCATCTATCAGAACGCTGCCTTCGCCAGTGCAACGGTCTGCGTCCCCGGCAGCACCTCCAGCTGCGTCACCGTCGATCATTTGCTGGTGGATACCGGCTCCTACGGCCTGCGTGTTCTGGAGTCCGAGGTCGACCCGTTGAACCTTCCCGCAATCAACGCCTCCAATGGCTCGCCTGCCTACGACTGCGTGTCTTTTGCCGACGGTTCCTATCTGTGGGGGTCGGTGCAGCAGGCCAGTGTGAGTCTTGGTGCAGAAACGGCGAGCAATCTGCCGATTCAGGTTGTCACCGTCAGCTCCTCCGGCGTCCCCGCGTCGTGCTCCAACGGCAGCACGATGGACGAGAATACCCAGGCTAGCCTCGGTGCCAACGGCATCCTGGGCGTCGGCTTGGAACCCACCGACTGTTTCTCCCGCGGCGCCAGCCCCTGCGACCCTGGCTCCGGTCTGTCGACTCCGCCGTCTGGAGCCTACTACACTTGCTCCGGCGCCCGGTGCAGCCCGGCCTTCATCAGCAACGCCAGCCAGGTTACGAACCCCGTCGTCCTCTTTGCCACCGATAACAACGGGGTCATCGTCGAGCTGCCGGCCGTCTCGGGCAGCGCTGCCACGGTCAGCGGATCTCTCATCTTTGGCATCGGCACCGAGTCAAACAACCAGGTGTCCGGCGCCACAGTGTTTACGCTGACTTGCGACGACTTCACCACAAAATTTGACAACAACAGCTATGGCATTACGAATGCGAGCACCTGTGCGGGTCCCGGCAGTTTTGTTGACAGCGGCTCGAACGGTCTCTACTTCCCCAACGCAGCGAATATTCCCCTTTGTCCGAACAACACGCCGGCCGGAAACCTTTCGTCCTACTACTGCCCAACCTCGACCGAGAACCTATCCGCCACAAATATTGGCGCTAATGGAGCGTCGAAGACGACCAGCTTCAGCGTGGCGAACGCCGAAACGCTCCTCACCACGACCAGCACCTCATCTGACGCTGCCTTCAGTGGGCTCGCCGGCCTAAACCCGAGCGGCGCCGGCTTCGACTGGGGACTCCCCTTCTTCTACGGAGTCAACGTCTATAGCTCCATCGATGGGCAGAACGTGCCTTCCGGTCAGCCCGCCGCTCCTTGGTGGGCCTACTGACTTGGTGAATTCCACCCCTGAAACAGTAGATGATACATTAGCCCGCTACGTTGAGCATGCCATCTTTTACCCGGACAGACAACAGGTATTCCAATGGTTTTTTGAAACAATTTCCAATGCTGCTGACGCCGACCCTTCGATGATGTCACCAGCCGAGGAGATTTCATAGCATGGCTGCCGCTTCTCAATAGCGAAGCAAACCAGCGGCTCCGGTAAAGCCCGGAACCTCATCCTCATCGAAGGTCAGAATCTCAGCGTCGCTTAGAACAGCCTGCCGGATCAACCCTTCATCCGCCTCCAGACTATGCAGGCTGGTATTGCCGCAAAATATGCAGGGTCCGTCCGCGCGCGGCTGCACGTGCCCACACTTGCCGCATTCGCTCACGGTTCCTTCCACGGGTCTGCCCAGCATCAGTTTTTGGACACGTCCTTCGATCAAACTTTGCATAATGGCGTTCACCCCCACGGCCCCATGAGCCGGCTCGTCTCTGATTCTCTCGAGGAGTGCCACGCCGCTCTTGCGCCGGCTCTCTTCGAAGATCGGGCACGTGGCCTGGCGGACGTCCGCAGCCGGCATGTCGTAATCCGATGGGACAAATCGCCCGATCAATATGCTCTTCTCGAGGCCAGCAAACTCCGGTTTCGCTTCGCCCCACAGATCTTCCCGGCATCCGAAGACCATCTCATGCAGCTTTTCTTCTGTGAGGAACACGCGCACCTTCTCGGCCAGCTCCTTGCAGTACGCGCGCACATGCCCTTTCATGTGGTGTTCCAGATGCTTTTCGGACGAAGTCCGGGACGACTCCTTGACATGTAAGGTGATGTTCTCCTTCGGCAGGCGGCCGCTGAATTCCTGGATCTGAAGGCCTCGCACTACAAAAATTCGTGCGCGGCCTAGCTCGAAGGTCAGCACGCCATAGGGTGTACAAAAATTCAGCGCCCTAAACATCGGAGCTAGCAGAAACCGCCCACCCACATGTAGCTGTCGGATCGGCTTCGGCGCAGGCAGTTCAAACTTCCGCGAAAGTCCCTGCCGATGGCACGCATACAAAATCCTCCAGTGCCGCGGGCTCAGGCGAACCTCCTCCGCTTGCAGCAGAACGGCTTCCAGGTCTTCAGCCAGGCCTGGAGCCTGCTTGATGTCCACTCGGTGCTTCTCCTCTCGCACCAAATCGCGGACGAGGGTCACCTCCGTATGGTGCGACTTGTCTGGAATCGATTGGAGGCTGAAGAAGAAGGAGACGGCGTAACCACTCGTATCGCGAAAATTTGCGAGGTCAAGAAGATCCTTTCGGGCAAGCACGGAAGCGGACGACAGGGCGATTGCAAGAGGAGTTGCTGGATCCATAACCACCTTCAATACCTAAAGATTACCGTAATGGCGACTGTGACTCATTTAGGAATGGATTCTGATATAGTCGATCCCAAAATAGTAAGGAGCGCCGGGAACGATAGCGTAGCTACAGCGTGGCGGTTGTGGCGAACGTAGAGTACGGTGCCTCAAAATACCGTGAGAAACAATCGCTTAAAAGCGCGCAACATTCCTCTTGGCATAATCCTACCCTCGATCTTCGCCCTGCGACGAGTACGCCCTAGCAGGCTGCGAAAAACGCTGGTTCGGGTGTAGCCCCTTTTTTTCGGGAAGGGGGTTTTTTAAAGTTTTATGGGGAATTAAATTTGGGGTTTAGCCCTGGTGGCTACTTCTGAAGCGGTTTGCGACTTTTTACGCGCCTCCTAGGTTGCGGGCGGCAAGGCGTCTGCGCCGCAGGATGCATGCCCGCACTGGCATACCACTTCTACTGCTCCCTTCAAAGCCTCACAGTGAGCGCCGCAGAATCGGTCTGCCTTGGGCGGGGTACAGGTACAGGCAGGATTTTCACACTTTTTCGCGTTAGCCATGGGTTCTCCTTCGTTGGCCCGAGTAAGTAACTACCGGATTAGGATGCAGGATCAGAGACTCCAGGTGATAAGGTCCGGCATCACCACAAAGTCGTACCGGCGCCTATGACCTTAGCCGATCGTCCTCATACTCCCATCAAGCGACCTTTGAATAATGGCAATCTTCTTTAACGTTCATTGACCGAGGCTGCCTACAACCAAAGTCTTGGTATCTTCTACGACGCAGCGCGCACATGGTATTACGTCTCATCTCCGACGTTTACGTCCCGCCGACGATCAATTGTTTTGCGCTGGTTCGGCCACTACCATTTTTTACAGATAGACTCTGTCGCAGCCGGCTTCCATCGGCTGGACTACCGCGCAATTTTCAATCAGAAGCCGACGACTGAGAGCAATCGGTTGGATCGGCTGTTGGAATAGGAGTGACATGACAGACACGCAGGCGAAACCCACCCTCGAAATGCAACGGAATCGTGCTGAACAACAAGCCCGCCCCGATCTTGAGAAATGGCGGAACGAAGCTGAGCAGCAAGCGCTGAAAACGTTGGATAAAGAGGCCATCGCGGCCATCGAACAAGCTGCGCAGGCGATCGACTCGATCACGGCGGGCAAAACGGCCGACGCCCTGAAGGCCATCGAGGAGGCAACAGGAAAAGTCAACATTGTGCTGGCCCGCAATCCGGAGTTCGCGCTTATCCCGGTGAGCGTCGAAGCCCTGATCATCGATACAGCACCGCGGGACATTGATGACATCGAGAAACTTACAGATGCCGTGGACGCGGCAATCTCGCTGGATGATTTGCCGACTGCACGTGCGCTGCTCGGCGCTCTGAGGAGCGAAGTCCGCGTCCGCACCTACAACTTGCCGTTGGGCATATATCCGACAGCTTTGCAGCAAGCTGCGCGTCTGCTTGATAAGAACAGCCAGGCCGCCAGCGTCGCGTTGCTTGCGGCACTCAATTCTCTGGTGACGGTTGATCAGGTTACACCTTTACCGTTACTGGTTGCGCAGGAGGCTATCAATCAAGCCCAGACGTCGGCCCAAAAGGATAAGAACGAAGCGCAGAAGGTTCTGGAAACAGCTGAATTCGAGCTTAATCGGGCGATGGCACTTGGATACGCAGCGCAGGATCCAGAATATGCGGCGTTGAAGGACGACATCTCGAAACTCAAGAAGCAGCTTAAGGGAAGTGAAGATAGCACCTCGGCTTTCTCAAAGCTCAAGGCACGGCTGGAAGCATTCCTGAAAGGAAAGTCAGATCGCCGTACCAGTTCCACGGGTGAACAGACACCGAAAAAGGCTGCATAGGAGTCAGCATCCGACAAGGGGGTTAGGGAGTTTAGTGGCCACAAACTCCCTAACCGTCCTTCTCTGGATTCCGATCAACAATGGCCCGGATATCAGACGACTCTCGTCGCTAAAATCCACAAATCCCAATCGCAACTACTCAGGTAAGCCACCTCCCTCCCCTTGTCATCCCGACCCGGATTTCCTACTTCGCGCTGCTAGCTACGACCACGTGTGCGGCTCTCCGTAAAGAGAGCCGCATGCAGATCATCAATCCCACGGGTCTCCACAGGAAATCCGGAGGACCAACGGGAGGGATCTGCAGTCCTCGCCTCGACAACCATCCTTCAAGAAGAGCTTGGCCGCCCAAGTTCCAGTTCTGGATTGCTGACGATGATCTCACCGCCGTTTTTGATGCGAAGCACGCTTCCTACCTGCATGGGTATCTGAGCAGGTACTGGTTCATGGATGCCAGTCATCGTGCCTCCTCGTGTGGCCCACGGGCTTTAGAATCCAACAGCGTTAACGCCATCTCTCATCCACTTGTGGCTTGGGTTGCTCGCCTCGTTCCTGGGCGAGGGTCAGGTAATCCACGTATCCCATCGCGCCGCCGCCGTAATAGGTGGCTGGGTCATCGGCGTTGAGGTGAGCGCGCCTGCGGAATCGCTCCGGCAAATCAGGGTTGGCCAGGAATTTGCGTCCAAAGGCAATCAAGTCGGCTCTGCCCTGCTCGAGCCAGGCCTCCGCAATTTCGTGGCTGAAGCCCCCGGCGAGAATCAGCGGGCCGCGATATTTTTTGCGGATCACATCCAGCATTCGGATCTCGCGCTCGTCCGGTTCTGTTCCTCTCTCGATAGCAGCAATGGCTGGATTAACCATGTGCAGGTAGGCCAGGCCGCGCTCGCTGAGTTTCTCGGCTACGTAACCGAAGGTTTTCTCAGGGTCGTGATCCGCGATGTCATTGAGGGCGCCCAGGGGAGAAATGCGCACGCCCACGCGCTCGGCCCGCCAGATCTCGCTCACCTGGTCTACTACTTCAAGCAAGAGTCTGCTGCGGTTCTCGATCGGACCACCATACTGGTCGGTGCGTCGATTGGTTCCGGAATTGAGAAACTGGTCGAGCAGGTAGCCATTGGCGGCGTGTACTTCGATACCGTCGAAGCCGGCCGCCAGGGCATTTCGAGCTCCGCGGACATATTGGCGGACGACGTACGGGATCTCTTCGGTTTCGAGAGCACGCGGGGTTACGAAGGGGACCAGCTCTCCCTCACCGTTGTCGTTCTCAATGAACGCTTCTCCCTTCGGCTTGATGGCAGAGGGTGCCACGGGTAACATGCCATCGGGCTGAAGCGACGGGTGTGAGATGCGTCCCACGTGCCACAATTGCATGAAGATCAACCCGCGAGCCTTATGTACCGCCTCGGTGACCAGGCGCCAGCCTTCCACCTGGTCGAGTGTGTGTATGCCGGGTGTCCATGCATAGCCTTGCCCCTGTTGCGAGATCTGAGTTGCCTCGGAGATGATGAGCGCGGCGGAGGCCCTCTGCTGGTAGTAGCGGCGTTCATGGCTGAGGGGATATTTCCGGGTTGGCGAGAGCGGGAGCGGGTGAGGGGCGCCATGAGCATGCGGTGGCGAAGGTTGTAAGGCCCGAGCGGAAAGGGCTGAAACAGCCGTTCTGCCTGCGTCTGCTCTGACGTGGTTTCTGCGGCGACGGTGGTGGCTGACATAATGGTTCTCCAAACAGCTTCGATGGAATACGCCGGTCCTTTCATCTCACCAGCGGAAGAGTTTCAGGAGCTTTCACCCAACTTCGCAGAGCTAAGGAGCAGAGGCTTTTGGAATTGCAAATACCCCGGGGCGCCGCAGCAGAAATTGAAGCCCGACCTGGCGGGAACTAGCATTATGTGAGGCCGTAATTTGTTGCAGTACGCGACCGCCGGCCGTGCGAGGACCCGGGAAGCTTCCAGGTCCAAAAGGGCTGCATGCTACAACGGCGACACCATGCTTCTCGTACCACGGCCCCGCAGCATCTTCGGTCGCACCCTCATCCATTTGGTAAAGAAGCTGGTTGTCCACGACCTGGCGTTTGGCCGCAATTTTCCGCGCTTCCCGCAGGTCGGGGATGTCGACGTCGTTGACGCCCCAGGAGAGAATCTTGCCGTCCTGCTGGAGCTGCTCGAAAGCGGCAACGGCGTTTTCCAAAGGGCGGTGGGCACGCCAATGCAAAAGGCAGCAATCAAGCCGGTCGGTATGGAGCCGGGCGAGCGATGCCTCGCAAGCTTTTATTGTTCCGCTTCGAGAGGTATTCTCCGGCAGGAGCTTTGCGAGCAGAAAGACCTGGTCACGCCTTCCGGCGATCGCTTCGCCCACCACTTCCTCCGCAGCTCCGGAAACCGTACATTTCCGCGGTATCCGTCTCACTCGTGCGGAGATCGATACCTGTACGCAATGCGTCGATAGCTGCATCGCGATCTTTAACTTCGATGTACCAGGTAGCCCGGCCAATCACCAGGACTTCACGTTGGGTTGAACCGAACCGATGATGTTGCATTTCCGCTCCGTGCCGAATAGGGTTCATCAGCATCCGCAATACGGCGGCTCTTATGCCGCCGGCAGTGCTTTTCGTGCCTTGCTGAACAGCTCATTCACCTTTGCGTTGAACGCCGGGATGTCATCCGGTTTGCGGCTGGTGACCAGGTTGCCATCGACCACGACTTCTTCATCGACCCACTCTGCCCCCGCATTGCGCAGATCAGTTTTGAGTGACGGCCAGGATGTGATCACGGCTCCACGCGCCGCTCCGGTTTCGATGATTGTCCACGGCCCGTGACAGATCGCCGCGACAGGCTTGCCGGTGTCGAAGAAGGCTTTCACGAAAGCAACCGCTTTGGGCTGCACGCGCAGAAAGTCGGGATTCATCACCCCACCGGGGAGAAGCAGGGCATCGAAGTTCTCTGGATCGGCCTTGTCGAGAGCCACGTCCACGGACATCGTGTCTCCCCATTCCGTGAACTTCCAGGCCCGAACCTGTTTGTTCTGGGGAGAAACGATTTGTGTTTCAGCGCCTGCCTGGTCGAGTGCTTTTCTGGGCTCAACCAGTTCCACCTGCTCAAAGCCGTTCTCTACCAGGATTGCGACTTTCAAGCCTTTTAAGTTCTCCATTTGTATATCTCCGTAGGTTGTGTAGTTTTGTTGGCAAACACAGTCTGACTGATAGCGGCGCAGCCTGGGAATGACGGCGAGCTCCAGCCTGTTTGCTACCTTAGTGCCGCACATGAGGCATCCACAACTGTTCGTGAGCATATAGCCAGCCTAGGAAGAAAAGCGGATGCAAAACGTCAACGTAAGTCATGTCTGCCCCTACGACCTTCGTATTAGGGCGTCGGGATAGCTCCTAAGTCGGAGCTGCTTTCGTCATAAGCTCGTGCGTTTGGGAGCCCTCAACTACGGGAACCTAAGCCAAAGGTCGTATGAGAAGGTTGTACCAGAGCAGCACACAAGCATCGGCCCGAGTACCGATTGGCCGAGACACGCTCACCAGATAGGATCGCCGTGCAGTAAGGCGCCTATCTCGCATCGTCCATGATTTCCCAAAGCTCAATTGGACTCGACGTTTGTGAACTCGGGCGCATCCAATAAAGTCGTGACGGCCTGTTCGGCAAACATTTTCAGTGCAAGGAGTAGCCATGAAAAGGAATTGGATGTCTCTCGTTCTTCTGTTATTCGCACTCGCGCCCTCAATGATCGCCCAGACTGAACCCGGACAATCCGTTAGCCCTTCTGAGGCTCGCATTCAAAAAGAGGTACGCCATGAACTGCTGATGCTCCCGTATTTCAGCGTCTTCGACTACATCGCGTTCCAGGTGCAAGGCGATACGGTTACCCTGCTAGGTGAAGTCACCCGGCCTACCCTCAAGTCGGACGCTGAAAATGTCGTGAAGCACATCGAAGGCGTCCAGCGCGTGATCAATAACATCGAGGTCCTGCCGCCGTCTCCAATGGACGACCAGCTGCGCCTGGCTCTGTATCGCGCCATTTATGGCTATCCTGCACTGGAGAAGTATGCCTTAGGGGTGCAAAAGCCCATCCGCATCATTGTCAAAAATGGGCGGGTAGCGCTTGAAGGGGTGGTCGATAGTGAGACCGACAAGAATCTTGTTACTGTTCGCGCCAACAGTGTCCCCGGGGTTTTCTCTGTGACGAACAACCTGCGGGTAGTCCAGGGATAGGTGCCTTTCCACTAAAGCAACTGGTTGAAGATTGCGAACGCCCGTTCCCACATTTCTGCTGCCGGGTGCTTCACTTTAGGGTCGATGACCTTGAAGGTGCGCGCCACCGCGAGGCTCAATCCGCCTGCGATGACGGGTAGGAGAGCTTCCGTCTCATCGCTAGAGGGCAGGTCGTATTGTGGCTCGGGGACCGTCTTCTCCAGGATGCGCTCCAGCCCGATGTCAAGGTCAAGCTTCTCGAAGGCATGGATACTCTCTTGCAGGCCCTTGGGAATTGGCAGATCTCGCGGTTCTACCGTGGTCCTGTCATTGCTCTTTGCCGTGTGCTGGGCGATCAGCAACAGATCAGCTATCTTTTGATCGACGAAATCGTAGTACCGCTTCAGATCCTCTTTATCGACCTCGAGTTGCGCCGCGGCTCGAAAAAAATGCACGATCTGGTGGGTACCCTCAACTCGTTTGTAGGGCTTCATGTTGTGTACAGGTTGATTGGGGCTCCAGTTTTGGGCTGCCATGACGTCCTCCTTGGGAAGTTGCGAGCTGGCTTAGGGGTGGTTGGTAGACGAACTTTCAGGCGCTTAGTTCTATAGATGCTTGCGCGGCGGTGCCGCTTCTCATTTAGTGGCAGGAAAAGCAGTAGCAGACGGGAAACCCGGGGACGGGAAACGCAAAGGCCGGGCTGACAGAGCATCGCGTTAAAGGTCACAGCGCGCGATCAGACAGAAGAACCCTAAGCTTTTACAACTTACCGAGGGGGGAACTGCTCCCCCTGGTCTTGACTGGAGCCGCACCCTATAGAAACCGCCGAAAATCAGAACGATGGACTTATCCCCTGACAAAAGCTTGCATCCAAGTTCTTACTAGTAGCTTGGCGGGAGGCAGAGGCGCCTCTTCGGAAAGTCGAGAATTCTGATGAAAAGTAGAGTGGCTGCTTTGTTGATTGGCGTTAGTCTTTCCTGTGTCACTGCCGTTAAAGCGGCTGACGTTTCGAAACTGGATCAACGCGTAGAAGCTGCGCATGACGTCCTGCACGAGCTAATGGAAACTCCCGACAAGGGTATTCCCCTAGACATTGCCGCTAAAGCTCATTGTGTCGCCGTGATACCGGGCTTAAAAAAAGGCGCATTCCTGGTGGGCGCGGAATATGGGCAGGGAGTCGCCACGTGCCGCACCTCCAATGGTTGGAGCGCGCCCGTCTTTATCCAGATGACAGGCGCCAGTTTTGGATTACAAGCTGGTGCCCAGTCCACTGACCTCGTGCTCGTGGGCCTTAATGCTAAGAGCCTGCAGGACTTGCTCAAGGACAAGATCAAGCTTGGCGGTGAAGTTGCAGTGGCGGCAGGCCCCGTAGGCCGTGAGTCTCAAGCGGCAACTACGGAACTCGCGAATGCCGAATTTCTTACCTGGTCGCGCAGCAAGGGCTTGTTCGCCGGTGTAGATCTGACGGGCGACGAAGTCCACCAGAACACGGCCGATACGCGCGCTTATTACGGGAAAGATATTCCTTACCGGACTATTCTGACTGGCGGAGTTCCCGTTCCCCCTGGGGCAAACCATTTCGTGGCAACGGTCAACGAAATGTTCCGTAGAGGCAGGGCTCACAAGGCATCGCGATAAATGTCACCCACCAATCGACAACTCTTGATTTGCTTGTCTAACTTGAGAGTCTGATTCATGAAGACATCGTAGTTCACTCGTCCACAAGCGACTCTGTCATCGATTGACGTTTCGCCTGTCCCCTGTTTACCTGTCCGTAGCAGACTCTCGTTTTCATAAGTGACCGTCCCGGTCACGGTAGGGACAGCCATCGCTAGCTGCCCCCCGTACAGATCCGTGCGAGCGGAACTACCGCACACGGCTCCTACCTTGGATGGATGGCGTCAAAACGAACGTCGGGATAGGGATGCAGGACACGGGCAAGCGGTAGCCATCGCACGAAGGTCGGGTGGATGCGCTTCCAACTGGGGCGGCTGCGCTGACTGCGACGGCCCAACATAGACCGCCACATATGACGCAAGCGCTCGCGGAAGCGTCGCAATGCCCGCAGGTTTTCAGGAACAGCATGGTAACGGTAGTAGCCTTCAACGACGCGTTTCAGCCATTGTCCGACAGCGTTAACCGGTTCATGCAGGCGCTTACGCAACTCTGCCTTGATAGCCTGCAGCGTTGCTCGCATGCGTTGACCCATGGTCTTGCGTCGGATAACAAAATGGCCTTTCGAGTTCGTCGCACAGTAATGCGTGAACCCAAGGAACGTGAACGTTTCAGGTTTGCCCTCTCCACGCTGTTGCCGAGCGCCCTGCGCGAACCGACCGAATTCGATCAGTCGCGTCTTCTCCGGATGAAGTTCCAGTTCGAAGGCCGCTAACCGTTCCCGAAACTCCCTCAGGAACCGCTCTGCGTCCTCACGATGCTCGAAACCGACCACCAGATCGTCAGCATAGCGGACCACGACTAATTCTCCGCTGGCCACTTTCCGGCGCCATACCTCTACCCACAGATCAAAGACATAATGCAGATACACATTTGCCAGAAGCGGCGAAATCACCGCCCCTTGCGGAGTGCCTGCTTTCGTCTCTGACCATTTGCCGTCCTCCGATACTCCGGCCTTTAGCCACTTCCGTATCAGCCGCAAGATGCGGGGATCGGCCACTCGATGCTCCATAAACTTCATGGTCCACTCGTGGCTCATGTTATCGAAGAACCCACGGATGTCCGCATCGAGTATCCAGTTCACTCGCTTTCGTTGGATGCCCACATTGAGCGCGTCCAGCGCCTGATGTGGACTACGGCCCGGTCGAAACCCATACGAGAAGCCGCGAAAGTCCACCTCGTATATCTGGTTGAGGATGGCCGCGATTGCGTGCTGGACGATCTTGTCTTCCAGTGACGCGATGCCCAACGGTCGTTGCCGGCCGTCGGCTTTCGGTATATAGACTCTTCGCGAAGGTTGTGCCCGATACGCTCCACGATGCACGCGGCCATGGAGATCAGTTAACCGCTCCTCCAGGCCTTGTTCATATTGCTGCCAGCTTACCCCGTCCACTCCCGGTGCTGCTCTTCGCTTAAGCGCGTAATAGCTCTCCCGCAGTAAGTCGATCGTAAGATGGTGCAGTAAAGCGGTGAACCGTTCCTGCTTCCTTGCTCGCGCCGTTTGACGCACGCCGCCTAACCCTTGGGACACGGTAGCTCCGCTCTGTGTCGGATCCGTGTGGAGATGGGCGTCGTTCTCCTTGGTCTGCACCCTTCCCTCCGCTGGCTCCGCGGAAGTCTTACCTTCTTTGTTCGTCAGCTTCATAGGTACTATGGCGCAGTCCGACCCCTCCAAAACGTACATGTCAGGATTGTGGTTCTTTCACCTTCCCTGACCGGTCTGCTCGCGCAGACGCTCTGGAGGTCTCCCGGTTCTCGTGCACATTGCTTCCTGGCGTGCCTGAAGTCTTCGACTACGCCGAGCCCGCCAGCTGCTCGCGAATAACGCGGCTAACGGTGTTGCCTTCCCGCCGTCAGAAAGGGGTCGGCACTCGGTTGCATATTTTCGGAGCTCAATCCTCCCGCCCGCCAGTTCCCCTGTCTACGCTTCGCTATGGCTCCTCGCGGAGACACAGGCAAGACTCGGGGCCGGAATGAAGTCGCTTCTCCTTTTCCGGTCGGAGTAGGGATCGTGATTGCTCATGACCCCCTCCACGGATCCGGACGAGCGGATTTCCCGCATCCGGCTCTTACCTCAGGTAATGACGCGCATGCGGCGCAGTGGATAAGGATGATGGACGCGTGCGGGAGGCAGCCAACGGTCGATCAAGCGTCGCATTCGGTCCCAACGAACGTGGCCAGTCTGGCTGCGGCGCGAGAGCGCTTGATGCCAGAGCAAACCTGTCCGTAGTCGGAACGCACCCAGCGCGGAGCTGTTCATGGGCACTCCGTAATAGCGGATGTGTCCACCAACGACCGCCCGCAACCATTGGCCTACTTCCGGGATGGGGTCGTGCATGCGTCGCCTGAGTTCGTCTTTTACCTCGCTCAGCTTGGCTTGCATCCGCTTACGAATCGTCTGCCGCAACACCGTGTAGTAACCGTTGCTTCTCGTCTTCCCGCAGATATGCGTGAAGCCAAGGAAGGCGAACGTTTCCGGCTTCCCTTCTCCGCGCTGTTCCCGGTCTTCGGCCGCGAACCGACCGAATTCCAGAAGCCGCGTCTTGTCGGGATGCAGTTCAAGTTGGAACTTCCGAAGCCGCTCGGCGAGTTCCATCCGGAATCGTTGGGCATCCGAATCAATCTGGAATCCAATCACGATGTCGTCCGCGTATCGCACGACGATTACATCACCGTGTGCTCGCGTACGACGCCACGCATGAACCCACAGATCGAAAACGTAATGGAGATAGATATTGGCCATTAGTGGCGAAGCACTGCCGCCCTGAGGCGTACCCTCCTCCATTCGGATTCGTTTCCCATCTTCCAGCACGCCCGCGTTCAACCACTTCTGGATGAGCCGTACGACGCGCCGGTCCGCGATGCGGTGTTCGATGAACTTGACGAGCCATTCGTGCGAAATCGCATCGAAAAAGCTGCGGATGTCCAGATCGAGCACCCAGTTCACTTTCGTCGTCACAAGTCCCGTGTAGAGTGCATCCAGCGCGTTGTGCTGGCTGCGTCCTGGACGAAACCCGTACGAGAAACCGAGAAAGTCCGTTTCGTAGATGGCGTTCAACACCTCAACCGCTGCGCGTTGGACGATCTTATCCTCCAGCGCTGTGACGCCGAGCGGCCTCAGCCGCCCGTCGGTCTTGGGGATGTACACCCTACGCACCGGCTTGGCCCGGTACGCCCCTCGCTTCAGCCTATGGGAGAGATCATCGAGGTTTTCCTCAAGATCCTCTCCGTAGTGCCGCCACGTCTCACCATCCACACCGGGCGCAGCCTCTCTCTTCAAACTGAGATAAGCCAGCCTCAGTGTTTCCAGCGCGTAGATTTGATGAAAGAGCGCCGTGAACCGCATCTCCTTATCTTTCTTTGCTGCTTGTCGTATCCGCTCCAGCGCACTGGGCGCGTCGCTCCGGCTCGGTGTCCGGGACGCGTTTTGCTGTTGCGGCTTCCCCTTGGCCAAACCTCTTCCCTCCATCCTCTCCGCCACCGGTGGCCCGGTTTTGTTCGAGGACTTCATCGGTAGTACAGGTTTGTCCGACTTCCTACATTCGTTCATCATCGGCGTACGTCCTCGGACTTCCCGATGCGTCCCAAGCCATTTTCGCTATGGGAGAACGCAGGATCTCCCGGTTCCCGTGCAAGGTGTTTCGGTGCGTGCTCGGGGTCTGCGACCGCGCGGAACTCAGAAACGCCTCGCGATAACGGCGCATCCGATGGTGCCTTCCGCTTACCCTAAAAGCGTCGGCGCTCCGGAGTGAAGTTTCGCGGCTGAATAACCGGCCCGCACTTTCCCCTGTCAACGCTTCGACGTTGTCCTCGCGAACAACTCCGCATGACTCGGGGCCAGTGTAGATCGCTAATCTTTCACTGTATGACTCTTGCATTCACTACACCTCGCCGGTTTAACCGGCGCACTAGGGCTCTCTCATCCCCTACAATGTGCCGGTTTATCCCGGCGCTCTCTGACCAATAAAGCCTACAGAGTCTTCTTTCGAGACATGGAGATCGGAGAACTCAATTCCGAAGAGCTTCGTTTCAGAGCTGCGCGAAGAGTGGTCTGAGCTTGTCGATGAGCGCATTGCCCTGTTGGCCTCAATTGAGGGTCATGCGGAGGCAGATCGGCGAACGCTGGCCGATTTGCCGTTAGAAAAGGCGGTCCAGATGAGCGGTACAGCAAGCTCGCTTGTCAGATAACGATCACCTCAGAGCCGAGGAGCGCTTTGCTTCGGCTTTGCAGGAAGCTGTTCGAAAGCGGACATCCGACGCACAGATGGACAGTGTGTTGGCGGAGCCGAGAGATATGGCCCCAGCCTATGTCGATGGCGGATAGAAACTTACAGTCATACGTGTTTTGGCACACTGCGTGCCTATACTGAAAGGGCAATACTCTGGTTCCCCAAGATCAAACTTCCTTTGAGGGAGGTAGGCGTGAGAGGACTGCTTCAGGATGTTCGTTTTGCCTTGCGGCGACTTCGCAAGAATCCGGCATACACGGTCGCGGCTACGGTGATGTTGGCAGTGGCCATTTGCGCCAACGGCACGGTGTTCAGCTGGATTGACGGGACGATGCTGCACCCGATACCGGGAGCGCGAGATATGAGCTCGCTGGTAAGCGTGATGCGCGGGCAGTGGAATAGCTCGCCGACTCCGCCATTCTCCTATCTCGATTACCGCGATCTGCGGGACCAGAATCACAGCTTCGAGGGAATCATCGGGTATCACCACGATTGGCTTGCGTTGACCGGCGGAGCCAGGCCGGAACGGATCTATGTTGCCAACGTGACTGCGAATTACTTCGATGTGCTCGGCGTGAAGCCCCTCTACGGGCGTTTTTTCCGTCCGGAAGAAGAGGCTGCAGGGCGAAGCATTCCGTATGTCATTCTCAGCTACTCGCTCTGGAAGACGCATTTTGCGGGTGACCCCGGGATTGTGGGCAAGCCGCTGGAGATTGCTCGCCACCCGGTGACGGTGATCGGCGTCGCGCCGAAGGGTTTCGTCGGTGCGGCGCCGGGACTGCGGCACGATATGTGGATCACGCTCGATCCGCTCGGAACGGGCGGTTGGCGGACGACCGAGCGCAGCGGGAATTGGCTGAACGTGGTGGGAAGGCTGCGGCCGGGCGTGAGCCGCGAGCAGGCAAACCAGGATCTTGAGACCATCATGCGGCGGATTGTGGCGGCGTATCCTAACGATCACCTGGGCACGAACACGATCACGCTGGATCCGATGTGGCGGTCGCCGTTCGGCGCGAACGGATATATGGCGAGTACGCTCCCCATCCTGCTGGCCATTGCGGCGATGGTGCTGCTGCTGACATGCGCCAATGTGGCCACGCTGACACTGGTGCGGTTTGTGTCGCGGCGGCGCGAAATCGCAATCCGACAGTCGCTGGGTGCAGGTCGCGTGCGCGTTGTCCGGCAGATGATGCTCGAAGGCGTGATTCTTGCCCTCTGCGCGGGAGCGGCGGCGTTGTTCTTGACTCTGTGGACGGCGAAGACACTCGCACTGTTCCTTCCGGCGAACGCGATCCCAATCGCGATAAACGGCATGGTCGATCCCGGCGTTGTGATCGCAATTGTGGCGCTGGCAGTTCTGGCGAGCCTGCTGTGCGCGGCATTTCCGGCTTGGCGGTCATCGCAGGTGCCGGCGGCGGAGGTGCTCAAGGAGGAATCGGCGAGCGTATCGGGCAGTAAGCACAATCGGCGGCTGCTTAGCGGCCTGGTGGTGGCGCAGGTGGCGCTCTCGCTCGCTCTGCTGGTTAGCTCCGGACTGTTTTTGCGCACGCTCAGGAACATTGCCCATGCAGATCCGGGATTTGAGCAAGATCATGTTTTGACCGCGTCCGTGGGATTGAACATCTCCGGCTATCCGAATGACCAAAGGCGGTTGATCCGCGACAAAATTCTCCAGCGCGTGGAGGCATTGCCCGGCGTGACCGTGGCTTCGCTTACCGACTGGGTACCGCTAACGCTGACGCGAAAGACGGAGGACGCGTATCCGGAAGGATATGCGCCACGGCCGCATGAGTCGCTGGAAGTAGGGAGAGCGGATGTATCGCCGCGGTACTTCGAGACCATGGGGATACCCATTCTGGAAGGGCGCGGCTTTACGCAGGACGACAATGAGAATGCGCCGCGCGTACTGATCGTGGACCAGACAGCGGCGAACCGGTACTGGCCGGGGCAGGATCCGATAGGGAAAAGGCTGAGCATAGGGAGCAACCTGTTCACGGTGGTTGGCGTGGTGAAGAACTCGAAGCACCTGATGATGAGTGAGCGGCCCGGGCCCATGATCTATATGAGCTATTATCAGCAACCGGGCCCGGAACTCATCGTACAAATGAAGACCATGGGCAATCCGGCGGATCTGTCGCAGGCGGCCGAGCGCGCGATCCAGGAGGTTGACAGTCGGCTCCCGGTTTATGACGTGCGCACGATGAGGGAGAACACCGCGATGGCGAGTACCTTCGTCGTCATGCAGAGCACGTTCGCGGGGATATTCGCGGTCATCGCGCTGGTTCTGGCGGCCACGGGCATTTATGGCGTGATGGCATACCGCACCGAGCTCAGGACGCACGAGATCGGCATCCGCGTAGCTTTGGGGGCTTCGCGAGCGGATTTGATGAGGCTGGTGCTGCTACAGGGAATGCGGCTGACGGCAATTGGGCTGGCGCTGGGACTGGCTCTTTCGTTCGGGCTGACCCGCGTCATTGCCGGTCTGCTGTACGGCATCGGCGCCAATGACCCAGTGACGATCTTTGCCGTGCTGATTCTGCTCGCGGCGATGTCTTTGCTGGCGTGCTATCTTCCGGCACAGCGAGCGATGCGGGTGAATCCGGTGACGGCGATCCGCGAGCTCTAGGCAATGTAATCCGGGTGCCTCATCTACTTTCAGCGAGAGAAGCCTAGCAGGCTGCGGAAAAATGCTGGTCCGGGTGTAGCCCCGGACTTTAGTCCGTTTAAGCGGGTTTTCAAACCCGCTTAAACGTTGGGCAATAAAATTCGGGGCTTTAGCCCTGGTGGCTACTTCTGAAGCGGTTTGCGACTCTTTCCGCAGCCTGCTAGGGCGTGAATGGCACAAGACCTTCAGTCCCGGCCAGGCACGATTTCAGGATCTATCCCGGCAAGCGCCAAAGGCTCCGGGCGCACTTCTGGAATGACGCCAAATCGCCAATGCACTCATTAACAACCGATCACGAAAGGCAGTCGTGGCGGGTGCGGTGTATTCGGCCAGGTGGCGTAGCTGATTTATCTAGTTCGCCAGGCAAAGCAGGCCATGGAAATGACAGAGTATAGAAAGCATGGAAAGCCATGAAGCCGGCTTTCCACCCTTCCCACACTCTTTGGAAATCCCTTCGGGATTCCCACATTCCCGCGGCCTCGACGACTGGCAATATGTCTTTTCATGCCCACTAAACCTGAAGCATAGCCACCGCAAGGGGCTTGTAACGGATGTCTCAAGTCCACAGCTTAACGCATGTCCCGGTACACTCACTCCCACGCTCCCTCACGAATAAAATCAGGTCAGGGAGGGCGACCGAGTGCCCGACATTCTCCGTCTGACAGCTGCCGCACTGGCGCCGAGCACGATGAACGGAATCCAGGTGCGTCACGCCTGGTTCCTCGCCATCTTCGTCTTCTGCGCCGTCATCGTTCTTAGCAACGTGGTCCATTTCATCCTCTTTCGCGTCTTCCGGCATAAGGAGAAACAAAGTAAAGACGGCCGCTGGCACAGCGTGCAGCAGTATCTCAGCCACCCCGCCCGAACCATATTCTTCATCACTTGCCTGCTCATCGTGCTGCCTCTCGTGCCCGAGGTCTCAGCGGGCGTTAAGGCCGTCGTGCGCCAGGGCCTCATCATGGCCCTCGTCGTAGCTCTGGGTTGGTTCGCAGTCGGGTGCGTCTATGTCTTCCAATCTGCCGTTCTGAGAAAGTATGACCTTAGCGCCGAAAACAATATTCGGGCGCGCCGGGTCCACACTCAGTTCCAACTCTTTCGCCGCATCCTTATCACCTTCATCGTCATTGTCGATATCGGTGCTTTGTTATGGACATTCAACGACCCGCGCATCTGGCATTATGGTTCCGGAGTTCTTGCCTCGGCCGGAATTGCGTCGATCATCGTCGCAACCGCCGCCAAGTCCACCGTCGCCAACCTTCTGGCTGGCTTGCAGATCGCGCTCACCGAGCCGATTCGCATTGACGACGTCGTCGTGGTGCAGGGCGAGTGGGGGCGAGTCGAGGAAATCAATTCGGCCTATGTGATCATCAGAATCTGGGACCTGCGCCGGTTGATTGTCCCCTTGAGCTATTTCATTGAGAACTCCGTCCAGAACTGGACCCGGCAGTCGGCCGACATCCTGGGCACCGCATTTCTGTATGTCGACTACTCCATCCCGGTCGAGGACCTGCGCCGGCAACTCAACGCCATCGTGCACCCGTCGCCGCTGTGGGATAAGAAGGTTTGCGGCCTGCAGGTCACCAACCTTACTGAGCATTCCATGGAACTGCGCTGCCTGGTCAGCTCACGAAACGCAAGTGAAAACTTCGACCTTCGCTGCGTAGTCCGCGAACAAATGGCCGCATGGGTCCAGCAGAATCACCCCACTGCCTTCCCCATCACCCGCCTTTCCGCCATTTCGGGACCACTCTCCGAGGCCGGCGAGCGCAAGGGTCGCACCAGCGCGGTGGAGAGCCCGGGGTAAACGATGAATTGCTTCGATCCTGTGCAGCGGAGCTGCGAGAAGATCTGACGCCGGACTTCGAGGTAAACTTCCAGTCCTTCCCCGGTTTTCCCCGGCTTTCAGAATGGAGTCGCTTCTCCTTTTCCGGTCGGAGTAGGGATCGTGATTGCTCATGACCCCCTCCACGGATCCGGACGAGCGGATTTCCCGCATCCGGCTCTTACCTCAGGTAATGACGCCCATGCGGCGCAGTGGATAAGGATGATGTACGCGTACGGGAGGCAGCCAGCGGTCGATCAAGCGACGCATTCTGTCCCAACGGACGTGGCCGTTCTGGCTGCGGCGCGAGAGCGCTTGGTGCCAGAACTAGCCGGTCCGAAGTCGGAACGCGCCTAGCGCGGAGCCATTCGATGGGCACTCCGTAATAGCGGATGTGTCCACCCACGACCGCCCGCAACCATTGGCCTATTTCCGGGATGGGGTCGTGCATGCGTCGTCTGAGTTCGTCTTTTACCTCCCTCAGTTTCGCTTGCATCCTCTTACGAATCGTCTGCCGCAACACCGTGTAGTAACCGTTGCTTCTCTTCTTCCCGCAGATATGCGTGAAGCCAAGGAAGGCGAACGTTTCCGGCTTCCCTTCTCCACGCCGCTTCCGGTTTCGGGCCGCGAACCGTCCGAACTCCAGAAGCCGCGTTTTGTCGGGATGCAGTTCCAAGCTGAACTTCCGAAACCGCTCGGCGAGTTCCGCAATAAACTGTTTGGCATCCATTTCGCTCTGGAATCCAAGCACGATGTCGTCCGCGTAGCGCACGACGATCACGTCGCCGCGCGCCTGCTTTCGACGCCATGCCTGAGCCCACAGATCGAACGCGTAATGAAGGTAGATATTCGCCAACAGCGGCGATGCGCTGCCACCCTGGGGAGTCCCTTCCTCCATCCGTATCCGTTTCCCATCCTCCAGCACGCCCGCGTTCAACCATTTCCGGATGAGCCGCACAACGCGCCGGTCCGCAATGCGATGCTCGATGAACTTTACGAGCCATTCGTGCGATATCGCATCGAAAAAGCCGCGTATGTCCAGATCGAGCACCCAGTTCACCTTCTTCGTCAGTAGTCCCGTGTACAGCGCATCCAGCGCGTTGTGCTGGCTTCGCTTCGGACGAAACCCGTACGAAAAGCCGAGGAAGTCCGTTTCGTAGATAGCATTCAACACCTCGACCGCCGCGCGCTGAACGATCTTATCCTCCAGCGCGGTTACTCCGAGCGGTCGCTGCCGCCCATCGGCCTTGGGGATGTACACCCTACGCACCGGCATGGCCCGGTAGGCTCCCTGCTTCAGCCTATGGGAGAGGTCCTGGAGGTTGATCTCAAGTTCCTCGCCGTAGTGCCGCCACGTCTCGCCGTCCACGCCGGGCGCGGCTTCTCTCTTCAAGTAGAGATAAGCCGTCCGCAAAGCTTCCAGGGGGTAGATGTGGTGAGAGAGAGCGGTGAACCGCATCTCCTTATCTTTTCTTGCCGCTTGACGTATCCGCTGCAGCGCACTGGGCGCGTCTGTCCGGCGCTGAGTCCGGGACGCGTTTTGCTGTTGCGGATTTCCCTTGGTCAAACCTCTTCCCTCCATCCTCTCCGCCGCCGGTTGCCCAGCCTTGTTCGAGGACTTCACAGGTACTACAGGTCTGTCCGACTTCCCGCGTTCGTTCATCATCGGCGTACGTCCTCAGACTTCCCGATGCGTCCTAGGCCATCTTCCGCCATGGGAGAACGCGGGATCTCCCGGTTCCCGCGCAAGGTGCTTCGGAGCGTGCTCGGGGTCTGCGACCGCGCGGAACTCAGAGACGCCTCGCGATAACGGCGCATCCGATGGTGCCTTCCGCCTACCCTAAAAGCGTCGGCATTCCGGAGTGTGAAAGTTTCGCGGCTGAATACCCGGCCCGCACCTTCCTCTGTCAACGCTTCGACGTTGTTCTCGCGAACAACTCCGCATGACTCGAGGCCAGTGTGGATCGCTAATCCTTCACTGTGTGACTCTTTCATTCACTGCACCTCGCCGGTTTAACCGGCGCACTAGGGCTCTTTCATCCCCTACAATGTGCCGGTTTATCCCGGCGCTCTCCGTCCCCGAGTTTCCCCTGCCTTTTGACACCACTGCTAGCCATGGTATGGTGTTTTCCCAGCTCAATAGCTGGCAAGGAGATCACGAATGGGCGCCGGAAGCCCCCTCGAAACTCTGAAAATGATGGGATATGTTACGACTCTGGAAAGCATCAGGGGAAGGACGAATTTTGAACTTGAGCAGGCTCTCGGGTTTGGAGAAGGTACCCTCGGCCCAGGCTTCGATGTCTACAGGCTCGTCGAACCGGTGTACAAAAGTGACTTCGTCTGGCGCGACAAAACCAGATATTCTGCTGGATGGCACGCGGATCCTAGTGTGAAGTTCGGACCTGACTCCTCCGTCGTCTGGTGTGTACAGCGCCAGGATGAACTGCGCTGGGCGCTAGCGAAACAGCACAATTTCGATGATCACGCCATCGATGCCGAGGTTCGAAAAATCATGCGGACGAGTCTCGACGAACTGAATCAGCGATCGGGCCCGAAGATGATCGTGAAGGTGAAACCGCGTGTTCCCCGGGGTCTTTATCCGAACGCGCGCGCCGGGAACATACCCCAGTGGGAACTCGTGAAAGAGAAGCAATTCTCAATTGTGCTGCACGGCACAATCATGCAACCTCGCTGAGCTTTCTCGCAGCTCGATCGGATAACCCGAAGCTATCTCTAATGCGTTTTCGTGAGGGTCATTTCCGTCTGGTCACCATTTTCCCGGGTTCCGTCCGTCCCCGGGTTCCGTCAATGAAGCACGGAACTAATCCTTAACATCGTAGTCGATCGACAACTGGGAGATTTTGTTTACAACATCCGCAGATGATTCGGAAGCGCCGTTGGCGTAAGTAAATGTTACGGACACTTTTATATAATGGCATTTCTTATACTCATATAAAAGTTCGGTGCCAAAGGAGGCTCCGCCTGATTCGGTAAAGTTTCGCTCGACATCTGCACGTTTGGAGCCCACGCGTATAACTGAGAAATCTTTCAGGGCTTGCTCAACCAAGTTACAGCAGGCGTTACCAGGAGGAGGAACGGCTTCGGCTGTCTTGTGAGTATCCATCAAGCCCAGTAACAGGCCCGCCACGGCGATAGAGCGTACGATAGTTGCTATCACGTTTGTCCTCTCGTGTCGTATTGTTGTGATAATCAGGGCAGGTTTACAGTGGCTGACGCTCCTGACTTCGTTATCTTGTACTGCCAAGTGCTTCCACTTTGCTGTATCGCGCGCGTAATTGTTATATCGGGAACAAACATCTGGAAGTTGCCACTCTGATAATTCGAGCATTCCCATTGTAATCTCTGGGTAGCCATGAATGATGTCGAACTGTACGGCTTCTGAAAGCTGGTTGGGGGAAGTTCCTATCGTTAAACATTCCTATCGTCGCAGAACCGTAGAGGGGGGTTGGATTCTTGACCCTTTTCAGGGACGGACGGAATTTCCCCCAATGAGCTCAGTAAAAAAGCTCTTGAGGAACTCCATGAGAAACTTAGTGCGTTTGAATCTGTACGGATTCATCGCAGCGTTGTTGTGAACGTAGCTTATATCGAAGAACTTAGGCGATGTGTCACCTGCACCGGGATTTAGAGGGCCAATCTGTCTCGCACGCATTTCGAATCAGGGTGCATTTTCGGCTTGCTTCTGATCAATCTTTGCAAAGAACTTCCGTATATCGGCAACCAAGAGATCGGGCTGCTCCAGGGCCGCGAAGTGTCCGCCCTTCGGCATGCCAGTTCTTTGTACTATGTTGTATGTTTGAGTAATCCAGCTAAACGGTGGGACAGCCACATCCTTCGGAAAATCCGCATACCCCACAGGAGTCTCGAGGTGTGGCGTCGGCACCATTTCCTCTCTGGTGAGCCGGTCCTCACGATAAAGTCGCATGGCGGAGCCGATCGTGCCGGTCACCCAATAGAGCGTAACATCGGTTAAAAATGTGTCGCGATCCACAGCCGTAAGAAAATCGCCGTTGTTGTCCGTAAGCAGTTGAAACTTGCCAATCATCCAGGCCAGCCACCCAACTGGGGAGTCAGTAAGGGCGTAGGCAAGAGTCTGCGGTTCACTAGCCTGGAGGAAAAAAAAGCTGCTCTCTTCCCGGTCAAAGTAGGAATACCGTTTCCGCTCAGCATCGCTCATTTTCGCAACGGCTTCCTGGTTCGGCGGTAGCATGTAAATCTGATTCAGATGCAACCCGATCACGTGCGTGGGCGCTTGGTAAGCCATGTCCTGAGCGATTGCCGAACCCCAGTCACCACCCTGGATGCCGAACTTGGAATAGCCCAAACGATCCATCAGAACAACTAAAGCCTTCGCAATACGCTGTGGGCCCCAGCCACGAGTTGTGGTGGGTCCGGAATATCCAAAGCCAGGAAGCGAAGGAATGATAACGTCAAATGCCGGGCTATTTTGGTCCTTGGGATGGGTGAGCGGCCCAATGAGCTTCTCAAACTCCAAAATCGAGCCGGGCCATCCGTGAATCAGCATCAACGGTATGGCGTCGGGGCGAGGAGAGCGCTCATGGATAAAATAGATCTGCTGTCCATCAATTTCCGTTGTGAACTGGTCGAACTGATTGATCTTCGCTTCTTGCGCACGCCAGTCGTAGCCGTTCTGCCAATAGTCCGCGAGTTCCCGAACCTTCTTGATGTCGGCGCCGTACTCCCAGGTCGTGCCTGGAAGTTGATCGGGCCACTTGGCTTCCGCCAAACGGCGGCGAAGATCAATCAGAACACGGTCGGGAACATGCATTTTGAACGGCCGGATTGGGGCAGGTTCCGGCTTTGCCGGCGGTTGCGTTTGTCCCAGTGCAATTGCGGAGAGAAAAAACAACGGAGCCAGCAGAAGCCTCGGGCAGTGCCCGACTATCCTTTTCGCCTTCTCGAATCCAGTTTTCATCATGCTCTTGCGTCACTCAATGATTCCGAGGCTCTACTCAGATGGCCCGCCTTACATCCGATCCGGAGTTCCATCCGACCATACGCCGGTGGGAACGACGAAATTGTCCATCAGTTCCGGGTCACCCAGGAACTGTGGAGTTAGAAATATCGGAGAGTTCGGGAATTTAAACGAGACATGGTTTGAGTCGTCTATCGAATTTGCGCCCCACGCTGCACCATCCATGAGCGGCGTGTAAAACATGAGGTGGCATGATGCGGTGATATGCGTACCAGTCTTCGGGAAAACCGTGCAGCAAAATGATGGCGGGCCCAACCCCGCCGCGCACGTAGTGGAGTGTTGTTCCGTTCACTTGTGCGGTATCGGAGACGAATCCACTTCCTGGCGCCGCGACCGCCGGATCGGACGTCTGCCTGGGCGATGACTGGCCATCAATGGCGGCGCATGCAGCCACTACAATCACCGCCCAGCCTTTCCAGATCCTCGGTTCGTAATTCTTCGCGAGCGTGAAGCGGCTTTTCCGGCCTGCGATTCTGGAGCAAAACACCCTTTATCGCTCGATTCGGCCGGGTCCGAAACTCGGCAAATGGTCGCTGCAAACATTCGCGGGCAAAATGGATCACGGGCGTGTACGTGCGACATCTGCAACCGACTCGCCGATGCTTTCGTCTACAGGGGTTAACAGAATGGCATGGATCTTGCCCTCACCCGGCCCGCTCATGACCGTTGCCATGCCTGAGATTTGCCCGCGCTCATTGATATTGCTAGCCGCGATTATGAAGAGGTTGGAATCTCCGGGAATTAGCGTGTTCAGGTCGGTCATCACATTGTCTCGCCAGATGAAGCCGTGGGACCAGCCCGCGGAGTTGAAGGTGCTTCCCACCACCTGGCCCCGGTTGTTGATGCCTGTGGCAAAGGCGGCACTATCTCCCGGCAGAATGCCGAGGTTTGTAACTGCGCCGTGTACGCCGTTCGGCCAAAGAGAGGCCACGATGGTTGTGCCGTCAGTGGTCGAGACATACCCAACAGCCTGGCCGTGGTCATTAATGGCGTAGGCGTCATTTCCATCGTGTCCGAGGTTCGGAAGCTCGAAGGCAGTGTCGTTTTCCCACAATACGGCGTGGGTCGCTATGTTGGTGCAGGTTCCCGAGGAGCCTACGGCCTGGCCTTGATCGTTGATGCCTTGTACGAAGCCATCTGGGTCGCGAGCCACCGTAGGAAGAGGTCGGACTTCGCCTTTTTCCCAAAATGCCGGCGATATGATCTTTCCAGGCTTGCTAGCTGCGCATCCGGAGTCCTGGACCGTCGTTTCCGAAATGCCTACTATTTGGTCGCGGTTATTGATAGCGCTGGCCTGCCCGTTATTTCCGCCCAGCGTCGGGAGAGCCATCATGTGGCCGTCTCGCCAAAGAAACGGACGACACGTAAGTTTTGTGCCAAAGGCGCACATGTCTTCACCGTCTGGATCTGGAACAGATGTTTCGGCCAAACCGACAGCTTCCCCGCGATCGTTGATCCCGCCATAGTTGGTCCAGCTGTTCTTTCCTCCAAGCGTGCCGAGGTCGATGTTGCGTACGTGGGCGTTTATTACCGCGCGGCCACTTGCAATGGTCGTGGAGGTCGACTTGATGGGCGGGTTTACAAACCCATCCATGTTCTCCGCCCAGCCTTCATTATTGAGTCCCATAACCATGCTGAAGTTGTCCGTGCTGTGGTTAAGGCCCATATCGGTGATTTTGTAGCTCTTTTGAGCGAACGCACTGCCGGAGCAAGCCAGAGCAATCGTCGTAACCCACAGCGTCCGGAAATTCCGCGACCGTGTAACCATGTTCATATCTCCTCTTTTCCTCGGGTAATGTCGTAGTGCCGAGATCACTGGCGAACTAAGTCAGATACCACTCGGCGCTCTGATTGGCCTCATCATGTTCGTTCACGTTCGGGTACCGCGTTGCGAACCCAATTGCGGCGATGAACATCGGACTGCGAACCGCATGAGGAGCCTAGCTTAATGAGGTTAGGAACCCGCACCTAATCCGCTGGGCGATTGAGAAATGCGATGAGCCGAGGGTTTCGTGCGTCAGGCCGTGGAATGCCGGTTCACAACGTAGGCTAAAATGCTATGCATGGATCGGGAGAATGTCCTGAACTTGCGGTCCTTCTGGCAAATCCAGATCATTGGATGGGGCTGCTTTTATCTTTTCCATCTTCTGGAATCCATTCATTCGTTCTTGACGAAGCGTGTGTCCTTCGATGAAGAGACCGTGCCTGTCTTCTTCATGTTCCTGGGAAGTTTTCTCCTGCGCCCTTTTTGCCGTTGGCTGCTGCGACAATCACGGTCCTGGATCGCTTTTGAATGGAAAGCAGCCGCGGCGGCCATGGTCACATCCATCCCCGTAGCCTGCGCCGCCGGCCTCATTTTGCAGTATGTCCATCATGTGCCCTGGCACGCTTTGGTTACAGTTTGGGCGTGGTCTTTTTTCATGCTCTTCATGTGGTGCAGTCTGTACTTCAGCATTAAGCAATGGCAGCAATCGAGCATGGAGAAGGAGCGGCTGCTTCGCGCCGAGTCTGAGCTCAGAGAGGCGCGCCTGCTTGCACTTCGCTATCAGTTGAATCCACACTTCCTATTCAATTCGCTCAATGCCGTCTCCACTCTGGTTCTGGATGGAAATGCGCCTGCGGCCACGCGGATGCTGGCGCAGATCGGAGATCTTCTGCGCAGAAGCCTGGATTCCGAAGTCACAGCAGAGGTGACGCTTTCTCAGGAACTGGCCTTTACCGAAGGGTACTTGGCGATCGAGCAAACAAGGCTGGGGGAGCGGCTAAAAATCGATATGGCTGTTCCATTGGAAACGCGGGATGCCCTGGTGCCGAACATGTTGCTGCAACCGCTCGTTGAGAACGCAGTGCGCTACGGAGTGGCGCCATGGATCGAAGGTGGGTGGATTGCGATCAAGAGCGCGCTCGATGCCGACAGGTTGCGAATTGTCATCGGGAACTCCGGACGGCGTGGTGAGGGCGAGCAGAAAAAGAATGGAAATGGAATCGGTCTTGGAAACACGGCGGAGCGCCTGAAAACGCTTTACGGGGCGAATTTTGAGTTCTCGCTTGGGTGGCCTGAAGCGGGCGGTTGCGAAGTCGTGCTGGAATTGCCGTTACGCAGGACTCGGAACCTGCAGGAGGCCTCATCGTGCGCGCTCTAATCGTCGACGACGAGCCCTTGGCGCGTCGTGGCGTCGTTCTCAGGCTACGCAAATTCAGGGATGTCGAGATTGTTGGGGAATGCGCAGATGGGCATTCCGCAGTGGAAAGAATTCTGGAGCGATCTCCCGATGTTGTGTTCCTCGACATCCAGATGCCCGGAATGGACGGTTTTGAGGTGCTGCGGGCGTTGCCTGGAGAAAGCCTGCCCGCGTTCATTTTTCTGACAGCGTATGAGCAACATGTTTTGCGGGCATTCGATGTTCATGCGCTGCATTACTTGTTGAAACCGGTGGACGACACACGCTTCGCGGCAGCGGTTAGTCGAGCTCGTGATCTGGTCGACTCCGCATTAAAGGCCGACATGGCACAACGGGTCATGAAAATGCTGGACCGAACCGCAGATGGATTCGCGTCCCGGTTTACGGTGCAAGCTGGATCCCGCATTCAAATCGTCATTGCGGAGGATGTTGAGTGGATTGGGGCTGCTGGTGACTATGTTGAACTCCACGTCAACGGTCGTTCTTACCTGTTACGCGAGACGATGGTGTCTCTCGAACAGAGGCTCGACCCGGCAAAGTTTATCCGCATACACCGCTCCCGAATTGTGCAGTCCAAAGGCATACTGGAGCTGCGATCCATCGAGAACCGCGAGTTCACGGTGAAGCTTTCGGACGGCTCGGAGCATCGCTCGAGCCGCACCTACGCCGATCGACTTGAGCGCTGGTTGTCATCAGGTAGAATCTGACAAAAATAGGCTAACTCTGAGTCGACTGTCCAACGGAAGCGATGGGAAGCGCTTCGAACGCCGTCCTTGTTTCCTCTCTTTCAAGGCCAATCTAAATCGACCCGAATGTCACGTGATCGGCATTGTCCTTGCACTCATAAACTGCTTCTGTCGCGCTGCCCTTAAATCGCGGATTAAGCGGGGGCCGAGGAATTTATATCGCTCGGGGTCCTTTCGGGGACGGACGGGTCCTTGCCACTGTAGAACCCGGCCACCGCGAAGAAGCACAGATGGAAGGTTACGAGAAATTCCGACTCGGTCCTTTTCGCGGGGGTCCTTTTCGGGGACGGACGGAATTTCCCCTAATGCCCACGAGGCCGTCTTGACCTAACTTCAGAAGGGCTTGCCAAGCATCCAGAGATGAGACGACTGTCTTGGGTCAGCGCTAGTGTGCATGCGACGCTCATTAGGGGAAATTCCGTCCGTCCCCGAAAAGGATCCGGAGATAGGGGAATCTTGTAGGTTCTGGAAAGCTCAAATCTCATTCACTTGCACCGCAAACCGGCGTCTATCGGCCCGCCGGTGACGGCAGTTTCCCCGTATGGGCTAAAACTCAAGCGCGATTGTTGTTGTTCTGGATCTGATAAGGCAGCAGGACGGTGAACACGGCCCCCTTCGACCCATTTTCAGTATCAGAGTGCGCGTGCACGCTTCCACCATGCCGCTCTGCGATCTCTTTGCATACCCACAGCCCGAGCCCCGTCCCTACGTCCCTCTTTGTCGTGAAGAATGGCTCAAAGATTCGGTTCAAGTTCCCCGGGGCAATCCCAGGACCATCGTCTGATATCTTGAGCCGGATCGACTCACCGTCAACCGTTTTTACCGGCGACGCCTCGATTTTTAACGTTCCGTTAATTGGTAAAGCATCAATGGCGTTGGAGACGATGTTCGATACGAGTTGTTGTATTTCGCCGGCGAAGACAGTGATGGGAGGACATTCTTCAAAGGCTGCTTCAATCTTGATTTGCTTGATTTGCAGTTTATTCGAATACAGCTTGAGCACAGACTTTATTAGGCTCGGAAGGTGGACTGATGAGGGTGCAGTTGACTCTCGAAAGAAACCGAGTGTTTGCTGGGTGATGTGCGATATCCGCGCCAGTTCCTGTTCAGCAAGTTGTAGTTGTTCACCGGCCATATCGGGCGCATCTAGATTGGTTCTGGCCAAAAATATCAGGTTACCGATTGCTTCCAACGGGTTGTTAATCTCATGCGCGACGGTCGCTGACAATCGGGCCGCGGCCGCAAGTTTCTCGGTTCGACGCAGCGCTTCCTGAAAGCTTCTTGCAGGAGAAACATCGCGAAAAACCAAGACGACTCCGATCAGCTTGCTTGAATCGTCGGTGATGGGCGAGGCGCTATCTTCAATCGGCAAAAAATGACCGTCGGGACGTCGCAACACAGTCCGGTTTCCGCAACCCACAGCGCTGCCCCGCGCTAAGACCTTTTCCACGGGGTTTTCAACCGGCTTATTCGTGTCTTCACTAAGAATATGAAAGATATCACCGGTCCTCCTGCCTCGGGCGTGCGCCAGGCTTGTCCCTGTAAGCCGCTCGGCAACAGGGTTCAAGAACGAGATAAGGCCTTGGTCATTCGTCGCGATCACTCCATCTCCAATGGATGAGAGGGTTACCCTGAACCATTCTTCGCTTTGACGCAGCGCGGCAGCGTCTCTCTCCCGTCTGCCCATCTCGCGGATGATGGAGAGCGCCACCAGGAGAATTCCCAACGCCGCAATTACGCTCCCCCCATAGATGGAGGCGGCTGTAATCCTAATGCTTTGTTGGTAGGCTTTTCTGCGGAGTTCGGCCACTGATGTTTCTTCCTGCTCCATCTGCCCGACGAGCAAGCGCATCTTTTCCATGATGTTGGGGCCCTTGTCAGACAGCACCAAGGCCTTGGCCGCCGCTGTATCCCCTGCCTGAAACAGGGAGGTCGCCCGTGCAAGCTCAGACAGCTCTTGGCGATTCAGAACTTGAAGATCCGCGACCCGCGTTTGTCCTCTGGAATCCGCGCCGATCAAAGCGGCGAGATTTTGAAGATGGGAATCGATCTGAGCTAAGGCGGAATAGTATGGTGCAAGGTAGTCGAGCTTTCCGTTATCAAGGACACCTCGCTGCCCCGCCTCAGCATCTTTAAGCAGCAACTCGATTTGTCCCAGCTCCTGCACCACGCGGCGACTGTTACTAAACCACTGCTGATGCCAGACCTGCACAGCAAGTTGATGTCTCTGGGCAGCAGCGTTGATTGCCAAAAGAACGAGCAGTATCAAAAAGCCGGCAATCACACCGAAACGTTTGTGGATTAAGAGCATGGATCGTCTACACAAAACCTAATTTTTGCATCCGCTCGCTTGACCGAGGGGCAAATCATGCACAATCCCGCATGCGGCATAAAATGACGCACACGCGCACAAGGCGTCCTAGTGACGCCCGGATACGTGTGGCATTCCTGGGGGCACAACTGCAGGATAGCTTCTAGCATTTTTTCAGAGCGGTGTGGACTGGGCTCGTGGCTGATGACTGCCGTGAGGCTCGGCCTCTATTTCTTAGACGAAGTCTGGCTCGAATCGTCATTTGGAAAGCGCTGCCCACTCCTGCAGATCTGGTCATTTGTGACCGAAACTTCTATGACGAGCTCGCTAGACTACCGCTGCGCCATCCACCGCTCGTATCTACGTTCGCCTGGTAGTGAAGTTGATTCCCAGGCCGCACATCGGGTATTTGCTCGATGCGAATCCAGCGCAGCCTTCGCACTAAAACCTGAGTACCCTCTGGAGTTCCTCTATACCAGCCATGAGTCGTTCCTCGCGCTCAGCGACCTGGTAGGTGGGATGACGGTTATAGCGCCAATGCCAGCCAGGGATGTCAAGCGGCAAGTGCTAAAACATGCGCTTAGGTTGTTATCTTCGGATGGCTCTCAAAGTGAGCCGGCGGGAGAATCCATGGACCCAGGAGCGGCGGGCACTTTCGTCTAGTGCCTGCTATGGCTTCAATACATCGCGTTGGTCGACCCAGCCGCCGCGAAAGAAGCGGTGGGCCACCATGGACTGGGCTAGCAGAAATATGAGGCCTACCAGTATGGCCAACAAAAGAAACTTTACAAACCCCAACCAGGGCGACTGCCGTACTTCAGAGTCCTTCGTGTTTGATAAAACGGTCATCTGAACTACGGATCCACCTGACGATAAATCGGGCACGCCGGAGTTGTGGCGCTATAAGATTCCCACTACTAACACCCGAGTGCAACACTTTTCTGACAAGTTGTGACCAACGTGCGACTAAACCTCGCCGTCTGCTCCTATACGCCAGAAAGGCATCGGCCACCCGTTTTCTTGAGTTACCGGTAGTGCGAAGGTAACCTTCTGGCCGCCAGGACACAGATCGCCTGGTTTCCAGCGGTCAGGAACCGGCAAACGCAGTAGCCTGGGGGGCCGAAACGGAGGGTGGCGCGAGATGCACTAACAACTCCGCTTGAGCGTGCTGCGGCGCGATCATAAGGAGCCGGTCCCCCGGTTGTAAGACGGTTTCAGGGCGAGCTCGGATAACCGTCTTGCCGCGCATTATTGCCGCAACCTTCGAATCCGCGAGTGAGCCGCCAAGGCTGCGCGATTGAAGCTGTTTTCCCACCCAGGGACTCTCAGGCCGAAGTGCCCCAACGGTAAGCTGTGAACCATCCGAAAGATCGAGCGCCACCCCCGATCGCAAGAGGGCAGCGAGATGAAGGTGCGTGATAGGCGGGGGTAAGGTTATTTTTCCCTGCTCCAAAAGTCGTAGCGCAATCTGAACATGCTCAGCAATGTGCGCCGGCGAATCGGACCGTCCCTCTACCTGGGCCTCATACAGGCTGCCGTATTTGAAATACGACGAGAGATTGACTTGAATCACAAAGCTGAGCATGACAGCTAGTCCGGCGGGAACAAGGAGCTGGTAACCGCCTGTCATTTCTAGAACCATTAGCAAGGTTGCGATGGGGACCCGGGCTGCACCCGCGAAAACTGCCGCCATACCAACAATCACCAAGCCCGCGGGAGGTACGTGGGCGAGGGCGGCGAAGACGCCGCCCAGCATCGCGCCGACGAACAGACTGGGGGCGAAAATTCCTCCCGACCCGCCGGAGGAAACAGTAAAAGACAGTGCCAGCATCTTGGCGACCACAAGAATCAGAAGCAACTTCAGGGCTAACCGGCCGTCAATCGCTTCCTGAATCCAACCGTAGCCACCACCCAGTACCTGGGGCAAACGGAGAGCCAGCACACCCAGGAGTAGACCGCCGATGCCCGGCTTGATCCACGCCGGAATAGGTAAGGCAGCAAACAAATCTCGAAAGCGATAAAACACCTCGGGCAAAATGGAAGCCAGGATGCCACTGGCACCCCCAAGGGCAACGTACCAACCGTAATCTGCCAGGCCCGCCGCATATAAGTGGGATGGGACCTGAAAGAGCGGCTGCCATCCGACGAACCAGCCATTGACGGCGTAGGCGACGATAGCGGCCAGCATGCAGTAAATGAGAGCTCCAGCCTCGAAGTCCATGCCGCCGTAAAGAACCTCAACGGCGAAGATGGCGGTCCCGATGGGCGAGCGAAAGATTGCGGAAAGCCCGGCCGACATCCCCATCAGGACCACCAATCGCCGTTCATACTCGGATCGGTGGAGCAACTTTGCGTATATGGAGCCGAAGCCAGCAGCTATGAGTGCGGTGGGGCCTTCACGTCCCGCGGATCCTCCGGAACCGATGGTAATTGCGGAGGCCAGCTGTCTGCAGTTTTCATGAATTTTTTTACCATCCTTTAAACGGACAAATACCGGTCGCAGCGCATGCGTGAGAAGGCTGGTGCCATTCAGGCCTGGCGCACAATTGATTGGATTCGGTGAGGAGTAGAATAGGCCGCGACTCCTCTTAGATTCTCTTGTGCTCGGTATTATCGGCGGCCTGAGCGCGCAGCTATTTATTTGGATGTTGCGGCTCGCTTTTAGGGTTTTCCTGTTCTCGCTCGCCGGTTACCATCCTCCGGGACTTCACGAAGAGGGCGGAGTTCTTCGCGAAGTGATCGGTTCTCACGGGTTGTGGCCTGGAGGAGCAATCAGGGCTCGCGTGGCTCCGGTAAAGATGTCCAGTGAAGAGCTTTTACCAACCGTGTCTGTGCCGTGACCTTCTGTCTCGGGTGCGAGCCCGTAAACAAGCGCTCCCGACAGCAGTCCTCCGATGGGTGGTGGAGAGCGGTATCAGGGTCAGTCCAGGATTTCTATTTTGATGACCAGCACTGGACCATCCGGTACATCGTCGTTGGAACAGGCATCATCTTCCCCGGACGCAAGGTATTAATCTCGCCCCTGGCTTTGCGGCATCCGACATGGAGCCCACTGCATATTTATGTCAACCTGACCCGCGAACAAGTTCAGAACAGTCCCAGCATTGAACTCCATCAACCTGTCTCCCGGCAGCATGAGATGGAACACCACAGACACTATGGATTGCCTTATTACTGGGAGGGAACGAGCGTATGGGGATCCTGGCCAGATCCGCAGGCACTGCTGAATGCCCCGCAGGCGCGCCTTCATGCCCCGCGAATTACGGCGAGAGCTGGAACGAAACATGTGTCACGTGACACTCATCTCCGCAGCGCGCACGAGGTCTTGGGCTACCACGTAAAGGCGACCGACGGCGAAATTGGACATGTTGAAGACTTTTTATTCGATGACGAGACCTGGGAAATTCGATATGTAATCGTTGACACCAGGAATTGGTGGCCGGCAAAGAAGGTGTTGCTAAGACCGCAATGGATCAAAAAAGTGAGTTGGACCACACGGGAATTTCGCATAACTATGGACCGCGAAATGATTGAAAAGAGCCCTGCGTGGGACCCCGATTCGCCGGTCAGCCGGGAATACGAACTCCACCTTCACCAACACTATGGGTATGCACCTTATTGGACGGTGGACAACACCGCGAGCAGTATGGGGCACCACTGTCGGGGGGAAAACTTGTGGGGGGGGGGGGGGGGGGGTTTCCCACCCTTGGCAAAAAGGCGAAGGAGGGGGGGAGACCGGGGGGAGAACAGATGTTTCACCCGCGGTAGCCGATGAGGCACCCGATCGTTTGTGGCAGGGCAAGAAATACTCGCCTCTATTAGTGACGCAGTACACTAGCATCCTTCCCTCGACGCGAATGCATAAGGCCTCTGGGCTCCCATTGCCACCTGCGGAAAAGCACATACAGAACAAACATGGTTCCGCCCGCGGCATCCACTTGGGTAAGATCGCGGCCAGTCAAGACGATAGATCTCGGATTGTAAGAACGGGGCATCTGGCGTTCGCGAGTAAGCGGTAGGCGAAGCTGGTATGGACATGGCGACCAAACGTCGATCGGGGCTTAAGGCCCGAGACGATCATTCCCGCGAGATTTGTCGTGGCACGGTCGATAACCTGGTCTACAGCAACGCTCCTCTGCAGATGAAACGCGGACTCACACCACTCCGGTTGGACCTCCGGGATGAGCTGACCGACCGATTTGCAGTATCGCTCAACCATGCGCTTAAGCAATTCAGGATTGTTGCTGGCCCTCTTCGGGGTGAGTTGGCAGACCTCCACGGGCGTGTGAAACACCTTACCGAGCCATAAAGCATAGGGCGCTGCGGCCGCTGCGGCGGGACTGAGGTCTGAATAGTAAAGTATCTCCTTCGGATGGAACCCCAATTCGACACCCGCCCGAGCGCGAGCCCCAACAGTAAGGGTCGGACAAGCAGCGGACATCAGTATCCTCTCCGTGGTTGAGCCGATGAGCAGATGCGCAAGTCCTCTATGGATACCGTGGACGGCCAGCACAAGCATGTCTGCATGGTATGAAGCGACAGATGCCAAAATGCACTCCCACGGAACTCCCTTCTGCACGTGGGTCTCAGTCAGTACTTCATTCGCGCGCACTGCGGAGGCCAATGCATCGAGCCGCTTCTGAGCATACAGCCGTGTCATGCAGGGGCTTCTGGTTTCCATCTCTGCCTCCATCCCTGCCTGGGATAGCTCTATGACATTTAGCATGACGAGCGTCGCCTTGAAATAATGGGCAATGGCTGTTGCGTAGTCTAACGCCAGCCGCGAACTCTCCAGGAAGTCTGTCGCAAAGAGTATTCTTTTTACCTTTATGTCTTTGAGCATCGTGATTCCATCCCATCCGGGTGGCCGCCCCCTGACCGGTTAACCCCATCCTCTCCTGGGGCGCTGACCGCTGGAGCCCTAAGCCGCTAACTCTCGCAATAGACCCAGGTAATGAATGACGTCTTCGCGTGAAAGCATTCCCACGATTCCATTCCCTTCCATCACAGGCAACTGGTTTACCCCTTCACGCCCCATCTCGTCGAGCGCGGACCACAGCGAGACACCGGGTCCGGTGGTGGCCAACTTGTGAAACGGGATCATGGCTTGAGAAACAGTGGTCGCCTGCCAGGCAGCGCGAGGAACTGCACGGACGGCGGCAAGGGTAATTATCCCCGCGGGACCGCTGGGACCGCGCACGATGAAATAGCGGCTATTCCCGGTCAAGATGAACTTCTCGACGAACTCCTGTAGTGTGACGTCGCTCGAGATGGCAGGAAAGTCGCGTCTCATTGCGTCCAGCACCTTGTGACCGCCTATCAGGCTTTTCACGGCCTCCTGTTGCAGCTGACTTGCCGCGGCGCTCTCCAGATACCACCCGATGAAAGCGATCCACAGGCCGTTAATAAAACTTCCCCTTAATGCTTGCCAGACGCCTAGAAAAATCAAAAGGAAGCCAAAGAAGCGACCGGTAAATGCGGCGATGTTGGTGGCGCGGCGGATCTTACCGGTCATCCACCAGACGATAGCTCGCAAGACTCGGCCGCCGTCCAGTGGGAAACCAGGGATAAGGTTGAAAATAGCAAGAATCAAGTTCAGGAAAGCCAGGTATTTCGCCAAGGCGAGCAATGGTGGGAAGGGGACGAGGAAAGGTTCCAATTCCCAGAAAAACGCAGCCAGGGCGAAGGAAACGAGGGGTCCGGCAATCGCGATCCAGAATTCGGCGCCCGCGCTTAGCGGCTCGGTGGCAATCTGGGATACTCCGCCGAAAAGGAAGAGCGTAATGCGAGGAACAGAAATCCCGTACCACCTCGCCACTACCGAGTGGCCCAACTCGTGAATTAAAACACTCACGAAGAGCATGAGGGCTGTCACGCTGCCCATCAGCCAATATTCGGCGCTGCTCCAACCGCGAAACTCGAGCGGGTAATAGCTGACCGCCAAAACCCATGTCATCAGACCGACGATGATGAACCACGAATAGTCCAGGTCGATCGATATACCTGATATGCGCCCAATCGGGATGGTGTGCCGGAACATCTAGATTTCTCTCTCTTATCGCAGCCGATTCGCTGCAGTGCGAGAGGTTCACCCACTCCACTTAGATGCAAGCTATCCGTGGGGAGTTTTATTGCTACAATTTCGTTCCACTCGGACACGGCTGACACCCGCCCGCCATACGGGACCGATCTCGTCTGGCCGTCGATTTCGATGCAACCATACTGGCGAAGCAGGCGAACGGCTCCCCCGCTGCAAATTATGGCACCCGGGCGCTGCGGCGCGTTCCGTCGACGCTGCCGTGAACCGGGCCGCACGCAGCCCACTGAAATAGCAATGACATGTTTGTTCCGCAACCCTTACTGGGTGCGGATAAACAGAGCCTCTGGGCTGCCGTTCGCGAGAGTGGTAGTCACCCGCACCTGATTGCCCTTACCAGGATCAAATCTCTCCCCTTCCACCGCTCCCAGTGCCGTCTCAGCCACTGCATTCGGGGCAATACGGAACGACTCGCTGACACCTGAGGCGTCTGTTATGGTCAGCATATGCTCGTGCTTGTTGAACTTGGAGACGGTTCCGCTGATCTTCTTAAGCGGTCCCCCGCCCAGGTCCTGCACTGCCACCGCCGTCCGCTCTTCGCCATCGCCGAAATAGTAGACGATCACGTGAGCCCCCTTTTTGGTGAAGGTGTCTGCAGGCGTCGAATCCGCTCTGAGGTCCTTTGCGAAGTCGAGCGATGCGTTCGACGCCGTCATAGCTTTGAAGAGTGGTTCTGAGCCGTCGTCGGTGTTGATGATGATGGTTTTGTTGGTCGGATTGATGTAAGTAACTGTCCCTGTCAAGGCATGAACGACCTCTTGAGCATTTGCAACAAAGGCAGCCAAAGAAAAGAAACCTACGAACCAGCACACTCGGGAAAATACTCGCATACATTTCCCCCTTTCCAAGTGCGCCGAGATTATACTCCACACCGTCCGTATTTTGCTTCTGACAGGGCCTGAAACCTCTCAGTTGGCTCGGCTTTTGCCGCTCCTCAATCGATGTATGCTAGAAAGAATGAGTCAGGAGAGAAGACTCGCGGCAGCACCGTCAGTAGTTGAAACAGAGATCAGGTGAGCGCCGGAAAGTGCTTTTTCTGTTTGCCTTGGAGGCGCCGGTTAAGGTTTTGTTCTCACTATCCGGAGATAGCCTATGGAATTCCCTGGTCGCGAGCAACCATCGCTCGGGACGTTTTGCAAGCTTGGTGATCACGCCTTGCGGCGCTTCGACGAAACCGGTACACGCTTAGCCCTTCCTGGTCGGGCGCTGATTTTTGAACAGAACCAAGGCTCCCATAAAGTGTTCGTCGTACATCTGGGGCGCGTAAAGCTTTTCAGCACCTCGAGGGAAGGCCGCAGAATGATTATCAGAGTCGGGACAAGATAAGGGGACATGATACCTATCCCCGTCAGTTTTTCGAAATCCTGACCGGAGAGACAACGAGGAAAATCAGGGACCCTATGCCTATTGCAATAACTTTAACTGCTTGGGGTTAACCTTAGCTTCCGGCACGGGTCCTGGGGCGCGACGTGCAATCCGCCGTCCGAGCACGCGTTCAAGCCCAGTGACAAAGTCCGCAGTACCAACCGGACGCCCGGTACTTTCGGCGCGACGAAGCGCAGCAAAGGCCTCATCTCTATCCTCCAGGAGCAAGTCGGCGAAGCAGGACACACGATCGAGTACTGGACGGACAGTCGCCAGCCCATCATCCTTCCCTGCCAGATGGGCTCGTACGCTGGACCATGCCCAATCCGCCGCGTGGGCCGCCAGGCCGGCTCGCACGGGATTCAGGCTGACATAGGAAACCGCCCAGCAGATGCAACTCGTCCATCGCAACCGAAGCAAACCGGCTTTGGAACAGATGCCCCGTCCAGCGCCCTCGGGCATTGATGAAATTGGTGTAGCGCCGATGCGCCTCGCCGACCGCCAGCCCCAGACCATCCGCTCGCGTCGGAGTGAGAATCAGGTGAACATGATTGGGCATGAGACAGTAGGCCCACACGTCGACTCTGGCCTTGCGCGTCTGCTCCGCCAGCAAATCCCGATAGACTTCCTGGTCGCCGTCCTCAAAAAAGATCGCCTCTCGACGATTTCCGCGCTGCGTAACATGATGGGGAAGGCCGGACACCACCGTACGCGCCAATCGTGCCATGGGGAAACCTAACACAAATGTCGGAATCGGGGATAGGTATCATTTCCCCTTATCTCCCCCCTTATCTCCCCTGTCCTGCTGTTGGAGACCTGCGCAAAGCCAGCTGGGGAGGCAGTCGAGCCGGTTACTTGCGGATTGGGTTTCCGATCACCGCTCAATCTCGGCGTTACCCAAGAATTACCTCAAGAATTTGAAATACTCCGCAATACTCTTTGGAACCGAGGTTCACTTCGCAAAGGCGCGAATGTTGGATCGACAGGGAGATACGGTATCCAACCGGACCGCTCTATATACGCTCTTTCCACACAATCAAGCGCATGCTCGTATTCATGCAGTCCCACGTGAATCGTACCAAGTTCATACGCCGCTACGTAGCGGCTCTTCGATAAATCTTTTAATGTGCCGAGTATCTGAACTGCTTTGTCCCTATCACCGGCAACTGCGCATGCATGTCCGAGCGCAGACAGCATGAATGTGCTTCCCGAGAGCTGATATGACTTTTCTAGTGCCTTTACGGCGTCGCGGATACTTCCAAGCTGTCCGAGAGCGAGACCCCTGAAGTAATGAGCTTTATGAAAGTTCGGTTCCATTTCGAGGAGCTTGTTCGATTCTTCGAGTTCCTCCTCGTAATGTCCCCCCATGTGGTAGTGCCACGCGAGGTGCGAATTGATAAGCAAGTCGAAAGGATCGAGTTCGATAATGCGCAGGCTGTGTTCCAGCGACTCTTTCATCCTTCCCTGGGCGACCAGCAGGTGAGAGTACCAGTGGTGAGCGTGGGAGTAATTGGGATTCAGATCAATGGCTCGCTTAAACGCGGCCTCGGCGCAGCCCCAGTCCCACTCATAGTGGAAATGACAATAGCCACGGGAGGTGTGTGCTTCCGCAAGATTGGAATCCAGCTGGAGTGCCCGGCTGGCAGCGGCCTTGCCCCGTTCCAATGCGATCGCCGGCTCCAGAACGCCGGCTTCCCATGCGCCTAATGTGTTGTAGCAGTCGGCGAGCCCAACGTGGGCCAGAGCGAAGGCTGGATCGAGTGCAACCGCCTCATCGAACAGCTCAATTGCTTTTTCTACATAACCCGCTCCCGGGCGCTTGGCCCAGAAGTATCTTCCCCGCAAGTAAAGACGATAGGCTTCGGAATTTTCAGTCGACCGATGAGATACCCCGCGCGGCGCCCCAGTGCGCTGCTTCGATCCCAGGCGATCCCGCAAAGCCAATGCGATTGTCGATGGAAGCAGTGAAAGCTCCTGGATGAGTGGCTTATAGCTGGCTCCCCAAAGGCGCAAACCCTCAGTTGTGCTGATCAGCTCAGCTCTCACCAGCACATGGTCGCCAGCGGGGTGCACACTTCCAATCACTACTGCCTGTACACCGAGTTCGCGCCCTGCTTCCTGCGGGTCACGCGCTTTGAATCGGTAGGCCGAATTACGAGCGATTACTTTCGCGACCCCGCGAATCTGACAGACAGCGTCAATCAGGGCTTCGGTCATGCCTTCAGACAGATAGTCGAGGTCCGAGCTATCTGAATTGCTCGTAAAAGGCAGAATCGCTACGGAAATGATGCGCCTGGTGTTGGTATCCGTCCCATTCTCGAGCGAGATAAATCGGTATCCAACCCGCGGCACGGTTTCGATGTAGCTATTGTTGCCTTTGGCCCCCGGAGGTCTGCCCAGCACGACTCGCAGTTTACGGACAGCAGCGCTCAGTCCATTATCGAAATCGATGAACACATCAGACGGCCAAATGTGCATTCGTAACTGCTCTCGAGTTAACACCTCGCCACGATCTTCGAGGAACTTCGTCAGAAGCCTGAAGACTTGGTTCTGCAGTCTGACTGGCCGGTTATTCCTGCGAAGCTCGCCGGCGCGAAGGTCGACCTCAAACTGATCGAATTTGATAACTCCTCCAACCTCCGGCATGTCTTCCCCCGAAAATCGGATAATTATTCCACAAAACCTTCAAAGCTGGCAGATGTGTCGTGGTTTCTGCAACTTAGCAGAACAGGAATTGATAAGAAGCTGGTAAGCCTTGGCCCATGGCTCAAGTCCGCGTGCATGAGCCATGATCGACACCAGTTTGGCAGCGCCCTCGCCCCACGCCAAAGACTTCAACCGTTGAAGAGCTAAGGCTGTGGGCAGTATGCGCTGTCCGAAATCAAGAGGATGGAGGTTTCGTGTGAAGAATAAGGCTTTCCTGATGTCTACGCAAATTGCGGTCATGGTCCTGGCGCTGAGCAGTGTGTCGGTTGCTGAGGGTCCGCGCTCCACCACACTCAAGGGAACGATCAACGACTACAACCCCTTCGCGATGGAGGGTACGAGATTCGCGGAACGTGGTCGCTCGAGGTCTACCCTAATATCGATGCCGTCGATTTTCGTGCGGCACTGAACATGGAGCATTCCGACCTTTGGATGATCTCCAACAAAACGACCGACACGACCCTGCGTGACCAACATACGCATCACTTCACCATGACGAACGCACGCGTGATCTCTGATCCTAACTACGTGGCAGCGAACTGTCCTACCGCCCACTTCGCCGTTGCCGCCACGACAACCGGTTTTGTCGTTGTCGGGATGGCGAGCACTACCGGGAATGGGGCAACGCGCCGTTTGCACCCGACGGCGAAAAGTCCCAGCTCATGGTCTGCGTCACCGGTTCAAATGATGTGCCGTTCTCAAATATCACGCTGACGTTTGCCCCGGGCTCAAAAGCGAGCAATCACTTCGGAACTGTTCCGATTAACGGCGTTGTCCGGCACTAGCGTCGGGACAGTCTGCAAATCCAGCTCTCGCCAGAGAGCGCGAAGAGATCATCTGAACGAGATCTATCCCGGCGTGGATGGCCTCATCGAGAAATGCTGTGAGGTCAACCTTTGTGGAGGGGTGGGGATCAAAGCGCTTTCAAGGCGCCCATCTCCCCTCTCTGTAAAGAACTGCGTCGGAAAGCCCGGCAGCAGTTCCGCAAAGCTGCATCTGTTCGCACTCTCGCGACTATTCTGATCAGGATGGTAAAGGAGGGACAGCCCGCGGTGGCTCTGTTTTCACTTTCCTTCGACTCATCACCATAACTCGATTTTGGGCGATGTTCCCGGGTCCTCGCTGGGGCTATCTCACCTCTCGCTCCCAACCCTTTTGTGGGACTTCCTGACGTTCTCTCCGACACACTCCTGAGGCCGTCCCCCATTCCCCGTCCCCCATTCCCCCCCAAAAGTAACCTAACCCCCCGGGAGAGTCCGTGGCAGGTACAATTTGTCACGAACGATCCAAAGGGTCCTCGGTGAAAATACTAAATCGATGTTTAGGGTCGACGCGTCTGTGCCTACTGCCACTCGCACTGCTTGCTCTCCAGCCGCGGCACAAAACAATGCACCCAAGGGGTGGATTTGGGCCGGGGGTAACTCGACACTCGTTCCCGACAACGGCAACCCTGGAGACGTTGGTCGTCCCGGTGTCTATGGCAGGCTTGGGAGATCCAGGACATCCATGATAGGTAACTGTCAAGGGAAAACGGAGATTTCCATTGACTTGGTGGAATGGCTTTCCCCAAGCGATTTGCGGGATGCGGTTCAGAACTGTCCTCGATCGTACGCATTGCCAACGCAGTAGCAGCGTGGCCAGACATCCATTTGCGGGAACGGTGAAGCTTCGTCCACGAAGATTGAGTGAGAGTAAACCAGCCGACCTCAAAACAGACGATAGGGTGTATTGGGAGAGTGAGCTCCCGTGCACAGTCCCGACAAACGTGAGGACCGGCTGGTGGATCGCTGACAGAACAAACCCAAAATAAGCAACTACCGGCAACTAAGCCGGCCGAGGCAAGATGTCTTCTGGCTTTTCTCCTTGTTGGGATGGTTTTCGGCGGCGGTGTACGCACTTGAAAAGGCTGGCCGCTCTTGTCGACGGCTAGCAGATAAGCGACCAGTTTGCGCGCCACCTGCAAGGTGGCGCGATTGGCATGTCCGCGCGTTAATTGCTGGGCATGCAGCTGAGCTAGCTGCGGATTCCAGCGTGGCGCCAGCTTGGCCGTTTCGATCAGCGCGGTCTGTAGCCAAGCGTTGCGCTGTTTGGATATCGGCCCACGCTGCTGCTTGCCCGCAGAGGAGTGAAGCGCTGCCGTCAAACCGCAATAGCTCACCGCATCGGCAATGGAGGCAAAACGATGCGGGTCGCCGACCTCCAGCGCCCATGTCAGAGCGGTGATCTCGCCCACACCGTCGATGCTGCTCAAACGCTCCACGCGCTGTTTTAAGGCAGCGTCGGTCAGCAGTCTTCCCAGCAACTGCTTTTGCACACCTTCGAACATGTCCTTTGTCCCGCGACTCATGCGCAGCAGATCCTTCACCGACTCCGGCACTTCCTCTAAGCTCTTGATCAAATTGCTGAAGTACTTCTTGCCGTGCAACTTGGTCTTGTGAAACGAAACCCCGCTCTCCATCAGCAGGCCGGCTGTCTTGTTGTGCATCCTGACTGACTGCTGAACCATCATCTGGCGATAGCGCATCAGTCGGCGCAGGTCCCGCAGATCCGGCGGAAACACATAGCAGCCTGGCAGTAAGTCGCAGCGCACCAGATCGGCTATGGTGCCAGCATCGATGGCATCGCTTTTCTTCTTCCCCGCAGTAATGGCTTTCATCTTCGCTGGATGGCCCATCTCCAGCCGTTCCGCATATGGCTTGAGTGTGTCGTAGATCCAGGCACTGAAGATCGTTGCCTCCATCGCGCCATGCCACGGTTGCTGTAGACTCCCCGCCCAACTGCGCAACACAGAACGCTCGGCGGCCAACGTGCCCTCCTTCACAATCTGGCCAGCTGCCGTCTTGATGCAATAACTGATGGTTTTCTTGTGTACATCCAATCCGATATAGTGAATAGCATTCATGGGGTTCTCCTAATCGAGATTTCTGGGTCGGCTGCTTCCAACAGTCGATCCCAGCAGTGTAGTCTCGGGGAGAACCCTTTTCCCTTTCCATACCTATGCATTCAAACAGACGAAGTGACCCCGGTTCTCAACGCGGTGATTACTTCGTCCTGGAATTCCCTGTCTCTGGATCTCCCTGTCCTGGATCTCCCTCTACCCCTACAATGTGCCGGTTTATCTCGATTCTCTCTATCACCAGGTTTCCATCCCGGAAATGTGTCGATAAGATAGGGCATGGTGACTTTTAGCATTGACCTCGATGCAGGATCTGCGTTGCGTTACCTGGAAGAAAAGGCCAAAGGCTTCTTCGGAAAGGATGCGGCTTCAGCGAAGGCGGCATCATGGTTGAGTAACCTGCAGAACACGGCGCTCGAGCAGACCCGGGGAGTTCATTGCGTCGGGATGCATAAGCCTGTCCCCTTCGACGATATCTATCAGCCTACAAGTTTAGTGATAAAGGGCACTCCTCGAAAGGACCAAGAGACATATGTGTACGAAAACCGCGCGTCTCGCTCAATAGTGGCAAGCCGATCCTCTGCTTATCGTCCGGTAAACGTCGAGGCCTTTCTCTCGAACCCTGACGACGCCATCATTTTTGCAGGCCCCGGCTGGGGAAAATCGACGTTCCTTCGTTACATTTTTCGTCGATTTCTGGGTTTGTCGACCGCTTTCCCGGTGCTGATCACCTTAAATCGACCTACCGCGGTCGCGGATCTTCAGCATTTTGTTGAAACGGTTGGAGAAGGTAGCTAAGCGGACAAAGGGGCGCCCAGATTATTTTGTTGGTCGACGGATATGACGAGATTAATCTGGCGCAACAGCGCCTCGTCTCCGAAGCTCTGCTGCGCTTTCAGAGCTTCAAGGTCGGCAAATTCTACCTTAGTTGCCGCGAGTACTACGATGTTGTTAATTTGGCGGTAGCTGAGGTCAGAATAGGCGGCTTTGATCTAGAGGAAAAATATAAGTTTGTAACTGCTTTTCTCAAGGCGTTTGAATCTGATCTGGACGCGAAAGCGGTTGTGGATGAGTTGGAAGCAAGGGGTTTCGGGGATTTTTTTTCGCATCCTCTCCTGCTAGCATTGGCCTGCATCGTAAAAACAAGTTCGAACCTCGTCGAACCGCGCAGCGCGCTGCGGCTATTAGAGCGAGCGATTGAGGTGCTTAGCGAACGTTGGGATGCGAGCAAGGGACTGCGGCGGGAGGCCGCAACGCCGCTGGATGGACGAGACCGCATTCAAGTACTCAAAAGAATCGCTTACATCGCCGCTTCCAGCTCTCTTGCCAGAAATCGCGCAGAGGTGGCGGCCCAGACACAAATCGACCTCTTGAACTTTGAGAAAGTGAATGCTCGCGCGGCGCTTCTTGAAACAGCTAGATTCTACGGAATATTGGTCCCCACGGAAGAGGGCTGGGAGTTTGTCCATAGGACGGTGCACGATTTTCTCGCAGCCTTGTACTGGGTTGAAACGGGCGGGTTTGCTGCGGTGAAGCATCACAAGTGGACTGCCCGAACCGCCTACGCAGCGTGTCCTAATGTCGGACGCTACGGAGATATTCAAAGCGGCTTTGCGAGCTCCCGACGGCCTCCCCGTCGTTGCTGAGATGCTCAGCAACGGCGCGCCAATTTCTGCAAGCGCTGTGACCAAAGCGCTGGAGGGATTATTTTTCACGTCGTCGGACTTGCGGCAGCCCACAGCGTGCCCGGAAGCAAAGTCGTCACGGCCTCACTTTCAACGGATTTCATTCGTGGGGCAAACTCGCGGTTGCTGGATCGGCTGGTCGATGCGTACTCTAAACGGAGGACGAAGGTCACAGATGCATTATTGGCCTATTGCCTTTTGGAGCTGAAGGAACGAGGGCTCAAATTGGATTACGTCACCTATGAAGCGCTCAGAACGGGTTTTCCAAATGAATATCTGGTTTTTAACGTACTCGGTCAGGGGAGCGTCGAAGTCCGCGAGATGAACCCTGCAGCCTTGAGATAATTTGTGGCCGGACCCCTTGCCGGGACGGACGGAATTTCCCCTAATGCGAGCGAGGCCGCAACCAAGCATCCGGAGATTAGACGCTTGGTCTTGGGTCAGCTCTGTTCTGGACGCGACGCTCATTAGGGGAAATTCCGTCCGTCCCTGAAAAGGGTCAGTGTCTCAAGTTTGGGGTCCACTCCAATACCCATTGCCCCACGATTGGGGCTTTCCGGTGGGGCTTCAGGATCGCGGTAGGGGCGCATAGCGATGAGCGTCCCTACCGCGATCCGCATTACACCCCGTTGGTCGCAGGCAAATTCCGTGTTCGGGTCGTTCTATTTTTGCTATAGTTCGAATCAACAATTTTTACCGGTCGCTTAGTTGAGAGTTGGAGGCGTCTTTTGGACACGAGTCGACGCAGCTTTCTAGCCAGTGCCGGAGCCGTTGCGGCTGGTAGTATGCTCAACGCTCAAGAGCCGGTCGACGATCATAAGCACCAGACCGTGCCCTCGGACCCCGCGCTACGCGTAAAAGCACTCGAATCGCTGCTAGTCGAAAAAGGATTGGTGGACCCGGAAGCCCTCGACGCACTGATCGATGCCTACGAGCGCCAAACTGGCCAGCGCAACGGAGCGCGCGTTGTGGCGCGCGCCTGGACGGATCCCGCGTATAAGAAAAGCCTCTTGGCCGATGCTACCGCCGCCGTAAAGGAACTCGGAATCAAAGGCGTCGACGTTATGACGGCAGTGGAGAACACACCGAAGGTCCACAACCTGGTCGTATGCACGCTTTGCTCCTGCTATCCCTGGTCCGTACTGGGCCTGCCGCCGGTCTGGTATAAGTCCGCCGCGTACCGCTCCCGCTCAGTCATCGATCCGCGCGGCGTCCTTCGAGAATTCGGTTTGCACTTGGGGGACGATGTCGAGGTGCGCGTTTGGGACAGCACCGCGGACATGCGCTACATGGTTGTTCCCGAACGGCCGCGCGGGACCGAATCGATGAACCAAGAAGAACTGGCCGCTCTGATCACGCGCGACTCCCTGGTCGGCGTCGCGAAGGTCGCGCTCCCTGGGGGCAACGCATGAACGGCGTCCACGACATGGGCGGCATGCAGGACATGGGCCCTATCCCTATCGAAAAGAACGCGCCCGTGTTTCATGAGCCTTGGGAGGCGCGGGCAAACGCGTTGATAGACGCCTGCGTCGGCCTGATGCCAAAGAATTTCCCCCCAAGATTTGCCATCGAACAGATCCCTCCCGCCGACTATCTACGAATGAGTTACTACGAGAGATTCGTCGAGGCCCTGGAGAGCATGCTGCTCAAAGCGGGCGTCGTCAACCCAGAGGAACTCGCGAGCGGGAAACCTGCGCCAGGCTCGCTGAAGGCCACGCCGGCTCTCCGAGCGTCAAAGGTTGCCGCCATGCTGGATGAGGACGACACGTCGCGGCTGAACGTAGCGGTTGATCCGCGCTTTAAGGTGGGCCAGCAGGTTCGCGCCCGAACCATGAATCCTGCCGGCCATACGCGCTCGCCGCGCTACGCCCGGGGAAAGACCGGCACCATCGCTCACGACGAAGGCGTCTTCGCTTTGGAAGATTCGGACGCTGCCGGCCTCCAGTCGAGGAAGCCACAGCGAGTATATTCAGTGCGGTTCACCGCCCGGGAGCTGTGGGGCGACGAAGCCTCCCCACTCGACGCGGTTTACATCGACATGTGGGACGACTATCTTGAGCACGCCTGAACCCAAGACCGGCCCCGATCTGACCAACTTGCCTCGTTTGCCTCACGACACTGGGGGGCCGGTATTCGCCGAGCCGTGGCAGGCCCAGGCCTTCGCGATCGCCGTCCGGCTCTCTGCACAAGGCTATTTCACATGGAAAGAATGGACTGCTGCGTTGGGCGCGGAACTGGCCGCTGCGGCCGAACGGGGGGAAGCGGATGATGGTTCCGAGTACTATCACCACTGGCTTGCGGCTCTGGAGAACCTGGTTACTGCGAAAGGGCTGACCGATGTAGCGGCACTATTCGAGCGCCGCGAAGCGTGGGCCGATGCGTATCGCCATACGACCCACGGTCAGCCAGTTCAGCTGCGTCCGGGATTTCGCATCAACTACGCTTACCGGCAAAGTCCACTCCGGACAGTGACGCGGGCAGACGGCGTCGCCAAGGAAATCAGGATTCAAGACGGCCATTTATTCATTTGCAACGGCTGCTGCTGTGGGCGTGTTGACAAAGGCTTCCCTGCATTGCCTCTGGAAGAATTTAAGGCCCAATGGAAAAGGCGCGGCATCCGGAGACGAGTTCACCTCACCATCTCCGGATGTCTCGGTCCCTGTCCGTTGGCAAATGTGATACTTCTCCAGTTCCGCGGAGACTCGATGTGGTTCCACTCCATCAACCGCCCTGACGATGTGGACTTGATTTACGACTACGTGGAAGACATGCTGCGCGCCGACACCATGCTTGACCCGCCCGAGCGCCTGGGATCCCGACGATTCGAACGCTATCTCGCCCCGCGGGCGCCCGAATTTGGGGGCACTACTCATCCTCTGGAGAATCTGTCTCCTTAAGCTCGATGGCTTTGCCGAACATAAGTTCTGCATGCTCTAGCAAAGTCTTGCGGCGTCTGATGCGTGTGTGTCCTGCATTTCCTCGCACGAAACAACCCCCAAAATTAGCTTGAACGATTGTCAGCCTAGAGCTGGACGATTTGTAAGTCAGGGATGAGGCGGAAATGGCGGAGATTGATAGTCAGAACGGAAAAGCCGAGCGAAAGCGCGGTGGCCCCTATCAGCAGATCTGCGAAGGGAAGAGTCACGCCCTGGGCCTGCTGCTCACCGTTGATCCTTCCAGCCAGCATTGCTGCCTCTTTCGTGTACGGATAAACCGTAAGATCGCGCAGCAGTTCTCCGATGAAGGACTGGCGGCGAAGCCGCAAGTCTGGAGTCTGCGAGCGATAGATACCGTGGACGAGTTCGGTCAGCCCGACCGAGGAAAGAGCGGCGTCCTGATCGCCTGCTGCATGGACCACCTGCTCGATCAGGGTTTCGACCGTATCTCCTCGACGCTCGGCAGCAATGATGATGCTGGAGTCGAGGATCAGTCCCATAGGTTTTCAAGTGGCTCCGGGTGGCTGTGAACGACTGCTTCCAGATCAGCAGCGAAGCCACCGTCCAGCGTGGCCGTAGAGCGATGCTCCTTGGCCAAGCGCAGCGATTCTGAGAGCCGCCGCAGAGGGCGTCCGGCAGCCACGCGCAGCACAACGGACGGGGATTCGTCATTGTCGATGACCACCTCGGCCCCTGCGCGAACACGAGCCAGCAGCGCGGCGAAGTCGCGTGCAGCCTCGGCTTCCGAGATGTGGATCACAGCCATACTCACGATAATACCCTCATCTGCTCGTTTCTTTAGCAGCTAAAAGAAGGACCGCCGCCCCGGGTACGCTTCGGTCCTGACAGCCGACGGACCGAATAAGAAGGCGACCAAGTCTGCAACCTCTTCCACGGTAATGAATCTCTTCACCAGATAACGGTTCAACATTATTTGCGCAATAGCCGTATCCCTTCCCACTTACTCGAAAATAAAACCCTGGCAGCGCGCGACAAAAGTACCTCAAAATGCATCTTTAATTGATGCAAAATGCGAGCCTACGCCAGCTGGCCGGAACATGCTCTTTCACCCATCGGTGGTGCGGAATCCCGTTGTCCCTTGCTGTCGGCGATCCGCGCCTGCGGCGCGGCAAGTTCAATCAGGGCGTTTCCAGCCTCAAAAACTTGGTAAAACGTGTCTGGTACTGGCTCTTAAGTGCTGGCGGGGAACAGCAACAGCCCCCTGAAGAGGCAAGATGCTCAATTAATTAATTCTGAAATTTGAGCATCTTGATGAAATAAAGGACTTAGCTGCAAAGTTTGAGCACCTTCGGTAAAACAAAGGACTTAGCGCAAGGAGGAAACAAAGGTAGGCCCACCATACGAATGAACGCGCTTTGAGACGTATGCGAAGTGTGCAGGGACCCCTTTCACGGTAATGAATCTCTTCACCAGATAACGGTCCAACATTATTTGCGCAAATACCCTGCGACAATTGGGGCTGTTATGCACGATTCGACCCACACGAGTCAGGTTCACGCGGACGGCAGAGTAGCCCTGTGGCTGACTGGATTGGCTTTCACGGCGATCCACGTCGCATTCAGCGGCAGATACGGCTTCCACCGCGATGAGTTGTTGAGCTACAGCAATGCGATGCACCCAGACTGGTGTTACGTGGTGTACGCTCCGCTGACTGCGTGGCTGGCGCGTGTGGAACTGGTTGCCTTCGGAACCAATCTCGTGGGCTACCGCCTTTTGCCGGCAGTCGCGGTTGGACTGGTAAGCGTGCTCGCCGGCTTGATGGCCCGCGCGATGGGCGGAGGACGGCGATCGATGCTGGTGGCCGCGGTGGCTGCGGGCATCGCCGGCCCGATTTGCTTTGCGGGCTCGTTCTTGTCGTACATTTCGTTCGACATTTTGTGAACGCCGGGGCTAGTAGATTAGCTTTAAAGAGAACTGGATTTGCCGTGATGTGCCCGCGGTACGGCTAATTTCGCCAAAGCCCGCTCCCACCAGATTGTTTGCCGGCAGACCCATATTGACGATGTTGAACAGGTTGAAAAACTCCGCGCGAAACTGCAAATCCATCAGCTCGATACCACTGGTCCGCCGGCCCAACGGAGTGCTCTTGATCAACGCAAAATCAAAGTCGTAATACGCCGGCCCGCGGAAAGTATTGCGGCCCAGCGTGCCGAAAAGCCCGTGGTTCGGACCCGTCCCTCCGGGCACGTTGATCGGAATCGAAAAGTAAGAGGCGTTGTCCGCGCCCAATCCAAAATAGTCCTCGCGAACTTTCCGGGCGGTGGAAAGATGTGGAATCCCTACCTGGTCCGGACGATCCGAACCGGTGGTCCCAGCAGCCGTCTGCTGCAAGCCGGAGTAGACCGTAAAGGGAGCGCCGCTGCTAATGCTGGAAATGCTGAGAAGCTCCCACCCGTCCGTGACCACCCTGCCCAGCGGGCGAAGGAAATCAATATCCTGCCCATGCAGGTCCTGCGCCAGGCTGAGGGTGAACGAGTGGGCAATGTCAAAGGTGGACGGCCCTTTCTCGGGATGGGTGTTGAAAGGATTCTGAGGCGATGTCTGCGACACTGCGCCGGCGCCGCCGGTAATAAATCCTCCTACGACGGAACTCGCTTCATCGAGGGATTTGGCCCATGTATAGCCGGCCTGGACGCCGGGACCGCCATGAGGCACAGTTCCCTGCAGCGAAGTCTGCAAGGCATGGTAGGAGGAGTGAGAAGTGCTGGTGAGGACATTCTCCGTGCCAAACCCTCCCACGATGTTCCCTGCCGAGTCGAACTGCGTGTAGGGAGCAAAGCTGGGGCCCGCCCCCGGATAGCCGTTGAGGTAACTCTGCCGGGGCAGCTTGACCGCAGCCGTTCCTATATAAGTCGCGTCGCCGGTCAGGTTTCCGAAATGACGCTCCAGGCCCAGTGTCCAGGTCTGCAAATACCCATTGCCGAAGCCAGGATAGATCGAGGTGATGGTCAGCGGAGTGATCTGGTGGTCCGGCGAGAGCGCTGCCAAATCCTGCTGGTATCGCTCCAGATCCATCACTGTATTGCCGGCAACGGCCTTCGTTCCGTTGGCGAAAATGTTCGCTCCGCCGGGCGTGTAGGCGAGCGGCAACTCGTTCGGAGTGATTTGAAAGCCATAGTAAATGGGCGCCGAGGGAGCAGAAGTGAGGCGTGGGTAGATGGCAAAGGGGGTGGTGCCCGTGAGCTGGTTATCCTGGTAAAGGTTAGGCGGGATGGTGGTGATCGCGCCCCCGGCACGGACATGGATCTGGTAGCCGGCCAGCCAATCCAGTTGAACGCGGGGTCCCAGCCCATCTTTGTTGAACCGGTAACCTGGCTGCGGATTGACGACGAATTGTTGCGCGACCCCGTCCGGAGTCGAAGAAAAAGCTAATCCGGAAGTCTTCTTCGCACGGTCGGTGAGCGGCATATATAGCTCGTAGCGAAGACCGTAGTCGAGCACCAGCCGGGGCGAGATTTTCCATGTGTCCTGGGCAAAGAACCCAAAGGCATTGCGACTATCGGCGGCCGCGCCGATGTGCGGCCCTCCGGAAAAGTAAGGGGGCGAGACCGCCACGGTGTACACGAAGGGACTTCCTGTTAGCAATCCTGAGAGAGTATCCGGCAACGGATCGCCGGCCTTGATGTTGTGTCTGCCGCTTTGTGAAGCGATGTCGACCGGCGAGTATGCCGTGCCTCCACCGAAGTCATACTCGCCATTGGGGCTGATGCCAAAGAAACTTGAATCGCGGTTCACACGGACTTCGCCGCCGAATTTGACGGTATGGCGACTGGTGGTGAAGGAAAAATTTTGCTGGGTCTGAAACAGGTTGCCGTAAATGCTGATGACCGTTCCCGCTGCTTGATTGAACGGCTCAAAGGAACCATCGTTGAATTTGACCGCGGGGTCGGTGAAGTCGCTGGTGGGAAAAGAGGGAGTGGCGCGGGTGGCGCTGAACGAGGACACCCATAGCCAGCGCGGGGAAACCGTACGCGTATACGTAACAACGAAATTTCTCTGGTGGTCGACGTAGCGAATTCCGAAAGCTGGATCGATCACCGTCTGATCGGGGTTTGTCGTGGGCCCGTTCAGGTTGTTGAAATTGAAGCGGCCGAACAGCTGCGACTTATCTGAAATGCGATGATCCAAGCGCACGGAGAACTGATCTGCATCGGTCACTACTGGTGACGAGCTGGCGTACGTGTGCACCCCGTACGAGCCGGTGGGAAGATTGGGCAAGGGGTAGCGCGCAAGCACACGCGCGATGCCAGGATCGATCGGCACTGTCAACACGTCGCCCGGAAATGCCGTGGTATCCAGGCCGGCGCGTTCCTGGGCCGTGGGCACCGGAAACACCTGGGTCGTTCCCAATACCTGGCGAAAGCCCTGGTACTGGCCAAAGTAGAACGTCTTACCTTTGCCGTTATAGATGTGCGGCAACACGACGGGACCGCCGTTGGTAAATCCAAATTCGTTGCGGCGGAAAGGCGGAAGCCTGCCCGGGCTGGCGATTGAGGAGTGATCGAAGTAATTTCTGGCGTCGAAGGCCGAATTGCGCACGAATTCGAAAAACGAGCCGTGGAAGCCGCTGCTCCCCGATCGTGTGATGATGTTGGTAAAGCCGGAAGCGCCGCGGCCAACTTCGGCCGGCATCCATCCCGACTGAGACTGAATCTCCTGCACTGCATCCACGTTGAAGTTACTGAAGGTAGAACCGCCCATCTCCGGGTCGCTGATGTCGGCGCCATCCATGGCAAACGTCGCTTCGACACCCCTTTGGCCGTTAATGGCAAATTGCTGGGTGAAGTTGGTGGCTCCGTTGGCATCGGTCATGGTGCCTGCTGCCAGCAGCAGCAATTGGCTGAAGTCGCGTTTGTTGAGAGGAAGCTGACTGACTGACTTGCTCGGAGAGCTCCACCCCGCCCGTGGCCTCCTGAGCGGTGGCTAATGGGGAGACGGAAATCGTTCCCTGGGCTGTGAGCGTGAGCAGAACATCGGTCTGCGACGCCGCCAAATCAATGGGTTGGGAGGACTCGACTCGATGACCATCTAGGGTGACAGAGAGCGTGTAACGAAGGTGGCGGAGCTGGTGAAAGGAGAAACTGCCGTCCGGGCGGGTGCTCGCTGTAACGGCGCCCTTGGGGGATTTCAGCTCGATGACCGCTCCGCCGATGGGATTTCCCGAGGCATTGTGCAGCTCTCCTTTCCACCCGGCGTCCTGGCTGGACGGCTGTTGGGCGCAGAGGGAAATGCAGACTAAACACAGTAGTATCTGCAGGGTCGCTCGCCGCCCCAAAAATCCTTGGACGGCGGTGTTAAGTTGCGAGACAATCGTCCGGTCTAAACAGTTCATCCAACACGCATGCTATCGTGCTTCCTTCCCTAAGGGTTTTGCCGCAGCGTATTGGGACATCGGATCAGAGCGCTTAGCAGGACTGGTTACTGTTGCACAAAAAGCGAGACAGTGTCCGCCGCATTTGTGTACACTGCTTGCCCATGGCAACCGTATGTGCCGCCAGCCCCCTGCCATAGACCCGTAAGGAGAGAAGACTATGAGCTTTTGCCAAACTTGTGGAAGCAGCCTAACCGATGGCAGCACAACCTGCCCGGCTTGTGGAGCCACCCAGGGGGTAGCTGGTTCGAGCGCAGCACCAGGCCCCATTCCCGGATCTGTGCCCGGCCCTATCCCAGGAGCAATACCACAGCCCCTGCCCGCGGCGGGTGCCGGTCTTACCCCCAATGTTGCCGGTGCGCTGGCCTACCTGGTAGGCGCCATTACCGGAATCCTGTTCCTGGTGATTGATCCATTCAAGGCTGATCGCTTTGTCCGCTTCCATGCTTTCCAGTCGATTTTCTTTAATCTGGCGTGGATCGCCTTCTGGATTGTATGGATGATTGTGGGCATCATGCTGGGCGCGATCTCGCATGGCCTGTTCTTTATCATCCAGTTGCCTATTAACTTGCTGGTAACGGTGGGCGGCTTCTGCATCTGGATCTACCTGATGTACCAGGCCTACCAGGGCAAGACGTTCCAATTGCCGATTATCGGCGCCCTGGCTGCAAGTCAGGCGGGCATCGCTGCGGTGCCTACCGGCCAGCGACTGTAGCGTTCGGGGAGAAACCCAGGTCTCAAAAGCGAGACCTGGGCCACCCACCCAATTATTCGCCCGCCATCAACTCACAGAGACCGGAACCGAACCCGGTTGCTTCTTTGCCGTGCCGCGGATGCCCAGCAGGCTGAGTACCGGCGTCGTCAGCATTGTCGTGACCAACGCCATCACCACCAGCATGGTAAAGAGCGTGGGAGTGAAGGCCCCTACGGTGTAAGCAATGTTGAGCACGACAAGCTCCACCAGCCCGCGGGTATTCAGCAGAGCCCCCAAGGCAAAAGCATTTCTCCAGGATTGCCCGGTCCACCGGGCAGCCAGCGCGGCTCCCCCCACCTTGCCGAAGACCGCACCTAACAGGACCAGCGCAGCCCAAAGCCACATGGCCGTATCGTTCAGCAGATCCAACCTCGTACGCATGCCGGTCAAAGCAAAAAACAGCGGGAGCAACAGCACCGAAACCAGCATGTCGAGCCGCTCCCGCAGAGCGAGCTGCCAGTGTGGGACCCGGGGGAAGCAGACGCCGGCGAGAAACGCCCCAAACAGTGGATGGACCCCGATTTTATCCGTGGCCGCCGCCGAAAGCAGTGCACCCGCCACCACCACGCCCAACAACTCCAGGGTCAGCTCCGGCTTTGTACGCCTCCGTACCAGGAACGCCGCGAAAGGGCGAAGGACCCCCAGCATGAGGAAAAGGTAGACAACCAGGCCGCCAAGGCGAAACACCAGGGACGTAGGCGCATCCGCCTCACCACCGATGAACGCCAGGGCAAAAGCCAAAAGGCTCCAGGCCACCACGTCATCCACCGCCGCGCAAAGAATGGCCGTTGTCCCCAGGGCGGTGCCCTGGAGATTACGCTCTTCGAGGATGCGTGCCAACACCGGGAACGCCGTTATGCTCATCGCGATGCCGAGGAACAGCACAAACGGAATACTGCCGACCCCGTGGGGTGCAAAGCGGATGCGCAGAGAGTGCGCCAGCAGCGCTGCCATCGCGAACGGCAACAGGATGCTCATTCCGCTGGCTATGAGCGCCGTCACACGCTGGCGATAGAGCTGCTCATAATCGAGCTCCATCCCTATCAGGAATAGGAACAAAACCAGCCCAACGGTGGAAAGCGTTTCAAACGGACCAAAAGAACTGACGGGAAAAAGATGGGCGGAAAGGTGTGGCGCCAGTCGCCCGAACACCGATGGGCCTATGAGGATTCCGCCGATGATCTCACCGATCACACGTGCCTGGCCAACTTTAAGAGCCAACCAGCCGCAGGTCACAGTGATCAACAGGATGATTGCCATCTGGGTAAGCAGCAGGGTCATGGATCTTCAGTTTATCGCTGTTGCGCCCTTCGCGGGCTTGCCCGGCGGGTGAGCGGACGGTAAATTACTCTTTTATGAGCACTTATACGGGCGACCGGGTCGCACTGCGGGTCCGCGGTTGATTGCCCTCAGACCTGGCATCTCGTCACTGCAGCTATTACCATTCCTTTTCGCACTGCTGGTCTCCCCGGCAAACGGAGCCACGAGAGCCGACATCCTGCGCGGCGCCTATGGACCCTATCGCGCCAACAACGATCTGCTCTTCTACCACCTGGATGTCCGTGTCGACCCTGACAGAAAATATCTTCAGGGCAAGAACACCATTCGCTTCAAAATGCTCCAGGACGGCAAGCGCATCCAGCTCGATCTGCATCCCGCCCTCGAAATCGACAAGATACTTTTCGACGGGCGTAGGCTCCGCTACCGGCGCGATGCAGGCGCAGTCTTCGTCGACTTCCCACAGACCCTGAAAGCGGGCACCGAGTACTCCATTGACTTCTACTACTCGGGTCATCCCGTAGAAACCGGCCGATTTGGAGCCATCACTTTCCGCAAGGATCCTGCCGGCCACCCCTGGATCAACACCGCATGCGAGGAGACGGGCGCCAGCGTCTGGTGGCCGAACAAGGATCAGTGGCGCGATGAAGTCAAGAGCATGCAGATCAGCGTATCTATTCCCAACGGGCTGGTCGATGTTTCGAATGGAAAGTTCATGGGCACCACCGACCTGGGCGACGGCTACACTCGTTGGGACTGGATGGTCCACTACCCTATTAACAACTACGACGTCTCGATGAATATCGGGAACTATGTGCATTTCTCCGATGGCCCGGGAGTCGACTTTTACGTTTTACCCGCAGACAAGCAGAAGGCGGAAGGTCAGTTTACCCAGGCCCGGCAAATGCTCCAGATCTTCGGCCACTACTTCGGTGACTATCCTTTCCCAGAAGACGGCTACAAGCTGATCGAAGTTCCCTACTCCGGGATGGAGCATCAAACCGCGGTCACCTACGGCAACCATTTCACCAATGGCTACCTGGGCCGCGACTGGACCAACACCGGCATCAGCATGCGCTTTGACTTCATCATCATCCACGAGAGCGCGCACGAATGGTTCGGCAACAGCATCAGTGCCGCCGACCGTTCAGATATGTGGATCCACGAAGGTTGGGCTACCTATCTCGAAAGCTTGTACGTCGAATCGCGCTGGGGACGAGCCGATGCCTTGAAGTACCTCAATGGATTGAAGCCCAAGGTCAGAAATCTGCAGCCGATTGTTTCCCAACGTGGCGTGAACAGCACGCCTCCCGAAGACCAGTACTTCAAGGGTGCGCTGTTTCTCAACACGTTGCGCAGCGTGATCGACGATGACCCACGCTGGTGGACGTTGCTGCATGACTTCTACCAGCACTTCAAATATCAGAACATCATGACGGAAGACGTGGTGGAGTATTTCAACCAACAGACGCACATGAATCTGACACCGATTTTCAACCAGTACTTGCGCCACGCCGCGCTTCCGGTTCTGGAGTTGCGATGGAACCCGGGAAGCATTCGTTACCGCTGGCAAGCGGATGATCCGGCGTTCGCGATGCCGGTGCTCGCAGGGGGAAAGAAACTTCATCCCACGACCGTTTGGCAATCCATGGCAACGATCCCTGACGAAAGATCAGTTCGAAGTCGCTACGGACCTTTACTACATCAAGGTAGTATGGTTGCCGTGATGATGGAACTTTCCCCTGTTGCTGCTCGCGTGCTCGGATCGCTGGTAGAAAAAGAAATTACCACGCCCGAGTACTACCCTCTGTCCATGAACGCGTTGGTCAACGCCTGCAACCAGAAGAATAACCGCGAGCCGGTGACCAACCTCGACGAGGACGAGGTCCGGCAAGCACTGCACAGACTGGAAGACGACGGGCTGGCCGGGGCCGCACGGGGCACCGAAAGCCGTGTGGCCAAGTATGAGCACCACATGCAGGAGGTGTTCAACTTCACCCGCGGCGAAATAGCCGTAATGTGCGTTCTATTGCTGCGCGGGCCGCAGACCCCGGGCGAGTTGCGGGGAAGGACGGAACGCATGCACCGCTTCGAGGAGCTCAGCGACGTGCAATCGACGCTGCAGCGGCTGATGCAGCGCGAGCCGCCGCTGGTCACGGTGCTTCCCCGCCAGCCCGGCACCAAGGAAGCACGCTACGCCCATCTTTTGTCGGGCGAGGTGACGGAAGCAGCGCCAAGTGTCGTGGAAACAAGGTCAAACCCCCTCGAAGCAGAAGTCGCAGCGTTGCGCCAGGAAGTAGCGGAGCTGCGCGCCCAGGTGGAGAAGGTCCTGCGGTTAGTCGAGTAAGTCCGATTGAAGACTCAGCGGTGACTTAAGCGCAAACTCTGCCAGCTGGCATCGGTTGTCCAGCCACCATCCACCACCAGCGCATGCCCGTTTACAAAGCCGCTCTGCGCAGGATCGGCCAAAAACAGAATCGCCCTGGCAATATCATCCGGTGAAGCAAAACGGCCCATCGGGTTCACGCTCACAATATCTTCATCCGTGTAACTGCCGCTCGCTTGATCAGCCACATCCATCTCTGTCTTGACCCACCCTGGGCAAACCGCATTACACCGCACCCCGCGTCCTCCCCACTCCGCGGCCAGGGTGCGGGTGAGCCCAATCAGCCCGTGCTTGGACGCATTGTAGGCAGCGCGATCCGCGATGCCCGCGAGCCCGGCAATCGACGCAACATTCACAATGCTCCCCGACCGCTGCTCCAGCATCATCTTCCCAAAAGCGCGAGCCAGCAAAAACGGCGCGACCAGGTTGACCTCCAACACCCGGCGGAAGGTTTGTGCCTCAATCATCTCCGCGCGGGCAATGGAGCTGATGCCGGCATTGTTGACCAGCACGTCGACATGGTTCCATCGTTTGCGTATCGCTTCGGCCGCGCTTTCGACCACCGCTTCGTCGGTAAGGTCGCCGGGAAAATCTACCGCATCACAGCCCGGCAGACTTTTGAGGGTCCCGCCACATGGTTGCAGGTCCAGCAGCGCAAGCGAGTAGCCGGCTGCAGCGAATAGCTCTGCGGTACAGCGGCCGATGCCCTGCGCAGCTCCTGTAATGACGGCTAATTTCATCCTCGGACACTCCAATTGGTCTCCAGGTTACCGGAGACTGTTATCATAGGTATAACGTCTCCTCGAGAGTCACACCCCTCATTTCCTCTACGCAATTCAGCGTACCGGCAACGTTCGAATGACGGAAGAGGTCCCACCCATGGTGGCCAACGGATTACCCTTCAAAGAGACAGCAAAGATCCGCAAAATAGCCTTCGTGGGGGACCATCTTCCGCGCAAGTGCGGTATCGCCACCTTCACCACCGATCTGCTGTCAGCGGTACAAAACGCGTATCCGCAAAGCCAGTGCCTCTGCGTCTCGGTCAACGACATAGAAGGTGGATACGACTATCCCGAAGTGGTGCGCTTCGAGATCGAAGAACAGGATCTGCCTTCTTACCTGCGGGCTGCGGATTTCCTCAACATCAGCGATGTGGATGTGGTTTGCCTGCAGCATGAGTTCGGCATATTCGGCGGCCCGGTCGGCGGTCACATCCTGGCTATGCTGCGGGAATTGAAAATGCCCGTCGTCACCACCTTGCATACCATCCTGCGCGAACCCAAGCCAGAACAGCGGCGGGTGATGGAAGAATTGATCGCCCTGTCTACCCGGCTGGTGGTGATGGCCGATCGCGGACGGCAAATGCTGCACGATATCTACCAGGCTCCGATGAACAAGATCGATCTGATCCCGCATGGTATTCCCGATGTGGGCTTCGTAGATCCGACCTACTTCAAAGATCAATTCCAGGTGGAAGGCCGCACCGTTCTGCTCACCTTCGGCTTGCTCTCGCCCAATAAGGGCATCGAGTATGTGCTCAATGCCTTGCCTGCCGTTCTGGCGGAGTTCCCCGATGTGGTGTACATCGTGCTCGGAGCCACCCACCCCAATGAACTGCGCAGGCATGGAGAAGCCTATCGTCTCAGCCTGGAGATTCTGGCCACCAAGAACAAGCTGGGGAAGCACGTTATTTTCTGCAACCAGTTCGTGAGCCCGGAGAACCTGAAAGACTTCATGGGCGCCGCAGATCTGTACATCACCCCTTACCTCAATCCGGCGCAGATCACTTCGGGCACGCTCTCGTTTGCGTTCGGCTCAGGCAAAGCGGTGGTCTCAACACCGTATTGGCACGCAGCAGATCTGCTGGCGGACGGTCGCGGCGCGCTCGCTCCCTTCGCAGATGCCGCAGCGATGGCTGAACAGATTCTTGGCCTGCTGCGTGACGACACACGGCGGAACGCGATGCGCACCAATGCGTACCGGCTAGGGCGGGAGATGATCTGGTCGAACGTAGCCCAGCTCTATATGCACAGCTTCGAGCTGGCTCGTCTCGAAGGCGCTCCTCTGTCGCGAAAGTCGCTGGCCATCAAGACTCTCGATCAGAAGCATCGCGAACTGCCGGAGCTCAAGCTGACGCATCTCTCGCGCATGACGGACTCCACCGGCGTCTTCCAGCATGCGATCTTCAGCGTGCCCAATTTCAGCGAGGGCTACTGCACCGACGACAATGCCCGCGCCTTTATTCTCGCGGTGTTGATGGCGGAACTTGCCGACGATGCGGAAGTGGAGAGGAACCTGGCCACCACCAGCGCCGCCTTCCTGCATCATGCCTTCGATCCCGCCAGCGGACGATTTCACAACCACATGAGTTTCGACCGGCGTTGGCTGGATGAACAAGGATCGGAAGACAGCCAGGGCCGCGCACTTTGGGCGCTGGGCGTGGGAGTTGGCCGGTCGCAGCTCAGCAACTTTCAAATGATGTCGGGGCAGCTTTTCGCGCGAGCGCTCCCAGTGTTAACCGACTTCAGCTCACCGCGCGCGTGGGCCTTTGGACTGCTGGGCATTCACGAGTACCTGCGCCGGCTCGGCGGAGACAGCCAGGTGAACCTGGTGCGTGAGACGTTGACGACGAAATTGATGGAGCTCTACGACCGGCATGCCCATGCCGACTGGGACTGGTTTGAGGAAGAGCTCTCCTATGACAACGCAAGGCTGTCGCACGCGTTGATTGTGAGCGGGCAGGCCACGGGGCAGGAAGCGGTGTTGACGCGCGGCCTCGAAACCCTGCGCTGGCTCACCGAGCAGCAAACCACCACCCAGGGTTATCTGCGGCCGATCGGCAGCAACGGCTTCTATCACCGCGGCGGGGCGCGGGCGAATTTCGACCAGCAGCCGATTGAGGCCCAGGCCACCGTCGCCGCATGTCTCGAAGCCCATCGGGTCACCGGCGATCTGCGCTGGTACGAACAGGCCGAACACGCCTTTGACTGGTTCATTGGGGGCAACGATCTCGGCCTCGAGCTCTACGTCCCCGAGACCGGAGGCTGCCGCGATGGATTGCATGTGGACCGGGTGAATGGGAACCAGGGAGCCGAGTCGACGCTGGCTTTTCTGCTTTCGCTGGTGGAGATGCGGCAGGCGCAGAACACGCTGACCATCTTCAAGCAGCCAATCACTGCCGAAAATTACCCTTCTTTGCCTATTTCGGTGCGTTAAGGGGGATCCTCATTTGATGTGTACCGGAACAGCACGCTTACGCGGCAAATTGTATTTAAAGACTTCGAATTCAGCGGATACGCTACCTAGCCTGTGATCCACTAAGAGCAGCTACACCACGAGAAATGGGACCCCGATGGGTAATGGGACTGCACTGGCAATTCCTCTGAAGCGTTCAAAGACTGTTCTGAGACCAGATCCGTCACGCGTTCTTCTGCGCCGATTTGACCCCGGGAATGCGCAACGCATGAAAGGGATCATCGACAGAGTCCTTGCTATTCCGGATCCGATGGTTGGCCTGCTGCTGGAGCAGGTTACGACAGACTTTTCTCAGCGCCACCTTTACTTGTGGCTGCGATTCCTGAATCGCTTCGAGCAGCTACGGGAACTCATGCCGGCAAATGTAACCATTTCCGAGCAGCGGCGGCTTCTGATCGGCTCGTACTTTTTATCGGAATACTCGCTCGAATCCGCAGCGCTTTTCAGCCCATCGATGGTCGAGCATCCTGATCAAACGGGGGTGCCGATGGGCGCTGTGCGCTTCATCATCAGCCTGCGCGCTACCGGCGAGGGTCACATCTCTTCGATCACCTTTCGCAGCGGGATCATTCATCGCGATCTTCGTATTGAGGTGGATCCCGCCTGCAATTTACTTACTGAGCCACGGCAGATCGCCAACACCATTTATGAAGGACCCCTGTTCCGGCGAAAACTCTGGGAACTTGGAGTGGAAAGCGGGTTTTCCGGCCGGGTTCTGGAAAGGCTGGGCAGTTCGTTTACTCAGTCAGCCTTGCGGGACGCCCTGGCTGCGGAGCTTGAAAACTCCGGTCAAAGCCATGGAGAAGCGGGGGACAATCAGGTCCTGGCGCGAAGCATCTGGATGCTCGCCCGCTCCAACTACGAGGTGCAGTTTGAGCCGGAACAGGACCTTTCTGAGCGGATCATCTTCCCCTCCACTCCCTCGCAACGGAACGGCATTGAGGACGCCCGGTTTGTATGCTTCCAACAGGACAATGGCGAGTACGTTTACTTTGCCACCTTCACTGCCTACGACGGCAGGGTCATCGTGCCGGAACTACTGGAGACATCTGACTTTCTTCGCTTCCGGTTCATTTCTCTGAACGGTCCGGAAGCGGAGAACAAGGGTATGGCTCTGTTTCCGCGGAAGGTGAATGGAGCGTACGCCATGATTTCGCGCCAGGACAACGAGAATATCTTCCTCATGCGCTCGGACAATGTGCACTTCTGGAATGAACGCCAGCTGCTGCTGAAGCCGGAGTTTCCCTGGGAGCTGGTGCAGATTGGCAATTGCGGATCGCCCATTGAGACCAAGGACGGTTGGCTGGTGTTGAGCCACGGAGTAGGGCCGATGCGCCAGTACTGCATTGGAGCCTTCCTGCTCGACCTGGAAGAACCATCGAAAGTCCTTGGCCGGCTGCGTGAACCGATCATGACGCCGGAACCGAGCGAGCGCGAAGGCTATGTGCCTAACGTGGTTTATTCCTGCGGCGCCATGGTGCACCAGGGCCAGCTGATCATTCCCTACGGGCTCGCCGATCTTGCCACCGGCTTCGCCACCGTCGCCCTGGACGATGTGCTGGCGGCCATGTCTTAAAAGGTTGGCTTGAACAAAAGAGTCGCTATCCTGTCACCCGTTGCCTGGCGGACGCCGCCACGCCAATATGGCGCCTGGGAAACAGTGGCCGGCAACATAGCCGAAGGCCTGGTTCAGCGGGGGTGGAATGTGACCCTCTTCGCCACCGCCGATTCCCTCACCCGCGCCCATCTCCATGCGGTCGTCGCCAACGGTTATGAAGAGGACCCGTCGATCGATCCCAAAGTAGCCGAATACCTTCACATCTCAGAGGTCTTTGAGCACGCTCACGAATTTGACCTCATTCATAGCCACTATGACTTTATGGCCCTGGCGTATACACGGCTGGTGAAGACGCCGGTTTTAACCACGGTCCACGGCTTCTCCTCCCCCCGCATCATGCCCGTTTACGAAAAGTACCGCGACGGATATTTCGTTTCCATCAGCGATTCCGACCGTGCTCCAGGCCTCAATTACCTGGCGACGGTTTACAACGGAATCGACCTCGCACTCTACCCGCTACGCAAGACGGCGGGAGAGGCTCTCATCTTTATCGGCCGTATTCATCCCGACAAGGGCGTGCACCTGGCAATTGAAACCGCCCGCCAAAGTGGACGCCGGCTGCTCATCGCCGGCATCTTGCAGGATGCATCTTACTTCGAGGACAAGATTCAGCCGCACCTTGACGATCAAATCCGTTACCTGGGCCCGGTGGGTGTGGAGGAGAAGAATGCCCTGTTCGCCGAGGCCTTCGCGCTCCTTCACCTGAACACCATCCCGGAACGCTTTGGGCTGGTGCTGGCCGAGGCCAACGCGGCCGGGGTTCCGGTGATCGCAATGGATCTTGGCTCCTGCCGCGAAGTGATTGAGCACAGAGTAACGGGATTTCTAGTGAATGACGTTGCCGAAGCCGTGAAGGCGCTCGAAGCAGTGCCTACCCTTGAGGACATCGCCTGCAGAAGGCGAGTCGAGGAGCGATTCTCGATCGCAACCATGGTGGAGGCGTATGAACGCGTCTACGCGACGATTTTCGAGCTGGAACGAGCAAAGCGCTGATTATCAACCATTCGGTTGAGGACAATGGTAACCGCGGATGTCACTATGGCCAGGGTACTGTTGCGTCTTTTATCTTGCGAGGAACAGGGTAATATGGCTGGCGGAGAAGATATGTCCGTAAGCGCACCGGTAAGCGAAAGCGTGCTCAGCGAACAGACGCACGGCCGCACGTTGATGCTCTTCGACGGATTGTGCGGCCTGTGCAACCGCGCAGTGCAAGGGGTGGTCCGGCGCGATCATGCCGATCGCTTCCGCTTCGTACCCCAGCAATCTCCCTTGGCAGCGGTCATTTTGAGCCGGCATGGCATCGACCACGAGGCGATGCTCAAGAACAACAGTGTTTACCTGGTGCTCAATTTCGGCTCGGACCGCGAGAGACTGTTGGCGCGATCAGACGTAACCGTGAATTTGCTGTTGCGCCTGGGCGGCCGCTTTCGCGTTCTCGGATATTTGCTACAGGCGGTTCCTGCCTTTCTCCGCGATGCGGCCTATGGACTCTTCGCCCGCAACCGCTACTGGCTAACCGGCCGATATGATGTTTGCCCATTGCCGACAGAGGTGGAACGCTCGAAGTTTCTCGGCTAAGCGGCAGGGCGAATTTTTCGTGTAGCCTGTTTTCGTGAGCAAAGAAGAAGCCGCCGAGGTGCTCTCTATAGATGGGCGCGAAGTCCGCGTAACCCACCCCAGCAAACTCTACTTCTCCCGGCAAGCCAAGCTGTCGAAACTCGACCTTGTTCGCTATTACCAGTCCGTCGCGGCGGGCGCCCTCCAGGGAATTCAGGATCGTCCGATCGTGCTCAAACGCTTCGTGAACGGCGCCGAGGCTGAGGCGTTTTATCAAAAGCGCGCGCCCACCGATCGCCCCTCGTGGCTGCGAACGGTCACTCTCTCTTTTCCTTCGGGCCGAACGGCGGAAGAATTGGTGGTGGATGATGCTGCCGGGCTGGCATGGATCGTCAACCTGGGGTGTCTGGAGCTACACCCGCATCCGGTACGCTCGGCGGATCTCGACCACCCGGACGAGTTGCGGGTCGATCTCGACCCTGGTCCGGGCGTGGGCTGGTCTGACGTACGCCAGGTTGCGCTCGAGGTGAAAGTCCTGCTCGAAGAGCTTGGCCTGCGCGGCTGGCCAAAGACCAGCGGCTCACGCGGAATGCACGTAAACGTGCGTATCGAACCGCGTTGGACATTCAGTGAAGTGCGCCGCGCGGCGCTCGCGTTTTCCCGCGCAGTCGAGCGCCGGGTGCCGACGTTGGCGAGCTCAAAATGGTGGAAGGAGGAGCGTCACGGAGTGTTCCTCGACTACAACCAGAACGCGAAAGATCGCACCACCTGCTCTGCCTATTCGGTTCGGCCCTTGCCGGACGCTCGGGTATCCGCGCCTCTCCATTGGCATGAGGTACCTGACTCCGAGCCGGCAGACTTTACCGTCTTCACCATGCCAGGACGATTTGTGGAAATCGGCGATCCGCACGCGAGCATGAATGACGCGCCAGGGTCGCTCGAGGCCTTGCTGGAGCTAGCGGCCAACGATGAAGCCGCGGGACTAGGAGACGCACCCTGGCCGCCACACTTTCGTAAGATGGAGGGCGAAGCGCCGCGGGTAGCTCCGTCGCGCGCCAAAACAGCCGCGAAAAAAGCGCCGCGAACCAAGATGCCCTTGTTAGTGGTAGCAAACTCGCCCAGCAAAGATGCGGCACTTGCAGGACTGGAGCGGTGGAAGAATAAGCACCCGGAGGCGGCCAACCTTCTGGCCGTGGATGACGTATTAGTCGACTCCATGCGAGGAGCGTCCTCTACCTGGACCCGCATCCGAGTGAACCTGCGTCATGTGCCCGAAGATCTAAGACCGGCCCAGGAAACTCCCGACCCAGACGACGATCCGACCCGAGAATGGCGAACTGGAGGTACGGCGAGGAAAAAGTCGTGAACCACTCTTGCAGTGAATGTTCCGGTCACCGAAAAGTCCAAACATTTCCAAGAGGGCACCGCTGAACCGCAGATCTCTCCACTGCGCTGCGCTCCGGTCGAGATGACAAAGGGGAGGGCGGTGCTTCCAGGGACAGTAGTTGCTGAACAGGAGCCGCTTTCATCTCGACAGGAGCGCACCGGGTGGAGCGACCTGCGGTTTGCTTTGCCCTGAGCGCTGTTCCGGACCACAGCGACCCTACCCTTTGTCATCTCGACCGAAGCGAAGCGCAGTGGAGAGATCTGCGGTTGCTGCTCGCCACGCCTTCGCTGACCTTCGGCATCACCGCCCGCTGGCAAAAATCTCCGCTAGCTCTTGCGGCGGAACTACTTCGAGTTGCGCATACGTACAGTCGCTTGGCTTCTTATCGGTCCGCCATCGGCGAAACTGCGCCATGTGGCGAAACCGGCTGCCCTGCATATGCTCGTACGCAACCTCCACCACCAGCTCAGCGCGCAGTGGTTCCCACGACAGATCTTTGCCCTGACTCCATCGGCTCTGACCACCCGGCATGCGCTGCTCCCCTGCACCCAGTTCCGCCCACCCACGCCAGGGGTGATCAACCAGCGCGCCGGTTCGATAAGGCTTCAGGAATTCTGCGAGCTCGCGCCGCTTCTGCTGCGTAAAACTGGCACACACGCCAACGTGCTGCAGCCCGCCTGCATCGTCGAAAAGCCCCAGCAGCAGCGAACCGACATTCGGTTCCCCTGTCTTGTGCCAGCGGAACCCAGCCACCACACAATCACAGTCACGTTCGTGTTTTATCTTCAGCATGACGCGCTTATCCGGTTCGTAAGTTCCCGCAATCGGCTTGGCCATCACTCCGTCGAGGCCGGCGCCCTCGAAGCGGCGAAACCAATCCCCCGCAACAACCGCGTCCCCGGCCGCCGGCGTGATGTGGACCGGAGGCGCCGCCGACACAAGCATTTCTTCCAGTTCCCTGCGCCTGGTCTGGAACGGCTCTCCGCACAAATCGCGGTCCCCAATGCAAAGCGCATCGAAGAAGACAATCGACGCCGGCGTTTGTTCGGACAAAAGCTTTACCCGGGAAGCTGCAGGATGGATGCGCAGCTGCAACAACTCAAAATCGAGACCGCGATCAGTAGCGATGACGATTTCCCCATCGAGTACGCAGCGCGGCGGCAGCTGCGCACGTAAGGTCTCGACCAGCTCGGGGAAATAACGATTAAGCGATTTTTGATCGCGGCTCTGGATCAGGATCTCATCGCCATCACGGAACACGAGTGCGCGAAAACCATCCCACTTCGGCTCAAAAATCCACCCGTTGCCCGCCGGTAATTCGCCCACTCGCTTGGCCAGCATCGGCAACACCGGTGGATTCACGGGAAGCTGCATGCCCCATGGTATATCGATCTATTCTAAAATCCCCGCATGCCTGTCGACCCGCGCAGAACCGTCTCTGATCTTGAACAGCTTCGTGCCCTCACAGCGGACGATCACGGAGCGCAACGCATCGCCTGGACGCCAACCTGGCTCAAAGCCCGGGCCTGGTTTCAGAGCAAGCTGGCGGAGCTGCCCGTGGAACACCACCTCGACGCCGCGGGAAACTCATGGACCACACTGCGCGGGGGCTCCGAGCAAACCCTCATCCTTGGCAGCCACCTTGATTCCGTCCCCAACGGAGGCTGGCTCGATGGCGCGCTCGGGGTTCTTGCCGCCCTCGAGGTGCTGCGCAGTTTGGCGGAGGATTACCATGGCAAGCCGCCAATCACGATTCGACTGGTGGATTGGGCCGACGAGGAAGGCGCGCGCTTTGGCCGCAGTCTGTTTGGCTCCTCTGCCTTCGCCGGCACGCAGACCATCCAGGCCGACCGCGGCCGTACCGATCGCGATGGAATTCGCCTGGAGGATGCGCTGCGCCAGTGCCAAATCGATGTGGACCGCATCGGCGACGCGGCTCGCGAACGGGCCCATGCGGGCGCCTATCTGGAGCTGCATATTGAGCAGGGCCCGGTCCTCGAATCCAGGCAGCTTCCGCTGGGGGTGGTGCTGGGCACGAAGGGAGTGGAACGCCACGCGATCACCTTTCACGGGCAGGAAGCACATTCCGGGTCAACCCCAATGGCGGTACGGCGGGACGCGCTCGCCGCGGCGGCCAAGCTGGCTCTGGAAATCCGGCCCATTGCCCGCAAGCATCCCGATGCGGTGGCGACGATGGGCAGTGTAAAAACCTTTCCCGGCATCGTCACGGCCGTGGTCGGCCGCTGTGAAACCACCCTGGACATGCGTGACCTCGACGCGGCTGTGCTGGCATCGATGCTAGCCGAGGCCCAGGAGGCCAGCCGGCGTTTCGCCACCGAGGAAGGCTGCACGGTCGAATGGTCGAAAATCTGGAGCATCGAACCCATACCGTTCGATCCGCGGTTGATCGAGTTATGCGACCAGGCGGTTAAGGAGACTGCAGGCAAATCACACCAACTGCCATCGGGCCCGCTGCACGATGCCGCGGAGGTCGCCCGTGCGGGCATTCCGGTGGTAATGATGTTCACCCAGTCGTTGAACGGTCTCAGCCACAACCCAGCAGAAAATACCCGCACCGAGCACCTGGAGCTGGCCGTCGAGGCCTACGACCGTTTGGCTAGAAAGACAATGCATCTGCTAAGCGCGTAGAACGGGAGAGGTCCGGATCTTTACCTGCTGCATGCGTAGCAATGCCAGCGCCAGAGGGCATTGGCCCCTGGGCCGCTGTTTTTAGGGCGGGTAATTGCCAGGTAAGAGTGAGCATGCTTCGTAGTGCAGAGCTTCATCTGGCGGTCGGCAGGGTCAATCTTCTCTTCCGCCGGCAATTCGCCCGCGATCAGATTGAAATACCCGTACCGTGTTGCGTAGTAGCGGCCGCAGTTCGCGTATACGCATTTAAAAACGCCCGCCGGAAATAGCGTAGAAACATGGGGTGCCATTTTGCGATAGTGGCTATCACACAACGGGGCTTTCTCTACGCGCATGGCTCGAATCCTCTCCGGTGGCAAGGCACAGCACACAGCACCCGCGTTACGCAAAAGCGCTGAGTCAAAGGTCTAGTAGATTCCGGCTTGGCTGGAGGCGAGGAAAGGAGAATTCTACTAAGAGGCAAGTATACTCCCGAAAGCGCGACTGTGCTCAGGGGATGACCCTGCTACCCCGGGAGCAGTACAAGCGTCTGCTGGATTTTAACCTCCGATAGTGCATAATTATGGTTCCTACCAGCGTCGAGGAGCAGGTATCGCCTCATGAGCGGCCAAACGTCTTTCGTGCAGCAGGCCCCGGTTCACCCGGAAACCTCCGCGCGCTTCGCAGACCTGCATCCCCCGTTCGACCGGCAAGCCGCAATACCCGAGGCCAATCGTTGCCTCTACTGTTTTGACGCACCTTGCACCACCGCCTGCCCCACCCACATCGATGTACCGCGATTTATCAAGAAAGTCGCCAGCGGCAATCTGGCCGGCTCCGCCCGCACCATCCTCGATGCCAACATTCTGGGCGCCAGCTGTGCCCGCGCCTGCCCGGTGGATGTTTTGTGCGAAGGCGCCTGCGTCATGCATCGCTATAACAAACAGCCGATTCAAATCGCGCGCCTGCAGCGCTTCGCCATGGATTCGCTGCACGCGAGCGGTGCCCCGTTGCCCTTCACCCCGGCAGCGGATACCGGCCTGTCCGTAGCCCTGATCGGCGCCGGCCCCGCGTCGCTCGCCTGCGCCGCAGAGTTGCGCCGCCGCGGCATTCGAGCCACGATTTATGACGCCCACCCTCTGCCCGGCGGCTTGAACACCTATGGAGTCGCGGAGTACAAACTGCCCCTGGTCGAGAGCCTGCGCGAAATTGAAATGCTCTCCCAACTGGGAGTCGAATTTCACTTCGATACCCTCGTCGACGCCCGGCAACTGGCAGAAGTTGAACGGAGTCACGATGCCATCTTTCTGGGGATCGGGCTGGGCGCAGGCCACGAGCTTGGCATCCCCGGCGAAGATCTCCCCGGCGTCATGAATGCCCTCGACCTGATCGCTGGTTACAAGTCAGGAGAACGCACCCAGGTGCCGCCGCGCGTCGCTGTGATCGGTGCGGGAAACACTGCCATCGACGCAGCCATTGCGTCGGTCCGACTGGGCGCGGCCGATGTACAAATCATCTACCGGCGCGGCCCGGAGCAGATGTCGGCGTTTTCCTTCGAGTACGAGCACGCCCGGCTTGAGGGTGTGAAGTTTCTTTGGAACACGCAAGCCACACGCATCTTCGGCGGCGAAGCAGTGCAAGCGGTTGAACTTAACGGCTCCATCACACTTCCGGTCGATCTGCTGGTTCTGGCGATCGGACAAGCGGCCCAAACCGGGGTGTCCGATGAAGTCCTGCGTAAGCAGGGCCGCATCGTTATCGACCGGGCCACCGGCCAGACCTCCAATCCAAAATATTTCTCTGGCGGCGACTGCACCAATGGCGGCCGCGAAGTCGTCGACGCAGTTGCAGACGGAAAACGCGCAGGCATCGGGATTGCCGCGTGGCTGGAGGCCGCCCGTGTCCCTGCTTAAGCCCACCCTCGCTACCACTTTCTGTGGCATCCCCTGCCTCAATCCCTTCTGGCTCGCATCCGCTCCGCCGACCAATTGCGGGGAGCAGATCATGCGCGCCTTCGACGCCGGATGGGGCGGCGCGGTCTGGAAGACCATCGGTGAACCCATCACCAACGTGAGCTCACGCTACTCCTCGATCGATTGGGAAGGCCGCCGCATGATGGGCTTCAATAACATCGAGCTCATTTCCGATCGCCCCATCGAGGTGAACCTGCAGGAGATGGCCGAAGTAAAACGCCGCTACCCACAGCATGTGGTCATCGCTTCGCTCATGGTCGAAAGCAAACGCGATGTGTGGCACGACATCGTGCAGCGTTCAGAAGACGCCGGAGCTGACGGGCTGGAACTCAACTTTGGTTGCCCGCATGGGATGAGCGAACGCGGAATGGGCTCGGCTGTTGGACAGGTGCCTGAGTATTGCCAGCAGATCACCGGCTGGGTCAAGGAAAAGGCGCGCACCCCGGTGATCGTAAAGCTCACTCCCAACATCTCCGACATCCGCATGCCGGCGCGCGCGGCCAAGCGCGGCGGCGCTGATGCACTCTCGGCGATCAACACCATCAACTCCATCACCAGCATCGACCTGGACACCCTGCAGCCTAACCCGAATGTCGACGGCAAGAGCTCCCATGGCGGTTACTGCGGCCCTGCCGTAAAGCCAATCGCTCTCAACCTGGTACACGAGGTGCTGTCTGACCCGCTGGCTGCGTTACCTGTCTCCGGCATCGGCGGCATCGCGAACTGGAAAGACGCGGCGGAGTTCATCCTGCTCGGGTGCACGACGGTGCAGGTATGCACCGCAGCCATGCACTACGGCTATCGCATTGTGGAGGACATGCAGGATGGCCTGCTCGCCTGGATGGCAGATAAAGGCTTCGCCACCATCGAGGACTTCCGCGGCCGCTCGCTGCCCACCGTCACCGACTGGAACCAGCTCAACCTGAATTACCAGATCGTGGCCCGGATCCACGAAGATCTTTGCATCGGATGCCAGCTTTGTTACACCGCCTGCTGGGACGGCGCGCATCAATGCATTCATCTTGATCGGACGGCTGCTGCACCGGATATCACCCGCACTCCCGCGATGGTGGAAGCAGAAGCGGCTCGCCGCATCTCGACCACACCTATTCCGAAACTCGACTCTACCGGGCTGGGCCGCACCAACGCCGTGACTCCACTGGAACGAATCCCGCGTGTGGACGAACATCACTGTGTCGGTTGCAATCTGTGTTCGCTGGTCTGCCCGGTCGAAGGCTGCATTACCATGGAGCGCGTCGAAAACGGGCTCCCCCCGCAGAGTTGGGCGGAGCGCACCACGCAATTATGTCCACCCTGATCCAGAACGGCACCGTAGTCAATGCTGATGGGCAGCAGCGCGCCGATGTGCTCATCGACGGCGAGACCATCGCCCAGGTTAGCCCTGACATTTCGCCAAACGGACACACGGTGGTCGACGCCACCGGTTTGCTGGTCATGCCCGGCGGCGTGGACGTTCACACCCATCTCGATATGCCCTTCGGCGGCACGGTATCGGCCGATGATTACCGCACCGGCACCATGGCCGCAGCCGTGGGCGGGACCACCACGGTGATCGATTTCGTCTTGCAGTCGATGGGCCATACGATGGGCGAGGCGCTCGAAACCTGGCTGGCCAAGAGCGCCGGTAAAGCCTGCATCGACTACGGTCTGCACATGGCCGTCACCGACCTGGGACCGGGCGAGGGTGCGCAAGGTTTGGCGGAGATGGAAACGATGGTGAAGAAAGGAATCTCATCGTTCAAGCTCTTCATGGCCTACCCCAACGTGCTCATGATCGACGACGGGCTGATGTACAAGGTCATGCATAAAGCCGGCCAGATGAAAGCGCTCTGCTGTGTGCACGCGGAGAATGGCAGCGTCATCGACATCGTGGTCGCGCGCATGATCGCCGAAGGCAAGACCGCGCCTCACTATCATGCGCACAGCCGCTCCGCCCACGCGGAAGCAGAAGCCACCCATCGCGCCATCGCCATCGCCCACATGGCAAACGCCGCTGTCTACATCGTGCACCTCTCCAACGAACACTCGCTGCGGGAGCTCAAACATGCCCAGGCGCGGGGCCTGCAGGCACTTAGCGGAAACCTGCCCTCAATACCTGGTGCTTTCGCTCGAAGAGCATATGCCGGGCAAAAGCTGGGACGAAGCCAAGTACGTCTTCACTCCACCGCTGCGCGAGAAGCGCAACCAGGCGCCGCTGTGGAAAGCACTGGAAGACGGCACGTTGGCAGTGGTCTCCACTGATCATTGCCCTTTCCGCTTGGCTGACCAAAAATCGCTGGGGAAGAACGACTTCAGAAAAATTCCCAACGGCGGACCAGGGATCGAGAATCGACTACAGATCCTGTGGCAATTCGGCGTCAATACCGGGCAGCTCACCCGGGAAAGATTTGTGGAGCTCTGTTGCACCGCGCCCGCGCGCATCTTCGGGATGCCGCAAAAGGGGGCAATCGCTCCCGGAAAAGATGCGGATGTGCTTCTCTGGGATCCCAACGTGGTCTACACCATCTCTGCCGCGACGCAAGTGATGGCGACGGACTACTCCATGTTCGAAGGCTGGAAAGTTTCCGGCAACGCGCGCCACGTTTTTTCCCGCGGCGAGTTGGTCGTCAAAGACGGGCAGTGGATCGGGGAGACCGGGCGCGGACGCTTTCTTAAGCGAGAAGCCAATGCCGGGGGCTTCGCCTGATGGTCACGCCCGCAGCGGCCGTAGACTCGCACCTATACAACAGCGATCTGGCGCCCACCACGGCTGCTAATCGTACCTGGGGCACTTACAATTACATCGCTTTGTGGTTCTCCATGTCGATGGAGGTCACCACTTACATGCTGGCCTCGTCGCTGATTGCCGGCGGCATGAATTGGAAGCAGGCGATCTTTACCATCCTGCTGGGTAACTTGATCGTGCTGGTGCCCATGCTTCTCAATGCCCATGCGGGCGCCAAGTATGGTATTCCCTTCCCGGTTTTTGTGCGCGCCAGCTTTGGCACGCTGGGCGCGAATATTCCTGCCATGCTGCGGGCGCTGGTGGCTTGCGGATGGTTCGGCATTCAATCCTGGCTGGGCGGCCAGGCGATCGCCGCCATGATTGCTGTTGTCTGGCCGTCGACCGCGCATATGCCGGCTGTCTTGTGGGCGAGCTTTCTTGGCTTCTGGCTGCTGAACATGCTGGTCGTCTGGAGTGGGGTTGAATCGATCCGCTTTCTGCAGAGTTTTTCGGCGCCCTTCATGCTGGTGATGTCGCTCCTGCTGCTCTTTTGGATGCTGCATAAGGCGGGCGGCTTCGGGCCCATGCTTTCCGCGCCCAGCCGCTTCCACTCCACCGGCAGCTTTCTGCATTTCTTTTTTCCCTCGTTGACCGCGATGGTTGGTTACTGGGCGACGTTGTCGCTGAACATCCCCGACTTCACCCGTTACGCAAAATCACAGGACTCGCAAATTGTTGGCCAGGCTTTTGGTCTGCCGGTTGCGATGGTGTTGTACTCGTTTGTGGGGATCGCGTGTACTTCCGCCTCGGAGGTCATCTTTGGCGAGCCGATATGGTCGCCTATTACGCTTGCTCGGACGCTTCCATCAACCGGTGGTAGCGTTGCTGGCATTGGTAGCGGTTCTGGTGGCGACGCTCAATGTGAACATTGGCGCGAATGTGGTTTCGCCTTCGAACGATTTCTCCAACCTGGCGCCGCGTCTGATCAGCTTTCGCACCGGCGGCCTGATCACCGGGTTTCTTGGTCTCGCGATGATGCCGTGGAAGCTGATGAGCACCTTCGGCACTTACATCTTTGGCTGGCTGGTTGGATACTCCGGCTTGCTTGGCCCGGTAGCAGGGATCATGGTTGCCGACTATTTCCTGATTCGTGGAACGCATCTCGACGTCGCCTCGCTCTATCATCGCGACGGCCCCTACGAATACTCCCGCGGATTTAATCCCCGCGCAGTCGCCGCGTTAGTGGCCGGCGTGTTCGTCGCTCTTATCGGCCTGGCCGTGGCGCCCCTTCGCTTTCTCTATGATTACGCCTGGTTCGTGGGCTTCTTTGTCTCCGCCGCCATGTATTACGCCCTCATGCTCCGCTTTAAGCCAAGTGTGGAGCAATCGTAGGCACGCCTCCTGGAAGGGCACGGCTTCAGCCGTGCCGTAAATGACACTGCAATAGCCGGCTTTAGCCACTGAGGTACGTTTTTTCCATCCTTTGAATTCTCTTATACGCTGATAAAAAGATGCCCTCAGGGGCTAAAGCCCGGGAGCTCTCAACCAATTACGGCACGGCTGAAGCCGTGCCCTTCCAGGACCGAGTTCTCGCGCGACCTCTCAAGCGCTTGCTCTGAAAAGATGCTAGTTACTGAGCACTCGCTTGCCGTTGCTCTCTCACCAGATGGTGCAGCGATTCACCGGAGCCATCGGCTGGCCGGTCTTGCAGGAAAATGCCCGCTGGAACTCTGGCAGATTCAATACCACTCCGTTGGCGCGAAACCCTTCCGGCGAGTGTGGATCGGTCTGCATGCGCAAGCGCAGATTTTCCGGCCGGTTGTTCTGGCACCAATTCTGTCCAAAGGCGACAAAGAATTGCTGCTCCGGAGTTAAGCCTCCGTATTCCGCGCTTCCCTTCTGTTTCAGGTCGGTGCCGTTCTTCTGCGCTCGATCAAGGTAGGCCAGAAAAGCCAGCTTGAGTCCGCCCAGGTCGGCAATGTTCTCCCCCAGAGTTAGTTTGCCGTTGACGTGCAGGTCGTCCACACCGACAAACCCGTCATACTCCTTCACGACACACTCGGCGCGTTCATCAAATTGCTTACCGTCGGCCTTCGTCCACCAGTCTTCCAGGTTGCCCTTGCCATCGAACTGCCGCCCTTCGTCATCGAAGCCGTGAGTCAGTTCATGCCCGATGATGGCCCCCACCGCACCATAATTCACCGCATCATCCCGGCTGGGATCAAAGAACGGTGGTTGCAGAATCCCGGCAGGAAAATTTATGTCGTTCATTTGCGGATTGTAGTAAGCGTTCACGGTCGGCGGGCTCATGCCCCACTCCCCGCGGTCTACCGGTTTGCCGATTTTGGCAATGTCGCGCCTCTCTTCAAAGGCAGCCGCCTGCAGCGCGTTGCCCAGCGCATCTCCGCGGGTGACGATCAAGGTAGAGTAGTCACGCCATTTGTCGGGATAGCCGATCTTATTGGCTACGTCATGCAATTTCTCTTCGGCGCGGGCTTTGGTGGTTGGGCTCATCCAACTGAGTCGTTCGATGTCGCGGCCCATCGCCGTTTCCACGTCGTGAGTCAACTCCAGGGTTCGCTGTTTGTCTTTAGGACTAAAACGCTGCTCAACATAAACCTGGCCCAGGGCTTCCCCTAATGCATCGTCGGTTACCGAGACACACCGTTTCCACCTCACTTTCTGTTCCGGTTGTCCTTCCAGCACCCTGCCATAGAAATCGAACGACGCGTGGTCAAGCGCCTGGGGCAAGGCGGTGGTTGGTAAATGGCGGATCAGGGCCCAACGCAGGTAGGTCTTCCAATCATCAAGGCTGGTGCTGGCAAGAAGTTGGTTCAGACCGGAAAAATAACCTGGTACGGCAACGTTGAGCGATTCGACCGGCGGCGTATGCGCGGCACGCAGAAAGCGAACAAAGCTGAACTGCGGCGTGCTGCTGTCAAGTTTCGACAGGTCCACTTTGTGGTAGAGACTGGCTGGATCGCGCCGATCCACCGTGCTGAGCGAGAAGCCGGCAAGCGCTGTTTCAAGCCTGAGCACCAAGGCGGCGTCCTTCGCCGCTTGTGCCTGGGGTTCACCAAGCAGTTCGAAAGTTCGCGCAATGTGGGCCTGGTACTGTGCACGCAGTTGAACGGTTTTATCATCCTTGCGTTCGTAGTAACCTTTTTCCGGCAAGCCCAGGTCCAACTGATCAAGATCCGCAATCTGCTGCGTGGCATCTTTAGAGTCCTGGTCGGAGCTGAAAGCGAACAACGTGTTCACACCGATGCTGTCCAGATAGGCCGTCAGTTCCGGCAACTCATCCTTTGATCTAAGCCCCGCGATCCGATCCAGCAATGGTTGCAGCGGCTTAAGCCCAGCCTGGTTCACCTCTGCGACATCCATGCAAGTGCCGTAGTAGTCGCCGATTTTTTGTTCGTTCGGGGTCCGCGGGCCCTTGCTGCTTGCGGCCTGCTCAAGAATGGATTTCAACACGAGCAGATTCTGGTCGCTGATTTCGTTGAACTGCCCGTAAGAAGATTCGTCCGCGGGAATGGGAGTCTGCTTCAGATATCCGCCACAAGAGTACTGGTAGAAGTTCACGCAGGGATCTGCGCTGGTATCCATCGACTTGGGGTCAAACGCCTGCAAAGTCTTTTGCGCCCCGAGCAAGGTCGCAATCAACCACAAGAGGGAGAGCGAAATTGTTGTGCGTGCGCTCATTGTGTCACCAGCCCCCCGGATGATAGGTCCGCTCGGTGTGCCCCTTCAACTGTTCGGGATAGAAATAGACGTCGCGCAAATTCCCGGTGCTGTACCTATCAACCTGATCACTGGAGTGCCGCGACTGCGGATGCCCGCTTTCCCCGCCGGCAGTGACCGCCCTTGCTTTCACTTTGTCCCCAAATTCCACCACCGCGACGAAGGTATTCCCCTTCGTGCCGTACCACTTCTTTGTCCCAGGATAGGCCTTTGCTCCGAACGCAGCCAGCGAGCCCCAGGTGGACGAAGGAAATCCCACAGGTGTGCTCGGCTTGGTGTCGTCGAAATGCGGCACGATATCCCCGGTGAGACGTTGATAACGATTGATCTGTCCCCAGGGTGTTCGCCAGGTTCCGAAGTCTGCGGTGAGCTTGTCGGACGCCCTGGTCAGTGCCTGCAGAGCCGCATCGGGTGACAATCCCGGCGCCGAGAAGTCTTCATGCCCCGCGATCTGGCCGGCCCCGGTGATCTCCTGGCCCCAGAAGATAGCCAGCGAGGTAGCCACAGAGTCTACACCCCAGCGCAGATCCCAGCGCCGTAGCTCGGCGATCTGACCCGCCAGCGAACTCTTCATCGGGGAATCCTGCGGCAGGTCGATCCAGGCCCTGATAAGCCCAGACAGCGGCTTGATAAACCAGGGCAGATAGCTGTCGTAGGCCGCAGCCACCAACCCATCCAGGGTGAAGTCCTTCTTGCCCTGCAGCAACCGCATGGCATGCAGACCGCGAGCTGACTCCTTGCCGGTTTCGACATAAGCCGGGTAGTCCTGCCGGTGCAAGCTGCTTTCTCCTGCGCCATTCCACGGGGAGTCGTTCACGTTAAACACGTATCCGCTCTTCGGGTCGAGCAAATGTGGCGACTCTTCTACCGTCAGCAAACCATGCCAGTCGGTGGCCGGGTCGCTACCGTCCACTGGCTTGGTGAAGTCGAAGTGGGTATCTCTGCGCGGAATATAGTTACCGTGAAAGTACGCTATGTGGCCATCCGCATCCGCATAAACGGTGTTGTTCGAGGAGTTTGCTTCCAGCTCCATGGTCTTCAGGTATTCCTGGTAGTTTTTCGCTTTGGTCCGGAGGTAAGACTGCGTCAACGCCTTTACCGGTTCCTGCATGAGCTTGATGGTTACCCACTTTCCATCCTGCTCGCGAATGACCGGACCGTGCTGAGTGTAGTAGGCGGTGAACTTTTTCTCTGCCATCCCGTGCGCTGTGCTATACGGCACCGTGATCTGCTTCTCGATCACCTGCCGCTGCTCGTCGCCAAATTTGTAGGTGTAGTGTCCGTCTTTGCTCTCGACCGTCTCCAGGTATTCATCGACGGCGTCTACGCCGCTCGACGTATGCATCCATCCCACTCTGGAATTGAAACCCTGGTAGATAAAGAATTGTCCCCAGGTGACCGCCCCATACGCATCCAGGCCCTCTCCGCTAGCCATCTGCAACTCCGAGCGGAAGAACAATGAGGTGTGCGGATTGATCAGCAACAGTGAAAGGTGCTGTATCGTGTTTGACGGCGCGATCGCAATTCCGTTTGATCCTCCAGGCTCGCCTTGCTCCTGCTGGGGCGATGCGGAGACGTCTTTGCGGCCGCCGTAAAACGCGGCCAACTGTTTGAGGTCGACTCGCTCGAAATCGCCGCCGATGCTACCCTCGGTGAACGAAAGCGCCATCCAGGGTTCAAAGTGCCGGATCACCCGCGGCTTGACTGCCGGATGTTTTGCCAGATAGAAGTTGACCCCGTCGGCGAAGGCGACCATCAACTTCTGCAGCCAATCCGGGCTCTCCCCGTACTCTTTCTTGAGAGCTTCGGGATCGACGAAGAGCTTCATGCGCAGGTCTTGATAAATCTTGTCTTCGCCCTCGGTCTCGGCCAGGCGGCCCATGGCGTTGAGGTAGTTGGTCTCTACCCGGTTGAAGTCGTCTTCGCATTGCGCGTAGATCATGCCGAATACGGCATCGGCATCGGTGTCTCCGTAAACATGGGCGATACCCCAATCGTCGCGGACAATCCTGACCTGCGCGGCTTCCTGTCCCCATCGTGTTCTTTCGTCGGACTTCTGTGCGTGGCACGGCGCAAGCGAAGCCGCCAGGATGACGGCAATTCCTACAGCAAGGCGTTTGTTTGTCTGCATCTGGATCTCATCAGGAAAATAGTAGTAGCCGCAACCGTGCTGGGAATGATCAGCATGAGCAAGCCACGCTGATAGCTTCCGGTAAAGTCTTTTGCCAGGCCCATCCCCAGCGGACCAAAAAATCCACCCAGAATTCCGATTGTATTCATGGTCGCGATCCCGGCGGCCGCGGATTTGCCGTGCAGGAAGCTGATAGCGAGCGCAAGCAGCGGTCCTTGTAAGGCGAAGTAGCTGATAGACGCCATCGCTAATGCCGGCACCGCGAGGAAAGGCGCTACCGATAACCCAGCGATCAGATAGCCACTGGTAGTCAGCAGAAATGGGATGGCCACATGCAGGTAGCGTTCCTTGGTGCGGTCCGAGTGCATGGCGTTGAGGATCATCATGGGAGCGCCGAGCAGATTCATCAGGGCTACCAGAAAACCAACATTGCGAACGCTCAGGCCGGTGAGGCCCTGCAAAATCGCGGGCGCGGAAAACGTGTACGCGTAACTACTGCCAAGCATGCAAAGAAAAACCAGGCTAATTTGCCACACGCGGCGATCGAGCAGGGCGCGTCCGATATTGACGCCGTGCCGATCGACCGGACCGCTGACGCGCAAATGAAACAGAATCCACTGCCGTTCCTCCTCGGTAAGCCACTTCGCTTCTTCAGGGCCGCAGGGCAGGTAGACCAGCAGGACGATACTCAGCACCACGGCCGGCAATCCTTCAATAAGAAACAGCCATTGCCACCCGGCGAGGCCGGCCCTGCCCTGCAAATCGAGGAGTAACCCTGCGATCGCCCCCATCAGCACTGTGCTGACAGGATAGGCAATATAGAATCGGCTGATCGCACGCGCCCTCATATGCTGCGGGAACCACTGTCCAAGATAGAAGATGACACCGGGGAAGAAGCCCGCCTCCGCCATCCCCAACAGGAACCGCATGATGTAGAACTGCACTGGCGTCTTGACGAACATCATGCCCATCGCCAGCAGTCCCCAGGTGAACATGATGCGGGCAAACCAGCGGCGTGCTCCTACGCGATACAGCAGCAGGTTGGAGGGCACCTCACAGGCAGCATAGCTTACGAAGAAGAGGCCGGCGCCGAAGCCATAGATGGACGCGCTGAAGTGCAGATCGCGGTTCATCTGTAAGGAGGCAAAACTGATGTTCACCCGGTCCATGTAGGCGATGCCGTAACCGAGGGCGAACAGCGGGATCAGCCGCAAGCTGGCTTTGCGCAGGGCCGCGCGTCCGACCGCATGGTCCAAAGGCAGAGGCTGAGCGACGGACATGCCGCAGGATAACATCCTTACTTTTGCTTCTCTGCAACTAGAATGAACCGCAAGAGGTCAATGAATGGAAGAAGGCCTGGCGGACCCCAGACTCTATGGGGAGTGGTTTGTCCTTGCCTGGTCGCGAGAAGTCGCGGCCGGCACGCTTCTGGCGCGCAGGCTTCTGGGTTGCGACGTGGTTCTGTGGCGCTCGCATGAGGGGATTCACTGCTGGCGCGATCTATGTGTCCACCGCGGCGCAAAGCTTTCGCTGGGTAGATTATGCGGCGACCGCCTGGTGTGTCCCTATCATGCGTGGGAATACAACTCCAGCGGCCAGTGTGTGTTGATCCCGGCCAATCCCAATCAACCTCCTCCAGCCAAGGCGCGGGCGCAAACCTATCTGGCCCGCGAAAAATACGGAATGATCTGGGTCTGCCTGGGGGAGCCTCTGGGCGATGTTCCCCAATTTCCTTATGGGGATGACCCCGCTTTCCGCCTTATGCTCGCCGGTCCGTATGTCTTTCACGCCCAGGGACCCCGGGTGATCGAGAACTTCCTCGACGTGGGCCACCTTGGTTTTGTGCATGCGGGATTGCTGGGGGATCCGCAGCACGGTGAGATCGAAGATTACGAAGCAGGGATCGGGCCCGATGGGCCTGAGGCGCATGAAATTCGCATCTGGCAGCCGGATCCGGACGGCACGGGCAAGGGCGCGCTGGTCACCTACCGCTATTGGGCTTCGGCCCCACTCACGGTGGGCCTGGAAAAGGTACACGGCCGGCAGCGCTTCGGAATCCTGGCGCAGGTCGCACCGGTCGACGCGGGCACTTGTGAATCGCGGTTGGTGATCGCGATGGACTACGCACACGACGTTCCCGAGGAAGAGATCGTCCGTTTCCAGGACCAGGTCACTGCGCAGGATAAGGTCGTGGTGGAATCACAACGGCCTGAGCTGCTGCCCCTCGACCTGCAATCGGAATTGCACTTGCGCTCAGACCGCATGGCGATTGCCTATCGCAAGTGGCTGCGGGAGATCGGCTTCCGATATGGAACAGCCTGAGTGGTTCTGCGCTGGAGACATCGATGGATTCTTTGGGCTCTTCTTCAGCGGCTTTCCTGATCTTCTGCTGATCGTAGGCCTGGCGCCTGTCTGCGGTTTTCCTCTGAGCTTCGTGGCTAGCCGAATTCTTCCCGGCGCGGCGATTTCCATTCTGGCGGGAAATTTCTTCTATGCCTTTCAGGCTCGGCGCCTGGCACGCAAAGAAGGCCGCAGCGACGTCACTGCCATCCCTTTCGGCGTCAATACGCCTACTATCTTTGCTTATGTGTTCCTCATTATGGGTCCTGTGTATGTCAGGACCCATAATGCAAACATGGCCTGGCACGCCGGCGTGTTCGCCAGCCTGGTGAGCGGCATGGTGCAAACCGCGGGCGCATTCGTTACCAATTGGCTTCGCCGCAACACGCCGCGGGCTGCGCTGCTCTCTCCCCTCGCCGGATTGGCCCTCGCCTACCTGTGCCTGGGTTTCGTGTTCGGCGTCTTTCAGCAGCCGGCCGTCGCGCTTTTGCCTATGCTGGTGTTGTTTAGCCTGTATGGCTCGCAGCTGAAGCTTCCGTATCGTCTGCCGCCGGGCCTGCTGGCCATCGGAATTGGCGCGATCCTGGTGGCGGTGCTGCGCCGCTTGCATATCTACAGTGTTCCTAGGCCTGCAGTGCCGGAAGTGGGACTCTACTTGCCTCACGCCGTGAATATCTTCGCGCTTTTCAAAGAACAAAGTTATTGGCCTTTCCTGGCAATCATTGTGCCCCTTGCCGCGCTCGACACGCTGGCATCGTTGATGATTTTGGAAAGCGTCAAGGTTGCCGGCGACGACTACGCGACCAGACCGTCTCTGTTGATGAATGGGCTGGGCACGATTGCGGCAGCCTGCCTGGGCAGTCCCTTTCCTACCACGCTTTACCTTGGCCATGCCGCCCACAAGGCCAATGGCGCCCGCTCCGGGTATTCGCTCCTGAATGGGCTGGTGACGCTGGCGCTCTGTACCACTGGGGTGCTGCCGATCGTTCTTCGTTTTGTACCGCTCGAGGTAGCCGCACCCGTCATCATCTGGTTCGGGTTGATCACTGTGGGGCAAGCGGTCGCTGAGGTGCCTGCGAACCAGGCGATCGCCGTAGTCATGGGGCTGATTCCGGCGGTCTCACAATGGGTTACCAGCATTGCGGACACGGTGGCACGCAAAGCGGGCAGCAGCCTGATGGAGATTGCGCCCCGTATGGGCGGCGACCTGGCCATGGGCGGGCTGATTGCGCTGGGTCAGGGCTCGCTGTTGACGTCGATGTTGTGGTCCGCAGCGTTGGCATTCATCGTACAGCGGCGTTTCTTGCCGGCGGCCGGGTGGGTGGCAGCCGCAGCAGGATTTTCAACCGTGGGAATTATCCACGCCTACAAGCTCTCGCCCAACGGCGTAGAAAGCCTGATTGGCTGGTGGGTTGCGCCGCAATTTACGCTCGGCTACGCAGGTGGGGCCGCATTCCTGTTGGCCTGCGCCTGGTATGCGCAAACAAAAGGAAGCAGTAACTGAGTGTAATGATTTGAGCGGGTCTCGACAGGAAAATCTGGGGGGGAGGCCCATGTCTTCTCCTCAAGCCGTCTGGATGATTCGGGAAATCGCTCCCATCACGCGTTCGAACTGCGTTACTTCGATGCGGAGCTGCTTTTCGCCTGCGCGCGTGAGGGTGTAGTACCGGGCGCGGCGGTTAGCGGCTGTTACACCCCACTCCGCCATTACCCAGCCCTTGACTAACATCCGTTGCAACGCCGGGTAAAGGGAGCCCTCTTCCACTTGCAGCACTTCGTCCGAGCAGCTCTGAATAGACTCCGCGATCTCATAGCCGTGCAGCCGCCCGCGGACAGCGAGCGTTTTTAGGATGAGCAGGTAAAGCGTACCGGGCGGGATTTCGTCACGACTGTTATCCCGATCAGGGTTTCGGCGGATGAGGGCGGCCATGGAATGGTCTCCGGATCACTGACATAGGCTAACTATGCCAGTGTGGAGCGCTCCCCAAATCCTGTCAATAGCAATGTTCTATCCAAATCGCGTAGCAGCGTGTTTCCCAGTCAGCGACTTGCTCGCTTTCAGCAGTTCGCGCGGCGTCCCCTCGAACACGACTTTGCCGCCTTCAGCGCCTGCGCCCGGCCCCATGTCGATGATCCAATCGGCACGCGCCACCACGTCCAGGTTGTGCTCAATCACGATCAAGGTCGTTCCGTTGTTAACCATCGCGTCGAGCAGCGCGAGCAGATTGGCCACGTCGGCCATGTGCAGACCGGTCGTCGGCTCGTCGAGAACTACAATTTGCGAAGGCTTCTCTAGTTCATTTGCCAGTTTCAAGCGTTGACGTTCGCCGCCCGACAGAGTGTTGAGTCTTTGCCCGAGTGCGATGTAACCCAGTCCCACGTCTTTCAGTGCCTTCAGTGTCGCGAGAATCGGTTTCTCCGTAAAGTAAGACAACGCATCCACGACTGAGAAGTTCAACACTTCGTTGATGTTCTTCCCTCGAAGTGTCAGCGCAAGAACCGCATCGGTGAAACAACGTCCCTCACATGTTTCACAGCGAATGGCCACGGGATCGAGGTGCTGCAAATCCGTGTAGATGGCGCCCAGACCTTCGCATGCCGGGCATGCTCCCTTGGAGTTGGCGCTGAAGAGTGCCGGCTCAACTTTGTTGGCCGTCGCAAATGCTTTCCGAATGGCATCCGCCATTCCTGAGTATGTGGCCAGGTTGGATCGTCGCGATCCCGGCGACAACGATTGATCGACGTAGACGGCGTCCGCGTAATGTTTGGCAAGACAGCCATGAATCAGCGAACTCTTCCCGCTGCCCGCAACGCCGGTGATGACGGTAAGAACGCCCTTGGGAATCTTCACCGTGACGTTGCGGAGATTGTTGAGCGCCGCGTTCTCGACGAGAAGATGTCCTTTTCCGGCTCGCGGCTTCTCCTTCAACGCCTGATGCCTGGAAAGGTGCTTGCCCGTCAGCGTGTCGCTCTTTTTGAGTGAGTTGAATGGACCTTCGAACACAACTGTCCCACCGGACTTTCCGGCGCCTGGCCCCATATCAACGATATGATCGGCAATCGCCATCACTTCAGGCTCGTGTTCTACGACCAGAACAGTGTTTCCGGCATCGCGAAGCTTGGTCAGTGTGCTATTGAGTTTTTGGATGTCGTGCGGGTGCAAACCGATCGTCGGCTCATCGAAGATGTAGAGCGCCTCCGTCAGGCTCGACGACAGATGGCGCACCATCTTGACCCGTTGCGATTCTCCACCAGAGAGTGTTGCCGTCTCACGGCTCAAACTTAGATAACCGAGTCCGATCTCGACCAGATGATCGAGCCTTTCGGCCAGGCGAGCCAACAGCGGAGCGACATTCGGCGCGCGCAACGAATGAATGAACTCCGCCAGCTCGCTCACTTGCATCGCGGAGCATTCTGCGATGTTCTTTCCGTTGACGCGGCAAGCGCGCGCGGCCTCAGACAAACGCGTTCCGCCGCAGGCGCTGCACGGTCCCTGGGTCACGATCTTCTCAAACGCCTCACGCAGATTCGCCGGCATCTTCTCCGCGTCTTTGCTCAGGTAGAGGCGCTTGAACTTCGGAATGAGGGCGTCAAAACCCGAGCTGAAGGTTTGCCCTTGCTTGTTTTTTTTGATCTTCGTGTCGTCGCGGTAGAGAAATTCGTGCCACTCTTCTTTCGTATATTTCCTGAGTGGTTTTTTGACGTCGAAGAATCCCGACTTGATGAAGGTGTGCAGATGGTAACCGCCCACCTTGAAGGTTGGAAAACGGACCGGGCCTTCTTCAATTGACTTGCTTTTGTCGACCAGTGCATCGATATCGATCTGGGAGCCGCGCCCCAGCCCCTCGCACTCCGGACACATGCCCATGGGATCGTTGAATGAAAGCGCCAGGGCGTGCGGAACCGCGGGCTTTCCAAGGCGAGCAAATAAGACGCGCAGCAACGTGTAGATGTCGGTCACCGTTCCCAAGGTCGAACGCGGATTCCCGCCGATACGTTGCTGATCGACAATGATTGCCGTCGAGAGATTCGCCAGCGAGTCGACGTCCGGCTGACCATACCGTGGCAGAAAAGTCTGCACGAAGGTCGGGAACGTCTCATTGAGCAGACGTTGGGATTCCGCGGCGATGGTGTCGAACACCAGCGAGGATTTCCCTGAACCCGAGACGCCCGTGAAAACGGTGATTTTTCGTCGAGGAATGTCGACGGAAATGTTCTGCAGGTTGTTCTCGCGGGCGCCCCGGACCTGGATGGCGCCAAAGTGATCAGATTCGGAAGATGAGGGTGACATGTTGCTCCGCATTGCGAACACCCAGACTTTGAATGAGTAGTGGGTGGCCCAGGTCTCGCTTTTGAGACCTGGGTTTCGATTCGCCAGTGACTTACCCCTGTACCAGAAAAACCTGATTGTGGTCAGGATCCTCAACATTAAACCACTTTACGCCCGAGCCCGGCCCGTACAGGTCGTCTTTGACTTCGTTGACTCTAGCGCCCTTTGCGCTGAGTTCCTGGTGGGCTGCGGCAACGTCTGGACTAGCAAAGTACAGGCTCATGGTGCCGGGCTTCATGTTTTCATGAGCGGTCGAGAGGACAATAGAAGTCCCACCTTCCGTGGTAAGCGATACCCACCAATTGTGGTCGTCTCTACGGTAATCAGACTCCGCCTTCAGGCCAAGTTTGTCCACGTAAAAAGCTTTTGCTTTCGGCATGTCGCTGACAGCCATTTTGAACCGCATCAATTTGTTTGCTACTTGCATACATTTCCTCCTTTGTGTTGAGTGAGTGTGTGAATGCCATACGTCAGCTTCGCTGCGCGAGGTAATCCGCCAGGATCTTGAAGCTGGCGCCGAAGCCCATCTTCATGCCGTTGATTCCACCGGAGAAGACGAGGGCTTCCTCGTCGTTTGCGTTGAACGGGACCGACGATAATGGTGAACAGTGTTTTGCCATCCTGCTCGAGGAGGGTCACGGTGTTCAGTGTCTCCAGCGGAAAAGTGGGCACCCATGGGTTACGCGTGAGGCCGCCGTGCTCGTCGCTAAAGCCATTGAGCCATACCAGGCGCTCGGGCGGAGCGATCTCGCGGAAGATGAACCGGGCCCACATCGCGCGGCCGTCAGGGAATTTCATGCGGTAGTGAAACATTCCGCCTGGCTTGAGTTCGTGGCGGACGATCTCGATGCGGCTGCCGGGAGTGCCCCACCAGTGCTGTAGGTGCTCAGGCTGGGTGAGTGCGTTCCACACATCTTCGCGGGATGCCTCGAATGTTCGGCTAAAAACGAATTCGGCTGCCGGGTTTGCTGTACTGGCTGTGGAGGCCACGATCTCACTCCTTGGATTTGCTTTTCGAACTCTTCTTTCCGGAACCATTCGTCTTTGATTTCGTTCTGCCTGCTTCTATCCGGCGCAGGTATTTGTCGAGGCGGTCGAGACTTTCTTCCCAGAAGCGGCGATACTCTTCGATCCAGCTTGCGGCTTCTCTGAGAGGTTCCGCATCGAGCCGGCAGGGCCGCCATTGCGCCTCGCGCCCGCGAGCGATGAGTCCGGCGCGTTCCAGCACTTTCAGGTGCTTCGACACTGCCGGCATGGACATCTCGAATGGCTGCGCGAGTTCGGTCACCGACGTTTCGCCCAGCGCCAGCCGGGCAAGAATGGCGCGACGCGTGGGGTCGGCGAGTGCGGAGAATGTGGCGCTGAGCTGATCCTGTATTTCCATAAAACCAGTTGGTTAAATAACCAATAGGTTAAATGTAGAGCCAAATTACGGAGTGTGTCAAGCAATTTTTTCCGCAATCAAGCAACGCTCGATGGGGATGATGCGTCAACCGGGACAAGGGCGTCTCGCACGCCGGAGTTTGGCAGTAGACGCTCTACTGCATGTGGGAGTAGAGTGACTACATCTATGACGCGCAACCAGGGAAAAGCGGAGATTATGAGCGGCGAGCTGGAAAGGGGTGAGCCGTGAGCTGGTGGCGGTTCTTCGCACGGCGCAGGCGCGATCTCGATGAGGAGATTCAGGCCCATCTCCGGATGGCGGTGCGTGACCGCGTGGAGCGTGGCGAGAGTCTGCTTGAGGCCCGGGCGGCGGCGGCGAAAGAGTTCGGCAATGTGCCGCTGGTGAAGGACGTGACGCGCACAGACGTGGGGCTGGGAGTGGCTGGAGCGTACGGTGCAGGATCTGAAATACGCACTGCGGCGGCTGGTAAAGTCTCCCGGGTTCACGCTTGCGGCCATTGCGACGCTGTCGCTGGGCATCGGCGCGAACACGGCGATCTTCGAGCTTCTTGATGCGGTGCTGCTGCAGTCGCTGCCGGTAGCCAATCCGCAGGAGCTGGCAGAGGTGCGGGTTGTCGATATGGATAAAGCGCGCGGGGGCGTCTTCAGCGGATATCCAGTGGTCACGAACCCTATCTGGGAGAAGCTGCGCGAAGATCACCCGGGCTTTTCGGCAATTGCCGCATGGAGGAATTCCGGTTTCAGCCGCGACTCCGGCGGGGATGCGCGCTTTGCCAAGGGGCTGTGGGTGAGCGGCGACTTCTTCCGCGTGCTCGGGGTCAGACCGATCCAGGGGCGCGTGTTTACCGCCGAGGACGACCACCGCGGATGCGGGTTGCCGGGTGCGGTGATCAGCTATGGCTTCTGGCAGCAGGAGTACGGCGGTGGGCCGGTGCTGGGCCGCAAGCTGATGCTCAACGACAAACCGGTAGAGGTGATCGGCGTGACCCCGGCGAGCTTCTTCGGCGTGGAGGTGGGGCAGAGCTTCGACGTAGCCGTCCCGGTGTGCTCGGAGCCATTCCTGGAAACGACGAACAGACTGGACTCGAGCACCATGTGGTGGCTCTCGGTGATCGGAAGGCTCGATCCTTCGTGGCCCGTGAAACGAGTGGCAGCGCACCTTGGAGCGGTCTCACCCGCAATTTTTGCGGCAACGCTGCGGCCGGATTATCCGCTGGAGAGCGTGAAGGACTATCTCGCGATGAAGCTGACGGCCGCACCTTCGGCGGCCGGTGTGTCGATGCTGCGTGACACGTATTCAGATCCGCTGCGATTTTTGCTGGCCCTCTCCGGGCTGGTACTGCTGATTACGTGCGCGAACCTGGCCAGCCTGATGCTGGCGCGGACCAGCGCGCGGGAGCGGGAGATGGCGGTGCGGCTGGCGATCGGCGCTGGGCGGTCGAGGTTGATCCGGCAGGTGTTGTCGGAGAGCCTGCTGCTGTCGTTGGCGGGCGCGGTGGCCGGCGCCGTGCTGGCGCGCACGCTGAGCCGGGGATTGGTGGCGTTTCTCAATACCGCGAACAATTCGGTCTCTCTGGACTTTAAACAGGATTGGCGGCTGTTCGCGTTTCTGCTCGGGGTATCGCTGATCACGTGCGTGCTGTTCGGGCTTGCTCCGGCGCTGCGTGCATCGCGCACCGCTCCAAGCGCAGCGATGAAGACGGGCGGGCAAGGAATGACGGCGAGCCGCGGGCGGCTGGGATTTCGCGGCGCGCTGGTAGTTTCACAAGTGGCGCTGTCGCTGGTTCTGCTGTTCAGTGCGCTGTTGTTCACCGAGAGCCTGCGGAATCTGCTGACGGATAATCCCGGGTTTCAGGCAAAGGATGTGTTGATCGCCGGGTTGGACTTTACCCGCCTGCAGATTCCAGCGGAGCGGCGCGCAGCGTTCCACCGCGAGTTGCTCGACAGGATACGGGCCATTCCCGGCGTGGATGCGGCAGCCGACACGAATATCGTTCCCCTTGAGCGGCAACGGCTGGGGCAACGCGGTGTGGATTGACGGCCGCGACGGCACACAGCGGAAAGATTCGAATTTCAGCTCAGTGAGTCCGCAGTATTTCAAAACGCTGCGCATTCCGATGCTGGCCGGACGTGACTTCAATGACAGCGAAACGGCCCAGTCGCCGCGTGCGGCGATCGTCAATAAGGCGTTCGCTCGCCTGCTGGGGCTGGGTGAAAATCCTATCGGCATGAGGTTCCGGCGGGAGGCGACGCCGACGACTCCGGAGGAAGTGAACGAGATTGTCGGTGTAGTGCAGGACACGAAATACCATCAAATCCGCCGCCCGGCTGAAGCGATTGCATATCTTGACATCGCACAGGACAAGGAAGCGGACAACTCGATGCAGGTGCTGGTGCGTTCGACTCTGCCGATGGAGACGGTCGAGGCGGCGATCCGGCGCACGGTGCATGAGGTGAGCTCAGGGATCAGCTTCGACTTCGAAGGGCTGCAGGACCAGATCCGGCAGTCTCTGCAGGCCGAGCGGTTGCTGGCTACGCTCTCGGGATTTTTCGGCGCGTTGGCGGTGGTACTGGCGATGATCGGGCTTGTACGGGGTGATGTCGTACACAGTGGCGGAGCGGACGAGCGAGATCGGCATCCGCATGGCGCTGGGTGCGCTGCGCTCGGATGTGACGGCGATGATTCTGCGAAAGGCGGCGACGCTGTTGGTGGCAGGTCTGGCTCTGGGCGCGGGGTTATCCCTCGCTGCCGCAAGCGCGGCGAGCGCGCTGCTGTTCGGGTTGAAGCCGCGTGACCCGGTGATCCTTGCGATCGCGGCCGCAGTTTTGGCGGTGGTTGCACTCGGGGCGAGCTATCTGCCGGCTCGGCGAGCCGCTGCTCTGGACCCGATAGCCTCTCTCAAGAACGAATAACCCCTTCGCGCTTGCTCTTATCGTTCGAGAGAGGAAGGGGAAGGCTCAAACCGGCATTCCGGTGATGCACTCGAATGATGTTCCGTTCGGCATAACGGTATAGCCACAAGTTATTGTGGCTTCATCAACTTACCTGAGGTTAAGCCAGCCGACGCACAGCCAGATCATCGAACCAAATCATTCAGAATGTGGATCTCGAATCCAGGGAAGTTCATACTGGTCATCGACTAGTATTTAGGCCACAGAAGTACGGTTACGAGATATGGCGCTTCGTCGTGGCCAGGCGCCCAACCTCGTGCCTATGCACCCCGCAGCATCCGCTGGGCTGGAGATCGCTTCCACTGGGCCTTTGGGTGATGCGTAAGAACAGGTAACACCGGCGACTATGGCGACACCTACGAATTCCCCAAAGCATGACCTCGGCTCCTTGCACATCCCCGAGCGCCAGCGCAGGGACACTCGTACCGTTAAACGCGTCATCTTCGCCGCGATCCCCGTGCTTCTCCTGGCCGGCATAGTAGTGGCCGCTTACACCTTCCGTTTGCGAAAGCCCGTAGTCGACGTCGCGACTGTCGCAGCACCCAAAGCGAATGGCGGCCAGACTCTCTTGAATGCCAGCGGCTATGTCACCCCTCGTCGCCGCGCCACCATTGCCGCCAAAATTACTGGCCGTGTCACCGGGGTCTTTTTCGACGAAGGCACGCACGTCCACGCAGGCCAGGTTCTCGCCACCCTCGACGATTCAGACGCCAGGCGCGCTCTTGACGCTGCCAAAGCCGACCGCGACTCTTCACAGGCCGCGATCATGGATTATGAAGTACAGCTCAAGAATGCGGAAATTGAGCTTTACCGTGCGCGCGAATTAGAAAAAGCCGGCATTCAGACCCAACAAGCGCTCGACAATGCCTCCATGCAGGCCGACAGCCTGAAGGCCAAAATCGCGCTCACCAAGAGCCAAGTCGCGGCTGCCGAAACCCGCATCGGCGAAGCCCAGCAGGCCGTCGCTAATTGCACCATCGCGGCTCCTTTCGACGGCATCGTGGTCTCAAAGGACGCCCAGGTCGGTGAGATGGTTTCGCCTGTTTCGGCAGGCGGTGGATTCACCCGAACCGGCATCGCCACCATCGTTGACATGAACTCGAATGAAATTGAAGTCGACGTCAACGAATCCTATATCGCCCGCGTAACGCCGGGCCAGAAGGTGAAGGCCACTCTGGATGCCTATCCCGACCGGGAACTTGACGCGAAGGTTCGCACGGTTATCCCCACTGCGGATCGTCAGAAGGCGACGGTGAAGGTGCGCATCACCTTCGACAAGCTCGAAGATTTCATTCTCCCCGATATGGGCGTCAAGGTCGCATTCCTGGACGAAGAGGATCAGAAAGCAAAATCCGCAGAAAAAGGTCCGCGGCCACTGGCCTTCATTCCAAAGAGCGCGGTGCGAAGCGATTCCGCTTCTTCGTATGTGCTGCTGGTTCACGACGGCAAAGTCGAACGCCGGGCAATCAGCCTGGGCACGGACCGTGGAACAGATGTCGCGGTGTTGGCGGGCCTGTCGCCCGGCGACTCGCTTGTGGTAAAAGGGCCCGAGAGTTTGCAGGATGGTGACAAAGTCCAAGTCCAGCAATAGGAGTTGCACATGATTCGAGTGGATGGTCGCTCCGATTCTTCCAGCCTCATCAAGGTTCGCGGTTTGAACAAGACCTATCGCCGCGGCGGTGAACAAATCCAGGTGCTGCAAGGGCTCAACCTCGACGTCGACAAAGGCGACTTCGTTGCGTTCATGGGCCCCAGCGGCTCCGGAAAGACTACCCTGCTCAACCTGCTCGGGGGCCTCGACGTGCCGTCAGCCGGCAGCATTACGGTCGATGGCGATGAGATCACCCACATGTCCAGCGGCAAGTTGACGCATTGGCGCGCGCGGCACGTGGGCTTCATCTTCCAGATGTATAACTTGATCCCTGTGCTCACCGCATTTCAAAACGTTGAGTTGCCGCTGATCCTCACCAAGCTGTCGAAAGCGGAACGGCGCAAGCATATCGAAACGGTGCTTAGCGTCGTCGGGATCGCGGACCGCATGCATCACTATCCGCGACAGCTCTCCGGCGGGCAGGAGCAACGCGTAGCGATCGCTCGCGCCATCGTCTCCGATCCCACTTTCCTGCTCTGTGACGAGCCCACCGGCGACCTGGACCGCAAAAGCGCGGATGAAATCATGGAACTCATCCGTCGGCTGGTCAAGGAGTACGGAAAAACAGTGTTGATGGTGACGCACGATCCGCTAGTAGCGAATCAAGCCGACACCACGCTCCATCTGGAGAAAGGGGTCCTGGTGGAGTCAAGAGAGCAACAGGGCGTTGCTGCGGGAGGTATGGCATGAAATTTGGCCGCCTGATCTTCGCTAATCTTTTCCGCAAAAAAGTTCGTCTCATGCTCACCATAGGCTCCTTCGCTGTGGCCTTGTTCCTTTTCGCATTCCTGGCCGTGGTGAAGGATGCTTTTGGCCGCGGCTCCGACATCGCGGGCGCGGACCGTTTAGTCATCATCAATCGCGTCTCCATCATCCAGCCGCTGCCGCTTTCTTACCGCGACAAAATTCTGCGTATCCCCGGCGTCAAGATGATTACCCACAACAACTGGTTTGGTGGCGTCTATCAGGATGAAAAAAACTTCTTTCCGCAATTCGTCATTGACGTCGAAAACCAGCGCCAGGTCTTCCCCGAGCTGGTCGTGCCCGATGACCAGTGGGCTAACTTCGTCAAGGACCGCCAGGGCGCCGTGGTTGGCGCCGGCCTCGCCAAACGCTTCGGCTGGAAAATCGGTGATCGCATCCCGATCAAGAACTCGCTTTTCGGGGGGGCAGCTACCTGGGATTTCAACATCGACGGCATCTACCACGGAAAGCGGCCCCAGGATGACGAAAGCCAGTTCTGGTTCCAGTGGGACTACTTCGAGGAGCGCATGCCGCAAAGCTTCAAAGGGAATGTTGGCTGGTACATCCTCAGGCTGGACAACCCGGACGATGCCCCGCGCGTTGCCAAGGTAATTGACGATATGTTTGCCAACTCTCCGTATGAAACCAAGACGGAGACGGAGTCCGCATTTGCCGCCGGCTGGGCCAAGCAATTCGGGAACATTGAATTCCTCATCCTGAGCATCGGGGCCGTAGTATTTTTTACCCTGCTTCTGGTTACCGGAAACACCATGGCCATCTCCGTCCGTGAGCGGACCTCGGAACTTGCTGTTCTAAAGGCCATTGGTTTCACCGACCGGTCGGTACTCTTTTTCGTTCTCGGCGAGGCGCTCCTCATCGCCCTTTTCGGCGGCCTCATCGGTCTGGCTCTTGCCATCTTCGCGGTGCCTTTGCTGGCTACGGCACTGAACGGTTTGCTACCGCCACTGATTCTTTCCTACACCCTCCTGGCCCTGGGGTTAGGATTTGCTCTGATCGTCGGCGCCGCCAGCGGGCTGCTTCCTGGCATTGGCGCGATGCGCCTGCGGGTTGTCGATGCATTGCGGAGGGTCTGACATGGCTATTCCCGTTGTCTACAATTTGCGAAGCGTGAGAGCCCGCTGGACTTCGGCAATCGTCGCAGTTGCCGGAATCGCAGGAACCGTTGGTGTCTTTGTCGCCATGCTGTCGCTCGCGCGAGGCTTCAGGGCAACCCTTGTCTCTTCCGGCTCTGAGGACAATGCCATCGTCCTGCGTGCCGGAGCGACGGCGGAAATGATGAGTGGTGTCGACCTCGACGCCGTAAAAATCATTCAGGACGCTCCGGGAGTCGCGCATGATTCTACCGGCCCTCTGGTAACTTCAGAGGTCGTTGCAATCGCGCCGTTTCCTCTGCTCTCAACGGGCACCGATGCAAACGTACAGGTTCGCGGAGTTTCCGCGAATGTGCTCACCATCCGCAAGAACATAAAGATCGTTGAGGGGCGCATGTTTCAGCCGGGCCTTTCCGAGCTGATTGTGGGCCGCAATGCGTCGCGTACTTACAGCGGGTTGACTCTCAACAACACGGTTCGGTTTGGCGGCGGCAACTGGACCGTAGTGGGCATCTTCGATGCGGGCGGCAGCGCCTTCGATTCTGAAGTGTGGAGCGATGCGCGGGTGCTCGATGATGTTTACAAGCGCCCCACCAATGTCTTTCAGTCGATCACCGTGCATCTGACTTCTCCCCAGGCGTTGCAACAGTTCAAAGATTCCGTCACCTCCGATCCGCGCTTGAACGTTCAGGTGAGCCGCGAAGTCGACTACTATGCCAAACAGTCGCGCACCATGACCACGCTTATCACCGTGCTCGGCGGACTCGTCGCAGGCGTGATGGCAATCGGCGCTATCTTTGGCGCCCTCAACACCATGTATTCCGCAGTCTCCGAACGCTCCCGCGAAATCGCCACCATGCGCGCCCTGGGCTTTGGTGGACCTTCGGTTGTCATCTCGTTCTTGATCGAAGCGCTGTTCATTTCTTTTATCGGCGGCGTCCTCGGCTGTATTGCGGTCCTGCCGTTGAATGGCCTCACTACCGGCGCAATGAACTGGCAAACGTTCTCCCATCTAGCTTTCGCCTTCCGTATCACATCTGGACTGCTCGTCGGTGGCATCATTTTCGCCTTGCTCATGGGCATCATGGGCGGTTTACCACCGGCCATCCGCGCCGCGCGCCGTCCCA
>CAVXRU010000025.1:0-27075 GCA_963763905.1 uncultured Acidobacteriaceae bacterium | reverse complement strand
GTGACAATGCGGTAAATCCAGGTCGCAAAGGCGCAGTCGAACCGGAAGCGATCCAGCTTCTTGTAAACCTCTAGAAACGCCTCTCGATAGATTTCATGGGCATCGCGTTCTGACCCAGTGAGCCGCAACGCAAGCTGTAAAACGGCTTGATCGTAGGTCTGCATCAATTGCGCGAAAGCGGCCCGGTTGCCGCCTTGCGCCTCGCGAATCAGGGAACCATCCTGAATACAACCTATGCTCTCCACTGCCATTCTCCGACCCGTCCTGAGGTTTCCTGTAGCAGATCTTCGACTGTAGGGGCAGCCACGAGGGAACGCCGGCTCCCCAAACGACCCCAGTGGCGATGCCTCTGCGGCCCTACATAGCAGTAAACTGCCTGGCGTACGTTTTATTCACGCCGCTCTCAAAATTGTCAGTCAGTGGAGAAATCGGTTGGAATAAAACTGCAGCCGGCAAGTTCTGCACACTGAGACACGGAGTGAACGTTCGCACAGACTAGAAATAAAGGAGCAGAGATGATCGGAATAAGGACGGGTAAGACCAGCCGGAGAAGGACTGAGTGGATTTTTTGTTTAGCATCCTGGGTGATGGCAGCTTTGATTAGTTTTCAGGCGGTGCCATCGGGGGTGGCCGCCGCACCGGCAGCCGCGAGAAAGGCCGAAATCAAGATCGATAACTTCAGCTTCTCGCCGGCAGCAATCACGGTCAAAGCAGGGACACAGATCACCTGGACGAACGGCGATGACATTCCCCATACCGTTGTTAGTGGTGACCAGGCCTTTAAGTCCAAGGTGCTTGGTACCGGCGAGAAGTTCACGTTCACGGCCTCCAAGCCCGGCACCTACTCATACTCCTGTTCGATTCATCCGAATATGACCGGCAAAGTGGTTGTAGAGTAGGCGGAGAGATCCTTGGTAGGTTTCTCCGGCGATGGCCGGCGGAGTGCGTGTCAAAGCAGGACCAGTTAGCAATCCGAACGGGTGCCCTAGCGTACCTGGCGCACCCGTAACCTTTTCCCTGGCCCTGCTTTGACACCAGCTGATAGCGATTAGGTTTGCCGCACGGCCGCATCAGCCTCTGCTGCGATCTGGTTGACCACGTTCAAGAACTCCTTGGATTGGCCATAGAAGAGACCATCGGCGGTGAAGCTTGCGATCGTAGCTACGGCACCGCCGAACTTGTCGCTCAATGGACGAATCACGGAACAGTGAGGAAGACTGGGACTAATGAACTCGCACGGGACAGGGAAGATCAGGCTGGGTTGGACGAGTGCACCCAAGGGGCTGGCGAAAAAATTAGGAAACGTCAGCCCTTTGTCCGTGACGGGTGCGACAGGGGTTTGGACTCCATTGCCTGCGAAATCGACCCATTCCAGGAAGTGGGCAACTTCGTCTCCGCCGATGCCGAAGATGATCTTGAGCACCTCCACGCTAGACGCCTTCTGGCCCATAGACGCGTAGAGGCTGGCGCCGCCTTGCTCGATGTATCCGAAGTGGAAGGCTGCAGTGTTGGCGATCACCTGAATGTGGGCGGCGGAGCCATTCAGATCCGCATCGGTGATAGGGATAGCGGTGCGGTTTGTGATCGTAACGGCTTGCGGAAACGTGGCGCCAAAGTCCGGGTTGGTTTTGCTACGATAGCGGATGAACCAGCTGGTGTCGACGTTGAGGTGCTGGAGGCAGGTCAGGCGGCCGATGTTGTCCGCTCCGGTTGCCGTACTGCCTTGCAGGGTGCGGAACTCGTCGAAGTTGACCGGCCGTTCCCCCTTGGACTCCAGGTATCCGTTAAGAAAGGTGGCGTGGCTGACTTCGTCAAGGGTGTTGCTGGTGATGTATTGCGGGCCATCGGAATCGAGGTTCGAGAGGGCAGCCTGATAGCTGTTCAACTGGTTCGGGGCTACCTCAATGGGTGGATTATCACCGATACCTCCTAGTTCCGCATACTGTGTCCAAAGATCCGCTTCAATGAGCTCGGCGGCAGCCAACATTCGCAGGATGGCTACATCTCCTTTGGTTAGACTGCTACTTTGGCCGAATGCCGGCTTGAGACTACCTACCAAACCCGCGCCTACCGTGGCTGCACTTCCAGCCAACATTCCAGTTTTTAGAAACGACCGGCGATTTACCGGACGATTGATCGAATCATCTGATTTCCGCATAGCACTCCTTTAAGTCAGTTGTCATTTTCGTTTTTGACTAGAGCCGGCCCCCACCTTAGCTGCTCGCTCCACCGTTACCTGGCGACTCGCGAATAGGTGGCACTCCGATCGGATTGGCACTTACGCTCTGCCACGTAATTACTAGAACTGGTGAGAGACGGTTTTATTCCAAGGCCTGCCGCAATACAGGGAAGAGTCAAAGATGCTGAGACCCCCGAGATGATGAATGACGAATGAATCACAAATCTGTGACCTCCACGTGACATTCTTTAGCGTTTGAAGCGATATCGTGTGTTTAGGGCTGAAGCAAGCCGTGAGTTGTTCAAGCACACCGGTCGATCAACGCTAACCAGGAACGGCGGCGGTACGTGGAGAAGATTCTCGTCATCTATGACGATCCAAACTCGGAGCAGACAGTGCGGCGGATTTTAGAACCAGCTGGCTACGGCATCACCAGTGTCCCGCTGGGTCCTACCGCGATGGGCGTCTTCCATAGGACGAAACCGGGGCTTGTTGTTCTCGATATTCGCCGGCCAGGGAAGTCCAGCCAGGATCTTTGTCATGGGATTAGCGGCGGTTTTGGGAGCGTTCCGCTTCTGGTGCTGAGTACGGCTGGTGATGTGGCAAACACGGTTACCATGTTCGCGCTCGGGGCTGACGACTATATAACCAAGCCGTTCAGTGCAGACGAATTCCTGGCTCGCGTGCGCGCCGCCATGCGCCATATGATTCGGTGAAAGTTTCCGCATCGATCAAAACTGAGTCGTCCAGTATTTATTCCCGTTTACTGCGTCCGAGGACGACGGGAAGCATTCTGGCAATGCGGCAGTCGATATATAGAGTGGAGTGCTGAAGAAGGGAAGTCAGAACCAAGCGCCATGCAACGACGAGCGCTGACAAAGACTTCCCGGTGAGCGGAGGCCCTTGTAAGCAGGCAATGAATATCGCCGGGTGTTATAGCGTGCCGATAGTAGTTACAATAACGCCGGTTCGCTGGAATAAATAACCACTCAGCGTAGTTATGATAAGTGCGGAACACCGCAATGTTATAAAAATCATCGCTGAATGGGCTGCTCAGCGCCATGCCTCGATCATCGAAGGCCGGGTGCCGCCCATATCAGCAATGACAAACTTAAATCTTAAAGAGGAGAAACATCATGAAGAAGTATGCAAGAGTGATAGTCGCAGTCGCATTTCTATTTGGGTTGAGTGTGGCTGCCAACGCTGAGATTCGCAGCGTGGCCGTTGTAACGCTGCCCTTCGGATTTGTAGCCGGCGGGAAGACACTGCCCGCCGGGAAATACACGGTAAGCCGTTTATCGTTGGAACCGTTTGACGTATTGCAGCTTACCAGCACCGTCAATGGCGCTAGCGTGTTTGTGCACCCTGTCGAGATGGAAGAAGCTGCCACCTACAAGCCCAGCCTGAGTTTTCACAAGGTTGGAGACCAGAACTTCCTGAGCGCGATTGAGACCGCAGATTATGTCTATAATTTTTCGGTATCTCGATCGGTCGTGCTGGAGGCCGCCGCGAAACAACACGACACCGTGACTGTGCCAGTAAGTGCCGGGAGCAAATAGATCGACTTAGCCGCCCTCGTATGGATTCCACGTTCACTTGCTGCGAGTTGCGCCACCAAGGCTACGCAACATTGGTGGTATTTCGCACCAGACAGCTGACTAGTAACCTAGTTGCGCCTGATCATCATGCTGGAGCTCACGGACCTCGGAGCAGCAGACAGAAATGCACCCGGCTTATTGAAGGTCAGCTGGACACCAGCCCTCCCCAACCAGGGAGGGCTGGATGTTTCTTGTCCATCGGGTGCACTAGGGTGTGTCAACACTGAGAGCCATGCTTCTTGACTTTCGCTTCGCGCGAAGCGGAACTACAGATATGACGGCTTGTTCCGGAATGCGAGAGGGAATCGTGATCGTGAACAGAGTTCCGCTCTCATTTCCCTTATCGAGGTAGATTTCCCCGCCATGATCCTCGACAATCTTCTTTGCTATCGCAAGGCCCAGTCCGATGCCTTCAGCTTTTCCGTGGCTCACGAAGGGTTCAAATACCGAATCCCGAATCGCCGCGGGAATGCCAGGGCCATTATCCCAGACCCTAATCTGCAAGCATCCTTGATCTCCGGTATTGGTGATAACGACCTGTCCCAAGTCCGGTGAAACCGCCTCACATGCGTTCAGTACGAGATTCGCAACCACCCGTTCGAGACGGTTGGCATCGAACCAGCCCACGGTCGTCCCCTGGTGATGATATTTGATAGTGACGAGGCGGAACTCCGGTCTCACACTCGTCATCCGGATTGCCCGCTGCACTGTGTCAACGATGTTTCGGGCGCTGGGCCGAAGCGCGTCAGGACCGGTTGAGCAATCCAACAATGAGGAGAGTAGCTCGTTCATCCGGTCGATGGCGGAACGAATCTCCTCATAAAGATCGTTCCTTTGCATCTCGCTAATATTTGCCTGAGTAAGAAATTCCGCATTTGCCAGGATGGCGGTCAAAGGATGGCGAAGGTCGTGGGAAATGAGGGCGACCATCCTGCTGAGAGCGGAGAGCGGCTCCAGCGTTCGTAGATCGGATTGCACGCCCCACAATGAATCGGCGGGCAAGGACCCCCGGTTACACACAGCTCGCTCCAGCATTCAAACACTCCCATCCGCGATGGGCCGGAGTTCAGAAAGGGAGGATCCCTTTCTGCTTCGGCGCAGCACATGCCCGTGGGCGCCCGTATATATCATATATCACAATCAGGCGTTACTCATACATCCGTGACCTGGCTCCTTAAATGCAACCATTTTCTCTGATTCCGCTATCCGCCAGTCTGCTCCCGTATTCGCAAATTCTGTTCTTCAAAAATTGCTGCGGCGAGTCTCGCCATTGGGGGGCACCAGGACCACCGCCTAGTGAGCCGCGAACCATCTTCCGGGCTCTGGCCAGTCGTGACATGACGGTTCCCACCGGGATCGACAATATTTCCGCAATCTCCCGGTAAGACGCCTCTTCAACGTCGCACAGCAAAATGACTTCGCGAAAGATGATTGGCAGCTCCTCCAGGGCGCGTCGAACTGCATCGATGTCGGCACGCCCGATCAGCAGCGACTCAGGCGTGGCGGTCGTTGCGGGCAAATCCTCTTCCGAGTCCACCGCAAGGGTCATGCGCTGCTCGAGTTTCGAGCAGGATCCCAGAAACGTGTTCTTCAGGATTCGGAATATCCATGCGCGGAAATTGGTGCCCGGCTGAAACGACGCGAAGCTGCGTAAAGCCTTCAAGTAAGTCTCTTGTACCAGATCCTCGGCGTCATTCTGATTCTGCGCCAGCCAGCGCGCGAAGTTGTAAAGGGAGTCGAACAGGGGCATGGCCAACTCTTCGAACCCAGCCAGCGATCGATCTTCCGGTAAGGATGAAGGCCCAAAATGGACCATCCCCCGTGAGCTGAAGCCAAGACGTCTCATTTGCCTTCTCCCCGAATCGCACCCCAACAGTGCGCGCCTGGCCGCCAGGCATCAATTCACCTGGGCTTTTCTCCTCATAACCGGTTCATTGCCTGCCAAGTACATGATCGATAAGGGATTAGTGCCGCACATATCCTTGGTCCGGGTGTGCGGGCCGGCTGCTGCGCGGGCCGGGATGGAGGCTTGTCATCCCATATTCACAAAGCTCTTGCCCGAACGAAGTGCTAGACTTCCGTCCGAAGCCCAAAATATGGAACCACTGCGGCATGTGTCCGTCATCCGATTCGGAACCTATGAAGTTTCTCTTCAGTCGGGCGAGGTGCGCAAAGCAGGTGTGAGAATCAGGGTCCAGCAACAGCCGCTGAAATTGCTCGAGGTCTTGCTGGAGCGTCCGGGGGAAGTCGTCACCAGGGAGGAACTACGGAGCCGAGTCTGGCCCAACGAAAGTTTTGGTGATTTCGACCAAGCGGTCAACATTGCCATTGCTAAGAGAATCCCCGCCCGCGGAGTCGCATAGTACAGATCCTGGGCACCAGATGCAGGGCAACGGGTTGGCCGTTCTGCCTGTGACCGGGAGCGGGCCTGCGCTCGAAAACCCGGGCTTGCCGGTCGCACAGCAACGCCAGTGGCCAACAAGTCGCATCATCCTGGCCGTGGCGCTCGTAGTGAGTTTGCCGATTCTTTCCGTCTTTCTCTTTCGTTCCCACGGCCATGCACCCACACCCATCCGGTCTCTGGCGGTGCTTCCGTTAGAGAATCTCTCTGGTGATGCTTCACAGAAGTACTTCTCTGACGGAATGACGGACCAGTTGATCACCGACCTGGCGCAGATCAGCGCATTAAAGGTGATCTCCCGCACCTCCGTAATGGTCTATGAAGGAGCGCGCAAGCCTCTGCCACAGATCGCTCGTGAGCTGCACGTGGACGCGGTGGTAGAAGGTACCGTGCTCCGTGCCGGGGATCAGGTCCGCATTACGGCGCAGTTGATCGATGCGTCTACTGACAAGCATTTATGGTCGCAAAGCTATGAGGGTGAGTTGAAAGATACCCTGGCACTGCAGGACCGTGTGGCAAGAGCCATTGCAGAGCAAATTCAGATTAATTTGACGCCACGGGAACAAGCTGCGCTGAAAAGCGTGAGGGTTGTTAATCCAGAGGCTTACGAGTCTTATCTCAAAGGCCGATTTTTCTGGAACAAGCGAACGGCAGATGGTTTGAGAGTTGCCTTGGCTTATTTCAACCAGGCGATCGAAGAAGACCCGAAGTATGCCCAGGCTTATTCCGGCTTGGCCGACACCTATGCTTTGCTCGGTGACTGGCAGTATGCCGTAATGACTCCTGTGCAGGCCAACCCTAAAGCAAAGGCCGCGGCGCTCAAGGCTGTGGAATTGGACAGCGCACTCGGGGAAGCGCACAACTCGCTCGCATTCCTGCTGGACGGGTTTGACTGGGATTTGGATGCCGGCGGGAAGGAATTTGAGCGGGCTATCGAACTAAACCCGGGCTACGCGACCGCTCACCATTGGTATGCCTGGCACCTGGGTCTATTGGGCCGGTATGACGAAGCGATTGTGGAGATGAGAAAGGCGGAAAGTCTGGATCCGTTGTCTCTCATTATCAATGCCGATTTGGCAGAGCTCCTTGTCATTGCGCACTCTTACGACGAATCCATACGGCAGAGCCGTAAGACGATTGAGATGGATCCTAATTTCGCTATGGCCCATAATCAACTCGGCCAGGCGTACCTTCAACAACGCATGTACGAGCAAGCAATCGGTGAACTGCAAAAAGCGGTCCAGCTTTCTGCGGGGAGCCCAACCTGCATAGCCAATCTTGCTCGCGCCTATGCTCTATCCGGCCGGAAGAGCGAAGCAGGGAAGCTGCTGAACGACCTGAAGAGTAGTTCCACCGCCAACAATTCGCATGCTTCGGAGGTTGCCGCGATCTACGCGTCACTCGGGGATAAGGATGAAGCGATGAAATGGCTCGAAAAAGGCTACGCAGAACGGTTTAACCCTGGCGTGCTGATACGGCCGGGCTTCGACCCTCTCCGCTCCGATCCGCGCTTCCAAAGCCTTGCGCACCGCGTTGGTTTACCCGGGTGAACCCGCAATCGCACCAGCCGATACCGGGAGCATCTGATCGATTCCGATGGCTTTTGCCATCGCGTCCATCATGCGCTGAAAACGGCGCTGCAGTTTTTGATTCCTGGCACAGTACATCACTCGTATGACGTCGTCATACTCGGTGGAAGTCAGAGGTTCGATCCCGGAGACCGATCTCAAGCCAAGGCGAGACAGCATTAAGTACTGCTTGTCCCGGCTTCCGGCGGAAAAGATTGCGATCGCATTTGCATCCTCCGATTGGTTCACGAGCGCGAGAGCGAGCGCTCCAGCACTGGCAGCGAGTTGTACGCCGATGCCCGGCGCAAGACCATTCTGTGCTCGGAGCGCCGGATCGACCAACCATCTTCCGATCTCAATAGTGTTATTACGATGGGAACCGAGCGTGCGCAGTGTTTCCAGAAACTGTTTCTCGCCAAGCAGAGTTTCCGTCAGGCACGGGACGCCATTCCCGGCCAACGGGTAAACTCGCACACAACCGGCGAGACTGTCGCCGGCATAAGCCAGCACGTGCCAGGCGTAGAGATCGATTGGGTCAGAGTCTGCATAGCACCCCTCATCGGTTTTGAACTTAGGCCGTCTGCCATTGTCAAAGAGAGCGGCTCCGCGAAGCGATCTTACCTCGTCTAACCATTGCGGCGATGACTCTCCTGGGCCACTCATCGAGTCCACGAGAGGGCAGCGTAGTTGCCATGACAAGAACTGAGAAGGCGCCTCTGTGACGATTGGGAAAGCATGGCAATGATTTTCAGCAAGCTCTACACAATCAGTGAGGAATTGCGCGTAGGCGTCCAATGCAGCACTCCCCGCGGCTACCAGGGCTGGGAGGCTTTCGGGAATCCGGTGAATCAGCTTTGCCAGTTCTCGTGCATTGAACTGTGTATGCGCGATATCCAGTTCGATGTGCTCGGTCACAAAGCTTAAGCTGGGAAGAATGTCCGGTCCGAAAAGTTCGACGCATCTGGAAATGAACAATGCGCCATAGCGAAGGGGAAGCTGTTCGATCTCGTACTCAATGGCAATCTGCGCATAGGGTGTGTTACCGGCAATATTCAGCTCGTGAACGCGGCAATAGCGGCTCGCTCCGTAGCTGGGCCTCAGACGCAGCAGTTCATCGGCGTCGACCGGGGGCGTATGTCGTAAATTCCAGTGACCCGCCAATGAGCGAAGATCGGCAATCATCATCAGGTGGTGACCGGCTTCGGCGCGGGCATGTCTCGTCAATGCTTCCCCAAGTTCTGGGAGCCCAAGGGCCGAACAACGAGAGGCCGCCCGGCGAATCCACGTCTCCACCGGTTCCGTCATCTGTGCGCCAATGGCGCAGAAATAGAGGAGAAATGCTTCCAGAAATCGCGGATCGTTGCTCGACCGAATCGCACTGAGGCCGGGGCTTGTCTCAAACCCCTTCCTCGCTGGGGCCATAAGGAGGTTGTAACTTGCTATGGATGGATGCGCTTTCATGGCCGGTTGAATCCCTTCCTATGGTTGCTTCTTATGGGACAGCCCCTCGGCGGAGAGGATCTCTCTCCGCTGACGGGCCAGGTATGTTGCGGTGGATTAGAACTGCGCTTTCAGGGCGAACTGGTAGAGACGAGGCGTATAGTTCGGATCGAAGTTGCTAACCACTCCAAAGTTAGTGCTGCCAAGTTCAGTACTACCGTCCCCCAGCGGGAAGATGAAGCTGGGTGTGTTGCTGATGTTGTAGGCCTCCGCACGGAACTGCATGTTCACACGCTCGGTCACCGCGAAGTTCTTGAAGAGAGACAGATCCACGTGACGGAAGTCGGGGCCGAAGAGCGAGTTGCGCGGCGTATTGCCAACTTCCCCGGTCGGCTGAGGGGCGAAGGCGGCGACGTTGAAGAACTCGGCCTTCGACCTGTTTCCGCGAGGGTCGAAGAGAGTGTTGGGGCGATCCCTGCCGCCGCCATTATTCGGCACAGCGCGATCAGCGTAGGACTCGGTGACCGACTGCCCGGTGGCGGGATTAATATACGTCGTGGTGTCGTTATTGCCCGGTCCGGCATTGCCTCCATTGTTGAGAATGGTGAAAGGCTTACCGCTTTGAAAGACTGTGATGGTGTTGATCTCCCAGCCTGTGAGCGCCTCTTTCGTTATCCCTGTCCAGCTCTTGCCATATTGAAATTGGTAGTTCAAGGAAAGCGCAAAGCGGTTCTGAATATCGTTTTCCGCAATACCATACTCAATTTGCCGAAGCCGGGTTGGGTCAGCATCGCTGAAGCCCTCCTGGCTACCTTCCTGCGAGTACCCCGTATTGTCGCTAAGCGCCTTTGACCAGGTGTAGTTCGCATCGAAGGCCAAACCCTTGGTGAAGCGCCGCTGCAAAGACATCTGTAGACCGTTGTAGTTGGAAATGCCTTCACTCTGCACCAAGCCTACTCCGCTGAGGTTGCCCCCAGGGAACTGGGGATCCAGTTTGCGCGGTCCGCTATTCGGACGAACGGCTGTACCCGGCTGGTAGAGAGGGCTATTGGGGTTGGTGCTGTACGGTGCGGGTTGGTTGATGTCGTTGATCACCTGCGGCAGGTGGTGCCCGACGTTGCCGACGTAGCCGATCGTGAATACGTTGGGACCGAACTGCTGCTCGACTTGCAGGTTGTACTGGTCGATGACGGCGGCCTTGAAGTTGGGGTTCTCCGTGTTGAACGAAAGCGGGTTGAGGTTCTGCAGGTTCGAGACGTTGGGTGCTGTGGGTATGGGCAGACCCTGATCGAAGGAGCCATAAGTCGCGGCGCACTGGCCATTGCCAACGCTGTGGCCGGCACCCAGAAAGTTGGTTTCTACCTGAATCGCTACCGCCGATTGGCAGTTAGGCTGAAAGTTCGAGAGGAAGGGTACGTTCTTCAGATCGGTGTTGGAGGTGTAGTTCCCGGGGAAGTAGCTGACACCGAACCCGCCGCGGATGATCGTCCCGGGGGCAGCCGAGTAGGCGAAGCCGAGCCGCGGCGCCACGTTGGAGTAATCGGTTGAGATACCCGCGTGACCATCCACACCATTGACGTTGGCGATCTTCAGGGCACTGGTGACGGTTGAGGGATTCAAGCTAAGCGCCTGGAAGAAGTCGAAGTTCGAAATACGATTGTGCGCTTCGGTGAAGGGGGTGAAGAGATCGTAGCGAACACCGTAGAGCACAGTCAGCTTCGGTGTGACTTTCCACGAGTCCTGGACAAAGAAGCTTGGCTCCCAGGTGCGATAGTCGGGCGCCGTAAGGTCGACCTGGCGTTGCTCACCGCTGAAAGCACCGGTCAGAGCGGATGCGATACCGTTGTCGCGCTGTTGGGTCGCACTGGGTTGAATGGTTGAACCTGGTGCAGGTGACGAGTCGGTAGGCAGCCCGAAAGTATATTGACCACCGACGTAGGGGCTTTGCACGTTGCGGGCCTGCCGGCGAAGGAGGCTGGCGCCGAACTTGATATTATGGCTACCCTTGGTCCAGCTCACGGTTCCGAGGTACTGGAAGTTGTTGTCGATGTCTTGCAAGGGAACGAACGAGCCGTCACCGATGTCGCTCAGACCAGGAAAGCTGATCGGAGTCAGGTTGGTAGATTGACTGTTCAGGTTCGACGCGAACGTACCTAAACCTCCGGAGACGATGGCATCGGCGCCTTGGGTGCCAGTCGAGTTGAGAGGCAGGGAGAGATTGTTGATTCGGGTGAAGGCGGCGCGGAGGTCCACCAGCAGGTTCTGGGTGAAGATGTGGGTAAACCCAAAGCCGTATTGCTGCGCGGTATCCGTCGCCGGACCGTCGAAGTCAAACTGGCCGCCGCTGATCTCGAGTCCTGTCGCTGCATTGGTTCCAAGACCCGGAGGAGTGAAAGTGTTGACCTTGTTGTAGTCGTAACGGGCGAAGAAAAGATTGTGTTCGTTGAACTTATGATCCACGCGCACATCGACGCTGTTGGAGAACTGGGTCCGGTTAGGGCTGGTGATGTAGTTATTTGACAACGCACCGGCAGCGCCGGCGTTCGGAGCGGGATACAGCTTTAAGTAAGCCAGAGCGATTGGATCAACAGTGAGCCCCTGCGTGCCGTTTCCGGCGTTGAGCAGAAGCTGAGGCGACCCACCATTGAGGCTGTTGACGTCGTTGTACTCATTTTGGGTAAGAGTTGTTTTGCTGTAGGTAAGACCGTTCACCTCCCGAAAGCCCTCGTAGTCGCCGAAAAAGAAGGTCCTATTCTTGTAGATAGGTCCACCGACACTGCCGCCAAACTGGTTCTGGCGCAGCTCGGGCCTCCTGCCGGTAGTCTGCAGGACGTTGCGCGCATCGAAGATGTCATTGCGGAAGAACTCATACGCGGAGCCGTGGAATTGATTGGTGCCGGCGCGGGTCACGATACTCACGACGCCGCCGGCGGTACGGCCGGCTTCCGCGGTGTAGTTGTTGGTCTGTACGGTGATCTCGTCGATGGCTTCGACGATGGGGCGTACGCCGATCGTTCCGATGATGCGTTCGTTATCGTCGATACCATCGATGGTGTAGTTGTTGAGAGTATCATCCTGACCGTTTACGGAGAAGCTGGCGGTCTGGCGGCGATCGTCGGGGCGGCCGCCGCTGGTTAGTCCGTTACCTGGGCCCTCGTTGGCGCCGGGGACAATCTGCACCAGCTGAACGAAGTTACGGCCGTTCAGCGGGAGGTCCTGCACCGCTTTTGCCGTCACCGTGGAGCTTACGGTTGCGCTGTCAGCCTGGAGCAGAGGCGTGGTCGCAGTTACCTCGACGACGGCGGTCTGCGAACCGACCTGGAGGTGAACGTCGGCACGGGCACGGTCGCCTGCTTCTACGCCAAGGTCTTTGGTGATCGACTCCTGGAACCCACCGGCTTTCACCGAGATAGAGTAGTGTCCGACGGGAAGGAGCGTGAAGGTGTAGTCGCCAGAGGCGTTGGACTGGACGGTGCGTTGGTCGTTGGTTCCCAGGTTGATGAGGGTAACGCTGGCATTTGGGACACTGGCGCCGGTTTGATCCGTCACCGTGCCAAGAATGTCCGCCGTGGTTAGCTGCGCTAAGGCTGCCGAGGTGAGTAACAGTAAAATCGCCAGCGAGAAAACCCGCGGCATGAATTGTTGAGAGAGTATTTGCCTGCACTGGCGAAGGCGGCTGATTGCTGTCTTCTTTCGATTTTTCATGATATCCATTCCCGGGGGGCCGTTGATCGAACGTTTTTGATGACCAGGATTTTTCTAGCGCCAATCTTCCGGGTCGCTGAGGGGCTCGTCGGGGAATGGATCGATTTGCGCGAATAATTCGACGCCGTGGTTATTACTTATCTTCAGTTGGTTCGCTCGATAGATCCACCAGGGATGCGTAACCGGCGATGGATTCGAGCCAATACCGGCGGTCAGTTTTGAGTGAGGCGTGTGGTTATGCGGGTGCTTCATCTATGGTTATGCTCCTACCAACTGCTAACCAGGAGCCGCTTGGTTTATTCCGTAGGAACAGAAATAAATCTACAGATGGACTGGGTGGACTCATTCGTTGCGCTGCGCGACGATTTGATCGACCTGGCCGGACGGCGGGCGGGGATATAACAAGGCTAAGCAGCTACGCCCATCAGAACAACCGGTACGGTGGCGAAGGTAATTAAAGAGCGTAGTCGTAAGGGGGAACTGCAGATTTCACCTCTTGAAGTAGGCAATGAGATCCCGCCGCTCCGCAGCCTTGGGTACATAGAAGTCCATCTTGGCATCCGGCACGACCAAATCCGGACCGCTTAACCACTTCTCCAGGGTCGCATCGTTCCAGGTCAGCCCCGAGTTCTTCAATCCCTGAGAGTAGTCAAAACCCGGCACGCTCCCCGCCTTTCTTCCATACACTCCAGACAGCTTGGGCCCCTCACCGTTGATCTCCATGGAGTGGCAACCCGTGCAACGTTTATCAAACACGAGTTTGCCCTGCCCAGCATCGCCGGCTGCAGCCGACGTTGCCTCGCTGTCGCCGGTATTCTTACTCAACATCGAAAGCGTGTGCACATCTGTTTGCGAAAGCTTCGCTCCCCAGTGGAGTGCCACGTACTGAAGCGGCGGCATCTCCCCATTCTTTGCCTCGTGGCTTATCTTGGCCAACAGCACTTGCTGCTGCTCCATCGACAACAGCTCCCATCGGGAGAGGTCCATATGCTTGCGCGCCTCGACAATATCCCGTTCTATCAGCCACGACCCTGGAGCAACGCGGGCGTAGACTGGCCACCGCGTTTCGCTCGAGTGACAATCCGCGCACTTGGTCACCAACACCGCCTTTGCATCCGAAGGCATGTTGGCGCCATGGAGCAGCGTGCCGAGTCCTCGTGCGGGCTCGACACGCGGATTGCCAAACGGGTGCACATACCCCAACCCCGTCACCGAGGCTACGGTCAGCACCGCCAGGATCCAGGTGCGCTTCACACCGCCTCCGCCAGCGGAGAGTCGACCACAGCGAGGTGATTGTGCCCACGAACGACCTTGACGTCGGTCACCCCCAGCACGCTTTCGAGCTTACCGGCGGGGACCGCCATCGGGCCCGGCCCTGGCGCACTTCCTGGTGCAGGTTGCGGGAATGCCGTCGACATGGCCGTATGAAAGCTGACGTTGCCCTCAACCTTCTGCACGATCTGATGGATGTGGCCGTTCAAGACCGTGACCGAGCCAAAACGCTTCATATAGCTCAGCGCAGTCTCCCCATCCTGCGTGCCCCAGCCCCACTTCTCATAGACCATCCACAGCGGAATGTGCGCGAACACGACCACCGGCGTCGAAGCACTCAGCCCGCCCAAATCAGCTTTCAGCCATGCCAGTTGGTCCGCACCCAGGTTGCCCATTGCGTCCACCTGCACGCAATTGTTCAATCCCACAAAGTGGACTCCCTTGTAGTCATGGCTGTACCAGCCATTTCCCAGCGTCCCTTTGCCAAAGCGCTGCTTGTACTGTTCGCCATCGTCGAGCGAAAAATCATGCTCTCCGGGCACATAAAATACCTGCCCCGCCTTGGCGCCCTTGATCACCTCCGCGGCTGTGTCGAACTCGGCCGGCTTGGAGCTTTGGGTAATGTCGCCGGTATGGATCATGAAGTCTGGTTGCTTCATCCCCGCGCGCCCTGCATTGATCTTGTCGATGGCGATCTTCAGCGTGCCGGTCACATTCTGGTTGGCTGCCTTATTGAAGCCGATATGACTGTCGCTGATCTGTACGAACGAAAAGTCCTCTACCATCTTCTTCTTCCCTGAATTCGTCGTGTCCGCCAGCACCTTCGAAGTCGGTACGCCTGCAACCATCGACCAGACAAGCCCTGTACCCGCCCATGCCATGCACTGCAGGAAGTTGCGCCGGTCGAGGCCATCTCCAGCAGGAACCTTCGCCTTGGTCTCCGGCGTGGTCTCGGTCTCATTCTTCTGTTTCATATCAATCTCCCGCTTCATCGTTACTACCTCTGCAGCAGAAAACTGGCTTTGCCGGCTTTTATTCCTGGGCCCTTGCGAAATAATTCGGGGAATAATCTGCCTGCTATTCGGTTTCGGTAGCGATGAAGAAACAGCGCGCAAGCATGGTTACCAAAGAAATCTTCTTAGCCTCTCGACGCCGCCCAAAAACCGTACTACTGTGGGATTAAGCTCCAAACGTCGGGGCCGTCTTGCCATGACGGCCCTGCTTGGCGTTGCTCGGTGCGCTCAGCCCGTGCATCTGCCGCCAACCACTGGAAAAGCATCAGCGCTTGCCAGCGTGATGACCTCGGTGTAGCAACCGGAAAAGTGACATTCGAAGTGACGAATTACGCCTGTCCGCAGCATTCCTGCGCCCCTGCGAGGGCGCGCCTGCGGAGAGCAGAAATCAACCCATTAGCAGGGTGCGCCCAGTGCGACCTCTTGATTGAGCAGTTTTGACAACTTGAAAAACACCGCACCACCGGAAAGCCCAGGTCCGGAGACACGGGGCGTCGGATGAAAGACGGGACGTTCGCCAATACGCTGCTCGTAGGCAGCAAGATCGTCCCGTTTTGGGGGGAATGCCGTCCCCACACTGGACTTAGTTAGCTTAGTTAGCTTAGTTCGCACTTTTCTACAGACACAGATAGCAAGCAGGGGGCTTTTCGCGCACTTTTTTAGAATACGTGACGAGGCGGGAGGTAATACGGCGACGGCACATCGTGGTTGGCCCCGGGAGAGCGGCCACCTACGCAGAGGGCAAGATGCTCAAATAATTAATTAAAAATTTTGAGCACCTTCATAAAACAAAGGACTTAGATCTCTCAGAGAGTGGGTAGCTGCAGTAGTGTGAGCGCGGCAGGGAGATGCCCGAGAGACCGCCAACCGGGGACTTATCGCGCTTATCGCGCTTTTCGCGCAGGTTTTTGGACCGGGACAGCTTAATGCGCCGAATCAGCGGCCCAGATGGCGCGAATGGTCTCTTCATCTCCCATCCCATCGGGGACAGCAGCACTTGGATTATTGGCCGTCAGCATTCGAAGGTCATCCTCAAGGTCCCCCCTTGCCGGCGAACAGGCTCTGCACGGTGATGGATCGCGAGAGAAAGTTATCTAATACACTGCGCGAAATGGTTCGATCGAAATAATAGCCGCGCATCGGCTGGGCGCCGGCGAATGAAAGTGAGCTGGTGCCATCGGCCAAGGCGAGGAGCGACGCGGCCAGCGACGAAGTCGGGAACAGGCGTCTTTCCAAGAACCCTCCTCAAGAAGAATCAGCATATGCAGTTAGACTCCGGACAGTTTCGGACGGTATTTTTGGGGTGGGTCCATCATTGCCCTCAATCGCATCCAAATGATGCGGAGAAGTAGAGGCGCTGATGAACCAGCAAATTTCTGGTTGGACAAACATGCTCGATGGCAAGTTAGCCGTGGTCACCGGAGCGGCACGCGGAATCGGACGGGCTGCAGCGGTTGCATTGGCGCAGAGCGGAGCGCAGGTGGTGGGGATTGATATTTGCGCGACGGTAGACCCACGCTCGGGTGTGACTCCGGCGCGACGGGAAGACCTTGATAAGACGGGCACCCTGGTCGATGCGGCCGGCGGAAAATGGCGCAGTTTCGTTCTGGATCAGCGGGATCTGCCTGCGCTGCGCAGCGCAGCAGCAGCAAAGATAGAACGTACCTCCGGTGGCGCCCACATCCAGTTTGCGAATGCGGGAATTCAGGCATTCAGGCCGCTGTTGGAGATGGAGGACCCGGACTGGCACATCCAGATTGACGTGAACCTCACTGGCACGGCGAATGCGATCCGGGCATTCGCACCTGCGATGGTACGACGACGCGGGGGCCGCATCATTGTCACCACATCGACGCAAGGGAGGCATGGCACGATGTTCGGCGCTGCTTACTCAGCGTCAAAGTGGGGCATTATCGGATTGATGAAGTCCGCAGCGCTCGAACTGGGCAGATTCGGAGTTACTGTGAATGCGCTGGTTCCAGGGCTGATCGATACTCCTCTGACGCGCCACGAAGAACGATACGCGCAGGCGCTTGAGGTTACAGGCAGACGTCCCACGGGCGACCTTCACCAGGATGAGGAAACAGCAAAAGAGGGGCTCAAAGCAAAGTCACCCTTAGGAGTGCCCTGGATCGAGCCCGAAGATATTGCGCCGGTGGTGGTGTTCCTGGCGTCGGATGCCGCCCGCATGGTCTCCGGCGCAACCTACGATGTAACCGGTGGAGACAGCGCGAACTATACCGCGTGATTGCCTGTCGCTCCCAGCCATTGCCAAAGCCGCGGTGCTCGCCGAAGCGCCGCGGCCTCTGACAATCATGGTTCTGGCCGTTTATTGGGGCAACTCTTTGCCAGACTGTTCCGCCACCATGTAGGCCGCGTACCAGTCTGCCCAGTTCGCGTCGCGCTGGCCGGTGCGCTTCTCGTGCTCGCCATGGGCGGCCTCCGCACGCCGAAACGCACTCGCCAGATCGTTCGCAGATGCGAAGGTGGTTGCGGTGGAATCGATGCGGCCAGGCAGCCGCGTCGTGAGTTCCTGGAGCAGCCAGCCGTTTCCGTCCGGATCGCTGAACGAGGCGAACGAGCGGTAGCTGCGATGCTCGGGATCAGGACCATTGACCCGGATTCGGCCAAACAGGTAGGGCTCGTCCGGGCCAGCGAAGCTGTCGCCGGCGCCGTGGAACACCTCGCTGACCTTAGCGCCACGACGAACCAGATTGTCCCGGGCGGCCCCGATGTCAGCGACGATCAAATACAGGCCCTGAGCGGAGCCGGGAGCCGCCCCGGTGACGTTCTTGCCGAAGATGACCGAGCATCCGGAGCCAGGTGGCGTGAACTGAGTTATGCGAAAGTCTTTACCGTTATCGTAGTCGGCGTCGAGCCGCCACCCGAGCCCGCTGTAGAACTCCTTCGCGCGGTCGACATTGGAGACGGGGATAACGACGATTTCGATCTTCATGTCAACTCTCGCGACGCTCGCCTGGCTGGCGTCGGTGGTTTGGACTTCATCCGTTACATTTGCCATGTTCTTTCCTCCTTTGCGTTGCACTGAATCGAAAGCCATGATTGTAGATGCCCGCGCCAACCAACAGAGCTCATCTTTGTGCGGGCCATCTGTGTGAAAAACGTCTGGGTTGGAAACGAACCTCAGGTTCCCCAAAATCATACCGCTCACAAGGCAAGGCAAGGTTAAAAATGCTCGCCTCGAAGGAGCAGCTAAAAGAGCAGCTTGAGGGCTTGGCGGGATGAATCTCTTCATGAAATACTCATCGCGCCCGATCACATACTCGAGAAAAGAACCGATGCCATACGACTTCGATCTTGCCTACAAACCGCCCGCTCCACTGCGTACAGACTTCAAAATTGGAGTGGTTGGCGCCGGTTTCATCGTGCGCGACATTCAACTGGTCGCCTATCGCAATGCTGGTTACCACGTTGTGGGTATCGCCTCACGCTCGGCTGAAGTGGCTCAGGATTTGGCTGACCGCAGGGGAATCCCACGGGCGTATGAATCGATCTCCTCTCTGTTAGAAGATCCTTTGATCGAGGTACTGGACATCGCTGTGCCTCCGGATCAGCAACTGAAGATCGTAAAAGAGGCGGTGACGCATGCGGATCACATCAAGGGCATCCTATGCCAAAAGCCTCTGGCCGTGACATTGGGTGACGCGCAGGAGATCGTCCGTCTTTGCGAGGATGCTGGTGTAAAGCTCGCGGTAAACCAGAATATGCGCTATGACCAGTCAATCCGCGCGCTTAAGACTCTCTTGGTCAGAGGCGAGCTCGGTGAGCCCGTGTTGGCAACGATCGAAATGCGAGCAGTACCCCATTGGCAGGACTGGCTTACCGGCTACAACCGTTTGTCATTGCTGAATGTCAGCATTCATCACCTGGACTGCTTCCGCTTTCTGTTCGGCGACCCGGAAAGCATTTTCGTCAGCGCACGCAGGGATCCTCGCATCCGGTCCGGGCACGCGGATGGCATTTGCCTCTACAATCTTGAGTACACAAATGGACTTCTTGCCGCTGCATGGGACGACGTCTGGGCCGGGCCCGACTTTGTGGTGAAGGACTGCTATATTCGCTGGCGTGTGGAGGGCACCGAGGGCGTCGCGCAGGGCACAGTGGGATGGCCCAGTTATCCTAACGTGCAACCCAGCACTATTAATTTCACCACCAGGCGCCAGCCAGGGTATGTGCTATCGCCGCGTTGGAAAGAAGTTTGGTTTCCGGATGCCTTCGAGGGAACCATGGGGCAACTGCTGGACAGTCTCGCCCGCGGAGCGGAACCGGAGATCAGTGGACGGGACAATCTGGGCACCATGGCTCTGATTGAAGCTGCGTACCTTTCGTTGGAAGAAAGGCGTCTCGTCACGGTTCGCGAGGTCCTTCAGCCGGCGAAAGAGCGCAAGAAAGCGTAATCGGTCTTGGCTGCTTCCATCTGCGACATGCGCGAGTAAGGCCCAAACTGCTCAACGAAGACATGCTCGATGCCATGTCCCCTGGCTGCGGCAAAGATTGGCTTATAGTCCACGATGCCCGTACCAAGCTCTGTTCCGGCACTGGTGAGCGGGCTAACCGGTAGGCCGCTCCTGGGCGCCAGATAGTCGCTCATATGCAGCATCTTGATACGCCCCGGATACTTGGTCAGAAAATCGCTCGGCTTGTATCCGGCAACGGTCGCCCATCCGCAGTCGAGCTCAAACTTCACCAGTGCCGGATCAGTGTGCTGCAGCAGATAGTCATAGCCAGGCTTACCGTCCATGGGAGCGAACTCCATAGTGTGGTTGTGGGAGGCGTAGGTGAGGCCAGCCTTTTTGGCGGCCGCGCCGACGGTGTTCAACACAGCTGCCAGCTTCTTGAATTGGTCGGGCGTCAGCGGGGCCAATATCTGCTGCATGCGTTGTTGTGACGGAGCCTCGCTCGAAGCAGGGAGTTGGGCCGGCATGATCATCATCCCTGGCACGGAGCAAGTCGCATAGGTACAGCCCAGGGCATTGGCATCGTCGAACGTCTTTTGCAGGTTATCGAGATTGAACTCCAGGTGCGCGCTGGGGCACTTCAGGCCGTTGTCGTCCAGAGCTTTGCGAAACTCTGATGCCGTCTTGAGTGACCCAAAGCCGGCGGGCTCTACTTCCTTATAACCGATGGCCGCAATCTGTTTGAGGGTGCCGGGTGCGTCCTGCCCAAGGTCGGTGCGGACGGTGTAAAGTTCAATCCCCGGCGGCAGGCCGAGGGGATAAGCCCAGGCACTATGGGGAACCGCCGAGGTTACCAATGCTCCTGCTGCCAGACTACCGGCCTGGACCAGAAACTGCCTTCGAGAGACTCCACCCTTTCGGTTTACCAAGTCAATCTCCTGTAGTACGGGTACCGCTTTAGAATTCGTCGTAAGCAATGTGGTGTGTAGGGACACCGATCTCGGCGAGCATCCTGGTGCAGGCCTTGATCATCATCGGCGGACCGCAGAGATAATATTCGGCGCCTTCCGGGTTGGCGTGTTCACGTATGTATTTTTCCAGGACCACTTCATGGATGAAACCCAGGTGGCCGGTCCAGTTATCCTCAGGCAGCGGCGACGAGAGCGCAATGTGGAAAGCGAAGTTGTGGTGCGCTCTGGCCAGGCTCTCAAAGTAGTCTTCGTAAAATATCTCCTGCTTTGAACGCGCGCCGTACCAGAAGCTCACCTTGCGCGCGGTTTGCTCGGTCTCGAGAAGGTGCGAGAGATGGGCGCGGAGCGGAGCCATACCGGCTCCCCCGCCGATATAAACCATTTCCCGCTGAGTAGGTTTGACATGGAAATCGCCGAAGGGGCCGATGGCGGAGACGATGTCGCCGGGTTTGAGGTTAAAGACGTAACTGGAACCCACGCCGGGAGCACAGTCCTGGCCAGGCGGTGGTGTCGCGATGCGGACGTTGAAGCGTAGCGTGCGCTCAGTCTGCTGATTGCTGGCGAAGGAGTAGTTGTTGCGGCGGCCGGTCTCCGGGTTGCGCGCGACGAAATCGAAGACGTGCTGGTTTTCCCAGACCGTAGCAAAGGGCTCGGGAATATCAAACTCGCGGAAGCGAATCGCGTCGTACGCCGGGATGTCAAGCTGCAGATAATCGCCCGGGGTAAAGGCGATTCTTTCGTTCGTATCCAAAGGCTCAAGAACGAGTTCCTTGATGAAGGTGGCGACATTCAGATTGCTGACGACCCGGAACCTGGATGTCTTCTGCGTGCGGGCGCCGGCGCCGCCGGCTCGGACGACGTTGAGGCGGAGCCGTCCGTCGCGCTCTTCGACCGGATACGTGGCGAGACCGCGGCAGACAGGGGCACGGGCAGGCGAGCCGTCGACCAGGTGGAAGCGGCCGTTGTGCTTGGAGCACTCGATGATCTTTCCCTTCACCAGGCCATCGGAAAGGTGGGTGTTGCCGTGCGTGCACACTCCGTCGGTCGAGTAAAGCTGGCCCTCCTCATCCCGATAGAGCGCATATGTTTTCTTGCCTTGATCGAAGCGGACGACGTCGGCGCGACGCAGACTCGGCGGCAGCGCAAACTTCAATCCAGCCTTCCGCGTCGGGCTGCGCAGCCGAGCAATAGAAGCCTTCGTTCAACCGCGGCCTGGGCTCTGGGAGCCGCCGTTTGACGTGATATGCGGGGTCCTTGACCTGGCGAAGAATCGTAGGAGCGATTTCACGCCAGGCGGAAAAGAGGCTGGGATACGGTGTGGGGCAGTCGTCCTTCACGGCAGCATGTAACTTCGGCAGCGCGTGATAGGGCACCAGCGGAAACATGTGATGCTCCACGTGGTAGTTCATATTCCAGTACAGATACCGGTGGATCGGGTTCATATACACCGTGCGGCAGTTGAGACGGTGGTCGAGCACGTTCTCGGCCAGGCCCGCGTGCTGGGTGAGACCGTAAGTCACCAGGAGCCACGTGCCGAACAGGTTCGCAAAGCCGACGAACATCAGTGGAAGGATGCTGCGGGTATACACGGAGAGTGCAATGACAACGGCATAGACGGCAACATAAACGCGTGCCCGGCGATAGACCTTGGGAAACTCCATCTGAGGGATATAGGTTTTTTCATCCGCGGACATGCGGCCGATGGAGTGCAGCAGCATGTGGCCGAAAAACTTTGGATACACGCGGAGATTGAAAAAAGACATGATGATGGACTTCACATCAGGTGGACGGGGGACGGCGATCTCCGGGTCGCGACCAACAACGATGGTATCGCTGTGGTGACGGGTGTGGCTCCAACGCCAGACGGTGGACTCACGCATGACCATGAACGACGCAATTTCGTAAAGCGCGCTGTTCATCCAGTCGGTCTTGAATGCCGTACCGTGACCGGCCTCATGCCAGCGGGAATCGGAAGTCGAAGCGTAGAGCACGCAGTAGAGCAGATAGGGGACAATCGCCCACCAGGTACCCCACAGGCGGTAGGTGGCAAAACCAAAGCCAAGGATGAGGGCAAACCAGAGAATGGTGTCGCGGATCGCGGGTCCATCGCGGCGCTCCAGCAGGCTGCGCATGGTTTCACGGGGAACGGCGGATTGATACCAATCCGCCTCGGCAAGTCCTCTCTCCACAGCCAGAGTCGAGTTCAACCCGGTGAGACTGTAGTCGAGCTTGACCGGAGGTTGAGTGAGGATGTTAGTGTCGTGGCCCATATTTCATCCGCGCAATCCGTTGAGACGCATCAGGCGATCGGTTTCCCGGTAAGCTTCTTCCACCCATTCCACAATGCGCGCTGGATCGGGCGAATATTCCAATTCGATCGAGATCGCACCTTCCATCTGGAGTTCCTTGATCGCCTGCAGATAGGGAGTGAATTTCACGATGCCCCTTCCGGGAGGAAGATCGCCGTGGACTTTGCCGTCGCAGTCGCTGATGTGAACGTGAATGGCCTTGTTTTTCAGCCGGAGAAGGGAATCGGGGCCGCTGTCAGAAAGGACCAGGTGGCTGACGTCGATATTCGCCCGCACCCGGGGGTGAGCACACTCGTCGATGAAGCGCACCATCTCGTCCACATTGTTCAGCAAGCTCAGCCGGAAAGGCTCAAGCTCGAGTGCAATATCCACGTTCTTCTGGTCAGCGTAATCGGCCAGAACGCGGCAAGTCGCCAGCGCCCATCCCCATTGATCTGTGGCCGGGATAACTTCGCGCTGCCACAGGTACTCGCCGAGGACGAGCACGATATTCCTGGCTCCGAACTCGGATGCGAGATCGAGGAACGCCTTGCAGCGGGTGACGTGGAACTCGCGAACGGGGTCATTGAAATCGATAAGGCCTGTGGCAACGACCGGCAGTGACACTATGGGAAGGTTCTCTTTCTCGCAGGTGCAAGCGATGGTGCGCTTTTCCTGACGCGAAATCGTCATCGCTTCGGTGAAAATGTCAACGCAATCGAAGCCGATCCGCGCGATGTGTTGGAGGCCTGCAGTGGTATCCACACCAGCTTGGCCGAAGGCGCTATTAATGATGCCGAGTTTCATACCGTGTGCGAGGTAACCCATCTGTACGCTACTGTAAGCCCACAATAATGTCTTCTCGACAGGTGCCCAAAAGTTATCATATCTTGTCCACATGCTGGAGGATCTGAAACTCGGGGCACGTTACGACGGGTTTCTCTATCTCGTGGAATCCACCAGAAATCCGCCCAAACTCAAGAGCCATCACCATATCGAGCTGGAGTTGAACCTGGTGGTGCAGGGGACGATCACGTATGTCGTGAACGGGCGCCGGTTTACCTTTCAACCAAGAACCTTGCTTTGGCTTTTTCCCGAGCAGGAGCATCAGTTGGTGGATCGTTCGGATAATGCGCAGTGCTACGTATCCGTCTTCAAGCCTTCCCTGATCAACAAGTCCTGCCGCACAGAGGCCTATGAGGGTTTGAAGCGCAAGAAGCATGATCGGGAGGGTGTTTTGAACACTTTGCTCGAGCCGGATTCCTTCGACCTGATACGCAAGACAATGGATTCTCTGATGCAGGGCTCCTTAGATCCGAACCTGCTCAACCGCGAAGCCGGCTTCGGCGTGGGTTCGACGTTTTCTTTCCAACACGGCGATCCGGACGGGTTGAATGCCGGACTGCACCACCTGCTACTGCTGTGCTGGCGCATCCAGCGAACAGGGAGAGTCTTAGGGGATGCTGTACACCTCCATCCGGCCGTACGACGTGCACTGAAAGTTTTGAGCGAAGAAAATTGGAACCGCGATCTTGGGCAACTTGCAAAGGCCTGCGGGGTGAGCGAATCCTACCTGAGCCGGACCTTCCGCCGGCAGGTCGGTGTTCCATTGAGCCGCTACCGTAACTCGCTGCGGCTGTCCCGTTTTTGGGAGCGGTACCGGCAGGCGGATCCAAAGACTTTGGCAGAAGCGGTGTATGCCGCAGGCTTCGGCAGCTATGCTCAGTTCTATAAGGTCTTCACGCAGGTCTACGGGTGTGGTCCGAGGGCATCCCTGGCGCCCAGGCCGACAGCTCCATCACGTTCTTCAGGAGATTTTCCGTGCTGAAAATTACCCGTCGTAAATTTCTCGGCTCCGCCCTTGCTGCCGGCTTATGCTCTCGATTGAACTTCGCCCAACAAGAGAAACTGCGCATCGGCGTGACTGACTGGAACCTGCACCTGGGCGCCAACCCGGAGGCGGTTCCCATGGCCGCCAACCTCGGGTTTGAAGGCGTACAGATCTCATTCGGGCGAACGCTCGTGGATGGCAAGATGCCCGCGGACAACCCCGAAGTGATCGCGCGCTACCTCGCTCTTTCCAGGCAATACAAAATTCCGATTGACGGAACCTGCGTCGACAAGCTCCATGACAATGGCCTGAAAAGCGACCCCTTGGCCCCCAAGTGGGTACTCGATTCCATCCGACTGACCAAGGCTTTGGACACGAAGGTGCTTCTGCTGCCTTTCTTTGGCCGCTGGGCTCTGCAGACGAAACAGGAGATGGATTACGTCGGCGACGCACTGCGAGAGCTGGCGGCCGAAGCAACCAAAGCCGGGGTGATCCTGGGCCTGGAGGATACGATCTCTGCCGAGGACAATGTCCGCATCATGGAGGGGTCGCAGTCCGCGAGCGTACTGGTGTATTACGACGTAGGGAACTCCACGGTGGCCGGGTTCGATCCGGTGAAGGAGATCCGCTGGCTCGGAAAAGACAGGATTTGCCAATTCCACCTTAAGGACAACCCCCACTACCTCGGGGAAGGAGGTATTCAGTTCTTACCCATCATGCGGGCGATTCGGGATATACAGTTTTCCGGCTATGCCAACCTGGAGAGCGATGCGCCTACGAAACAACTGGATGCGGACATGCGCAGGAACCTGGCCTTCATCCGCAACATCATGGCGCAATCGTGACGGGCGAGGATTCGTCTGCAGTCTGCAAGGCAAAACGTCCCAGTTGGCGAAACGTATCACGCAACTCCTCGGGACGGTAGACCACGATACGCCGTCCCATGCTGAGCAGCATGGCCGCAAACATTTCCAGCCGATCGCGCCCGCAGCGCAGGCGCGTGCCGCCTTCCTGCGCCTCTGTTGCCACTCTCCAAGGCGCAAAGGTATGTTCGGCCTCCTCGATGGGCATGTCGATCCAGACATCGATCTGGTAGTCCGACTGGATGAACGGCATGCGGTCCTGGAGATAGGAGCGGGGATCGAAATTGGCGGGCCGGCGGAAAGTGGCAGCGCAAAGCTCCAGGTCCGTCGCGCGATCGAGGCGGAAGGTGCGTAGCGCCTTTCGCGACAGGCAATGGCCGATCAGGTACCAGCGCCCGTCGGCGTGCATCACCGCATAGGGTTCAATCTGGCGGCGTGAGGCGGTACCGTCATGGGAGCGATACGCAAAGCGGATCCGTTTGCCAGTGCGGATTGCGGAGGCGGCGCGGATAAGGTGCTCCACCGAGGTCGAAACCACCCAGGGACCGGGCTCGATGGCGACCACATCTTCCACGGTCCGGATGCTTTCGCGCAAAGCTTCGGGTAGGACGCGTCCCAGCTTGGCCAGCGCCCCCTCTGTGGCGGGTGCAAACGCCGATAAGCCGATCTGCCGCAGCGCCCGCAGCCCTAGAGAGAGCGCGAACGCCTCTTCATTGGTCAGCAGCAGGGGTGGCAGCCGAAAACCAGCGCGCAGACGATAGGCCCCGCCGACACCCCGTGAAGAGTCAATGGGAATGCTCAGATCCTTGAGGCGAACAATGTAGCGCTGCACGGTGCGCAGATCTACTTCCAGGCGCTCTGCCAGTTCTGCTCCGGTCACATGGTCACGTGCCTGGAGGATTTCGAGGACCATGAGCACCCGCATGATGGGGTCGTACATAGAAATCGATCCTTTCTCTAATTTACGACAGAATCTGTCGGGAATCCGCCGTAGTCTCAAGAACGAGGTCCTGAAGGGCCACACGGAGGATGGAAATGGCAACTGAGACGACACCAATGAATGTGCTGACAACAGATGCTCTGTTGAATAACTGGCAAGGACACAGACGGCTGACGCGCAGGACGATCGACGCTTTTCCGGACGACAAGCTTTTTCAGTTTTCGGTGGGCGGCATGCGGCCTTTTGCCGAGATGGCTTGGGAGTTCATTCGCATGGCTGTGCCGATCGTAGAGGGCGTGTCGACCGGGAAATGGGAAGAGTTCAAAGCCGAGAAGCCCACCACCAAAAGCGAACTTCTCCGCCTGTGGGATGAGCAGACCACTGAGCTGAACAAGAAGTTCCCAAAGATTCCATCACACCGATTCAGCGAAGTGGACAAGGCGTTCGGCCAGTGGGAAGCCCCCGGGCTGGCGACGATTCAATACGCCATCGATAATGAGATACATCATCGCGGTCAGGGATACGTGTATCTGCGGGCGCTCGGCATCGAGCCGCCGCCGTTCTGGGAGCGTGCCTGACGGCCTTTGG
>CAVXRU010000024.1:0-143404 GCA_963763905.1 uncultured Acidobacteriaceae bacterium | reverse complement strand
CTAGATCGGCGCTCAGGAGCCCGCAATCCGCCGCCTCGTACGCCAGCCTTCGGACTGCCGCGAGCCGCAAATTGATGGTTGTAGATGCATAATGCTGCTGTTCGAGAGAGATCCGGTACCGGGTTACTACGGTCTTATTGAAGGCGAGCCTCGGTTCTGAACAGTACCATTCGATGAACTCTCTGATCGCATGGTCGTAGGTCCGCTGAGAACTGGGCGAAGTCAGGCTGTTTAGAACGGCGGATTTCGATTGCTCAAGATCAGGAAGCTTAAGGACGGACTTCGGCGCTCGTTTACGTTTCATCTTGCTCTTTGCCACAGGAACGGCCTCCATAGCCGTGGCAAAATAGCATGATCCAACCGTCAATCTCGTACCCTAGGGCGTTTTACGGGACCAATCCTGGAAATGGGTGCAAACCCGTGCTCGATGAGCGCTTTGCCCTGTTATCGACAGTTGAGAATTACTTACGGATCTCCGATGATACGCGGCGGTTAGCGATCATCGACCGGGATTGGTTTTACGGGTCCGAGATAACGATCAAACCACTTCAGCGTTTCTCGCCTGACATCTCGGAAAGGGGGAACGTGGCCCGCATCAAACTGGATGAATTGCTTGTCGGGTTCCCTGGTCCCAAGCCACCGAAACATCGGCTGCTGCAATGTGGCCGGAGGGGTCGTGAAATCATAGCGTCCCCCAAGCATCAGGACCGGCACTTTGACTCGCGGCGCGAAGTTGATAATGTCAATCTCCGGAGCCGCTTTTTCGCTGTACAGCCCGCCACTCAATAGCACACCTGCTTTTAGCCGCTGATCGAGCGCCAGCAGCACTGGTCCCATCGTTCCGCCCAAACTGATGCCGTAGTATCCCAAGTGTGCTATCTGGACATCTGAACGCGTTTCGAGATAGTCGACTGAACGCGAAGCATCCTTTGCGAATTGAACCAAGGTTTCGCGATAAGCGTTGACGCCCTCGGGGTTCTCAATGCGCCGCTCGAAGGTGCTCTTGTATACCGGATAGAGCACAGCGCGTCCGGCTCGAAGCAAGAAGTCGAATGCATCCGTACTCGCACCCGTTACGCTACTCCGAATGAATTGTGCATATCCGCCCGGGACCCAGAGCACAGTCTGATACGGCGGTTGCACGTTCTTCGGCAAAAAAAGATATGCCGGTATCCGCTCGCCTCCATAAGCCGCGGCATAACTGACGGTTTCTTTTCGCCAGAGCTCGTTTGAGTCGTCGACGCTCTCTGTCTTAGCTAGTAGCGGCATTTTGTCGTAGGAGTACAGCCTTCGAAAGATCTCAAAGGTTTCGTCCCCAACAGGCCTTTCGGTTGAATAGTCGCGCTCGGCCGGAACGATGGGTAATAACGCCGCCGCTGGGACAGGTGTGGGAAAGTACGCACAGCGAACGCCGAATGCGGGTAGGCGCGTAAGAGGATATTGTGCGTCAAGATCGTGAAATGTATATCCGGGCTCGTTGAATGATCCCCCCAGTATGACGCGTCGTTCTGCGGCTTTGTTCTGAACCCACTCCTTGACATTTCCAGCCATGTCATAGGCCCCGGCCGGAGTTATTCCGCTGTTAGAGCCAACCCGCATCGGACCGGTATGTGTGAAGTTGCTGAAGAGCAGGATGTCGGAGAATAGGCCAAATCCCGCAGCCTTTTGCCAGTGGTATATTGTCGGCAGTGATTTGCCCACAAATTCACAGTAGGCAGCAGCCTCAAACCAGCTGACACCCGCCACCGGAAAGTCCGCTTGGTCTTTTTGAAAGGTTCCGAACTGCCACGTGGACGGTCCCTCGCGTCCGGTGCTATCGCGGAATTCCTTCATTGTGTGCTCCCAGGAAATTTCGACGCCATTTTTCAGAAATGGGTAGTGCCAGTACTTCCGCGTACGATAGCCGCCGGAGTCGACAAAACTCTGGAAATCACGGTTCGTAACCTCAAACTTATCTAGGAAGTAATCCGGCAGCTGCATGATTTTGACGGGCCCTGCAGGGGGTGCCTGTTCCGCGATGGGAACCATGCCGACAGGGATCGTACCTGTCGAATACAACCTTATATTCTGTCCTTGTAAATTGGCTGTGAACGCAGCAAACTCCAGGGTGTCGGTACCGTCCTTCTCGATACGCACTCGTACATTGGCCAAAGGTATACGAACACCTTCGAGCGGTGTCTTGCCGATCGGCTCCCATGCCATACCGGCATCGCCAAACGGCCGGATCGAGATCCTCGCGCCAGCTGGCGCAGTCGTCATCGTCAAAGGCAAAGAGACATTTGCCCAATGTTGCTTCAGTTGAGGATCGTCCGGGGCATAGCGGAGGGCGGTGCGGGTGAGCGCGAAGGCGCTCACATAATCACCCTGGAGAATGAGGGCCTGGATCTTGGGCAACGCTTCATCGCGAGTCCAACGCGCACCTTGGTATCGCGAGTGCAGCCAGCCAGCCGTGGCAAGGGTCGTGATCAGAACGGTGGCGACGAGAGCATAGGCACGGCGGGTCAAGTCATGCGATTGCTCTGGCCGCCTGCACTCAATCAGTGCGTTCGCCAGTTCCTGGCCGGAGGAGTAGCGAAGCTGCGGATCCTTTTCGAGGCATCTATAAACGACCCGTTCAATTTCGACAGGTACCTCCGGACTTAACTCATGAATCGACCTCGGATTTGCGAGGACTAAAGATTCCAGAATCTCAACACTTGACCTGCCCGTGAAGGCCCGAACTCCCGTAAACATCTCATAGAGCACTGCGCCTGTAGAGAAGACATCGGAGCGCACATCTATTCGCTTGCCCTCGGCCTGTTCGGGAGACATATAAGAAGGGGTGCCGAGGACCATATCTCTTCCGGCTTCAATGGCAAGCGGAGCCGTCTTGTCATGCGAAGTGGTCCGATGCTCACGGACAGCAAGGCCAAAATCCAAAATCTTGGCGATCGCTGCGTCATTTACGATGACGTTACCGGGCTTTATGTCGCCATGCACAACGTTTGCATCGTGCGCGGCGGCCAACGCCGCAGCGATTTGGTTGGCAAAATTCAATGCCTCTTCAAAACTCAAACGCTTTTCGCGGAGTAGCTCAGCGAGACTGCGGCCAGCGACGAATTCCATGACGATGAAGTCATCGCCATCGACGGATTCGAGCCCGTAAATCTGAACAATGTTTGGATGGTTCAGTGCGGCCGCAGCCTGCGCCTCGCGTTTGAATCCTGTAGTGAAACGTTGCTTCGATAGCTTAATGGCGACCGTGCGATCAAGACGTGTGTCGCGTGCCCGGAAGACTTGTCCCATCCCCCCAGCGCCGAGGATAGCTTCGATCTCATAGGGCCCGAGAGAAGTTCCCGCCGTCAATCGCGCATCTATGGAATCGTCTCTTGGTTCCCAGACCGGCCGGTCCAAGCGTAGGTCGCTGTCTGGCTGCTCAAGAAGAGACTGCACCTCATTAAAGAGTGTCTTATCGCCGCCCGAAGCCTCAACGAGGAATTGCAAGCGATGACAGGGATCGCGCGCCAAGGCTGAGTAATAAAGCTGCTCGATTTGTTGCCAGCGCGCGGGCAGCATAGACGATAGAGTATAGCAAGACCGAATGTGATGGCGTAAGGTGTCTTGTTGGCCTTCTCAGCCGACCTTGGCTAGCTCCCGTTCAAGCCATGCCCGGGCCAGTTTCCAATCTCGCATGACAGTTTGCGCTGAAATCTTCAGCACCTCCGCCGTTTCGTCCACACTCAGGCCGCCAAAGAACCGCAGCTCAATGATCTTTGCCTTCCGCGGATCCATCTGCGCCAGAGTTGTCAACGCGTCGTCCAGAGCGATCAATTCGCTCCCCCGCCAGGAACCCACTTCCGGAATTTCATCGAGCTGAAGGTGTGCCGCAGAACCCCCTCTCTTTGCCGCAGCGCCAGCGCGCGCACGATCGATCAAAATCCTCCGCATCGTCTGCGCAGAGATCGCAAAGAAATGAGCCCGGTCCTGCCAACTCACACTATGTACGTCGATCAGGTGCAGGTATGCCTCGTGCACCAATGCAGTCGCCTGTAGCGTATGGTCGGAGCGCTCGTGCGACATATATCCGCGGGCAATAAGGTGCAGTTCGCCATAAACGATCGGTGCAAGCTTCTCGAAAGCAGCCTGATCGCCGGCACTCCATGCGCGCAAGAGGCCCGTAACGTCCACAGGTGGGGAAGAAATAATGGGACCTCCGCCTCGAATAGACTCCGCTCCAAAACAATTTTATCGCTGATGGTAGTTCCCACTCGCCAATCTCGCTAAAGGATTATAGGGCTCTCTGAGCCGCATATGGATGCTACGTGCGGTGTTGGAGTTCTCTGACCTTAAAGGAGGTCAAAATGCAAACCCACACTTTTTCAGCAAACCGAGGTCTTCTTGGCCGGCGGATTATCGGAGTGCTTATCCTCTCACTTCTTTTCGTCAGCGCCGGCTGGGCGGCCAATTCCGGCCCCTTTGGCGAAGGCGACGACGAACACTGGGTAGGGACATGGTCCACGGCGCCTCACGAACCGGACCTTCTCGTTCCTGGATTGTCGAACACAGGCTTCAACAATCAGACGCTACGTCAGATTGTTCACACGAGCATCGGGGGTCGTCGAGTGCGTGTGCGGCTGTCCACATTCGGGGCTACCAGCCTCGTCATAGGTGCGGCACACATAGCTTTGGCTGGGGTAGGCTCGGCGATCGTGCCGAACTCGGATCGGGAATTGACCTTCGGCGGCAAGTCGTCGATCACGATCTCGCCTGGTGCACCAATTTTCAGTGATCCGGTCGACCTTGCAGTACCTGCGCTCGGCAACTTAGCGGTAAGTATCTTCGTGCCCGGAGTTACTGGACCGGCAACCTGGCACTTCGAAGCGCGGCAAACGTCCTACATTTCTCCATCGGGAGATTTTTCGGCCAGCGGCGTTATGCCGATCGTCGCGTCAGCGCAGGCCTGGTTCTGGCTGTCTGGAGTGGAAGTGATGGCGCCCAGGCAAACTGGTGCGATTGCGACCTTTGGCGACTCAACGACGGACGGTACGCATTCCACCGTCGACGCCAATCACCGCTGGCCCGACCAACTCGCACGGCGCTTGGCTTTGCCGCAAAACGAAAGGAAAGGGGTACTGAACGCAGGTCTTGCCGGCAACAGACTGCTTCATGATTCGCTCGGTCCCAACGGTTTAGCCCGTTTCGACCGCGACGTGTTGAGCCAGTCAGGGTTAACAGACGTTATCGTGCTATTGGGCAACGCAGATATTGGCGAGGGATGGTCGGGAGGTAGTAACCCCGCGGACGAAGTGAGCGTAGATCAGATTATCCAAGGATACAAACAACTGATCGAGCGCGCGCACGCGAAGGGGCTCAAAATCTACGGTGCCACGTTGACTCCGTTTGAAGGGTTCGTGGTGCCGGGAACACCGTTTCCTTTCTTCTCGCCGGCGAATGAGCAGAAACGCCAAGAGGTTAATGAATGGATCCGAACGGGAAGTGAGTATGACGGAGTAATTGATTTCGACGAGGTGCTCCGTGATCCTGATCATCCGTCAAGGTTGCTGCCGCGCTACGACAGCGGAGACCATGTGCACCCAACTGACGATGGATACAAAGCGTTAGGAGATGCCATCGATCTGAGTCTGTTCAGAAACAGGGACCACTACTAACAGGGTGGTCCAGGCTTCGGGATGAACTTAATAGAAGTTGCACTGACGGATTTCTTCGGCCAAATCCAGGGTAGGGGCGCAACGAAGAACGTTGGGTCAGCGACTACAAAGATAAGGACCAGAATGTTTTTCGAAAGCTCAGCAGCCTTTACTGCGGCTTGTACTAAGCCACAGTAAAGGTTTCAGCAGGAACTTTTTTATCCGATGCTGACCGGAATCGCAACCCTCGGAATTGGCGAGAACGATGGTGAGCCAGCATTGTGCCTCAACCCGGAGGAATTCTTGCGGAAGTACGTGATCCCTACAATCTCGCGTAAGGATCCTACTTTTCAAGTCAATTCTACTGGCGAGGTGACATATGGGGAACCACTTGCTGCTTGGTCTATGAAGATGCCAGTGTCGGTGGGTGCTAAATCGCCATAAGCGGCCAATCGCTTCCCATTCTGAACGTGTGTTCGTGAGGGCCAAACTTCTGGACCCGCTTGCCCCGAAGCCGCGCCAATCCTGCGCTCGCACCAATGAGCCGTGCTGAACTGGAACATGTTCTAGCTCGCGGGCTTGAAGGTAAGAAAATCCGGCTGAAGAATAATAAACTACGTCTCTCAGCCGCGCTGCATCGAGCGATTCACAATTCCATTAGTCAAAACGGATTGGCCGGTTATCTTCGCCAATGCGCTCACCGATGCCGATTACTCCTCAAAAGTCGGCCAGGCTCCTGTAATCCGGAACCGAGATCCCGATGCAAGATGCAGGCGTTTGATTTAAGGAGGGAGGTCACGGATGTATCCAATGTAGGTCCGTCGGCTGCAGCCGGCGATGCTGGGCGGGGCAAACTCGTGTTTGATAAACGTTGCACGGGTTGCCACTCGATGGAGATCAACGGTGAGGGGCCCAAGCTGTCTGGAGTGTATGGAAGAAAGGCGGGGAGCGTGCCGGGTTTTGACTATTCTCAGGGATTGAAGAACTCGGGGCTGACCTGGAACGATGCGACCCTGGAGAAGTGGTTAAGCGGTCCGGATTTGGTAGTGCCGGATGCCAGGATGGACTTCTATGTACCCAAGGCTGTAGAGCGGCGGGATCTCATTGCCTACTTCAAGCAATCCGGGATAGCGAAATAACAATCTCGTCATGGAACGGCGGATTCCTTGCCGCCCCGGTGACTGGAGGGTAGGACGGGCTGTGGCATGGAAGGCGTCCCTGCTGTATTTCTTACCAAGCGCGTATGGAACCGTTCCAGCAACCAGAGGCGGGCCGGCGTCTCGAAATAGCGGAAGCTCAACAAACTCAACCCCACACAGAGCGCCAGGTATACGGGATAGAACCCATGAGTTACCCATCGAAAGTGCAGAAACAAGGAAAGGATTGGCGTATGAACCAGGTACAGCGCATAACTGGCGTTCCCCAGGGCCACTAGCCACTTGCTACACAACCACCGCGACCACGGAGTGGGAATCACCGAAAGCGCCCATACGAACCCCGCGAATATCGGCGCCAGCAGCCCATTGTTATAAGGAGCTGGTACGCCAAAAAAGGGAACCAGCAGTACACTCCCCAAAAGACCGCCGGCTGACAGACCCAGCACGGTGTTCACCTGCCACACTCGTACCTGCGCTTTGTCCTTTCGTTGCTCTTGCAGCGTCTGCCAACGGGCCAGCAGAATCCCCAGCGAAAACGTGGAAAGATGCAGCGGCGGCAAGGTCAGTACCATCTCGAGACTCAGATGCGGCCTCATTCCCCAAACCAGCGCCTGCCCTCCAGCGTACAAAGCCAATGCCGTCATCCACAGCCGCGCCCCACGCAGCTTCCAAAGCAAGACGCCGAGCAACGGGAAACACACATAAAAGAAGGCTTCCACGCAGAGAGACCAACTGGGAAGGTTCATGCGCAGCAGCCGGCTTCCCTTCCAGACTTGCACCATCGCCACATTTGCCGCAAATATCCCTGCCGCCTTGGTCAGCCCAATTTTCATGCCGTATCGCTGTATTTCGGGCACCAGAAGCTCCGGCGTATCGAGCACCAACACGACAAAGTACAGAGGATAAAGCCGCGCAAACCTTGCCGCGCAAACCTTGCCGCGAAAAAATTGCTCTTATCGAGGATCTGCACATTATGCAAATACACAAAACTAAGCACATAACCGGAGAGGAAGAAGAAAAAGCTGGCGGAAACCGGGAACGCAAGCGATACGATGCCGGCCAAATCCTCTGGGACCCCGTGAACACCCCTACCGGAGAAGACAGGCAGGAAAGTCCGCACTGAGTGGTGAAATAAGACAAGAGATGCCGCAAAGAAACGCACCGAGGTCAACGGATAGATTGTTTTAGCCATCGTGAACCGGGCTGACCTCACTGGCGATGTTTTCAAGAACGCGGGACAAACGGGATTGGGTGAAAGCATCCGTAAACCTCATGGCCCGAAAGGGTGCGCCAACTTCGTTAACTGAAGTGGGGCACATTTATTCACTCCATCCTGAGAATTGCTATCGTCTTTGTAGCCATGAGGAGAGTGACTCGATTTCAGCAGCCACGATCGTGCAGTCTGAACGCACTGATGGTGCGGGCGGGAATAAACGAATGAGTAGGCAGGTTAGGACGAATAGACGAAAATGCTCTGAAAGACGGAAACCTGGAGAATTCGCTTTATGGTCAACGCATTTGGAAGGTTGACAACGCTGACGGCGGCGATTGTAGTCGGAAGCGGCATTTTCTGTTCGGCGGCCTACCTAGGCCCGCCTCCGATGCAAAGCGAGGCGTCTTTCAGGGAGCAGAGCGCCGTTGAGACTGCCTACAAGGCATATCTGCACGCATGGAAAGACAAAGATTATGCAGCGCTCGATCGGCTGTTGAGCAACGATTATAAGGCGGTCAACTTCCGCGGAATCGTCAGCACGAAGGCTAACGAAATCGCCACGGCAAAAGAAGACCGCGACTATGCCGAAATGAGGGGCGACGTAGCGTCAGTAACGGTGTTCGGAGATAGTGCAGTTGCTTCAGGCCTCAAACACGCGAGCTGGAATGATGAACAAGGGAAAATGCAGCAGATGACTTTTCGCTTTCTGGCAATGTTCCAGAAGCAGAAAGGCGAGTGGAAGCTGGTGGCGACACAATCCACCAGGCTTAACAAACCTGGTAATGGATCGGCCCGAGAATAAAACCCGCACATGCCTAGTTATATAAGGCAGAAGGACAGTCCGCTTCAGCTGAAGGATTGGCGATATGCGCTTTCTGCCGACCGTTGAGGGCCTGAACCTACCGGCCCCGCTCGTTTTATTTGCTTGTGCACTCGCGATTGCGTGCCAGGCCTGGTGTGGACCCCAGCCGGCCTGGGCATCCCAAGCCTCCGCAACAACTCTCTCCCTTACCTCAGGTGGAAATGCGGTGTCCTCTGTCGCCGGAGGAACCGTGGTCACATTCACCGCTACGGTGCAGGCGGGCGCCACGGCGCTCACGCTTGGACAGGTGAACTTCTGCGATGCCACTGCGGCCTCCTGCACGGATATCCATCTGCTGGGCACAGCGCAGTTGACCAGCGCCGGAACCGCGGTGCTGCGCTTCCGTCCCGGCCCTGGAAGCCACAGCTACAAGGCTGTATTCCTGGCCACTTTGGCCGGCGCTGCGAGTTCCTCGGCCGCCGTGGGGCTGACGGTTGGCCCGCGGCCGCCGGGGCTGCAGACGACCTTCACCGTCGCCTCGGTTGCTGGGCCCGACGCGACGAATATGTATGCACTCACAGCGAGCGTTGGGACCAAAGGGGCGATTTCGCCGTCGGGCACGGTCTCTTTTCTCGATACCAACAACGCAAACTCACTGCTGGGAACAGCGACGCTGGCCGGTGGAGGCAACGGCTTTTTGAATGTGCCGATTCCGGAACCGTCTGGCGGCGGCGCAGACGCGATTCCGATTGTTGCCGTCGGCGTTTTCAACGGCGACGGGATCCCCGACATCGTCTCCGCCCCCCATGGAGGCATCGCCATTTCTTTGGGCAATGGCGATGGCACCTTTGCCGCGCCGCTGATCCCCAACTTGGACTCGGCAGATGGGATCAATGCATTCGGCGTGGGAGACTTCAATGGCGATGGCATCACCGACCTCCTCGTCGACGACGAAGATACGGGAAAACTGACGGTATTGCTGGGCAAGGGGGATGGCACATTCACTGTGGGGCAATCGATGCCCTTCAATACGCAATCCATTGCGATCGCGGACTTCAACGGTGACGGCAAGCTCGACCTGGCCCTCTCAGGGAGCGCTCAAACCACCATCCTGCTGGGCAATGGTGACGGCACGTTTACCGCCGCGTCCAACCAACCGCAGATCGGCTCATCTCAGGTTGTCGCTGCTGACTTCAATGGCGACGGCAAGCTCGATCTGGCCGTCAGTCCATCGAACGGCGCCACCTCCATCCTGTTGGGCAACGGCGATGGCACAATCACTGCCACCTCCAATCAACCGCAGATCACTACAGATCAGCTTGTAACTGGGGACTTCAATGGCGACGGCAAGATCGACCTGGCAGCCCTTGATCTCATGGGTGACACCGTTACCATCGTGCTGGGAAACGGCGATGGCACATTCACGGCAGCGCCCACTTTCCCGACGGGTTCGAACGCTTTTTCGCTCGCGGTGGGCGACTTCAACGGCGACGGCAAGCCCGACATAGCTGTCGCAGGCGTCGCTACCTTTCCAGATCATCAGGTAACGATTTTCACGGGCAATGGCGATGGAACATTCGCGGCTGGGTTCGACATCAACGATGCTTCCGCGCAATCGTTGGCAGCAGCGGACTTTGCTCCTATACCGTCACAGTCACGGGCTCCAGTGGTGCGATCACGGCCACCACCGCCGTTACCGTGACCGTGAACTGAGCGTGGTCGTTCGAGGAGTTGCCCTCATTATTTCGTTTGAAACGCTGCGCAACGAGCTCAGTCAGGCCATCCGCCAAATTCGCAAGGCCCCCGGGTCTTCGGCGCTGTGCCTAATCGAATAAGGGCGTTGCCCACCTGCCTTTATTTCGGACGATCGGGGATCACATGCTCCTTTACTTCGAGCGGGTGGAAGGATGACCGCTGTAGAGCCTGCAAACGCAGTTCAATAGGATCTTGGTCAGGTATAGCTAAATCTCTTCCCCCCACACTTTTTTTCTCCACGGTGGAAATAATTCTTGCGCAAACCAGTTTGGATACATGCAAGACTTCTCACCTCAGGCGGTGTTCCGTCGCGGTTTTGGAGATTTTAGGTCAACGTATCAGCCAGCTTACGTCTCGGACGCGCGTAGGCGATTCGTGTTTTTTGAGGAACGCTCATGCTCATGCCCTCTCGGAGGAAGGTTCTGCTCTGTTCATGGCTGTTCGCGGCAATGACCGCCTTGGGCACTGGACTGGTTGGAATCGCAGCAGGGACGGCTATCGATGGTGGCCAGTTTACCGTTCCGGAAGCTCTGGGCGACAAAGTAATTCATCCTTTTGGCGACTACTTATTGCATGACATCGGAACTGGAGATGGAATCGTCCAGGTTGGGCCGCAAGATACCGCGAACAAATTAAGAACTGCGCCGCTCTGGGGTTTGCGCACCAAAGCCCGCTTCATGCATGACCTGGAGTCGTTGTCTCTTGAAAACGCTATTGCCCGTCACAACGGTGAAGCACACGACGACGCCGCAGACTTTATAGAACTGAGCCCCGCGCAGCAGGAGCAGCTGATTACCTTCTTGAAAACGCTCTGAGGCAGTTACAAAGTGATCGACTGGTCCGTTTGGGGAAAACGGGGACAGGAATGCGCTAAGAAATCGATTGTAGCAGCAACGGATGTTCGACAAAGGAGAAGTGAAATGGGAAAACTTGAAACGCTGATCAAGAAATCCGCCAATAGGCGGACGTTCTTGAAAACTGGAATGGTGGCAGGGGCAGCGACGATGGGTGCGGGCCTTTTGGGCGGAGGGTTATCCGCCTTCGGTCAGGACCGGGATTCAGGCGATGTCACGAAAGGCGACATCGCCATCCTCAGGTTCCTGAATGCCCTGGAGCAGATCGAGGCCGATCTGTGGATTCAATACAGTGAACTAGGCGGTACCCAAGACAACGAAGTCTCGGGAGTGAATGGGGGAAACCCTCTCTACACGGCCGCCCTTCACTATTCTCGATGGCGACATGGCACAGTACATCCACGACAACACCGACGACGAGATCAGCCACGCCGCCTTCTTGAAAGCGTATCTGGAATCGAAAGGCGCCGAAGCAGTCGACCTCAGCCCCTTTGCCACTATACCAGGCAGTACCAGCGGCGGGATCGACCGGCAAGACACGGCTCACCAACCTCGCCAAGCTCACCATCGACACCAGCTTTTGGTCCCGGTACCGGAGCATCACCAACCCCGATTTTGACCCTGGTGCGAAGTTCGTTCAAGCCGTTCCCCAGTCTCAATGTAGGGCAACACACAGCCATCCCAAGAAGCGACGCTGACACCGCCGGCAGCTCCATCGGCAGTGACCTCACCACCAGCATCACGCCCCATCTGCAGGCAATCGCCTTCACGGCGGGGTTCCACTTTGCATTTATTGAGGAAAGTGGCACGAGCCTCTATCCAACCCTGGCCCAGCAGGTAACCAACCTGGAAGTTCTACGGGTCCTGCTTAGCATCGGTCCAAGCGAGACCATGCACTTTCAAACATGGCAGGACAAGGCAGGCAATGCGCTTCCTTTGACTGACGTTGACAAGGGACCAGGTGGAACCGGCGCAACTGTTACCTTTACAAACCTCGCGGGCGCCAAGGGAGAGACCAATCCCGAGTCCCTCAACGGCGACACCTTGCAGGCCAACCTCATCATGCCCGAGCCAACCCACTTCCTCAGCACGAAGTTTCCACCCGTCGCGATCATTCGTCCCACCTCAACCAAGAATGCTGGAGCAGTGGCCTCTGTTAAGAGTTTTTCGGATGACGGACTTTTCATCGGCCAGAAAAATCCAGAGTTCCTGAAACTGATGTTCCAATTGGCAGAGGAGGCGGATGAGGCTCGGCGCCAGTTGTAAAGCGCACTAAACTTCTCTCTACCTTAGAAGCGGTGCGCGGACGAGAGAAGGGAGTTTATTAGAAGATTTCGCCAGCCGCTTCTACCTGAGGCCATCGGAATCTTCCCCGTCCCCAAAACGAAAAGCGCTTCATTTTCTGAGGCGCTTTTCCCCTTTCTTGGCTCAACGCCGGTGTCTCATGGTCATTGGCGATGTTCACCCACCACGACGACGCATGAAACCACTCCATGGCAAAGACGCGGAAGGCGACCAACGGGCGGAGCATAGAGATCGACTTTGTAGACACGGTGGTTGACGATGAGGTCCCGGATTGAGAAAGAAATCCACTCAATTGCCCTCCTCGCCTGGAGTGCTTTGCTTTTTGTTGATGTTCGCAACTGTTCTACGAGGCCATGCTGCGCGGAACGCCCGTCCCTAATTCCGACGAGGTACTCTCACTGTCCCGGATGGCGTGGCTGGTCTGGAGATGCTTCGCCAAAGACGGCCCTCGGCAGTGATCGTCGATCTACAGTACCCCGGGCCCTCGGGGTATGACCTTTGCAAGAGAATTGCGAATTTGATTCCCGGTCTACCTCTGGTAATTCCTAGCGGGTGTTCGGAGGTCGCGGAGAAGGTCCTTCTGCTGGAGACGGGTGCCGACGATTACGTGACCATACCGTTCAACTCGCGAGAACTCGTTGCCCGGCTGCGTGCCATGCTAAGGCGTGCATCGCGCGTCCGTCTGGAGAGTTTGGATCTCGATGAGGCCGGATGCTCGTGAAGTGTCAGTTGCGGTTTGTGGCCACTGCCGTCGTCATCGCCACCTTGTGGTTGACCTGTGCCTTTGCCTCCGCCTCGGCCCTGGACGACAGTCCAGCTGCTCTCGCCACCCTGCAACTCAAGGCGGATCATGCCCAACCCAGAGACAGATGCTTTCTCTATGCCACGCTCGTCAGCCGGATGACGGACCTTGCCGGCGATCAGCTCAATTCCGGTGATTCGGGGCAGGCTTCAGAGACCCTCAAGGTGGTGCAACAGTATGCAGAGAAGATCCATATTGGCGTTCTCGATGATAGCAAAAAGTTGAGAGATGCCGAAAGGCTCATGCAGCGCGCTACCTTTCGACTCCAGGACATTCTCAGCGAAGCTTCGTATGAAGACCGCCAGACCCTGGAGGCGACGCTGAAACAGTTGAATCAGGTTCAGACGCAGCTTATGACGCAAGTATTTAAGAAGTAGAACGCGACCTTTGCAGAATCAAGCCGTGAAATGACTAACACTCGCATCGTCCGATAGCAGCTATCTCTACCTCTCTCGGCGAGACGGAGAGATGAGAACTGGTAGCCAACAAGATTTTTCCGCTTGCGTGGAATAAATCGTGCGGACCCCAGTTACAGCTATGGAGGATTCCCCTGACGGATACGCATGATCCTTCTTCTTTTCGTATCTCCCGGACTCTGCCCCGTTCCTCAACTCGCTTTTGGAAACCATCCCCGGAGGTGAAAACCTGACTGACACCTCCGAAACTCAGGGTCAAACAATCGTCGCGTATGACAAGCTCGCCGGGAGGTACGACGATCTTTTTTCGCGCACAAGGATCTGTACCCAGCGCGAATCCGTGTGGGAAATCCTTGCTGACACCTTTCGCCCCGGCGACGCAATCCTGGCGCTCAATTGCAGAACCAGGGAAGACGCGCTGTTTCTTTTCCTGTTAGACGTTTCCGTTGTCGCCCGTGAGGCGCCGGAAGGAATGATCGACGCGGGCCGGAATACCCCGCTTCAACTTGATCTTCTGCCGGTGGAATGTCTGTCGAAGCGTTGCGCCGGCGCTTTGTTCGACGGAGCGTTGTCGAATTTCTCCGGACTGAATAGTGTTGCCGACCTCGATCGGACCGCTCACGACCTGGCAACTATGGTTACCTTGGGCGCTCCCGTTATCGTTTGCCTCTCCACACGATTCTGCCTTTCAGAAACGCTATGGTTTCTCTTCCATGGCAAAGTCCGCAGGGCATTCCGCCGATCCTTTGCGATCGCGACGGTAAAAATAGGCGACTGCGCCGTGAAAATACATTACCCGACCTTGGGGAAAGTGAGGAAGTCGTTTTCGCCATCTTTTCTCATGCGCTCCTGCACGGGGATCGGCGTAGCGATTCCGCCGTCGTTTCTAGAGCCGGTCTCCCGCAAATATCCCCGAGTGCTTGGCCTATTACGCCGAATTGACAAAGGCATTTCTCACCTACCTTTGTTTCGATCGATCGGGGATCACATGCTCCTTTACTTTGAGCGGGTGGAGGGGTGATGTTGCCGGGCCAGCAACCAGTGTCTGAATATTTTTTCCCGCTGTGGAAATAATTCTTGCGCGAACCAGTTTGCAAACCTAGGAGACTTCTCACTTCACGTCATCTTTTGTCACTGTTTTTAAAAACGTGAGGTTAACCAATCAGCCAGCCTGCGTCACGCACGCGCGTAGACGACTCGTGTCTTTAGGAGGAACCTGCTCATGCCCCCTCGGAGGAAGGTTCTCGTCGCTTCTTGTTCGTTTGCGGTGCTGACCGCATTCGGTACCGGACTTGTTGGAATAGCAGGCAACTCAGCGACAGAAGCGCCGGCCGGGTTTAACACGCCCAGCTTTAACAGTACGGCGAGCATCAACAATGGCCTGGTTGAACCACCAGGAGATACCTTTGCTCGGGATCAGCAGGTCTATGAGCAAAACGAAACCGTCGCGAATGGCCTTGGACCTGTATACAATGCAACTTCCTGCGTCAATTGTCATCAGAATCCGAATAGTGGGGCGGCCAGTCAGATCACAGAACTGCGGGTGGGGCACAATGATGCAAATGGCAATTTCGTAAACCCGACCATCTCTATCAACGACGGCAAGGACACGATTACCGGAAGGTCCATTGTCGATGATCGCGCCATCGGTCCGCAGGCCCAGGAGCACATACCTGCGAAGGAGAATATCCGCACCTTACGCGCTGCTCTCAACACACTGGGGGATGGATTTGTAGAAGCCATTGACGACAGTACTCTGATCGCAATTGCCGCGGAACAACCGGGATTGAGTGGGGGGAGAGTTCATGGGGAAGTTGTGGAGGCGCCAATTTTCGAGGCTCCTGGACAGACCCGCGTCGGACGCTTCGGCTGGAAGGACCAACACAGCAGCTTGCTCTCCTTCATTGCCGACGCCTATCTCAATGAGATGGGGATCACGAACCGGCTGCGCCCGACGGAGGTTACTCAAGTTCTTAACACCACGACGGGCATTAACGATCAGCCAGATGAACTCGGCTTGGCGGACATCGATCACTTTGCTCAGTTTGTGCGTGGAACGATGGTTCCTCCGCGCGACACCACGCTGGCCGCGACCCCTGCAGCTTTGGCTGGGCAACACCTTTTCCGCAAGGTTGGTTGTAATGTCTGCCACATGGAAGCCATTACCACGGCTCCGGTCAGGCACGGTTATCGATGGCGGAATGTTTACGGTTCCAGAAGCTCTAGGCGACAAAATAATTCATCCCTTTAGCGACTACTTGTTGCATGACATAGGAACTGGAGATGGGATTGTCCAGGTTGGGCCGCAAGACACGGCGAACAAATTGAGAACTGCGCCGCTCTGGGGTTTGCGCATGAAGGCCCGCTTTATGCACGACCTGGGGTCGTTGTCTCTTGGAAAGCGCCATTGCCCGTCACGACGGTGAAGCACACGACGCCGCTCAAGACTTTAGAGACTTGAGTCCCGCGGAGAGAGAGGCGCTGATCACTTTTTTGAAAACGCTGTGAGCTGAGTTTGCCCTAGAGGGAGCGTTGCCGTAGCTCCGGATCGAATCGACGAGTGCCTTGGCTATGATGGAATCAATTGCGCCGGCGGTTTCGATCGCCACGCTCCAGCTCCCACGTGAGGGTTCCCGTCATGCCCCCGTCTTCAGACACAGCCGCGTCGCAGAAAGTGGCGCCTCTACTTGCGCTGGCGACTCAGTTGCTCAAGGCAGGAAAGCCGGTCGATGCCATCGCGCCGTTGCGCCAGGCAGCGCTGCTGCAGCCTTCCAATCCCATCATCCAGCACGATCTCGGTCTCGCCTGCCTCGAGGTCGGCCGCATCGCGGATGCTGTCGCTGCATTCCAGTTGGCTGTCGCCGGCAACCCGCGCTACGGCGATGCATACTTCCGCCTGGGAATCGCCTTGGAGAAGTTGGGCGACACCGGCGGGGCCATCGTTGCCTACGACCGCGCCACTCAGCTCCTCCCCTGCCCTTACCGAGGCGTGGTTCCGCGCCGGCGCCCTGGTCTACACGCTGGGCCATCGTGAGGAAGCGATCGGTTGTTTCCGCCGCGCGGCGGCGACCGGAGGCAACACCAGCTTCGGCCGCCTTGGCAGCGCTCGGGCACTGCTGACCGAGGACCGCAATCAGGAAGCCGAACAGGTGCTGCGGCGGACCGTGGCGCGCGATCCGAACAACGCCATGGCGCATGATCTGCTGGGTAATCTGCTCTCTGAGTTCGGCCGCTTCGACGAGGCCCGCGAATGCTTCGAACGCGCGATCGCGATCGCGCCCCTGCTGGCGGGATGCTATTACGATCTGGTCCGGTGCCGCCCGGTCACTAGCGATGACGACGGTCTGCTGCAAAGGATGGAAGCTGCGCTCGCTACACCGGGACTGGAAGTAGCGCAACGCGTACGCCTGCATCTCGCGCTTGGCAAGGCAGCGGATGATCTCGGCGACTACGCCCTGGCCATGCAACATTTCGATGCCGCAGACTCCGTGCGCCGGCTTTCTCTGTCTTTCGACTCGGCCGCTTTCGCCGTCGAGATCGACCGCCTGATTGCGCGCTGCACACCCGAATGGATCGCGCAGCGCGCACGAACTAGGCAGCTCCGATGCGACGCCGGTATTCATCCTCGGCATGCCGCGCTCCGGCACAACTCTCGTCGAGCAAATCGTCTCCAACCATCCCCAGGCCGCGGCCGGCGGCGAGTTGCATTTCTGGAACGAGCGCGGAGCGGCGTGGCACCGCTCCGGCGCGCTCGACGTACGAGACATCCTTCTTTACCAAGGCGGCGGCGGATTATCTCGGCGTGCTACGCGCGATCGCGCCCAAGGCGACCCGAGTGACTGACAAAATGCCGTTCAACTTCCTCTGGGCCGGGCTGATCCACATGGCATTCCCGCGCGCCATCATCATCCACTGCCGCCGCGCTGCCGTCGACACAGCGTTGTCGATCCATCAAACTCATTTTCATCCGAGCCTGGCGTTCCCGACCGGAGGCACCGAACTGGTCATGTATTTCCGCGACTACCAGCGGCTCATCGACCATTGGCGGCGCGTGCTGCCGGCCGATCGTTTCATCGAGGTGGATTACGAGGAGCTGACCCGCGCGCCCGAACCAGTGATCCGACAGATCATCGCGTCCTGCGGCTTGGCGTGGCACGACGCCTGCCTGCGCCCGGAATCCAATCCGCGGGCTGTGAATACCCCCAGCAAGTGGCAGGCCCGGCAGCCGATCTATCGCTCCTCCGTCGCGCGCTGGCGACGCTACGAACCCTGGCTAGGGCCGCTGCGCGCGCTTGTCGATAACGAGCCGGAACGGGAACCGGGGTCGCTTACCCATGAAGGATTGGAGAGAGCCGCAGGGCGCACTGCAGATCCCTCCCGTTGGTCGCGATGACAAGGGGAGAGGGGTGGCCCAGGTTGGATTTGGTGCTGCATAAAGAGAAACCGCAGGTCCGTCCACTTCGCTTCCCCGGATTTCCGGTGTAGACCCGTGGCTTTGATGATCCATGCGGCTCTCTTTGCGGAGAGCCGCACACGTGGTCGTCGCTAGCAGCGCGAAGTAGAGGGTGCGCTCTGTCGAAAACATTTCCAAGAAGGGACCGCTGAACCGCAGATCTCTCCACTGCGCTGCGCTTCGGTCGAGATGACAAAGGGGAGGCCGGTTGCTTTCAGGCAGAGTCGTTGCTGAACAGAAGCCGTTTTTCATCGCCTTGGGTGGGCCCAAAGGCCCATGATTCCTCTGTCGAAAAACACTTCCAAGAAAGAGCCGCTGAACCGCAGATCTCTCCACTGCGCTGCGCTTCGGTCGAGATGACAAAGGGGAGGCCGGTGCTTTCAGACAGAGTCGTTGCTGAACAGAAGCCGTTTTTCATCGCCTTGGGTGGGCCCAAAGGCCCATGATTCCTCTGTCGAAAAACATTTCCAAGCAAGAGCCGCTGAACCGCAGATCTCTCCACTGCGCTGCGCTTCGGTCGAGATGACAAAGGGGAGGCCGGTGCTTTCAGACAGAGTCGTTGCTGAACAGAAGCCGTTTTTCATCGCCTTGGGTGGGCCCAAAGGCCCATGATTCCTCTGTCGAAAAACACTTCCAAGCAAGAGCCGCTGAACCGCAGATCTCTCCACTGCGCTGCGCTTCGGTCGAGATGACAAAGGGGAGGCCGGTGCTTTCAGACAGAGTCGTTGCTGAACAGAAGCCGTTTTTCATCGCCTTGGGTGGGCCCAAAGGCCCATGATTCCTCTGTCGAAAAACATTTCCAAGAAAGAACCGCTGAACCGCAGATCTCTCCACTGCGCTGCGCTTCGGTCGAGATGACAAAGGGGAGGCCGGTGCTTTCAGGCAGAGTCGTTGCTGAACAGAAGCCGTTCTTCATCACCTTGGGTGGGCCCAAAGGCCCATGATTCCTCTGTCGAAAAGCATTTCCAAGAAAGAACCGGCGAACCGCAGGTCCCTCCACTGCGCTCCCCCGGATTTCCTGTCGAGATCCGTGGCGTTGATTAGCATCGTGCGGTTTTCTTTAAGGAAAACCGCATACGTGGTCGATTGCGCCGCGCGCATTCCACTCCGCGAACAACGTGGAACCCACATTACGAAAATGTAATGCGACCGTCACCAGCCCGTCAGAAAGCTTTTGTGATACTCGGGACGCGGTGAAGGGGGGCGCTGGCAGCGTTCAAGCAAGAATATTTCACGGCCGTATTGGCAACTGCCACAGTACGCACGTTCGCGACCCTGGCAACCCGCGCACCCGTCCATTCGCATATCCGCAGCCAGCAGCGCCACCCGCATCTGTCTGCTTGTCCCTTGTCCCGAGCCATCGGCCGAAGTGAGAGCTCGTCATCTTCGTGACGCCGGTCGGCATTCTCAAATCGCGCTCATAACCAGTCCGGGGAGAAGAAGTAATGTACAGAAAAGCGTCCCGAAAAGCGACTCGAAAGAATTCCAGAATCAACCGTATGCGTCCACTTGCCGGCCTGCTGGCGACGGGGCTGAGCATTCCGGCGTTCGCTCAGTCCGTGCCGTTCCCGACCTACTCCACCGGCGCGCAGCCCAACGGCTCGTTTGTTGTGAGCAGCGGCCAGATCATCACCCCGGCCGGCACACAAGTGGACCTCGGCATCCGGGTGCGCGCGAAGGCCGTCGCGTTGAACCCTAATGCCGCCACTCACACCGCCGCCGTCCTTACCATGGGCGCGACGCAGGCCGTCGAGGTGTTCGACACCCGCACCGGCGACGTGCTGCAGAACTACATCGCGTTCGGATCGGATGCAAGCGGGAGCTATAGCGGGATAAGCTATTCGGCCGACGGCAAGTACCTGGTTTTCAGTCAGGACAGCAGTAACGTGACCATCGCCAATGTCTCTGCAGAGGGCTTGCTGAGCGACGACGCCCAGGTGAGTGTCCCTCCGAACAGCACCTTTATCAAGTGCTTTCCAAACAGCCCGCCCGCCGCTTATGCCAACCCCTGTGGCACTTTCTACAGTCCTAAGACTTCTTACCCCGGTGGGCTCGCAATATCGAGCGATGGCAAGAGCGCTTATGCCCTGCTAAACCAGAACGACACCCTCACCAAGATCGATCTGACTGCCAGCAAGCCCACGCAGGGTGCGCAGATTCGCGTAGGCAACGCGCCGCACAGCATCGTGCTCAGCAGTGACGGCACGACGGCCTACGTCAGCAACGAGGGTGGCCGTCCCGCTACCGAGGCGGATTTTCAGGTCAACTCCGCCGGCACTGAAATGGTCGCCGACCCGGTGGTAGGCGCCACGATCACCGGTACCGTTTCCGTAGTCGATCTGGCATCGATGAAAGTCACCGCCAGCATCTCAACCGGGCTGCACCCGACCGGGATGGCGTTCTATGGCGGTTACCTTTTGGTCGCCAACACCTACAGCGACACCATCTCGATGGTCGACACGACCACCAACGAGGTGAAGCGGACCATCAATCTCGGGCTGCCGATCAAAGTGCCCGGCCAACGCAAGCCGGCCTATGGCGCCGCGCCGGACTCGATCGCCGTCGATGCCAAAGGGGGCATTGCCTATGTGGCGCTTTACAATGCCAACGCGATCGCGGTCGTCAACCTCAACGCCAGCGGTAAGAATGCCCTCATGGGCATGATTCCGGTAGCCTATGCGCCGAGCTCAGTCGTGCTGGACACGGCCGATAACAAACTGATCGTTGCCAACGACAAGGGCGTCGGCACGCTTTATTCGTTCGAAACCGACCACGGCGTCACCGACTACAACACTCACCAGGATAATGGCACCGTTAGCATCGTCCCCCTGCCCAATAACAAAACCTTAACCGCGATGACGGAGCAGGTCTTCGAGAACAACCACTGGGATTTGACGGAGAACATCAAGTCTGCCGCCGGAGGCACCCAGGATACCAATGCGGTCGCGATCCCGGCCAGGATCGGCGATCCTTCCCTGATCAGGCACGTATTCATGATCATCCGTGAAAACCGCACCTATGATCAGATCCTGGGCGACGTGGCTGCCGGCAATGGTGACAGCTCGTTGGCGGTGTTTGGCGGCAAGGACACCCCCAACGTGCATCAGCTGGTGAAGCGCTTCCCGCTCTTTGACAACTTCTACGACCCGAGCCGCCAGTCGGCGGACGGTCACCAGTGGATCACGGAAGCAATGGCGCCCTACGCCGACGACATCCAGTCGCCTGACTGGATCCGCAGCTATCCAGGCGGCAACGCCGGTGACGCGCTCGCCTACCAGAACAAGGGTTTCCTGTTCTCAGAAGCGTCTGCGGCCGGTTTGCCGGTAAAGATCTACGGCGAATATGTCGAGAACGACACCTTCCTACAGCCAAACGGGTCGACTAAAGAACCCACCTGGAGCCAGTTCTACACCGACTCGAAGAACTTCGAGTCGGGCGCCGAAAAGACGCTGTACTACCAGAACACGGTTCAGGCACAATCCTCTCTCCCGGCGGTATCTAACCACCTCATCACCAACTTCCCGCAGTTTGATCTGGGCATCCCCGATCAGTTCCGCGTCGATCTATGGCTGCAGGACTTCAACAAGGACGTCGCGGCTGGTACGGTGCCGGCGTTGAGTCTGCTGTGGGTCATGGACGACCACACCGGCGGGCCGCCGACTGTGGACGCCGAACAGGCCGATAACGACCTGGCCGTGGGGCGCATTATCGACTACATCAGCCACAGCAATATATGGTCCTCGTCGGCGATCTTCATTGAGGAAGACGACTCGCAAGACGGCGTCGACCACGTCGACGGTCATCGCAGCCCGGGCTATATCGTCAGCCCTTACGTCGTGCAGAACGGACCCGCCGACCACACCTACTACACCCAGGTCAACATGACGCGGACGATCGAGCAAATCCTCGGTTTGCCGCCCATGAACCAGTTCGACCTGGTGGCGTCGCCGATGACGACGGCTTTCGTCAATGGCACGGCGCCGGCGGAAAACTTCCAGCCCTGGACGCACGTCGCGAACGAGGTCCCGTTGGACCAGGGTGTCACGACGACGACCGCCGCCAACCAGGCTATGAGCCCTGCAGTCAAGGCTCTGAAGGTAGCCTGGCTGCAGAAGAAGAAGCAGATCTTCGCCGGCAAACTAACTAAACCCGACGCCGAAGATCCAGACACCGTCAACCACCTGAACTGGTACATGTCGACCGGTTTTACGCGACCCTATCCCGGCGAGAAAACGGTTCGCCCTCCGAGCGAATTTACCAAGGCAGCACCCAAGGGTGAAGATTTAGACGACTGAACAACTTCCTCCTTTCAAAGGCCCTTTCCCCGCTCAACGGGGAAAGGGTTTTTTGTTTCAGTAACGATGTATTCAACGGCAAGGGTTAATCTGTTCGTTGCATGTTGACGGGAAAGGCGATCTAGCCATCGTTGATCGATTCACACCAGGCAGTTGTCAATGGCTGACTGAATTGTTGCCACGCGTCACTGCTCTCGCATATGAATCCGGGCGCGCCATCCTGGCCATCTACCAGGATCTACATCCCCAAGTGGAGTTTAAGTTGGATGACTCGCCTGTGACTCAGGCCGACCTTGTGTCTCACCAAATCCTCGAGACCGGGTTTGCTTGCCTAGCGCCCCAATTGCCCCTTCTTTCTGAAGAGTCCGTGGAGGTTCCGTTCGAGGAACGGAAATCCTGGCGACATTTCTGGATGATCGATCCACTCGATGGCACGAAGGAATTCCTCCATCGTACCGGCGAGTTCACCGTCAACATCGCCCTGATCGAGGACGACCGGCCCATTCTTGGAGTGGTCTATGCCCCGGTGATCGATAAGTTGTATTTTGCCGCTCGTGGAGCCGGCTCCTACAGGGTGGACGGCAAGGTCACCACGCCAATAAAAGTTGCGTTGACGACAGCCGGCAGCCTGCGCTTCGTTGTGAGTCGCAGCCATGCTTCGGAGCAGGAAATGAAAGGCGGCGAAGCCATGGTCATGGGCAGTTCGCTGAAGTTTTGTCTCATTGCTGAGGGCGCTGCTGATGTTTATCCGCGCAGCGGCCCTACCATGGAGTGGGACACAGCCGCGGCGCAATGCATTCTGGAAGAAGCGGGCGGCTCAGTCACCGACCTCGAAGGCAACACCATCAGGTACAACAAACACGTCCTGCGGAACCCTGGTTTCGTAGCCAGGGCCCGGTCTTGAGTGCTTAAGGTCTGGGCGCATCCCGGAGATAGATAATTGTTTGCTCTCCGGCGGTCCCATTGCGCTCCCTGCGTCTCTCGAGCGCGGCGCCGTTCTCAATCAGAGTCCACGTCTCTCGGGAAGGAATGATACGGCCATCCTCGTGTTCTTCCACTGAGAAGACCAGGGCGGGACCGCTCCAGAAATCGGACGCATGGAACTCATCCCCATCGGCGCCGGTGGAGATGGATGTTTTGCCGTCCGTTGTGTAGCGCTGCAACGCGTGCCGAGGTGCGGCGGAACCGCGCAGTACGGTTGACTCCACTGTCATATCCGGATCCCGGTGGTCGATCTGCACAATTACATTGCCCGTCCGCTTGGGGACGCTTCGTTCGTTGCTCTGTTTCCATGTTCCAGAGAAATTCGGGTTCGCCGGCGAACAGATCCCGGTAGGGGCCAAAAGCAGCACCGGCAGCAAGCCCAGGAACAATCGTCTCTTCATATTTTAAAAATCCAGACGCAGCGCGAACTGGATCTCGCGCGGCGTTCCCGAGCCCACAGGAGTGATCGGCGATACGATCGCCGTGTTCAAGTTCACCGTATTGATGATGCTGCCGAACCCGGTGGGGTTCGTCGGGCTGAAAGTGGCCTGCGGCTGACCTAACTGCGGGTGATTGAAGATGTTGTAGAACTCGGAGCGAAATTCCAACTGCATGCGCTCTGCGAACGCAAACGTTTTGGCGACGCCCATATCGATCTGCCAGGTGCCCGGCCCAGGAAAGAGGTTGCGCGGAGCATCGCCGAATTCTCCAGCCGGGAGAGCAAACGCGGCAGGATTAATCCAGCGTGCGACGTTCCTGCCCCCGGGCGGAGTAAGAGGCACACCTGGAACCAAGTCGGGACGCTGCGTGCCGGAGTTCCCATCCGGAGCCACGTAGCTGCTGGGTAAAAGCACATTGACCGGAAAGCCAGTGCGAGCCAGGGCCGTCGTGGTCAGTTGCCAGTTGCCCGCGATGGCGGTGGCAATGCCGTGTTGGTTCAGCATCGGCTTCCCCACGCCGAAGGGCAGCTCATAGACCGCGTTGCCATTGATCACATGGGTGGCGTCCCAGGCGCCGCTGGCCCACTCACAGGCCAGGCAAAATGCGTTCTGCGGCGATATCTCGTCGCCGTCCCCGCTGCCGTTGGAGCCGTTGTCGATCTCGTGCGTGTACGCGTAATTTGCCGCCACCAGGAGCCCGGTCGAGAACGGCCGCCGCACTGATACGGAGAGGCCATTGTACGAGCTCGCGCCGATGGAGCCGCGCCAGGGTATGGCAGGAGCAAAGGCTGGATATTGCGCAATTCCCGTAGCCGGATCGATCAGGTTCACCACGTTGGTTTCCAGCAGATGCACGCCGTGGCTTCCCAGGTAGGAGACCGTGCTCACGAAGTTTGCAGGCAACTCCCTCTGCACCGAGAGCACCCACTGCTCAACATACGTGTCCTTGCGGTTTCGCTGTTCGGCATTCGGTGAGATGGTTCCGGATCCGGTGAAATACGAGTCGACTGGATAGGTCACCTTCTTAACCGAGTAGGAAGGAATTTCGTTCTTGGCGGGGAGATTCTGATCGTCCAGCTGGCCATCTTCGTGGTACATTCCGAATCCGCCGCGAACAATCGTCCTTCTGTCCTGCGCAGGCGACCAGACCAGGCCCACGCGCGGATCGAAGTCGCCATAGTTCTGGTGGCCGAAGCTGGCGCCCACGCCGCAGAATCCCTGCGGCCCGCAGGTGTCAAAATCGAAGGGGTTGGCTTTGCCGTGCGCCTCGTGGAATAACTGGAAGACGGTGTACCGCGCGCCCAGGTTCAGTGTGAAGTTGGGCCGCAGCTTGAACTCGTCCTGGACGTAGCCGATGATGTCGTACTTGCGCAAATCGTTGATCGGCAGAGCACCAGACAAACTTGCTTTCGCCACCTTATTCGCCGCCAGCTGCTCGAGCGTGGAAAACGTAACTGTTCCGTGTTCCCCGTAGTGCTGGTTCAATTGGACGCGGCGGATTTCCGCTCCGGCTTTGATGGTTTGCCGCCCATGAAGCCAGGTCAGATTGTCGATGCCGGAAAATGTGTTGCCCACGTAGATGCTGTTGTAGTCGTAGTTCTGGGCACCAAATCCCGGCCCAGGACCTGTGGAAATCGCAATCTGATAGATGGAGCCGGTATCACTGGAGTTGTAGGTGTTGGAGGTGGCGCGGTTGTATCCAAACTTGGCTTCATTCGTCAGGTTGGGACTGAAGATGTGCAGCAATTCGAGTATGCCATTGACCGGGGTGGTCACCCTCTGCTGCAGGTCGGTCGCGGAGGCTGAAACAGGTTGGGTATTGACCGAGCGGTCGTAATTAAAGCGCATGAAGCCGGTGGTCTTCTCTGAGAAATGCTGGTCGAGACGAAACATCGCCGAGTTCTCGTTGACCGTCTGGGTGCATGAGCAGGTCAGCAGGTCGTAGTTCGCGTAGTTCGGATCGCCCGGGTCGTTGGCCGGCGTGTAGGGCGTCAGAAATGTTTTCGGACCTGCTCCCGGATAGGCGTTTACGATCCCATAGACCGGGGAGGAAGCCGGAATGGTTGCCTTGAAAGCCGCGCTTGGCACGTCGCCGCTCACGGGATAGCCCCAGACCTGGCGGTAGGCTTCAGAAGCGAGGTAGAAGAAGGTCTTGTCGCGCACGATGGGCCCGCCCACCGATCCGCCGAACTGATTCAAATGAAGCGGCTGCTGCGATTCGCCGTTGGAGGCCCAGGAGGGCTCGGGCGCGTCAAAATAGTTATTGCGCAAGAATTCAAAGAGACGCCCGTGGTAGCGGTTTGTACCCGAAGGCGAAATGACGGCCAGTTGCGCGCCGCCGGTCGCGCCTTCCTCGGCGGTTGCCAGTAGCGTGTCGACGCGGAACTCCGCGATCGCGTCCAGCGGAATGGAAAGCCGTGCCCAGGCGCGCTGCGTTTGATTCGCGATGTTGGTCGCGTCCACACCATCATAGGTGAAGTTGCTGTCGTCGAGCCCGCGTCCAGCGAAGCGGATCGACCGCTGATTGCTGCCACCGGTGTCGATGGCGCCGGGGACAAATGCCGTCAGCGACGCCCAGTTGCGGCCATTCAATGGCAGTTCGTCGGCCTGCGTTTTCTCGATCAGGCCCGTTACTGTGGCGGTGTTGCGGTCCATCAGCTCCGAACTCACCGAGATTTCCACACGCTCCTCTGCGCCTGATACCTGCAAGGCAACATCCAGGGTGCGCGTCCTCCCAACCACCTGCTCCACATCGACGAAGGTCAGAGTCTTGAAGCCGGGATGATCGAACCTAACGGTGTATTTTCCCACCGGAAGCTCAGCAATCTCATATCTTCCATCGGTGTCTGACACCCCTTCACGCCGCAGCTGGGTCGAGTTCTCCACAGCAGTGATGTGTGTTTGCCCGAGCATCTTGCCCGACGGATCAGTAACCGTGCCGGTTAAACTACTGCGATCCACCTGCGCGGTGCCCGGGATGGCACAAGAGATAGACAAGATCGTCGAAACGACAATGAATGGAGAGAACAAAGAGCGGAACTTTTGCATATTGGCCTCGAAAAGTAAAATTGCTCAGGGGCACACAACGCGAATCTAGCTCGAACTTCCAGGAGCTCTCGACGAATTCTGCAATCCCAATGATTTTCAGGTAATCAGCGGAATTACAGAGCTGTAATCTACGCTTACTTCTGCGACCTATAAATCTCACGGCTAGATTACAAATTCGTAACACTAAAGGTAAAGTTCTGTGACTGAGTTGCATTCTCATTTTTTTCACTGCCGTGAACAAGGACGGGGTCTAACGCATCGCACTCGATCGTAAATCGAATTTGGCAAATGCACATCCTGATCTCGGCTGTTCACCCGCGGCAAGTTTCGGTCGCAGCCCGTCTGGTGCGGTTCGCTTTCGCTGCCTCTACTGGCGTATCAAGAATCCGCGGAAACTGTTTGACGTCATCAAGGCACACGCAAAATTAATTTCTCATCAACATATTCCCATCGCGCATTAACAATTCGGCATTATAAGTCAATAGTTGTTACATTTACTGCTGACAGCGGACATGCTCGATCGCACTGGTACCGATGCAGCAAGCGGATCTGGGTCGCAAATGAGAATTCTGGTCGTAGACGATGAAGCGAAGACCGCCAAGTTTCTGAAAAGAGGCCTGGGTGAAGCAGGGTTTGTAGTCGACGTGGCAGCGAATGGTTTGGACGGGCTGCAATTGGCCCAGGATGTGGACTTCGACCTCGTCATTCTGGATGTAATGCTGCCCAGCCTCGATGGCTGGCAGGTCCTTACTCGGTTGCGGCAGGCAGGCCGGGCTACTCAGGTCCTCTTGCTGACCGCCCGAGACGCAGTCCACGAGCGCGTAAGAGGGTTTGAACTGGGGGCCGACGACTACCTCGTCAAGCCGTTCGCATTCTCTGAATTGTTGGCGCGAGTGCGATCATTGTTGCGCCGGACGCCCTCTCGCCCGCAGGATACGATCCGCATGGCCGATCTGGAAATCGATCTCTTGCGCCATCGTGCGACACGGGCCGGCCAGCGGCTGGACTTGACCTCGAAAGAATTCCTTCTCCTGTCACTCCTCGCGCGGCGTGCCGGCGAAGTCCTGTCCAGAACTCTCATTGCCGAAGCGGTCTGGGATATGAACTTCGATAGTGACACGAATGTGGTGGATGTCAACGTGCGAAGACTGCGCAGCAAGGTAGACGACCCCTTCCCGCACAAACTGATCCAGACCATTCGCGGCGCCGGCTATGTGCTGGAAGCTCAGTCGTAAACTCACTCCCATATCGAGGCTATGGCGGACGTTGGCCTTCCGGCTGACCGCCGGCTACGCGCTGGCAGGCCTAATTCTGGTGATTCTCGCCACCGCCAGCCTTTACTTCGTGCTGGTTTCGGAATTAGAGAAGAGTACGGAATTGTTCCTGGGGGACAAGTTGCACGTGCTCCGGACTATGCTGCGAGAACGCCCTGACGATTGGGACGGACTGCGGGAAGAAGTTGAGCTGGAGACAGCGGCGCGGCGATATGAGCAGTTTTACATTCGCCTGCTTGACGAGCGAAACACGCCCTTGCTGATGACGCCTGGCATGGCGGAAGAATTGGATCTTTCGCAATTCGCTCGGCGGACCCGGAGACTTCCGGATGTAGCGGTCCCGATGAAGGGGCGCCACGGACGAGCATTTCGCGTTGCCACCTCGGTAGCGCCGGTCGGCTCGCCTCCTACGCACAGCACTACGATTCAGATTGCCATCGATGTCTCGCAGAAAGAAGCATTCCTGGCGCGCTTTCGTTTGGGGTTCTGGGTGATCGTACTGGGGACACTCGCGATTTTCCCCTTGGTTGGTTATCAGATCGCGCGCCACGGCATTCGGCCGGTGGAAGAGATGGCAGCGACCGCGAGGCGCATCAGCTCCACCCATCTCGGGGAACGAATTCTCACCGAAGGTTATCCCTTTGAGCTTGCTTCGCTGGCCGGCACCTTCAACGAGATGCTGGATCGGCTGGAAGGTTCCTTCGATCGAATATCCCAGTTCTCTGCCGATATTGCGCATGACCTGCGCACTCCGGTGAACAACATCCGCGGCGAAGCGGAGGTTGCGTTGGTGCGTGCCCGAACCATCGACGAATACCGGGATGCGCTGGAGTCGTCTTTGGAAGAAGCCGTGCGCCTGTCAGACTTGATTGGCAATCTCTTGTTCCTCGCCCGCGCAGAAAGCCCCCTGGCGCATTTGCGTCGCGAACGGGTCAACGTCGCCGAGTTGCTGGCGGGTGTGCAGGAGTATTACGAAGCTTCTGCCGCTGACAGCGGAATCTCTTTGAGCACCAGGCCCGGCGATGAGCCGGTAATCGCGGAAGTGGACAGGACGCTGGTGCAGCGGGCGGTAGGAAATCTGGTTTCGAATGCGGTGGCACACACACCATCGGGCGGATCGGTAGTGATGGCGACCAGTTCGGAAAGTGCCGTGGTCCGGATCGAGGTCGCCGATACAGGCATCGGCATTCCGCCGGAGGCACTGCCCCGGGTATTTGATCGTTTCTTCCGCGTGGATCCTTCGCGTTCACAAGCTTCGGGCGGCACGGGGCTCGGGTTGGCGATCGTGCAGGGCATCATGCTGCTGCACGGCGGCAAGGTGGAAATTGTTAGCCAGCCGGGGAAAGGTACTCGGGTCATTCTGAGCATGCCTGCCTTCGCCCCCACGATGACAAACGTGTAGTCTCGACGGCTGACAAATGCGCCGCGATGGATTCATCGCGGATAGGACGTGTCAGGAGATCGAGCAAGTCTGGCTTAACAAGCTTCAATGATTGCAATTACTTGGGCTGCATATTGCGGTTCATGCACGCAAGAAATCATTTCCCCGACACACTGTCTGTCTGTTCTATTTGTCGCCGGGCCGGGAAAAAGTGCCTTCTTGACGTATCATGAAATATCATGATAAAATTATCCTCGATAAGAGGCTAATTCCTGTGCCAACCCGCAAGAAATTCGCGACCCAGGTCAATTCCGAAATCCTATCGGCTTTGCGTCGCCTTGCCGACAAGGAGGGGCGCCAAGTGCAAGTGCTCGTGGAAGAGGCTCTCGCGGACCTGATCGAGAAGCGCAAAAGGGGCTCACCGCGCACCCACGTCATGGCGGCTTACCTCGCCAGCCACGACAAATACGCACCCCTGTACAAAAAACTCGCTGAATGACGGACTACCTCACCATGGCCGAAGTTCTGGCCATCCACGCCGACCAGATCGAGCGTTATGGTGGCAGTCACGGCGTCCGCGACGCCGGCCTGCTCGAATCCGCCCTCTTCCGGCCGCAGACCGGCTACTACGCCGATCTTATCGAGGAGGCCGCGGCCCTCTGGGAGAGCCTCTCCCAAAACCATCCCTTCACCGACGGAAACAAGCGCACGGCCTTTGCCGCCACTTATACGTTTCTCGCGGTCAACGGCGCACGGCTTACGGCCAACGCCCAGCAGACGCAGGATTTCCTGCTTGCGCTCTACGAAAAAGGCCAGTTCCCCTTTGATGAGCTCGTGCCATGGCTACGCAAACACGTCGTCTTCGACAAGTAGCCACGCGGCAGCTTGCGGCTCCTGGATCATTTTGCCACCATCGTAGTGCTCGAACCGGTTATCTCACTCGTTTCGGACCACGGCTGTTGAGCTGCTCTCCGCATTTGCTGAATCGCTTATTGCACCTGATCCAGCGGCCTTTTGTCTGTGACCGCGGTCACAAAAAATGCCAACCAGGCGACTGATTGCGGCATAAACTTTGTAATCGGTACTAGAACCACCAAAAGTGAATAGCTGATCCGCCGCCCAGCGTGCCTATCGTCAATAAATCGCCCGAAACCAGCTAATTCTCTCCCCATATGGACATATACTCGAAAAAAGTACGTGACCGACGCAAAATGGCGTTTCATCCCTCCACTCGCCGCGCACACGAATGCATTACTTGCGAACTTCGTGCGTCCCGAACTTTTTGCAACCTGCACCAGGATGCTCTGCTAAAGTTCGCGAGAATTGGGGAGCAGCTACTTCTTGACGAAGGAGTAACCATCTACCAGGAAGGCACAGCCTCCAGTGCAGTGTTTGTCATCTGCACTGGACAGGTCAAGCTCTCCTGCACCTCCAAGGCTGGTCGAACTCTTATCCTCAAAATCGCTGACCCGGGAGAGGTGTTAGGCCTGGGATCTGTACTATCCGGATCCAGCCACCTGTTGACCGCCGAAACGATTCAGCCTACGGAACTGAAAAGCATACGGCGTGAAGAATTCCTTCCCTTTCTGGAAGATCAGTCAGAAGCAGGTTTTCATGCAGCCAAGGCTCTCTCCGAAGAGTACAAAACCGCGTTCTTCGACGCGCGTCGACTGGCGCTGTCCGGCTCCGCGGCGGCCCGCACGGCCACCGTTCTCCTCGATTGGGGAAGAGCCTCCTCCAGTGGTAAATCTGAGATGCGCATCACCATGACGCTTACCCACGAAGAATTGTCCCATCTGGTTGGCGGCTCTCGCGAAACCGTTACCCGGGTCCTGGGACGATTCAAGCGTGACAAATTGATTGAGATCGATGGTTCATCGATCGTGATCCTAGCTCCCGAGAGGCTCGAAAGACTGGCCGTCTAGTGACTGTGGTCACAGCTTTTATCTTCAGGAACCGCGTAGAGTCAGCCAGAGAGGGATCTTATGGTCAATTGCTGTGCGAACCCGTCGTGCAGGACCGAATTCAGATTCCTGAATGGCGGAGATCTCTACGCCCTGGAAAAGGAATCTGAAAACACTCAATTCTTTTGGATATGTCCGGCGTGTTGCCGTTCCCTGGTGCTGGAGCTTGGCATGGATGGAAACGTATCGGCCAACATCCGCTGCAGAACAAATCGCGCCCCACATCCGCCGCGTCCGGCAAGCTATCTGAAATTAGTTTCCTGGTTCTGACCATCCGAGGTGGCCGCAAGGTGCCGCCGGCGGCAACCGGTAAAGAAAACTATTGTCGACGGCTGCTTTTAGTGGGACCCTTAGACCGGCAACCACCCGGGTAGGCCCGCTTCCTGACCTCGGCGGGCGGGAGGCGCGGTTCAGATGGCACCTATTTCGAAAACAACGGACGCTGAGCCGAAACAGCCACCCTGGGCGGGATTTGTGAAGTTCCTTCTGCTAGCCATCCTGGTGATCCTCATTTTTCTGCTTGGCCAGGCCATGGTGAACCACCGCTTCTTTCAAGGAGGCTGGGTCAACCAGCGCGACGTCCTGAAACCGTAGCGGCTAGCTGGAACGTTCCCAGATATGAACGTAGGCTGGCTCCATCCAGCCGTGACTCATGATCGCCAGCTTCCCCGGGCTCAGCTCGATCATTTTGGCACCGTCGTGGTGCTCGAACCGGTTATCAACAGGAAACCGGCTCCAGGTAATTCCCTGCGCATCCGCCTGCTTGTAAACCAACAAACGGCTCTCGCTGCGGTAAGGCTTGAACGGATCGTGCTCGCCTACGATGACTTCCATCTTTCCATCTCCATCCAAATCTGCAACCGAGATGGAATGTGGCGAGCGAACCTTGTCGATGATGTGCAGGTTGAATTTTCGGTCACGCGGGCTGCCGGTATTCTCCAGCCAACCCACGGGCGAGAAGAAAGCCTTGTGAACATCCCAGTCAACGTTTTCCACGGTGAAGAGGATGTCCGGACGCCCGTTGCCATTGATGTCGGCAATCGCAATGCGGCAGATCGCTTTCAGGTTGGCAGACTGCAATAAGTCAGGATCAATCAGCAGGTGTGGACGAAATTGCCCGTCCCCTAAATTCTCAAGCCAGTAGGGCCCAGCCACGATATCCTGCTTTCCGTCGCCATCCAGATCGTAGGGGATCATCTGCTCGCCATAATGAATATCGGCGATCACACGCTTCGGCCACGGCTGTTTTGGGTCATCCGGAACTTCGAAGAGCTGTGGCGGATTCTTGCCATCATGGTATCCGCACACCATCGCCGCACGGCCGCCGGGCAACAAGGGAGCAATCGTAATCCCATGCGGCCAGTCGCCATCCCCAACGCCAATCACGTGTTCTTGCCATAGGTCCCGGCTTAGATCGGTGGGCTTGAGCCACACCAACTCGCTCGTGAGCGCGTTGTAGAAATCGTTCTTCCCCGGCTTGGCCTTGATGCCGATCAGTTCGGTCCGCCCGTCCTTATCCACATCGTAGGCCGCGATGATCTGCCCTATCCCAGGGATCGTGTGCCGCTCCCAACCCGGATTCTTATACCACCAGGCCCCACAGACGATGTCCAACTTGCCGTCGCCATCCACATCGGCGGCGTGGATGTCGATTCCTGTATACGGTTTTTGCCGATCAACGAAGGTGTGTTTGTATTGCGAAAAAACAGGAGCCGTCGCCCGAGGCCGGAACATCTGCACCCAGCCGGTGTACACGCGATTTTGTTTGGTCAGGATCTGAGCGGAATGGCCAAAGATGGCGGGCGTGCCAGAACCGTCCAGGTCGGTATAGATCGCCTCGTGCGTGCCCTCTCCGCGATAGAGCACCTCGCTGTGCCAGGACTTGCCTTTCTCCAGTGGTGTGTACAGGATCAGCCGGGCGTTCCAGTTGTAGGGCGCTTCCCAGCCACCCTCATTCATCTCGCAGGCCAGAACCTGCACTTGTTTTGTCTTCGCGTCGTGCCAGGCTCGCAGCGTATGGCAGAAGTTCAGCGGGGCCTCAATTGGATGTTCCGTCCATGGGGTTTCAGGACCTTCTTTCAGCCGGTTCTCAAACCATGCCAACCGGCCGTCGGGATACTCATCCTCCACCAGAATCACGTCCGGATGACCGTCGCCATTCACGTCGATGACCGCGGCGCGACAATACTCCCGATAATCCGGAGCCAACGAGTGAGTCTTCCAAAGCTGGCCGGAAAAAGCTCCCCCAGGCGGCGCGGAAAACCAATAAGGTCCGGAAACGATTTCGTCTTTGCCATCGCCGTCCAGATCACCGGTCGCCGTACCCTCTGCAGAAAGACCGGACTGCACGGCTTGCTTCTTCCATGGTTGGGTGGCGTCTCGAGGAACCTTGTACGTGAACAGTCCGGGCGTATCGGTGTACATCGCATTGGCTACGAGTTCCCTCTCGCCATCGCCGTCCACGTCGCCAAAAACAACATCATGGGGATGTCCCGTAGCTTCGCCGTCCAGCACGTGCTCAGTCCAGTCGTGCTCGGTCGAGCCGTCGTGCAGCTTGGCGCCAAACTTATACCAGCAGAGAGCCCACTTACCACCGATGTTCTTGCCTATGATGACTTCTTTGTGCCCATCGCGGTCCACATCTTCAAGCGCGATGCCTACGTTGAAGTAGCCGCGGCTCACGACGCCTCTTTCTGAAGTAGAAGGGCGATACCAGAGCAATGCGCCGTCGCTGCCAATGATCACTTCCGTCTTGCCGTCGCCGTCGATATCGGCGGCTGCCGTGGCTCCGGTTTCGGTGGCATGCGCAGGAGCGGCGTCGAGTACAACGTATTCCCATGAATCACTGCCACCGCTTGGCGGAAGGTCCGGGAGAGGCGATTTCTGTAAAGATGGTTGGTTCGCCGCCATACTGGTTCCGTGGATTCCCGCTGCCGTCACCGTGCCCGCCATCAGCTTGCCGAAGCTTCGTCTATCCATGGCACTATCTCAACACATCCGCCCAAAAAACGGGCCGCCTCTTCACGAGGCGGCCCGTTCACGGCGAATTTGTTTACTGGAGGGTGAGAGTGAATGTGGTGGAAGCAGTGATGTTTGTGTTGCTGCTGTCCGCCGCGGTAACGGTAATGGTGTAGTTCCCCTTCGGAGCACCACCACCCCCACCGCCGCCGCAACCGAGCCCGGCACCCACGCTCAGGAACACGAGCATGATGAGGGCCACAGGCCATCTCTTTCGCCGGATACCAGGAATGAGCAGCAAGAGGATACAGCCTGCGGCTGTTCCTCCCGCGGCTGCAATGCGGCGACCCGACAAACGGCCCGCGGGACTCTTTTGAATATTTCCGTTCGCAGAGACGGTAGTGATAGTCAGCGTCGTGGTGCCCGTGCCGCCTGAAGACAGAGCGACCGTTCCCGTCTGACCATTGGGGAAGGCAGCATTAACATCGACGCTACCCGTCGCAGAGACGTTCGCCGTGCCTGCATACCCGCCGGTGGAGGTGAGGGTGATGGTCGAGGTTCCGGTGTTTCCCGGCGACGCGGAGATGGTTACGTTGGTCGCCTGGATGGTGATGCCTGGATTGGTAACGGTAACCGTCGCGCTTCCTGAGGAAGAGGCATAGTTCGCGTCACCACCATAGGTCGCGAGGACGGTATTACTACCCACGGCAAAGCCGAGCGCGGTGGTAGCGGATACCGAAACCGTAGCACTCCCTGCACCGCTTGCTCCCGGGGTGATGGCCGCGGTGCCGACGGTGGTGCTGCCGATGGTGAAGGTGACGTTGCCCGCAAGCGTGCCCGCCGTGGCCGATGTTACAGCAGCTGTAAGTTGGAGTGAGCCCGAGAGTGCGACCGTGGTCGGATTCGCGGTCAGCGTAGTGCTGGTCTTTGCCACTCCAGAGGCGGTCACGTTCACCGTGGTCGACGCGCTGGAAACGAAAAAGCCGCCCGGGCTAGAGGGGTTCTGACCAGAGTACGCGGCTTGCACCGTATGCGCGCCACCGGTGGCAAAGTTGGTGGTAATGGAGGCCACCCCGGCGGCCAACGTAGTCGCGGGTTGCGCTGCCCCATCGATGGTGAAGGTCACCGTCCCGCCAGGCACCGTCGTCCCGGAAGCAGCTGCGACGGTTGCGGTCAGGGTGACGGCTACACCCACCGCCGGAGCGGCCGGTGCAACCGCGAGCTTAGTCATAGTGCCTATGGAAAATTTCGCAGTGGCAAACGCTGTGGCCAGGTTATTACCGTCGACCGTGCCCAATCCAGACGCCTGATCGTAGCCAGTTCCCGCCGTGTACCCGATGATCAGGGTGCCGGATGTGGGGCAGTTGGGGGAACCGGTAGCACAGGGCACCTGGTTGTTCCCGGTGGTGATGTCGTGATAGGCAGAGGCGTAGGTGGTGGCATTGGCCGCCAACGAATAAAGTGCAGGGTTGATGTTACCCAAACCCGACGGCGTGTTCATTTTCTGCTCGATGACTGCGAGCAGTCCGGAAAAACTGGGCGCGCCAAAGGAAGTGCCACCGGCTGCAGTAAGGCCGCCATCGTCCGACTGCCCGGGATCGGAGATGCGAAAGCTGTTTGCCTGGCAGCTGGAAACAAAGGCGCCGCCGCTGCCTACAGTCTGGATCTGGGTGCAATAGAGATAGGGATCGTGATATGGGGAACCATTCAGGGAGAGGTCAGGCACATCCCGCTTCCCATCGGCCGGAATACCAGCCACGCCAGTCTGCCACGAGGGCTTGTTCCACAGTTGACTCGCGCCGCCGCCGCCGGCGGAAAGACCCCCACCCGACTGAGTGATAGCGAACGTAGTGTCGTTCCACACCATCTCGGGGATATACGACTTGGCTGAGGTAAGCACATCGTTGGAGCCGTTCGCCGTCCAGTACTGACCGGAGCCCGTCTGCGGGCTCTGAGCCGAGCCGTCCCCCGTGAATTCGCTCCCGCCGATATCGGTCACGTAAACGCTGCTCCCGGGATAATCGACTGCCAAACCCTGGGTCGCTACCGTTTCCGGAGGGTTTGCATTGTCGCAATCGGCGGCCCCGGTATCTCCCGCTGCTAACACGACGGTCTGGCCCTGACTGTTTGCCTGCGCCAGCCAGCTTTCGTAGGTAGTCAGATTTGCGGTTTGGAGAGCAGGTTCACAAGCACCGTAGCTCTGGCTGATGATCGGGATGGTGATGCCGTTGATCTGGTTCTGGATGGCGTACTGGAGAGAAGTGAAAACGTCACCAGAGTTGACCAGGATGATGGATGCCGCGGAGGCCACGCCTCCGGACCATTCCAGGTCGAGATCGGTTTCCGTAAGGTCGCTGGTGGTTTCGGCCTCGTCGACAGGCAATGGAGTAGAACCGGGGACTGTAACCACGGTTGGATCGTTGACCGGCAGGCCGGCGGAGGCGCGGAAGTCGGTGATGTCGGAGGCCACGATATCCGATTGGCCCATGACCGCGATGGTGAGCCCCTTGCCGGTGAAACCCGCGGTATAGAGGGGGTTGACGTCATAAATAACGGCAAAATCCCCCGGCGCAATGAAATGGTCTCCGGTTATACCGGAGGTGAAATGGGCACTCGTAGCGGAGCTTGCCTTCCTGGCGAACTGCACTCTTGGTTTTGGGCGGAAGTCGTCCAGACCACGAACGCTGCTCACGGCGCCCGCCATGGCGGCAGGTATGGAAATATTGGTCGCGTTGGCAAAGTGCTTTTCGCCGTTCAGGCTGTAACTATGTATTTGTGTTTGGAAGGCCCTTTCCACGGTGGCGACAGTACCACTGAACGAAATTGCGTTGTTGCTTTGGGCGACTGAGTTGACCGTGAATCCCTCTTGCTGCAACCAGTCCGAGACCTTGGCCAGATCCGCCGAGCTCATGCCGAATTGCTGCCCGAACTGGGCCGGAGTGAGCCACTGATGATAGCTCGGGGATCCCGGGGTCTGTTGCGCCTGCAGCAGAGCCTGTAGGCTCGCTTCCTGGGCTGCCGTGCGGCGAAAATTAATCGTCATGCCAGTAAGGGCTTTGGAGTTGTCGACCAGTCCCTCATCCATCGCGGCCTTGGCCAGCGGATGCACGCTTCCCGTAATGGGTGCCATACTGGCTTGCTCGATGGGTTGGGAGATCCGGTCCTCAACAGCGGTCTGCGCCTGGATTCCCGATGAAAGGAGACTTGTTCCAAGCAGGAGCACAAAAGAAACACAAGGGATGTTGCAGAATCTTCGCAAAGGGCTTTCTCCTGGGGTCGGAGCTCCACCAGCGGAGCTCCCGGGTCACATTTCTCAACGGCGCACTATCGTTATCCGTTAGACGCGCCAAACAAAAAACGTTTATTCACGCGAGGTAAATATCACAATGGGCTAGTGTCTCCCGCCAGCAAGTTGCTGCGCAAGTTACCAGACGAATGCTGGACACAGAGACGCAAACCGCCCACGCCGGGATTACAGCGGATAGAAAAAAATCCGCCGTTCAGTTGATCCTCCGGACACCTTTCCGAGTTATAAGTTGCGCCATCACTGAGATAATCCCCCGCTTGCCGGGGTAAGCGGCACCCAAAAGGTAAATGTCGAACCCTGGCCGCGATGGCTTTCGACTTCGATTCCACCACTGTGGGCGCGCAAAATCGCCTTGGCTATCGCGAGGCCCATCCCGGTGCCGTGCAAGAGGCGCTGCCGGCTCCCGCGATAGAATTTGTCAAAGATGTAAGCCTGCTCCGCGTCATCAATTCCCTGCCCCTGATCCGTGATACTTACCAACAGGCGGTCGGTTCCGAGCGTTGCACGAATATTCACCGGTGAACCCGGTGGAGAATAGCGGGCAGCATTCTCCAACAGATGACGAAGTACCCGGCGGATCAATTCCCGATCGAGCAGGATGGGGGGCATATCGGGCGGAAGGTCCACAGTGACCGGCCGTCCGCGCAGCAAGGAATGACAATCTTCAAGCGCGAGGTCGATCACCTCGTGCAGGCGTTGCGGCTGCAAACGTACCTTGATGCCGTCGGTGTCGAGCTGAGCCATTTCGACTGCCTGCCCGATCAGGCGATCGAGGCGCGCGCTTTCTTCATCCAGGATGGCAAACATCTCCCGCCGCTGGCTCTCTTCGAGCGAGGGCTGCGACGACAGGCTGGTCGCGGCGGCCCTTATGGCGGTCAGTGGAGTGCGCAGTTCATGGGTCACCGAGTCGAGCAGCGCGCTGCGCAGACGTTCCCCCTCGCGGGCAGCTTCAATCCGGCTGAAACGATCGAGGGCGGAGGCTCGCTCCAGGGCGATCGCCAGCAGGCCTCCGATCGCCTCGTACAATCCTTCCGAATAGCCGGCTTTGGTCATGGCAATCGATCCACTCACCCGCATCCCCAGAACCAAGGGCACAATGGATATTCCATCGCTGCGCGGCCGCGGTCCATCCGGCAGCCGGGCCGCCGCGCGCAGTTCCTCTATGGAGACAAAGGGCCGGCGCGGATCCGACGAATAGGCGGTGTCGCTCTCCGCGAGGTAAAGCATCACTCCTTCAAAAGCAAAGATCGAAGCCACCACGCGGGGGGCGTGGCCGGCAACGTCGTGCACATTTTCTTCCATCAATAACTGGTTGCTGAATTCATAGAGCCGCTCCATTTCTTTGCGGCGTACTTCACTCAATTCGGTCTGCCGCCGTTCATTTTCAGAGAGCTTGCTGATGAAAATGGCCGATGCCAGAAAGGCCAGCAACGCGATCCAGTTTTGCGGGTCGGCAATGGTAAAGCTGCCAATGGGGGGAAGAAAAAAATAGTTGTACAACAGCGTGCAGAGCAGAGAGAGGCAGACGGAAAAGATCAGCCCCCAGCCGAGCGCCGCCACCTGCACCATCACCAGGAAAGTGAGGGCAACGGTGGTCTGGTTTACATGGAGTATTCTGCGATAGACCAGCACCACGAGAAGCGCGGCCGCGGTCATCGCCACGAAACGGATGAGCACCCGAGCCCGGGAGAGAGGCATTTGTGGCGATCATATCGTAAAGGGTGGAGATGGCAGAACGAGTCCTGGTTGTGGACGACGAAGCACAGATCACGCGTGTCCTGCGCACCGCATTATCCGCCCAGGGATACGACGTGCGAGCGGCTAACGATCCTGAAGAGGCGCTTCGTGTGTTTGAGGAGTGGAGTCCGGATCTGCTTGTGACCGATCTGATGATGCCGGGTATGAGCGGAGTGGAGCTGTGCCGGCTGGTACGCAGCAGGACGGCAACGCCGATTATTGTGCTTTCGGTGCGCGACCAGGAGCGATCGAAGGTCGAGGCGCTGGACGCCGGCGCCGACGACTACGTGACCAAGCCATTCAGTATTCAGGAGTTGCTGGCCCGGGTTCGGGCGCACTTGCGCCGTGCTCCGGAGCGGATGGTGGATGCACCCATTGAGATTGGCGATTTTGTCATCGATCCCGGGGCGCATACGGTGACCGTTGGCGGTAACAGCCTGCACCTGACACCAACCGAGTTCGATCTGCTGCTGTATATGGCGCGCAATGCCGGCAAAGCGCTTACGCACCGGGCGCTCCTGACCGCCGTTTGGGGCGGCCAGTCGGCACACCAGCCGGAGTATTTGCGGGTTTTTATCGGGCAACTGCGGCGCAAACTCGAAGCCGAAGGTCCCCGGCAATATATCCAAACGGAGCCCTGGGTCGGGTATCGGTTCCTGCCTGAAGGGGTTCCGGAGTAGGCACTCGACGTAAGGCTCACGCGTTGACTCCAGGAAAACTCGGCCGGGATGACAAAGGGTAGAGGGGTGCTTTGGTCAGCAGTCATGCTCGTTGAGAGAACGGCCGCTGCCTGCGTTTGACCACAAGACGACTGCTTCCCTGCACCTTTATGAATTCCTTATCTCTCGCTTACACCCCCCTTAGTAGGGTTTGGGTCCACTAGAGACTATGCAGGACCTCCTGATGATTGCGTATACAACGGTTTTCTTCGTGGTGGCGCTGCTCTACGTTCGCGCCTGCGAGAAGTTGAAATAGAGGCCGCCATGACTCATACCACGATGATCGTACTTTTCCTTACCATCGCGACGCTGATCTATGTGGTGATCACGCTGCTGTATCCGGAGAAATTTTAAAATGACCGCGAACGGCTGGCTGCAGTTTGTTGTGTTTTTTGCCGTGCTTTTGCTCCTCATGCGGCCGCTCGGCCTTTATATCGCCCGCGTGCTCGAAGGGGAAAAGACTTTTCTCGATCCAGTGCTCCGTCCTATCGAGCGGCTCATTTATCGGGCATCGGGAATCCACGCGGATCAGGAAATGAGTTGGCAGCAATACGCGGTCGCGATGCTGATCTTCAGCTTAGTGTCGCTGCTGCTGACCTATATCATCGAACGCGCACAAGGCGTGCTGCCCTGGAATCCGCAACATCTAGGCGGCGTAGCCCCCGCCACCGCCCTCAACACCGCGGCGTCGTTTACCACCAACACCAACTGGCAGGTCTACACCCCAGAGACCACCATGAGCTACTTCACCCAGATGGCAGCTCTGGCGTATCACAACTTTCTCAGCGGTGCTATCGGGATCGCCGTCGCAATTGCCCTGGTTCGCGGCATCGCGCGCAAGCAGTCGGCCACCATCGGTAACTTCTGGGTGGATACAACCCGCACTATTCTTTGGGTCCTGCTCCCTATCTGCCTGGTGGTCGCCCCGGTGCTGATCGGTCAAGGTGTCATCCAGAATCTAAAGCCCTACACAACCGTCAGCACTCTGCAGCATGGGACCCAGACGATCGCCCAGGGCCCGGTGGCCTCACAGGAGGTGATCAAGGAGTTGGGAACCAACGGAGGCGGTTTTTTCAACGCCAATAGTGGCCACCCCTTTGAAAATCCCACGCCCTTCAGCAACTTCATCGAGATCGAATTGATCTTTCTCATCCCCGCTGCCCTGACCGTCACCCTGGGCAAGATGACTGGCTCGTCCGGTCACGGATGGGCAGTGTTCGCCGCCATGGCCATCCTGTTTTTCGCCGGATACTTAGTGTGTTACTGGGCGGAGGCGCAACCTCACCCGCTGCTGCACGGCGTGGATCAGAAGACCACGCTGGTAAACTCCGGCGGCAATATGGAAGGCAAGGAAGTACGTTTCGGCATTTCGCAGTCGGCGCTCTTCGCGACCGTCACCACCGATACCAGTTGCGGCGCAGTCAATTCCTCGCATGACTCTTTCATGCCGCTAGGCGGGATGGTGCCGCTGGTCGACATCATGCTGGGCGAAGTGGTCTTCGGCGGAGTGGGCTCCGGACTTTATGGAATGTTGATCTTCGTCGTCCTCTCAGTCTTTATCGCGGGCCTGATGGTGGGGCGGACGCCCGAGTACCTGGGCAAGAAAATCGAGAGCTACGACGTCAAGCTGGCGATGCTCTATGTGCTCATTTTCCCTCTATTGATTCTGGTTCTGGCGGCCGTCTCAGTGCTCAATCCGACCGCTCTCGCCGGTTTGAACAACAACGGACCGCACGGATTTTCCGAGATTCTCTACGCGTATGTATCCACGGCCGGTAATAACGGTTCCGCATTCGGTGGGCTGACGACCAACACCAACTGGTACAACCTTACCCTCGCGTTCAACATGCTGGCGGGCCGTTTTCTCATGATGGTTCCGATGCTGGCCCTGGCCGGCAACCTGGCGCGTAAGAAGAGCGTTCCCCCTACCTCGGGGACTTTCCCCGTCAACACAGCGCTGTTCACCGTGTTGCTGGTGGGCGTGATCCTGATCGTCGGCGCATTGACGTTCTTTCCCGCGCTGAGCCTGGGGCCAGTTCTCGAACACCTGCAGCTGTACGCAGGAAAAACTTTTTAGCCGGCGCAGGGGAGAAACGATATGGCAGAAAAACAAAGTCTTTGGAACCCCGCGATCTTACGCCAGGCGGCGTTCGACTCTTTTCGCAAATTGGACCCGCGCCTGATGGTGAAGAACCCGGTCATGCTGGTAGTTGAAATCGGCAGCGTGCTTACGTCGGCGCTGCTTATACAAGGGGTTGTTAGTCATCAAGGAAGCTTTGCCTTCAATCTGCAGATCACCTTATGGCTGTGGTTCACGGTACTGTTTGCTAATTTCGCCGAAGCTATGGCAGAGGGGCGCGGCAAGGCCCAGGCCGACACGCTGCGCAAAGCCAAGGGCGAGACGATGGCCATTCGTCTGAAAAGCGAGAGCAAAGACTCGGCGCGGGAAGAGGTTTCCAGTTCCGCTCTCCGGTCCGGTGACATTATCTATGTCGAGGCCGGACTCTATATCCCTGGGGACGGAGAAGTCATCGAAGGCGTGGCCTCGGTGGACGAGTCGGCCATCACCGGAGAATCAGCACCCGTGATTCGCGAGGCGGGCGGCGACCGCTCCGCGGTCACCGGTGGAACCAAGGTGCTCTCCGACTGGATCGTGGTGAAAATCACTTCAAATCCAGGGGAGACGTTCCTCGATCGCATGATTGCGCTGGTCGAAGGTGCTCAGCGGCAGAAGACTCCCAATGAAATCGCGCTCAGCATCCTGCTCTCCGGGTTGACGATCATCTTTCTGCTGGCCGTGGCCACACTGCAGCCGATCGCTGTTTATTCGCAGGCGCCGCAGACGATCTTTGTCCTGGTTTCGCTGCTGGTTTGCCTTATTCCTACAACCATTGGCGGCTTGCTCTCCGCGATCGGGATTGCAGGCATGGATCGGCTGGTGCAGTACAACGTGCTCGCTATGTCTGGCCGCGCTGTGGAGGCGGCCGGCGATGTGGACACTCTCTTGCTGGATAAGACCGGCACCATCACGCTGGGCAACCGGCAGGCTACACAGTTTATTCCCGCCCCGAATATCAGCCCCGAGCGGTTGGCCGATGCGGCCCAGCTTTCTTCCTTCTCCGACGAAACGCCGGAGGGCCGATCGATTGTTGTCCTGGCGAAGGAAAATTTCGGCATGCGAGGGCGCGATATGAGCACTCTGCATGCGGAGTTCGTTCCCTTCAGCGCGCAGACGCGCATGTCTGGAGTGAACTTCGCCGGCCACGTGATTCGCAAAGGCTCAGTGGACGCCATTACCCGCTTCCTGGTGGAACAGGGATCGAACCTGCCGCAGAAAGTTCGGGAGAGCGTCGACGAGATCGCAGGCCTGGGTGGAACGCCGTTGGTAGTGGCGGAAAACTCCACTGCGCTGGGTGTGATTTACCTCAAGGACATTGTCAAAGGCGGCTTGAAAGAAAGACTGGCCAGGCTGCGCGCAATGGGGATTCGCAGCATCATGATCACGGGAGACAATCCGCTGACCGCAGCGGTGATCGCCCGCGAAGCAGGGGTCGATGATTTTCTGGCAGAAGCAAAACCCAAAGACAAGATGGATCTGATCCGCCGCGAACAGGCCAAAGGGAAATTGGTCGCAATGACCGGCGACGGCACCAACGATGCCCCCGCATTGGCCCAGGCGGATGTAGGCGTGGCCATGAACTCGGGCACGCAGGCTGCGAAAGAAGCCGGCAATATGGTTGACCTTGACTCCAATCCCACCAAGCTGATTGAAATCGTTCAGATTGGCAAGCAGTTGCTCATGACCCGCGGTGCGCTGACTACGTTTTCGATTGCCAATGACGTGGCGAAGTATTTCGCCATTATTCCGGCGATGTTCGCGGGTGTGTTTCCAGTGTTGAATCAGCTGAACATTATGCGCTTGAGCACGCCGCACTCGGCAATTCTTTCTGCGGTGATTTTCAATGCGTTGATCATTGTCGCGCTGATCCCATTGGCGCTGCGCGGTGTTGCCTATCAACCGCGCTCCGCGCAGGCGCTTCTGCGGCGGAATTTGCTGATTTATGGAGTCGGTGGAGTCATCGTCCCCTTCATCGGGATTAAACTCATCGACATTTGTTTAACCGGGCTCGGTTTGTCCTGATTAGGAGCACTTGATGCTGAGTAGTGAATTAAAGATCGCCATCCGCTTTACCCTGCTGACTACGGTGGTGCTCGGTATCCTCTATCCGCTGGCGGTCACCGGCATCGGGCAGCTGGCGTTTCGCCGCCAAGCTGACGGAGAGTTGATTGTTTCCAACGGCCAGGTTACGGGCTCGGCGCTGATCGGGCAGAGTTTCACCGGGGATCAATATTTTCATGGACGCCCCTCGGCGGCCGGCAACGGTTATGACGCGACCTCCTCAGGCGCTTCGAATTTTGCCGCCTCAAGCCAGAAGCTCATCACCCGCATTGACGGCGATATAGCCCAATATGCCAAAGAGAACAAGAGTGAACCGGTACCGATTGATTTAGTGACTGCGTCGAATTCGGGCCTCGATCCGGATATCTCCCCCGCCGCGGCCTTGTTTCAAGTAGAGCGGGTAGCCAATGCGCGACACTTGCCGGTGGCTACCGTGCGCGATCTGGTTCAACGCTCGGTGCAGCATCGGCAATTCGGCTTCCTGGGAGACGAGCGCGTGAATGTACTTTTGCTCAATACGGATCTGGATCGGCTGGGGCACTAAACAAAAACGGCTAAAGAGTCAGCGTGAGTAGCAATGCAGTGCGGGCGCCCCATCCTCGCTTGCGCAAGGATGAGGCGGATAGATTCAGGGATGGTCCGATGTGGCTACTTCGAGCCGCTAGACTGCTTCGCTGTACTGCTCGGCGTACTCGGTAGCTTCCTCTGGCTGGGCGGCTGGCTGGGCGGCCGGCTGCTTCTGGGCGGCGGGCTGCTTTTTCGCAGGCTGCGCTGCTTCGGAAAGGTCGACGTAGCCTTGTAGTGTGGCATTGTCTTCAATAGACAGGCGAGTTGCTGAGATGTCTCCGACAAATACGGCGGAGTGCTTCAGCTCGGCGCGGCCACTCGCCTTGACACTGCCCTCAACCCGGCCGAAGACTACCAGATCTCCTGCCACTATGTCCGCGTGGATCACGCCGTTGGCACCAACGGTCAACCGTTTGCCAGTCAGGGTGATGTTGCCTTCCAGTACTCCATCGAGGAAGAAGTCTTCCTCACCTGTCACTTCTCCGCGAATGCAAATACCTTTGCCGATCACCGTCCCCGAACTGTTGGTCATGTGGTGCCCTCCGATTGCAACAACTCTATGGGCGGAAAGTAGGGCTAGCAATCACCGAAACGTAGCAGATGATTCTTTTTTGTGACACGCAATTGGTGCATGCCAATTAACGGCCATTTAGGGAGGAGAGGGACAGGTTTTGCCGCCCGGTTTGATCAAAATTGGCGGGCGCGAGCCATTGCTCAAAACTTGCCTGCCGCCGGGGCCACTCCGAGTCCAGCATGGAAAACCAGGCCGTATCGCGGTTGCGCCCCTTGATGATCATGTGGTGGCGAAAGACCCCTTCAAAGACAAAGCCCAGGCGCAGCGCGGCGCGGCGGGAAGGCTGGTTTAACGCGTTGCACTTCCACTCGTAGCGGCGGTAACCCAGATTTTCAAAAGCGTGCCGCGCCATCAGATACATGGCCTCGGTTGCACCGCAGCTCCGCTGCAAGGAGGGAGTGAAGAGGATGTTGCCAACCTCGATGACGCGGTGGATGGGCTCAATCCGCATGTAGGATGCCTGGCCTATAGGCACACCGGTGGCATTATCCACAATAGCGAAAAAGAACGGGTCGGCTGAGGTTTGCTTTTTAACGAATGCGGCGTTGAATTCGTCCTGGCTGGCGAACGGCCCCTCACTCATGTAACGCCAGAGGTCTTCCTTTTCCGGGCCATGCGTGCCCTGGTAGAGCGCCTCCGCCTGGGAAGGCAGATCGAAAGGCCGCAGGGTAACTACCCGCCCGGTGAGGACGATGGGCTGGGGCCGGAGGGCCGGCGCGGGGTCGATCGGAAGGCCGAGTTCCGTCATCGCCTCAAGCATCCCACACCTAGAGCTCAGGAGAAAAACCGCAGACGAACGTTGAGTGGGTGGCCTCAAGGTCTCGCTTTTGAGACCTGGGTTTCCCTCTTGAAGTCTGGAGGTTGGAGCTTCATTTTCGACAGAGGAATCATGGGCCTACGGCCCACCCAAGGTGATGAAAAGCGGCTTTTTTTCAGCAACGACTCTGCCTGGAACCACTGCCCTCCCCTTTGTCATCTCGACCGAAGCGCAGCGCAGTGGAGAGATCTGCGGTTCAGCGGTCCTTTCTTGGAAATGTTTTTCGACAGAGCGAAGCGTAGTCGAAGGACCTGCGGTCTATTGCCCGGCGTAGTAGCCCTCCCGGGTTTGTACCGTCAGGTCCTTCTTCTTGGCGGTCAGATGAATGGAGTGGTAACCGCTGCTCTGTTCCTTTGGCGGGGTGTAGCCCAACATAAACTGGGTGCGCAGTTCCTCGGCAATCTGCGCGTAGTCGTCGTCGACGGAGTCCTTCTTTTTCACCTCGAAATAGCGTCCCCCGGTTTCCCTGGCGATTTGCTGCAGGATCTTCTTGCCGTCAGGACGGCTCTGCTGCGGATAGCGGCTTCCCCCGGGATAGCCACCCCCGGGATAACCCCCACCCGGATAGCGACCCCGGGTAGCCACCTCCCATGCCACCGTGCCTTCCCATGCCAGGGTCGTATTGGTTGTCATGGTCCTCGTGGCCCCCGATATAGATGGTGTAAACGATGGTCTCGGCCTTCTGGGCTGACTCAATGGCGCTGTTGAGGGTTTCCTGGCTGCCCCGATCCTCTCCGTCGGTCAAGACTACGATGGCCTTGCGGCCAGTCTGCTTCTTGGCGATTTCATCGCAGGCAAGGAAAATCGCGTCGTAGAGTTTGGTACCGGCCCCACCCCTGGTCCGGTGCTGTCCGGAATCCTGATCGCTGGTTGGAGTGCTCTCGACGGACGGGCTGGACGTCGATCTCGCCGACCGCCTTCTCCAGCTTGGCGTGATCCGAGGTCAGATCCTGCAACAGCTCGATTTCGCGATCAAAGTGGATCACGAAGGCCCGGTCCACAGGGCGAGTGATCATCTGGTCGAGGAAACTCCGGCTGGCCGTGCGCTCGCGGTCGATGTTGTCGCGCTCGCTCATGCTGGTATCCACCAGCAGGCCGACGGTTAAAGGAAGATTCGTTTCCTGGCTGAAGTAGCGGATTGGCTGCGGCTTGCCATCCTCCTCCAGCTCAAAATCGTCTTTGGTCAGGTCGCGGACGATCTTGCCCTTTTTGTCGCGGACGGTCACCGGCAAACTGACCACCTTTACGTCCACGGAGAGGGTGGTCGTAGGTGTGCCCGGTGCGGGGCTCTGGGAAGCGGGTGGGGTGGCGGCGGGCGCGGCAGCACCCGAGTTCTGGGACTCGAGCGCCGGAGCCAGAAGAAACAGACAAAGCAGCGGAGAAAAGCGAAGGGAGCCCATGCCAACCTTAGACGACCGAAAACGTCTTCCGGTTCAGCCCGCCACCCGTTTAGAACGGAATGCGGGCGGTGATGACCGTGGCGTGATTATAGGTGTGGAAATGGATGACCGGCCGGATGGTCAGAAGGCAGGGGTACTAACAAGCATGCATTTTGAGCAAGGCCTCCCCTGCCCCGAGGATCAGCTTCGAGATTAAAAGCGACAGGTGCTTTGCGGCACACAACTCACCCCCGTTGCTATCTGGCCGATGCAACAGACAGCTTACCCCGGATTTCCTGTCGAGAGCCGTGGCGTTGATTAACTTCATGCGGTTTCCTTTGGGGGAAACCGCACCTGGGCTCCTCGCGAGTGCGGCGAAGTAGGAAATCCGGGTTACCCCGGATTTCCTGTCGAGGGCCGTGGCGTTGATTAACTTCGTGCGGTTTCCTTTGGGGGAAACCGCACCTGGGGTCCTGGCGAGTGCGGCGAAGTAGGAAATCCGGGTGACCCCCGGATTTCCTGTCGAGGGCCGTGGCGTTGATTAACTTCATGCGGTTTTCTTGTCCGTCTCAAATCCGTCAGATCCATCAAGAACAACAGCATCTGTACCCCTACAGTCCATAGTTTCTGGCAACGTGGCTGGAGATGCGACGCGGAGGAGCGGGAAAGGAATCATGGAGAACACGAGCATAGAAGATCAGGAAACGATTCGCGAGTTTCTGGTCGAGAGTCACGAAAACCTTACCCGCCTGGATCAGGATCTCGTCGAACTCGAGAAACACCCTGGTGACGCCAATTTGCTGGGCAGCATTTTTCGCACGATTCATACCATCAAGGGAGCCTGCGGGTTTCTGGCATTTTCGGTTCTGGAAGCGATCACGCACCAGGCCGAGACCCTCTTGAGCCAGCTGCGGGACGGGCAGCGGGAGCTCACTCCGGCACTCGTGTCTTTGATTCTGGAAACGGTGGACGCTACCAGAAAGGTGCTGGCGGGGATTGAAACCAGCGGCCAGGAAGGCCCCGAGCGCTTTGAAGACTTGACCGAACGCTTGCGCGTCGCAGCGCAATTGACGGTCAGCACGGCGAACCATCCCCGAACGGACCAGCTTCGACCGGACCATCCCCCTGTGGCTGCTGCGCCTGTTCCCGCTGAGCAACCTGTCATCAGCCAGAACTCCTCCGCCCTTCTCGAGGAGGGTCAGCCCGAAGAAGAAGGAGGGGAGAAGAGAGAGATAGCGAGCGACGAACGAAGGAAAGAGGGCAGGAGAGAAGAAGATGTCGTGCGCCCTTCGGCTGCGGTCGATTCGAACATCCGCGTGGGGGTCGGCCTGCTGGACAAGCTTATGGATCTGGTAGGCGAACTGGTACTGACCCGTAACCAGATCCTGCAATTCAATGTGGAGCGGGAGGATCCTGCGCTGAATGCGACTTCCCAGCGTTTGAATCTGATTACCACCGAATTGCAGGAAGGCGTCATGAAGACGCGCATGCAGCCCATCGGCGTGGTGTGGAATAAGCTCCCGCGGGTGGTACGCGATATGTCCATGACCCTGGGCAAACAGATCCACGTACAGATGGACGGAGCAGAGACAGAACTCGATCGGACCATCATCGAAGCGATCAAAGATCCACTGATGCACGTAATCCGGAATTCCTGCGATCACGGCATCGAAATCCCGGAAGTCAGAATCCGGGCGGGCAAACCGCCGCAGGGAGTATTGACCCTTCGTGCCTATCACGAAGGCGGGCAGGTAAATATTGAAATCGCCGATGACGGGGCCGGGATTGACGTAACGAGACTTAAGCGAAAGGCGCTCGACAATGGCCTGTTGCGCCCCGAACAGGCGGAAAAGCTGAGCGACCGCGAGGCGCTTACCCTTATCTTTCTGCCAGGGTTCTCGACCGCCAAAACAGTGACCAACTTTTCCGGCCGTGGGGTTGGCATGGATGTGGTGAAATCCCACATCGAGAAGATCGGCGGAGTGGTCGATGTCTTCAGCCGATTGGGCGAAGGGACCACGGTAAAAATCAGGATTCCGCTCACCCTGGCCATCATCCCCGGCCTGGTCATCACCAGCGGTGGGGAACGATTCGTGATTCCTCAGGTCAGCCTGCTCGAGTTGATCCGGCTGGAGGTGGATCAGTCAGGAAAACACATTGAGTACGTGCACGGAACGCCGGTGTATCGGCGGCGCGGTAGTCTGCTGCCCATTGCCTATCTGAACCAGGTGCTGGGGCTCAAAGCCGCCGATCAGACCGAGGCCCTCAGCATGGTGGTGCTGCAGGCGGAAGACCGGCAGTTTGGCCTGGTCGTGGACGGCATCAACGACACCCAGGAAATTGTGGTCAAGCCTCTGGGCAAGCAGTTAAAAGGGCTCACCCTGTACGCCGGGCGCAACCATTATGGGGGATGGCCGCGTCGCCCTCATCCTCGATGTGCTCGGCATCGGCCAGCGTTCCGGGGTGTTAGCCCAATTCCTGGAACCAACCCGCGTCACCGGGCAACGGAAAGAGCAATCGGAAATAGCACAGCAGCGGTTGCTTTTGTTTCGGGCTGGCTCCTTCGCTCGTTTGGCTGTCCCGCTTTCGTTGGTCGCGCGCCTGGAGGAGTTCCCACAATCGGCCATCGAGCATGCCAGCGGGAGCGAGGTGGTGCAATATCGCAACCGGATCCTGCCCTTGGTTTCGCTGCGCAAAGTGCTCGAACCCTACGCTCCCGACCCCGGGCAGCTTCCCGATCCGGTACAGGTGGTGGTTTTCAACGACGGCGACAGCAGTGTGGGCATGGTAGTCGACGAGATCCTGGATGTCACCGAAGAGGCAGTCACGGTGCGCCAGGGGTCTGAGCGCAAAGGCCTACTGGGCTCGGCGGTGTTGGGCAAGCAGGTGACCGATTTCCTCGATCTCCACGAAGTCATTCGAGCAGCCGGCGGGAACTGGCTCCAGGGTACGGATGGGCATGCGAGCGGGCAAAGAATTTTGGTGGCCGATGCCTCGGCATTCTCACGAGGCATGGTGCGCAGCGGTCTGGACATGGCGGGGTACGTGGTGCTGGAAGCAGCCAATTTGGACGAAGTTCTGAGCAAGCTGGAACGGCGGCCGGTGAACGTTGTCCTGGCAGCGCTCGATCTTCCGCCGGGTGGCAGTTCTGCTTTGCTGGCCGCCATGCGCCACCGGCCAGAGTGGCAGAAAATTCCTGTCGTGGCATTGGCTGATTCCGGGGAACAGGTACAAGCAGCAGCAGCCCGAACAGCGGGCTTTGAGGATTGCCTGGCCAAGTTCGACCGCGCGCTGGTGCTTGAGTCGGTGGCTAAGCTGGTCTCGCCGCCGGCTTCGTTCGCCATGGTGGCAGCCGGCTCGGAAGGGGAAAGATAACCAATGGCATCTGAATTAGTGCAGGCGAGCGAACAATTCTCGACGTTCTTTGTGGCCGACCTGTTCTTTGGCGTGGATGTTCTGAATGTCCAGGAAGTTTTGCGTTTCCAGCCAATGACCCCGGTCCCTCAAGCCCCAGAGGTGATCGAGGGGTTGATCAACCTGCGTGGGCAGATCGTCACCGCCATTGATATGCGGCGGCGGCTACGGTTGCCAACCCGCGCCGGGGACAAGTCACCCATGAACATGGTGGTTCGCACGGCGGATGGCGCGGTCAGTTTACTGGTAGACGAAATCGGAGATGTGCTTGACATGGACGCTGCTACTTACGAACGGACGCCTGAGAATCTGGACCCGGCGGCAAGAGAACTGATCCGTGGCGTGTACAAACTGGAGGGCCGGCTGTTGCTGATTCTGGATGCGGAAAGAACGGTCGATCTAGGCGTTGAGAGGGCAGTTTAGTGCGGACCGTTCTGTCGGGGGAGAAGTGCTCCTCGCTGACGGGGCGCTTTAGCGGAATCCCCACCTCAAGGCGGCGAAAGCCGGTTTGCCACCTTTCAGCAAATGAGAATAAGAGCGACGCGGCGCCGGCAACGCAACGCAAGAGAAACGCAAAGGAGCAAGAAGAAGTGACAAGACGAGCGAGCAACGGCAAGCCATCCGCGAGCACCGCCATTCTGGAACTTCCAGCGACGGATGCAGCCAGAAACCGGGCAGATGATCAACTTCAGCAAGAGATAGTCCGGTTAGTGGAGGCATCGCGCGACGGGCGCCTCAGCGAGCGCGGGAGGACGGATCGCGTCGAAGGCAATAACCGCAAGGTGGTCGAAGGGGTCAACGAAATGCTGGACGCCATCCTGCTGCCCATCGGCGAAGGCAACCGCGTCCTGGCACAGATCAGCGCGGGTAAGATCGACGAGTTGATCACGCGGACCTACAAGGGTGATCACGAGAAGATGAAGCTGGCTGTCAATAACCTGGCCATTGCTCAACAACACCTGCTCACTGACACGGCGATGGTTACTAAAGCAGCCGCGGAAGGACGGCTGAATGTTCGCTCAGATGTCAGCAAGCACCAGGGAGCCTATCGCAAAATTGTCGAGGGCATCAACCATACGCTGGATACGATCGTTGAGCCACTCAAGGCAACGGCTGAAAACGCCAGCACCCTGGCATCTTCTTCCGGGAAACTGACGGCGTTGAGCCAGCAGATGGCGGGTAATGCAGAGGAGACCGCGGTCCAGGCCAACGTGGTGTCGGCAGCCAGTGAGGAGGTCTCGAAGAACGTCGCCTCGGTCGCGTCGGCTTCGGAAGAGATGCAAGCTTCGATCCGCGAGATTTCGAAGAACGCGAACGACTCGGCGCGGGTGGCCAAGAACGCAGTCAGCGTGGCCTCGGCGACCAACGACACCATGAAGAAGCTGGGCGAGTCCAGCCGGGAAATCGGCAACGTGATCAAGGTAATTACTTCGATCGCGCAGCAGACCAACCTGTTGGCATTGAATGCAACTATCGAGGCCGCACGCGCGGGAGAAGCGGGCAAGGGTTTTGCCGTGGTGGCCAATGAGGTAAAGGAACTGGCCAAGCAGACGGCCAAGGCGACGGAGGAGATCAGCCAGAAGATCGAGGCCATCCAGGGGGTCACCAAGGGGGCGGTGACGGCCATCGAGGAAATCAGCACCATCATTAACCAGATTAATGACATCTCCAACAGCATCGCTTCGGCGGTGGAAGAACAAACAGCGACCACCAATGAGATCGGCCGCAGCGTGAACGATGCTGCCCAGGGCGTCAACGATATCGCCAGGAACATCAGCGGCGTCGCGACGGCAGCGAAGAATACCACCCAGGGAGCCAACGATACCAAGACGGCTTCCAGGAGTTGAGTGAGATGGCGGCCCGGTTGCAGGCGTCCGTTTCGCGGTTCAAGTTTTGACGACGGCGGGCAGATGGAGCACGGTAAGCCCGGTGCCGGGAGCAAGCCGCGAGGAGCGAAGGTGATTGGATCATGAGCAAAGCACTCGTGGTGGACGATTCCAGGACAATTCGAATCATTGTGGGCAGGACATTGAAGGAACTTGGCTACGAGGTCTGTGAGGCGGGCAACGGCAAAGAAGCACTGAAAGTGATGGAAGCTGAGAAAGCGGCAGTCAATTTGGTTTTGGCGGATTGGAACATGCCGGAAATGAATGGCCTGGAACTGCTCAAGCGGCTGCGCCTGGATCCCGAGCTTGCTTCGCTGAAGATACTTATGGTCACTACCGAAAACGAGCTGGACCACATGGTATCTGCCCTGGAGGCGGGGGCCAACGAATACGTCATGAAGCCATTTACCAAAGACATCCTGAGGGAAAAGCTCGAGCTGGTGGGGATACTTCCCGTGGCAAGCGAGTAGATATGGCCGCAGTGAACCGGCGTTTGCTTCAACCGGGAGAACGGATTCGTGTGATGGTGGTGGACGACTCTGTGGTCATCCGCCGGCTGGTCACGCAGGCCCTGGAGTTGGATCCAACGATCGATGTGGTCGGCACTGCCTCGAACGGCGCCATCGGACTGCAACGGATGCCAAAGTTGAAGCCTGACGTCATCACCTTGGACATCGAAATGCCCGACATGAACGGATTGGAAATGTTGCGCCGTATTCGACGCGAGTATCCGAAGGTGCGGGTCATTATGTTCAGCACCCTCACCGAGCGCGGCGCGGCGATAACCCTGGAGGCCTTGACTCTGGGGGCCGACGAGTATGTGGCCAAGGTCGCGAATGAAGGGTCGCTTGATCGCTCCCTGGCCCGTCTTCGGGAAGACATGATCCCGAAGATCAAGCAGTTCTTTCTCTTCCCCGCACAACTGTGTCCGCAGCCAGGCCGGCCACTGCTCCCGCGGCGCCCTCGGCCCGGGCGGCCGCGCCAGCCTGTGCAAGGTTTGAAGTTACGGCCCAAAGTCGTGGTGATCGGAGTTTCCACTGGTGGACCTACGGCACTAGCTGCGATGCTGCCCTCGTTCCCTGTCAAGTTTCCATTGCCGATTCTGCTGGTGCAGCATATGCCGCCTCTGTTCACCCGGTTGCTTGCCGAACGCCTGAACGCCAACTGCCCACTGACGGTGGAGGAAGCCAGTCACGGTCAGGCGGTGGAAGTGGGAAAGATTCTGATTGCGCCGGGCGATTTTCACATGAAGCTAGCCTCCAGCGCGGGCACGGTGCGGGTCTGTCTGGACCAGTCACCGCAACAGAACTCGTGCCGTCCGGCGGTCGACCCGCTGTTTGCATCGGCCGCGGACTTGTATGGCGGCGCAGTGCTGGCGGTCGTACTGACCGGCATGGGGCAGGATGGTTTGCGTGGGGCAGAGACTCTGAGGGCACGCGGGGCCAGGGTCCTGGTCCAGGATGAGGCGTCCAGTGTGATTTGGGGAATGCCGGGCGCAGTGGCAAACGCAGGCCTCGCCGACCGCGTCCTTCCACTCGACGAAATTGTGCCCGAGATCCTGAGCATTACCGGGAGAAATTAACTAAGAGCGTAAATGGGAAGCCATACGGTCATCACGCAGATCCTGCCCGAGAACTATCGCTTCCTTCAGGAGCACGTCCATTCCCAGGTGGGCATCGTGCTTGAAGATAACAAGCATTACCTGTTTGAAAGCCGCCTCGCGCCCATAGTGAAGCAACACGGTCTTGGCTCCATCAACGATTTGTGTGTGCTGCTGCGCGCCAAGCGCGATGTCGCGCTCGGCCACCAGGTGGTCGAGGCCATGACCACCAACGAGACCTACTTTTTCCGCGACCCCGCCCAATACGAGGCAATACGGACGGTCTTGCTGCCCAAACTAAAGCAGGAGAGGGGAGACACCAGGAAGCTGCGCTTCTGGTCGGCTGCGTCCTCCACCGGGCAAGAAGCTTACAGCCTTGCCATGCTGCTGCTGGAGAACGGCTTCCAGGACTGGAACATACAAATCCTGGGGACCGACTTTTCCGAGAAGGTGGTGGAACGCGCCCGCTGCGGCATTTACCAGCAGATCGAAGTGAACCGGGGACTGCCGGCAGCGCTGCTGATTAAGTATTTTTGCCGCACAGGACTGGACTGGCAGCTAGGTGCGCAGGTGCGAAAGATGGTTCGGTTCGAGACCATTGACCTGCGCCAAAGCATGCGCACCCTGGGACCTTTTGACTTGGTGTTCTGCCGCAACGTCATGATCTATTTCGACAACGAAACCAAACGGAGCATCATGAAAGAAATCCACAGCACGTTGTTCCGCAATGGTTGGCTGCTGCTAGGTGGGTCCGAGACGGCCTTCAGCCTGGAGGAGCGGTTTGACCGGCAAGCAGTGGGGACCGTATCCGTTTACGTCGCCCGATGAAAGGAAAGCAGTGGTGATGAATGTAAATGCGGAGATGGTGGCGCAGACAGTGGAGGCGGTATTCCTGGCCATGATGGACCTCGAAGTGTCCCCCGGCGGGGCAACCTGGGCTCCTGCCAATGATCAGTTGACATCTGCTGTTCACCTCTCGGGCGCCTGGAACGGAGCGTTGTTGATCGAGTGCGACCGGCAGCAGGCTTGCCAATTTGCCGGCCGGTTTCTTTCCATGGCTCCGCCGGAGGCGGTGACCGACGAAGTACGCGACGTGCTCGGCGAATTGGCCAACATGATCGGCGGAAATATCAAGAGTGCAGTGGCGCCAGGACTGAGCCTGTCGATGCCATCGGTCACGGATGGCAGCGACTATGGGCTGCGGGTTTGCGGATCCGAGGTTCGGGATAGGCTTGCGTTCGATTGCGACGATGGTCCGTTCTGGGTCACGCTGCTCGCTGAGGCGCCGGGGAAACCCACGGCAAGCAAGCCGCGGTCCTGATACTTGCCGAGATACAGTTCCCTCACTTTAGTGAGCCTGTAGCCCTTACAGATTATCTGGAACTGCCGATAGAAGGTTAGACAACGAGTTATTCCAGAGATTAGGCGGTCGCATGGATATTCTTCTCGTAGACGATAGCAAGACGATGCGCGGGATCGTGCAGCGGGCAATCCGGCAGGCTGGTTTTCGGGGGCTTACCGTAGGCGAAGCGGAAAATGGCGCCCAGGGTTTAGAAAAGCTTCGCACAGAAAAACCGAAGCTTATTCTTTCCGACTGGAACATGCCGGAAATGTCGGGGATCGAATTTCTGGTGCAGGTAAGGGCATCGGAGAACAAGGTGCCGTTTGGCTTCATCACCTCAGAAGCAACGGCTGCGATCAAACAGCTTGCCATGGAGTCGGGAGCCAATTTCCTGATCACCAAGCCATTCAGCCCGGAAGACGTGCAAGAAGCCCTGACTCCTATTTTGGGCAAGAGCTAAGCCATGGCCGAGCCGACACCTCTCGCTTTGTCGCACATGTTTACGCAATTGATCGGTCGCAAGGTGACCTTCGCCCCAGCAACCATCGCGGCGGAGACGAAGATCAAGCAGATATATGGCATTTACAACGTTCTTCCCAAAGAGACTGCGATCATCGTCAAGGCCGATCTTCCCTTGCTCGGCTCGATCGCGGGAGTGATGGTCGGCTTGCCGGATTCTGCGGTGAAGGAGTCTCTCGCGGTAAGCCCGGTTCAGGAAGTGCTGCGGGATGCCATTCATGAGGTATTAAACGTTGCCTCCACTGTGGTTACCAATGAAGGCCGGGCCGTCTTCTCAAGGATGGTGACAGATACAGCGTTGATCGATGGCACCGCGGGAAAGCTATTCAAAAAGCCTGATCGCAAGATCTATTTCAATGTCTTAGTGGATGGCTATCAGGGTGGGAAATTCACGATATTCGCCCAGTTCCCAACCTGTTAAGACGGTTAATGTTTGACCGCTCCTGGATCTTGGAGCGGCTATAAGCAGCTGCAAAATACAGGGACGAATGTTCCCACTGCCTGCATGAAGAAGATGTGCCGCAGCTGCAGCGTTCACTCTTTGAGTGGGTGGCCCAAGCCTCGCTTTTGAGACCTGGGTTTCTCCCAGCAAATGGATTCTGGCCGGAACGCCCAGCAACATACCAACCCCTTCACGTTGCAGTACGCGGCGGCCCACGATAACATCAAGACGACCGTGCGTTACGTCATTTCCGGTGAACGCAGTGGCACGCTTTTTGCCCGGGTGGCGAAAAGTGGTGACAAAAAATGGATACACTGGCGGAAGGCCCCTCAGCAGTGTTTTCAGCAAGTAATTGAACGTAAAGCGGTTTTGAGCGCGGAAGTGGTGAAATTGGCAGACACACCATCTTGAGGGGGTGGCGCCGAGAGGCATGGGGGTTCAAGTCCCCCCTTCCGCACCATCGATTGAGGTTTTCATGATCTGGTTTGTGGGTACGATTCACGTTATTGTTTGCCTCATCCTGATTGGCGTTGTTCTTCTCCAGCAGGGTAAGAGCGCAGACCTGGCCGGCGCCTTCGGTGGCCAAGGGTCCCAGACGGCGTTCGGTCCTCGTGGGGCAGCCAACCTGCTGACTAAAGTGACCACTTGGGCTGCCATCCTCTTTATGTTTACGTCGATTGGACTTACGGTTCTGATTCAGCGAAGCGTCGGGCCGCGGTCGGTGTTGTCCGGCATCAAGGCTACGCACACCACGCCGGCAAAGCCGGCGGCTCCCGCTAAGTAATCCGCCATTTTCCTGGTCCACGTCTAACCCGCGTTTCGCTTCCAGCGGGCGATCGCCACGATCAACAGGCCCATACCAAGGAATACCAACATCAGTCCTGCAGACCGCGCGAGCACGCCTCCGTAACCGAGCGCGTTTACGTCGACAAAGGGATAAGGATAGAGGCCGCTCACCGCGCCCCGTGCCAAGGTATAGACCAGGTACGCTCCGGGATAGACCAACCAGCCGATCGCGTTCTTCCAGCTCAGTTCATCGCGGGGCCCAAACAGCCACCAGTAGAGGACATAACCCACCGGGATGAGGCTATGGAGAAGCACGTCGGCGACCCACTGAGCCCCTTGCGGATTCCAAAGCTTTCGCAGCAATAGCTGGTAGACGATGCCGACGATGGCGATATAAACCGCAGTACTGGCTTGCACCGATGGGCGCAGGAGGAACTGTCCCCAGGCAGCGCGTGGGCGTACTGCAGCGGCGGTAAAAACCAGCGCCACCAGGAAGTTAGTCAGGATGGTGAAGAAGCTGAAGTAGATGATGACCGCGCCCAGCATGGCGGGGGCCCGCACCAGCATCAGGTAAAACTGCAGGGCCAGGGCAAACCAGCCGAGCAATGCCCCTACCGCTGCATACACGCGCATGGTTTGGATTGTAACCAGTGACCGGCGCCGGTTCGATCAATCTAAGATTGATTCATGATTCTTGAAAGTTTTCCTGTTGGTCCGCTGCGCTGTAATTGCACGATGCTCGGGGACGAGGTCACACGCGAAGCCATCGTCGTCGATCCCGGCGACAACCTCGCAGAAATTCTCTCCCGGCTGCAGAAGCACGGCCTCACGCTTCGCCAGATCGTGGTGACTCATGCCCACATCGACCACGTTGGCGGAGCTGCTTTGCTGAAAAGGGCGACCGGGGCGCCGGTGCTGCTCAATCAGCGAGATCTGGGTTTGTTGGGCGCGATGGAGATGCAGGCTGGTTGGCTTGGCGTACCCACGCCTGAAGTTGCACCGCCCGATGCAAGCGCCGAAGACGGCCTGACCGTGGGACTGGAAACTCTGCCGGCTGAAGTGATACACACCCCGGGACATACACCGGGTAGCATTTGCCTGCTTTTCCCCGCCCAGCATCTGCTGATTGCGGGAGATACCCTGTTTGCGGGATCGATCGGAAGAACCGATCTGCCGGGGGGCGATGGACGGCAAATCCTTCGTTCGCTGCGCGATCGTTTGCTGGTATTACCCGATGCGACCAGGGTGCTGCCAGGGCATGGCTCGGAAACTACGATTGGGCAGGAAAGACAATCAAATCCGTTTCTTCAGCCGGATTTCCGAATGTGACACATAAACTATTCCACCAGCGAGGTAATTCTTGATTCCAATCAGCACATAACGAGGTAAAAAACTCGAACGCATGGCGACAAAACATCTTTGTATTCTTGTATTTATAGAGACTCCATAAAGCATCAATTGAATGACGCGAAAGTATTAGTAACGAACTTGAGTCCTTATTTGCACAAGGCAAATTTATGCTTGGCCCTCAAAATGCTGGCATATGGCTTGAATCCCCGCGGCGAACTCTTCCCGGAGCGTAAGTAGCGTCACCACCAACCACCCTTGGCCAGAAAATCCAAAGAAACTGCCAGGGTGGATCACCGTGGCTCGCTTCCGTAAGAGATCGAGCGCCATCTGTTCTTCGGATTGCACCCCAGGAACCCGCAGGACTGCATACCAACCCGCCTCCACCTCGAGCCTGGTCACCAGTGTCTGGCATAGAAGGAGGTGGTCGAGCCGTTCCAGGTTCCCTTCCAACCGCTGTTTGATTTGGTCCTGGATTGCGCCGCGCTGGTTCAGCCATGTTGGGAGTGCATGCTGAATGGGAGCGCTCATGGAGAGGAAGGTGTCTGAGATGACCTCCAGGCGCTCGAGATCCGCCGCAAAGCAGGCCACCCAGGCTGCTTTCATCTGCGGCAAGGCGGCCACCTTGCTCAAACCGCTCAGCACAAAGGTCGGCACCGGGTGGGGACCGGTGGCGAAGCTCTGTGGATCGCGGCCGCTACCGATCCGATAGTCAAGAAACACCTCGTCCACAATCAAAGCGAGGGCGTGCTCGCGGCAGACCTCTTCGATGGAGGCCCGTTCTGAGGGGTGGGTGAAGTGTCCGGTTGGATTGTTGGGATGGACTACCGCGATGGCTCGGGTGCGAGGGGTGACGCGCTGGCGCAGTGTCTCGAAGTCGAGGTGCCAGCCGTGATCGTAGAAGAGCGGATACGTGACGAGCCGCACGTCATCCAGCTGGGCGAGAAAATCGAACAATGGGTAGCCGGGCTGCCCGATCAGCACTTCATCGCCCGGATCGCAGAGCAGGCGGAAGAGGAAACTGTAGGCTTCGCTGGTACTGGTAGTCAGAAAGATCTGATTGGGATCGACGGCGGCCGCGTGGTCACGATAGTAGAGGCTGACGGCCTCTCGCGCCGGGCGCAAGCCCCTGGGATCCGGCTCGTACTCGAGCGCGGCTGGGTTGCGGAGGGGCGCCAGAATCGACTCAGCATCGTAGGCAAAGCCGCAGCGAGTGGGGTTGGAGGCGGTCAGATCGAAGAGCTGTGCACCCGCGGAACGCAGCCGGGCGAGCTGTTCCGCCCAGGGTGTCTGGGACAGATCCCAACGGGTTCGCGCCGACCACCTCACAGGTTTCCTCCTATGCTGCATGGTGTAATAGCAGTGGCATCATCTCATTTTTGCTATCAGGAGCCCGTACCACATGGATCTGCAAGCCGTGATCTTCGATTATGGGGAAGTACTGAGCGGGCCGCCCGACCCCGAAGCGCATCGCGAGCTGCTGGCTATATCCGGCGTGCCCGAGGAGTCCTTCGAAAAGGCCTACTGGGCTCACAGACTGGATTACGACGCCGATATCTTGAATGGCCAGACTTACTGGCAGACGGTCGCGCGTGATACTGGGGTCGAGTTTACGGCCCAGCAGATCGTCCGGTTGCTGGAAGTGGACGCCCGTATGTGGGGCAATCTCAACCCGGCGATGATTGCCTGGATTCCCCGGATCAAGGCTGCAGGTTTTCGGCTCGGAATCCTGTCAAACATGGGCCATGGGGTGCTCGAGTATCTGCGGCCGCGTTTTTTATGGCTGGAGCAGTTCGACCAGCTCACCTGGTCCTGTGACCTGGGAGTGGTTAAGCCCGATCCGGCTATCTACCTGCACACGATCAAGAAATTGAATGTGAAACCTGAACAAGCCCTGTTTATCGATAACTTGCAAAAGAACATCGTGGGGGCGGAAGCGGTTGGGCTTAATGCCGCTCTTTTCGAGAATGTAGAACAGTTGCAGCGCGATTTGGCTCGACGAGGATTTCCCTTGCCTGCTCTGGAGCCCCAGGCCGGCTGAAGGCACGGGCGGGTCGGTCAGCGGCGGAAAACTCGGTTTTCCAGTTAAAGCGAGTGTGCGAGTACTTGGAAAAGAAACTGCAGGCCACTCCACTACGCTTCTCTGTCGAAAAACATCCCCAAGCAAGAGCATCCACACAGAGATCTCTCCACCACGCTGCGCTTCGGTCGAGATGACAAAGGGGAAGGCGGTGCTTCCAGAGAGAGAGAGTCGCATCGTAGTGGAGAGATCTCTGGGTAGATGCTCTTGCTTGGACCGGATTTCAGCCACCGATTTCCTGTAAAACGTGGGCCTTAGCGGGTGTTCGGTTTGGTCAGGGACAGGCCTACCTGGTCTACGATTTCAAGGTTGAACCCCTGGAGAGCAGGTACGTGCGTCGGCGTGTTGGAGAGCAGGCGAATCTTGCGAATGTTCAGGTCGGAAAGGATCTGACCGCCAAGCCCGACCTGGCGCAGAATTCGCTGGTGTTCGCCGCTGCGCTCTTCGCGATGCAGGCAGAGCCGGTGCGGGACCACGCTGCGGTCAATCTCGAAACCCCTGCTGGTGTTGTGCAGATAGACCAGGGCGCCTCGGCCTGCTTCTGCGATCATCTCCAGCGATCGCTGCACCACCTGGTGACAATCGCAGAGCGTGGTGCCGAACACATCTCCCGCCAAGCAGTGAGAGTGGACCCGCACCAGAACCGGCTCTTGGCTGAGCTCGGAGCTCACATCGCCACGCACCAGCGCCAGGTGGCTCTCTCCCCCATTGACCTCGCTTTCGTAGGCGATCATACGGAAATCGCCGAAACGAGTGGGCACGATCGACTCCGCCACGCGGAAGATGTAGCGTTCGTTCTGCAGACGGAAACGGATCAATTCCGCCACCGTGAGCATTTTCAGCTCATGCTGGTCGCAGAACTCAACCAAGTCCGGGACCCGGGCCATGGTGCCATCGTCGTTCATGATCTCGCAGATCACTCCTGCCGGGATCAGCCCTGCCATACGCGCCAGATCGACCGAAGCTTCGGTTTGGCCGGCGCGCACCAGCACCCCGCCGCGACGGGCGCGAAGCGGAAAAACGTGCCCCGGCCGTGCCAGATCAGCGGCCGTCATGACGGGATCGATGGCCACCCGGATGGTGTGCGAACGATCGTAGGCAGAGATGCCGGTGGTGACACCCTCGCGGGCTTCGATGGTTTCTGTGAAGGCGGTACCGAAACGGGAAGAATTCTGTTGGCTCATGGGCCCCAGGCGAAGGTAGTCTGCCCGTTCCTCAGTCAAACTCAGGCAGATGAGCCCGCGGCCGTGTTTGGCCATGAAATTAATCGCTTCCGGGGTGACGAACTCCGCCGCCAGCGTGAGGTCTCCCTCGTTTTCGCGATCCTCATCGTCGACCACGACGATCATCCGCCCGGCCTTGAACTCGGCAAGGGCTCCCGGGACGTCGGTAAACGGCGGCTTTGATTGCATGACTGGTATTCTCCGCTAGATTAGATGCCCGAAGCAAAAAACGTCGCCCCGGGGGGCGACGTTTTTCAATTCAGAACTGCCTTCATTTACAGGGTGGATTCGATCTCAAAACCCCAAGCCTCGAGAAGCGCTTCCGGGATATACTTCGAATTCTTGTTCCGCCGGGCCCACTCGCGCAACCGCGTAGAACGCACATATTGATCGGGAGTTAGTTTGAACTCTTTGACCACCTGTTCGAAAGAAGTGACAGTCGGGACCACCGGGCCTATAGGCTCCGGTTTACCCCAGTTGGGATTACCACGTCGTTTTGCCATTTGATCCGTTATCCTCTAGGGAGATGAGCAACAAAACACCGCCCAGCGGCATTGTGGTTCCAGTGAGTCGAACCCGCCGGGACATGTCAAAGCTCTTATTTTAAGGATTTTTTCTCCAGAAATCAATAGCAAAATCGAGCTATGTGATTCTCCTATTGCAACCTATCCGGTCGCAGTGCACTCCAAATTGGATGACATTAGTTGCTCTTCGTGAAAGGTGAATAATCATGAACGCAGTTCGTTATTGGGCAGTTTTCTCTCTCGGGGTAGCCGCCGGCGCGGCTGCGGCCCTGATTTATGCTCCCCAAACCGGGGAAAAGACCCGCAAGCAACTTAAGCGTCATCTAGAAGATGCGAGTGATTACATCAAGGACACCACGGACGATCTGAGCAAACATGCCAGCCGGGTCTACAAGTCAACCGTGGACGCAGCCGGCGACGTGGCCTCGCGCGTCAGTTCAGTGGCCGGCAATGTCAGCTCCGCAGCCGGCAGCCTCCGGGACAAGGTAGGCGACCTGGTCTAAAGTTCTGCAAGTACCTGCTTCGCCGCCCGGTAGCCGGAACGCAGCGCCCCGTGGACTGTACCCCAATGGCCGCTGGTGTCGGTATGTTCCCCGGCGAAGAACAACGTTGATTCGACGGGGAGCGACAGTTCATCGGACGCATGAATCGCTCCTCGAGGAACATAGGAATAAGCGCCCCGACTGTGGGCATCGGTTTGCCAATCGTGATGGTGGAAGCGCAGCAACTGCCTGCGTGCATCGCTACCCAAAATCTTTGATAACGCGGACAAGCCGGCTTGCGGCAGGCTGGGCGTTTTAAACTCAGTTAATTTGCGACCGGCCATCCAGCCGGTCAGCATGGAAGCGGGTTTTGGGTTGGTTGTCCACCAGGTCGGTGGACTCTCTTGCGGAGAGAAGAAAAAGCCTAAATCCTCAGGCCAGAACCTGCGGTCGAACTGGTAGACCACACGGGCTGCAGGCCCCATGACGAGTTGATCGGCCACGGCAAGAATTTTCGGCTGGGGCACGAACGAAACCGTCCCCGCCTGTAACACCCCAAGAGGCAAGGTGACAATGACGGCGGTTCCCTGAAAAGCGCGGCCGGCTTCGGTTTCGATCTTGACCGACCCGGGCTGCCACGAAATCGTACGCACAGGGGCGGAAGGGACCCACTCGCCGCCTGCTTGCAGGAGCCGATCCAGTAGAAACTCTGGAACCCGGGCATACCCTTCCGCCACACGGAACACCCGGTCCCCGGAGATGAGATCTTCCGCAGCCTGCTGTTTGGCAAGCGCGAGGATGCTGATGCGAGTGGCGTTGGCCGCGTTGAAGCCCTCGACGTAGTTGGTGGCCAGGGTTGCGGCTTCCTCCGATAGGCCGCGTTGGGCCACGAATTCACTGAAACTCAGGTCGGCCTGGAGCGGGCTGAAGTTGCTCAGCTGATCGAACAACTGATCCACCTCACGCTGGGGGCCGCACGGCTCCAACCGGCCTGTGCCATGCCATTCCCGAAAACAGCGAGTTTCCCCTTCCAACTCAAACCGGGTCAGGCCAGCCTCGTCGACCAGGTGGATCAGCTCCACGGGCAGGCCATGGATAAATTCTGCTCCGAGCTCAATGGGCAGCTCATCGCCAGGGAGGGTGTAAATGCGTCCTCCCACGCGGTCCTGTGCTTCGACGAGAGTCACGCCGATGCCAGCTTCAGCTAAGGTTCGGGCTGCTGCCAGACCTGCCATGCCGGCGCCGACGACGATCACATCCTTCGTTGGGCTCATTGCACCGTCCAGGTCATGGTTTCGGTGCGAGGCCCGTGGGCCGGCACGGGATGCCTCAGAGAGTGGATGGTCCAGGTCTTGCCGGCAAGGGCAGCCTCGGGAGTGAAGCGAATATGTTCTTGATCGAGCTGCATTTTCACCCGTGGCGCGTTTTTCGCATGAGGCGAGGCCGGGTGGGCAAGCGGAATCTCCACCTCCCTGGTAAGACCGCACACCAGGTACAGCGACAGCAGGTCGCAAAAGCCCAGTGCAGCAATCCAGCCTTCGATCTCCGGATGGAGTTCGGACTTACTCGCCTTCGGGCCGTTAAGAAACTGCCGGTGTTGCAACGGATCATGCTGGGCCAGCAGAGTGAAGTGGCGACTGACCACCTTCGCTCCCATCTCAGAAAAGGCGGCCACCGCGTCGATCGAAGCGGTCCACGCTTCTTCTGCCTCGCGGGGCGAGATGGCAAGGAAAGAAACGGGAAGCTGGGCCCCCGCGTTGGGAGCGCGGAGCCGTTGAATCTGATGCGCGTCGCTCGCGGCCCATCCCGTGTCGTGCATTTGGATAGCACGAATGATTTCCGGCGGCAATTGGCCGAAGCAGGTCAGGTCGGTTGCTATTTCTCCTGCCAGCACGGCGTGCGCCGGCTGAGGGATTAAACGACAGGGCAAGCGTAGCTGGCGCTGGACTGCTTCCACTTGCCCCCAGGCCGACATGGAAGCCTGGTCACTGCTTTGCTGTTCCCCTTGAGACCACCCGATCACCATGCAATCCTCTTGTTGTCACTAGGTCATTATCAGTTAAGCTGAGCATCAGTTAAGTGGAGCCGGAGAGTTTCTATGATCCTGCAAGAGCAAACGTCTGTTGATCTCGCCACCCCCACAGGCCCCATGCGGACCTACATCCTTCGCCCCGCTGCCGAGCGGAAGTACCCCGCAGTGGTGCTATTCTCTGAGATTTTCCAGGCCACGGGACCGATTCTTCGTTTTGCTGCCTTTATTGCCGGCCATGGGTACCTGGTCGCGGTTCCGGAGGTGTATCACGAGCTGGAACCGGCAGGGACGGTGCTGCACTACGATCAAGCGGGATCGGACAAAGGCAATGCCGACAAGTACGCCAAAGCGGTTGCCTCCTATGACAGCGATGCGCGCTGGCTGCTGAATTATCTGAGTGACCGCGAGGATTGCACCGGGCGGCTGGGAACCATTGGCATCTGCATGGGCGGGCACTTGGCGTTCCGCGCGGCGATGAATCACGATGTACTGGCCGCGATTTGCTTTTACGCCACAGACATTCACAGCCAAAGCCTAGGTTTGGGGAAGAACGACGACTCCCTGGCGCGCGCGGGTGAAATCAAGGGCGAGCTGCTGCATATTTGGGGACGGCAGGACCCACATGTTCCCCTGGCGGGACGCAACCTGATCAAAGCGCGCCTGGACGAGGTCGGCGCGAATTACCAGTGGGTCGAAGTGAACGGTGCGCACGCGTTCATGCGCGATGAGGGATACCGTTACGATCCCGAATTAGCGGCGCTCTGTCTGCAGATGACATTGGGGCTGCTGCACAGAAGATTGTGCTCATGACGAGACGAACCTCATGAGGGATGAGCTGAAAGAAATACCACTCAAGCCGCCCGAAGACCCATCGAGTGATTTGGGGTTTGGCAGAGTCGTCTCACAGCAGCGTGAGCTGCGCTTGCTGAATCGGGACGGTAGCTTTAATGTGCAGCCGCGCGGCCGCGGGCTGCATGCGTTTCTGGCCTACTCCAATTTAGTCAGCACCACGTGGAACCGCTTCTTTCTTTTTGTCGCCATTGTCTACCTCCTGCTGAATGGCTGTTTCGCTGTGTTGTATGTGGCTGTCGGTTCGAACGGCCTCGTCAACACTCTCAATACCGGTCTCAATACTCCTTTTCTGAAGGCCTTCTTTTTCAGCATTCACACTTCGGCGACGATTGGCTATGGAAGTGTCGTGCCGGTTGGATTGGCGACGAACATATTGGTCGCGTTAGAGTCTGTGGTTAGTTTGCTCGGGTTGGCGGTGGTGACCGGGTTGGTGTTTGCGCGTTTCTCCCGGCCGGTCGCTGACATTTTGTTTAGTAAAAACGCGCTGATGTCATGGATGGGCGATTTTCGCTCGTTCCAGTTCCGCATCGTGAACTCGCGTAATAACCAGATCATTGATCTTCATGCCCGGCTCCTGGTGTCACGTTTTGAGGACAATGCCAGCGGGATCGCGGTACGACGCTACTATCCGCTGCCGCTGGAGCGCGAGAGCGTGGTCTTTTTTCCTCTGTCCTGGACGATCGTGCACACGATTGATCAAAATAGCCCGCTGTTTGGAATCACTAAAGATGAGTTATGTGCGAGTGGTGCGGAGTTTTTGATACTGCTTACGGGAATGGACGAGACGTTTTCTCAGGTGGTGAATGCGCGGTCGTCTTACCGCGCGAACGAAGTTATCTGGGATGCGAAGTTCGCCGATATTTTCGTGTACGACCCGGAAGGCAGGATGGCGGGTATCGACATCAAACGCTTCCACGATACGAAGGAGATCGCGAAGCCGTCATAGCTGAGAAAGATTTGGGAAACCCGGAGGGCGCACTGCAGATCCCTCGGCTTCGCTCCCCCGGATTTCCTGTGGAGACCCGTGGCTTTGATGATCTACATGCGGCTCTCTCTACGGAGAGCCGCACACTTGCTGGTCGCTAGCAGCGCGAAGTAGGAAATCCGGGTCGCGATGACAAGGGGAGAGGAGTGGCTCAAGTTGGAGCTGTTAGTGGATCGAGAAACAGCAGCTCCCGCCACAACGCTTCGCTCTCTCGAAAACAAAGCTTCAACCAAGCAGTCCCGAAGGGACGGCACATTGCTCAACCCTTTAGAACCACTATCCTTCGATGAGGCGGGAGCCCGTTGGGCCCGCAACAATGGCAACGGATGCCAGTCCTAAAAAGAGGCCATGCTCCACCACTCCTGTGATGCTCTTGAGGGTTTGAGCTAAGGCGGGCGGATCGAGAATCTCTCCGTAGTGGCAGTCGAAGATGTGGTTGCCCTCGTCCGTGATGAACGGAGAACCGTCGTGGCCGAGGCGCAGAACCGGATTTGCTCCCAACCCTTCCAGCTTGCTCTTGACCGGGCCAGCGGCGAAGGGAATCACTTCAACCGGCAGTGGGAAACGTCCCAGCCGCTGAACCACCTTGTGCTCGTCGGCTACGATGACCAGACGGCGAGAAGCGGCGGCTACGATTTTTTCGTGCAGCAAAGCACCCCCGCCTCCCTTGATCAACGCCAAACCAGGAGCAACTTCGTCAGCGCCGTCAATGGTCACGTCGGTGTGGTCCACTTCATCGAAGCTGGTGAGAGGAATTCCGAGTGAGTGAGCCAGCTCCGCACTGGCCCGGGAGGTGGGGATTCCACGAATATTCAGTCCATCCCGGACCTGCTGGCCAAGAAACTGAATGGCAAAGGTTGCGGTTGAGCCGGTGCCAAGCCCAACCACCATTCCGTCCTTGACGTACTCAAGACTCTTTCGCGCAGCCGCTGCTTTCTCTGTATCTTCTAGGTTCATGTCGCACGCAGTGCCCGGGAATACATCAACCGGGTGAAACCACTCATTAAGAGATTGATGCCGACAAGGGTCCCTAAGGCCCATACCGCGCTGGCCGGCCAGCTGCGCCAGATCAGCAGTGCCAGGATCAGGGTCACAATCCCATCGAATAAAAGCCATCCCGCACCGGGAGCACTGCGCACCTGGAACCAGGTCACGATGTGAAAAATGCCTTCCACGAAGAAGAGGACAGCCAGAGCTAAGGTGAGCGACACCAGGCTCAACGTGGGATGGAGCACAAGGTAGACGCCGGCGATCAGGTAGGCACAGCCTACCAGCAGGCGCCAGAAGAAGCCTCCGGTGGTACGGGCTGCAAAGCTGCCTGCAAGATGGGCTACACCTGCCACGATCACAAGCAAGGCGACTACGACCGCAATGGCTTTGCCGGCCTCGAAGGGCAACGCCAAGGCAAAGAACCCAACAATGATGAGCAGAACGGCCCACCAAATGGGAAACGAACCGCCTTTCGATAACACACTAGCCGGCGTAGTAACCATGATGCGGCTCCTTCGGACAACACCGCCACCAGCATAACTGGAAATCGATTCGGCTGGGCATGATTTCAGAGGACCGTACGCGATATCCTGATTTTGATCTGCAAACACCGCGATATCCACTTTAGAGGAGATCCATGCCGAACGATTTGCGCAGTTTTCTCACCCTGAACTATGAAGAGCTCGAAGAGTTGAATTTGAAAGCGAAAGAGGAGCGCAGGAATCGCGTTCCTCAGGACCAGATCCGGGAAGAACGGCTTAAATACCTGACCGACGAGAAGCGCATCAAGGCGGTGACCGTTCTGTTCAGCGACCTTGAAGGCCGCTTACACATGCTTGATTACGACAAGAAATTCATCATCAAGAGCTGGGACAACCTCACCTTTGACGGCTCTTCGATTCGCGGGTTTTCCGCGCAGAGGGAAAGCGACCTGCGGCTGGGCATTGACTGGAGCGCTTTTTATTGGGTGCCTGCTGATTTCTTCGGCGCCGGCAAGGTGATTGTGTTTGGCGAGGTGATCGATAAGAGCGGAGCGGTGTACCCCGCCGACATCCGCAGCGTGCTTAAATCCTTTGCCGCCGAACAGCACCGGAAGAATGGCTATACGCTGAACGCGGCCAACGAAATTGAAGGTTTCCTCTTCGAAGGTGTGGACGCCGAGCGCCGCTTCCACGACACGGGCAAGTTCGAGTATGTCAATACAGGCGGTTACTACCATTCACTTCCCGGGGATCCGCTGCGCACCTTCATCGACACTACGGCCGAAGTGCAGCGCGCGATGGGGTTCGAGAATGAAAAGGATCACCCCGAGGTCGCCCCGTCACAGTTTGAGATCAATTACGGATACGGCGAGGTGGTCGCTGCCGCGGACCAGATCCAACTCTACAAACTGATCTGCCGCCAGGTGGCTACCGGCATGGGTTGCACCGCTTCCTTCCTGCCCAAGCCGGTCATCGGCGTTAATGGCAATGGCATGCATACCAACGTATCCATCAGCAAAACGGGCAAGAACCTGTTTTGGGACCCCAAGGGAGAAGAGAAGATCAGCGGTTTGGCGTGGTCCTTTATCGATCGCATTCTTTCCAGTGCCAGTGAAGTTTGCCTGCTTCTGAATGCGAGCGTTAATGCTTATCGCCGCCTCGACCCGCACTTTGAAGCACCCAATCAGATCAAAGCGTCGCCCATCGATCGCGGATCTATGGTGCGGGTACCCCTGGGCAACGAAAGAAGCTCGCGGGTGGAAGTGCGCTCGGTGGGACCCGATGCCAATCCTTACATGGTGATGTACTCCATCTTCCGCACCGGGATTGAGGGTGGGATTTCTAAGATCAAGGATCTGCGGCAAGCCAAGCGGTATCTGCCCGATAATGTGTATACCGCGATCGACGATTTTCGCCAATCAAAGTGGACCACGACCCTGCTTGGACAGGACGTGAAGGCTCGTTATGCCGACCTCAAGCAGGCCTCGGCGGACCGTTGCCCGCGGCTGCTCGGCTCCCTGATCAAGGTTCCCGAAATTCAATTCCATCACGATGTATATAACCAGTACTTGTGGAACCAGTTCTGAGCAAGGCTGCACTGTTACAAATGTCGGGTACCCCATGCGGTTACCGCGGGTTAAAGCATCTGTGTTTCCCGACGTATCCGCTCCCATCCTTCGCGTTCTTTGCGAAGGGTGGGATACCACAAATGTTGCGTCCGAATCTTTCCTACATCTATAGTCTTTTCCCGAAACAATATGAGCATCCATCTTCTAGGCATTGATGTGGGTACGGGTGGAACGCGCGCCCTGCTCATTGACGAATCAGGCGCGGTCGTCGCTTCTGCGATTCACGAGCACGAGCCCTTTGCTTCTCCACGCAGCGGGTGGGCGGAGCAGGATCCACACGATTGGTGGAAGGCTTGCCAAGGCGCGGTGCGCAAGCTGCTTGCAGAGAGTCGCGTGCCCGCAGCCGAGATTGCCTCAATCGGTCTCAGCGGTCAAATGCACGGCGCGGTGCTGCTGGATCAGAACGAGGAAGTGCTACGACCCGCACTCATCTGGTGTGATCAGCGCACGGCAGCCGAATGCCGTTATCTAAACGAAAAAATCGGCCCCCAACGGCTAGTCGAGCTGACCGCCAATCCCGCTCTCACCAACTTCACGCTCACAAAACTTCTTTGGGTACGAACCAATGAACCGGAGATCTGGCGGCAGTTTCATAGTTTTTTGCTGCCGAAGGATTACGTTCGCCTTCGCCTGACCGGAGTGCGCGCTATCGACGTTGCCGATGCTTCAGGCACGCTGCTGCTCGATGTGGTCCATCGCCGGTGGTCCGAAGCCATGCTGGATGCGGTGGGGCTCAGTCCTGACTGCCTCCCGGCTCTCTATGAATCGCAGGAGATTGTAGGCCAGGTGACGGAATCCGCGGCCGCCGCTACGGGGCTGAAGGCGGGCACCCCGGTGGTTGCCGGGGCCGGCGATCAAGCGGCGGGCGCAACCGGAATGGGCATCGTCCACCCCGGCGATGTGAGCGCGACCATCGGGACTTCAGGGGTGGTCTTTGCTGCCTCAGACGCACCCGTCACCGACCCAGCGGGACGGCTGCACACGTTCTGCCACGCCATCCCAGGCCGCTGGCACGTCATGGGGGTGACCCAGGCGGCCGGGCTCTCGCTGCGTTGGCTGCGCGACAACTTCGCCCAGTCCAGCGACTACGACCAGCTGACCAGCGAAGCAACGAAGGTTCCACCCGGGTCCGGAGGCGTGCTTTGGGCGCCCTACCTGATGGGAGAGCGAACTCCCCATCTGGATCCGGACGCACGCGCAGCATTGCTGGGCCTGGCAGCCGACCATACCCGGGCGCACGTGGTGCGGGCCATTCTGGAAGGAGTTGCGTTCAGCCTCAAAGACACGCTGACCATTTTCCGCGAGCTCGGTATTCCAGTGAAGGCCATTCGCCTGGGTGGAGGCGGTGCGCGTTCCTCGCTGTGGCGGCAGATCCAAGCCGATGTGTACGGCCAGACGGTTGAGATCGTGCAGGCGGAAGAAGGGGCGGCCTATGGAGCAGCCCTGCTTGCCGGGGTGGGCGCCGGAGTCTGGCGCTCTGTCGATGACGCCTGCGACGCGGTGGTACATGTGGCCGGCCGTACGGCTCCCGATCCGCAAGCGGTAATCGTTATGCAGGAGAGCTACGCGAGATACCGCCGGATTTATCCAGCTCTTCGCAGCATTTTTTGATTTTGGAGTCATTCCGGGTCGAAATGGGAACCGGAATGCCCCTTTTTAGGTACCGGGCAGCTTGGTCGAAACAGCACCCACCGCTTAAACTGAAAGCGTAGCCAGTCCTCCCGCGGAGCGAGCGCGTTTAATGGAACCTACACTTCTCGCTACACCTCCAAGGACAGCCCTATCCGCTGACAACCTGGTCACACGGCGAAATTTTCTTCGCCTGGCTGCCGGTTCTGCTGCTGGCCTCGTGTTCTACGCCGGTGAAGTCTCCCGTCATGAACTCGAACTCATCGAGGTAACCATCAAACTGCCCCGATTGCCGGACGCGTTTGCGGGCATGAAAGTGGTGCAGATCAGCGACTTTCATTTCCATGCGTACACCGAAGCGATGTTCCTTGAGAGCATCGTCCGTAAGGTGAACGCCCTGGCGCCGGACCTAGTCCTGCTAACCGGGGATTTCATCAGCTCGAACCCGCTGCCGCAGCACGTCAATGTCAAGCTGGCTTACCATTGCGCGGAAATCCTTAGCCGCATCGAGTGCCCACTGCGCTATGCGATTATGGGCAACCACGACGCCCTGGTCGGCGCTCACGCGGTGACGGATGCTCTGACCACCCATGGCCTCCCAGTACTTGCAAATCGATCTGTGCCCCTGGAACGCCAGGGCCAACGCATCTGGCTGGCCGGTGTTGAGGATGTTCTGGTACAGAGGCCCGACCTGGCGACGGCTCTGCCGGCGGGACCAAGACGGGACGGGGAGACCACCATCTTGCTGGCACACGAGCCTGATTTTGCCGACTATGCGATGGGGCAACAGGTTGATTTGATACTTTCCGGACACACCCATGGAGGCCAGATCCTTTTCCCGTTCCTGCCGCCGCTGATGCTGCCAGACATGGGCACCAAGTACGTGCACGGCCTTTTCAGGCTGGGCGATGGGATGCAACTCTACGTGAACCGAGGCATCGGTGCGGTGACTCTTCCCTTTCGCTTTCGCTGCCCCCCTGAAATCACTGCCATCACTCTGCAACCTGGCCTGTAGCCATCGCACCTTTGCTGATAGCTACCTGGAAAGGGCTGCGGGAAAACTCTGTTTGCATCAGGGCACGATTTAATCTGGCCGTTGGTGTAGCCCCGGACTTCAAGTCCGGGGGAGCGGGTTTTCAAACCCGCGAAAACGCTCGATATACAAAACTCGGGGCTTTAGATGCTGCGGAAAAAGTCGCTGTTGCGAGTAGACAGCAGCCCTCAGCGGCTAAAGCCGGATCTGTTTTCAAGCAATTACGTACGGCCTAAAGGCAGTACCCTTCGAAAGCTTGAGCTTTTCCGCAGCCTGTTTAGCCCTGGTGGCTACTTCTGAAGCGGGTTTTGGATCTTTGTAAAGCTCAACCCACTCACCTTCGTCTACCCCTCGGATCTTATCCGCCCCTTACTTGGGTAATGAAGATAGGCGAAACAGCAGCACATGGAGCCTTAAAACAGTCCCAATATGACACTATCGTTGTACCGTTCAGGGAGAACAATCCCATTACTCGACCAAAGTTGTAGATAACTCCTGCGATACCTCCCGTTCTTCCCGCTACACTCAGTAGCTGAAAGGGGAACACCATGGGCATACAAGCATTTCCAAACTTAGCGGGGCAATCGATGAGGCCGGAGTTGCGCATTGTGCGCAGAGCAGAGTCCATAGTTTCCCTCAATGTCGCTGACGTGTGCGAAGACAATCCGGATCAGCTCTACTACGAAAACAAACTGGGCGCCGCACGGGGCATCGTGTTTGCTTTGGCCTTCCAGGTAGCATTGGTCGCCGTCGTGGCTCTATGCTGGAAGCTCCTGCTGCACTAGAGCGCTGGCGGGGAAGGTTTAAATCGCTTTCTCCATGATCTCGGCATCCACCCTCCCCCCGTAGTATTTCGCAATCCTCCCCCTGCTCACAAAGCCAAGGCCACGATAGAAGCGAAGCGCGGTGGCATTGTTCTCCGCCACCTCCAGGCTCATGACGGCGCCGCCTTCCTGCTTCATCTGGTTTTCCGCGGTTTGCATCAGCAGTGTGCCCAACCCCCGCCGGCGCGCGGAAGGGTCTACGTCCAGGGTCACAATGTGTCCGGCCGGAAGGCCGTTGCGGCGAGCGCGCTCGGTGATGACAAATCCTGCCAGCGTGCAGTCAGGCTGCTCAGCAATCCAGCAGAAACACCGGGGATGATTCAGGAAATGCTGTAACTCTGCTCGGGTATACGCAATGTCCTGCGGAAAACAGACCTGGTCGAGTTGATGCAACCCGGCCAGGTCTTGTCTTCGATAACTGCGCAGCTGGACCACCGTACCCTCAAAAGCTTTATGGGTTGTGGGCTACGGTCACCTTGGAGCTCGTTTTCTGCGGCTCCAGAACCACTCCGTTGTACGACGTTGCAGCCAGGAGGCGCCCGCCCATGGACTGCACATGCCGTACCCTCCAGCCCGGATCATAGAACTTGAAGGTGCGGTCCGCGGGGTCTACAGCCAGCACCCAACTCGAGGCCCACGAGGTAATGACGATGCGTTTTAAATCCGCGTCGTAGCTCAAGCCGCTGATGTCGGAGAGCGGGAGAGACTTCATTTCGCTCCAGGTCTGACCGTGATCGTCGCTGTAGAAGACACCCTCACGGCCGCCCAGCCACAGGCCGCCACTGTCTGTCACCGCAGCAGCTTGCAGCCAGGTCAGCTTCTGCGGCATCGCCAGGGGCTGCCAGCTCTTCCCTTCGTCGTTGGACATCGCCAGCGCGGTTCGCTCCGACGCCACAACCACGGGTCCCGAGACAACCACGGAACGGTACTCCGGTTTGCCCAGTACCGGCCCGCCTTCCCAGGTCGCCCCTTGATCGCTGCTGGAGTAAATTCCCTTCGCCGTCGCGGCATACCAGGTGTTTCCGGACGCATTCAGGTCGTGGATCCGTTCCTCGATCTGGCCTGCCGGCAGCATCACAGTTTTGTCTGTTTTGGTGCGTTTCCCCTTCTTCACCACGTAGGACGTCTTCGTCTCACGTTTAACGATCTTTCCAATGGGCTGCCAGTTAGAACCGCCCAGACGGAAGATGCCGGCGTTGGTCCCGGCCAGTATGGTGCCTTGCGGAGACTGCGTGAGAGTGAAGACGTCGCGTCCCTGCAGTCCATCGCTCTGCTGGGTCCAGGTGACGCCCTCGTCATGGGAAACGAACACGCCGCCATAGGTCTTGTCGTTCACCACCCCGGCATAGATGGTTTGTGTCTTCGCATCCACCAGGAGGGTGGACACCTGGCGTTGGGAGAAGCCGGGATTAGATGCCTTGAAAGTGAACGCAGCGTCGTCGCTCTCCAGAACCCCATTCCGGTCGGTCGCCAGCAGCACATGTTGCGCATTTTTGGGGTCGACGTAGACGTCGTTGACGATCACGTCCGGACCGGTCATCCGCTTCCAGTCTTTCCCCCCGTCGAGCGTCTTATACAAACCTTCGGTGGTGCCGGCATAGACGGTATTGGGGTTGGTTGGATCAAGCATGAGGACGCGCGTCCGGCGCGCGGTCATGGGAATGCCCTGAATCTTGTGGTAAAGCTCGCCGGCGCTGTCGCTGCGATAGATCCCGGAGCAGGCGCTGGTGTAGACCACGTTGGGAGCGGTGGGATCGATGATGATCGAGAACACATCGGAGTCATCGATCAGCCCCTGCTTGATGTTGTGCCAATTGGCGCCGCCGTCGGTGGTCTTCCATGGCAAGTGCCAGGTGCCTGCATAAATGGTGTGCGGATCCTTGGGATCGATGGCGATGGACTCGACTTCATGCAGGTCCGCGCTGCCTTCCGGAGTGATCCGGTTCCAGGTTTGCCCGCCGTCTTCGCTGCGGAAGACTCCCTTGAGGGTGCCTGCGATCACGGTCTTGGGATCCGACGGCGCCTGCGTCAGCGCGCGGATGGATTGTCCCTTCATGGCTTCGACTGTGGTCCAGGTCTTGCCGGCGTCGTGGCTAATGAACAGACCGCCGTCCGGGTGATCCACCACCCAGGCGCCCACCAGCAGGGTGTTGGGATCGGAAGAGTCGACGACGATGTTGTCCAGCAACAGGTCGTCGGTCTTGGCCAGCTTGGCCAACCTACGCCAGCTCGCGCCACCGTCGTCGCTCTGGTAAATCCAGCTATTGGTGGTGCCCAGGTAGATGTGCTTGTCGTTATTGGGGTCAGCGGCGAAACTGCGGGCGTCACCGCCGTCAGGACCGACTGGAACCCAGGAAGAGGTTTGTGCCAGGGCCGGTTGATTGGGAACAAGAGCGACCACAAGAAACGCGGAGGAGAGATAACGCCAGATCCATGAAGTCATTGTTTTCTGCTTTGGGCCTGAGATGCGGAAAAAGCTCAACGGATTTTTGTCCGCTTTCACCGTGCACCTGCGGAGGGGACAGGGTCAAGCCAAATGAAAAGGGTGGCCATTACCAACTGGCCACCCTTTCCGGTTAAGGCTACCTCGGTCCGTTACTGGGCCGGGGGAGCTGCTGCTGCTTTCTTGTGCCGGCGAACAGGGGCGGGTTTGGTTCTGGACTGAACCTTCACCGTGCTCTCGTCAACCGCCGTGGTGCCGGTTACGTCGTTGTCGAAGGATGCGCCGGCAGGGACAAGGTAGTTCTCCGCTTCCTTGTTGCCCTGGGTTCCGGTGCGGGTGGTGATCCGGGAAGGATCAATGCCCTTCTCCTTCACCAGGTAATCCTTCGTGTTGACAGCCCGTTGCGCGGCCAGTGTTTCAGCCTTCTTCTCATCGGGTGCCGCCTCGCCGACTACGACTGCGTTGGCATCTGTTTGTTGTTGCAGGTTGAGGGCGACGTCATCGAGGCAAGCCTTCGCCTCGTTGTCCACACGAGCCGGGCGCTTCTTATCCCGATCGAAGGTGATCGAGCAAAGCGTCTTGGTCTTGGGAGCAGGCGGTGGCGGCGGTGCCTCCACATTGACCGAAGTCGTGGAAGTGGCCGTTTGTCCCTTGTCATCCTGCACGTTGCAAGTGACGGTGATGGTCCCGGCAGGTGCACCAGTCGTGCTCAGCGTGGCGCTGTTGCCGCTACCGCTGATCTGACCGGACGACGCACTGTACGTATAGGTCAGTGGCCGGTTCTGCGGGCTTACACCCTGGGCAGTGATGGTAGCCGTACCACCTGGTTGCACAGTGGTCGGGTTAGCCGAGCAGCTGATGGTCGGCGGATCGTACTGCTTGATGGTGAAGTTAGCCGTGCAATCTGCGAATTGGCCGGGCTTCTGGCCCTCCGAGACGTGGCCGGTTACGGTGTAGTTGCCAGGAGCCAGGCTACCGGTATCTATCTGGCCGACATTGCTGTCGCCGGTAACCTTGACGCCCTCGCCACCAGTCCAGCTATAGGCCGGCGTCTTTTTCGGATTCAGATTGGTCGCCGTGCCGGTAACGGTAATGGGATCGCCGGGAAATGCCGGAGACGGCGCCGCGGTGCAGCTATAGGCCACGGGAGGCGGAGGAACGATGCTTCCCATGTGATAAAGCACACCGGTGCTCAGGCGGGCAATCTTAAGATTGGCCCGGCCGCCCGTAGGATATGGCGATTGGGGTCCAAAGTTGGTGTGGAAGTACTGGAAGTCCGCCTGAAACAGGCGCAGGCCGAGATGGCCACCGAGGAACGGCAGATTGTAGTCCATACCGCCGCCGACGGTCAGCGCAGGGCCAAAGGTGTACGGCTCGTGAACCGGGCCACCCAGCCGGTTGAAGCCGGCGTCGCCGTGAACAAAAGGGGTGATCTCCGCAGTCGGATAGCGGAAGACCATACCTAGTGTCCCACTAGAGGCACCGTCATTGTTGCCGGAGGGATGGTTTGAGTATTCAACCTGTCCACCTACGTAGCGGTTGAAGAAGTAAGTAACGCTCCCAATGGCACCGTAATTAATTGCAGAGTAGGTAACGGGACCATTGACACCGATCGTGGCTCCGCCTGGTACGGTAAGGGAGCCGTGCGGCGCCCAATACGAATAGCCGGCAAAGATATCGATTCGCGAAGCCGGCGTCTCCGTGGGAGCCGTCGGTTTTGGGGCTGTACTGGTCGAATCCTGGGCTAAGAGACTCACAGAACCGAGTCCTACAATGCCAGCTACAAACAGAATTCGGCCCAGTGAAGACAAGGGGCGAGAGTGCATGCGTCTATCCTCCGCAACCACTGGAAAGTCATTCAAAAGCTGAAAGTCATTCAACAAAGCCATCGAGCCAATTTGACGGAGCTCGACTCAACATCAATTTCAGTGACACCCAATTCAGAGCTTTGGATGCAAAACAGCCACATCCGGTAATCTACAGCATATTTATTATCACGACTACCTTAATTTTCAACATCTTAACGACGGCGGCGCGCAGGGAGTAAGGGGTTAGTTACTCTTTTCGCCAACTGGTATCTCGGGAACACGCAAAAAAGAACCGCCCAGCAAAGTTATTACAATTGCACAATTATTGGAAGTTTAACGCGCGTTTTGCGCTTCCCCGCTCGCGCAGAATTTTTTCCTGCAGCAGGGTTATCGCGTACATCAACTGTTCCGGACGCGGCGGGCACCCGGGAACGTACACATCCACGGGAATAACCTGGTTCACGCCCTGGACCAGCGCGTAGTTATTGAAGACTCCGCCGGACGTGGCGCAGGCGCCCATCGAAATCACCCATTTCGGCTCCGGCATTTGCTCGTAGAGCCGCCGAATCACCGGGGCCATTTTTTGCGAGACCCGGCCGGCAATGATAATCAAGTCTGATTGCCGGGGGGAAGGACGAAAAACCTCGGCGCCAAAACGCGCGATGTCAAAGCGGGCGCCCCCCATAGACATCATTTCTATTGCACAGCACGCCAAACCAAAGGTCATGGGCCAAACGGAACTCTTGCGGATCCAGTTGACGACAAAATCCAAAGAGGTCAAGACCACCCCCTCAGCCTGGTCAAATCCGAAATTCACTTCGCGAACCTTTTCCTGGTTCTTGGCGCTTGATTCCAGGTTCCCGAAGAGGTACCGATCGCTGCCCGGTGTGCTCATACCTAACACTATAAGGCATTGATTATTCGGGCGGAAAACCCGGGCCTAAAAACGAGAGCCGGGCACCACGATATATCGCGTCACGCCCTCCCCTCCGCATTGTCTGGGGTGGTTCCCGGCAGATGCAGCTATACTCTGGGAATTAGATTATGCAAAAGATAGAAGCTGTCATTCAGCCGTCGAAACTCGACGCCGTCAAAGATGCCCTACTCGCCATCGGAGTCGAGGGCATGACCATCCTTGAAGCACGCGGCCACGGACGCCAGAAGGGCCATACCGAGTTCTACCGGGGACGTGAGTACACGGTCGATCTTCTGCCTAAGATCAAGATCGAGACCGTGGTCCCGGACGAACTGCTGGAGAAGGCCGTCCAGGCCATCATCACGGCAACTCGAACGGGGAAGATTGGGGACGGCAAGATCTTCGTCTCCGCAATCAACGAGGCCATCCGCATTCGCAACGGCGATCGTGGTGTAGCAGCGCTCTAGACTTTCCTGCAAGCCGGCTATAGCAGTACCTCTTTTGCGGTCGACATGAAAACTGCATTCACGTCTCACCAGCAGTTGCGCGAGTACTACCAGGCCGAGATGGCGGGTATGCGGCAGTCGTTCGAGCGTTCCGGAAACGGCGTGCTCTGCATCCGCCGCCGCGCCCTGATCGTCGACTGTCTGCTGGAACCATTGTGGCGTTTCGAAAGCGGTGGACCCATCCCCCCAGGGCTGGCACTGGTGGCCATAGGTGGTTTCGGCCGCAAGGAACTCTTTCCTTCTTCGGACGTCGATCTGCTTTATCTTTGTGCCGACGACCAGGTGGAGGATAAGTTTCGCGAGACGATCCGCAACTGCAATCAGGGTATGTGGGATCTCGGCTTGCGTGCCAGTCCGATGATCCGCGTCCTGAAAGAATGTAGCCGCTACGATCCCGACAACATCGAATTCACTCTCTCTCTGCTAGATCGGCGCTTCATCGCCGGTGACCACGGCCTGTACCAGATTTTGCAGACGCAAACGCTGCCTGAAATGGCACTGCGGGAGTGGAGCGGCATCGTGCATAAACTGGCCGACCTGGCCCGCGGCCGCCACCAAAAGTACGGCAACACCATCTTTCATCTCGAACCAAATATCAAGGAATGCCCGGGCGGCCTGCGCGATCATCAGCTTTCCCACTGGCTGAACCTGATGCACCACGTGCGAGAGAACAAAGCGTGGCCCAACAGCACTGGAAACTCCCTCTACTCGGTACACAACGACGCTGCCTCGGCGTTTGAATTTCTAAGCGCTACGCGATGTTTTCTGCACCTGCGCAGCGGCCGCGATGACAACAGCCTCGATTGGCATGCCCAGGATGAGGCGGCGGCGCAGAGTGTTGGCCTCGAAACCAAGGGCACGTCCGACCCTGCCTACTGGATGCGGACCTATTATCGCCACGCACGCACCGTCTACCGCCGCGCCATCCTGGCGATGGAGGCGCTGCCCCCCGCCAGGCAGTCCTTCTACCGCCCGCAACGGCGCAAACGCGTTCCCATTCCAGGGACTGATTTCGTAATCCAAGACGGCCGCGTCGATGTTTCCGAAGCTGCCCTGCTCACCGGTCCCGAGGGCATTTTGCGGGTCTTTGCGCTGATTGCCGCGCACGGCTATCGGCTGACACAGAATGCGGAAGATCGCCTGGCAGACGCGCTCCCGGTGCTCGATGTGCACATTCCCGAAGGCCCGTTCCTGTGGAATGGCTTACGCGAAATTCTGCTTGGGCCGCATGCCGCGCATGCGCTGCGCACCATGCATGCGCTGGGTATTCTGGAGTTGCTCATCCCTGAGTTTCACGGCATTGACGCGTTGGTTATTCGCGACTCGTACCATCGCTACACCGTCGATGAACATACTTTTCTGGTGATCGACAATGTGCATGCCTTGCGCCAGCCACACCTGGCCTGGGAGCGCAGATTTTCCACCTTGTTGGGAGAGATCGATCGCCTCGATCTCTTTTTTCTTGCCGTGTTGATGCACGACACCGGCAAAGCCCGCCGTACCGGCGACCACACGGTGCAAAGCGTGGAGTTGGCTGATAGCCTGCTGGCGCGGTTGGAACTCGATGCCGAAGAGCGGGACCAGGTGCGGCGTCTTATCCGCAATCACCTGGAAATGTCGGTGACCTTGCGACGCGACATTTTTGACGCCGAAACGATTCGTGCGTTTGCCGATAAGGTGGCGTCGCAGACCCACCTGAAAATGCTGTGCCTGATGACGTACGCGGACATCAAAGCGGTCAACCCCGACGCCCTGACGCCGTGGAAGGCGGATAGCCTGTGGCAACTCTATATCGCCACTTCTAACTTCATGGACCGCAGTGTGGACCAGGAACGCTATCGAGCCGATGTTGACCCCACCCTGCTGAAGCGCATCCTCACCCTTGCTCCGGAGAGCGCCCAGGAACTGCGCAGCTTCCTGGAGGGTTTTCCCCAACGCTACCTGCACACGCGCATGCCGGAGCAGATCCGCGATCATTTTCAAATGGCCTTGCAACTTTCGCAATCCGCGGTGCAGATCAACCTGCGCAGCCTGCGGCAGCTGTGGGAGCTTACGGTCATCACCCGCGACCGGCCATTGCTCTTTGCTGATATGGCCGGAGCACTTTCCTCGTGGGGCATGAACATTGTTAAGGCAGAGGCATTTTCCGATGATGCCGGAATTATTGTCGACACTTTTCAGTTTTCCGATCCCTTCCGCACCCTTGAGCTCAACCCGTCTGAAGTCGACCGGTTCCGCGCGAGCCTGTTGGACGTGATCTCACTGAAGACGCCGATCGAAGTGCTGTTGCGCCGCCGCCCGGCGGTGCGTACTCCCATCATGGTCAAGGTAGCCACCCGGCTGGATTTCGATAACACGGCCTCCACACACAGCACCCTGCTGCAAGTAGTGGCTCAGGATGGGCCGGGGTTGCTGCGCCAAATTGCTACCACCCTGGCGGCTCACGATTGCAACATTGAAGTGGCCTTGATCGATACCGAAGGAGAGATCGCGATCGACGTCTTCTATCTCACCATTCGGGGCTCTAAACTTGGCCAGGAGACTCAGGAACAACTCCAGGCGGCGCTTCTGCACGCGGTCGAGGAGCTTCGCCCGGCGCACGCAACATAGCCTTGTTGGACTGCGTCTTACCAACAGCAATGGCTTAAAAGAACAGTGGCGAGCTACCATCAAGAGAGCGCCGAAGTGAAACTGCGACGGACCATTCGCAAGTACTTCCGTCTGCGCCGCCATTCGCGGCAGCGGCCCGCGTTCGCACGCGCCAAGGATGAGCTGCGGGCGCGGACCAAAGCCTTCTCTGCTTCAACCACCCTGGAAACACAAACCGCCACTTTTACCCGCCTTTTTCATTCCATCTGGACCGGTTCCAGCGAACGCGCCTTCAATGTTCGCCTATTGTGCTGGATTCGGATGCTGGAGCACGACGATCTGCTTCGGCTGGACTTTCAGGAAGCCTTGCAGTCCATGCTTTCCCAGCTCGACTCAGTGGCCTTGCTGGCCGAGGCAGGATTGCCCAGGCATCACGCCGTGTTCTCCGAAGGAGTCCGCCGGCTGTTCAACCGCTTTTTACCTTCGGCCATGGCGGTCACGGATAGCTCACGGTTGATGATTTCGCTGTTCGCCCATTCGCGCCATGTGGAGCGGTTCCTGGAGCTGCCGCAATCGCTCTTTGAGCGGCTCAGTGTGATTGTCGCTCCGCCTCCCACAGGGGGTGGGCCGCGCTCTTCTCCTCGCCTGCAGAGCGATTTGCGACAGGCACTCTGCCTCATCGCCACCCGGATTGCGGGCCGCGGTGTGACCGCCGCCATGCGCGAGCGAGGAGGTAGCGTCGAGGTGCAGAACTCACCCTTTTACCACCTGATTTTCGCCACTCAGGAGTTGGTGGCAGCCCCCGATGCCGTGGCCGCCGCTCCCCGCTTTGAGGTCTGGAAAACGGCCATCAGCAGTTGCCGCAAAGAGCTCGGGCAAGTGCGTCTGGGAATGGAGACAACCGGGGTTAGCGCTGACCTGGTTCTTGATCTGCGGAGTATTGAACTGGCCCTGATGCGCATGCACGGGCTGGCCAGGATTCTTACCTTCGGCACGGTGCCGGTACCCGGGATCACCGACAGCCTGGCGGCGGCCCGGAATCTGCTCAACCAGCTCATCGAAGGCCGTCTGGAAGACAAGCGAGTCTCCGCCCTGCTCAAGCAAAACCTGAATCTCCTGGCGCGTAAGACGGTGGAACGCACCGGCCGCAGCGGTGAACATTACATTGCGCAAACCCGCAGGGAGTATTGGCAAATGTGGCTTGCCGCCGTGGGCGGCGGATTGCTCACGGTGCTGACGGCGGCCTTCAAGATGCGGATCGTGGAGCAGGGTTTCCCACTATTTGTGGAAGGATTTCTTACCGGGACCAATTACGCGATCAGCTTTATTCTGCTGCAGGTTTTTGGACTGGTGCTGGCGACCAAGCAGCCATCCGCCACCGCCGCTACCTTTGCCGGCATTGTGCGCAACAATCCAGGCAATGCCAGCTGGAGCAAGATCTCTGACTTCACCGCGCGTATCAGCCGCACCCAGCTGGCTGCGGCCATCGGGAATGTGATCGCGGTGTGCATCGGGTCGGTGGCCCTGGAGCGGCTGTGGCGGGTCATGTTTTCCGAACACTACCTGCCCGCGGAGAGCGCCCGGCATGTGTATGAGGCGCTTCATCCATTTACCTCTGGAACCATCATCTATGCGGCCGGCACGGGGGTGATCTTATGGCTGGCAGCGCTGATTGGCGGCTGGTGTGAGAATTTTGCTGTGTTTCACCGCTTGACGGAGGCGGTCTCCCAGCATCCGTTTGGCTTGCGCGTTGGGCATAACAGGATGACCCGCCTGGCGGGCTGGATCGAGCTTAACCTGGCCGGGTGGAGCACCAGCATCGCGCTTGGCTACCTGCTGGGTTTTGTACCCGTGATTGCACGTTTCTTCGGCATACCTTTTGATGTGCGCCACGTGACCCTTTCGACCGGCACGTTGGCCCTGGCGGCCGCCCGGTTTGGCACCAGTTCCTTCGGCCACGACTGGTTCTACTACGCCATGGCGGGTATTGGAGTTACGTTTGTATTGAACCTGGGTGTCAGCTTCTCGATCGCGTCTTTTGTCGCTTTGCGCGCTTACGATGTTCACGCACGCGAACAGTTCTTGCTGCTGCGGTATCTGCTGCGGCAGATTGTTCGCTCTCCGTTGAAATTTGTTTTCCCGGTGGAACGTGAGGCAGCGCCGGTCTCAATTCTTACGGTCGTTCCCGAAGAGAAATAGACGCCGGATGGGGCCTGCTGTTTGCTTCGATCCCAAACGCAGATTTCAAGGCGAACCACCGCCCTCCCCTTGTCATCCCGACCAACGGGAGGGATCTGCAGTTCCTACCCAGCAACTGCTCTCTATTGGGAGGGTGGCGTGGCCTGGGGCTTGTCGTTCAGGGCGTAAATAACTTCGCCCGGCTTGGCGTAGCGCAGGATGACCCTGGCCTCGTGTTCGATGGCATCGGGATCGGACTGCAGATGCTGCACGTGGTCCTGCAGGCGGCTGTTCTGCTGCTGCAGCTCGAGGATCTCTTTCTGCAGCACCTGGTGCTGGTGGCGTTTCTGCTGGTAATCGGTTAAGCCATTGGCGCCAAAGGTTGCGTGGTAGCCCAACGCAACGGCAATCACGATGGCGACAATGGTCGCTACCCGGCGGCCGGAACGAGAAAGATAAGAGGAAATGCCCTGCTTCACAATGGCCTCGCAGTCTGCTGCTTTATCTTCTCAATGAACATGTCTTTTGCGTCCACGCTTTGCGCATAAGGAACCATACTTGGTAAACATATGGCCGATTTCCAAATCGTTCTCTCCACCTGCGGCGATCGTGAGACCGCGGAACGCATCGCACATCGACTGATCGAACAGCATCTGGCGGCCTGCGTCAATATTCTGCCCGGGGTGCAATCGGTGTACCGCTGGCAGGGCGCGGTCGAATCCGCGGCCGAAGTCCTGATGTTGATCAAGACCAAGGCGGCCCTCATTCAGGAGGTGCAATCGACCATCGCCAGTTTGCACTCCTATGAAGTTCCCGAGTTCCTGGTGCTCCCCATTTTGGGTGGTTCAGAGGCTTATATGGCGTGGCTGGAGGCGAGCCTGGGGTAGTCAGGCCGTTTTTTTGTTATCCTTCAAGTTGTTCTGGCCCGGTCGTTCTCTATGCGGCTTTTGTTCGTGGCTTTCGCGATCAGCTTTTGCGCATTGCTGTGGGTGGCCTTTTCAGTTGCCCGGCACATTCTGCGGCACCCGGAACCGGGCGCAGAGACGGATGCCGTGGCTACCAAGGGAGAGTTCAAAGATGGAAATCGGCTTTAAGCAGGACAGTCTTCGGTCATCGTCTGCGCCGCTGCTTGCCTGGAACACTGTCATCGCCGTGGTCATGGCGACCGGCCTGGTCGCGATCTGCGCGCATATTGCCCTGCCGCTCGGCTTTACACCCGTTCCCGTCACTATGCAGACGTTCGCCGTGCTGCTGCTGGGATTGCTGTTGGCTCCGGGGCCAGCATTTGCGTGCCTTGCGCTTTACCTGATGGAAGGCGCGGTAGGTCTGCCGGTGTTCAGCCCTCATGGTCCCGGCGGTATTGCTCAGCTGCTTGGCCCGACAGGCGGCTACCTGCTCTCGTATCCTTTTGCCGCTGCGCTGGCCAGTGTGTTGTATCGCCGCTGGCGTGGTTCATTCCTGGCCGCACTGGCCGCCTCAGCGTTCGCCAGCATTCTGATTCTTGCCGCCGGAGCCACCTGGCTTGGGCTGCTGACTCATTTGAAGTTTCCCCTTGTGTTCGCCCAGTCGGTTGCACCGTTCCTCCCCGGCGATGTCGTGAAAATCCTCGCCGCGACACTCTGCGTCAGCATGCTCGGCTCGTTTGGCAACGATTCCCGCAACCGAACCATCTAGAAGAGGATTTGTGACCACCACTCCGATTTCGCATGCATCCGACGTCCCAGCCGGTACTGGGAAGACCCCCTGCCGGGAGATCGCCATCGCCCATAGTCCGGACTCCGATGATGCGTTCATGTTCTATGGCCTGGCGACGGGCAAGATCCGCGTTCCCGGATATAAGTTCACGCATACTCTTTGCGATATCGAGACGCTGAACCATAAGGCGATGAATGAGGCCTTTTACGATGTGACCGCGATCTCGTTTCACGCCTATCCCTACGTCCAGAAGGACTATGCGTTGATGGCTTGCGGCGGAAGCGTAGGGGAAAACTACGGTCCGATGATTGTGGCCAGTCAACGGTTTTCGACCGATGAGATAAGGCGCGTGAGGATTGCTGTTCCTGGTACTCTGACCACTGCATACCTTGCTTTGAAGCTACTTGCCCCGGAAATTGAGACGGTCACTGTTCCCTTTGACAAGATCATTCCCGAAGTAGTCGCGGGGAATTTTGACGCCGGTCTCATCATCCACGAAGGCCAGCTGACCTATGGAGCGAGCGGCCTGCATAAGGTCATCGATCTCGGGCAGTGGTGGCGGGAACAGACCGGGCTTCCCTTGCCTCTGGGCGGTAATGCGATTCGCCGTACTTTGGGGCAGGACGTGATGCTCACCGTTACCCAGGCCTTACGGGACAGCATCCAGCACGCGCTCGATCATCGTGAAGCGGCTCTCGAGTATTCCATGCAATTTGCCCGGGATCTTGATCCGCAGATGGCCAACCGGTTCGTGAGTATGTACGTGAATGAGCGCACGCTCGATTACGGCGACGATGGGAAAGAGGCAATTCGTAAGCTTCTTACCATGGGTCATGAGCGCGGGATTATTCCCCATCCCGTGCAGGTCGATTTCGTCGGATAGCGACGATATTTCTCACGGGATTTTTGCGTCCCGGCGAGGTGCACAAATCCCGTGAAAACAGTGGAGGACCACCCGCAGATAGTTGCCGGTCGGCGTTACTTATCATCATCGTCAGGTGCAGACCGTTGAATCATGGCCGGCACGGGCTTTTTTCCCATCGCATCGCGCCATAGGATGACGTTCAGCACCCTTGGATCGGCGCGGTCTTCGTGCTGGAAATCCATTCGGCTTGAGGCTTTCGCACCTGGCGCCTTGGGGCTGTTTGCCTGGTATATGAGCCCGTTGTCCCGGTCGCGATAGTCCGCTTCATAAGCAGGTTGGTCGCCGGCGCCGGTGAACAAGGATGCGATGGGCGGGGCAAACGCATCGTTGTTGTTCATCGGTGGCACACCCAACAACTCTTCCATCGTCCGCACCACACTGACAGTCGTATAGAAAGTGCTATCCACCGCGGCGCGTGGCGAGTACTTGCTCACTACCAGCGCAATGCTGCGATGAGCGTCGACGTGGTCGGCCCCGTTCTGCGCGTCATCTTCCAGAATGAAAAAGGCGGTGTCATCCCAGTAAGGACTGTGGGCAATGGCCTCCACCGCTCGTCCCACCGCCAAGTCATTGTCGGCGACGGACGACCTGGGCGTGGGCATCCCTGGCCTGGTTCCAGCGGTGTGGTCGTTGGGCAGGCGAAGCTGCACCATCTGCGGCATGGTATCGTGCCCGTTCTGGCGGTCCTGGACCCACTGCCGAAAATGGGTGAGAAATTCTTCCACTCGCAGCTGATCGGGAAAGCTGAGATTGAAGTCCGGGAAATTTGGATCGAAATGATCGACCAGCTCGGGCTTGGTTGCAAGATTTTTGTTAATCAGCGGGATCGGCCAGGGGTAGGGGCTGTTTCCACCGCCGTAGTTCTGCGGGATCGCTTCTCCGTGGCGGATCGAACCGTGTGCTCCGCAGCGCTCGGGCGCCGGTTCCGGGGTCCCCTCGGTGGGAGATTCGGGCGCAGCCGGGCTTTCAGGATCGGAGCAGAACTTGGTCGAAATGAACTCTCCGAAGTGGTAGAGGGTCTTGCCGTTTCGAGCCAGATTGGTCCATAGATAGCTGCTGCCGGGTTCATTCACATCGGAAATGCCTTCCAGGAGCGGATACCCATTCTCCGTGATGCCCTCATAGTCGTAAACCCTCTCCTTGCCGCGGTAGCTCTGCTGCCAGGTCTTCTCGTTGTAGTCGCTGGAAATCGCGGCATTCGACCACACGTGCCCGTCGCCGGAAACCTCACCAGAGTCGTAAAAATTATCGAGCACGCCAAATTGCTTTGCCAGTTTGTGCTCATTGGGCGTGATTTCTTCGCCATACATGGCGAGAGAAGGCATTCCGTTGCCTACTCCCAGGTCGCCGAGGATCTGATCGTAGGTGCGGTTTTCCTTGATGATGTAGATCACGTGGTGGATTGGGTTGGCCCCGCCACGGAAGGCGATCTTTGCCTGAGCGGCCTTCATCATATTTGTCTCGATGACAGTCCGCGTGAGCTGATCGCGCTGGCTCTCGATTTGCGCGAGGTCAATGGAGGCCAGAGAACCATGCAGCAGAGTGGCAATGTAGGTTGAGCTGCCAACTCGGCCACCGGGAACACGCGGCTGAGGCATATTGTTTGGCCCCGTGCCCTGGCCTTTGGCAGTCGCGACATAAAGCTTGTTGCCCTGAACCGCCAGTGCGGTTGGATACCATTCGGTCGGAACCCAGCCGGTTGCAGCGATTTCCTTCCCCGGCGCGTGCCGTGCTTCGAGATCGAACACTGCGATGGCATCAGAACCGGTGTTGGCGGCAAAAAGCCGTTTGCCATCCTCCGAGACAGCCACCGCGTCCGGCATAGCCCCGAAATACGTTTGGCCGGGCAGCCGCGTGTCATACAGCGTCTCCAGCTTGAGCTCCGCTCCTCCCACCCGCAAAGCGGCCACCGCATCCCGATTGGCCAACGCCACGTACAAAGTCTTTTCGTCCCGGCTCCAGGCGAAAGCCGCAGGATGGGAACTGGGCAAGGTGGGCTCCCGCGGAGCCATCAGCGGGAGCAGTTTGATTACTTTGCCATTGGTCAGGTCAAGCTCGGCCACCGCGGAGCCATTCCATAACGCAACGTAGGCGCGATTTCCTGAGCCGTTCACCGCAACGGAGACCGGATACGTGGATGGCACCACTTTGCCTTGGGACAGATCAAACCGGCGCAGTACTTTGCCAGTGACTCCATTCATGAGCAGAACATCGTCGGAGAGATTATCTGCAACCAGCAATTCATCGCCTCCGTCCGGCCCCTTGCGGACTGCGATGCCGGCCGGCGAGGGGATGGCGCTGCCCGCTGGCAGAGCCGCGCCGATGCGATTCTGCTGCTCTCCCGGAGCCAGCTGCTGCAGAGGAACGGGGAGCAGTTGCTGGGGCTTTACCTTGCCATCGCTGAATTCGTAGACGGCAATGGCATTGCCGGTCTCGATCGTCTTGCCTGCCCCATGGTTCCCCTGGGGTGCGGTCAGGGAATCGAAGACGGCATACAGGTGCGTGCCGTCTTTGCCGAAGGCCAGCCCGGAATACAGTGTTTGCGGCAGCCCCATCGCGGTTCTCGGTTCGGGGAAATCCGTGACTTTGCCGGTTTGAATATCAAGTACCGCAATCGATTGCTGATAGAGCGATTCGAAGGTACCGTAACCGGCATTGACGACTGCCAGATAACGGCCATCGGGCGAGATGGCGGCGGTCATGGGCAGACTATTCAGCTTTTGCGGTCCGCCGGGGACCGGCTCCGCCAGCTGTTTGCTGGTGGGCAGGTTGATCTGTCCCAGGGCAGCAGCACTCAGCAAAAGCAGCCAAAGTAAATGGCTCGAAAGTCCATATGGACGAGCGAAAGTCTTTGTCCTCATCAACACTCCTCAGAGGTATGCGCGCCTGCAGAGCAATTTCCGCGTGGCAAGCGCTTCAGGTACCAGTATCCCCAATTGTCATTACAAAACTCTTACGAACGGCAGATCGGGCGCCTGTTAGGTTCGAATTAACGAAAAAGGATTCTCCCCGATCATGTTGACAGAAATTGTTGATGTTCCTACCCAGACTAGCGAGCGCAAGACCGAAGTAGCCCCCCGTGTGCCAAAGCATGCGGACGTTCCGGTGCTCGGCCGCGGTACCCAGGCCCACCGGACCAACTGGGTGACCACGGGCTTTATGGTGGCTTTTCACGTGCTCGCGGTAGTTGCGCTGTTCATGTTCACCTGGAAGGCCTTTTTCTGCTTCCTCGGTCTGTGGTTCGTTGCCATCAACATGGGCATCGGTATGGGGTATCACCGTCTGCTGACCCACCGGGGTTACCGTACGCCCAAGTGGGTGGAGTACGTCCTTTCGGTCTGCGGCACCCTCTCTCTGGAAGGCGGACCGATTTTCTGGGTGGCTACCCACCGTGTTCATCATCAGCTTACCGATCGCGAGGGGGATCCGCACACTCCTCATGATGGCGGGTGGTGGTCGCACGCCGGCTGGATTCTTTCCGGCGACGCGCTGCACCACGAGACGGCACTCATGGCTCGCTATGCACCCGATCTGGCGAAGGATCGCTTCCAGATCTGGCTGAGCAAGTACCATTACGTTCCGATGGTCGTGGTTGGGCTGGCCCTGCTGGCATTCGGCGGATGGTCTTGCGTGATGTGGGGAATTTTCCTGCGGGTGACCCTTGGCCTGCACGCTACCTGGCTTGTCAACTCTGCCACGCATATGTGGGGTTCGAGACGGTTTTCTACACGCGATGAGTCACGCAATAACTGGTGGGTGGCGCTGCTGACCGGTGGCGAAGGATGGCATAACAATCACCATGCACATCCGGTTTCCGCAAGACACGGGCTAACGTGGTGGGAATTCGACGTGAACTACTACGGGATTTGGCTGCTGGAGAAGGTAGGTCTCGCCAAGAACGTGAAAGTGGCGCAGTTCGACCCACATGATCCGCGGCCAGCAGGCGTTTCCTAGGGAGTCAGGCTTTGGTGGCGATGAAGGTTGCCGCCCCGTACTCTCCCATCTTCACATCTCCTGAGAACCGGTTGCCCGCCACCACGCCGGTGAAGACAAACGGCACTTCGTAGCCGTTGGCGGCCATGCGGCTGGTCAGCGTGACATGGTCAGCATCTACGTTGCCCTGAAAGTCTGCGTGAAAGATTTCGCCTTTTTGCTGGCCGGTAAGCTGTTTGCCGTCCTGCTCAAGGATGAACTGCTGCTCGCCCACACCGCGGACATAATGGATGGCGACGTTCCAGGTGCCGGCGACGCTCGCCGTGGGCCCGGTATACACCGGCGGATTCTCGTAATGACCGGGATTGCGCAGGTATTTTGAAATGGTTTCAGCGACAATTTTGTAGTCACCCGGCTGCATCATGTAGGGCATGATTCCGAGCGAAGAGGCCATGTTATCGGGGCGGCTGCCATGACCCCCGGCCACCAGAATGCGGGGCGTTCCCTGGTCCAGCTTCTCCACTAACTCCGTGCCGGTGATGCCGACCTTGGCTGCGTCCCAATGGATGCTCAGGGTAGGCGCGCGATTGGAGAGGTCCTCGTCGGGCATCTTGATCTGCGTGGTGACGGATGGAATGTCCTTGACCGCGTTGGCGATGTAGTTGTCCCATTCCAGCCACTGTTTCTGTTCCGCATCGTGGTCGCGCTTGTACCACTGTTCTACCGCGGCCAACATACCCATGGCCTCTTCTTTCCCCACCTTCAGCGCGCGCCCCCAGTTGTGATGCGGGGCAGAATTCCAGAAGGCGGAATAGCAGAGATCCTTGGGACCAAGCAACACGCCCGCTGCCTGCGGACCGCGCATACACTTGCCGCCCGAGTAGCCAACAAATGTTGCTCCCGCGGCCAGGTGGATGTTGGGGCAAAGAGGTTCCTCCGCTGCCGCATCGACAAAAACCGGGATATTCTTCTCTTTGGCGATGGCGCACACGCTCTTGATGGAAAGCGGCTCCTGAAAAGCGCGCGGCCCGGAAAGCAGGTAGATCATGGCAACGCGGTCGCTGAGCTTGGAACGAAACTCTTCTTCTGTTTCGACTTCGACGATTTCAGGGCCAGACATGCGAACCCCGAAGTCATATGGGTTGCGAGAATACTTCGGAATAATGACCTGGTTTTTCGCTTTGACGTAAGGCATTGCCTGGGACCGCTCAGGATCAGTACCGCAGACACAAGCAACGGTAGCCGCAGCAATGGCGGCTTCGCATCCGGTGGTCACGATCGCGCTGGGTGCGCCCATGTGCTTGGCAATCTCCGCGCCCACGGCCGCCATCAGCTCATCCATTTGCACGTAGTAGTGCGAGGCCTCAAACATCGCCTGCTTCACTTCGGGCAGGGATTGCGAGCCCGAGATGATGGTAAATGTGCCCCGGGCGTTCAAAATCGGCCTCACGCCGATCCGGGTATAGAGATTGTCGGTAGGAGTGCCGGTGTTGACGGGATGCATGGGCGAGGAAGGCTCCATCAAAGTGGCGGCGGAGAGCGATAAGGGAGCAGCCGCGGCGACAGAAAGCATTCCGGTTGTCTTGAGTAGATCTCGCCGGGTCACGCGGAGACTTTGATTTTCCAAGATAAAGTTCCTCTTTGCTTAGATGACTAAGCCTTGCTGGTGAATGCCTCGCGGATTCGGCGGCCGACGACCGCATCTTCCCCTGGTTGCAGCATCCAGACCCCCACCACCAGCGTATTCGCGTTCGACGGAATGCCCTGGTTGGGCGGTTGTCCAGTGTTGGGATTGAGTTCGATTGAAGGGGTGCCCTCGCGTAGCTTGGTCACGATCTGCCCGGTCGTAACTCCCGTCACTGCCGGATCAAAACGGATCAGCAGGTGCGGTACGTGATTGGCGATTCTGGGAACAACCGTTTCGGCAGTAACAGAGGGAATTCCCTTCACCGCTGCGGCGATCAGATCCGCGCGCTTTTGATAATCCCCCTGCATTGATTCTTCGGTGTGTGAGAGCACCCAGTCGACCGCCGCCACCATCCCGACAATCTGCTCCTTGGCCACTTTCATGCCGCGGCCCACGCCTTCTTCGGGATTATTGTTCTGCTGCGCCAGGTCGGTGAGGTGCTTTTTACCCAGCAGCAGGCCTGCATTTTGCGGGCCCCGCATTCCCTTCCCGCCGGAAAACGCGACCAGGTCAAATCCCATGCCAGTGTATTTCCATAGGTTTGAGATAGGAGGCATATCCGCGGCAGCATCCAGGTGACACGGGATATCGTGCTCGTGGGCAATACGCAGCCACTCTTCGCGGCCGATTTGCGCGGTACCGGCTAATCCGTCTTCCTCTTCGGCCGCATTGAAAAAGTTGGTCATGATGACATTGCCGGCGGCGCAGGCACGCTTGTAGTCGTCTACCGTGAGGACCTCGGTGATGCGTGCACCGCACAAAAATATGGCGTGATCGTAACCGTAGCGGTGTGCCTTCTGCACAATCACCTGATTCTTTTTGCCATCGATGTCCTGCGGCATGGAGAGGGGGTCAATCTTGTTGGCATATTGCAGGCAGGCGGCCGTGGCGAGGGTGATTGCTCCGGCGGCGCCGGAGGTCACTACGGCGCCCTCGCATTGCAGACGTTTGGCGATGTACTCACCGGACTGGGTCTGCAGATCGCGCAGCCGCACCGGGTGCAGCGCCGCCTTCTGCACCGCAGCCAGCACTACGGGAGGCATACAGGCGGCCGTGAGGGTGGTGTAGGTGCCCGCGGCGTTGATGATCTTGGCTACGCCCAGCTTGTCGTAGTAGTCTTCCCCATCCGCAGAGGCCAAAGCGCCGACGGATGAGACCAGCGGCGCCGCACCGAGGGCGGCAGCAATAGAACCGCTCCAGCCAAAGAAACGTCTACGGGAAAAGAGATTGGTCACAGCTTCATTATCAACCAGGCAAGGATCATTTGTAAGCGTGGATCAACTCGACGCTTACGCCGCCGATGGAGTCAGTATCCATGTAGTCGTACTGGCCAGAGTCCTTCTTTCCCACATCGCCCCAGGCTCCGGATTGCCACACGTGATAGCCGAGCTTTTCATAATCGGCGACTGCCTTGCCCAGGTCATCTACCGGCATGCCCAAATGCTGAATTCCCTCTTTATGCGCTTTCAGAAAGTCAGCGTAGATATTCGGGGCAGTCGCGGGAGCGGAGATCCATTCGTAGCTGAATTGATCGTAATGCTGGTAGCCCACTTCAAAGGCAAACCACAACGGCTTGCCGCGATAGGTTGAATCTTGCCGCGGAGTGGCGTGCTCCATGCGGAAGGCGGGAAAGCCGAGCTTTTCCCAATAAGCCGACACTGGCTCCAGGTCGGGAACCACGAGACCCAAATGCGAAACCTTACCCGGTGGACCAGGGGCGGGGGCTCCTCCAGGCCAGTACACCAGGCCGAGGGTGAATTTTCCCTGGGCCCCAGTGTCAAAGTAGGTATAAGTGACGTGCTTGCCCTCGCGTTCAAAACTTAGCTGCTGCAGCACACCTACGCCGAGTTCATGCATACGGTTTACTTCCTGAGTCATTTCCGCCTGGGACTTTACCTCGTGCACGATGGAGAAGATGCCGTCGCCGTGCTTGCCCAGGAAGTCGTTCCAGGCGTTGAGTTGCCCTTCGGCAGGCTGAACCATTTCCACCGTCAGGTCTCCCAACTGCCCGGTAACCTCCCAGGCCCACATCTTTACCGGCTTACCGTGGTCTTGCCCGGTCAGCTCCACGTCTGGGTATTCGTGCATGTCTGTGAGCCCTAATTGGGCCCACGCCTCTTTCGCCAGGTCGACGTTCTGTACCAGCCAGACGACGCGGTTGACCGATTGATAGCAGGCGGGGACTTCAGCGCGGCCGGTAAGACCGAGGGCGCCAATAAGAGCGAAATAGCCGAGCAGCTTCATTCTGATTCAACCAGGGGTAAAAAAAGATTGCCTGACGAGTGAGGCGGGTAGATACTTGTTGGCGACATACTAATGAAACGTTCCTAATTAATCAAACCATGCATCGAACCCGAGCCCAAACCCGAGCCATGACCTTCGCGTTGCAACTCTCGATAGCCCCCTGCCTGTTGGGGCAGATGGCCGGCATGGCAACGCCTGACTCCGCTGCCCTCCCGGTTACCAAGGCCTCGAACCTGACCTTTAGCAGGGACGTCGCACCGATTCTGCAGCAGCATTGCCAGAGCTGCCACCGTCCCGGGGAAGGCACGCCATTCTCCATGCTGACGTATGAAGACGCCCGGCCGTGGGCTTCGATGATGAAAAAGATGGTGGTGACACGGGCCATGCCGCCCTGGTTTGAGGATGGCCACACAGAGAAGTTCGAGAACAATCGATCGCTGACGCAAGCGCAGATCGACACCATTGCAGCCTGGGTGGATGCGGGCGCGCCTAAAGGCGATCCCAAAGACCTGCCTCCTCCGATCGACTTCGTCAAGGGGTGGACTATCCCCAAGCCCGACAAAATCTATCAACTCCCGCGGGCGTTTTCCGTGCCTGCTACCGGAATTCTTGATTACCAGTACGTGATCATTCCGACCGGGTTTACCAAAGACACGTGGGTGCAGGATGTGGAGGCGGCGCCGACAGACCGCTCCGTGGTGCACCACATCGTGGCCTACGTTCGTACCCCCGGATCGAACTACTTCAAGGGCCAGCCGAAAGAAGAATTCTTTGTCGCCCCGCCGGCAAAGACGGATGAGAAGGCGGCCAAGGATGATGTGCCCAACGACTGGCTGGTTGGCTATGCCCCTGGGCAGCCGCCGGATATCTTTGCAACGGGACAGGCTAAGCTGATTCCCGCGGGCTCAGACATTGTGCTCGAAGTGCATTACATGCCCGAAGGGAAGGCGACCACCGACCAGGCGAATGTGGGACTGGTGCTGGCAAAGGAACCCCCGACAGAACGGGTGATGACGCTTTCGACCGGCAACGAGAAGTTCAAAATTCCTCCCGGGGACCCGAATTATCGGGTGGATGCCTCCTTTACCTTCCGCCGCGAAGTGACCCTGCTGGGTATGCACCCCCACATGCACATGCGGGGTAAAGACATGTCGTACCGGCTGGTGTTTCCTGACGGAACGACGCGATCGATCCTGAATGTGCCGCACTATAACTGGCGCTGGCAGCTTTGGTACAACCTTGCCGAGCCGATCAAGCTGCCCGCGGGCACCAAAGTCGAGTGCACGGCGCATTACGATAACTCGGCCGGCAATCCGGAAAATCCTGATCCCAGCAAAACCGTCACCTGGGGCCAGCAGAGCTTCGACGAGATGATGGTTTGCTTTTTCAATGTAGCTTTTCCCGCGGATACACCGGCAAAAGAGCTGCTTCCTCTCCCGTCAACAGAAACGGCTGCGCGTACTCCCTGATGAATCGAATGATGAATCGAAGAACTTTCGTGAAGGCCGCAGCGGCCGGAATTGCTGCGAGCGCTCTGCCCGCTTATGGATTAGCCCCGTTGACGATTGGCATCGGCACCTTTAGCTATCACGCCCTGTCGTTCGACGACATGATGGCGCAACTGGAAATTCTGCTGCCTACCAACGGTCTGCATAACCAGCAGATCGAGATGTCACGGGGCGAGTACATGATCCTGAGTCACCCGAACGAGGCGCTGTTTCAGTCCGCCCGGGCGAAGCTCGATAAGGCTGGGATTAAGTGTGTTTCTTACTACGCGGCCACGCTCAAGAACGAGCAGGAAGTGGCCCAGGCCGTGGCATTCGCAAAATTGCTGGGCGCGCACAATATCACGGGCGATGCCACTGGCGCCGATCTGCTGAAACATATTGATCGCAGCGTCAGTGAGGCCGGGCTGACGTTTTCCATTCACAACCATTTCTTTGCCGGGCAAAAGTTCCCTTATGAGAGCCCGGACGATGTGCTCAGCGCGCTGGCGGGCCTTTCGGCGAACTGTGGCGCTACCGCGGATACGGGTCATTTCGCAGCCTGTGGGTACGATCCGGTCGAGGCGGTGCGCAAGCTTGCACCCCGGTTGAATCTGGTGCACCTGAAGGATGTGAAAGCCAAAGGCAGCGGAGACAATGTCTTGCTGGGATCCGGGATTGCGAAGATCCCTGACGTAGAGGCGGAATTGCACCGTCAAAATTTTCGCCGCCTGGTTGCGATCGAGTACGAAAAGGAAGGCACAGACGACGTGCGCGATGACATGCGCACCAATGTTGCCTATGCCTGGCAATATGGATTTTCCGGCGCTTAGGAGTGCGCGGGAGAACCGCAGGTCCTGGAAGGGCACGGCTTTAGCCGTGCCGTAATTCATCGAGAGTCTCCGGGCTTTAGCCCCTGAGGGCATCTTTTTATGAGCGTGTAGATGAATTTTAGCGGAAAGAGAAAACGTACCTCAGCGGCTAAAGCCGGGTACGGCTGAATTATTTGTGGCACGGCTGAAGCCGTGCCCTTCCAGGAACTGACGATTGGCGCGCAGTTTTTTGGTTGACCGCAGGGAGAAGAGAATGTCGGGGATTCGATCTATCGTTTGTCTGCTTGCTTTGCTGATGTTGCCTGCCGCGGGGTTGGCCGCGGATCATCCTATCTTGCCGCTTGGTTCGGCTGCACCCGACTTTTCGTTGCCCGGTGTGGATGGAAAGATACACAACCTGAGCGAGTACGCATCGAGCAAACTTCTTGTCGTGGTCTTTACCTGCGATCACTGCCCGAACGCCCAAATGTACGAGGGCCGGGTTACGCAGATGTACAACGGCTATCGAGACAAAGGAGTTGCCCTCGTCGCCATCAGTCCGAATGATCCAAAAGCGATCCGCATCGACGAGCTGGACTCTTCCGATGTGAGCGACACTCTTGACGAGATGAAAATCCGGGTGGCCTACAAACATCTTTCCTACCCTTATCTCTATGACGGGGAAACCGAGAGCGTCTCGCGAGCGTACGGTCCGCAGGCCTCCCCTCATATCTTCATATTCGATCAGCAGCGCAAGCTGCGCTACGAAGGCGCGGTCGATGACAGCTATCGCGTTGAGTTCGTCAAGCGGCACTATGCTCTGGACGCCCTCGACGCGCTGCTGGCGGACAAAGAGGTGGCAGTCAAGCACACGGGCGCGTTCGGCTGCTCGACCAAGTGGAGCGATAAAGAAGCCGCGAACGTGGCCTTTATGGAAAAGCTGAATGCTCAGCCAGTGACCCTTGACATGGTCTCTGCAGATGCGCTGAAATCCCTGCACACAAACGCCGATGGCAATGTAAGGCTGATCCAATTCTGGTCCACTCGATGCAGCGCGTGCCTGGAGGAGTTCGCCAGTATTCAGGATATCTATCGCATGTACAGCGATCGTAATTTTGAGCTGGTCGTGGTTTCGATGAACAAGCCGGACGAGAAGGCAGCGGTCAAGGAATGGTTGGACAAAAAGCATGCCACCAGCCGCAACCTTCTCTTCGATTCAGCGAACGCGGCTGAACTGCAGAAGGCATTCGATCCCAAGTGGGATTCTGGCGTCGAAGTCCCTTACACCGTCCTGCTCGACGCGGATGGCAACGTGCTGTATCAAACCGCTCAGCCGGTTGATCAGCTCAAGCTCCGCCGGACGATACTGGCCAACCTGCCGTCGGCTTACATTGGTTTGAACAATTATTGGCTGCAAAAGTGACGCGAACCGGATTAGCGGTGTTGGCAGCGATGATCACGCCACTTGGAGCGCAGACCGTAGTCAGGACGGTGCCCGTGGGCACGACTCCCATCGCGGTGGCCGCGAATCCAATCACACACAAGGTCTACGTGGTCAACCACGGCAGCAACTCGGTGACCATTCTCGACAGTGAGAGCTATGCGGCCGCGAGCTTGAATGTCGAAGATCGTCCAGAGGCCGTCGCAATTAATCCGGAGACGAACAAGATCTACATCACCAATTCAGGTAGCGATTCGGTCTCGGTGATCGATGGCAAAGCCGGGACGATCAGCAGCACTGTGCATGTAGGCGACTATCCGCAAGCATTGGCGGTAAACACAGCCACCAACAAAATCTACGTGGCTAACAATTTTGGCCATAGCGTAACGGTAATCGACGGCACGACCAATGCGACGACGACGATCCAGGTGGGGCAGGGTCCACGCGGGATTGCCCTGAATGCCGTGACCAACAAGGTGTACACGGTCAACTATGGAAGCCAGGACGTGACCGTCATTGATGGAGCGACCGGGGCTACCAGCTCGATCGGGATCGGCAAGCACCCCTGGGCCGTTGCGGTGGACGCGAAGGCGAACAAGATCTATGCCCTCAGCGAAGACAGCGCCAGCGTGTCGGTGATCGACGGTGCGACCAATGCTTCGACAACGGTCAGTGTGGGAGCCATTCCTTTCGCCGTGGAAGTGAACCCGGCTACGGAAAAAGCCTATGTGTTGAGCTACGGAAATAACAGCATGGCGGTTATTGATGGCTCAACAGCAACCGTGACTGCAACAGTGAACCTCGGCACGGCGCCGCAAGCAATCGCGATCGATTCTGCGAGCGATCGTATTTATGTGGCAAATCAGCGAACTGCGAGCGTAACCGTGATCGACGGCAAAACCAATCTCCCCGTCACAACAGTGAAGGTGGGCACGATTCCCTATTCCCTGGAGGTCGATGGTTCCGCACATTTGCTTTATGCGGCCAATTTCAACAGCAACGACGTAACCGTGGTGGGAAGATAAGGATGATCTTCTCGAGAAAAATTCTGTTCTTCCTCTTTGCGATGCTCTGTGTGGGGTCTCGAGTGGCCCGGGCTCAGACCCCGAGTCATCCCGTCAAGTTCCGGGTTTTGGCGATCGCAGAGAACGGCCCCACTCTCCACGATGGGTTCGTCGCAGCAGCCAAGGTGTGGCTGGCGCAGCTGGCTACCGAAAATGATTTCGCCGTCGACTACATCAACAACACAGATCAGATTAACGACGCCTTCCTGTCGAAGTATCGCCTGTTTATTCAGCTCAACTATCCGCCTTATCGCTGGACGCCAGTCGCGAAAGAAGCCTTTGAGCTCTACATCACCCGCGGAACGGGTGGTTGGATCGGTTTCCATCATGCAATGTTGTTGGGTGACTTTGATGGATACCCAATGTGGCCGTGGTGGTCCCACTTTATGGGTGATATCCGATACACCAGCTACATTGCGCAATTTGCGACCGCGACGGTGAAGGTAGATGATCCGAACCACCCCGCGACCAAAGGCCTTCCCAAGTCCTTCGTCATTGATCAGGAGGAATGGTACACGTGGAGCCGGTCGAATCGGCCCAATGTGCGGGTCCTTATGAGCGTGGATGAGTCCACTTATCAACCCAGGAGCATGATCACCATGGGGGACCATCCCGTGGTGTGGACCAACGAACATGTGAAGGCCAGGAACATCTACATATTTATGGGGCATCACGCGGAGTTGTTTCAGAATAAGGATTTTACTCAGCTGTTCAGGAACTCGATTTTCTGGACTGCCGGGCAATGATCAAGTCCATCGTCGCGCTGGTCTTGTGCTTCGCCGCGGCCGGGGCGCAGGAGCTTACCCCGAAGGCGCCTAAGCCGCGTGTGCTACTGCTTTACTCGCTGAATGTTGAGACCGATCATGTTTTGTTCGCGGTCGATGCTCTTCGGTTCTTCGCGGATCTCGCCCAGAAAGACGGCCTTACGCTCGAGGCCACGACCGACTGGGAAGCAGTGAATGATACGAATTTGAAGTCGTACCAGCTGGTAGTCTGGCTAAACGAATTTCCGCACAATCAGGCGGAGCGCGAAGCCTTTGAACGCTACATGACGAACGGGGGCGCCTGGCTGGGATTTCACGTTTCTGCGTATAACGACAAAACTACCCACTGGCCCTGGTTTATGAAGTTTATCGGCGGAGGCGTTTTTGACGCCAATAGCTGGCCTCCCTTGCCGGCCAAGCTGGTAGTGGACGACCCAAAGAGCCCGGTCACGCGGAATCTGCCAGCAAGTTTTCTATCGCCGACGAATGAATGGTATCGCTGGAAGCCCAGCCCTAGGGCGGATAGTCATATTCACGTGCTGCTGACGTTGGATCCAGCAAATTATCCGCTTGGCATTAAGGGGTTGCTGACCACTGGAGATATTCCCGTGGTTTGGACGAATACGCAGTACAAGATGCTGTATATGAATATGGGCCACGGTGACAAAATCTTCACCAGCCCGGTGCAGAATACGCTGATACAGAATGCTGCCGAGTGGCTCCTGGGCAAGTGAAGCCCCAAATAGCCTTGATAGGCCTGATTTTCTTGACGCTCGCGTTGGGTGCGTTGAATGCGCAGCCGTGCAAGAGCAGTTCTCCACCAGGGCGGCCGGATTGGCCGGTCTATGGCGGCCAGCCAGAAGGCGATCATTACTCCGGGCTTTCACAAATCAATCGGGGCAATGTCCGCCGCCTGAAAGAGGCGTGGAAATTCGATTCCGCCGAAGAGGGTGGACTGGAAACAAGCCCCATTATTGTGGACAGAACGCTCTTCGCCTATACCGCTTCGCAAAAAGTGATTGCCCTCGAAGCCTCGACGGGTAAGCTACTTTGGAAATTCGACTCCGGCATTCATAGCAGTCAACCGGCACGCGGGCTTGCCTATTGGACTGACGGCAAAGAGAGTCGCGTGCTCGCAGGTGTCATGTATTACCTGTACGCCCTTGATGCGGTAACCGGGAAACCGATCGTCTCTTTCGGGGAGCAAGGGCGAATCGATCTGCGGAAAAACCTGCGGGGAGATTACCAGTCGCAGTCGGTGGTTCTTACCAGCCCGGGAATCGTTTATCAGGATCTGATTATCGTCGGCGGTCGCAATCCTGAGACGTATCCGTCCCCACCCGGCGATATCCGGGCATTCGATGTGAAGACGGGCAGCCTGCGATGGACCTTTCATACCATCCCGCATCCGGGAGAGTTCGGTTACGCAAGCTGGCCTGCCAACGCCTGGAGAAACGCCGGTGCAGCGAATAACTGGGCAGGCATGGCGCTTGATCCCCGGCGGGGTATTGTCTATGTTCCCACCGGATCTGCGGTGTTCGATTTTTATGGAGCCGACCGTGCAGGCGACGATCTGTTTGCAGACACGCTGCTTGCGCTCGATGCCGAAACCGGCAAGCGAATCTGGCATTTCCAGGGAGTCCATCATGACATTTGGGACCGGGACTTTCCTTCGCCGCCGGCTCTGCTCACGGTAAGACACAACGACAGGTGCGTGGATGCAATCGCGCAAACAACCAAGCAAGGATACCTGTACGTCTTTGACCGTTCCACTGGGAAGCCGCTCTTCCCTATCGAGGAACGAGCCTATCCGGCGAGCGAAGTTCCGGGGGAGGTTACTTCGCCCACGCAACCTTTTCCGACGAGGCCGGAGCCGTTTACAAGGCAGATGCTCACGCAAGACCTACTAACAATCCGGACACCCGAAGCACACCAGGCGGCGTTGAAAGAGTTTGCCGGCTTTCGCAGCGGAGGCCAGTTCTTGCCCATTGGCCTCGATCAGGAGACGGTCGTGTTTCCCTGTTTTCTCGGCGGCGCGGAATGGGGTGGTCCCGCCGTCGACCGCAGGCGCGGCGTGATCTATGTGAATGCGAACGAGGCGGCGTGTGTCCTTGCTCTCACCCAGAACCGGCCGACGGCGAGTACGGGCGAAAGGATTTATCACAATCAATGTAGCTTGTGCCATGGCAAGGATCTGGAAGGGTCTCCGCCCCTTTATCCCTCGCTGGTGGAAGTTGGAAAGCGTCTTAGCACGGAGCAGATTGAGGCGAAGATAGCTCAGGGCGGCGGCCGGATGCCTGGGTTTCCCAACCTACGCGGCGAGCATTTACGCGCGCTGATTCAATTTCTGAAACGGCAGCCCGAAAGCAATGCCGCGGATCCGGACCGGGGCGGCATTTACTCCGCTGCGGCCGATGGCACCACGATGAAGTACGAAGTGACAGGATCGCGGGACTTTTTGGATAGCGAGGGATTCCCGGCGATTGCTCCCCCGTGGGGAACCCTGAATGCCATCGATCTCAACACGGGCCAGTATTTGTGGAAGATACCGCTCGGTGAATATCCCGAACTCACCGCCAGGGGTTTGACCAACACTGGATCGGATAACTACGGTGGCCCGATCATCACCGCGGGTGGTCTTTTGTTTATTGGCGCGACTGCCTACGACAAGAAATTCAGAGCCTTCGATAGCAGCACAGGAACGCTGCTTTGGGAGACGGTGCTGCCCTTCGCGGGAACAGCAACGCCCGCGACCTACTTGGTCGACGGCAAGCAGTATGTCGTGATAGCCAGCGGCGGGAGCCAATTCGCCCGGGGCCCCACTGGCAGTGTCTACGTCGCATTCACGCTTCAGTAGCTGCTTAAAACAGGCTGAGACCCCGGGGGAAACACCTACCCAACCTTGCCGGGTGTACGGTAGAGCCATTTGCGAGGAGAAACCCAGGTCTCAAAAGCGAGACCTGGGCCACCCACTCAATTTGCTGGAGAAAATGCTACTTTGGCGCCGATCAAGGACTGGGCAAAAGAACGGAAGGAATCATCTCCAGCGCAATCGCAACACCGCCCCATAGCACCGAAGTATTACCAAGCTTCCCTGCCCCGATTTTCGTGACCGCGAATTCGCTTTCCTGAAGCTGCTTCTGAACCGCGCTAATGAGAGTGGCATGGCCGCCCACTTCCCCTTCAAGCAGGATCAAACCAGGATTCAAGATCAGGGAAAGATTGACGACAATATCCGCGACAATGCCGGCCCGGTGCTGCACGATCTTTTCCGCGCGGGCATCGCCTGCCTGGGCGAGATTCAGTACCCCAAGCGCATCCATCTTTTCCTGAGCTCCAGTTGCATTCTTTTTCCCCTCATTCCAGCTCTCCAGGATTCCCGCACTGGTCAGCACCGTTTCGAGCTCGCCAAACTCGTGCAGGGTTGGCCGGCGGCGCGAGGTGTTGGGCAGCCGCAGGTACCCGATTTCTCCCGCCGACCACTGCGAGCCGTGATAGATCTGGCCGCCCAGCACGATGCCGGCACCCACGTTGGGGCCGATGTGAATAAGGATGAACGTTTCCTCCGCTTGCGCCGCACCGCAATAACGTTCCCCCTGTGCGGCGAGGTTGGTATCGTTCTCGACGATCACCAGGCAGTCGATAATTTTGCTCAGCTTGGCGCGCAAAGGGACAGAACGCCAGTTCTCAAGCGTGCTGATCGACAGCACCATGCCCTCGTCCACGTTGGTGATGGCTGGTACGCCCACCACCACCGCAAGCAGTTGCTCGCGCTTCTTACGATGCTTGCGCAACAGGCGCCGCACTTCTTCGCCGATCAAAATACAGATGGCGTCGGGGGTCGTCTTGCGGCCGGCGAGAATTATTTCTTGGTTATCGAGTTCTTTGCCGTTCAGGTCAGCCAGCAGGAACGACAGACTGTCAGCGGTGATCTTGATCGCCAGCACGCATCCCCGCTCCGCCTTGAAGGCGATGATGTCAGGAGGCCTGCCGCCATTCGACTCTCCCTCGCCCAATGCCTTGATCAGGTCGGCCGAGAGCAGATCGCCGACGACATTGGTGATGGTTGGCGCGCTCAGGCCAGAGGCGCGCACCAGGTCAGCCTTGGAACACGATCCGCTCTCACGCAGGAGCTTGAGTACGCGGAGCGCGTTGGTATGGCGCAGTAATGAGGGCCTGCCGACCGAGATAGATTGGTTCTTCAATGAAAACCGGCTCAAAAATTAAGAGAGTGCCACGAACCTCCCTTTTATACCATCTGCCGGTGTGGCCGCATGATTCTAACTAAACATTATGAAGTGTGCTACGATTCAGCACACAACTATGCGAACCCTGCTTGCAACTCTGATCGCAATCTCCGCGTTGAGTCCTGCGCTCTACGGCCAAACCCGGGGACCCCAGCATCCGTTGGACGCGCTTACGACCGAGGAATATTGGACCGTGCATGATGTGCTGGTGCAAAGCGGCCACTTGTCGCAGAAGGCGCTGTTTTCGAGTGTGCTGCTGCATGAGCCGGTGAAAGATAAGGTCCTGGCCTGGAAGACGGGCGACCCAATTCCCCGTGAAGCGGATGTGATCCTTGAGGACAATGGCAAGACCATTGAAGCCCGGGTCGACATTACAGCGCACACGCTTGAGTTCTTGAAGGAGGTTCCCGGCGTGCAAGCGCCCATTACCGAGTCTGAGCTGGACACGATGAACGACATAGTCAAGAAGGATCCTCGCGTGATCGCTGCGCTCAAGCACCACGGGGTGACAGATCTGGCCGGCGTGCGTTGTGAGCCGATCCCGATCACGTGGATGATTTTTCCCGAGCAGTCCCGCGGCCGGATTGGGTTTGGCGATTGCACCGATTCTCACGGCGTCTATCACCCCTGGGGGCGCGCCATTGAAGGGGTTTATATCCTTGCCGACCTCACCAGCGAAAAGGTGCTGAGAGTCGTCGACAATGAGCCCGTGCCCATGTCTACGTCAGACATTAACTATGAAGAGGCCGACGCAACGCCGCGTCCCGGCACCAAACCTTTGCTGGTGACCCAGCCGCTGGGTCCCGGCTACAGCATCGACAAGGGTGAGGTGGTATGGCAGAACTGGCATTTCCGTTTTCGGCTGGATCCCCGGGTTGGTCCCGTCATTAACCTGGTGCGCTACCAGGATGGCGACCGGCTGCGTTCGGTGATGTATGAGGGTTCCCTATCGGAAATGTACGTGCCCTACATGGATCCCGATGAAGGTTGGAATTCGCGCGCTTTTGTAGATGCGGGTGAGTTTTTGCTGGGCGGGTTGATCAAGCCGGTTGGGCTGGACGACTGCCCGGCGCAGGCGCAATTTTTTACTGGCCTGATTCCGTCGGATACGGGCGCTCCCATGTTGAAGCCGCAGCTGGCTTGCCTGTTCGAACGACCAGGCGATGGCCCGGCATGGAGGCACCTGGAAGGCGAAGTGATCAGCGGGCGTCCCAGCCGGGAGCTGGTGCTGCGCACGGCCGCGGTCGCGGGCAACTATGACTACCTGCTCGATTGGATCTTCCAGCAGGATGGCACCATCCGCGTGGCCGTCGGTGCAACCGGCATCGTGGAAACCAAAGGAGTGAAGGAGCAGTTGGTCGCGATGGGGGAACCAGGAAAGTTGGAGCACGGTACACTGGTCGCGCCTAACCTGGTCGCCGTTAATCACGATCACTACTTCTCCTACCGGCTGGATCTCGACGTGGATGGTCCCGCCAACAGCTTTATGGTCGACAAGCTGGTCGAGGAGCCGCTCTCTGGCAAGACACGCAAGACCATCTGGGCGGCCCAATCATTCATAGCGCACAAAGAGAAAGACGCGATTCTTGACCTCGATATGCGTATTCCGTCGATGTGGCACTTCATCAATCCTAACCAGCATGATGCGCGCGGCTACCCGACGGGATGGGAAATCATGCCTGGCGCGACGGCAGTGTCGAGTATTTCGAATGATGATCCGGCACAGCGCGTGGGAGCATTTTCCGGCCACCAGATGTGGGTCACGCCCTACAACCCGGATGAACGCTATGCAGCCGGCACCTATGTGACCAACAATGACGGCCTGCGCGGGCTACCCGAATGGACCAAGGCAAACCGTTCGATCGAAAATACGGACATTGTGGGCTGGTATACGTTGGGATTCCACCACGTGGTTCGCCTCGAAGACTGGCCCGTGATGCCTACCCTGTGGCATGACTTTCTCATTCGGCCGGTCAACTTTTTCGATCAGAATCCGACGTTGACCTTGCCTCACCAACCGTAGTCACGGTTACTGTTCCATCACACCGTATTGAAAGCGTGGTGGCAGCCGGCAGCCTGTCCGCTCCACCATGGCCAGCGTCAGTGCTTGCGGCACAAGCAACGACGTGATCCCCTCCCAGGGCTCTGCGACAGCCTCGATTTTGACGGGGAAAAGTTTTTCCGTGGCGTGGATCTCCTGGCTCGACACCAGCACCACCTTGCCGCCGCGACGATTGCATTCCTGAGCCAGCTTGATACCCAGCTCGGCGGTGTGGCCGAGGGCAAAGATGATGGCGACGTGAGTCTGGTCTACATCCAGATTAGGGCCATGCTTGAACCCCGCGCCGGTGTGCGGAGCCGCCCGGAAGCCGCTCATTTCGCGAATGCACAGTGCGCTCATAAACGCCCCGCCGTAGCCCGCACCGCGGCCGATCACTTCAATATTGGCTGCTCCCTGACAGAAGCGATCAAGCTCGCCGCGCATGGCGAAGATAGGATCCAGGTAGCTCGAAAATACCTGGGCCGCGTGCTCCGCCTCCTGCTGCCACGGCCGTCCGGCGATGGCAGAGGCGAGAATGACGGCAGCCGCGGTCGCGTTGGTATAGGTCTTGGTCGCGTTCCCATATTCCGGCCCGGCGAGGATCGGGAGCTTATGCTCGGCTAGGTGCCAGCAGGTGCTTGCCGCGTTGTTGCAGATCAGTCCAGGCGGGTGCTTGCCGGCTCGTTTGAACAACTCTACCAATTCCGCACTCTCCCCTGAGGTGGTGACCAGGACAGAGAGCGCAGCATCCTCCCACACCGGGGCGGCGTAGTTCAGCCATTCTCCAGCGTCGACTGAAAACCCAGGGCGCCCGTGCGATTGCAAAAAGGTCGATCCACTGATGGACGAACAATAGGAGGCGCCCATGCCGATAAACAGCACCGGGCCGGGCCTCTGCGCCAGTCTGTGAAACTGCTTCAACTCAGCCTGGATAGCGGAATCGCGCGAATAGGCCTTCAGCAACTCGCGAAGGCATTCCGGCTGTTGCCGGCATTCAATTTCGAGGATCTGGGTACCGGTTGCGTTGAGCAGCTCTGTCGCCGGCTCAACCCCTCCCACCCAACGCGGCGCTCGCTTCTGGTTATCTTCCATGACATCTTTCCCGGTTACTTAAAAAACCGACTTTGTTAGAAAAGATTCGTTACAAAGAAACCCCTCACAAAGGTATCATTCGTTAGGTGAACGCCCCAGTGAATCAACCCGTTGCCATGCAGCCGTATGTTAACCAGGCCTTCATCCGCAGGGTCTCGTTCATCGCCGGCCTGGGAGGCATTCTTTACGGCTTTGACATGGGCGTCATCGCCGCGGCGCTGATCTACGTACGCGACGCGTTCCACCTCTCCACCTGGATGCAAGAGGTTCTGGTGATTGCGGTGCTGATCGGGGTGATGATCGGCGCGCTGATCGGCGGGACCGTCGCCGACCGCGTCGGCAGGCGCAAAACGCTGGTCTGGGGCGCTATTCTTTTCATCGCAGGCTCAATTTTAGCTCCGCTTTCTCCCAACGTTTATGTGCTGTTTGTTGCCCGGACCCTGCTGGGAATTGCTGTTGGCTTCACCTCGGTCACCGCGCCGGTCTATGTTTCCGAGCTCGCTCCTCCGCAATCGCGCGGGATGCTGATTGGCTTGTACCAGTTTGCCCTCACCTCGGGCATTGCCCTGGCGGACCTGGTGGGGTACTGGTTTGCTGCTTCCCACGGATGGCGATGGATGTTTGCGTTTGGGCTGCTGCCGGCGTTGCTTTTTCTCTTCATGGTACTTACCGTCCCGGAGAGTCCTCGCTGGTTGTTTGCCCAGAACAGGCTGGCAGAAGCGGAGTTGGTGCTCAAATCGTATACCGATGAGGCGGGCGCCAGGTTGCTGCTGGAAGACATCCGTGTGAGCCTGATGACCAAGATGGAGCGGCGCTGGAGCGCTCTTTGGAGCCCGGCCGTGCGCGGATCGCTCTTCATCGCGGTTGGCTTCATGTTGCTGGTACCGGCGACTGGTATCAATGCCGTGCTCTACTACGGCCCGCAGATCTTCTCTCTGGCCGGCATCAGTTCCGATAAAAGCGCCATCTTTGCTACGTTTCTGGTGGCCATCACCAATGTGCTCGCCACCGTGATCGCGCTGGTGCTGGTGGACCGTGCCGGCCGCAAACCTCTCTTGTATGCGGGACTCGGAGGCATGACGCTGGCGCTGTTGATGCTCGCCGTCTGTTTCCACAACCAGGCAGCATTGGGCCATTCTCTGGGGCTCATTGCCACCAGTTGCCTGATGTTTTTTATCACCTGCTACGCTTTCAGTTTGGGGCCGATCGCGTGGATCCTGGTTTCTGAAGTCTTTCCGCTGCGGCTGCGGGGCCGCGGTGTTGCGGCCGCCACCCTGACTTTTGGTACTTCGAACTTTATTGTTTCGCTTACCTTCCTGTCGCTTTTGAACGCGGCCGGCACGTCGCTCACGTTTGTCATTTATGGTGCGTTCTGCATTGTGACGTTGATTTTCGTTCGCTATGTGATTCCAGAAACCAAGGGCCGTGAGTTGGAAAGCATCAGCGCGCGGCCAACCGCAGTCGCGCCCTAGGCGCAATTTGTACCCGAGGTTATTTCGTTGATGTTGCAACAGCAAGGCTATGTCATCGGGGCCGACATTGGAGGCACCAGCTTGCGTCTGGCCGTCGCCGGCATGGATGGCGACATATTAGGAAAATGGAAGGTTTCGACCGCCGGAATTCGTGATCCACACGTGGTCGTGCGCCTGATCCAGGAAGGTGTGGACGATCTACTGCAACAAAACTCAATTCCGCGGAGTTTGCTTCGTGCAATTGCGGCGGGAGCGCCGGGTGTCACCAATGTGGATGAAGGCATGGTGATTGCCACGTCGTATCTGATGGGTTGGCGGAACGTGCCGTTCCGGGCGCTGCTGGAAGCAAAGCTTGGTGTTCCAGCGGCGGTCGACAACGATGTCAATGTGGCCGCCATCGCGGAAAGTAAGATTGGTGCAGCCCGAGGCGTACGGGACTTCGTCTTTGTGGCCCTGGGCACCGGCATTGGCGCAGGGATTGTGTTGAATGGCCAGATCTTCCACGGGATGAATTGGTCCGCGGGTGAGATCGGTTACCTGCTGGTTCCCGGAACCCCGGTGACGCCGGTCGAAACTGGTGAGCCGGGAGCCTTAGAAGGCATTGTCGGTGGGGAAGGAATTAAGGCGCAATGGCGCAGTGTTTGGCGCGAAGACCTTACCCGGCATCCTCGAGAGCTGGTTGCCACACAGATATTTGACTATGCGCTCGCTGGAGACGCCCTTGCCAGGCAGGTGCTAGACAAGTCCGCGCAGACGTTGGCCTACGCGATCTACAACCTGGCCATCGTGTTGAATTGTCCGCTTTTTGTCTTGGGTGGCACGGTAGGCATGCATCCGGCACTGTGGAGCACGACTCGGGATATCTTGTCCCAAAGGGACAAGCGCGTTCAGCCAGATTTGCTGCGCAGCACTCTGGGGTCGGATGCGCAGGTCAATGGAGCAATCCATCTGGCAATCGAGACCGCAAGCTCACGCGTACTTACAAGTTGAACGAGAAAAACATTTCCAAGAAGGGACCGCTGAGCCGCAGATCTCTCCACTCCGCTGCGCTTCGGTCGAGATGACAAAGGAGAGGGCGGTGTTTCCAGGGAGCGTAGTTGCTGAACAGGAGCCGTCTTTCATCACCTTGGGGGCCAATCTCCCAGCTCAAATCCACATCCCGATCTCAGCTTCCCAGGTAAGGCACGACCCTCCCTTACCTCTGCTCCGGCCCGTAACCACCCTTCCCTTTGTCATCTCGACCGAAGCGCAGCGGAGTGGAGTGATCTGCGGTCTTCCCGCCCCCTAGTTGTTCTTCCAGTATTGATTGAACCCCTTATAGTCGGAGGGCAAGGTCGCCAGGATAATGCGTTTGAGCTCGAGCAAATCCGCCGAGCCTAGCTGCTTGTACAAAACCTTCCCGTCCCCTGAAAGCAAAATCGTATACGGCACAGCAGAATCCCACTTAGGATCAAACGCCGTTTGCAACGCAGCGGTATCCTGCGAATCGAATAAATAGTTACGGCTGGTTGCATGTTGCTTTTGCAGGAAACGCAAAACCCCGGCCTTCTCGTCCGGCATGTTCGCCGCAATGGTGACCACGGAATAATCCCGCGCCCCATACATGCGCAGCGTATTCTGCAGATCCGCAAACTCAACAATGCAGGAACCGCACCAAGTCGCCCAGAAGTCCACCAGCATCATCTGATGACTGGGATTTCCCCGCAGTTTGGTGAGTTCGGACTTCGAAATCATCTCCACACTCACGGGCTGCTGGTTGATCTTCTCCAGAGCGGCTTCTTTATCCGCAGCCTTCTCTTTCCATTTGGTTGAGCAGCCAAAGACGCCTGTGTGCTTAACCGCCACGTCCTTGTGCGCAAGCAGCGCGTCAATCGCATTGCGCGCGTCCTGTGTCTTCACCAACTCGGTGCGGTAGCTATTGTCGATGCGGCCTTCATAGCGAAGATGCCGAGATTGATCGAAAATAAAGACGTGCGGAGTCGCCTGCGGGCCGTACGCGCGCGTCACCTCCTGCGTCTCGCCGGCGTACAGGTAGGGATAGGTGAGGTGCTTGTATTGCACCCGGATCTTCATTTCCGGCAAGGTATCACTCACATCGGAGGAATCGAGCTCATCGATGCGGATCGCCTGCGGATCGTTCCCCTGAATGGCTACGACCGCGACTCCCTTGATCTTGTAATCGTCAGCCAGCTTCTGAATTCGTTGTTCATACATCTGCGCGATGGGGCAGTGGTTACAAGTGAACACGATCACCAGGACGGGGCTGGAGGCGTAATCGCTCAGCTTATGAACCTGGCCATCCACCCCAGGCAGCGAAAAATCGGGAGCCGGCGAACCAATAGCGAGGATGGGATGAACTTCCGCCGAAGCAGCGCCTAGCGCAAGAAACAGAACTGCAAATACCTTCCACATGGTGGAATACCTCACGACTGCAGGATTACTTGCAAGATACAGCAGGCGCCGGCTGCGGCGTGATGTCAGCTGATTCCAGGCCCATCGCCCACTTGATGGCCTCGGTATACATCTTCTGCACGCGCGGATCGTCCCAATTCTCTTTCGGATGTCCGAGAGTCGAGTAATAGACCCGGCCTTTGCCATAGGACTTTGCCCAGGTGACCGCAAAATCACGATCTTTGCGATGAACCTTGGGATTGGTTAGATCAAGCTTACAGGGATCGAGCCGCATCAGCACGCGCACTTTATCGCGAGAAAAATCTTTCATCTGGTAGATCTCGTCGTGCAGGGTGAACTCGTGCGGCCACTGCTGCATGCCGGGAAAAGACGGATCCTCAACGATGATGGGTGCGTCAAACGTAAGCCATGGATGCTCATCGAAATCCCCACCCAGCAGATCGACAAATTCAGGCCAGTGCACCCAGGTAATGGCCGCCGCGTGAACGCCGATCAGTCCCTTTCCATCGTCATGGATAAAGGCAAGGAAGTCAGCCTTTTGCTGAGCGTCCATTTCCGGATCTCCGCCGGTAAACATGAAGATGGCATCGAAATCATTAAGGTTCTTGGCGTTGTATTCGAGTTTCTTCTTAGTCAGGATTTCGGTATCGGTCCGGATGGTGGTATCCCACAGCCCGGTCTTTTCACCCAGTTGCTCAATCACGGCCATGGCGTGAGAAACCGACTCGTGCCGGTATCCCTTCTCCTCACCCAGAACAAGCAAGTGTTTCTTCTGCGCTTGCGGTGCTTGCGCGAGAGCGATGCTGCCCATCAGGACGGCGCTGACCAGCCCTGCCATGCGAATCATTTTCATGAAAACTCGTTTCTAAAACAAATTCGCAGGCTGCCGGAATAACCGGCAGCCTGCGCGATTGTATGCGTGAAAAAACACTAGAAAATAATCTTACCGCCGACCTGGCCGATACGCGGGTCTCTGGCAGAAGTGATAATGCCGAAAGTTCCATTGGTGATGTTGCCCGAGGGGTTGATGAAATTTGCGTGGTTGAAGATGTTAAAGAACTCCGCGCGGAACAGGAACGAAACACCTTCCTTGATCGGCGTAACTTTGCTTATGCCCAGGTCAGTGGTTTCGATTCCGGGGCCGGGGAAGAACCTGGCCGGCAAAGAGCTATGCTCTCCAAGGTTCTCGGGCCTGAAGGCGGTGCTGCCGTTGAAGTACTGGTTGCCGTTCTTTCTGGGGTTCATAGTTTGAACGGGCGCGACCTGTACCGGGAAATCGAGCCCAATATAGGTCAGACCGGCATCGTCTCCCTCAGAAAGAGTGATCGGTAGACCTGAAGTCGCGCGCGTAATCCCAGAGAGGCTCCAACCATTGGTAATGGCGCCGGGCGCCGAGCTAAAGGCTCGAGCAAACGGGATGTTGTAGTTATAGCTGATGACAAAATTGTGCTTGATGTTCCACGCCGACAACGACCTTCCCTGGCGTGGGAAGAATGGGTTCAAATTCCCACCAGCTCCGGATCCGGTGTTATCGATCGATTTTGCATAGGTGTACGAAGCGAGAAACGACAGGTCACCCGCACGGCGTTCGATGGATGTTTGCAAAGCGTTGTAGTTCGCGTTGGCCAGGTTTGAAATCAACGGCGTGGGATCGAAGACCACGTGGCCTCCGTTGGTTTCACCCAGACCCTGATTGTTCAGCCCAACAAATGACCCGTATACATTGGATCCGTTAGGCGTCTGGAAGACCGAGGGCTCGGCATAAGGCCCGCAGGTCTGTGATCCAGGGGCGACCTGGCTTGGCTGGTTCAAACTAAGGCACAGATTGGTGTCGCCAACGTTCGGCTGGTAATTCACCTCAAGCCGGTGAGACTCGGTCCCAACGTAGCCCACCGTCAGCACCATGGAACGGGAAAGTTCCCGCTGCACCGTCAGGTGGTAATGCTCGGCGTAGGTGATTCTGTTGTTCACGTTGTAGCCGGGGGAATACAGCGGGTAGAACTTTGTGAAATTGAGCGTCTTGTTGGCGGGGCTGCCGGGTACCGGGAATGTGAACGGAAACGGATTCAGCTGAGCGGCCCCTGTGGCTCTGGTCTCAAATGGATTTTCGAATACGGAAGGCGCGGTGCTCTGCCAGTAGATGCCGAAAGGAGCGTCCCCGATGATACCAAAGTTGCCCAGGTCGGCGGCGCCCAGGTAGTAGATGCCATAGGCGGCGCGGATACTCGTCTTGCCCGCTTCCCCAAATACTTTTCTAAGGAAGCCGTCCTGGAAAGCAGGCGAATATGCAACTCCCAGCCGGGGCGCGAAGTTATGCCATCCGGTCGGCGAGACAGTGCTGGGAACGCCAGGATCACCAGGCACCAGGTAGCTGGTGGGAGCAAGCGGAAAGACAACAGATTGCTCGCCCTTGATAATGGTTTCGGTCTTGCCCTGCCAGTCGTACCAGGGCATGTTCACATCCCAGCGAACACCATAGTTCAGGGTCAGGTTGGGCTTTGCCTTCCAGGTATCCTGCACAAAAGTGCCACCGTAGCGGCTACGGTTGTCCTGGAATTGCTCGGTGCATTGCACGTAGTAGTTGGGTGCACCCAGCAGAAGATCGGCAAAGTCGTTCCCGGTTTCGCTGCCATTGAAGGTGAACTGGCCAAACGGAGCGCAGATATTGCGGACATTGACCTGGTAGTAGCGGAAATCAAAGCCGGCCTTGATGGAGTGTTCGCCCTTCAGCTTCGACACGAAGTCTGACCCCTGGAAGGTGTTGTTGGCCTGAAACAAATTCAGAAAGCCGTTCCCCATCTCGAATTCGTTGGTGCCGATCTGAGGGACGATCTCTTTGTACCCAGCCGGGCCGGAAGGGTTAATCCCCGTCGTGCCCACTCCACTGGAAAAACCGAGCGCAGACAAACTTGCAAAACCACTGGTAGGGTTCGCGGTTTGTACCGCGGTTCTGAAATAGCTGAGCCGGGCCTCGTTCACCAGGGAGGATCCGAAAGTCTTCACATCGCTCACGACAAACATTTGTGCGCGCGAAGGTGCTGTGGTGGCAAAGCCCGGGAACGAATCCATCTGCCCCGGTGCGTTGAGGGGACTTCCAACAGTTGAGTCGTCGAAGTGGTAATAGAAGGTCAGCGTTCCGGCCTTCTTGGTTTCAAGGTCAACCCGTTCGCCGATCTTATCGTCACGAATGGTTCCTTTTTGGCTGTTGTTGGAGTAGTAGTCCTGACCAGGATTCAGGTGCGGTATGAAAGGAAGAATATTCGTGGAAACTTTGTCGATAGCGGAGGCGGGAATGATGCCGTTGGGGAAAACAGAAGCATAGGACTCGCCGACCGAAACCGGCGTTCCCGTTCTTTGCGACAGCGTGTTGGCCCACCCGGGCCCAACTACGGAACCTGTGAGGGTGGTGGGATCGAACTGTCCGGCTCGCTCAGCGTCGGTGGGCAGAAAGACCTGCCCGGTACTGGCGCCCTGCACCTGACGTGTTCCCTGGTAGTCGCTGAACCAGAACAAACGGTCTTTCAGGAAAGGTCCGCCGACCGCAAAGCCAAATTGGTTGCGGCGCAGTTCAGCTTTTGAAGTATCGAAGTAATTGGTGGCGTCGAGAGCATTGTTGCGCAGGAACTCAAAAGCGTCTCCGTGGATCCGGTTGGTTCCGGACTTGGTGATGGAGTTCATCACTGCGCCGCTGACTTTGCCATATTCGGCGTCGAAACTATTGGTGATGAGACGAAACTCGGCAATCGAGTCCAGATTTGGAATCAGGCCCGCGCCCATATTCTTTGACTCACTCACGTCGCCGCCATTCACCATGAACATGTTGCCGCTCTCTGGCTGGCCATTGACCGAAAGATTTCCAGGATTGCCGATTTGCCCTGAGACCGGGCGATCGCTGGGGATGGTTCCCGAGGTCACCGGGGTGACGCCCGGCTGCAACGCCATCAGATCCAGATAACTGCGGCCATTCAGAGGCATGGCGAGCATTTGCTTGGACTCAATGACGTCTCCAAGTTGCGTGCTATCGGCCTCTACCTGGACGGTGTTTGCTTCTACGCTCACGCTCTGCTCTACGCCGCCAACGGTCAGGGCCGCATCGATGCGCTGCTGATCATTCACTTTTACATCGATGGCGTTGGTGGTGAAGGTCTTGAAACCAGTCCCAGCGATGCTAACCGAATAGGTGCCCGGCGATAACGCCAGCAAGTGATATTCGCCCGCTGCGTCAGTCACTGCGCCCTGGGCGAAGTTGGTGCTGACGTTGGTCGCAGTCACTTTGGCGCCGGCGACGATAGCCCCCGAGCTGTCTGTAACCCTGCCTGTGATTGCGCCGGTCACCTGAGCCAGGAGGGCGCCGCCTCCGGCGAGGGTACACAACGTGAGGACAATGAAGGATTTCTTCAGCGTGCGGAGAAATTGCATGTCTAACCTCGCAGAGTCGCAGGGATCTGGGGGCCTCAGGGAGCCGGGGGTGCGCTGCCCGTGTCTTTACTTTGTAAAGTTCCATAAGGATGTAGGAAGACGCCTCGTAATGCAACTACTTTTTACGAGCTTTCTAAAATATCCCGATTGCGCATTTCTGCCCGCTATGCGCTTTGCGGAAATGCCTTGCCAACCGCACCGGGCGGCGACATAATAACTGACTATTACTAAGCTTTCGCAGTTCCGGCTGTCGCAAAACGGCACAAACCTGTGTCTTCGACTGCTGGCCGGCTTCGTGCTGCTATGCCTGGGCAGTGGGCCGTCTGGGGCGCAAATTGTTGACGGGCAGCGGGCCGTTTCCTGGATGGGGAAGAATCCTCTGGAACAGGAAAATGCCAAACGCGGAGCTGCCATTTTCCAACAGTCCTGCGCGTATTGCCACGGCAAGAACGCCGACGGGGGGCCAGAAGCTCCGAACCTTATCCGCTCACTGTTGGTTCGCCATGACAAGAGTGGAGATCTGATCGGGCCCGTGATTCAGGAAGGCAGGCCGGACCGAGGTATGCCTGCGATCCGGCTCCCCGCCGATCAGGCAGCAGACGTGGTGACGTATCTGCATACGCTGCTTTCTCTCTCTGATAGCGCCGGCGATTCCGGTCCGTCCAGCAACTATTCCCTCAAGCTTCTGCTCACGGGGAATGCCGAACGAGGCAAGGCATTCTTTAACGGCAAAGGCGGCTGCGCCACGTGCCACTCCCCGCAGGGCGACCTGGCCCACCTCGCCCAAAAGTATCCGCCGATCAACCTGCAGGCGAGATTTCTTTACCCCGTGGGGACGCCGGCGCTGGCCACGATCACGTTGCCTTCCGGTGAGGTGATCAAGGGCAACCTCGTCCATCTTGACGCTTTCTCTGCGTCCGTCACTGGACAGGACGGCTGGTATCGATCCTTCCTCCTGTCGCCTGGTCCGGCTTCCCGGGTCAAAGTGAGGATAGAAGACCCGCTCGAAAAACATCATCAGCTGATCACGCAATACACCAATGCGGAGTTGCACGATGTCTTTGCCTACCTGGAGACTCTCCAGTGAGACTACTGTTTCTGCTGTTGCTCACCGCAGGCAACTTGTGCGCGCAGGGTCTAGATCCGCAGAAGTTGCTGCAGGCTCCTGTCGATACCTGGCCTACCTACAATGGCGATTACACCGGCCGCAGGTACAGCTCGCTCGACCTGATCAATCGGTCGAACGTGCATGGGCTGACGTTAGCATGGGCTTTCCAGACTCACTCGGCGAGTGTGAAGTCGACCCCTCTTGAAGTGAATGGAATTCTCTACTTCACCGTCCCTGATCATGTATGGGCCGTGGATGCCGCCACTGGCCGCCAGGTTTGGCATTTCAGCCGGCCCTCGCAGGGAGATCATCTCGGCTCCAGGGGTGTAGGCATGTACCAGGACCGGCTCTTCTTTGGAACCCCTGATGCCCACGTGATCTGTCTCGACGCTCGCAATGGAAAACAACTTTGGGACAAAGTGGTTGCGGACGTGACGATTGGCTATTACATCAGCGGTGCGCCGTTGGTCATCGGCGGCCAGGTCATCGTCGGCACGTCGGGCGACTCGGCAGACGTCCCTCACTTCCTGCTTTCTCTTGATCCGGCTGACGGAAAAATCAACTGGCGTTGGGATGCTGTGCCCAAGCCTGGCGAGCCGGGATCGGAGACCTGGCCGGATGGCGACAGCATGAGTCACGGCGGAGGCAGCATCTGGGGCGCACCGACCTATGATCCGCAACTCAACCTGATCTACCTGGGTACGGGCAATCCCCATCCGACGCTGGCCGGCGGCATTCGCAAAGGGGACGATCTTTTTACCTGTTCCATCGTTGCCCTCCACGCGGACACGGGCAAGCTAGCCTGGTATTTCCAGCCCTCTCCCCACGACACCCATGACTGGGATGCGATTGAGACGCCTGTACTGGTAGACGGAAGCTTTCGCGGCGCCAGGCGAAAAATGCTTTTGCAGGCCAGCCGGAACGGCTACTTCTTTGTGCTCGATCGCGAGACCGGCAAAGACCTGATGACAGCGCCTTTTGTTAAGACCGACTGGGCGTCGCATATCGATGCATCCGGCCGTCCCATTCCAGCGCCTGAGAAAGAGCCGCAGCCAGATGGCGTGCTGGTGCAGGCAAATATGGATGGCGCAACCAACTGGATGGCGCCCAGCTTCGATCCGCAAACCAGGCTTTTTTATGTGAATGCCCAGACCGCGGCCAGCCTCTGGTACCTGGTCTTAAATGAGGAACACAAGCCGGACGGCCACCAGGGCGGAACGCTGAGTGACTTCTGGTCTTCGTCACAACTCAAGGCGCTGGACTACCAGACGGGCAAGGCGGTGTGGCAAAGAGATTTGGGCAAAGGCCACAGCTTTACGGGAGTTCTTACCACCGCAGGCCATCTTCTTTTCTCCGGAGACACGTCGGGCAACCTCTTTGCCCTTGATCCTGCCAATGGAGATCTACTTTGGCACGTGTATGCCGGGGGTACCCTGAACAGCTCGCCCATGACCTACCAGATCGACGGCCGGCAGTACCTCATCACTCCGGTTGACAGCGTGGTTTATGCCTGGACCCTGCCGCCTGCGCAGTAGACTGAAGAAGTATGCGGATCACACGGCGTCGCAATGCGATCGTTCTTTCCATAACGCTTGGCGCCTGCCTGGTCGCGGTGGCGATTGCCTTCAACGTCGCCTGGATCATCATCAACTGGCGCAGCTTCATCCTGCTGATCATTGGCATTCCCCTCTTCCTGCTGCTGATCGCCGGTGTTGTTCTGAACACCATATTTCTGGTGCGTGAGGTCAAACGCAACGAACGCCACGACAGCTTTCTGAACGCCGTCACCCACGAACTTAAGACCCCCATCACTTCCATCCGTTTGTATTTGGAGACCCTGCAGCGGCACGAGGTGCCGGAGTCGCAAAGAAAAGAGTTCTACGACATCATGCTCTCCGACACTGAGCGGCTCCTGGCCACTGTGGAGCAGGTGCTCAAAGCGGGCGAGGTGGGCCAGCGAGCGCGTAACAAGGTCCGGTTGCCGGTCCCGTTCGACGACGTGGTTCGCGATTGCATTCAGACGACTTTACAGCGCTACAACCTGCGGGATTCGACCATTCGGTTCACCATAGGCTCTGGCGCCGGACAACTTGCCGTTCTCGGCAACCCGGAGGACCTGCGAACGGCGGTGCTCAACATTCTCGATAACGCGGTGAAATATTCGCCGCAAGGACCTGAACTGGAGGTAAATCTGGCTCTCGACGGCGAGGCATGGCTGATGCTCACGATTTCCGATCATGGTTTGGGCATTGCCCCCTTACACCTGAAGCGTATCTTCCACCGGTTTTACCGGGTTCCGGCGCGCAATGTCTTCCGCATCAAAGGTACCGGGCTTGGCCTGTTCCTGGTCCGGTCGATCGCTCGCCAGCATGGCGGAGACGTGGTCGCCGAATCAGAAGGCGAAGGCCGGGGCTCCACCATACGGCTGCAGCTCCCGCGTGCGCTGGCGAAGGGGCTCAAGTGAGCGCCAATATCTTGGTGGTGGAAGATGAGGCTCACCTGGCGCAGGGATTGCTGTTTAACCTGCGCGCCGAGGGCTACACCGCTCAGCTCGCGGTCGACGGCGAAACTGCCTTGGAGATGATTGCCGCCGAGCCCATCGATGCGGTCATCCTTGACGTGATGCTCCCCGGGCGGGACGGCTTTTCCGTCGCCGCGGAACTGCGGGCGCAACAGAATTTCGTTCCCATCCTCATGCTCACCGCCCGTGGACGGCCCGAGGATGTACTCAATGGGTTCGGCGCCGGGGCCGACGATTATCTGCCCAAGCCGTTTGATCTTGCCATCCTCCTGGCTCGTCTCAACGGTCTTTTGCGGCGTATGGCTTGGCATCGACCCGAAGTTGCTGCCCCGCCTGCGCAGCCCGAGCGGAGCGCGGGTTCTCCTTCTACCTTCGCCTTTGCCGGACGCACCATCGACTTCGCTGCGCTCGAGCTCACGACTCCGGAGAAGACGATCCGGCTCACGCTCATGGAATCGGACCTGTTGCGTTACCTGGTTCTCAACCAGGGGCGCATCATCTCGCGCAAGGAGTTATTGGAGCAGGTGTGGCGAGTGCGTGAGGATACAGACACCCGGGCTATTGATAACTTCATGGTGCGTTTGCGCCGCTACATTGAAGACAATCCTGCGGGGCCGGTCTTTCTTGAGACGGTGCGTGGTGTTGGTTATCGTTTCCTTCCTGGGGTGTCTACGTCCTAACACTTTCGCGCCATTGTCAGCTATCGGGACGGAAGGCAGACTCACGATAAGCAGCATGCTCTCCCTCCTTTGGGTGCGCCGGTAGAGTCGATACATCTTTCCACGTCGAAAGATATCGCTCGGATGTTACGTGCGGCGGCTTCTTCCAAGCGCACCCCTTCTATCTCAAAACCTTCCTGAATTGCAATCCCGCACGGCAAACTCTGTTTTGTATCAGGTCACGGCCTCATATCTCGCTCGCTTTTGCCGAGATGTGGGAATTCAGACTACTCTTTCACCTTAAGTCCACACATCCCAATCGCAGCTTCTCAGTTAAGCCACCAAGCCTTTCCTTGTCATCCCGGCCGGAGCTCCGAAGGAGCGCAGTGGAGGGATCTGCAGTTCTCTCCAAGCAGCCGATCTTTCATCCGCAGCCCGCGAGGCAGTGCCGCTATAAACGCTCCACCACATCTGCTTCAATTACGTTGTAACGTTCGAGCCGTACCGTCTCTTTGATGATCCCTGAAACCGGAACCTGGTTGACCCGCGTCAATGCGAAGTTGTGCTGCGGCAGACGCACGGGATGAGCTTGATCGGTAGCATTCATCACCCGCAGCCGATATCGGAGCCCTGGTTGGAAAGCCAAGTGGTCGATATCCGAACAGGACCGGCCATCGACGATCCAATGAAGGCCACCCGGCCTTCTCTCGAGCAGCATTTCTATCGTTTGATCGGCAGGCGGAAGAACGCGGCTGGTTCCACTGAATCGGGCATAAGACCAGTCGATCTCTGCAGGAGGATGCCACTGCAAAGCGCCGTTCTGATTGCCATAGGCAACGCGAACGCTGAGCCCGCCGGCCCGATCGGCGTCGTCCACAGAGCCGAGCGTCCAGTTTCCAGGATTGCTCATCTCCACCATCGCGTGGATGCGTTCGCCGGCCACCAACGAAAGCACATCGACCGCGGCGGGAGTTGGCACTGGATGTCCGTCGAGGGCGACCACGGTAAATCGATGACCCGGCAGATGAAGGTGAACGTCTTCCGCAGCGCCGGCGTGCACAAAGTGGAACCGAACGCGCTCACCGGTTCGGACGCGGATCGCCTCCCCCGCACTGAGCGATTTGCCACGAATCGCGATAACAACTTCCTGGTCGCGAATCAGCGAAGCGAAGGAGGGTGCACGCACAGCCGCGCCGGCAGCAGCGGTCCCAGCCAATTGAAGGAAGCGTCGGCGTTTCATAGTCTCCACCGCCTCAACTTTGTAAAGAAACGTTCTATAGTACAGTGGTCGAAGTGTACCACCACATCCCCTGGGAGAAACCGCGTGGGATTTCCGCCGCAAAAACCACAGGACCGCGCGCTAGGCATGGACGCCGAAATGGCCCGCGCAGATTTCCTCGATGGACATCCGTTCAGCGCCGCACCCATGATGGTGCAAGCGGATTGGGACGGGTACGGCGGTGTGGGAGATTACGCCACATCAAACGGCAACACTCATGCAGTCATGACCGCAGGTCACGGCATCCGGGATGCGCTCTATACCGGCCAGCTCAAGACCGCGCAAGCGACCGGAGAGACTTTCGATTGCGTAGTGGTGGGCGGTGGCATCAGCGGATTGGCAGCCGCTCATCTCTTTTCGGAAAAGACCGCACGCGGCAAACGCTGCCTGGTGCTGGACGACCACGCGATCTTCGGTGGCGAAGCGCGTCGCAATGAATTCATGGTGGATGGACATCGGCTGATCGCAGGCCAGGGTTCGGCCACCTATTTTCCTTCCCTCCCTCAATCTCTTACGCAGAGGTTTTACGAGTCCATCGGCTTTGACGGCAAACCGCTGGAATACCAGAAATGGGGCGGCGGCCAGCCTGAGCTCGATGTCAACACACTTCCCTACGCCCGGGGCAGCAAGAGTTCCGGAATGTTTTTTGGCGCACAACACGGCCATCCCGAGGGGTTTTGGCTGTTCGATGCCTGGGGAAAAAGGCTGGCTGGCGCGCCCCTGCCCGAGGCAACGAAACAGCAACTGCTGAAAGAGCGCGATGGCAATAAAACATTTGTTCCGCCCAAGGTGGACGGCGATGAAATTTCGCGGGCTCTCGACCGCATCAGCTTTGAAGAGCACCTGATGCAGCGGGACGGCCTGACTCGTGAATTTATCCGTACCTATATGCCGGCCGCTGCGGACTGGGCGGGTTCTTCCGCGGATGAGAACTCCGCCTATGCGAACTACGCCCCCGAGGTACTTTTCCCCTGGAAGAACGAAGTTGGCGAGCAGATATTCCCCGGGGGCAACACCGGCATCGCGCGCTTCATTGTAAAAGCCATGATCCCGGAAGCGATGCCCGGCCCGAATACCCTGGCGGGCATGTGTAACGGGCCGGTAGATTTCACCAGGCTTGATCGTGAAGGGCAGCCGGTGCGGATACGGCTAGGCGCAACCGTGGCGGATGTGCGCCACGAGGGTGACGGCGTCCGGGTAATCTACGCGGTGGCGGGCCGGCTTCAATCCGTGCACGCACGATCGGTGGTGATGGCTGCGGGCTGGACAACGGCAAGAACCATCTCCGACCTGCCGGAAAACTATCGTGCTGCGTACCAGCAGTTCTATCGCATGCCTTGCGCCGTCATCAACGTCGCGGTGCGCAATTGGCGCTTTATGGCTAAGATGGGGATTACGGAATGCCAATGTTTCGAGGGGCTCTATAAGTGGCTCGCGGTTCGCAAAGTGGCCACCTTCGCAGACGTTCCGCCTACCGTCAGTCCTGACGATCCAACCGTCCTGCGTTTGAAAATCACTTTTACGGAACCGGGCGTACCGTTACCGCAGCAGTGCACGCGGGGAAGGATGCGCCTGCTCAGCACGCCGTACTCGGAATATGAGCGGCTGATTCGCGAACAGATGACATTGATGTTCGCGCGCAGCGGGTTCGATGCGAGGCGCGATATTGCCGGAATCATCGTTAATCGCTGGGGCCATGCTTATCTTTGCGGCCAACCGGGGTTTTTCTTTGGGACGGAGGGCAAAATCGCTCCCCGCGAGGTAATGCGCCGCTCACCATTCGGCAAAATCGCGTTTGCCAATTCCGACCTTTCCGGAATCATGGATCATCGAGCTTCGATTGCTGAATCCGACAGGGCCGTGAATCAGCTACTGTCCTGATCTCGATCGCGCTTTTGGGCTCTATCCCCTAACCATTCGCCGGGTGCCCCACATCTCGCTCGTTTTTTGCGAGATGTGGGATACCGCAGCCCTACCCCTCAAGCCTGTAACGGCCAAGCAACTCTAGCGTTTCGAAGGCGGCTGCGTCATCTCCATCGCCCAGACACCTGCCGGACGCATATACATACCTGCCCTAAAGTTCCCGGTGATATCCCACGCTTCGGGGGTTCGGAACCAGTAGCCCTTTGCCTCGTAGATAACATGGTAGAGCCCCCAAGCTGACTTATACGCTTCGTCTTTCATCCCCTCGCTTAACAGCAGAGCGGCAAAGCCTAAAGTAGTACCCGCCCAAACTTCCTTCGCCTGAACGTTGTCGATAGCCGAACCGTCCGCAGCCATGCCGTTAGCTGCGCCCATCTGTCCTCCGGCAAACTTCATGACATTGACCTCAAATATTTTCTTCGCCGCAGACAACTGCATTTCGCGAGGTACCAGGTCTCCTAACCCGAGCATGTTTGCGTACCACTGTCCGGCAAGCTGGTCAGCCTGGATCGCATTCTGGTTTTCGCTCTCAGTGTCATAGCGAAAGTACTCGCCATTCCAAAGCTTGCTGATATAAGTCTGCTGAGCCTTATGAAACAGAGCGTGATACGTGTCTTCCGTTGCCTTATCTCCGAGGGTGCGCGCCGTTTCCTCGCCCGCGCGCAGGGCCGCGAGCCATAGGCCGCCCGAATAAGCGCTGACGCCCTGCACCACCCATGAGTCGTAGGTCTGATCCGGATAGCCGCTGTTCTCGGGCACTCCACCACCATGATCAAATTGCCGCAGGTATGCAATCGCCTCTTTCACCGCAGGCCAGGTCTCGCGGAGAAACGCTGTGTCTTTCCGCCCGGTGAGTACGTAATCGCGATAGACCATCAATACGAACTTGGAGTTGAGGTCTTTCCAGTCGTTGGTGTCCTGCCAGCCCGGCTGATTCACGGCGATGAAGGGATCGCCTTCCGGCACGCCGAGGTCATGGGGAACAGCTCCCTTCTTCTTCCGCTTATGCAGAACCGGCTCGCCGGTCTGTTGCGTTTTCCAAACCCAAAGCCCCTTCTCCGGCCACTCACGCGGAACCGTGTCGGCAAATTGGCGCAATACCTGCTTGTCGATGACCGGCCAGAACTTCAACAGCGGCAGAGAGGCATAAAAGCGAACATCCAGTGTTGCGTAATAGGCATAATCAAAACACTCCAGCAACGCAAACGATGCCGGAAGCTTCTTGTCACTGCCCACCTGCCTGCCCCAGAAGGTGCCGCCATCTGTCAGGGCGTAAAGTTCGTTAAAGAGCATGCCGCGATACCAGAGCGGCTTGCTCTCGTCATTGACGTAAGGCGCCTGCCACTTATCGATTGCATCACTCCAACTGGCAGCATTCTGCAAACCGTCGCGGGCAATCTTCCAGGCATTGTTCCCGGTCGTGCCGTAGAAGTCCGTATAACGCCGGTTCCACTTTCGCCCCTGGCCGAACTGCACCACAGGAAGATCCCACGAGATCGCCATCGGGACAATTTTCTTCTCCCCGGGTTGCAGCGTGAAACGCAGCGCGATGGCGCCGGCCAATTTTTCGCTATCGCTTACCCACGACGTGGTGCTGTTTACCAGCCGTCCGTCCCTGGCAAAGGGCGCCCACACTGCCTTTCCGTCTCCCTGGGCGAGAAACGTTGTCTGGTAGGTGACCTCCACGCCGGGGCTTTCGAGTGCCGCAATCGCAAACTGCCCGTCCCACTCGTTTAAGGCTTCTCCGTCCCGGCCGCGATCGAAGACGATGCCCTTCATGGTGCCCGCAGATCCCGCCGCTTCGCTCACAAACTGGTTGTAGTTGCCCTGGTTGGGCGTGCCGTTAAAGTCACGGGTGAAGGTCCGAAACCAGCCGCCCATATTAGCCCACGACAGAAGCACCGACACGGTGACAGGATGGTTGGTCGGATTTTCCGCATGCCAGCGATAAACCGCGACCGGATAGCTGGATTCGCGGTAGTTGTCCGGCAGCACGGGCGAATATTGTTCCAGCACCACGTGCGCAGGAAATTTGTCCCACTTGTAGTCATACCAGGACTTTGGATACAGGGCCGAGTACTCCCCCGCTCCCACCGGATAGTCCCATGCCCAGCTAGACAACTCACCGTTTCGGGGATGGTCGGTCATGAGAACCCGCGCCGTTCCCGCGGAATCCCCTTCGGACTTCTGGAACATGGCGAACTCGTTCACATAGACTGTCTCGTATTTGTGAACACCAGCCTTGATATGCCAACGAGAAAAATCCCCGCGATAAGAGCGGGAGAAGGTGCCTGCCCCCATACCCCCGACCGGCGCCCCTTGCCAATAGCCATCGTCGATCATGCCAGGATCTTTCGTCACGCCGGGATTCTCGAGTGGAAGTCCAATGGGCCGGGACCACGCGGCTTTTGGTATGCCGCTTGCCGCGAGCGCCCCCGAAGTCCACAAAACGAAGAGAAAACACACCATGGCTTGCTTCTTCAAGAATCCCCCGTGCAACACTCTAAGATGGTTTGACAGTCCAAGCGCCCGTATGGTCCACTCAAGAACGCACTTATAGAACAAACATTAGAAACTATAGAAGGCAGAATGAACAGTGTCTAGTCGGCGTATTGGCATCATCATGCATGGCATCACGGGCCGCATGGGCTACAACCAGCACCTGGTCCGTTCCATTCTGGCGATCCAGGAGCAGGGCGGGGTAACCCTTTCCAACGGAGACCGGGCCATGCCCGACCCCATACTCGTGGGGCGCAACCTGGAAAAGGTGTCAGCCCTGGCGGCGCGCCACGGCCTTAAGCGAGTAGCAAAAGACATAGAGTCTGCGCTAGCGAACCCCGAGGACACGATCTTCTTCGACGCCGGCTCGACCCAGATGCGTGTTCCTCTACTGAAGCGCGCCATCGAGGCGGGGAAACACGTTTATTGCGAGAAGCCGCTTTCAGAAACGCTGGAGGAGTCGCTTTCGCTGGCGCGGCTGGCGGATGCACGTGGGATCAAGAGCGGCGTGGTGCAAGACAAGCTTTATTTGCCCGGGCTGCGCAAACTGCGCATGCTGAAGGACGCGGGCTTTTTCGGGCGCATGCTCGCCGTGCGGGGTGAGTTTGGGTACTGGGTATTCGAGGGCGACCTGCAGCCGACGCAGCGGCCTTCATGGAACTACCGCAAAGCGGATGGCGGAGGCATCATTCTCGATATGCTGCCCCATTGGCGCTACGTGCTCGACAACTTGTTCGGCGCGGTGAAGGCGGTCAGCTGCATCGGCGCCACCCATATCACCGAACGTGTCGACGAGAGTGGAGCACCCTACAAAGCCGATGCGGATGATGCGGCCTATGCCACCTTTCAGCTCGAAGGCGGCGTGATCGCGCATATCAACTCCTCCTGGGCAGTGCGCGTACGCCGGGATGACCTGGTGACTTTCCAGGTGGATGGAACTCATGGTTCGGCAGTTGCTGGTTTGACCCGTTGCTACTCCCAACATCGGGTCAATACTCCGCGGCCAGTGTGGAACCCTGACCTTCCCCAAACCATGGTCTTCGCGAACCAATGGGAAGAAGTCCCCGACACCCAAAACTACGAGAACGGCTTCAAACTGCAGTGGGAAGACTTTATCCGTCACGTGGTCGAAAACAAGCCCTGGCGCTTTGACTTGCTGGAAGGGGCAAAGGGTGTCCAATTGGCCGAGCTGGGAATGAAGAGTTGGTCGGAGCGTCGTTGGTTGGATGTGCCGCCGTTATCTTTGAAGGGATAAAACGCTATGGCATTCGAGTCGAGAAACCCTACTACTGGTCAGCTTCTGAACGTTTACCCGGAGCACAGTGCCCAGGAAATAGAAACCCGCTTGCAGAGCGCCTGGGATGGATGGAAGAAGTGGTCGCGTACTCCGCTTTCCGAGCGGACTGCGTTTTTGATTCGCCTCGCGGACTTGCTGGAAACGCGCGCGGACGATTACGCGCGTCTGATCACGCTCGAGATGGGTAAACCGGTCGGAGAGGCGCTGGGCGAAGTAAAGAAGGCCGCCTTCGGTGCGCGGCATTTTGCCGGGGATGGCGCGGCCTACATCCAGCCCGAGGCTATTCCCGGAACACCGGGCCGCGTGGTTTATGAATCGCTTGGTCCGGTGCTGGCGATTATGCCCTGGAATCTCCCCTTCTGGCAGGTGCTGCGCTTCTTCATCCCCGCTGCGCTGGTGGGGAACACCGTCGTGGTGAAGCATGCCGAGACGGTGCAGGGATGCGCCCTAGCTTTGGAAGCTCTGGTTCGCGATGCAGGCGGCGCGGAAGGGCTCTACGTCAATGTTTCCGTTCAGCGCGGAGCGGTGCCGGCGATGATCGCAGACCCTCGCATACGTGCAGTGACGGTTACGGGTAGCGTGGCAGCCGGCCGGGCAGTCGCTCAGCAGGCGGGGCTGCACGGTAAGAAAGTGGTGTTGGAACTCGGCGGCTCGGATCCGTTTGTGGTGCTGGAGGATGCCGATATCGCGAAAGCGGTGCAGTTGGGCGTGACCTCACGCTATTCCAACAACGCACAGAGCTGTATTGCGGCCAAGCGCTTTCTGATTGCTGCGCCGGTTGCCGATGCTTTCATCAAGGCCTTTGTCGAGCAGGCGTCCGCATTAAAAGTGGGAGATCCACTTCTGGCGTCGACCAAACTGGGTCCACAGGCGCGTGAGGACTTGCGGGCGACAACAGAACGTCAGGTGTCCGATGCAGTGGCCGCAGGCGGACGTGTGCTCACGGGCGGCAAGTCGCTCGAGGGACCGGGTTACTTTTTTGCTCCCACGGTGCTGGTCGATGTTCCCCACGACGCACCTGTTGCGCGGGAAGAGTTCTTTGGTCCGGTAGCGCTGGTCTTCACCTTCAAAACAGAGGAAGATGCAATACGGCTCGCCAACGATACAGAGTTCGGTCTGGGCGCCGCGGTATGGAGTAAGAATCCCGAACGCGCCAATGCTGTTGCGTCGCAGATCGAGGCCGGTGCGGTCTTCATCAACGACTTTGTCCGGTCGGATCCACGTGCGCCGTTTGGCGGAGTGAAGGGTTCCGGTGTAGGGCGGGAACTGGGAGCTTTGGGTGCTCGCGAACTAACCAACGCAAAGCTCGTTTGGGAAACAACCTGATTGCTTCGCGCTCAAAGTGAATCCAGCTAACAACTTCCAGACATTGAGTGGGTGGCCCAGGTCTCGCTTCTGAGACCTGGGTATTCCGGCCAGGATCCATTTGTGGGAGAAACACAGGTCTCAAAAGCGAGACCTGGGCCACCCACTCGAGATTCGTCCGCGCCATTTTCACGTCAAGGGCGGCACGCTGGGCAATCTCAATACTTTCAAAAATAAGTTGCAAAAGTAGCTCCGGTTGTGGTGGGGTAAAGCAACACCGGTTATTTTCTTATGGCTCATAAGAACTTCGCCATGCCTTCCCTTCGCGAACGGCATTGCCCCGGCTATCGAGGGCAAAGGCTGTTGGGCCGGATGTTGCTCCTCATGTTGGGTTGTTGTCTACCGGCCGTATCCGCCACCGTGCGGCTTTCCGAGTATCAAAAGCAGGAATGGCAGGTGGAAGACGGCTTGCCGCAGAGTGAGCTGCGCGACATCACCCAGGTGCCCGGCGGCCGATTGTTGATCGCTACTTACGGCGGCGTTGCCTCGTTTGACGGTTTGCGTTTCAGCCCCATCCGCGTGGACGCGAAGGACCCGGCGGCCAGCGAGCCCGTAAACTCCCTGCTGCTAAGCCGAAGCGGCGACCTATGGATCGGCACCGATGACCGGGGAATTATCCGGCAAACCGCAGGCACGGCGTTCAACGTCAGTGAGCAGGCAGGCTTTCACCAGGAGCGCATACGCGGCTTGTTCGAGGACGCGAGAGGCACGATCTGGGCGGCTACCCATGATGGCATCGAACGAATCACAGTCCATGGTGGAACCCAATCCGTCGAGCTGCTGGATAAACTCGGCCCGGTCTCGGGTGATATCACCACGCCGTTCGCCGAAGATGGGCAAGGAGGCATCTTTGTCCTCACCTCCAACGGAGTCTTTCACCTCACAACCCGGGGCGTGCACACGCACATTCTGGAACACCATCAGCTGCACAACAAGGCGAAGGGCGACGCGGTCGGAATTTACTACGACCGCCGCGGCGTGCTGTGGGTCGGCCTTCGAGACGGGCTGGTGCGTCTGATCCGCTCCCCGGAAAAACGCCAAGGCGGCGAGGAATATACGCAGGAAGTAGTGCCAGGATTCAAAAAAGAAGTGACTGCGCTGGTTGGCGACTACCAGGGAAAAATGTGGGTGGGCACGCGAAACCAGGGCCTTTGCCGGGTTTCAGAATCGAAGTTTTCCTGCTGGGGAAGCAAGGACGGCCTGGCCGACGACTTTGTGCGCTCACTCTACGAAGACGACGAGCACAACCTCTGGGTTGGCCTTTCCAGTGGCGGCCTGGCGCGTTGGCGCATCGCGACGTTAATCCCCCTGCGCGATGAGCCGCGGGAACTACGCGAGGGGCAACCCGCCGCCATCCTTCAGGACCACAAGGGATATTTGTGGATCGGAACCTGGGGCAACGGACTCTTCCGGATGAAACAGGGAAAATTTGAACGCGAGGTTGCACCGGGAAGATCTCAAGCCATTCGAGCGCTGGAAGAAGATGCTGCCGGAAATGTCTGGATCGGAACTTGGTTCAGCGGTTTGTTCCGCTACAACGGAGTCAGCTTCCAGCACATCCTGTTAGGCCGTGAAACGCTCACCGACGCTGTGAGCGCTTTGCTGAGTGACACCCACGGTGGCTTTTGGGTAGGTACCTACACTGGGCTGCTGCACTACGCCGACGGAATTCCGGCAAAGAACAAAGGCGTCCTGCTGCTGAAAGACAAACTGATCACCTGCCTGGCGCAGAACGAGGATGGTGGGCTCCTCGTCGGCACCTCGGCAGGACTCTATCGCGTGATGGGAGACAACGTCCATGCGATCGAAGGGCTTTCTCATCTCTACGTATTGTCCATCTCCATCGACAGCGCCGGCAATGTGTGGGTGGGCACCAAAGGAGGAGGGCTGGACTGGCTGAAAGACGGCCATCCTCTTCACCTGGCCACGATGAACGGCATGGTGGACTCCACTGTTTTCTCCGTAGTGGATGACGGTAAGGGATTTCTATGGATGGCCACGTCTCGTGGGATCGTCCGCGTGGAGCGGCAGCAACTCGAAGAACTGGCCGCGCAGAAGAGGAAGACCGTGGACTCCGTGCTGCTGGGTAAGGCAGACGGTATGCCCAGCAGCGAGTGCCTTGGAGTCGCGCAGCCACACTCCACCCGAGGCCCGGATGGCACGCTTTGGTTTGCCACTGCGAAAGGTCTGGTTCGCACCCATCCCGAGGGGCCGGTTCCTCCGGCCGCTCACCCGGCGCAGTTGACCGGGGCCTTGGTCGACGATGCCAGCGTGGATGTAAGCAATCGCCTGCAGCTATCCCCTGGCCTGCAGGACCTCATCTTCCAGTTCAACTCACAGAATCTTGCCAACCCCGCACAGATGGAGTTTCGCTACAAGCTGGATGGCTATGACCGTGATTGGACCGTCACTCGATACAGGTCGGCACACTATCGAAAACTTCCACCCGGGCACTATCGTTTCGTGGTGGACGCCCGCAACGCGGGTTCCGCATGGAACGACACGGTAGCCAGCGTTGCTGTTTATCAGCGGCCGTATTTTTATCAAGCCTGGTGGTTTTACGCGTTGCTTTGCCTTGCGGCCGCAATAGCCACGGTGCGGTTGTTCCGTTGGAAGCTGGCTCGGGCAAAAGGAGAGCTCGGCGTCGTTCTCGAAGAACGCAATCGAATCGCCCGGGAATGGCACGATACCTTGATGGCGGGCTTTGCTGCCATCGCGTGGCAACTGGAAGCCACGGCCCATCTGCTGGGCAGCGAGACAGCCGCGGCGAAGGCTTGTGAGCTGGCAAGAAACATGGTTCGGCATTGCCAGGCGGAGGCGCGCCGGATCCTTTGGGACTTACGTGAAAACGAGCAGGCGACCGGACCGCTTTCGAGCGCGTTGTCGAATGCACTGAAGCCCCTCAGTGCCAAGGAAGGGATCGACATGCGGCTCAACGTAGAAGGAGAGGAAGTGCCGCTGACGCCTGGCTCTGTGCATCATCTTGTCTGCATCGGCCAGGAAGCGGTTACCAATGCTCTCCGTCATGCGGTGCCGAATTGTATCTCGGTGCACCTGCAATACCATGCGGACTGGCTCAGCTTATCGGTCAAGGATGATGGGCGTGGCTTTCGGGCATCCGACAAGCTCGCTGCGCTCTCTGGCCACTTTGGAATTCCCGTCATGGAGGAACGCGCCCGCAAGCTGGGTGGCAGTCTTCGGGTAGAGACATCCGCCGGCAATGGCACCGAGATATTGGTCCATGTGCCTTTTCGCATGCAAGTGCAGGGAGGATGACGCAATGTCCATCAGAGTGCTTCTGATTGAAGATCATTTCCTGGCGCGCATGGCCTTGCGCTCTGTCCTGAACGGACGCGGCGACATCGCGTTGGTGGCCGAAGCAAGTGACGGAGCCAGCGGCGTCGAGATGTACCGCCAGTATGCTCCGGACGTTACCATCATGGATCTCCGCCTGCCGGGCCTCAGCGGCTTCGATGCCATCTCAGCGATTCGCAAACTATGTAAGACTGCCAAGATCGCGGTGCTCAGTAATTACGAGGGTAGCGAGGATATCTATCGCGCCATCCGCAACGGCGCCATGGCTTACCTCAACAAGAACGCAAGTGGAGAAGAGTTGGTGGAGGCCATCGTTACCGTGCATAAGGGCATGCGCTATCTTCCACCGATCGCACGGGACCGCCTGGCAGAACGAACCTCTCTGGTGGAGCTGACTCCCCGCGAGCACGAAGTACTTACCTGTATCACGTGCGGGCAAAGCAACCGCGATATTGCCCAGCAGCTAGGGATAGCCGAGAAAACGGTGCGCATCCACGTGAGCAGCGTGTTGGATAAGATGGGCGTTCGCGACCGGACCCAGGCTGCAATCTGCGCCATCCAACGCGGCCTGGTGCATTGGGAATAGGATCCGCCCAAACAATCCCAAGGTGATGAAACAACGATCTCCGTTCAGCAAACCTCACCCGGATTTCCTACTTCGCGCTGCTTGCGACGACAACGTGTGCGGCTCTCCGTAGAGAGAGCCGCATGCAGATCATCAAAGCCACGGGTCTCAACAGGAAATCCGGGGGAGCGTAGTGGAGAGATCTCTGTGTGGATGCTCGTTCTTGGAAATCCGCATATAGGGCAATTGTCCTATATACAGGCACGACTCCAGCCTGATGACAACCAGGTATCCCTGTAGTGAAATATTGATGAATCCTTACATTGCGAATCCCTCACGTAGCGGTACCCGGCGCCGATCGGATTCCCCAGTTTTAGCGCAATGATGGTTGCTTTTAGGCAGGCCTAGTCAGTTCGACATACTCGCAGGGCGAAAGCACTGCATCAATCATAAGTTTCCCACCGGCCGCAAATTCGCTTGCGGCCCAACTTGAAGGGAGCTCAAGAGAATGAAACGTCGATTTCGCATCTGTTCAGCCCTAATTGTGTTCTTAAGTTTCGCTACCTTTACGGAGGCTCAAGTAGCGAACAATACCGCCCTGGTGGGGACGGTGCTGGATTCGTCCGGCAGCGCCGTGGTGGGCGCCAAAGTCACCGCCGTGGAAGAATCAACCGGGGTGGTTTACCCGGGGACGACCAATGCGCAGGGCTACTATTCGATCAAGTTCATTCCTCCGGGCACCTATGACATCACGGTCGATCAACCAAGCTTTAGCAAGGTGACAAAAACCGGCACGATCGTACCAATTGACCAGGCGGTGCGCACGGACTTCTCGCTCAAAGCAGGATCCGAGACCCAAACTGTTACCGTTTCGGCCTCCACACCGCCCATTTCCACGGACGACGCAACACTGGGCGAAACCTTCGATACCAAGGCGGTGCAGGATCTGCCGCTGGTAGGCCATAACGCGCTGGAGATTGCTGCCACCGCGTCGAATGTCACCATTGGACCTTCGTCAGGCTATAACAACGTCCCGCCGGGCGAGGACTTCATCGGAGCCGGTCAGCGCGAAATCCAGAGCAGCATGACGCTCGACGGGGTTTCGATCATGAATAACCTGATCACCACGGCGCCGGCGCGGCCAAGCTCCGACATGATCTCGGAAGTACAAATGCAAAGCGGTAACTACCCGGCACAGTACGGTTCTTACCTGGGGTTGCACGTCAACCTGGTAAGCAAATCGGGGACCAATGATTTGCATGGTGCAGTCTACGACTACATCCAGAACACCGCCCTCAACGCGCATGATTTCTTCGATGCACCCGGCAGCCCCAAGCTCATTAACCACTACAACCAGTATGGATTCGCTCTCGGGGGCCCCGTCTATTTTCCAAAACTGTACAACGGCCGGAACCGCACCTTCTTCTTCGGTTCCTGGGAGAAGCTGAACCAGATCTCGGAAAATACCGGTATCGCTTCCACGCTAACCGCGGCCGAAAGGACTGGGGACTTCTCCGCAATCGGTGTGTCCATTACCGACCCGTTCACCGGCCTCCCCTATCCCAACAATCAGATCCCGGCCTCCGAGTTACAAAGTCCGTCTGCTTTGATCTCGCAGAAGCTCGAGGCGTATATGTTGCAGCCCAATCTCAGCGGCGTGCAGAACAACCTGCAAAACAGTTTCCCCAACAACATCATCATTACCCAAACGCTGGATCGCCTTGACGAAAATATCGGCGATAAAAACAGGCTATATTTCCGTTACCACTGGCAGAACATCACCATTGTGAATGGCTCTAACTTCCCCACCAACGCTTCTTACGGGCCAACTCACTCGCGCAACTATGCTGTCGGTTACACCCGCATCTTCAAGCCGAACCTGGTGAACGATTTCCGCGTTGGTCTTAATACGGTTCTCTCCAACAGCCTGGACTATTTTGCCGTCAACGGGCCAAAAGATGCAGGGACCGCGTTAGGAATTCCGGGCTTCAATTCCGACACCCTGTACGGCAACCCGGGAATACCTTCGATCTATGTCGACGTCCTGGGCAACAACAACGGGCCAACGCTGGGAAACACGTCCGCCAACTGGTATCAAGACGATCGAACGATTGACGGCTACGACGAGGTAAGCTACACCCGCGGACGCCACAATATCATGGCCGGCCTCGAGTTGCGAAAGCTCACCATCGGGCGCGAGGCGGCGAATGACGCGCGTGGCTTTTTCAACTTTAATGGAACCCCGGGCAGTGCGGCTTCGGGTTATACCAGCACGGGCTACGGTGCGGCCGATTTTGTTTTAGGCCTGGCCCAGTCGGCCACGACTCCGGTATTCCCTACCAAGGGATCGATCGGTGAATGGCGCGATGGTTTCTTCGTGCTGGATAACTGGCAGGTCATGCCGAAGCTCACCGTTAATTATGGTCTGCGCTACGAGTTACCGACGGTGCCCTATAGTTTGAATGGGTACACGCGAATTTTGAATGCGACCGATACCGCTCTGATCCCTGCCACCACAGCGACAACGCCGGCAACATTCAAGCCAACACCCGGCTTCAAGTTCATTAACCCGACGCACAACGACTGGGCCCCCCGGCTTGGCTTCGCCTATCGCATTAGGGAAACGACTGTCCTTCGGGGAGGTTTTGGAATTTACTGGAATGCGAACCAGCTGAATACCTATACCCTAACCACGCAGAACTATCCGCTTTCCGCCTCAGTTGCCTACAACGGTCAGGCGACCAGCCTCTTGACTTTTGCCAATCCCACTCCGGGCGCCGGCGCAGGTTCTCCCATGGCGGGCATTCCCGGGACCTACGTGAATGCGGTCACCATGGGCCCGCATCTGCCGACCCAGGAGCTCTATCAGTGGAACCTCTCCTGGGGACAGGAGTTGTGGAAAGGAGCCGGCGCGGAGCTGCAATACCTGGGATCTCATGCCATTCATCTTGACCGGGATTTCTATAACAACTCGCCTCAGCCTGGTGGTCCCGTAGGTGACATCAACGGACGCCGCCCCAACCAGCTCTTCGGCCGCATCCGCACCATCCAGAATGACGAATACTCCCACTACAACGGCTTTACCGCGATTCTGCGCCAGCGCGCGACCCATGGGCTATCCGGGCAGGCCAGTTACACCTGGTCGCACGATCTGGACCTCTCGGATAACTCGAACAATGGCGGCACGACGATGGACCAGTACAACATCAACCTGGATTATGCGAGCTCAAACTGGGACATCCGCAACCGCTTTGTGGGCATCGCCACGTATGACCTGCCCAAGTTTTCGGGTTCCAGCTATCTGATGAAAAACACCCTGGGCGGCTGGCAAGTAAACGCGATCGTGACCCTGCAGACTGGTCTGCCCTATAACGTTTACCTGGACAACGATCAGGCCAACGTCAGCCAGCCCAATGGAAACGTGCAACGGCCCGATTGGATACACCTGCCGTCTGCTAAATGCACGGCAAAGTTCTACATTAATAATCCCAGTGGCTCTTGCGTCGACGGTTCGGCGTTTGCCTATCCGGCACAATTTACCTTTGGCAGTGGAAGACGAAATCCGCTCTATGGCCCTGGTTTTGAAAATGTGAATGCATCCATCTTCAAGGACTTCGGGATTTGGGAAAGGTTAAGGTTCCAATTCCGTGCCGAGGCTCAGAACGTCTTCAATCATCCCAATTTGTCTAACCCGAACTCTGACATGCAAGGCGGTTGGGATCCGGGTGATCCCACGACCTGGGGTGACTTTGGCACCACGACGAGCACCCAGAAAAACAGCTCCGGCAGCAGTGGGCGCCTGCTTCAGCTTGCCGGGAAAATAGTTTTCTAGCGCAACGTGGCTCATTGTTTCTCTCCACAGCCGCTGGCATGACAGCGGCTGTGTCTTTGTGTACCTGAGACTGTTGCAAACCTTGAGGGATAAAACGTGGATGTCTGTCAGTTTGTTCGAAAACGAGGCCGCTATGCCGGGCTACTGGGGATTTCATTGTTGCTTGCGCTTGCGTCCCCGGCGCTTCACGGGCAAGCCTCGTATGACCTGGTGCTCAAGGGCGGTCATGTCATCGACCCTAAAAACGGCATCAACGCGGTTCGCGATGTCGCCATCAAGGACCACCAGATTGCTGCGGTTGCCGAGCATATTCAACCGGGACCGGGCGCCAAAGTAGTTGATGTTTTGGGCTTCTATGTCACTCCGGGGCTGGTGGACATCCACGTACATGTATATGCAGGCACGGGCGAACGCCACGCCTACGCAGGCGACCACAGTGTGTATCCCGATGGCTTTACCCTGCGCAGTGGAGTGACGACCGCAGTCGATGCGGGCAGTTCAGGCTGGACAAACTTTCCCGATTTCAAGGATCGTGTCATTGATCGCTCCATCACCCGCGTTCTTGCTTTTATCAATATTGTCGGCGGCGGTATGCGGCCCAATCACGAACAGAACCTGAACGAAATGGATGCCCAGGCAGCTGCTGCTCAGGCGTTGAAGTACCCGCAGGTGATCGTGGGTATCAAGACGGCTCACTACGATGGCCCGGAGTGGACACCGGTAGAGCGCGCGGTGGAAGCGGGGACGATTGCCAACATCCCGGTGATGGTCGACTTTGGAACCTTCCGCCCGGAGCGGCCTTATGAAGAATTGGTGTCGAAGAAACTGCGTCCTGGGGACATCTCCACGCACATGTATCTCGACGACGTGCCCATGCTGGATGCGGGGGACAAGGTACGGCCTTTTCTCTTCGAGGCAAGGAAGCGCGGCATCATCTTTGATGTGGGCCACGGTGGCGGTAGCTTCATCTTCCGCCACGCATCACCGGCGATCCAGCAACACTTCGTGCCGGATTCGATCTCGACGGATCTGCATAACGACAGCATGAATGCAGGAATGAAAGACATGCTGAACGTGATGTCGAAGGTTTTGAACCTGGGCGTGTCGCTTGAGGACGTGATCCGGATGTCCACCTCAAACCCTGCACACGAGATCAAGCACGACGAGCTAGGAAATCTTTCTGTGGGGTCCGATGCAGACGTTGCTGTGTTGCGTGTCGAAAAGGGGCAGTTTGGTTTCGTGGACACGTACGGGGCGCGCCTGGCAGGCGATGAGAAGCTGGCTTGCGAGCTGACGGTGCGCGATGGGCGGGTAGTGTGGGACCTGAACGGGATCACCCGCGAAGACTGGACCGGGCTTGGCCAATATCACACCCAGGGCTCGCCTGTTTGGGATCACACCATCATCGATCCTTAGGCATCGTGCCAGCCTGCAAAAGCAGGACTGCTCTAGCAGGCTGCGCAAACAGGGTGTGTGAGTACCGGGGAAGAACCGCAGGCCCCTCCACTACGCTTCGCTCCGGTCGGGATGACAATTCTATTTTGCCGGCAAGAGCTCCTCAGAAGGCACTTGCTGCCCCTCGACAGAATTGTCATCCCGACCGGAGCGAAGCGTGTGGAGGGACCTGCGGTTCTTCCCCGCTGTCGGATTCCGACACACCCCGTTTAGCCACTGAGGTACGTCTTCCTATCCGGTCCCGGCTTTTTCCACAGAATGCTCTAGACTGTAGATCTGTGCGCATCTTTACCCGGTACATCTGGCACGAAGTGCTCTCCCACGCTTTCCTGGGGGGCGCACTGTTCACCTTCGTCCTGTTCATGAAGAACATTGGCGATCTGCTGGAGATGGCGGTGCGCAATAGCGCGTCGTTGGGCGGGGTGGCGAAGGTCTTTGTCTTCCTGCTTCCCAACACCCTCACCCTCACCATCCCTATGGCGGTGCTTGTCGGGGTCTTGCTGGGCCTCAGCCGGCTCTCCGCCGACAGCGAGATCACGGCCATGCGGGCAGTGGGCATTGGCGCCTGGTTCTTTGTCAAGGTGGTCTCGGCGGTAGCGGTTATCGCGTGGGGAATATCACTGGCCGATTCTCTTTATGTGGCTCCCAAGGCAACAGCGGCGCTCCTGCAGTTGAAGGACGAGCTCAAAAACCAGCAGGCATCGTTTGAAATTCAGCCGCGCGTCTTTTATGAAGACTTCAAGAACTATGTGCTTTACGTGCAGGATATCCGAGCCGGCACAGGCGCCGCGCGGTGGCAGCGGATCTTCCTTGCCGACCTCAGTGATCCGGTTTCGCCCAAAATCACCACCGCTGAGGAGGCTTTGGTCGCTAACGGTGGGCCCAATACGCTGCTGATGCGTCTGCGCAGCGGTACCGAGCACGAGATGGTCACCACCAACGGCAACCCGCAATACCAGGTTTCCACCTTTGTGGAATCAGAATTGCCGCTGTCGATTGGCACTCCAGAGGATACTCACCTCGGCCGCAATGACGCACCCATACTCGCCATGGGCAACCGCGCTCTCTACGCGCGCTCCAGGGAGCCGGGGGGCAAACAATACCTCATCGAGTTGCACAAGCGTTTCGCTTACCCGGTGGCCTGCCTGGTACTGATGCTGATCGGAATCCCGCTCGGCCTTTCCTCGCGACGGGGTGGTAAGAGCACCGGGTTTGTGGTGACCATCGCGCTGGTCTTCATTTACTACTCTCTGTCCTTGACGGGTGTTTCGCTGGCTCGTGAAGGCAAGCTCCCGGTCTTCGCCGGGGTATGGTCAGCCAACATTCTCTTCGCCCTGGCCGGTCTGGAACTGTTGCGCCAGATGGCGGTCACCGGATCGACCGGTACGCAATTCGCGGCCGTTGCCGCCCGGCTCAAAACCGTAGAGTTCCTTCGCCAAAAGGCAGAACCGGAACGGCGTACCGAAGAGGAACGCCCGTCCCACGAACGGGGGCGCTTTCCGCTCATTCTCGACGGCTATGTGCTGCGTGAGTTTCTGAACACCTTTGTGATGGTGTTGGTCAGCTTTGTGCTGCTGTTGCTTGTCTTCACCTTTTTCGAACTGCTGGGCGACATTATCCGCAACCGCACCCCTCTGGTCACGGTGGGTGAATACCTCATCAACCTGACACCGAATATGTTCTACAACATCACGCCTTTGGGCGTCCTGGTTGCGGTGCTGGTCACTTTCGGCGTGCTCACACGAACCAACGAGTTTACCGCCATGAAGGCCACCGGGATCAGCTTGTACCGCGTCATGGTTCCCATCCTGGTAGTGTCAGCGCTGATCGCGGTTGCCCAGTTCCTGTTCGATCAGTCGTACCTGCCGAGCGCGAACCGCCGCCAGGAGGCACTGCGCAGTGTGATCAAGGGCCGCCCCGCCCAAACATTTCTCCGTCCGGATCAAAAGTGGATCTTCGGCCGCCAGGACCCGGGCAAGCCTGGGCGCATTTTCTACTATCAGTTTTTCGATCAACACGAGGACCGCTTCGCCAATCTCACCGTGTTCGAATTCAACCCGGAGAACTTTGCTCTTTCCCGTCGTATCTTTGCCTCCAACGTCCACTGGGAACCGCAATTACAGCAATGGATCTTTGAACACGGATGGGAGCGCCGGTTCGACGGAGAAGCGGTAAGCAGTTTTGCCCAATTCAACGTCGAAAGCTTTCCAGAAATCAACGAGCCGCCGCAATACTTTAAAAAGGAATCCCTGCAATCTCAGGAGATGACCTTCGGCGAGCTGCAGCGATACATCCGCGACCTGGGGCAAAGCGGATTCGATACCAAGCACCTCAGCGTGCAGCTCAATATCAAGCTTGCTTATCCCATCATCACCCTGGTCATGGCGGTGCTGGCCATTCCTTTTGCCTTGTCCATGGGTAAGCGCGGATCGCTCACCGGCATTGCCGCAGCCATCGGGGTGGCGATCGCCTACTGGGTGGTGAAAAGCACGTTTGAAGCCCTGGGCGACGTAAACTTTCTGCCCACGCTGCTGGCGGCCTGGTCGCCCGACCTGCTTTTCGGCTTCGCCGGAGTGTATCTGCTGCTGCGCACGCCTACCTGATGTCCGCGCGGGATTAAAATCGAGACAGCATGCTTGCCACACTCCGGCCTCTGTTTCCTTATCTGCGCCGCTATCGCCGCGATTTTGTCTGGGGCGGCCTGGCCGCTGTGGTTTCCAATGTCATCTGGATCTTCTTCCCCCAGGTCATTCGCATCGCCATCGACGACCTGAACCAGGGGGTCACGCGGCAAAAGATCCTCCTCTATGCCGGGCTGCTGGTAGCTATTTCGGCGGCTAAAGGCGTGTTCCTCTTTCTCACCCGCTGGATCATCATCGGCATTTCCCGGGAGATTGAGTTCGATCTGCGCAATGACCTGTTCCGCCACCTGGAACGGCAGCCGGCGGCTTACTTCCAACAGCATCGTACCGGCGACATCATGGCCCGGATGACCAATGACCTGAACGCAGTCCGCATGCTGCTTGGGCCGGCCATCATGTACAGCGCCAACACGGTTCTGTTTTCCGTCGGCGCTCTCTATTTTCTGCTCCGCATCAGCCCCAAACTGACCCTCGTAGCGCTAGTCCCGCTCCCCTTGGCCAGCATCCTCGTGCAGGCCCTGGGGCGCAAGATTCATGAACGCTTCGAGCGCATTCAGGCCATGTATTCCGAAATATCAGCCCAGGCGCAGGAGAATTTTTCCGGCGCACGGCTGGTCCGCGCGTTTGCCCAGGAAGAAGCCCAGATCGCAGCCTTTGAAAAATCCAACCAGGAGAATATCCGCCGCGGGCTTCGCCTGGTTCAGCTCATGGGCATGCTCTGGCCGACGCTTGAGTTTGTGCTCGGGCTGGCGCTGGCGATCACCCTGCTGGTGGGTGGGCATGAGGTGCTTTCCCACCGCATCAGCATCGGCGACTTTGTCGCCTTCAATACGTATATGGTGATGCTCACCTGGCCGGTGATCGCTCTCGGCTGGGTGGTTAACCTGTGGCAGCGCGGAACCGCCTCCGTGGTGCGCATCGATGAGTTGCTATCGGACAAGCCCGCGATCGACGATGCCGTAGCTGACAACACCATCCCCGGCGACTTGAAACTGCACGGCGAGATCGAGTTTCGCAACGTCAATTTTTCCTACGCCGGCGCAGACGCGGGCCGCTCCGAGGTACTGCATTCTCTCTCGCTCAAGATTCCCGCCGGAAGCAGTCTGGCCATCGTGGGACCGACCGGCTCGGGAAAATCAACCCTGGTCAATCTGATACCGCGGCTGTATGACGCCGAGCCGGGAGCGGTTCTGATCGACGGGCGGCCCATTCGCGATTATCCCCTGGAGCTGCTGCGCTCGAACATTGGCTTCGTTCCCCAGGAAACGTTCCTCTTCAGCCAGACCATTCGCGGCAACATAGCCTTTGGTGCTCCACATGCCACCGACAGCGAAGTGTTGCAGGCGGCAGAAGCGGCGCACATCCGCCGCGAGTTTGAAGAATTCCCCGCCGGCTTTGCGACTACGGTTGGCGAGCGCGGCATTACGCTTTCGGGCGGCCAAAAACAGCGCACGGCCATTGCCCGCGCGGTCATCCGTAATCCCCGCATCCTGATCCTCGACGACGCGCTCTCCAGCGTCGACACCTACACCGAAGAGCAAATCCTGGGTGAACTGCAGCGGGTCATGCAGGGCCGCACTACCTTGTTCATCTCTCACCGCATTTCGACCGTCCGGCACGCGGATCAGATTGCGGTGTTGGTCGGCGGCCGAATTGTTGAGCTCGGCTCGCATGACGACTTGATCGCGAAGAACGGCTACTATGCCGATTTGTTCCAGAAGCAGCTTCTGGAAGAGGAATTGGCCGTCACCCGCTGAGCCTTCGGTTTTGTTGCCGGCGTGTTACAAAAAGAGAAGGCCCCTTCACACATTAAGACGGAGGCGACTCGATGAGTCTGACCCGGCGTGTCTTCCTGGAGCGGATCGCCCAGATTGGCGGCTACTCTGCGGTCTTTCGCAGCATGCAGGTTCTCGGTCTCACACCTGCCACCGGCGCTTCCCCTCTCCCCCAGCTCGCCGCTGACTTCGGACGAGGCAAAAGCGTGGTCATCCTCGGCGCCGGGATCGCTGGCCTGGTGTCTGCCTACGAGCTCAGCAAGGCTGGATTCCGATGTACTATCCTCGAAGCACGCAGCCGGCCCGGCGGCCGTAACTGGACCGTTCGTGACGGGTGCAAGGTCGAGTTCACTGACGGAAGCACTCAGAACTGTAGCTGGTCGAATGAAGGCTACCTCAATGCCGGGCCGGCTCGTATCCCTTCTATCCATACCCACCTGCTCAATTATTGTCAGGAGCTGGGCGTACCCCTTGAAGTCGAAGTCAATGTTTCGCGCTCGGCCTTGATGCAGTCTCCGCTGCTGAACTCCGGCAAGCCGGTGGAGCAGCGGCAGGTGGTTCACGACACCCGCGGCTACCTGGCCGAGTTGCTCACCAAGTGCGTGCGCGCGGATACCCTCGACCAGGAGCTCTCCAAAGAAGACACCTCGCTGCTGCTGGATCTGCTGCATGAATTCGGCGACCTGGATGCGAACGGAAAATATGTGGGCTCTATGCGCGCCGGCTTTGTTACGCCCCGCGGCGCCGGCCTCGGCCAGTCTGTGCTGCACCAGCCACTGAAGCTTCATGAGCTGCTGGCAGCCGACTTATCCAAGGGCGAGTTCTACGACGATGAAATTGATTGGCAGGCAACGATGTTTCAACCCGTAGGTGGAATGGACCGTATCCC